>JANQNB010000001.1 GCA_028279755.1 Candidatus Nanoarchaeia archaeon
AGGACGTTGCGCGCCCGTTCACAGTCAAGGCAGGCGTGCCCCTCGGCGTCGTGCTGATCGGCTGCATCCTCGCCCTGCTTGTCATGTGGATCCTGCTCGACCCCACTGCGCTTGCCACCCTGAAGCTCGCTGGCGGCTTCCTCATCATGGGCGTGCCCATCTTCCTCCTGCTCAGCTTCTACTACGATCCGAGCGCGATCATCGGCATGACAGAGAGCTTCGCCTATGTCTCGCTCATGCTTGAGAACCTGCTCCTGCCGAAACGGATCCGGCGGGACATTCTCCAGATCTTCAAGCATCTTGAGGAGCACCATGTCCTCGAATACGGCGCCGGCGTCGGCACGTTGACATTGCACCTTGCCGAGCGGGTCGGGCCGAAAGGGCACGTGCTCGCGACAGACATCAGCGCACGCAACCTGCGCATTCTCGATCGGCGCTTGCGCCGTCGTGGCATCACGCACGTGCATACGCTCCACGATCCGCACCAGATCAATCGCGTGCATCCGGAAGTGCGAGAGGTCGATGTCGTGTTCAGTGTCGGCATGCTCAGCTATATCCAGGACATGCAGAAAGTGCTGAAGGACATCCATAAGCTCCTGCCAGAGCACGGCAAGGTCTGCTTTGTCGAGTATGTGGATTATTTCCGCGTCTTGCCAAACCCGAAATGGCTGGACGATCCGGAAACCCTGAAAGAACTGTTCCAGGAAGCGGGCTTCAGCGTGCAGGTCGCGAAGAGCCGCGGCATCTTCTGGAACTACCTCTTTGTCTACGGTGTGAAGAGCAAGCATGCGGAGAAAGGCGTGCCGTACATCTAGAGGCCCATGACTTCGCGCACGACAGTCGGAATCCTGTCATAGCCATTCACTTTGTCGACGTACCGCGTATAATCGACCCCTGCTTTGATCTGCAATCTGAAATCGAGCGTGTCCTGGCTGCGCACCGACGCGGCAATCACCGGGATATGCATCCCCATCGCTCGGCGCATCAGGGTGACGCGGGGCTCATAGCCGTCCATGACGACTCCATCAGCAAGCAAGCAATCGTCGGCGTATGGTGGGTTGAATGGTTCGACCACCACGACAGATGGGCGCCAGGTTGTGAGGATCTCAAAGGCTTGGCCATGCTCATCGGTGATGTCCACTGAGCATCCGAACTCTCCGACAAGCCTGTCACCGATTTCTTTAACGAAAGATTTCCGATCCACGAACAGTACTCTCATTGAGCATTCACACTCCAGGAGTTAGGAGTCTTTTGTTCACTTATAATACTTGCTGGAGAACCTTAATAAACCGCCAAGCGCTCTCCGCCGCTATGATCAGCGAAGACAATGTCGTGCAGCTCTACAAGCAGGCAGCGACTGTCATCCCTGAAGATATTCTTAACGCGATTACGGATGCTAAGGAAAGCGACGCCAAAGCCAAGGAAATTCTGAGAACCCTGGTCAAAAATTGTGAAGTCGCGGAAAAGAAAAGCCTGCCTTTATGCCAAGACACAGGAAATCCAATATTCTATGTTGAACGGCCCAGAACAATTTCAGAAAAAGAGATTAAAGAAATAATTATTTCTGGAACCAACAAAGCAACAGAAGAAATCCCCTTACGACCGAATGCTGTCGACTCACTCACAAACAAAAATCTTGGTAATGTTCCCATAATCCATTGTGAAGAAGGAAACAAGCTGAAGGTCACGCTCCTGCTGAAAGGCGGTGGTTCTGAAAACGTGACACAGTTCTATTCATTACCAAACAATGAGTTGAAAGCGCATCGCGACATGGACGGGGTGAAGAAATGCGTGCTCGACGCAGTCGTCAAAGCGCAAGGCAAGGGCTGCCCGCCGAACATCATTGGTGTGGCGATCGGCGGCGATGTCGAAAGCACGATCGGCCTGGCGAAACAGCAATTGCTGCGAACGCTCGACGAGAAACCAGACGAGTTCGAACAAGAAGTGCTGACTGCCATCAACACGCTCGGCATCGGCCCGATGGGACTCGGCGGCGACACGACCGCGCTCGCTGTCAAGTTCGCAAGCATGCCACGCCATCCTGCGACGTACTTCGTCGCTGTCGTCTTCGGCTGCTGGAGTCTGCGGAGGGCCAGCTATGGTTAAATTCACAAAATTAAACGCTGGCGACAAGATAACAATCAGCGGCACGCTCTTCACTGCGCGCGACCGGGCGTGCAAGGCCTTGCTGGAAGAAGACTTTCCACAACTGAATGGCGGCATCATCTACCATTGCGGTCCTGTCATCAAGGACAACACGGTCGTCTCAGCAGGACCGACGACAAGCACCCGCATGAACCCCTACACGCCAGAGCTCATAGAAAAGTTCAAACTCAAAGCGATCATCGGCAAAGGCGGCATGGATAAAGGCGTCCTCCAAGCTTTGAAAGGCAAGGCTGTCTACTTCGCTGCTATCGGCGGCGCAGGCGCGCTCTACGCAGACGGGATGACAGTGAAGAGTGTGCATCACGAAGAGTTTGGCATGCCGGAAGCGATCTGGGAGCTCGAGGTAAGAGACTTCCCGGTGATCGTCGCGATGGACAGCAAGGGCAAGAGCATCTACGACGATGTGAAAGAAAGATCAGAAAAACGACGGGAGTCAGTATGACTATCTACCTGCTCATCGGGCCGAAAGGCAGCGGCAAATCGCATATTGGAGAATTGATCTCGAAAAAACACAAATTCTTATTCATTAATGTCGAACCTTTTTTCATCACAGCGAAGAACGGAAGGGATGATTTGGATGAAAAGTATTTTGAGGATGCGTGGGAATTAGTGAAAAATGAAATACAAGAAAAGAGCAAAGAAAATGAAAATATTATCCTTGAGTCATTAGGAACCTTCACACCATTCAAAGAATTCTTAGCTGACCTGAAAAACACCTACGACGTCAAGCTCATCAACATCAGCGCGTCAAAAGAACTCTGCAAACAGCGAATCAAGGGACGTGATGCAGCAAGCCATCTGCACATGAGCGACGAATTGATCGATGAACTCTATGCATTATCAGTCAAGGAAACGTATGACTATGACTTCTGCATACAGAACGAGAACCTTTCTGACGAGAACATCCTAGCGAGATTTTTGGACAAGGTCTGAGTTCAACACAGCAGCCTCTTTCTCCACAACAGCAGCACGGCACGACCTTTCGTCGGCAGCAAGTGGTTCACACATATACGCCTTGTTGTATGCGAGCGCGTAGCGATTGAAGCATTCAGATCCATCTGGCAAGTACAAACAGAGCACAATACCGAGGTAGGGATCCTGCCAGTGCTCGATCGCGATGGCTTCTCGCTGCTCAGCAGCAACTTGTTTCTCGAGCTTCTTCATCAGCTGGTCCTGCAGATATTTGCGTTCCATCTCATTCCTGATAATCGCGCTCTCAAGGGGTTCGTCTTGTTCGCTGCTCCACACTGCATTGTCGCGCAAGTTGTTTTTGAACTCAGTAATGTCTGTGCTAATCTGCAATATCAGGGCAAAGAGGTCATTTACCAACTTGCTCGCGCAACGATAGCGCACAAAGGCCGCGCCACCAAGGCTGTCCTGGTACTGCCCCTCCACACAAGCAGTAAGGATTGAAAGTGGTGCACTGCCGCTTTCCTGTTCAGGTATTTCGTCAAGGGCTGCCATCAAACGAGTATTTCCCTGCTGCAATGCGTCAAGATGCGCCTCTGGCGTGGTCGTGTTGTCGTACCAATAGCCGCGAGCGACGAAGAATTCGTAATCAAAGTCTGCTTGGCGCAATGGCGCGATATACACTGATCCCTCGATACTGATTTGCAAATCGCTCCGCACTTGCTCAAGCATCGGTCTGGTGGTGGCAGTCACGTCGCGCACTAAGAGGAAATCCATGAAGATCTCTCCTTTGCTCACTGACACTGCGGTATGCTCAACTGTGAAGATCTCGGCTACGTCGTCGTAGATCGGCAAGCTTTTCTCAGCAGCAAGCTTCTGCAATTCACTTGTCGCCTGTTCCATCGCAGCGAACGATTTGTCAGATCTTTGAGAGAACTTCTCGACGACAAGGCCGGTCATGCATGCCATAACGACAAAGATGATCACGAAGTTGATGAGGCTGTACACAACAGCGCGGATGGCACGTCGTCGCACTGTGTGCTTCCCATGCTCGTGGATCCAGAAATGATAACTGAATTCCTGCGCGAAAAAAATCACGAGCAAACCAGGCAGGAGTGTGAGCAATAACAACTGCTCGCGCATCGGCGCCAGCAAAAAACTCACAAGCCAAGCATAGACAAAGAAAAGTGACACTGCGAACAAGCTGGCGTTAAACATCATGCTAATCCGTAGCATCCACTCCTTCTGGAAATGCTCGTACAGGAAGAGAAAGCCCAGGATCAAGACCAGGAGCGCGCCGCCGATAAGCATGGCAGGACCGCCATCAGGTCGGAAGAAATACGCAAGCCAGGCCATGCAGACAAAGAAGGAGAGCCACGCGGTCCAATGGACACTGGTGACAGCCTTGCTCAACTGGATGCCAGTGCCTTTCACATTCCTCTTGACCACATGCTCTGGCAGCTTCGGATTCGCCAGCGCAGCACTGATCTGGCCTGCTTTCCAGCCCGCGTCAAGCATTGCGCGCATGATCGCTTCGTCAGGATAGCCTTTCTTCCGTTCCTTCTTGACAAAGCCTTTCGCGTCAGCCTGCTTGCTCATGCGTTGTTCTGAGAAAAAAGGGTATAAAAACGTTTGCGTTTATCTTGCCATCGGAACAGACACGCCAGCATCGAGTCCAGCCAAGGGATCTGCACGCAAGCCTGCCAAGACTTCCATCAGGCTCGGCTCGTGCTCGTACACGACAGTCACGGGCTCGATGTGCAGGGTCGCGTTGATCCAATCCAGCGCTTCCTGCTCGCCGCCCAGCTCGTCGATCAAGCCCAGCTCCAACGCTTCATAGCCGAGCAGGATGCTGCCGTCAGCAAGCGCGTCGACATCCTCAGCACTCATGTTCCTGTTGGCAGCCACCGCTTGGATGAAGTACCAATGGATCGCGTCGAGCTTCTCCTGGATGTATGCGCGCTCGTCTGCATCCAGTTCGCGGAACGGCGTGCCAGCGTCTTTCCTGTCGCCGGAAATCAATTGGTTATATGTCACATTGTACCGGTCGAGGAAACGGCCGAAGCTCAAATAGCTGCCAATGACACCGATGCTACCGGTCACGCTCATCCGGTTCGCGACAATGTGATCGTTCGCGCTCGCCACCCAATAGCCGCCGGACGCGCCGACCTCGCGGATCACGGCCACGCTCGGCTTCTCCATCTCGAGGATTGCGGTCGCGATCTCATCGCTCGCGACTGCGCTGCCGCCAGGGCTGTTGATCAGGAACACGACGGCTTCAATGTTGTCGTCTTCTTCTGCATACTCTATGTCCTCAATCAGGTCCTCGCTAGTGAGGATGTCGCTGCCAAATCCGCCGCCACCAGTCGCGAGCAGCACGCCCTCGACCGGGATGACTGCGACGTTCGCGCCGAAGCTGCCCTCGACGCCGCTGAAGATCATGATCAACGCCGCTAAGAAGCTGCCGATGATCGCGAGCCCGAACAGGATCAGCAGGCCAATGATGATTTTCATACCAATACGTGTCTCTTTTTTTGCCATGGTCTCACCTAGATGATTATTCGTTCGACGGTCCTCGTCTTTGTCAGCACTTCAAGCAAGCGGCTTTTCCGCCACAAGAGGTACGCGGGTTCGAGGATCCAGAGGAGCGGGAAAGGGAAGACGGGAATGAAATGCAGGTTGCGCACGAATGCGCGCCAGAGCGTGGCGTTTTCGACCTTGATGCCCAGGAGCATCTTGCCAGGGGTCTGCCCGAGCAGGTATTCGAAGAGGATGAAGTAGGTCATTGTGATGAGGCTGAGCACGACCGCGATCGCGTAGAGATGCGGCGACAGTTGCGTGCTGAAGTCGACCGTGACGCCGGTGAGCAAGGCCTGGAAGCTGCTGAACACCACGATGTCCAATAAGAGAATGTCAGCAGCGAATGCGAGCAGGCGCTTGATGAAGCCCGCATTCTTCACATACACGCGCTGCTTGGGCAGCTTGAGCTTTGCATAGAGGTCGGCCATCCTCGCGTTGAAATCCTGACGGTATAAATAACTATTGTCCCCGGAAAGTTTTTAAAGCGCCTGGCGTTTTGCGACGTGAATGGCTGCCTATAAACGTCCGCAACTGACTGACGAGGAACTCATCGCGCGCGTCAAGCTCCCGCGCGGCAACCAGGTCCTTGGCGTTCTCGAACAACGCTTGGGCGGCAGCCGCTGTTCTGTCAGGTGCCTTGACGGTAATACGAGGAACTGCCGCATCCCGGGCAGGCTGAAGCGACGCTTGTGGGTGCGCGAAGGCGACATCGTGCTTGTCGAGCCCTGGGAATTCGAAGGCGACAAGAAAGGCGACATCATCTTCAAGTACCGGCCTGTGCAAGTGAATTTCCTCCGCAAAGGCGGTCATTTGGATAAGTTAGAAGACCTTGATGACTTCTGAGCAGCACTTTTTTATTATCTCGGCATATACCGAATGGAATGTGGGTGTGCACGCTCTCAGTTCCATACAAAGAGGAGAATCTCCTCGCGCGGCTGGCGAAAAAGCATGCTGTGGCGATCCTTGGCTATCCTTTGAGCCACGAACGCAAAGGTGGGAAGAGTATCATCACTGCTTCGGGTATTTTCCTTGGAGACGATAAAAACGTCGCGGCGTTGACACGTGAGCTTCGTCGTGATCAGAAGACCGCGCGCTTGGAACTGAAACAAAACTATGGAATCATCCAGTTCAAGCAGCATGAAGCCAACGCGATCCTGTTCCAGCCCGGTGTGCTCTTCCGCAAGCCAATCTTCGTCGACCACGACGGCACGTACTGGCTCGAGCTCGGCGCCTGGGACAAGAAGAAACTCTCCAGGATCATCGAGGCCTACACCAGCCCGTGGTTTCAAGGAAAACTGCATTCGATCAAGCAGCAGCAGGTGACGCGCGTCCAGGTCTTCACTCCCTTCCCCGAATTGAGCGCGCAACAGCAGAAATGCCTCAGCATCGCGATCGAGAACAAGTACTACGACTATCCGCGCAAATCAGATCTGAAAACTCTCGCCAAGCTCGCTGGCATCTCCTACGCGACCTTCCAATATCACCTCAGAGTCGCGGAAAAGAAGGTGATGCCCTTCCTCACATTCTAGGCATATGCCGTGAGAAATATCTTAGGATGGTCTTGTTTCTGAGTGTGCATGTCACAATTCGCAATACTCGTTGCTTTCCAGCGAGACGGAAGAAACATCGCGACGCTCATGAAAACAAGTTGTGGGAGCCGAAAAGAGGAAGCAGATTTCACTGATGATGACGAATGGTGTTTCTATGGCGGTCCGAAAAAAGTATTGCGTTATTCTCGGAAAGCCGCTCGGAGGAAAGCAGCTGAGTACTCACACATATCTACCTACAAGTATACTGCTGTCGTCCCTATCGATGAAGGCGAGCATACCTATACAGAAGCACAAGGCCAAGTCCAGGTTGACACGCCTATAGCTATCTACCATAACGGGGTGGACATCACGAGATTCACGACCGAGCGTGCACTCGCTTTACTTGTCAGAACTGGCGAGCGGAATGATCACTGGATTCCAGAAAGCCTTTCGTGGTAGCTACTTTCTTTTCTTCCACAACTCATACGCGAGCAGGCCAAGCACGCCGACCACCAAGGCAGAATCCGCGATGTTGAAGACCGGCCACCAGCCAAGATCAAAGAGGTCGGTGACACTGCCGAAGAAGACGCGGTCGATGAGGTTGCCGAGCAAGCCCGACAAGATCAGTGCGTAGCAGATTTTCTCGAACTGGTCTTTGAACGTGTCGTGGTAATAGATCAAAGCGCCGAGCACGATCAGCGCGATCCAGATCAAGAGTGTGTTGTTGCCAGTGAGCATGCTGAAGCTTGCGCCGGTATTCTCTGTATGTGTCAGCCAGAAGAATCCGGGAATCACGACTTTCGACTCGCCGAGCGGCCAAGTCCTGGCAAGCGATTTCACGACCTGATCCAGAACAAGCACGACAGCGAAAATGCCTGCTGGTAGCACCAACTTGTTCTTCATAGCCTGGCAAACGAGGCGCTCCTATAAAAAACTAAGCAAAGACATAAATACCCCTCGGCCTCTCACGCCGCCTGGTGGGGTCGATGGGATACAAAGTCGCCAGGGTCATGAGCACGCAGCACCCAGACAACGTCAAAGCGCCGTTCTTCGCTGAACACGAAGTGCTTGGCGGCGATGACGAAGTCAAAGAGGCCTTCTACTGCTTCAGCCACCTCGGCTGCGGCGAGCAGCTCTGGGATGCGGAAGGCAAGGAAGTCGACAATTTCGTGATCAAGAAACTGCTCACACGGTACGAGCCCTTCTTCCGCAAGCACCCGCTTGGCCATGACCATTATATGAGCCTGCGCGTTCCGAACCCGCGGATCGAGAAGGCAGAAGCGAAGATCCTCATCGAGGCATTGCACAGCATCACGCGGAGCCATGATCTCAACACAGCGTTCTATGGTGAGGACGCGCCAACGCCAATCCCGCAGGTGTATGTGCCGATGGTGCAGAATGCCAAGGATATCCTGCGGGTCAAGGCATACTATGACGAGCACGTGATCAAGGCGCAGGACACGAAAGTGCATGGCATCTCTGTGCGCGACTGGCTCGGCACGTTCCAGCCGAAGAGCATTCGCGTCACGCCCTTGGTCGAGGACAAAGACGCGATCCTGAACGCGCACACGATCGCGAAAGAGCTCATCGCAGCCAAAGCCCACAACGGCGACGACTTTCTCCGTTTCTGGTTCGCGCGTTCTGATCCGGCCTTGAACTACAGCAGCGCAGCCAATGTCTTATTGCTCAAGATCGCGCTGCAACGATTGCAAAAAGTGCAGGAGGAGTCGAGCATCGACATCCTGCCCTTGATCGGCTGCGGCTCCGCACCCTTCCGTGGCCATTTCTCGCCGAAGAACGCGGCCACGATCATGAAGCACGGCTATCCCAGCGTGCAGACCTTCACCGCGCAGTCCAGCTTCAAGTACGACCATGACATCGCAGACGTTCGCGCAGCCATCGAGACGATCAACACGACGAAACGCGGCAAGCCGATCGCGGTCGACGAGGAGAAGCTCCTGCCGATCATCGACAAGCTCGGCTCGGCGTATCAAAAACAGATACAACTGCTCGCTCCGCTGATCAACCGCATGGCGCAGCACGTGCCCTCACGAAGATTGCGCAAGCTCCACATCGGCTTGTTCGGCTATGCGCGCGAAAGCGAAGGCGTCACCTTGCCACGCGCGATCAAATTCACCGGCGCGTGCTACAGCCTCGGCCTGCCGCCAGAACTCCTGGGTCTGCACGCGCTGAACGAGAAAGAGCTCGACATCCTGCGCGACAACTGGCCGAACCTGAAGGTTGATCATCAAGCTGCGGCGCAATACCTGAACAAGAAGAATCTCGCGTTCTTCCCGAAACAGATCCAGGAGGACATCAAGCTCGTGATGCAGCGCTTCCCAGCAGAGGCGGAGCACGACCACGAGAAGATCACAGGCATCATCCTCAACAACTTCAAGAAGGAAAAGTTCGAGCTCGTGAAAGAAGATATTGTCAGGGCTGGATTTGTCCGAGGATTTCTTGGATAGCGCCTTTGCCCTGAGTTAGAGGCGATGCCGAACATGAGCGCAGCTCATGATTGTGAGGCATCGATACGTACGCGACCAGAGGGAGCGTCAAGCGGCAAAGGCGCTCAGAAATATCTTTTCTGCGTCTGCTTCCGCTCTTCAGTATCGATATATCGCTCGATGCGCATGGTGCGCTGCTTGATCGCGTCAAGCTCTGCTTTGATCGTGTCCAGGCGTTCGAGAATCAAGTTGGCTTCGTGTCCGGTGATCGCGCCAGCGTCGTGATGCGTCGCTGCTTGCCCAGGTTGTCCCTCGAGGCCGCGCGCATACTCCCGTGCATGATCAGCGTTTGTTGGCTGGTTGCTGGAGAAGAGATTGTTGTCGAAATGGCTCGGGCCGCCGCCTGGCGGTCCTAATGGGTCCCGGGTCTTGCCAGGGCCGCTGTCCATCGGGTTGAACGGGTCAGGATTCTGCAAGGGATCCTTGCCGTAGAGGTCTGCGTTTGTGGGATCACTTCCTAAGGGGTCTGCACCGAGCGGATCGCCGCCTTGCCCTGGCGGTTGGCTGAAATCAGGCGGCGCGTCAAAACTGCTGTCGAGATTGTCTTTCTTGCCGAAGACCTTACCAAAGAGACCCATGACCCACCTCTGAGCCAGGACTGGACAAGGCAGTTTATAAACCTTTTCCCACAGCGACGCTGCCTTGGCGCGACATACTCACTTCGTTCGTGGGTTTTGCCACCTTGGCCCGACATGCGTAGCGAGAGGGCCGTGGCAAAACCATACGTAGTGAGAGCGCGGCAGCGTCCCACTGGACAGGCAAGGGCAAGGTTTTTATGCAGGCCAGGCTCCTGCTCGCGCCATGACCGCAGCGAAGGTGCAGCAAGCCCTGAAGGCAGTAAGTCATCCTGACAAGAAAGACGTGTATCAGCGCTTCTTCAAGACAGGCCCGGGCGAATACGGCGAAGGCGACGTGTTCATTGGCTGCACCATGCCGGAAATACGAAGTGTAGCGAAAGAGTTCAAGGAATTATCATTCAAGGAAATTCAAAAACTCCTCAACTCCAAAATCCATGAGCATCGCATGGCAGGCTTGGTGATCCTGACCTACCAGTACGCACACGCTGAGAAAGAAAAGAATGAAGAAGTATCCAAAAAAAGGAAAAAAGAAATCTACAATTTTTACATGAAGAACTTAGCAGCAGTCAACAACTGGGATTTGGTCGACGTCACTGTGCCGCGCATCGTCGGCAACTATCTCTATCACAATCAAGCAAAGAAAAAAATAATCTACTCTCTCGTTAAATCCAAGAACCTCTGGGAACGCCGCGTCGCTGTCCTCGCCACTGCATACTTCATCTCAAAGGACGACTTTGTTGACATCATCAAACTCTGCGAGATGCTCCTCGATGACAAGCACGATCTGATGCACAAGGCGACGGGGTGGATGCTCCGTGAGATGGGCAAGCGCGGCGAAAAGGGACTCAAAGCACTCAAAGCATTTCTCAGCAAGCACGTCAAGCGCATGCCGCGCACCATGCTCCGCTATTCGATCGAGCGCTTCCCTGAGCAGGAGCGGAAAGCCTGGTTGAAGAAATAACGGCAATTTTTATAAACTCCTTTTCCTGATTCTGCCCTTATTCCTGTTCGAGGTGGTCCGCATGAAAAAGTACGATCTCGCTTTCCCGATCATCGCTGTTGTTGCCCTTGTGGGCATTGTCGCACTGATAGCTATGCTGACCGGGCTTCGCATGCCGGCTGACACGCTCGTCGCAGACAACCTTGCCGGCGAAGCGAGACGTCCTGGTCTTGGAGCGAGTGTGAAAGGCGGAGATTTTTTACCTGATCTTGTTGTCGAAAATTTCTTGTTCACCGATGATGGCCGACTTTTGGTTGTATTTTGCAATCGAGGCGCGAGCGCCGGAGCGATCGGCTCTTTGGAAGTGTATGCTGATGCTCAGACTGACCCGGTGAGGATCGCAGGAACACCATGGGGTGGCTCTCTCCCTCCGAACCGGTGTCGTGATTATGCTTCCTTCTACAATACTGACCTGACACAGTATGACTCGTTCACTGCGTTCGTTGATTATGAAGATGTTACTCGGGAATCCAATGAGGTCAACAATGCCATGACTTTGAGTTGGGATCAGAGTTGTGGTCCTGACTGTCCTGATTTCTGTATCACACAAGTATGCTTTGAGTGAGTCAAACGCTTTTCAGCAGATCAGCTTTCGTAATTATCCCTTTCACTTTTCCTTTCTGTTTCACGAGAACGAGATTGTAATGCGACAATAGCTCTGCGAGGACGCGGCGTGGTGCTTCCGGCGGCACAGTCGGCGGTGCGTCGTCCATGACTTCCTCGACAAGCGTGTCATTGTCGATCGCGTCCATGTTGCGCACGATGCTTTTTTCTGTCAGCAATCCAGCGACGTTCAATCCCTGCATGACTGGTAATTGGCTAATCGCTTTCGATTGCATCTTCTTGATCGCATTCTTCACTTTGTCGTCGGCCTTGACATTGATCGTTCTTGTTTCCATCAGGTCTTTCGCGCATGGCTCTTGTTCGCGCTCGAAGCTGTGCAAAGCCGCGAGGATCTTTTTTCCCGACGAGAAACTCGGATCGACAAGCCCTGCTTCGACTTTTGCGATCAACGATTGCGAAACATTCGCCGCGTTTGCTAATTGATGCTGTGTTAGTCCCAGTTTTTTCCGCAAGGGTTTGATTTCGTTGAGTTCCGCATCCATGGAATGCTGGGAGAATATTCAGTTTATATTTTTATTCTTTTTTTACTATCCCTTGAGCCAACGGATTTCATACGGCGCGAGCTTCAATGTGAAACTATGCACTGCATGCACATCCTTCGTGGCGAGGATGCGGCGTTTCTTGAGAAGGTCGTAGAGAGGTGTTTGCAATCCGAGCTCGTCCAGGTGCAGGCGACAACGCCGGTCCTTGTCAGAAACATTGACAAGACAGAGCACGCGTTCGTTGCCATTGCTGCGAAGAACCGTGAACACGTGCTCGTTGTCGTGCACAATATCCTGCTCAGCATTCGGATCGAAAGCAGAATGCAGGCTCCGGATGCGCAGCAGTTCTTTCAAGCCGGTAAATACTGCTTTGTGATTTGTATCCTGGCGTAAAGCCTTGGTGATGTTGGCGTATTTCAGATTCTTCCGGTTGATGTCGCGATTGACGCCGGTGCGCTTCACTGCTGCGTTGTCGTTCGGGGTCGCCAATAATGCGTGGAGGTAAATGCCCGGGACTCCCTTGAGACAGAACGCGATGGCGAACGACGCGAGATATCTCTTGACCCTGAGGTTATGGCTTTCTTTCGCATTCAGGTTGTTGATCGCGTTCCACCACGTGATATTCAGCTCATACGGGATGCGTTGTCCGTTCTCCTGCTTGTATCCGACAAGGCTGCCGTGCTGTTTCGCTTTCTTGATCATCTTTGCCACTTCTGGCTTTGGCAGGATACGCGCTGCTGGCGTCAAACCAATACCGTCGTGGCTGGCCAGGAAGTTGAAGTATGTTGAATATTCTGACGTGCGTTCGAGGCGGTCAGCCCACTTGCTGATGTAACGCGCATTGCCAGTGTATAAGGCATGCAACACGAGCGGTGGCAAAGAGAAGTTATACACCATCTGCGCCTCGTTGCGCCCGTTGCCGAGATAGCTGATGTTCTTGCCATGCGGCACATTGGTTTCGGTCACGAGCTTCACGCTCGGCGCCGCGACGTCGAGGATGTCGCGCAATAATTGGATGATGACATGCGTCTGTTTGAGGTGGCTGCAGCTTGTCCCTAATTCTTTCCAGAGATAATTGATGGCGTCGAGACGGACAAGCGTGGCGCCGTTCCTGATGTAACGGAACAGGACGTCGATGATTCTCAGAAGCACGCGCGGCTCCTTGAAGTTCAGATCGACCTGGTCCTTGCTGAAGGTCGTCCAGACAAAGCCCGTTCCGTTTTTTGTTTTGAACGGGGTGAGCAGATCGCTGGTACGTGGCCGGGTAATCTTGGAGAGTTGCTCTTTCGTGATCGCGCCCTTCTTCTCGTACGCGATAAAGTGATTTGTATAGAGGGGATTGTCTTTTTTCCATTCGCTGAACCAATGGCTCTTGCTGCTGATGTGGTTGAACACGCCGTCGAACATCAAGTCAAAGCTGTTGCTTAACTCGTTGATCTCGTTCCACGAGCCGAAGCGCTGCTCGACTTTCTTGTAGTTCTTCACCGAGAAGCCGCGGTCGCTGCTGTAGGGATAGAACGGCAAAATGTGGATCGTGTTCACGACCTCGCGGAGATAGCGGTCAGCAAAACGGCAGAGTGTTCGCAATGGTTTGATCCGTGGCTGCTGTATCGAATCTGCATACGTTATCAGGATGCTGTCGCGTTGCGTGAATCGATTCTTGGGATCGAAATGCGCGTCCTTGTATCGAACGCGTTTCGGCTTTTTCTTCCGGAACGCGTTGATCTTGCGCTGGATCTTCTCGAATGCAGCTGTGCCGCGCTCTTTGCCGTAGAGAAAGACAAGCTTCTCGCGCATGCTCCGTCGCTTGTCGTTGAACGCCAAGCGAACCCGATGCCTGCTCGGCTGGCGCTGCCTGCCATTCAGCAATTGCGCGATGCGATACCAGCGCGTCGCTTCAGTCTTCAATCTGGGAACAAGTGGCACAGCGCAATTCTCGCAAAGAATGTATAAAAAGCTTTAGCTTTACCATTGGAAGGAGGTTTGCGTGCCTGGTCTTCCTCTCCTGATAGTGCCATTGCTGAACGGTGTCCAGCGTTCGACAGCCATCTCAGGTTGCCTTTCGGCAGAAAAGTATTCGGGATACACTGGTCTGGTAGAGGTTCTTGGTGATTCTCGATGAATGTATTCCATACGGCTCTTCCCTCGCCAAACCAAATAATTCATGACAGCCATCAGAGGATGATTCAGCCATTGACCTCTGCTTCGAGTGTCGGTCAGAGCATCGAGTTGATCTCTACTGAAACGGTACTTAACTTTCTTTGCTACTTTACCACCCCAGACGCCTGCTAACATATATGATGCTTCAAACGGGTCCAAGACGCCAACAGCAGCGCGTATGATTGGATCAGTTCCATTGACTGCGCCGTATTGGGCTTGTTTCATTGAATCTTTGCAGAATGCCTCGGCCAGTCGAGTTCTGATATGACGAAGTCCGCCATACGCGTCAAGATCCATTCCTGAACCCTCGAAGTAGGTGACAAGATTGGTGCCAGCGTCGCCTTTGAGATAGCCAGAATCGCCTTTTCGTGGCCGTTTCCCCTTCTTGAGCAAGCTGAGAATCAATTGCTCGCGAGCCAGCCGTTGCATTGCTTTGAGCTGCTCGGGTCCGATATCTCCTGCAGCGTCTTCTAACCGGACTTCCAATGGTCGGACTCGCATATGGTATCAGATACTTCATCCTTTATAAATATTCCTATTTTTACCACTAAATAGTAGTTTTAAACGCCACGAGGGTGCAGCCACTAGTTTTATAAACCCCTTGCTGTTCCAGCGACTCTCATGGCAATCATACAGTCGAGAAGCAAGCGCAAGGCATCAGGCGCCCGTTATACGAGCACGCTGAGCAAGCGCAAGCACATGATCGGGCGATTATCCTCGATGACAAAGATCGGCGAGACCAAGCAGAAGAGCATCCGCACCAAAGGCGGCGGCCAGAAAGACCGGCTCCTCTCAGTGAATATCGCCAATGTCATGGATCCGAAGACGAAGAAAGCGTCTAAGGTCAAGATCAAGGACGTGCTGGAAAACACGGCAAACCGCTACTACGTCCGACGAGATATCATCACCAAGGGCACGATCATCGAGACTGAGAAAGGAAAGGCGAAAGTCACCTCCCGTCCAGGCCAGGACGGCACGGTGAACGCTGTATTGATGTGAAACTATGGATGCGACACGACCATTGGATGCGTTGAACGCGGCGAGAAACAAACGAGTGCTTGTCGAGCTGAAGAACCAGCGACGCTATATTGGCACGCTGAAAGCTTTCGACATCCACATTAATACTGTGCTCGAGAACGCTGAAGAGTACATCGACGGCGAGCTCAAGCGCAAACTCGGCAGCCTCTTCATCCGCGGCGACACGATCACGATCATCAGCCCGAGCGAAGCTGTCAAGGAGTGAGTTCTATGTCAAAAGGCACAGCATCGATGGGCAAGAAGAGCGGGAAGAAGTCCCACATGACCTGTCGACGCTGCGGCAAGCACGCCATGCACATGCGCAAGAAGACCTGCGCGAGCTGCGGCTACGGCAATAGCGCCAAGCTGCGCCGCTATGGCTGGCAGAAGAAGCAGGGCGGCGAGAAGAAGTAACTCTCAAAGCAGTTCTCTCAGGTGGTACAAGGCTTCTCCTTGTTCAGGACCAGCCATGCCTTTTGCACTGGAGATGATGATGGCGGTGAGCTCACCTTTTCGATTGACTATTCCTGACCCGCTTGACCCTGGGAAAAACGCAGTATACATTTCGATTCCGTCAGTTGCCAGCAGTTCTTTCCCTGCATCTCGCCAATCCCAGTGCGTATCAAATGATAGTGCAGGAACCACCCTTTGGTCTCCAGGCTCGAGATAGTACGTCTTCTTGTTGAGTACTGGTTCAGCAAACCATCGCTGCCGTGGCAGGTGCGGAAATTGAACGCGTGTGACACACACTCCTTCTTCCTCTTCAGGATGTGGTGTGGAAACAAGCGGGACGCTGGGTGCTTCCCCGTCGTAAGAAAAAATTGCGAGGTCGCCGATCGGCCAGCCTCTTTCGAGTGCCAATCGTGGACCGTAGACAAGCGTGAGATCTGCCATCGGGATGTGACGGAAGCGTTCTCCATTTTGGACAACGATATCCAACCCCCTGATCCTGTGCTCGATGCTCTCGCCGTCAGGGTCGTCGCCAACGACATGAGCTGCAGTGGCGAAATACTGCTGTCCATTGTAATGGAAAAAGATGCCATTGCCTCGTGCTGCAGCTGGTTCATCTTCAGCAATGAGTGCTGATGCTGCAAGCGCTGCTGCGATGCCCGGAACATTGAGAGCTGCCCGGACCGGAACATAGGTGTGGCGTTCTCGGGGGATATCGTCCCACGAGCGAACGTCGTGCTCAGGCGTGACGATCTCGACAGCGTCACTGCTCTGTTGCGCTGCAGTCCTGAGCAGTGCTGGAATGCCGCCTTTTCGCAAAAAACCTGCAAGGAAATCGTCGTCCATTTTCTAACGAAGTGGGAAAAGGTATTTATAAATTTTCTCATTTTCGTCACTAATGAGGAGTAATATAAAATCAAGTAGAAGTATTTATAAATACCTTCGTTATTTCCCGACGACAAACTGTGAATCTTGAGGGGGTGCCGCTATCCTCATGAGCAAGTCGTTCGGGAGCGTCACCCCTCGTGAAGATGCAACCTCGAAACGAGGGGGTGCCGCAGTGGTCAACCGGGGCGGGCTTAGGCGAGCTTTCTGCTCGAAGAAACCCGCTGGCTTAGTGCCTTCATGGGTTCGAATCCCATCCCCCTCATGTGCTATTCGCAAAAATATGTCAAAATCGCATCCAAAACCGGTATGAGAGCGTCATATCACTGCACTCTCTTTTTAAACAGCTGTTCACCATTGCTCAAAACCTCTGCGTCGGCGACAACCCGATTTATAAAGGAATGGCGATTTTCACAACCTGTAACTGGCCAGTGATGACTGGTCATTTTTTCCAAATTCTTGGGCCAGACGGGCTATGGACAAACTCTGGTGTTTTTCCGACGACAAAGCACCACAAAGCTTATAAAACGAAACTGTCCTCAGAGGCCTTGCAATAGCCACCTGACTATTTGCTGATGGCCACGGGCTCAAGATGGCGATCTGCCTGATCGCCAGCAGCAAACCGCGGTCATTACCTTGATAGTCAAGGATAAACACACGACTGCCTTGGTTTCGGCCAGGGAAGTAGGGACAACGTCCCTGCGTGATGGTAGGACACGGGAGGTGTTTATACCATGAATGTGAAAAAGACAGTAAAGAAGATATTGGCGCTGGGTGCCGGTGCGACGATGGTGGGTGCCACCATTATGGGCGCAATGGCATATGATCTAGCCGATTATCCAGAGCCATATATCGTAGATGGCGTTTTTGACGGCACAATTGTCGTCGGCGCGGCGGCTGCCACGCAAGACGTCCTCGGTGCAATCGACATTGGTGCCAGCTTACAAGCTGACGCAGTGACGCAGGAAGCCGTGGACATCCCGGGCGAGGCAGGCACAGTCAATCTTGAAGGCGATACCTACAAGATTGAGACCAGCAGCGACGCTTTCGAGCTGCGTGAAAATGTCGGTAGTGTTATCGATACGTTCGATTCGAGCGACCTCGATGCACTGCAAGGCGGCACGATCACGACAGACGAAGGTTCGACCGACTACAACCAGTACCTCCGACTCGAGGTTCTGAACTCCACAAGCGACAACCAGCTTGTCGACTGGGGTGTGAACTACCGAGAGAACGAGGACGATGAGTTGGCCGACTGGATGGTTATCGAGCACGACCAGAGCAAGGGCTTCTTTGAGTGGGAGCTTGAGTTCGAGGAAGGTCTCGAGTCCAGCATCGATGCGAACGCAGACCTTGAGGACATCGAGAACGAAGTCTTCAACATCTTCGGAACCGACTATACCTTCGTGGACAGCACTGTCGGCACCACCACAGCTCGAAGCTTGACGCTTGAGTTCATGGCCGGTGACGTCAGCAGCACGCTCCGTGAAGGTGAGACAAAGACGTTTACCATCGACGGCGTTGAATACAGCGTCACGTTGATCTTCGTGAGCGACCCAAGCGGTGGCACTGCTGTGGCAGAAGCGAAGTTCATGGTGAACGGCGAAGTGACGAAGAGCCTTGAAGACGGCGACACAGACACCCTGAGCGGTGGCCTGCAGATCGGTGTGCGCGACATCCTCGTGAACAGCCGTGACGGTATCGTTGAGTTCTTCCTGGGAGCAGACAAGATTGCTTTCACGGACACCATAACGAACTCGTCGGACAACGGATTCACGAACGAAGTCGAGATCGGCAACGTCGACATCAACGAGGGTCAAGTCCTGATCCGCACCAACATGGTGTCAGGAGACGGTGACCAGATCGCTGAGGAAGACGAAGTGCTTGAGATTACAACCATCAAGTACCGACTCGAAGCCGACGCCGTGACCAAGCGCGACCTCTACGTCCCGAAGGGCGCTGGTATTAAGGACTACCTTGAAGAGCCGGAAGGACTGCTGAGCCCGACCTTCGACATCCGATACGAAGGCCTGACTGAGCCGGAGACCTACCCAGTGTCTCTCTTGAGTGGCCAGGACAACCAGTACGAACTGACGTTCACCAACATCCGTGGTGACACGTTCGACGTGCCGTTCCTGAGCATCCAGGAGACGGGAACTCCAGGTCTGGTGCAGTTCGGTGAAGACGACAGCTCGAACAACGAGGACTTCGTCTTCGTCGAGAGCGGCGCCAGTGCGTACAACATCGGCCTCGACGACTACTTCGTCGTGAGCGACTCACCGAACAACAAGAAATCGGTGACGAGCATCCTGCAGTTCACGGACATTGACACGGACAACAACAAGCTGAAGTTCGACGTCCTGTCAGGCAGTGACCGTGAGTTGACCTACGACGACGGCAACAAAGAGGGCAACCTCAACGTTGGTAGTCACACCTTTAAGGTGAAGGTCGACGAGACCAACGAGCAGCTCACCGTGGATATGGACGGTGACGGTGCCTACACCGAGAACACGACAGTGAACATGACTGTCTGGGGTGGCGGCGTGCTCAAGGTCGACAGGATCTGGTGGCTCAACGGCAGTGGTACCGATATCAACATTAGCGTTGGTGTCGACTCCATTGGTGACGGCCAGAATGTCGCAGATGTGGATACGCTTGGCCAGGGCAACACTGACGAGACTGTGCAGGTCGAAATGAGCCTGAGCTTCGAAGCGTCGATCTACGACGAAGCGACCTCAGGAGAGACTGTTCAGTGGACCGCCAGTGCTCTCGAGAGCAGCACCGACTACATCGTTGACCTCGACATCGATGCCAGCGATGTGACTGTGCTCTACGAGGACCAGCCAGCAGCTGCAGCCTACAACAGCTTCACCCTCGAAGAGGATGAAGATGACAACAACCACAACAAGGGTATGATTACCTTTGGTGCATTGGTCGACCACTATCAGCCGTCGGGAAGCAACGACGCTGACGAGTTGACGATCACCGTGCCGGAGCAGCAGGTCCTTGCGCAGGTCTTCCTCACCGCAGGTTCGGTGGAGAGAACCGAGAGTGCAGGCGGCTTTACCCAGGATGTTGTCAACCCGATTGCCGTTGGACTCGCAGTGCTTGACAGCGACGCCCCGGCGCTTGGCACAGCCAACCTGATCGTTGTTGGTGGACCGTGTGCGAACTCGGTTGCCGCAGAGATCATGGGCACGCCTGGCACCTGGCCGGACTGTAGTGCACCGTTCGTCCCTGGCAAGGCTCTCATCAAGAGCCACGACAGTGGTGACAATGTCGCCATCCTCGTCGCTGGCTACGAAGCTGATGAGACCCTCGGCGCGAGCTACGTGCTGAGCAGCTACGAAGACTACGCAGCCCTCCAGGGCGAAGAAGTCGAAGTGGTTGTGCCGGACCTGAGCAACATGGTTGTCCAGGCTGTCACCGCTGATATGGGCGATGACGACATGGGCGACGGTGACGGCGACGACGCTGGAGACGGCGACGACGGCATGGCGTAGGTCTGACCTCGAAACATTTTTCCTTCTTCTTTCTTTTTTTTTCCGTAAACTATATATACAGTATTCTCGAGAGAGAACGCATGCGCGTCCTGGCAATTATCACTCTTCTCCTGCTCTTAGCTGTGCCAACAATTGCGGTTGACACGTACTACGATGCCTGGCTGTATCCTGGCGAGACGTTCACGGTCGATGACGTGCTGTACACGGTGAGCAAGGGCGATTCGCATTCCCGCATCCTGCTCGAGAGCGGGAGTGAGGAGTATGTCCTTGACTGGGGTGAATGCCAGCGCAGCCATGACGGGCTTGACGAGTATTGCTTCACCGAATCGGATTATATGGATTGCTTGCGGGGCCAGTATGACTGCCCAGACAATGAAGAAGAATCGAGCGATGACTGGTGCTGCCCGTATGATGTCGATCATATCAAGTTCGAGGCAGGCTCGCCAGTCTTTGGCGCATATGTCGAATTCCGTGAGGTGACACCCGAGATCGAGGTGGAGCGCATTGTCGACAAGGCGGTGCTGAAACTCGGCGAGCAGACTGGTGTCACGATCATCTTTGAGAATACCGGAGTGGAAGCTGTTGCTGGCGCGATCTATACTGAGACCATTCCTGAGGGTCTGAAAGTCCTCAAGACGAACGAGTTCCAGCGCGCGTCTGACGGCCTTGAACTTCGTTTCACGATCAATCCTGGTGATACTGAGAGCTTCAAGTACACGATCAAGCCGGAAGACTATGTCTCTGCAAACCTGGAAGGCAATCTGACTTACCTCTACCGTTCTGAATCCCGCCAGGTCATCCCTGACAAGACCGCCATTAACGTGCCGAGCCCTTTCCTGATCGAGCGTGAGTTCACGCCCGAGCCAGCGAATATCGAGGACGATGTTGAGTTTATGTACGAGCTCACGAATAATGACGGCGAATTCGAGATGGAGGCAGAAGTCGCATTCGGCGGCCTCCACCTGCTGGATATCGACGAGCTCCCTGACGACGTTGTGGTGCACGGCACAGAATATACCTGGAGCGACACCTTGCAGCCTGACGAGACCGTCACTTTGACCTTCCCGTTCACTGCTGAATTCACTGGCTTGTACACGATCGAGACGAATACGAGCATGGATATCAACGGCGAGCTGTTCGAGCACCGGGTGCAGGACACGCTCGAGGTAGAGGCGACCCTGCTCAAGCCAGAGATCCGCGTGACTTCTGAAGAGCTGCGTTCAGGGCAGGAGTATACAGTGCGTCTGCTCCTCGATAACCTTGAAGGCGAAACCCTGTACAAGCGGATCAGCGCCAAGCTCATCAGTCCTGGTCTGCGGAAGCAGTACGGCCTTGAACGCATTGTTGCTGGAGAGGCGCCGGTCGTCGGAGAACTCGTCCTGAACGCGCCACGCGTGGTCAATGAGACGACACTGACCTATACATTCGAAGGTACGTACGAAAGCGTCAACCGTGAGAAATTCAACTTCTCCGAGACCTTGACTGTCGACGTCATTCCTGTCGAGACACCCTACCTGGTGATTCATCGAGGGAATGCGACGAGCGTCTCGCCTGGTGGCACCATCGCTGTCACTGTGACTGTGCGAAACAAGCTTGACCGTTATGCGACAATCCATGTCACGGAAAACCTGCCGAGCGGCGCCCTCGTGAGTGCGGGCTCGCGCGAGAATGAGATGAGCCTGAACGAGGGAGAGGAACGCGAAGCGTATGAGTATCACGTGACAGTGCCAGGATCCTATGACAGCCACGAGTTTGTGATCACGACGAAAGTGTTCGATCAGCAGGGCGGAGAATTCTACGAGTTCGATTACATCCTGCCGGTTGTCGGCATCCCGGAGCCGAGCGAGCCGGTTGTCGAGCAGAACCAGACCAACGAGACAGCTCCGGAACCAGAGCCAGCGCCGCCGCCCGAGGAAAAGCCTGGCTTCTTCCGCCGGGTGCTCGATGGCATCATCGGTTTCTTTGAGAAGCTCTTTGACTAGCCTTGAAGATGTTGTGCTTGTCGCGCACGATACGCACAGCGAGCTTCTTGCCGATGTGTGAGAGTTTGTTCGCGATCTGTACATTGATTAGTCTCTCTTCCGCAGCGGCGTACATCTCCCGAGGATATCGTCCTGGCATCACGATCTCGCACTGCACTGTCTGGTTTTTCTTGAACGGCTTGGGCAATGCTTCCTCGTCGTGGATATGGAAATCCTCTTTCGACGCGGTCAGGCTTTGTTTTGTTTTCTTTTCCAGGTCTTTGATGAATTGGAAAAAAGTTTCCCAGGCTAAGGGCTTCTTCACCGGCCGTCGCCCTTTCGGGTATTCGAGATAATTCTGGATGCCGATTCGTGGGAACTTGCTGGAAAAACTAGTGCTGAGCTTCACGATCTTTCCCATTTCTTCTTCGTTCTTTCCTGGAATGAGGACTGGAGCGAGGAGAAAGTTTATTTTTTCGCTTCCATACTTCACCATGTCGAGCAAGTGCTGCAATGGGAATTTCTTGACACCAGCAAGTTCTGCAGCTAATTCCTCGTCGAGAGCAGGTAGTGAGAGGTTGATTCTTGTGAGTCCGGCTGTGGCTAAGTCATCAATTAACGATTCAGATAATAGTGAACCATTTGTATTAATACTAATTATTTGTATATTTTTTATTTTATTTAGATCTTTAACGAGTTGCACAAGCTCAGGATATAGTAATGGTTCGCCGTGCGGTCCGATGTTGATTTCCACCGGGTGCTGCTTGGTGGCGGCGACCGCTGCAGTGACAGCGACCAGGTAGTCGCGCTCGACAAGGTAGTCGTAGCTCTTCTTGTTTTTTCCCTCGTCGACACTGCAATAGGTGCAGTTGAAATTGCAGCCGGTCAATGGCTTGATCTCGATGATATTGCTGCCGCGGTCGACCACCCCGATCTCTGTTGAGCCGATGAGTGGGATGCCAAGTCCTTCCCTGATGTAGAATGTCGGCTTGTTGTAGAGCTGGTGCACGAGCTTCCACGTCAGCCCCTGGTCGACGAGCTTTGCCACCTTGTTCTGCACTTTCTTTTCACTTGATTCGGGAAACTCTAAGCACTCATCCTTGACAACGAATGGACCAGCACGTTCTAGATCTTGTTTGTCAAGGTCAAAGTAGTACCTGTTGAAGAGCTTGCAGCGGACATGTTCGCCGCGATCCTCGAATGTGACACTTGGCATGCTGAATGAGGCCATGGCGCTTGAGAGCGGCTGATGGCTTTTAAAGCTTGATGTGCAGGCAAGAAATAACTATATAAAACGGGCCGGAAATCTCTTCTCCGGGGACAATGGTGGACGTTGTTATCACGTACGAGACGCTCTTTGACATCCTCCGCAAGGAGAAGAGCAGGCAGGAACTGCAGGAATTGCCAAGCGATTTCTATGGCCAGGTCGTGGCGTACCTGCGCCAGAAGCAGCAGGATGTCGACCGCGCTGGCGGCATGTCCAGCCCGAGCGCGCAGAAAGCCATGATCCAGTTCAAGAACATTCAGAAGATCCTCCGCGAGCTCTACGAGCGCCGCGAGCGCAAGCTGATCGAGATGGCGCTCAACAGAGCGCGCGCAGAGAGCAATATTGTGGATACCACGCCGATTCTCGACGAGGAAAAGGACTTCTACGCGACCTGTGCAGAGCTCTTCACCAAGCACCGCGAGCAGGTCCTGTCCACGGTGATGAACGGCGATGCGCCGCCAGGTACTGTCGTGCCGGAACGAGCGCCTGTCGAGGAAAAGGAAGAAGCACCCGAGACAGATGCTCCTGAAGAATCAGAGGAAACAGAGTCTTCAGATGTCGCTGGCAAGGAGAGCTGCAATGTCCGCTTTGTCGGCGCTGTCCCGAAGTTTCTCGGCCTCAAGGGCGAGGTGCACGGACCGTTCGAGCCAGGGGATACTGCAGAACTGCCTGGCAAGATCGCAGCAGTGCTCGTGAAGAAGAAACGGGTTGAATTGGCGTAAATCAGAATAGTTTTAAAGGTCATTTCTTGAAGTGCGCGTGATGGAAGACATCCGGCAGTTTCCGCATCGATTCGGCTTCACGTGGACGAGAATAGTCCTCATCCTGATCCTGGCCGCTACTCTATTTGGTATGCGTACCTGTTCTGATGTGCTGTCAGTAGGATATCCCTTTACATATGCTGAGATTGGCGGCGCGGTCACTCTTAAGTCTTTCAACCCGTTTATCTTGCTCGGTAATATCCTACTGTTAGGAACGCTGTTCTTTGTGCTCTTTCGCTATGTGAAACTCCTCCCTTTCTACGAAAAAGTGAGGGAATCATTCAGATTCGGATCCTTGTTTGCTCTTTGCTACGTCCTCGTCGGTAATTTGCTCTTGCTTTTGGTCTTCCTCTTTGACATTGATTTCATACGGAAAATCGGAAGCGCATATCTAGTGCCTGTCTTTGTCAACAGTATCCCGTATTTATACCTCATGGAACTCATGGGCGGTGGCGGATCTTTTAGTGAAGACCTCGTGTTCCGGGCGGGTATGACTTCTTTCTTCATTGAATTGCTGTTTATCGGAGTGTTGCTCCGCTATCTCTATTTCAAGATTAAGAAGTATGGCTCCTGAGTTCCACTTCTGCCAGAATCTTTCTGCAGGTGCAGTAATTGCCGAGGTGGCATAATGCGAGCCGAGAAGCTGTGAAGCTCTTTTTCTCTGGCTGTGGCGCTTTGCCGAAACCTATCGTGATGTGTGGATAGTAGTTCTTGAAGGCAGAATTTACTGCAAAGTCTTTTACCCAATCTTTCCAGATGGTAGGAACCTCTCCTTGCTGGTTCTCGACCCATTGGACATCCTCGACGATCCCTTGTTTGAGCAGGGAAGAGAAGCTGTTCATGACAGTCTCGTGGATTTTCTGTATTTGTTCCCCTTGAATATCGAGGCAGGAAACAAACAGCCCGTTCTTGTGTTCAGAGACTGTCGTGCCAGTGATCGAGAGCTGCAAGGCGGAAAAGTTTGAGGCGACTTCTTCCAAGACTTGTTGCGCTTCCTCGAGTTTCTCCTCGTCGAGGACGCCCATGCTCAAGGAAATATGAGGCAAGCATTTCTCCTTGTCGAGCACGATCTCAGGCGGGTTCTTCTTCAAGAGTTCCTTGTTCACGTCGACAGCGTAGTCCATGATATCTTCTGGAGGGAGCAGAACCACGTCTACAGCCAGCAATGCCATGATGTCCCCCTAGCACGTCTTCAGATATGCGCGCTTGCCTTCATATAAGATTTCTAGGTTGTCGCCTGGTTGGCAGCTTGTCGCGAAGTCGAAGCGGCAGGTGAATCCTGGCGCGATCTCGCCTGGCGTCGTGCACCCGGTCGCGACCTCGACATTGTTGTATTTCAGTGAAAACTTCTCGCTGTCGAAGCTCTTGTCGCCGATCGCGTTCTCGATCACGAGATAGCCTGGTGTGAGGGTTCGCGTATCGACATTGTCAAAGCTGTCCTCTTCGAAGTATTTTGTCAGGTCCTGATCAGCCTGCACTGCGAGCAGGCAGTTCATGAGCGCAGCGTGCCGTCCTGCTGAGAGATGCGAACAGTCATCCCGGTACAGCTTCGGCACGTCTTGGCTTTTCAGATAGTCCAGCAGAACAGCGCTCATCTCTTCTGCTTCAGCTGCTGCTGCTTTGTTCGTGCCGCTCCGCACGCCGAAGATAATGGTGACAATCAACAGGACAAGGATGATCAGGCCGAGAATCACGTCCTTGTTCTTCATGAGCGCTCCTGCCGCACGCATGTTTATATATCTTTGCGTCAATTATTTTCAATATAGAAATATATTCCTCCCTCATCGTAACCCTTATAAACACCTCATAGCTCCGGAGCGACTATGAAGATTCCCAAGCAGATGAATCGGCACTGCCCAAAGTGCAACAAGCACACGCCGCACAAGGTCATCCAGAGCAAGGCCCGTGGCAGGAACCAGAAGCACCCGCTCAGCACAGGCTCGAAAAAGCGCGTCCGCCTCCGAGGAGAGAGAAGGGGAGCGGGCAACCTGGGCAAGTACAGCAAGCCGCCCAAGCCGAAGATGACTGGCAAGAAGCTGAGCAAGAAGACTGATTTCCGTTACCAGTGCACAGTCTGCAACAAGATGCATGTCCAGAAGAAAGGCATCCGTGCCAAGAAGATCGAACTGGTCTAAGCGACCCGTATTCGCCGTTTTCTCTCCAGAGCCGCTTTTCGCTTCTTCCGCTCCCAAAGGAGCTCGCCAGTCACGAGCAGTCCGGCAAGCAGGATAACACCAAAGCCCAGCGCCGCGCTTGTCTGATCGCTCTGCGGCTGTTGCAGCACAGCACACATGTTCTCTGCATCACACGCTGCTTCTCCAGGAACGCAGCAGGTCTGGCTCACCACCAAGCCTGTCAAGCCCGCGCCGAGCAGCAAGAGCCCCATGACAGTGAAACAGGCGAGCACCACGAGACGAACCAGAACACCCCGCACCATAGCTCCATTCTCCGTCAGCAGAGTTTTTAAACCTTGTGGCGCTGGATTCCACACCATAACCCTTATAAACCGCCTGCAGTTCTCGCTATTTATATACGGAGGCTGATGCTCATGACAAAATTCCTCAAGATCCGCTGCAACAAATGCAAGAACGAGCAGATCACCTTTGGCAAGGCCGCGAACCAGGTGAACTGCCTTGTCTGCGACGAAGTGCTCGCCGCACCCACTGGTGGCAAGACAAAGGTGCATGCGCGCGTCCTTGAAGTCCTGGAGTGAAAATGTTCTATCACAAAGACGGCTATCCTGAAGAGAACGAGCTGGTCATCTGTCTCGTCACAAGCGTGCAGTACAACAGCGTCTTCTGCAAGCTCGAGCATTTCGGCAAGAGCGGCATGATCCATATCAGCGAGGTTGCGCCCGGACGCATCAGGAACATCCGCGACTATGTCGTCGAAGGCAAGAAAGTCGTCTGCAAGGTCTTGCGCATCAACGAGGAGCGCGGCCACATCGATCTTTCCTTGCGCCGTGTCAATGATAACCAGCGACGCACGTTCAACGCGCTGATGAAGCAAGAGCAGAAAGCTGAGAAGATCATCGAGAACCTCGCTACAGAGCTCAAGCAGGAACCGAAGAAAGTCTATGCAGCGATCGCCACACCCATTTTCAAAGCCTACGAGTTCGTCCACATGGCGTTCCAGGAGCATGTCGATGGCGACGCCGATCTCGCGGACCTTGACATTCCCAAAGACTATCTCAAGAAACTGGTCGAGCGTGTGGTCGACAAGATCAAACCGAAGAGCGTCACGATCAGAGGCACGCTTAAAGCCAGTTCGTATGCAGAAGACGGCATCGCTGTCATCAAGAAAGCCCTCACCGAAGCGGAAAAGCAGGACAAGAAGATCTCGATCCGCTACCTCGGCAGCGGCGCCTATAAGATAGAAGTGACAGCCGAAGAGTATAAGGAAGCCGAAGATATCCTCAAAGCAGCGGTCGACAAGGCCACTGACATCATCGAGAAGAGCGAGGGCGGCAGCGCGGAATTCGCGCGCGCATGACACTCATGGCGCATCACATACTGAAATGTCCGGCGTGCGACAGCTATAGCCTGCACGAAGCATGCCCGTGCGGCGGGACACGCGTGAGCCCGAAGCCTGCGAAATGGAGCCCGGAAGACAAGTACGGCGCCTACCGTCGGAAATACAAAGAGGCACAATCATGATCATTCCTGAGAAACAACGCGTGAAGATCAAGAAGCCGGTCTTTATCGAAGGCCTGCCCGGCCTGGGCAATGTGGGCAAGATCGCGATCGAGCTCCTGATCGAGCAGACCAAGGCGAAACGCATCGTCTCGTTTCCGGTCGAGCCTCGGCCTGGCGTGGTGCTTGTCCAGCAGAATAATATGGTGCGCTTCCCAGAGATGAGCCTCTATCATCTCAAGCATAAAGGCAAGGACTTTCTCTTCCTCGTCGGGGATGGACAACCGACCAGCGAAGGCGCTGCGTACAAGCTCGGCGAATCGATCCTATCCTTGCTCGAAGAGCTCAAGTGCACAGAGCTGCTCACTATCGGCGGAATCGGTCTGCAGCAAGTGCCGCAAGAACCTGCTGTGTACGTCACTGGCAACAACAAGGAGCTTATGACACGGTTCAAGAAGCTCGGCGCGAACGCGAAGATCCATGGCGTTGTCGGCCCGATCATCGGCCTCACTGGCATCCTGCTCGGCATCACCAAAGGACGCGTCCCTGCTGCTGCGCTGCTCGCAGAAAGCCTGGCGCATCCGATGTATCTCGGACTGCGCGGCGCTGAACAAGTGCTGAAGCTGCTCGCGAAAGCGTATGGTTTCAAGCTGGACATGCAAGAGCTCGAAGAATCGATCAAGGCCCTGGAAGACGCGAGCCGCGCACCGGCTGGCGAGATGCCTAAACGACCGGAAGAAGCGAGTTATATCGGATAAGTTCTACGTAACAACGATTGTGAGCGTGTTCTTGCCAGGAACACAGCCGTCAATGCACTCAATGACATATGTCCCAGGCGCTTCAGGCGCGACCACGATGCGTTCCGAGCTTTGCGCGCTGATCACGGTGTCGATGCCCAGCTGTTCATTCACAAGATGCGCTTCGAACCTGGATTGGACGTTGAACACAGCACCCTCTTCAACGATGAACCGTGCCGGCATAAGGCCTTCAGAGATGGAGTTGACAACAACATGGAGCTGCGGAGTCGCTCCTGGCTGGTCAGACGTTGCTTCGACTGCAGGACTTTCCCCTCCACAACTCGCAAGAAGTAACAGTGCCAGGATGAGGAGGACGTAACGCATATTTGCTTCTCGTTGGTACAAATATTTAAATATTTCCTCTTTTGGAATGACATGTATGGGTGGTATGCTGAAACGAATCGTTCTGTTGCTGTGCATGGCAATCCTTTCCACGCTGGCAGTGGACTTTGTCGCTGCGTGCGGTCCCCCGGCTGGAGGCTGCCTTGACGGCACGTGGTGCCCCTCGCAATGCGCCTGCATCTCAGGCCCTTGCGAACCGCCGCCGAGCTGCGATGATCTCTGCACCTTCCCCGATGAATGGTGTACCACTTCCTGCTCCTGTCTTGATCGAGAAACATGTCAGTACACCACAACAACCTGTCGGCCGCGCGCAGAAGGGACAGACTGCTATTATAACAGTCTCTGCTCTAATGCGCTGTGCGGTTGTCTCCCTCATAACTCAGTTGACACGAACAAGCCATGCGTGCTTGCGACATGCGATACCTTCGGCTGGAATGGCGCGTCGTGCAACACGCAAGGGGGCTCGTGTCAAAATGAAAATTCTTGTGGCGGTGTCGCTGTCGGCGCGAACTGCACCCAAATCATGCACTGCAATCCGTACTGTAGCATAGCGGCGAATTGCGACTGCTTCGGTGATCCTCTCCCAGCTGATCTCGTGGGCACGCCGTGCGCAGGCGGACAGGGCGTCTTGACCGGTGGCATACTCGTCGATTCCTACAGTGAAATTGAGCCAGAACCCTGTCCCGGAGGAGGCCACCAGCTCTTGTTTTACGAGTTAACGTATCGGTTTACTTGTGAAGGAGCTGGCGTGGTCTGTGGCGATGGCACCTGCAACGTCACTGGTGGTGAAGATTGCTCGACATGTGAAGCCGATTGTGGCGCGTGTTGCGGCGATGGCACTTGCGACGCCACTGCTGGCGAGGATTGCGCTACGTGCGAAACCGACTGTGGCTCGTGCTGTGGCAACGGCAACCTCGATTCTGGCGAAGAATGCGACCAGGGTGCGAGCAATGGCCTCTGCAGTTCAGGCGCGACCTGTTCACTCAGCTGCGAAGATTGCGCCTGCTTGCCAACACAGTATGAATGCCCGCCTGGCACGTGTGTCGATGATCCTGGCTGGGCGTGCTCGCCTGATTACTGCAACGAGCAGCCGATCATTTGCGATGGCGGCTCGCTCAGATGCAGCTACGCTAGCGCGGGAACGTCGTGCACGCGAGGAGGTGCTGTCACGTGCGGCACCTGCGACGGCGCTGGCACTTGCGATCCGCCGAGCGGGGCTGCGTGCGACTGCAACGGCGATCCGCAGGCGAACTGCGGCGGCGCCTGTACTCCTGGTGTGGATCAATGCCAACGCGCAACGTGCGATTCCTGTGACAAGTGCGCACCGAGTCCGAACGATTATTTCGGGTGTTGGCGTAACGACACTGGCACGTGCAGCGGAACGTATCAAGAGAGCTGCGATTGTCCCAGTCCGCCTGGTGGCACTGGCACAAAGACCTTCACCTGCAATTATGCTACTGGAGATTTCTCTGAAGGTGGGTGTGACGGTTGCGTCTGCACGCCGGATTGCGCTGGCAAGAGCTGCGGCCCGGACGGTTGCGGCGGCAGTTGCGGCTCGTGCACGCCGCCACAGACCTGCGATAACGGTATCTGTGTGAGTCCAGGAGCGTGCACTGTCAATAGCGATTGCAGCACGCCCACGTCTTGCTGTGATAACTGGCCTGGTCCTGGCGGCACCTGTATTGCGACATGCAGGCATGATTTCAATTGCGCCTGGGACGAGTTTTGTACACGCTATGCTAGCTGCCCAGCGAGTGATCCTTGCTGTTGGTGGTGTAAGAAACATACGTGCACTGATCCTCAGTGTGGCACCTGGCCTGCTTGTTGTACGCAGAACTTCAACAATTGCGGCCCGTGGTCCTGCGTTTCTAATGAACGGGAAAGCAGGGTGTGTACTGACAGCAATAATTGCGTCGGCGCAGGCTGCTCTGCGACAGAAACCCAATTCCGCGACGTATATGAGAATCGCGCACGCGACTGTGCTGACGATGATTGCGATGGCGACATCGACGAATACCAACCTCAGGAGGGCGAAGGCGTCGTGTGCTGCAATGAGCCAGGCACTGTCGACTGGGACGGTTGGGAATGCGGCGCGGATAATTCGGTGTATACGAACAGGGTTCCTCCGCCTGGCAAGACCTGCGAAGACGGCGGCAGAGTGACGTGCATTGATGGTATCTGCGAAATGAGCTCCATATGGTGTGACGAGACCGGCACACCGAGCGACACCAACAGTTGTGAATACGTGGATGGATTCTGGCCGCGCGACAAGAAAGAAGGTGCGGTGTGCGACCTTGATTGTGCTGACACGACGATGTGTTTCCCTGACGGCGATTGCGATCAGAACCAGCGAGGGGACTGTCTCAATGAAGATGGGTGCACATGGACGGGAGGAGGTTTGCCGACCGGTGACTATTGCGAAGAAGATTGCAGCCAGCATGCCTCGTCGTGGGCGTGCGGTATGATGAGTGGTTGGGAATGCACCTGGGAAACCCGCTCCCTGTGCAGCAGGCCGGGAGAAGGCCGTTGCACTGACGCAGCGGTGTGCGTCGATCCTCTGGTCGAGAACGATACGGCATGCGGCTTCGGCGAGCGTTGTGAAGGCGGGAGTTGCCATAATGCCGGTTTCAACGTCTCATGCGCTCCAGTTCCGAGATGCGGCGATGGCAATATCGATCCTGGGGAAGAGTGCGATGATGGCGATGCAGGCAACGGCGTTTGCCCCGCACCATGCAGCACCTCGTGCACCTTGAATGATTGCCCGTTCTGCGGCGATAGTATCATCCAGCTTGGGGAGCAATGCGACCTCGGCAATTGGGGGCCGATCACCGGCTGTTCAGACTTCGACGCGTTCACTGGTGGCACACTGACGTGTATTGATCCTGGCAACCTGTACGAGTGCCATTTTGACACGAGCGGGTGTACTGGTGGCACGTCTGGCTTCTGCGGTGATGGCACGATCGATGAAGGCGAGCAATGCGATGGCTTGGATTGGGGCCCGATCACTGGCTGCCACGACTTCGACGCCTTCACGAACGGCTTGCTCACCTGCGATGACAATTGCTTCTTCAACACGAGCGGCTGCTCGGATACCGGGCCGACCTGCGGTGATGGAATCATCCACCCTGGCGAGCAGTGCGACGGCGCGAACTGGGGCCCAGTCACGAACTGCACCTATTTCGACAACTATGTGGGCGGCACCTTGTCCTGCAACGCCGCTGGCAGTCCCGATGAATGCCTCTTCGACCTGTCACAATGCACTGGCGGGAACACCAGCGGTTTCTGCGGCGATGGCGTGATCAACAACCTCGAGCAATGCGATGGTTCGAACTGGGGACCGATCACGAGCTGCGAGGACTTCGACAGTTTCACCTCCGGCACCTTGTCTTGCCAGAATTGCCTGTTCAACACGAGCCAATGCATGTACTTCGGCCCGTATTGCGGCGATAACATCTGGCAGCCCCTGGCTGGCGAGTCCTGTGATACTGATAAGATTGGCAGCTGCGCCAGCGATGAGGCGTGCAACGAGACGTGTGACTGCGTCCCTTGCGTGGCTGACGGCACCTGCTATTCCCTCTGCCCGGATGATCCTGACTGTACGACAACGATCGAGGGCACGGTCCGTGAGACCGTGTCGCAGGACGGGATCAGCGGAGCGATCATCTCTGTTGTGAGCCCTCCTCCAGGGTTCTTGGCAGTCACCAATGACGTTGGATGGTACCGGATCATGGATGTTCCCTCAGGTCTCAGGTATATCAGTGCTGCCAAGCCAGGCTATCGCAGCGTTACTTTGGAAGTCGACCTGCCGCCTGGCGTGACCCACACACTGAACTTCAATCTGAGCGATGGCGACTGTGGAGAGTGCGCTGACTGGGAATACCGTTGCGACACAACGTGTGGCGGTGTCGGCCAGTGCAACGCGAACGGCGACGAGGTGCCCCCAGAATGCAACGGCGCCCGTCCGGACGATTGGGTGTTGAACAGCGCTGGCACTGGCTATGTCAAGTGCTGCGAAGGCTGGGAGATGCGTGACAAGATCCAGGGAACGATCACGACTGCGGGGTGCATGGAGGACCTTGCGAAATACACGCGCTTGTTGCAGTACCAGGGCGGCCAGATCGAGCTGATCGTCTACACCTGGAAGCCCTGCCCGTAACTGACCAGTATCTTTAAATACCAGGCGTTCTGAGATTATGGTATGCGGAGAGGTGGGAGACTGAGAAGCCATAGGCGGCACGCGCTTCGGCGATATGCACAGGTTTCGATGGAGTACCTGTTCATCATGGGCCTTGCCATCCTGCTCATAGCCCCACTCCTTGTCATCTATTACCAGCAGACAGCGCGCCTGGGCGATGAGACCAACAGCGCGATGATCCAGCGCGCAGCCACCCAGATCGTGGAGGCTGCGGACAGCGTGTACTATCTTGGCGCTCCGAGCATGCGGACCATCACTATCGACTTGCCAGCGAATATCGAAAGCCTCAGCATCGCAGGGCAAAGTGTCACGTTCACCTTGAGCTCGAACCATGGCGATTATGAGCAGGCTGCCTGGAGCGTCACAAACCTGACTGGCGATTTCGGCATCACCAAAGGACCGCACATCCTCGTGCTCCAGGCATTGGACGACGATCGGGTGAATATCACGGAGCAGGCAGGATGAGAGCGCAGATTGCCGTTGAGTTCATGTTCATGATCATGCTCGCCTTCGTCTTCTTGGTGGTCGTCCTCCTGGTCGTCGGCACGTACTTGGGAAGCTCTGCAGAGCAGAAACGACAGGCAGCGATGGAAGATACTGCTGGCGTCATCCAGCAGGAATTCCTGCTCGCGGCGACGGTCCCTGATGGATACCGCCGCTTGTTCACCCTGCCGAACGAGCTCGACGGCATGACATACACAATTGAAGTTCTGGAACGCACATTGACGCTCACCCTCGCTGACGGCGGCACCTACAGCCGTCCGATACCGCCGGTGCAGGGCGCCCCGCAACCGGGCGAGAACCGTATCCAGCGCATTGACGGTGAGATATTGGTTGATCAACCATGAGACGACGTGACGGACAGGTGTGGAGCCTTGACTATACGATCGGCTTCGTGCTCTTCACCCTCAGCCTCTTGCTGGCAGCGTCCGTGCTCATGCGGACCGTGATGAGCCAGGATGATTTCGCAGTTCTCCAGTCGAACGCCGAAACCATGAGCGACCAGCTTCTCAGCGCGGGCTATCCTGAACACTGGCGCACCGACGACATTGTCATTGCAGGCCTGCTCACGAACAACCATTTGAGCTTGCGCAAAGCGGAACGGCTCCAGATGCTTGCCGACGAGGACTATGGTGCGAGCAAGGCCCATGTCAATACGAAATATGAGTATGCCCTCACGTTCGCAGAGCCCAACGGATCCTTGCTGCCAGTCAATGACGACTGCTATATCGGCAGCGCTGCAGTGAACGAACAGAAGAACGCTCTCGTCGCGAACAGGAGCTATGGCTATTACTATCGTGGCGGCCAATTGCTGAAGAACGCGATGGAAAGCATGAACATGACTGTCACGACCGGCGACGAGCTGAACAACTTCTTGCTCAACCTGAGCATGTTCGATTATGCCATCCTTGAACAGCCAGGACTCAATGGCGTCGACGCGCCATACGATGGTGAGAAAGCAGAACTTCTCAAGAATTATGTCGAGGAAGGAGCTACTCTGCTCTTGATCGGCAATGTCAGCCTTCCAGAGTTCTTCGCACTTAACCTGACAGCGGTCAACCAGACGATCGACGCGAATGCCACGAACAGCAACGACACTTTCCTCAACCTGTCAGGGCTCGGGATCGAGAACATCACCGGGACGCACGCGATCGTTGACAACGGGCTCGAACGTTACGAATCCCTTGCCGTCCTGAGTGACGGCCGGGACTACGCTGCGCGTTTCACCCACGGAGACGGCGACGTGTACTACCTTGGCGGGTTGAGCGGTACCCTGAACACCAGCGGCACCTTGCTCAGCCATGTAGAGCAACAACTCAACAGCAGTCGCACCTATGCTTCAGCAGATTGCAACGACGTCGAACTGCCCTTGGCGAAGAACCGGGTGGTCGTCACCCGCCTCGTGGCATATGAAGGCCGGGTGCTGACCCTGACACTGACAATGTGGGAGAACAAATGAAGCGGGAGAATAAACGCGGAATGCTCTTCACCTTTGACGCGCTGCTGGGCAGCATGGTCATACTCGCAGCAGTCATGGTGGTCCTGCATTTCCATTATGAACCAGTCGAGACCTCGCAGACAAGTCACTATGCCCAGGATACGTTGCTCGCGCTGAACAGCATCCCGATCGGCGATGTGCAGGAACCCTGGGTGCAATCCCTCATTTCGAATGGCACGATCGATGATCCTGACCGGCCGCTTCTTGAGCAGATCGGCGCGTTCTGGGCGACGAATCAGACCGGCCTTGCCACAAACCTGAGCCAACTCGTGTTTGACCAGCTTCTCCCGGCCGATATCGGCATCGACTTCAAGATCGGCGACGAGACCCTGTTCAACCAGGCATTCGCTGGCACGCCGACCCAACGGGTCAAGGCACGACGAATGATCACTGGCATCCAGGAAGGCGAAAGCCTGGAAGGCAGCACGAGCACTTCATACCTCAAGCGGATCAAGGACAAGCAGAGCTACGCGATCGCGTACTTCGGCGGTTTTACCGGCCAGGGCAATATCACCATACGCCTCGGACCGATCCCAGCAGACGTCGACGCGACGGCAATCACCGCCATCTCCGTACAGCTTGACACCATCGAGGATTTCGATCTCGAGATAAATGGGAATCCATGCGTGACGCTGGTGAGCGACACCACGCTGATGACAGTCCAGCAATGGAACGTCACCTCGTGTGAAGGAGACATTCAGCCAGGCATGAACAACATCACCCTGCTCAAAAAAGGCACTCTGGGCGAGGCCTATGTCGCAGGCGGTTTCATCAAGCTCGACTACCTCACCGATGAGTTCCAGGAAGAAGTGGACAACCAGAGCATGAAGCGCTATGAATTCCCAGTCATCGGCGGCATCATCAACGTGTACGATTCGTTCTACGCGCCAGGGCTCATCACCGACTGGTATCTGAACATCACGTACTGGAGCAATTACACAGTCTTCCTGCGGATCGGCAACCAGACCATCTTCAGCAGCCCTGGCAGCAACGAGACCCAGAACATCGTGCTCGAAGGCCACAATGTCAGCTGGAGCCCGACGACCATTCCTTTGCGTCTGGGCACGACGAACTTCACGAACGTCACTTTTGTCACTGCAGGGCTTCCTGCCGATACTGTACTCGTGACCGATGTCTCAGGCAGCATGGACGATTGCGGAGAGACCTATACCGGACCGGTATGCCATTATTTCTGCCGCTGGTGGTGGATCTTCGGCTATTGGATGGAATGTCCTGATCCGGGCACCTGCAACAACGAAGAATGCGGTGCCTGCGACCCAGGCTATTCTGACGACAGCTACTCCTCGTATGTCGATACGATCTGCAATCGAACCCGGCTTGAAATCGCGCAGGCTGCTGACAAGCTCGCAGTCGGCATCATCCTGAACGTGTCAGGAAACGAGGTCGGCCTGGTCAGCTATGACGAGCAAGTACGCGACGAGATGGCGCTCACCACTGACCAGCCGGCGCTGGAGACGCAGATCGACAGCTATTACGCTGACGACGGGACCTGCATCTGCTGCGGCATCAACCGCGCCAAGAACATGCTGAAGGACAGCACTGACAAGAAATTCATGATCGTGATGAGCGACGGGGATGCGAACTACCGCTGCGATGATTTCGATGACTATGTTGGGACTTCTGACTCGACCAACGGGCCGCAGAGCGCGATCGATGCCGGCCAGAACGCGTGCAACAACCATAACATCACTGTCTTCACGATCGGCTTCGGAACAGGGATGAGTGCGCAGGGACGCCAGACTCTCAACCAGACTGCGTGCAATTCCTCGTTGTATTACGATGCGATCAACGAGTCGGAACTTGAGGAGATCTACCGGAATATCAGCAACCAGATATTGCTTATCGCGAACTTCAGCGCACAGACGCTCATCATCAACGGAACCTATATCGAGAGCCATCTGTATGCTGGCAGCTATCTTGATCTGAACTACACGAGCATCGTTGACCCGCCGGGGCAGAATGAGATCCTGGTGAAGCTGGAAGGGGCGCAGTTCGCGAACTGCTCCGGCGTCTTGCAGGTGCCGACAGGTCTGCGAGTGACAGACGCGGTGGTCACCAGTTATTCAGGACCGTATTGGACGTCCTACGTGTCGGTGAATGGCATCCAGGTCTTTAACCTGAGCGAGTACAATCGCGAATATGTGACTGTTGGCGACCCCTTCCTGGTGACTCTTCCAGTGGCATTCCTCAACGCTACGACGAACAATATCACACTGATCATCGAGGACAATGATCATAACTCGACGAATTGCAGCAGCAATAACTCGATCTTCTACACTGGCGTGATCAATAGCTCGGTGCCGCGCAGCACAGTCCTGGAAAAGGCTGAGGGTTGCAACTGGCGCCTGGAATTCGAGGACGGGCATTTCCTGAACGTGACGATCCCGACCACGTATGGCGGGACAAAGCAGTGCAATTACACCAATGCGAGCAGGTGGTATGATCCGGAGGATTCCTATGACTACGGTGTCTACAACCTGATGTCACAGCTTGACTTCGATGATGATGGCCGTATCTTCGTGAACATCGAATCGGCAGATCTGGAGATCATCGTGACAGTGGTGACGAGCGTGCCCTATCTCTGGGGACCAACCCTTGCTTCCCTGGAGGTTTGGCGATGATCCATAAGAAGGGTGTTGTCTATCTCTTCGCCGCGCTCCTGCTCGTGGCAGTGTTTCTCACCATCCTGTTTGCGCAGACCTTGCCGACAGAGCAGGAGCGAGCAGAGAGCGAGGTGGCGCGCATCGTGACCATGAGCGATTTCCTGAGCGATTTCTTTGCCGATGTCGAGCGTGCGACGAACATCGCAGGCTTCCGGGCCTTCATCGCGGTGGAGCAGTACATCAATGAAGAAGGCGCGTTTCTCGTGAATGCCAGTCCGGTCTTCATCGAAGCCTTCATGAACGGCACGATCGACGGGGACAGTTATGAGATCATGGAGAACAGCACGTTTTCCGAATATCTCGCGCGGGTGAACGCAGAAGCGAACCGGATCGGGATCGCGCTGAACGCGAGCGTGTCCGAGATCCTGCTTGATCAGAGCACGCCCTGGAGCGTCGATATCGCGTTCAACATGACCATGAACGTGAGCGATACCCGCGGCCTGGCGAACTGGTACTTGACAAAGAATTTCGAAACAGGGGTGAGCATCCTTGACATCCGTGATCCTGTCTACAGCGTCTACACGTTCGGCAAGGTCCCGAACACCATCCGCCAGAGCCCGTACAACAACTCGGAATTTGTCGTCGGTGGCAATGACACGACCGCCCTGAACGACGAGATCACGAACATGTACTATCGGGAGGATCCCCACGCACCGAGCTATCTCCAACGTCTCGAGGGCAACCTTACTGGCAATTCCAAGTATGGCATCGCCTCCCTTGTCTCGCTCGACGAGCTCGACGCGCAAGACATAACAGTGTATCCCACGCGCTCTGCCGTGGACTATGTGTATTTCAACGCCACGCCGACGATCAATTATTGTCCTGATTTCGGCGAGCCCCTTCCCGCGTCGTTCAGGATCGACCAGACCCATCATGACGATCCTGAGCATGATTATGAATTGCCGCAGCTGAACGCCACAGTGTGCTAATGATAAAGCATAAAAAGCGAGATTGCGTCAAGAGGTCGAAAATGGCAAAAGGCCAAGCTGCCATGGAATATCTTGTCAGCTATGGTTGGGTTCTGGTCGTCGTCCTCGCCTCCCTAGGCATCTTGATGGCGATGGGTGTGGTCAATCCGACCAAGTGGTTCCCGAGCCATTGCGAGTTCGAAGACGGACTCTATTGCGCTGATTACCGGCTGAACAGCACTGCCTTGGTCTTTGTGGTGCACAATGCCTTTGAGATAGACCTCAAGGATGTGAATATCACTGTCGTCTCGAACGACGGCTTGTGCAACGAATCGGTGTGGGTCGGTGACCTCCTCGACGATTACTCTACTGGCATCCTCGTCTTCTGTAGCGGCATGTCGATGCCAGAGCGCATGAAAGGTGAACTCCGCGGCCAATACCGCTTCCCAACAGAGACGGTGGTGCATACAGCCAGGGGCGGCTTCACCCTGCACCGGGAGGGGTAGAATGCGTGCCAAGCTGCGCCTTGTCCGATTCGCGAATCCGTGGAGCCAGGCGCTCGGTCTGATGTTCAGGAAAGCGAGAAACGACACCCTCTACCTTTTCGAATTCGACGCGCCAGTCCGGCACAGTTTCCACATGTACTGCGTCTTTCACCCGATCGATCTCTTTCTGCTCGACAAGCAGCAACGCGTCGTCGAGATGAAGAAAGGCTTCACACCTTTCACGACATACAAGCCAAAAAAACCCTACTGGTACGCGGTCGAGGCAGCGCCAGGCATATTGAAGCCGAAACTTGGAACTTCTCTCAGGAAGCTGCTCGAGTGAACGCACGAGTGAGAATGCTGTTCCAGACAAAAAAGCTTAAAAAGGTGGATTACCAGGAAAAGCCCATGAGGTGGGTCCTACTTATTCCTGTAGCGCTCTTCACCCTATTTCTTATGCCCTTTGCCGCTGCCTGCGCTTGCCCGGTTGCGCCGTTCGACTGCGCGACCACTAATCCTGGCACGCAGTGCTGTAATAATCCTCAGGACGGCTGTGCGTGCCTCGCGGCATGTACGCCAGCCCCGACATGCAATTGCTGGGAAGAGAATTGCGATGGGCCCTGTGATGGCTGGATTTGCCCTGATTTCGGTGAGAGCCAGGAATGCACCAGTTGTGGTGTTGGATACCTCACTATGCCTGCGCCAGGCCAGTTCCAGCAGGATCCCCCCTGCCAGCAGCTCTCAGCGTTTTGCTTCTGTGTTCCGGACACAACCTGCCCGGGCGGCTCCACCAATTGCGGCACCCCACTCGCGCCGCTGTGCATTGAGAATTGTCCCGGGTACTTTGGAGATGGCGATCCGTGCGATGGTTGCACCTGCGGCAGCGGCACGCTGAATGCCTATTCCTATTACAATAATGCTTGGACGTCAACAACTGTAGACAATAATAAGATGCAATGCTGTGCCGGAGCGAATGGTTGCGTGAATCAAGGAGGTAATGGGTGCTTGTCAAGCGGAACTATCAGAAACAATTGGAACGACGGCGATCTTGTCTGTAGCAGCCAGAACTGGTATCCATGCACATCTGCCAAGGCATGTCAGCAGAAAGAGACAGCGAGATGCTTTCCTGTTGGGCCCACTGATGCCGAACATGAATGGCGTCTGACTACGAATCCGCCGTCTGAGGTGTGCGGAGACGGTGTGGACAACAATTGCGACGGCACAGTCGACTGCGCTGTTTCTGCTGACGTGGTTGACATCGATGTCTACGTAGACAAGTTCAATGCCGACGATAATACTGCAGGCTCAACACCGAATGATGTCGGACCCTTGACAGAGAACCAAGTCGCTGAAACTGATGGTACGTGCAATGGCTATGTCACGGTCTGGTGCGAGATCACGGACAAGGACAGTCCCACAGCAACGCTTGATGGCGGCGCTTGTACCCAGGCCTGGACCTCAGGCGCTAATTGGGTGGGTTTCAAATGCGGATCCCGCACAGGCGACTATTCCACAGCTGATAGTCATACTGCTGTCTGCAGTGATGGCAGCGATAGCATGACACGGAATTTCAAGATCATGAGCGATCCTGATGGTTGCTCTGCTGACTGCAGTCCTCGCTATAGCGCGAGTGGCAGGTTCGAGGGTACCTCGCAGCAGAACATGTATTGTTGCGGCGACAACGAGGAGCGCTATGGCCAGCAGGACGCGAACGACGAATACTGGAACTGGCAGAAGCTCAGCACAGACTCCGACGCTGCGGTCGAGCAGGAATGGACTGGCCGCACAAAATGCTGCAATCTCGCAACTGACTGTTCTGATCAGAGTAGTACGTGTCGCGCCCAAGGCTTCATCCCGACCTGGGCCGGCCAGATAGATGAGATCTGCGATAACGGGATCTGGTACGAGTGCAATGCAGGCACTGTCTGTGATTCCCGCCAGGGCAATACCTGCTATCAGCAGACTGCTGGCGTGTACCGATGGCGAAGCACGACTCCTGCAGATGTCTGTGACGGCATCGATAACGATTGCAATGGCGGCACTGCTGACGGCAGCAGTGAAGCATGGTATGGCAACAGCTGCGACGGCGCTGACTCTGACCAATGCGAGGAAGGGACTTACTATTGCAACAGCGGCAGCCAGGCGTGCAGCGACACGACTGGCAATAATGTCGAAGTGTGCGACGGCGCTGACAACGACTGCGACGGCAGCACTGACGAAGGCCTGCCGTTTGACTGGTATTACTATGACTGGGACAATGATAACTACGGGACGAGCACGCGACTGTGGCTCTGCACGCCAAGCGGTCATTACACCGCGCCAGTGAGTGGTGATTGCGATGATAGTCGCGCCTTGACGAATCCTTTGAATAGCGAGCGCCACATCGACGCTGAATGCCGCAACCAGCATGATGATGATTGCGACGGGGAGGTTGATTATGACACGCTGAACACACCCCCGAGAGGAGACAGCAATTGTCCTGTGGGAGTGAGTTCCTGCGCTGCAAGCGACACGACGCCAGATGTCGGCGAGCAATTCACAATCTCCTGTCCGCTGTCGACACCGACCGTCACTGTGAACAGCATTGAAGTGAGCACTGCTGGCGGGGGCGGTTCGTGTGCATGGAGCGGATGGAACGGGCTCACTGCAGAGTTCCTCTGTTCCTTCTCCAGCGACGGAGCGAAGACTGTGACCTGCGGCGTTGACACCGCAAAATCATACCAGATTGGCAGCGATCGTGATTGCAGCATCAATGTCCAGGCAGTGAGCTGTCCTGGCGGTCCTGCAACCAGGGACTGCGGTGATTGCGGCACCGAAACCCAGGTGTGCGTGGCGCCAAACTGGGTCTGGCCTGGTACGTGTGTCGGCGACACGGGGAATTACACGACAGAAACCTGCTTTGCAGGCAACGGCTGCGACGGGACCTGCCAGAACTACTGCCAGATCGACGGCACCTATCCAGCCAATTGCGATCCTTCGTGCACGACAAGCGACGTTCCCTGCGATCACGATTGCAATCCAGGCACGCCTGATGTGTGCCAAGCGCCGCCGTGCCCGCCGTGTGGCGAGACCGACTGTAACAACGGGCTTGATGATGACGGTGACACCTGGGTTGATGAGGCTGACGTGAGTTGTCCGATCACCCTCGAAGTGACGCCTGACCCTGTTGCTGCGAGTGGCGCCTTGACTGCGACGACGACTGCGACCTGGCCACCCTGGGAGTCTATGCTTGCTGACAAGAACATCTGCGACGACGCAGGCTGCGATGGCACTGGCGGCTGTGCCGGCTCAGTGATTCCTGGGTGTGTCGGCACCTTGAACTGTGCGTTCACCGCTCCTGGCACGCCGGGCCCGGTGACGTACTGGGCGTGCGTTGGCGAGAACAGCGACAGCGACACGATTAGTGTCAGCGATTTTGTCTGCACAGGTGCTGATCCTGATCCGAACGCGAATTACTGCCCTGGCGACGATACCGGCTTGCCGAGCAATCTACCGAAGGATCTTGTCGCGTCGTGCACCCCGACCAAGTGCGAGTTCATCTGCGACGCTGGCTGGATCTATAACGCGACCACTGATCAATGTGATCTCGACACCTCTGGCTTTGTCTGCACTGGCCCTGATCCTGATCCGAACGCGACGATCTGTCCTGGCGACGATACGGGATTGCCGAGCGATCTACCAAAGGACCTCGTGGCAGCGTGCACACCGACTAAGTGCGAATATGTCTGCGATGCGGGCTTTGTCTACAATGCCACAACCGACCAATGCGATGAGGTTTCCCTTGGCAGCGGCATCTGCGGCGATAACAATGCTGACTGTCCGAACGCCACCGGCGTGTGCGAAGAATGCGACGGCACAGACAGTGCTGCATGCGGCCCGCTTGAGGTCTGCAGCGGCTGCGTGTGTGTTCCAGCCCCCCCAATCGATATCACGGGCGAGGTGTTGGAGGCAGTGTCGCAGGATGGCATCCCTGGCGCGACAGTCACGGTCGTAAGTCCGCCTCCCGGCTTCCTTGCAGTGACTGGTTTTGACGGTTCATACGCTATCAACGGCGTCCCTGCCGGCCGCCGTTACATGAGCGCGGCGAAGCCTGGCTATCGAAGTGTGACAGTCGAGCTTGATCTCCTGCCACCTGGCCCGCATACGGTGAATTTCAACTTGAGCGATGGCGACTGCGGGGAGTGCGCTGATTGGGAATATCGTTGCGATCCCGAATGCGGGGGCATCGGTCAGTGCAACGCGAACGGCGACGTCGTTCCTGCGGTGTGCAGTGGCGCCCGTCCTGGCGATTGGGTGTTGAACACTGCTGGCACAGGCTATGTCAAGTGCTGCGAAGGCTGGGAGATGCGTGACAGGATCCAGGGAACGATCACGACTGCGGGGTGCATGGACGACTTGGCCAAGTATACGCGCTTGTTGCAGTACCAGGGCGGCCAGATCGAGCTGATCGTCTACACCTGGAAGCCCTGCCCGTAACGATAACTATTTAAACACGATTTGCAGCGGTGATTCTATGGGGAAAATCGAAACCGGCGTTGATAAGCTGGTCGAGCTGGTCAATGGCCAGAAGAAAGTCAGCCTGGACGAGGCTGCCAAGGAGCTTGGGGTTTCAAAGACTGTTGTGCAGGAATGGGCTGAGTTCCTCGAGGAAGAAGGTCTTATCGGGATCGAGTACACGCTCAGCCGCACCTATCTTGTCGAGAAGAAGCTCTCGAAGAAGGACGTGCAGAAGAAGACCAAGGAGTACGACCAGAAGAAGGAAGCCTTTGTGCGTCGCGTGGACACCACGCTCAAGCAGCTCGAGAAGGAGACTGCCGGCTTCGAGGACATCAAACGCGCGTATGACGACCTGAAGGGCGACATCGGCGACGAGATCGACCAGGTGAAGCACGAGCTTGACGAGCTGAAGCATTACGAAGGCCTCAAGCAGAGCATCGATCAGGATATCATCCAGCAGAAGCTCGACTATCAGAAGATGGTCGACGACGTCCATCGCAAGCTGTATGCTGAAGAGAAACGGTATGAGAAGCTCCTTCGCGAGATCAAGGGACGTGAGGAGAAGATCGCTGCGGACCAGGAGGCATTCAAGAGCCTTGAGGAGAAGGAGGCTTCGCTGAAGAAACGCCTGGCAGCGCTCAAGGAAGTGGTTGACGGCATCGATGCAGAGCTTGCCGATGCGGGCAAGTCGATCAGCAGCGAAGAGGACAGACTTTCGCGGCTCCACGAAGTTGCGGGTTCGATCGAGAAAGACCTGCGCAAACGCAAGGAGGGAGAGCTCGAGCCCCTGCTGAAGGCGAGCAAGGAGCACGGGCAGAAGATCCTGGACGTGCAGGAGAGCATCATCAAGAAGGTGCAGGCGCGCAAGGACACGATCACGACCTATGAGAAGGAAGGCACTGACATCATCAAGAAATTCGACGTGTTCTTCAAGAAGCGCATGGAGACCGAGAAGATACTCCAGGATCTCGAGCGGCGGAAAACGGAAATGGCCCACGATCTCGAAGGCCTGAAGCGTAAAGCGATCGCGTTCGAGCTCACGAAAGGCGGTGACGTCAAGAAACAGGTGGCTGAGCTGGAGAAAGGCTATAAGTCCTTTGATCACAAGCGCGGCCTGTTCCGCGAAGAGCTGGACAAGCTCAAGCACTTCCTTGGCAAGGAGTGATTTCTGTCGAAATGTTTATAAATCCCCTTCCTTCAGGAGATAATGGGAGAGGTGAGGGTGAGTGGCGAAGCGTTCTATTCGCAAAAAGAAACATGTTGTGCGGCGACCAGCAGCGAAGCCCGCGCCGGCAACATCCGGTTCTATCGACAAGTACGAGTATAAATCCCAGGACATCCCGATCAGTGTCACGGTGAGCCGGGCAAAGGGAGAGTTCGTACCGATCTACGAAGTGCGGATCAGCTCGATTTCGAAAACGACAGAGTTCCTGCTGGAGAAGATCCGCCAGGAATTGATCAAGCAGGTCAACCTCGGCGTGGCCGACATCCTCGACGTCAAGAAAGCGCCACAGGTCGAAGGCCTGTTTGAGGAGACTATCGCCGATCTTATCAGGAAGTATTTCCCTGATGCAGACGAGGCCACTGCCGGCTTCCTGACAAGCTATCTTGTTGCCCGCTCCCTTGGGCTGGGCAATATCGAGCTGCTCATGGACGATATCCAGCTTGAGGAGATCGTCATCAATCAGGCGGACGAGCCAGTCTGGGTTTACCACAAGGTGCATGGCTGGCTCAAGACGAACATCTTCCTCAAGGACGAGGAGCAGATCAAGCATTACGCCGCGCTCATCGGCCGCAAGGTCGGCCGCCAGATCAGCGTGCTCGAACCGCTGCTTGACGCGCACCTGAGCAAAGGCGATCGTGTCAATGCCACGCTCATCCCCATATCGACGGCCGGCAACACGATCACGATTCGTAAGTTCAGCCGCGATCCCTGGACGATCACGCGCCTTGTGAAGAACGGGACGATCAGCGCTGAAGCTGCTGCTTGGGTCTGGATGGCGATCCATTACGAACTGAGCGCGATCATCGCTGGCGGCACCGCTTCCGGAAAGACGAGCGCGCTGAATTGCTTTGCCAATTTCTTCCCGCCGAACCAGCGCATCATCAGCATCGAGGATACGCGTGAGATCCAATTGCCGCGTTTCCTCCACTGGATCCCGCTGAACACGCGGCTGCCAAACGCTGAAGGCAAGGGCGAGATCAATATGGGCGACCTGCTCGTGAACAGCCTGCGTATGCGGCCTGATCGAATACTGGTCGGAGAGGTGCGGCGAAAGCGGGAAGCCGAGACCTTGTTCGAAGCTATCCACACCGGCCATAGCGTCTACGCGACCTTCCACGCGAATACTGCGCAGGAAGCCATAGAGCGACTCACGAATCCGCCGATTGACGTGCCCTCGATCATGCTGCCAGCGATCAGCCTCGTGATCGTCCAGTTCCGTAACCGCCGTTCCGGTGCCCGGCGCACCTTCCAGATCGCGGAAGTCCTGCCCAAGGCGGAATTCAATGTCTTCATGCAGTATGATACCAAGCGCGATCGTCTTGGCAAGGCCGGGCGGAGCAAGAGTTTCTTCCAGACACTGAAGCTCTTCACCGGCATGAGCGAACGAGAGCTCCACGCAGAGATCAAGGAGAAAGAGCAGGTCATTAATTATCTCGTGAAGCAGAATGTCATGGACGTTGACGCGGTGGGCCGGATCATTGCGGAGTATTACACCGACAAGCGCAATCTCATGAGCTATGTGCGGAGCAACAAGCTCTTTGCGGTTGCCAAGGAAGACTCCCCGGAGTAAAGGATGGAACTCTACAAACTCCTCTCTCGGAGCATGCCGAACCTGAAGCTCAAGCTGCTGCAAGCCCGCATCCCTGACACGCCTGAGCATTACTTGCGCAAAACAGTCTTCAACGCAGTGTTTCTTGGCTTGGCGTTATGCTTCATCGTCTTCACATTCATTTCGAAGCCGATTGTCTTCGCATTCTTTCCTCTTGTCTTCCTTATCGCGTTCGTGTACCTTTTCGGCTATGTCGATCTCAAGATCGAGCGCATGAAACGGAACATCAGCAAAGAGATTGTGTATGCCGGGCGTTTCCTGATCATCGAGATCGAGAGCGGCGTGCCGGTCTATCAGGCATTCCGCAATATCGCCCGGAATTACGAGACCATCGGCGTGTATTTCCAGGAACTTGTCGAACGCATCGATCTTGGCACCAGTCTCGAGGAAGCTTTGAACGAGCTGATCACCTCGACGCCAAGCCCTGACCTGCGAAAGCTGCTCTGGCAACTCCTGAACTCGATCAGGACAGGGAGTGAGGCGAGCCATGCCTTGACAAACGTGATCGACCAGATCGTGCGTGAGCAGCAGATCGCGGTCAAGGAATACGGCAGGAAGCTGAACCCGCTTGCGATGTTCTACATGATGATCGCAGTCATCGTTCCCAGCCTCGGCACGATCATGCTCATCGTCCTGACGAGCTTCCTCGGCTTCAAGCTGAGCCTGCTGATCTACATCATCATCGCCCTGTTCATCGGCTTCATACAGTTCATGTTCATCGCCGTCATCAGGAGCAACCGCCCGGCTATCGAGATGTGACCATGAAGATCAGGTTTGCTTGGAAAAAACGGAAGAAAGACGCGAAAGTAGAGAAGAGAGTCGAGAAAAAAGAAATCAAGAAAGAAGAAATCAAGAAAGAAGTAAGAAAAGAAGTCAAGAAAGAGACGCCCAAGGACACGAAAGCGGCAAAGCCAAAACACTTCTCATTCTTCCATTGGAAAAAGAAACCCAAAGCAGACACCCCGCCCCCTCCGCAGCCTGCAGTGAAACCCGCGCCGAAGGTGGAGAAGTCTCCAGAAAAACCGCTGGAGAAACCTGTTAAAGACGAAAAAAAGGAGAAAAAACACAGTTTCTGGTTCTTCCGACGGAAGCCAGCGGCTGACGCGAAAAAAGAAACAAAACCCACTGATAAACCTGCTGAGAAACCGACTGACAAAGCTGACAAGAAAGCGACGAAACAGTCGAAGAAAGAAGCAAAGAAGGAAGCGAAGAAGCTCAAGCAACGCTTCCTCAAGGCAAAGAAAAAGAAGCGGAAGAAACGCTCGATAACGCAGCAGCGGCGCGACCTCGCAGAGCTCATTCTCAAAGCCGGCCACTCGATCAAGCCGGAGAAACTCAGGCGCGTCATATTCTACACTTCATTCGTGCTTGTTTCCCTCTTCACCATCAGCACGCTCTTCCTTGCTGCCTTGTCAGGGAAATCAGCGCTTGGACTGATACTGTTCTATCTCGGCGTCTGGACCGCGGTGTTCGCCTTCGTCTATCTCTTCATCTGGATGGTCATCTTCATCTACCTCGACATCCGTATCTATCGACGAACGCGAGAACTCGAAGAGGTGCTCCCTGATTTCCTCCAGCTCGCGAGCGCGAACATCAGTGCCGGCATGCCGATCGATCGCGCGTTGTGGTTCGCGGTACGTCCGAACTTCGGCGTGCTTGCAAAGGAGATCGAGGAAGTGGCGAAAGCAACGCTTGCAGGCGAGGAGCTGAGCGACAGCCTGACGAAATTCACAGAGAAATATGATTCCCTCACCCTGCGCAGGAGCATCAACATCCTTCTGGAAGGCCTGGCTGCCGGGGGTGAGATCGCGGACCTGCTCAGCAAGATCGCGCTCAACATCCAGGAGACAAAGATCCAGCGCAAGGAGATGAGCGCGAATGTCGCGACCTATGCTATCTTCATCACCTTCGCGAGCATCATCATGGCGCCCTTGCTCTTCGGGCTCGCGACCGAACTGCTCAATATCATCGTGCGCATCACCGGCCAGATGGACATTGGCGGCGCTGCCAGCGGGTTCATCACCCTGAACATCAAGACAAGCCCGGAGATGGTGAGCGACTTCCGGATCTTCTGCATGCTTATGCTCTCGATCAGCGGGCTGATGAGCGCTTCCCTGGTGAGCGTCATCCGGCGCGGCAGGATCAAGGAAGGGATCCGTAACCTGCCGATCTTCATCGCGGTCAGCCTCATCCTCTATCTCATCGCTGTGAAAGTGCTGGGTGTCATGCTCGGCGGCATTATTTAGACGAGAAACGAGTATACAAAAGACACCACTAATCGAAATATTTATAAAGCTATATCAGCAGGGTATGCAGTAAGACTCCTCGATACTGGAGAATCGTGGTGAGGTGAATGAACATGCGTTCAAAGAGAGGCCAAGCGGCCATGGAATTCTTGATGACCTACGGCTGGGCCATTCTGGTGGTCTTAGCAGCCATTGGTGCGCTGGCGTATTTCGGCATTTTGAGCCCGAGCAAGTTCCTGCCGGACAGCTACACAATGAGCGGTGGCATCAGCGCAGGCGAGTATAAGATGGACGACAACGGGACCCTGACACTTGGATTTATCAACAACATGGGTGTGTCGATCAACATCACACAGATAAACGTCACGACAACTGGCGGTTCAGCGTTCACGTGCAGTGATCTGAACACGAACTATGTCTGGCTGGACAACGGCGAAGAAGCGACGCGCGGTTTCACCTGTGCGGGCGTGACTGTTGGCCAGAAGATGAAGGCAGAAATCAAGGCGACCTACATCAAGAGCGGTGAATCGGTCAGCCACACTGCCTCAGGAAGCCTGACGACAGTTGTTGAAGAATAAACAGCTTAACCTTTTTCCCTTTCTTTCTTTTTTGATTCTCTACTTTCAAGACTCTTTCACTTCTCCAGAGTCACTATAAACATTTATAAATGCCGCCTGTTGTCCTCTCTCCGGGGGTGACGGATCCAGTGAGTAAGAGGTCTTCTGCAACTGCATTCAAGATCGCCGCCGTGCATGCTCGAGAGATCCTTGACAGCAGGGGCAATCCAACAGTGGAGGCTGATGTTGTCCTCGGAGACGGCACGCTCGGCCGTGCAGCAGTGCCGAGCGGCGCTTCTACAGGACGCCATGAAGCCGTCGAGCTCCGGGACAGGGATAAGGCGTATCATGGCAAAGGCGTGATGAAGGCAGTGGCGAACATCAACGTGGCGATCGCGAAGAAGCTGAAAGGCCTTGATGTGCGGGAACAAGCTGCTATCGACCAGGCAATGCTGGCGCTTGATTCCACGCCGAACAAGGCGCGCCTGGGTGCGAACGCCCTCCTTGCGGTGAGCATTGCCGCCTGCCGTGCTGCAGCCGCAGCGCAGAAGCTCGAACTTTACGAATACCTCGCAAAGCTCACTGGCAACGAAGCATTCCTGCCCATCCCGTTCTGCAATGTCATCAACGGCGGCAAGCACGCAGAGGGCAAGCTGAAGCTCCAGGAATTCATGATCGTGCCGATCGGCGCGCGCAAGTTCAGCGAAGCAGTGCAGATGGTAGCTGAAACGTATCAGGTGCTGAAGAAGGCCCTGCACAACAAATACGGGGCGAGCGCCACGCATGTCGGCGACGAAGGCGGCTTCGCTCCGCCGCTGGAAACCCCGGAAGAGACCCTAGACTTGCTCCAGACAGTGATCAAGAAAGCAGGCTATACCAAGCGGATGATGATCGCGCTCGACCCTGCGGTGAGCGAACTCTATAACGGCAAGCGCTATGACATCGGCGAGCAGCAGCTCCTGCCAGAAGAGCTTGTCGCGTACTGGATGGAGCTCACCAAGAAGTATCAGATCATCTCTCTTGAAGACCCGCTGGGCGAGGACGATTACCTGAGCTGGCACATGCTGTACGATAATATCCAGCGCGAAAAGCGTAAGTTCCAGCTTGTGGGCGATGACCTGACTGTTACGAACACTGCCAGGATCCAGAAAGCGATCGACGAGCAGTTATGCAACACCTTGCTGCTGAAAGTTAACCAGATCGGCACGGTGACTGAAGCGCTTAACGCTGCGATGCTGGCACGTGGCGCTGGCTGGAACATCATGGTCTCGCACCGGAGCGGCGAGACTGAAGACACCTTCATCGCAGACCTCGCGGTGGCGCTCGGCTGCGGCCAGATCAAAGCAGGAGCGCCGTGCCGTGGCGAACGCACGGCGAAATTCAACAGGCTGCTCCGTATCGAGGAGCATCTGGGCAAGAAAGCGCGATATCCGAAATTCACACTTCCGACGTGAGACCATGCGGGCACGCAAAGCGAAAGGAAAAGAGGTGCAGCCAGTCCTGCTTGTCATCCTGGACGGCTTCGGCTTGCGCGCACCCGGGAAATACAACGCGATCACCAAGGCGGAGACGCCGACGATTACGCGCTTCTTCAAGAAATATCCCTGGATGCGCCTTGATCCTGCGGGCACTGCCGTGGGCTTGCCAAAGCACCAGATGGGCACGTCAGAAGTCGGACATCTGAATCTCGGCGCTGGCAGAGTCGTCGACCAGGATCTTGTCCGTATCAACAAGGCGATCAAAGACAAGAGCTTCTTCAACAATACTGCGCTGGGCGCGGCCATGGGAGACGCCAAGCCGCCAGGCGCGGCCTTGCACCTGCTGGGCTTATGCAGCGACGGCGGCGTGCACAGCCACATCAACCACCTGTACGCGCTGCTCGAGATGGCGAAGCAGGAAGGCCTTGAGCACGTCTTCATCCATATGATCACTGATGGCAGGGACACAGCGCCGCGCGCCGCGAAAAAGTTCGTGCGAGCGATCGAACGCAAATGCAAGGCCTTGGGGATCGGCGAGATCGCGACTGTCAGCGGGCGTTATTTTGCCATGGACCGCGACAATCGTTGGGAACGGGAACGGCGCGCATACGACGCGCTGGTGAACGATACAGGGCTGCGATGCAAGACAGCGCTCGACGCGGTCGACGCCGCCTACAAGCGCAAGGAAGGCGACGAGTTCATCACCCCGAGCATCATCAAGACACGGGATCACCGCACCAGCAAGATCATCGACGGCGACAGTGTCATCTTCTTCAATTTCCGCCAGGACCGGGCGCGACAATTGAGTCACGGCTTCACTGACGTCCATTTCGACAAGTTCCGGCGCAAGCGGCTTCGCATCCGGTTCACAACGTTCACGAGTTATGACGCGAAACTGGACCTGCCGGTGGCGTTCCCGCCAGAGTATGTCAAGCATTGCCTTGGCGAATGGCTGGCGAAGAAGCGCGTGAAGCAGTTCCATACGGCAGAGACTGAGAAGTACGCGCATGTCACCTATTTCTTCAACGGCGGCCGCGAGAGAAAGTTCCGGGGCGAGCATCGCGTGCTCATTCCCAGTCCGAAAATCGCGACCTATGATCTGCAGCCGGAGATGAGCGGCGAGGCTGTGTGCGAGCAAGTGCTTGGCGCGATGCGCTCTGGCCTCTATGGTTTTGTCGTCGTGAACTTCGCGAACGCTGACATGGTGGGCCATACTGGCGATCTGAAAGCGACAGTTCAGGCTGTTGAGCATCTGGATGTTTGCCTGAGCAAGCTCGAGACTGAAGCAGAGACGCGCGGCTATGTCATGCTCGTGACCGCTGATCACGGCAACGCTGAAGAGATGCATGGCAGGTACAAGACAAGCCATACCCTGAACGAGGTGCCGTTCATCCTGATCGATTCGCAGAAACGCTGCAAGCTCGATCGTGGCAAGAAAGCGGGAAAGCTCGGAGATGTCGCTACGACGATATTGCACATCATGGGCTTGCCACTGCCGAAGGAGATGACTGGCAGGGTGCTTGTCAAGAGGAAGTAGAGTGTCTCTCGAAATATGTTCTTGACAGTTCTTGATGAAAGCGCTGAGAGCCCATGGCGAGCTTTTTCGCTTCTGGCCGTCCTCTGAGATATTCGCAAAGGCCGATTCCTACATGGTTGTACGCTGCCTTTGGTTCGAGAAACGGAGCAGTCAATGCGTCTGTGAGCGCGATGAGTTGGTAGACCTTTGCCACGACCGGGACATGTGCGACATCAGGGTTCTTGACAATTATATCCGCTTGAGAGAGGTAGGCGTCTCCTTCTGTGTAGCAGGTGAGGAAGTCCATAGTCGGAATATGCTCATCGAGAAATGTTCTCAAGGAACCGATAGTAATCTTGTTCTCGCGCGCCAGTGCTTCGACTTCTGGTGAGATCCAGAAACGCAGCTGATGAGAGATCAGATGCATTGTCGCGAGTCTCTCCCGCAACTCTGGACTCGCTTCGACTGCCGCAGCAAGTTGTGCAAACCCTTTGACCTGTTGGAGTTCCTGATCTATCTGCTCAATGCGTGCGTATTCTGGCTGGAGCGCGTGGTGAAGTTCGTGCAGGTTTATGAGAGTCGATTGGACTGGCCGGGCGCGGTCGAAAACGAGATACAGGATCCTTTCGGTGGCTCCTGACTCGCTCGCTGTTGAGACTAATCCTGGTTGCGTGCCGAGTGCGTATTCTGTTATCCTTCCTCTTTCCAGCAACGTGCGGAAATCAGGGATGCTGTGATGCATACGGACAGCCAGGCTGGCCATTGCGAAAGATTCGGTTGGATTTCCAGGCTTGTAATTATAGGGAATGCTCTGCCCCAGCAAGTCCATAATACGCATATTTGTCTCACTGCCGATGCTGAGGATGTCGCCTGTTGTGCTGATCCTGCCGAGCTTGCCGCTGAAACGATCGAATGCATGGTTTTCGGTT
>JANQNB010000012.1 GCA_028279755.1 Candidatus Nanoarchaeia archaeon
TCACCAACATCTTGACTTCCATTGTGGGTAACGTATTCGGATTCAAGGCATTGCGGGCGTTGCGGCTCGAGGACCTACGCATACCTGCTGCTCTGTTGAAGACCTTCTTCGGGGCTCCTCATGGCATCCAAGTCGAGCGAGATAAGATCAACAAGTACGGCAGGTCATTACTCGGCTGAACGATCAAACCCAAGCTGGGACTCTCCGCGAAGAACTATGGCCGAGCCGTGTACGAGTGTTTGCGTGGTGGGCTGGACTTCACGAAGGATGACGAGAACGTCAACTCCCAACCGTTCATGAGGTGGCGAGACCGGTTCCTGTTCGTTGCCGAGGCCATCTACAAGGCACAGGCTGAGACTGGCGAGGTGAAGGGACACTACTTGAACGCTACTGCTGGAACCAGCGAAGGGATGCTCTACCGTGCAGAGACAGCCAAGATGCTTGGAGTACCTATCATCATGCACGACTACATCACTGGTGGATTCACGTCTAACACATCGCTGGCCTGGTACTGACGGGAACATGGTCTGCTTCTTCACATCCACCGCGCCATGCATGCCGTTATAGATAGACAGAAGATCCATGGCATCCACTTCCGTGTTCTAGCCAAGTGATTGAGACTGTCCGGTGGTGATCACCTCCATTCGGGCACGGTTGTGGGTAAGTTGGAAGGCGACCGAGCTATAACGCTAGGCTTCGTAGATCTCATGCGGGATGAGAGCATTCAACAAGACCGCGATAGAGGCGTATTCTTCACCCAGGACTGGATGTCCATGCCTGCTGTCATGCCTGTGGCGTCAGGAGGTATACACATCTGGCACATGCCTGCTCTTGTCGATATCTTCGGCGACGATGCTTGTCTCCAGTTCGGAGGAGGAACCCTGGGTCATCCTTGGGGCAACGCACCTGGCGCAGTAGCCAACCGAGTAGCACTTGAAGCCTGCGTCCTTGCTCGCAACTCTGGTGTGGAACTATCCAAGAGGGGTGCAGACATCATCCGTGAAGCATGACGATTCAGTCCTGAACTGGCTGCCGCTGCCGAGGTCTGGCAATCGATAGAGTTCAACTATGAAGCCATCGATACCGTGGACCGGTAGTGGATACAACGCTATCGGCCTGCAACTCAACAGACGCTCTGTCCATCATACGCTATGTGCGGAAGCTTAAGTCAACTATCCAACCGTGGCTGGTCTGTAGCTTAGTCCGCGACGTGTATTCCTATTCCACGAGCATACCCGTATCGCCAATCCGATGTGTGGGCCAACGAAGCCTTCTTGTCGCAGTGGGCTTGGTTC
>JANQNB010000004.1 GCA_028279755.1 Candidatus Nanoarchaeia archaeon
TCTTGCTGGTGTGCCATCCATGTTGTGTACGTACCTATCTGAACCTGGCGACGTCAACTGCACCTTGCTGGCTTTCGAGTAGCCGGTGCTGCAGCCTCCGTTGCCGTGCTAATGTTCGTTGGCCGGTAAGCTTGGCGTTCCTGCCTTCCACACTTGGGCCCGCCTGTACCTATGCCTCGCTCAGATCGATGGACTTCTACCTACTGGTAATAGCGTTGGCGTTATCCGCTTGGACCTTAGCTGGCATGTTATAGGAGCTGGAGTTCACGATGTTGGTCGCTTCACCTTGGGCGCTTGGCCGATAGTGAAAGTGGGCGCCTGCGCGCGGCCTGTGTTTGGGCGATCGATAGTGTGTTTCCTCGCTCATTGGCTAGAGCTGTCATCTTAGCATGCCACCCATCTCCTTGAATCCTTGTGCTACGTTCGAGCAGTAGTTCGTGACATCCTCTATCTGGCTACGTTCCGAACGTTCTGACTCTCCTTGGCTGAGGTTAGCGTCGTTCCTTCCAACGCCTATACTTGGGCTGGCGTAGTTCAGTTTGGCGTGATCATGATTCCAACTCTGCTGACAGCCACTTCCGTGTGGATCCTTCACTGGTGGGACTCTGGGGCTCGTAGGCTTGTTCCCAACCCTCGCTCACGACTACCTACTAGCCGACCAGTATGGTTCTGTAATGTATCCGACGCTCTGTGGATAGGCCAGTGGAATAGGGACGACGGTTCTGCACTTCTTCATCTTGTCGCTGTGATGCACGAGCGTAACGTGTACATGTGAGTTGTTCGTAAGCTTGGTTCACCGAGGACTTCTACTTGGGACATGTGGCGGTTGAAGCCACGCTCCTACTGAGCCGTCTAACTGGTACTGGGCAAGGGACGTTCACTAGCACGTTCACTAGCTGGGCGTTCGAGATACGAATGGCAAGACACACCGAGGATGTTATGCCGCTTATCTTCTGCGTGGAGAACTTCTATCCTACTGGTAATAGCGTTGGCTTTACAATTGCAAACGATACTTGGAGAGCAGCTAGCATCTGACGATCAAGCCGCAGACGTCGTCGATATTGGTACAGTCATCTCCCTTGGCGACGGAATAGCCCGTGTATACGGTTGTGAAGCATGA
>JANQNB010000020.1 GCA_028279755.1 Candidatus Nanoarchaeia archaeon
GACCGTGAATGCTGCGTCGAGCGCGACCTCGATTACGGTCAATTCTGCTGCTGAGTTCTCGCAGGGTGACGAGATATTGATCATCCAGATGCAGAACGGCACTGCGGGCCAGGCCGGCGTGTACGAATACGCCACGATCTCCTCGATCGCTGGCAGCGTCTTGAATCTCTCTGCAGCGTTGACCAACAGCTATTATACTGGAACGTTCAACACCACCCTGAGCACCGCAACACAAGTGGTACGGGTGCCGAACTATGAAAACCTGACAATCACTGGCGGTGACTCGATCGTCGCTCCAGCATGGAACGGCTATACTGGTGGCATCGTCGTGTTCCGCGTGCTCGACACACTTACCGTCACAGGCGACATCGACGTCGATGGCCTCGGCTTCCGCGGCGGGGACGGCGGGGTGAACGACGGCGGCGAGAACGGCGAGAGCTACGACGGCACTGTCGGCAAGGGCGGTGATGGTTGTGGCACATTGAACTGTGCTGCAGGTGTTGGTACATCTGGCGGTGGTGCCGGCACCTATAACAATGGCGGCTCGAACACCGCAACTGCGCGAGGCGGTGGCGGTGGCGGCGGCGACGAGATCTCTGGAGACGCGACCAACGCTGGTGGCGGTGCTGGCGGTGGCGGCTACGGCGGTGGCGGTGGCGGCGGTGGCGGCTCTGGTGATGGCGGTGGCGACAGCGGCGACGGTGGTACTGGCGGCGTGACAGGCGTTAATGCTGGCGGCGGTGGCGGCGCATCAACAAACACTGATGGTGGCACTGGCGGTAATGCTGGGAGTGCGGCAAGTGGCGGCAACGGTGTGAACGGCGCTGCTGGCAGCGGCGCGACCACAGGCACTGGCGGTGGCGCCAGCACATCTGACGGCGATTCCGGCGGCAGTGGCGGTGGCGGCGGTGGCTTCTACGGCTCTGCTGACCTCGCACGGATCTATCTCGGCAGTGGCGGTGGCGGCGGCGGTGATTCGAACGAGGCTGCGGGCGATGGCCAGGATGGGGGTGCTGGCGGCGGTATCATAATGATCTCTGCTGAGACGATGACAGTGACTGGCGGCATCACCTCTGTTGGTGGTGCTGGCGGTGCCGGCGGCATTGGCACAAACCCCTACGGTGCTGGCGGTGGCGGCTCAGGAGGCAGCATCCATCTCCGAGCCACGAACATGACACTCGGCGCTGGGAATGTCGATGCGCAAGGCGGCGCAGGCGGCGCGCTCGGCGGCGCTGGACCCAGTGGTCCTGGCGGTGGCGACGGCGGCGTCGGAAGGGTCAGGCTTGACTCGGACGTGAAAACAGGCAGCACGACACCAAGCGCTGCTTACAACGGTTCAGGCCCGAGTCCCTTCGATGAGTACGTGCTCATCAGCACGGTCGTCGGAGACGATCCATTCTATACGACGGTCAGCAATCCACAATACGCTGCTGACCAGGCCTGCTTTGCCAATATGAATGGCGGAGACTATTGTGCTGCGGTATGGCCAGTGAACGCTACAGGTGCGATCAACACGACGAGAACCTTCTTCGCACTCTTCAAATCGCTCAACAACTCAGCCTATGTCAGCGAGGCACAGACCATCAAGATCAATATCACGATCGTCGGTAATCAGGCTCCGAATGTGACCTCGATCACCCTCACCCCCAACCCTGCAGGCAACAGGTCGAATCTCACCTGCAATTTCACAGTCATCGACCCCAACACTTTCGACATTCTCACAGCCAATGTCACCTGGTACCAGAACAACGTGAGCTACAACTGGACTGTTGTGAGCGTCACGAACGGGGTCTGGCAGACCGTGATGCTCCACCACAACGCCACTGTCGTCGGCGATGACTGGAAATGCGGCGTTCGTCCCTCTGACGAGATTATCACAGGCGCTGAAGTGAACTCGAGCGAGGTCGAGATCCTGCTGAACATTCCCCCGGTCATCAATGCCATTCATTGCCAAGAGGACAACACGACATGGGGCGACTGCTCCAACGTCGCCTACAACGACATCCTGACGCGCGTCCGGGCGAACTGTACGTCTGCAGAGCTGAGCATCGCGAACGTCACTTTCAATCTGACAAATGTGCAAGATTCCAAAACGCTTATCTACAACACCACCACAACCCAGTTCTCAGACTATTGGGTCTTGAACAACACTGACCTCAACATCACGGATTCCGGCGATTTCATCCTGAACGTGAGTTGCACAGACACTGCGAACGTGACTGTGACAAGCGCTGTCCAGTGGAGCATCCCCTGGGGCACGCTCATCGCGCAACTGATCGAGCCAGCCTCTGACGGGAATGTCCAGAAAGACGCGTTCTTCTCCTTCACCGCGTCAGTGACCTGCACTGGCGGAGAATGCGGCCATATCAACGCCACCTTGGATCCACGGCTCGAGAGCATGCAGGAGGACAGCTTCGCCCTGTCCGGCACGAGCGGCACTGACACAATACCGACAGCAGTTGCGCTCAACCGCTCGATCATCTTCTTCACCATACGGCAGAATGAAGGCGATCCGTCTGACGGCAAAGTGCGCTGCCGCCTCTCCGCGACCAACCAGATCGCCTGCGATCGCGCCACGTCTGGCAATGCTGTGAATATCCAATGGTATGTCGCGCAGTTCGCGAACACCTCAGGCGTGCTGGTGCAGCGGGATAGCGACACGACAGGCGCGACCACGACGAATATCAACGTGCCGACCGCAGTGAACATGTCGCGCAGCTTTGTGACTTTCACGAGAGAGACGACTGGGAGCCAGTTCGGTTTCGATGATTGGGAGAGAACGCGGCTGACCACTACGACCAACATCGAAGTGGCGCTTGACAGCGGTAGCGGCGGCACCATGGACTGGCAGGTACTCGAATATGATAATATCAGGGTGCAGCGAGACATCATCACCATGGGTGCGGGCTCTGCAACATTGCAGGACACGATCCCGACTGCTGTGGATGTGAATAAGAGCATGCTCATCGCGAGCTATAACTCGCCCACCGGTACCTTGGCTGAGATCGGCGAACGCATGGTGATGGCAGAATTCGTGGACAATAACACGATCGAGTTCAGCAGGAATGACACTGGAGTTGCCATCGATCTCGCGTGGGCTGTTATCGAGTTCCAGGACAATACTCGGGTGCAGCACGGCTCTGCAAGCTTCCTGGCGACCGATGGCACAGAAGATGTTACCATCAATAGCGTTGACACCAGCAGGAGCATGGCAATCGCCACAGTGCAGGGCATCGCAGGGCTTTCCGAAGGCCGAACCTCATACCTCGGCAACGACATTCCTGGCGTTTCCATGTATACGATGGACCTCACGAGCAGCACGAACCTGCGCTTGCAGCGCGACAACACCGCGGACGACTCTGAGATCCAATGGCAGGTCGTCGAGTTCGATGACGGCATCAAGAACGGCATGGTCAGCACAGTCATCGGCGCGACGCCATTCTATACTAACCACAGCAATCCACAAGACTATACCGACACATCATGCCTGGCGAACATGACAGGCGGCACGACCTGCCAGGTGTACTGGTGGGTGAACGCAACCGGCGATATCGGCACCACGCACGAGTTCTTCGTCTATTATAACGCGACGCAATACCCGAGCTATATCACTGACCAGGACACGCCGCACATTTACCTCACCATCACTGACGCCACCGTCATCCCACCTATCGTCACGCTTGAAGCACCAACAGATTTCACGTATACCAGCAATAATAATGTAGTTTTCAACTGTTCTGCCACAGACAATCTTGGCTTGTCGAACATGACGCTGTACGCTGATTTCAATGGCACCTGGATGGCCAACGAGACGAATGTGCTTGGCGGTACTGATAACTGGACCACCTTCAGCAAGACCCTGAATGATGGCCGCTACTCCTGGAACTGCCGCGCAGTTGACAACAACGACAATGTTGACTGGGGCAATACGAATTTCACCCTGACGATCGACACGGTCGCGCCGAACATCCAGCTGCACGATCCTGAGAACAGGAGCACGACGACCAACTCCTCAGTGATCTTCAACTTCACCGTGACTGATGCTCTTGATACTGAGATGCGCTGTAATCTCACTGTCAACGGCAGCGTGGTTGATTCCAACTTCCCGGCTGCAAACGGCACATGGACCAATAGGACGGTGACTGGACTTGACCAAGGCAATTACACTTGGAACGTGACGTGTTGGGACAACGCCAGCAACCTGAACACGAGCGTCACCATCTGGTTTGACATCGTTGACCTGCCGCCGAACGTCACGCTCAATACCCTGAACGGCACGTTCTTCGGCTCTGAGAACATCACGCTCGATTACACTCCTGACGACAACAACAACGTGACGATCGCCTATCTCTTGCTGAATGGCGTGGTCGACCAGAACGACACGAGCGTCACTGACGGTGTGGTCAATAGCTTTAACCTGTACAACTTGACGGAAGGGAGATACAACTGGACCGTCAATGTCTCAGACGAGAGCAACCTCACTGACCAGGCTCCCTGGCGTTGGTTCTTCATCGATTTCACCCCGCCGAACATCCAGTTGCACGAGCCTATCAACAACTACAACTCGACAAACAGCACCATGATCTTCAACTTTACGGTGATTGACAATCTTGATGTGAACCTCACCTGTGATCTCACTATTGACGGCTTGCTGGTGGACGGGAGCTTCCCAGCCTTGAACGGCTCGGTGACGAACAGGACGATCGAGAACATAACAGACGGGGGCCACACCTGGAACGTGACGTGTTGGGACGGTGCAGGCAATACGAATACGAGCCTTTCCCGCAATTTCAATGTGAGCGAGCCGCCTTTTGTCAATCTGACAAGCCCGGCTGACAACCATTCACAGACTGCGGTGGATATCGATCTTTACTATACGCCGTCAGATAATACGAACCTGACCCAGTGTGACCTCTATATCAACGGCGTCTTCAACCAGACGAACAGCACACCTGTCAATAACAGTGGGCTGAACCAGTTTGCACTCATCGGACTGGCGGACGGAGAATACAACTGGACAGTCAACTGTACAGACACTATCGGGCTGAGCTATCAGCCAGCAGAATGGACCTTCTACATCGACAACAACCCTCCGGGCATCGTGCTGAATGGTCCGGATCATGATGCCTACATCACGTCGATACCCGTGACCTTCAACTACACAGCCACTGATACTGTCGATCCGTTCCCGACCTGTAACATCACGGTCGATGGCTCAGTCTTGGACACTTGGAACGCGACGAGCGGCGTGCCGACCGTGAGAGTGGTGAATGTGACGACCGAAGGAACACACCTGTGGAATGTCACGTGCTGGGACGATGCCGGCAACGTGAATACGAGCGAGACGAGGAACTTCAGCAGCCAGCATCCGCCATCAGTCTCCCTCGTTTCCCCTAACAACGGCGTTGTCCTCACAGACCCTAATGTGACCCTGATCTATATCCCGAATGATGCAGGCGGCTTGAATTACACCGAACTGATACTCAACGGTATCGTGAACGACACTGACAATAGCCCAATCAATGATGACCAGAACAACTTCACCTTGACAGATCTCCCTGACGGCGTCTATTCATGGACTGTGAACGCGACCGACTTTGACAACCTGACTGGAACGGCAACGCCGTGGAACTTCACCGTCGACACCACGCCGCCGAACGTGACCTATCATAATCCGACCGAGGGCTCGGTGATGACATGGAACAACGTCACCTTCAACTTCACAGCCTTTGACCGGCTTGACGAGTTCTTCGAATGCAACCTGTCGGTAAACGGCATCGTCAACATCTCGAACATCACGGTGCAGAACGGTACGGTCGTGACGCGCTATATCGCAATGCCTGACGGGAACTACAACTGGAGCGTCATCTGTAAGGACCATGGCAACTGGACGAACGTTGTGTCTACCATCAACTTCACAGTGGACGCGCCGCCCTCTGTCACGCTAAACCAGCCGTATAACAACACCCGGACGACGAGCACGAGCATCCTGTTCAACTTCACGCCTGACGACTTCTTCGGCATCGAGAACTGCACCCTGATCATCGACGAGATTCGAAATGAGTCATTTATCGATCCAGCAACTGGGCAGCCGACAACGCACTTGGTCAACAACCTTGCAGAGGGTTACCATAACTGGACTGTCGAGTGTATCGACCAGCCGCCTGACCTGAATGTGTTCACGCCGAACCCGATCTGGTTCATGATCGACCTCACTGGGCCGAACATCCTCCTGAACTATCCGGGAGAGGGGCAGACCCTGAACAACAACAACGTCACGTTCAACTGGACGCCGACAGACGAGCCGGGCGTGAATGTAACGTGTGACTTGTGGATAGACGAGAACCTGAATGTTTCAGGCATCCAGAACCTGAGCGGCGCTGACTTCCTGCAGCTTGTGGTGAACTTCACTGACGGCGACCACAACTGGAGCGTGAACTGTAGCGACGACCTCGGCAACTGGAACATGAGCGTCACAGGGAATTTCACGATCAACCAGCCCGATCTCGTGATCAACGACTCGAACTTGTGGTTCAACGAGACCAATCCTGACGTGCTCGAGAACATCACGATCTTTGCGAACGTGACGAACTACGGTGGCATCCCTGCGCTGGACGTCCTGGTCAGCTTCTACGACGGCAAGCCTGGCGCTGGCGGCACGTGGATCGGCAACCACACGATCGCGAGCATCGCTGTCAACGGCACCGAAACCGCGAACGTTACCTGGCTCATCCCTGAAGGCGCGCACACGATCTGGGTGTTGGTGGACCCGCTGGAGACGATCGGCGAGCTGAACGACACGAATAACAACGCGACGATCAACATCAGCACGCTCGTGTCCTACATCAACCTGCCGCTGAACGAGACGACCTTTGACGCGAGCACGTTCAACCTGAACTTCACCATTGCTGACTATCTCGGCGGCACCCTGAACTACACTGTGTTTGTCGACGGTGCGGTGAACGAGACCGGCAGCGCGAACGACAACCAGTCGACAATACAGCTGATGGATCTCGCTGATGGACGGCACGAAATACGGGTGCAGGCTGAAGACGGCCTTGGCAGGACAAAGAACAGCACCTTGCTTGTCGTGTACATCGATACGAGCCCGCCGATAGTGAACTGGATCACAGCGAACCTGACATGGTTCAACAGCACGTCAGTGACGATCTACTTCAATATCACGGATCAGATCAGCGTGAACATCAGCTATGTTGTGTATCTGGATGGCGGAGTGAATGGCACTGGCAACACGACGAACGGTTCGACTGTCGACTGGAACATCTCCGGCTTGCCTGAGGGCTTGCACACCCTGGTTGTGCAGGCGACAGACGAGCAGAACAACACAGCGAACAGCACCACCCTGCACTTCTATGTAGACGTCACGCCGCCAGTACCCAGTATTGAGACAGCGAACCATACCTGGTTCAATACGAACACGCCGGACATCGACTTCAACATCACTGACAACCTTGATGATCCGATTAATTACACACTCTACGTTGATGGAGGTGCTGACGCTGCTGGCGAGGCGGCTAATGGCACGAGTGTGAGCGATACGCTGAGCGCGCTTGCTGAAGGCAACCACACAGTGCAGCTTGAGGCGCGCGACGAGGCGAACAACACAGCGAACAGCACCACAATTATCATATGGATCGACGTGACTGATCCGAACATCCAGCTGCACAATCCGATTCCGAACGAGAACCTGACTGACCGGAATGTCACCTTCAACTTCACAGTCACTGACAATTTGGACAGTGTATTGAATTGCACCCTGGAAGTCAGCGGCGAAGGCAGCTATATCATGACTGCGAACAACGGCACGCCGAAGACCTACAACCTCTCAGGCGTCTCCTTCGGCATGCACTTCTGGAACGTCACGTGCGTCGACGAGGCAGGGAACAGCAACACCTCGCTGACACGGAACTTCACGATACTCGCGCCTGATCTGATCATCACGAGCGGCAATATCACCTTCAGCAATAGCTCGCCGATCGAGGGGCAGAACATCACGATCAACGCGACGATCTTCAACATCGGAGACAATCCGGCTGAGAATTTCACGATCCAGTTCTATCTTGGCGATCCTGACACTGGCGGCTCGCAGATCAACGGCGACTTCAACATCACCCAGCTGAACGCGAGCGATAATGTCACAGTGACGGTGAATTTCACTGCTGTGATCGGCCAGAACGACATCTACGTGGTGGTGGATACGCCGCTCGCGTCGAACGGCACTGTCTTTGAGCAGAACGAGTCGAACAACAAGGCGTTCAATGGTTTCCAGGTTGGATTCTATCATATCTTCAGCGGGATCACCAATAATACCTTGCGGGTGACTGACGCTGTCTATGTGCCAGTCTATACATGGAATGTCTCGAACGCGACTGGCAGCAACATCATCATCGCTGATAGCGACAGCACACTCGACTTTGTTTCCTTGCAGGCGCTCGGCAGGAACACGACGAACGATTCGCAGTTCGACGACTTCGCAGATCTGGATACGCAGCTTGGCTCGACGAACTTCACTGACAATATCAACATCACCTGGACCAGTGGCGGGGCGCCGAGCCTGACACGGAGCTATACGCTCTTCAAGCAGGTCATTAACAACGTGCCGGTCGTCAATAGCACGAATACGAGCGCGTTCCAGACCGGCATCCTCTGGGACACGAGTGACGGCGGCCCTGAGTATGATGGTAGCCAGGATGTCGCGTTCCTGACGCAGATCAACGAGAGCAAGGTCGGTTCGCGCGGCACCTATGATTACGAAGCGCGCGTGCCTGCGCCTTTGAGTGGGTACATCGGCGCGCTTGATACAGTCACGTTCTATGTCGAGATACGGTGAACACAGCGTGGTATGTACAGTACCCTGTTGTACCCACACCTGCAAAAAATAACCACATTTTTATTACCGACTCGGGACAATTTTTTTGCCATTTTTGCGTTACACTGAAAGATTAAATACTTCTCTACTTAACCACAAGTAACCAGCTAGCACGCAGTAGATTGTGGGGGTGATACGAAATAGTAAGACAGCGATAGCTTTTTTTTGAGAAAAAACATGGGGTGAGATGATGCGATACAAACTAGCGATAGCTTTACTCATGAGTCTGATGGTTGTCAGTGTTGCGGCAGCCGATGTTCTGAAGATACGGCCTGATGGCCAGGGAAGCAGGAAGCAATGGACGAATATCAATTGTCCTGGCGGCGACGATGAATGGCAATGCGTCGATGAGGAAATATTAAACAACACTGACCGGCTCGAAGCAACGGACGACAACAAGAAGGAAAGTTTCACGTTTGGCGATACAGGCCTGACGACGGAAACGATCAACTATCTCAAGTTGGTGTTTGATGCGAAATGGATCGACAGCAGCAATAAATGCTTCACGCCGGTGATCGTTATCAACAGCACTGGCTACCAGCTGTGGAACGACACGATCTGCTTGACAAGCACTCCTGACAAGTATCAGGTGCAAGTCGACAATAATCCTGCGACCGGGAGCGCGTGGACTGTCGGTGAAGTCGACGACCTTGTCGCTGGCATGACGACCGGCACGACGAATTCTGGCGGAAGTGTGCGACGGATGTTCGTGAACGTGAACTACGATCCCTTGCAGACCTGTGGCAACGACGAGATCGAAGGCACGGAGACGTGCGACGGCACAGATCTTGGCGGTGAGACGTGTGCTTCGCAGGGCTTTGATGGTGGCACGCTGAGCTGCAATGCAAATTGTGACGGTTTTGTCACGACCTCGTGCTATGACAACACGTGTAGTGAGACGGATAATGGGAATGATCCGTGGTGGCCGTATGGCTGGACCCAGGGTGATTTCGAGGGTGCGGCGTACAACTATACGGATGTGTGCCTGAACACCTCGCATTTGCAGGAGTATTACTGCGATGGCGATGTCTGGGCAAGCACTGTGATCCGTTGCGACGACCTGACCATCAACCCGACGGATTGCATCCCTGCAGCACGCAGTTGTGTCGAGCAAGGCTGATCTCTCAAACCTGTTTAACTTTTTTTTATTAACTATGGGGTGAGACGACATGAGAAGTGAAGTAATAGTAGGAATGATAGTGCTTGCGTTGCTGGCAGCATCGGCAGTTGCAGCAGATACCATGACATTACGTCCAGACGGTGATGGCGACTTCACTGGCTGGACCCAGGTTGGCTGCACTGGCGATGAATACCAGTGCGTTGACGAAGCGACAGCAGACACTGACGACAGGCTTGTGACCCTGGTTACGGACGCGCGGCACACGATGACGTTCGCGAATACTGGCTTGACAGACGACACGATCAACAGTGTCACGCTGTACTACTATGCCAAGCAGCGAGGCGTTAACAATAAGTGCTTCAAGACGATCGTGCGCGACAGCGGCACGAGCTACGTCGTTGACACGACCTGTACTGACAGTACGTGGACGTACTACTCGTTCCCGATGAGCACGAACCCGGCAACAAGTTCAGCATGGACTGTCAGCGAAGTTGACGCGCTGCAAGCAGGCATGAAAGCTAAGGGTAGTGGCACGCCTGGCGCGAAGATTGCGCAGATCTACGCAGTTGTTGACTACACGCCTGCTGCAACCTGCGGCAACGACGTCGTAGAAGGCGACGAAGTCTGTGATGGCACTGATTTGGATGGCGAGACCTGTGCAAGCCAGGGTTTCGACGGTGGCACCTTGAGCTGCAATGCCAACTGTGATGGTTTTGTCACGACCTCGTGTTATGATAACACGTGTAGCGAGACTGACAATGGGAATGATCCGTGGTGGCCGTATGGCTGGACCCAGGGTGATTTCGAAGGCGCAGCATACAACTATACAGACGTCTGCCTGAACACAACGCACCTGCAGGAGTACTACTGCAACGGCGATGTCTGGACAAGCGCTGAGATCCGCTGTGATGATTTGACCATCAACCCAACGGATTGTGTCGCCGCTGCCAGGAGTTGCGTCGAGCAAGGCTGAAACAGTCTGTAAAACTCTTTTTTCCTTGTTTCTTGCTGTTTTCAGCACCTCCTGCGCAAGCTTTAAAAAGACAGAACCATATTTGTATGTAGAAATATGTTTTTTGCAGTGACGACGCCATGAAGCGCAAGATAACCATGACCATCGATGACGCGGTCTTCTCCCAGTTTAAAGAGCTCTGCAAAGCGAATGCGATGAAGGTTTCTTCGAAAGTAGAGCTCATGATGAAGGAATTCAACGACGAGAGAGGTGACGAGGACAGTGAAGGCTAGCGCCGGTTTTGTCATCTTCCTCTTGCTCTTTCTCCTCCTTGCCAGCGGAGCGAGCGCAGCGCCGGCTCTGATCATCACAGCCCAGGACGCGACAGTGGACAAGGAAATTCTCATTGATGCAGTGGGAAGCGACGATTGGTCAGGCTATGGCATCGATATCACGACGCCGACAGCTACTTTGAAGTACTTGCCGCCGAACGGCGCCTTAGAATTCCCGCTCAGTTTCTATCCCAGCGAGCCAGGCGAGCACACCATCGAACTGTTCACGAAATCACCAAAGGAGATCGTCGCGACAAGCTCGTTCACCGTAGCACCGAATGGCGGTGTGCGAAGCGAGCCACGCATCACGCGATCATTCCACTTGGCTGATTCCAAAGGCGAACAAGTCGAGGGCAGGATTTCGCTGTATCGCGGCAGGCGCAAGGTCTATGAGAACCATGGCCTTGCCAGCAGCTTCCAGGAAGGAAAATACGATGTGGAGCTTCAGCCGCAACTCAAGAACTTCGTGAGCGTACGCCTCGAGAACACCACGTTGAATGACACGCTCGAGCTCGGTCTTGAGCGATTGGGGAAACGATTTGTCATCAATGAGAAGGAAAGCACTGACGCGTTCGCCATCGATCCGACACAGCTCAACTTTGATTCCGGACTTGTGACGCGTGTCGCGACAGGCACTGAACTGTGGAAATGCAAGGACTGGATCTTCGCGACACAGACCTGCACTGGCTCGTGGGTCAAGCTCATGGACCTTGTGCCCGGACAGGAATACAGCTTTGTTATTTCGACGCTTGATCCTGGCTTTGTCGAAACCGGGCAAAGTGATTTCGACAACGGCACATACTACCGGACCTATTACAATGCGTCTGGCGGCTTTGTCCAGCTCAACCTGACATATTCAAGCGGGAACTTCACTAGCCAGATCTTTAACGCGACGGACAATGCCACCTGGGACAACATCTCGTGGACCAGCAACGCCTTGGGTCCGCTCGAAGACAACCAACAAGGCGAGACTCAGTTCGCCCGGGACAATATCAACATGTCTGAGAATCTGCTCCTGTACCATATGGATGAGATCACGACTGGCGGCGCGCCTGGCGGCTCCGATGTCGAGGACACCAGCGGCAACAGTCACCATGCGAACGAGTCAGGTAGTGTCACGATGGCTGGCGGCGGCAGATTCAGCACTGGTCTTGGTTTCGATGAGTCGGATGACTATATCAACGCGACTGATTTCAGTTATGGCCCAAGCTTTACCTTGGCATTCTGGTTCAATCCGACAGACAATGCTGGCAGCCAGTGGCAATACCTGTACAGTCACGGCACGTACAGCACGACGAACAGCCTGAACATCGCGCTGGCAGAAGACAGCAACTTCCTCGACGTCATCAGGACATCGCTCTACGATAGCAGCAATCAGCCTGGCCAGAGTGTCCTCGATCTCAGCAATGTCAGCCGGGTTGCTGACGGTAATTGGCATCACTATGCCTTGACTGTTGAAAGCAGCAATATCACTGTGTACATCGATGGCGTAGCGAACACCTCGACCAGCACGGGTGGTGGCTCGTTCAATCCGGCAACGAATGTGATTATTGGCGGTCGTGAAGACACTGACAGCCAGCGTTTTTACGGCGGTGATCTTGACGAACTAGCGATCTGGAACAGGACTTTGTCGACAGACGAAATATTATCCTTGTATACACGCGGAGCGACGCTCCTGAATCTTTCAGTGCGGAGCTGCAATGACGGCAGCTGTTCCGGAGAGAGTTGGACAGAAATCCCTGATGTCTCACCCCAGAACCTGAGCCTGGACAATAATACCTATTTCCAATACCTCTTTGTGTTCGATACAAACAACCAGAACTACACACCAGAGCTGTACAACGTGACTGTGATGTACCATCTCGACCTTAACTATTCCGAATTCAACTCCACATCACCGAGCACAGGTGTTGCGAGCGCAGACAACGTCACCAGTTTTGGCGATGGCTACACCGGCATCGACGGCGATTACACTGACACCTTCACCAACAATCAGGTATATTGGGGGGTCTATCGCGACAACACTGGTGGTAGCGATGATAACCTGACCGCGTACATGAACCTCACCTACAATGTCTCTGCGACCGGTGCGAATCCTGCAGACTTCACCAAATTCGTATTCAACGTGACCTATTGCCACGCGGATGAAGGCACAACGCCGCTTGAGTGCCAAAAGAACCTGAAGTCGGGGGTGCATGTTCAGAACGTGAGCGTCGAACTCTACAACTATTCGAGCAGCAGCTTTGTCGCGATCGGCACGCTGAATGTTTCAGAGGCAGTCGAAACAACGAACAACTATACTGTCACTTCAGGACTTGCTGACTTCGTGAGCAACGATCTCATCACGATAAGGTTTCCAGTGAACGTCACCTTCAGCGCGACCAACCGGGACGTCGCGTTCATGATCGACTGGGCGCTCTTGACTGTGACGTGGAGCGGTACGCCTTGCCAGACAATTTCAACGCCTGGATTCTACAATCTTTCAGGCAATCTGACTGCAACTGGCACGTGCTTCAACATCGAGACTGAGAACGTCACCATAGACTGCAAGGGCCACACCATCAATTATTCTTCAGCTGGCACGCTCGGCTATGCTGTGAACAACACTGGTGGTTATGACAACGTCACAGTCAAGAATTGCGTGATTGTGGAAGGAACAGCGACAACGAACAGCAAGCACGGAATCTACTATGATTCGAACGCTGACAACGGCACGATACTGAACAACACGATAACAACCATCGGCACCTCGAGCACTGCCATACGTTATGATTCTTCGATTGGCGTCACTATAGTGAACAACACGATGACAACGAGCGGGGACAATGGATATGGTGTGTCTGTTTTCACAACGACTGGACCAAACACCGTCACTGGCAACAACATAACCACAACTGGCACGAATAGTGGCTATGGCATGTGGATATCAAACGCGAACAACACAGCAATCACTGACAACACGATCAACACGACAGGAACCGGAACCGGCTACGGCATACTGTTATCCACCTCAGCAGACAACAACACCATAACAAACAATCAGATCACGACCTCGTCGAACAGCGCACGAGCAATCTACCTTTTGTCGTCTTCCAGCTCGAACACGATTCGCAAGAACACGATCACAACAACAGGTTCGACTGCGTGCTACGGTATCCAACTATCGGTCGCCGACAACAACCTGATCGACAACAACACGATAACAACGAATGCGTGCAGCGCGATCTTCATGGATTCAGCATCATATTTCAACATCTTGTTAAACAATAACCTCTCAGCAAGCTCCGCAAGCGAAGTCGATGACTCGACCGGTAATACCTACATCAATTATCTTGTCTACAACAATTCCTACGGTCAAATCCGCTGGGTGAATGAAACCAACAACGGCTTCCTGAAGGATATGGACGTCGACGGCGATATCGCTTTGGGAACCAACTTGTTCATTGGCAACAACACAGCTGCGCTGAACACTTCAGCATTCGGAGCTGGAAGAATCAATTCCAGCGCGAACATCACATTCTACAATCTTGACTTCATCAGTGTCACCAATGTGAAACGGCATGAGAACTACACTACGAGCGAGGCTGAGATCCTTGCCAACGGCACCAACTGCCAAGGAACCTTCTGCGATCTTCTCCTCTATGCCGGCGGCACCTTGAAATTCAATGTTTCTGGCTTCAGCAGCTTTGCTGGAGTTGATGGTGGCGCACCTGACACAACTCCCCCTGCTTCAGTCACCGGTCTTGCCAACCAGAGCGCGGGTATTGATTGGATCTACTGGAACTGGACAAATCCAGGAGATGCTGACTTCAATTCCAGCATCATCTACATCAACGGCTCATGGTATGCGAACGTCACTGTGAATTACTACAACGCAACAGGACTCACACCCGATACAGGCTATGTCATCACTGTCCATACCAAAGACCACACCGGCAATGTGAATGACACTGACGTCAACGACAGTGCACGTACGCTGGTCTCGAGCGACACGACGCCACCAGGCACAGTTACAGGCCTTGCCAACCAAAGCAAAAGCTACACCTGGATCTACTGGAACTGGACTAATCCTGGCGACGGCGACTTTTTCCAATCGATCATCTATCTCAACGGCACATGGCAGGAGAACACTTCGAACAACTTCTACAACGCGACAGGGCTCTCCTTGGACACGACCTACACCCTGACAGTGCATACAAAGGACACGAGCAATAATGTGAATGACACAGATGTGAACGACACAGGACGAACGCTTGCTGACACGACAAACCCGACCATTGCATATGCGACGCCAACACCTGATGACGACACAAACCAAAGCGCGACAAGCTTTGTCGTCAATGTCACGCATTCGGATCTTTTCCCTGATACTATTAGGTTGTATGTCAATGGCGTTATCAATCAATCGCAAAGTTACACTGGCGCGTACACGAACTTCAGTCTGTCGTCAGTGGCCGAAGGTACATATACATACTATGTGTGGGTGAACGATACAACAAATAATACCAACCAGACAGCAACAAGAACGATCAGGATCGATCACACAGTACCACGTGTCACCTTGCTCTCGCCGGCAAACAGGACGAATCACACAACCAATAACATCACCTTCACCTACAATGTAACAGATGCCTGGCTCGATATCCCTAACTGTTCCTTGATCATAGACGGCAGCATCAATGTCACGAACACCACGATCACGGAGAACACGACAATCAGCATCACTGCGAACAATCTCGGCGAAGGAACGCATACGTGGAGCATCAACTGCACAGACGGCGCGGGAAACCGCAACGGCACGGCGAGCAGGACATTGACAATCGACACGCAAGGCCCGAACATCACGCTTGTCTTCCCCCACAACAAATCAGGCGACGGGAATGGCGAAGTCGCGTTCCGTTTCAACGTCACTGACACCACAAGCGATGTCACGAACTGCTCCTTGCTCTTTGACGGCAGTGTCAACACGACTGTCACGAGCATCGTGGAAGGCAACACCACAAGCATCCTGCATTACGATCTCCTGCCCCAGCGCTACAACTGGAGCATCCGCTGCACTGACGAACATGACAATGTAGAAACCTCGCCAGAACGTTTTGTCGATGTCATCCTCATGACTGGCTTTGTCGGCGCCACGACCACGAACTTGTCAGAGGTCGACACGAGCGCGATCGAGAACTTCACGATCGACCACCCCACGCTCGGCAGGATCATCCATTACAACGAGGATATCAATCTGAGCGGGGGTGCGAACCTCGACAGCATCATCACGATCCAGTACAACCACATCGAGATTGACACAGTCGCTGAGCCACGCCTGAACAAATCAGCAAGCTTATGGTTGTTCAACCTGCCATATAAATACAATCCAGTGCTGCTCAGGAATAACATCATCTGCAGCGGGGGCATCTGTACTTTTGGCAGCTACGCAAACACCAACCTGACATTCAATGTGACGGGCTTTACTAGCTATGCTTCAACAGACAATTCAGAACTCACTTTATGGGACGACACTGACCCTGAAGAAGGCAGCCAGGAGAAATACGAATTCGACAATGTCAACTTCTATGCAAACTACAGCAACCGGACCAGCGGCGATCCGATCACCAGTGTGGTGTGCAACATCAGCTTCGATACGAACGGCTGGACAAACCCTGTCAGCATGACATATAACGCGACAAGCAAGCTGCACGAATACAACAGGAGTTTCAACGTCAGCGGCATGCTCGACTGGAACGTCACCTGCTACGGGAACAGCCAAGGCTATGAAAACCTCACTGTTCTGGACACTGTCGCTATCCGCCCGCTCGACTACTTTGTCCAGCGCGACTATGCTACTATCCCGACAGGCCAGACCAGCGTAACGATCACAGCAGGCAGTGATTACACAGCACCGAGCTCGACCAGCAACGCGTTCATCAGGATTGTGAGCACGAGACTCACAGGCTCAGGCCATGACAGCGGCGGCGGCACGCAGGACCCGAACGAATACATGGTTTCGATCGAGAATCCTGAGAACCTGCTGACAAGCATCACGTTCCGGCGATACAGCAGCACGGGGTCGTTCAACTCACGTGTCTACTGGGAGATCATCGAATACACCGGGCCGCCGGGCGGTGCCAATGAGATGCAGGTTCGCGCGCAGGATGAGATCAGTCACACTGGCAGCACCTCGATGAGCGGCTCTTCAGCCAGCGGCGTGGTGAATGACAGCGACATCGTCGTCTTCATTACTGGGCAGCGGCACAACGGCGCCGGCTCGAGCGACGGCGATCGCGGTATGTTCATCGCCAACTGGACCGATGGCACAGACACGCCGAACTTCCGGCGTGGCGACGGAACAGGAACGAGCGCGTTGAGCTATGCCGTCGTCGAGTTCACCGGCTATCGCTGGGAGGTGCAGCGCGTCAACCATACATACACGGGCACTGGTGTCCAATCAGAGTCGATTACTGCAGTGAGCGACGAATCAAAAACATTCATCCACACACAGGGCTTGACCACGTCCGGCAATCTCGACGAGCTCGGCCAGGAAGTGTGGTTGAGCGCGAACGACACCGTGAGTTTCTACCTGCGCTTAGGAGGCGTCTTCAGCAGGGAAGGTGCTGCCTGGATCATTGAGAACACGCAGGCAGTGGGTACCAGTCTTGACTTGAACACGCAGCGTTTCAGCGCTACGCGCGCGAGCGGCGGCGGCGAGCCTGACGAATGGTTCACGAGCATCACGCAGGTGCAGCGATTGGTAACCACGAGCATTATGGGCGAATCCGCGACCAGCAGTGGCGGCGGCAGCTCTGGGCCGAGAGGCCCCTTTGGGCTGATGGTCAACACCGTCGATAACGTCTCGCTCTGGCGAACCGACACAGGACAGAACCAATACTACCGTTTCGAAGTGGTGGAATGGCCGAGCGGCCCCTATAATTTCCCGCCGTCGAAGCCGACAGATATCGAATGCAACGGCACCACGAATTGCAACCTCGAGGTGGACGAAGGCGTTGACCTCGAAGGGCTCGGCTCTGAAGATTACGAAAGCGACACGATCACCTACTACCTGGAGGTCAGTCTCGGCAACGAGACAACGAGTTCTGATCAGGAATCCGGAGAACAGCAAGTCGTGGCGCAGGCAGGAACAACCGATGTCATCTTCGCTGATGACTTCAACACTGACAGCGGCGAATGGACCTACACCGGATCCTGCACGAGAATCACTGGCGACACGTTCTGCCGTGACGGCAACGCCTGCATCAGGTGCACAGGTACAAGCAGTGCTGGCGAAGACGGCACTGCGATCTCGACGCAAGACTTGAGCAGCTATGATTATTGTATCGCGGATTTCTACTATCGCGCGCGCAGCCTGGACAACGGGGCTGAGTGCGGCTATCATCGATACTTTGACACTCTCTATCACGACATCCTGCAGATCTGCGATCCCGCGGACGACAATGCCTGGCACGCAGCCAACTACAATTATACAGCCCTGGGCTACTCGCTTGAAGAGGAATCTGAAGTCAAGTACAGTTTGGAAGCGAGCGGTGGCGCTGACTATTGGTACATCGACAATTCCAACCTGACGTGCTACAACTACCAATGGATACAGACATCGAGCAGCTGGACGACGTATGCGGATGTCGCGAGCGGTTCGTTCGCAGACATGAACAACATCACTGTCACCATCAACGTCTCAGTGTATGACAGCTCTGGCTCTGACGCTGCCGGCAACCAGGATCCTGACCTCGAAGTTGCCTTGTACAACGGCACTGCATACGAATCCATCGGCACGCTCAGCGCGACCGGCACTGGCAATGCGAGCGTCACGACAACTGATGCCGGCATCCTGGCTGCATGGCAAACTGCTGCGAACCGGGATATGAGAGTGCGTGCGGTCAATATGGATTACTATAACAGCACAGATATAGATGAGATTCGCTGGAACGCGGTCTGGACCAATCTCAATGGACAGGCCTGGCAGTCGATCGGCAGCCATACAGCTGGCAACTCCTTGTACTGGAACACGAGCCAGCTGCCGGAGCAGGAGTGTGTGGACGTGCGTGCACGAGCGATCGACCTTGCTGGCAGCAACCTGTATTCTGACTATTATGAGGAGAATGGCTGCATCAACATCACCCATCCGACGAGGATCACTGGGAAAGCATTGAATGTGACAGTGATCAACCAGACGCATCGGGTCATGCTGAAAGCCAATGTTACGGACAACCAATTAGTGGCGAGCGTGAATGTGACCCTCCAGTATCCGAACAGCACGCGCGTGAACCTGAGCCTGACGCAAGGTCCGGGACAATCCTGGCATCTGAATTTCAGCGATACCAACCAGACAGGGGTGTACAGCTTCACAGATTTCTACACAGTCGATGGCGAAGGCAACACTGCGAACTTCACATCTTCCCTGACATTCACGGTCACAGCCTCGCCGCCAGGCGCCTTCACCCTGCTCACGCCTGCAAACAACACAGAAAGCAACAATCTCATCCCCACGATGAACTGGACGCAAAGCAGTGACGAGCATTTCGACAACTACACCCTACTGTTCGATAAGGATCCCAACTTCGGCTCGCCAGACTACTCATACAATACCTTCCAGGTGGACAATACGAGCTACACCCTGGACTTCGGCCTCGACGCGAACTCTGTCTATTACTGGCGTGTCATCGCGTACGATGTCTTCGGCAGCCGCACGAACAGCACGATCGACCTCATCTATATCACTGACACGATCCCGCCGAACGTGAGCATGGAGAAACCAGACGACGGCTTCTCGACCAACAATCCTGCTGTCGTGTTCAACTTCAGCATGATCGAGACGAACACTGTCGCGAACTGCACACTGTACCACAACGCCACAGGCTCTTTCGGCCCGAACGTGACGAATAGCAGCATCACGAAAGGACAGACGAACCACATCACTGTCACCTTTCCTGACGCCGAATTCTCCTGGGGCGTCATCTGCCACGACCTCGCGGGCAATGTCGAAATCAATTTCACGAACAACAATCGAACAGTGATCGTAGACCTCATACCGCCAACGATCCAGCTCATCGCGCCACCGAACAACACGTACGAGAACACGACGAACAATGTCGATTTCACTGTCAATACAAGCGATATCCGCGGCAATGTCTCGAGCTGCGTCCTGATCATCGATGACGTTGTTGAGCAGACAGAAACCGACATCACTGACGGCGTGCCGTTCAATTTCACGGATTTCGTGCTCAACGGGCAGCACAACTGGAGCGTGAACTGCACTGACACGAACGGCAACACCTATGCAACTGATCGGTACAATCTCACTGTGAACGTCACTGACGAAGATCCACCGTTCATCACCCTGAACTATCCGGAAAACGACGCCTTTGTCGATAGCAGTACCATCCTCTTCAACTACACGGTAGAGGACGCGACCGGCGTCGAGAACTGCAGCCTCTACATCGATGGAGTGTTGAACCAGACCAATACGAGCATCAATAATTTCGTTGCGAACTATTTCACAGTGACAGGGCTTGCTGAGACCGGTCATAACTGGACTGTGGAATGCTATGATAACAGCACAGAGTTAAATCTGGGAACCACGAGCACGTACAACTTTACTGTCGATCTCACAGACCCGACGGTTTCCCTGAACGCGCCTCCGGACAATGAGTTTGTCCAAGGCAGCACGATCCCGTTCAACTATACGCCGACTGATCTCAACCTGCACACCTGCGTCTTGTACGGCAACTTCACCGGATCGTGGAGCGATGACATCCTGAACACCTCGCTCACGAGCGGCCAGCCGAACACGCTCACAAAGACAGTGAGCGACGGCACATACCTTTGGAACGTGTATTGTAACGATTCTGCCGGCCGAAGCACGTTCGCGGTTGCGAACTGGACGGTGAAGGTCGACACCACGCCGCCGCAGTATGATAATATCACAGTCGTTCCTGCAAGCCCTGCAACGTACAGCCCGAGTGCTGTATACCAGTTCAACATCACCTGGACAGATAATTTCGCATTGGATGTGGTCAACTTCGAGAACAACTTTAGCGGGACCCTGCAGAACGAGAGCCTGAGCGATGCTGGCGCTAGCGTGTACAATTACTCGATCATCGGTCTGGACGCAGGCACCTATGTATACAAATGGTATGCGAACGACACGAACGACAACAAAAATGAAACGACGCAGTACAGCTACGTGGTGAACAAGGCTGCATCAGAAGTGAATCTCGTTCTCAACAGCACAGATGACAACTTCACGATCGACGAGGACAGCACAGCAAACATGACTGTCACGATGGTCACCCCTACATCAGGCTTTGTCGAGCTCTATCTCGACAGCGTACTGATCCAGAACGGCACGGCCCCGATCACGAACATCACGCTTTTCAGCCAGCCAGGACTCTACAACGTGACCGCGGTCTATCCCGCAACAGCGAACTATCTCGCAAGCACAGAAACGCACTGGCTCACAGTCGACGACACGACAAGCCCGAACATCACGCTCATCTATCCGGATGCGGACGCCTCTGTCGGCAGCAACGACGTCACGCTCCAATTTAATGTCTCTGACAATGTGAACATCTCCAACTGCAGCATCTACATCAATGACACGCTCAACCAGACAAACACCAGTGTTGACCAGAGCCAGACGCAATTCTTTGATGTCTACTTCCCTGACGGCAACTACTCATGGGAGATCCGATGTTATGATACTGGCGGAAACCTGGCCCAAAGCGAGTCACGGAACTTCACAGTGCTGCAGACCGACACAATCACCGTCTCTGTTGGTGTCAACCCTGCAAGCGTGGAGCGTGGCACCAGCGGCGACATCACGACAAACACGACCGATGTCTTTGGCGCGAACCTGGACACGAATGTCACGACTGATATCATCAAGGGCAACGCAACAGCGCCCTGGTGGAATACTGGCTGGGCCTTGCGGAAGCCGATCATGCTCAGCCAGGACGCGGGAACACAGCGCTCTGAGATCGTCACGGTGAATGTATCCGGCATCAACCTGTCGAGCTGCGCGAACGAACTCCGCATCGTCCGCCATCAGGACGGCGTGCTGACAAACCTGCCTCGCACGATCCTCGACGGCGACGACAGCACGTGGTGCCAGGTCAAGTTTGTCGCAGTGATTGGCGCGAGCGCAAGCAACGAGACCTTACATCATGCCTACTATAATAATAGTGGCGCGTTCAATCCTGGCGATGGTCTTGGCACAGGCGGTTTCCGGGTCCAGCACGGGACGATCGCATCGCAGACTGGAGTGACTCTCACTGACAATATTATTACTGTTGACCAATCGAAGAGCTTTATCCTCTTTACTGCGGCGACAGGAACGCAAAGCGCACCTGATCAGAACCAGTACACGCCAGGATTCAGTTCGGATACTGTCGTGCGTTTCGATCGTTATGACGGTGCCACTGCGAGCAACCTCACCTATGCAGTCGTAGAGAGTGATGCGCTTTCGGTTCAGCGGGGCACCGAGACCTTCGGCTCGACAGAAGACCACGCTAACGTCACCATCACTGAAGTGAGCCTGGGAAACAGTTTCATCATCGTCAATGGCCGCACGATCAGCGGTACGAGCTCGCAGAACAACTTCGGGTTCTTCCGCGCCTACTTCCTCAACAGCACGACGATACGGATCGAGCGTAACACAAGCGGTTCGTCTGAGACTACTGCGGCTTGGCAGGTTGTCTCATGGACTGGCGCTTCTGTGAGAAACGGCACGTTCAGCGCCTCTGGGACGACGACAAACCAGGATTTCGCAAGCGTGGACACCTCCCGAAGTTTTGTGATCTGGTCGCGGATGATGAATGGCGATGACAGCCTGAACACGAACAGCTGGCGTGCAGACCTGTTCAATGCGACACGCGTTGTCTTCACCCGTCAGACAAGCTCGCCAGCTTCAGTCATGGGCGGCAGTTATTTCGTTGTGCAGCTCCCTGACGATTTCACCGCGCAGAACGGGCTCAGCTCCGGCGGAGCCGATCGCACTGTCGGCATCAGTGAGGTGACTGAAAACAGAAGCTTTTTCCTCGGCTCGTGGAGCAACTCAGGAGGCGGAACCTCGTATGCGAACACGCTGAACCGATTGTATTTCTCTGACAACACCACGCTTGGCATCGACAAATCGTCGACAAGCCAGACAAGCGATATCGAATGGTTCGTGTTGAACAGCGAGTATAATGTCTCGAGCGCGATCGGCGCAGAAGAAGAATGGATCGCGCGGAACACCAGCCTGACAGGCGGTGATGGCACCTGGACCTGGCCGTGGAGCACGACAGGGCAGGAATTGGGCGACTACACTGCAGTGAGCTTAGCAACTAAGGACGCGTTCCAGAACGGCGTCGGCTGGTTCAACTTCAACATCACGCCTGATGTCACGCCGCCGAACGTGACCTTATGGCTGCCGGTGGACTTCCACGAGCAAGGGGTGGGCCTGGTCGATTTCCAGTACCAGGTGAGCGACGCGAACCTCGACGAATGCGTCCTGTGGTTCGGCAAGGACGGCTCCTGGGACGCGAACGAGACCGATCCTGCGCCGGTGAACGACGCGAACAACACATTCGACGACATCTATTTCGGCATCGGCTTGTGGGAGTGGAACGTCCGGTGCAACGACACAGAAGGCAATTACGGGACCGCCTCGGCGAATTTCACTTTGAACGTGACTGGCCCGGATCTCGTGCCGACAGCGATCTTCTTCAACTACAGTGATCTGATCGAAGGCACGAACATCACGATCTTCGCGAACATCACGAACCAGGGCCTGAGCGCAACTGAAGGCGACTTCACAGTCCAGTTCTTCCTCGGGGATCCGGACGTGGATGGCGTGCAGATCAGCGGGAACATCACAGTCGGCGTTCTTGCCATCAATGAAAACGTGACTGTCAATGTCACGTACATCCTGCAAGCAGGCGTGAACAATATCTATGTCGATCTCGATCGCAACCAGTCGATCAACGAAAGCGATGAGAGCAACAACAAGCTGAACAACACCTTAACTGTCGAACTCTATCAGTACTTCTACGGCAATGTCTCCTCAGGCGTGCGCCTGGACAACTCGAACAACGATTCTTTTGTCATCTTCGGCAACCAGTCGAACAAGGACGGGCATATCTTCATCGCTGATACTGACAGCTCATTCGATTTCACCAATCTCTATGCCCTGACGCGGAACGAACTCGAGAACCCGACAGCCAATGATTTCACAGATGCGGACGAGAACATGAACACAACGCCGTACAACGACAATGTCAAGCAGGTCTGGGGCGGCGGCACAGACACACCCTTGCAGACACAGAACTTCAGCCTGAGCATCGGGAACATCACCTACGTGCCGATCGTGAACAGCTCCAACTCGAGCAAGTTCGTCACCGGCATCCTCTGGGATAGTGGCGACGATAGCAGCAGCAACGACCAGTATGATACGACAGACAAGGAAGACCTGGTGTTCATCACGCGTGTGAACGCGTCGATGAGCGGGCAATGGGGCCTTGTCGATTATGAGATACGGCTGCCAGCCCTGTTGCGGGAATACACTGGCGGCACAGACCAGATCACGATCTACACAGAGGTGACATGACTATCGTCGTAATGTTTATAAATCAGCACGGCTCGATGCCAAGCGAGAGGTGGGTGTTTGGTCTTTAAGACTATGGCTGAGAATGTGAAGAGCTTCTTCCAGAAAGAGGAGGAGCTCGAGCAGCAGCCGGAAAAGGCGCCGGATGCGGCGATGGAGCTGTATGAGAAGCCGATCGATAAGGCGCATGCGATCGTGCCGCACCACTTGCCCAAGAAAAAAACGCCTGCCACGCCTGCTGTGAAACCGAAGCTGCCTTTCTCCTCAGCTGAAATGCGTGAAAAGCTCGCGAATGCTAGTCTTGAGAACACGCCAAGCGCGCCATCCACAGCGCAGCCCGCGAGCTCGGCGCCTGCGATCTCTGAAGAGGAGATGTCCTCGCAGATCGCAGAGTTCGAGCAGGCGATGACAGAGATTCCCGGGCATGAACAGGATACGGCTGAAGAAAGTGCTGTGGCTTCTGCAAGCGTTCCAGCAACTCAGAAGGATACTCCCGGGCATTTCGACGCTGTTGCCAAAGAGCTGAAAAAGAAGGGCTATGACCAGGGCGCGCTTGTCGATGCTGTGGCACGCATGAAAGAGCATCATGCCCAACGGGCAGCAGCAGTGCAGCACCAGGCAAAGGCTGCGAAACTCGAGCAGGGCTTGTCGCAGAAGCTTGCCGAGCTGCAGGGCCTGGAGCAGGAATGGGCGCGGAAGCACGACGAGATCGCGGCTGCGCAGCACCGCATGCAGGAGCTGGAGAGCTCGATCGCGTCGAAGACTGATGAACTCAAAGGGGTTGTCGGCACGATGCGCGACCATGTCCAGCAGATCCCTGTTCCGCAGGCGGCGCCTTCACCCGAACCTTCACCCTCGCGGCCTGATCCTGACTCGTTCGTCCTGGCGAACGGCATGGCCATCCACACGCTCGCAGCGCTCCGTGAAGCCTTGCTCAGCATGGATGACGGGCTGTTCCACACGCACGTGACGCCAGAACGCAATGATTTTGCCACCTGGATCGAGATGGTGTTCAAAGATGAAGCCTTGGCAAGCCGGGCAGTGCACGCGCGGAACAAATTTGACCTGGCCCGGGTCCTGGAAGCGGCTGGGCATTGATTTCCCGCCTTTTTTCTCATTTCATCCTACTCTTTTCTGAGTAGACCTGCTCGTACAGCGCTTGTATTGCTTGTTTTCTCCTTATAGAGACTTTATATATCAATAAGACCAAAAGATTTATATATAAGTATACATAATTGTATACCCAGATACATCGGCTATCGTCGATGGATCGTTGCGACAAAGGTGGAAGCTAACCTGGCAATGCTGCACGGCACGGCTGGGGCGGCTTCTTGGTACGGGAGAGAAGGCCCAACGGCAGCAGCCGTCTTCTTTTCCAGAATAAAAAATTCGAGACCAATAAAGCAGGTGATGAACAATGAAGTCCCTCCGTAGCCAGATAGTTATTCTCGCAGCCCTTGCAGCGATGCTCCTCGGAGCAATTGCAGTGATCGGTGAAGGCGAACCGACAGCGCCACTCCACTTCACACGCGGGGCGAGTAGCACGTTCAACTGGAGCAACTTCGCGAACGTGCAGACAGACGCGATGGCAGGAAACATCACCTGGCTCACAATGACAGGTATTTCTCAGACCCGTACGTGGCAAGGGTTCTGGGGAAACGTCTCAGGTTGGATCACCTTGGACGATGCGAACAACTACACGTTCTACAACTGGTCGGCCGCAGAGCCGCGTGGTTACGTGTACGCGACGCTCGTCAGCCACGGCGACCCGACGTGGACGGAAGTTCAGTGCTTCAACGAAGCCAACAACGCCACGAACTTCCATACGTTTTACAACATAACGCAGGACGCGTATGACAACGTGACCGAGACGTACAACAGGACGGATCATCCGCCGTGGTACATCGCGAACAATACGCGCAACAACTGCCCAACCACCTACATATGGCGGGACGACAACTATCAGCAGTCGGACTTCGTGAACGCCCTGTTCTGGGACAACACGGGAGGCAACGACGGATGGGTCTTCGGAACCATGCTGGAGAACAAGGACCTCAGTAACAAGACTGACATCAGCTGTTACAACGGCGCCTTGTGTGACTTCCAGCTGCTGGTAGCAGAAGACGGCCAAGGAACCGAAGCGAATACAGTGACACCCTATTTCATCTGGGTGGACATCACATCGTAGGCGCATAAACACCTTTTCAGCCTTTTTTTCCGGCTGAGGTAACAATGGTGGAACAATGGCAGCGAAGAAGCAGACACTCAGGGCATCGGGAATGCTCGGCATGGTATTCCTCTTGCTCGGACTTCTCTACCTCTTTCCACCCGCCGCGGCGCTACCCAGCGGCGCGACCGTCACCTTCAACGAGACAGAAACAGTCGGGACCGGCATCGCCGGCAACCGAAGCGATGCCCGCGGCACCATCACGACATTGGTGCTCAACGGTGTCCAGCAGAACCAGCAATGGAAAGCGTATGTCGGAAACGTAACAGGTGTGCTCACATTGGACGACGCAAGCGGCAACACAATCTATGACTGGGCCTTGGTCAATGTCACGATCACAGGCGAGGTCTACGCAGCCAGGAACGGCAGCACCCAGTTCGCAGGCGTGCAGTGTGCCCAAGGCTCGACGATCGCGGCAGAGGAATCCTTCAACAACATGACGACCGGCAGCGCAGACAGCATCAACAACACCTTCAACTACACCGAGCACACGACCTTCCAGACAGCGGGCACACCATTGAGCAATTGCCCCTGCACCTACATGTACATCAACGACTCGAAGCAGAACGTGACCAATGCGAGCAGCGACTTCCAGGAGATCCTGATAGAGGACAACGCAGCCAATTTCATCTATGTGGCGCTCATCGAGGACGACCTGGCAGGCTTCAACGTGAACAGGAACTTTGACTTCCAGATGATCGTGGCAGAGAGCGCCATCAAGGCTTCCCCAACGACCTATTACTTTTTCCTGGAGATCGGAACAGGATGAGACGAACGACGAATGACGGACGGAGACGCACCTGGCTGATTGCAGCCATGGTGATCTTTGCAGCAGTGCTGATCGGCAATGCTTTCCTCAGCTACAGCTATAGCATCGGTCCGAACTATCGCAACGTGTCGACTGACACCTTCGTCAACATCACGAACTCTCTCCCTGAAGTGCTCACCGTCACGATAACCGATCCTATCACACTCAATGCAGGCACCACCCTGAACATCACCTGCAACGCGACAGTCAGGGACTACAACGGCGGCGACACGATCGTCAACGTGACAGCCACGTTCTACGACAACAACTCAGTCGGCCCGACCTCGCCTGACGACAACAACGACCACTACACCAACCTCAACTGCACGAACGTGAGCGTGAACGGCTTCTACGCAAACTTCAGCTGCAACTTCACGATCTGGTACTACGCCAACAACGGTTCGAACTGGGTCTGCAACGTCACGGCAACAGACAGCTACGTGTTCAACGCGAGCGTCGGCAGCCAGGGATGGAACGACAACTCGACCACTATCAATGCCTTGCTAGCGCTGAATGTGACGCGCCTGATCGACTACGGCGACATGTCAGTCGGTGATACCTCAGGGCCGGAAGAGGCGAACATCACCAACTTCGGCAACACGGATATCAACGTGAGCGTCAAGGGCTACGGCGCTGCTGAGAACGACGGCCTCTCGTTCGACTGCGACGTCGGCAATATCTCAGTCGACAGCCAGCGATACAGCCTGAACCAGACAGGGGACTTCACAACACAGTATACGCAATTGCAGAGCAGCTTCAACATGATCCAGAACCTCACCTTGGTGCAGGAGACAGTCGACGGCACCCAGATCCAGAACAGCACGTACTGGCGACTGTACGTGCCACCCAACCCATTCGGCGAATGCAACGGAACCGTCGTGTTCCAGGCGGAGTTGGCATCATAGATCACGCTTAGCTACCACCTTTGTTACCACCGAATCGCTTCCCCCCGGAAGCGAACGTGCAACCCGGGGCTTCGGCCCCGGGTTTTTTCTTTTCATTCGTGACCTTTATTAACAGTAAGGCTGTTCTTGCGGCAATGTACTGCTTCATCGGCAAGCCTGACTGCGGCAAGAGCACGCTGCTGGCATCCTTGACTGACGACCACAAGGACGTCATGCCATACATCCAAAAGAAGCTCGATACCGATGGTCGCCTCAGCGAACAGGCACGCCTGCAGGGCTACACAGCATTCTTCGACGAGCTACGCGAAACTGACCCTGACTTTGTCGAATTCGGCACCAGCATCCCCGAATTCGTGATCCGCGAGCTTGCAGAGCTGGAACGCGTCCCGTTCGTCTTCCTCTGCGTGCTTGACAACGACGAATGCCTGCGGCGCGCTGAGCAACGCCAACGCGACTTCCACCCTGAAGAGCTGAAGAAGCGGCTCGCCCACGATTTTCCTGATGTGCACATCAAGGAGCTCATGAAGTATGGCATCCAGTTTCACATTCTCGACATGGATCGCGCTGTGGAGGAAATCGCAGACGAAGTCAAGGATGTGATTGATAAAGTATAGCCTCGTAAAGTATTAATAGTCCTCTTTCTCAGTGTGCTGGATGGATGACGATTCTGAATTTGAGGAGTTTGAGTGGGAAGGGTTCATTAATCAAGTCCTCGGTGATCTTAGCACATGGATCGACCTTGAGCAACAAGCAGTCAGGGATGAACATGATCTCATGACAAGTGTGTATCAATGGGATCAGATTCTCGGTCATATCGAAATGAACGCTTCTGTGGACTCAATAGCCTTCGGGTTGTATCAAAAACTCCATTCCAAGATCAATGCCTTGCTTGTCATGATGGAAAAAGACGGTTCTCTGCCCAACATTGCTATTGTGAAAAGGGATGAGGCGGAACTGCGACGACTTGAAGACGATAAGGAGCACCGAAACTGGAAAGCGGTGCGCGTCGACGCTGAAGGAGAATGGCGGGAATCAGATCGGCGGAAGGCAGAAGTCAAAGAACTTCGGGAGTTGCATGAGCGGCTTGTTGACATAATGCGCCTATTGAAAGAAGCGATTGAAGTTTTGGAGGAGCATCCTGGAGAGCCTGATGATCACGGTCGGACCCTCCATGAGTATTTCAAGCATATCTTTAAGAGCGCCAAATCGTACGAGCGTATCTTTCGTCATCTCTGGAGAAATGCGCGCCGAGCTGCAAAGCATGTGAAAAAGGACGCTCGCAATACTGCTCGGCATATAGATTAGCTCAGTGCCATGCTTCCAAGCGTTGGAAGACGTCGGTGAACGCTGTGCGCATACGCGCGAGCTCTGCAGGGAATTTTTTCTCGATGTCGTGATAGATGACGCCGTCGATGCCTTCTGCCTGGAAGCCGTGCCCGACGATCTCGATCGCGAGCAGGTGTATGCCATTCTCCGGATCTGCTACTTTATCGCGGGGAAGGCTGATTGATGCCGGCGCGACGCGGCGGTGGCTGACACTATACCCGTGCTCCTTGAACGTTTCCCTGACCAGATCGATCAGTTCCGGATCGCAGCTGCCCTTCTCAGGGCTGGTCATGATGATGTCTGGAAGCGGATCCCCGCCTCGCAGCCAGTAGTACGCGCCGGCGAACCTGCCGTTGGTGTGATGGCTGAAATTGTATGGCGGCATGGAGTGCAGGCCCACGAGAATCGCGTGGCCGTTGTTCTCTCTCGCATGTTCAACAAGGCTCCTGACGCCTACGACATACGGCGCGTACCCATGGGCGACCATGCCGAGGAATTCGCTCATGGTATACGGGCGTTCGAGAATGCTCTTCGTGGATTGTGGTGTGAAACCTGAGCTTGCGTGCCAGACAAGGCCGTGGCCTTTTGCAACGCCTTTTGCCCCTTGCACAGCATATTGATCGACATCTCCGAGCGAGCGCTTGACGTCGAGCACAACGCGCGGCAGCCTGGTCCAGATCCTGGCTGCATCGTAGTAGTTGAAAGCGCCGGTGGCGAACGGAACCGTGAAATCGACGCCGCCATGCAGCGTGTCCACTGCTTCTTTCAGTCCGAGATTCAGATTGTGCTGGAAATCGTCAGGAATCTCGACGCCGATGTGCGGCATGCTGAGCACGAGCGGCGAACTCCCTGGCAGTATCTCGACGTGCGCGCCGTACCTGATCGCGGTTCTTGGGTACTTGATCGCATTGGTGAGTCGCATAAGCTCGGAAGTGCTCCAGGAGTATATAAATACAGATGAAAATAATAATCTTACATAATAAGAATGAAATCTTACATAATAAACCCAAATTTATTTTCACTATCAAAATATTTATAAATGATATCTTACAAAATAAGGTTTCAAGGGAACAGCGAGCGCGGATCACAGTGCGCAGAGACGACGAGCAGCGACAACACTACTACATCTACACGAGTGAGCATGCTCTTGATTTTCCCTCTGATTCTCAGTACCTGGTAGTGAGCGACGAGCCAAGCGTTCCCCTTTCGATCTTCTCGACCCGGCTCTCAGCCCTGCAAGCGCTGGTGCGCTTCCTCTACGAGGAACGAAACTATTCGTTTGCCCAGGTCGGTGAGCTCCTCAACCGGAGCCAGAAGACTGTCTGGGCTACATATCAGGCAGCGAAGAGCCAGCCTTTTGTGTATGCTGAAGGCGAGCTCACGATTCCGATCGCGCGCTTCGCGTCGCGGATCCTCTCGCCGCTGGAAACCCTTGTCGTTTTTCTCACAGAACTCGGCTTCTCGAACGCGGAAACCGCCCGTTTTCTCTCCCTTGATCCGCGAACGACCTGGACAGTGAAGCAGCGAGCCAAGAAGAAGGAGGTGCGGTCATGAGACGCATCCTCCTCGCGATACTCTTCGCCTGGTTCATCATGGCGAGCCATGTCGCTGCTGACCCTGTCGGCGCAGGCATCACGTCGAACGTGACAGAGACTGTGGATCCTGCTGAAGCTGGTTCGAGCACGACGGCAGGCGGCAGCTTCACCACCCTTGTGCTCAACGCGACAACGCAGACGCCGAACTGGAAAGCGTACGTCGGTAATGTCACTGGCACCTTCGCGCTGCGGGATGCGGACAACGAGACGATCTACGACTGGAACAAAGCGGCATCCTCTGGCGAGGTGTTCGCATCGCGCGTCAACGCTATCAATTGGTCATTGATCAAATGCGCGAACGGCACGACGATCACTGCAGAGCACAATGCCCTGAACCACACGATCACGCAAGTGGATGGCGTGAACAACACGTTCAACGACACGGTCCACCGTGGCTTTTGGGTCGGCACAGTCGAGATAGCGAACAGCACCTGTCCTGCCATCGCGACCTATGTCAACAGCCAGGCACAGACACGCGACGAGAACGCTGACTTCCAGGAGGTCATGCTGCAGGACAATACGGCGACGATCGTCTACACTGGCCTGCTCGACATGGACACTGCTGGATATGACAACCGGCTCTTCGACTTCCAGATCATCGTGCCTGAGGACCAATACGCAAGCTCGCCCCACACCTACTACTTCTGGTTGGAGCTGAGTTAAAATCAATACTTTTTTCAATCGCAAGCTATTCCTGCCATATTGAAAAGAATTATTCTGGGTCTACTTTAATGCCTGTTGTACTACTGTAGTACAGCAAGAATCGAAACATTTATATATGAGTGTGCCTAAAAGTGTACCAGTGTGGACAAATCCACACGAGTTGCGACAAAGGTGAGTGGATATGGAATTGGAGACCCTCTTTACTGCTTCAAAATGGGAGATCCTGCAGCATCTGGCAGAACAAGCATTAAGCCCGCTGCAGCTGGCTGAACGATCCTCGACAAGCCTGGCGAACATCAGCCAGCAACTGCGTTTGCTGGAGATGGCGGGCCTGGTGACAAGCGAGCGCGTCCCGAATCGCGACAAGGGACAGCCGCGCGTCCTCTACCGGCTGGCGGCTGACCAGGGCTATTTCATCGCTACAGCCAACGACTTCACAGAGAAGAAGCTTTGCCAGCTGAGCGATTACAACAAGATCGTGCTCAGGATCTGGTTCTACGAAGACGCGAATGTGCGCTACGTGCTCGAGAAGGCGTTCTGGCAGATTGAGCAGCACCTTCCTGAGATCACGCGCCTGACTGTGAAGAAGGTCAGCGAGAAGAAGATCGAGCTCTGCGTGGTCGGCCCTGCATTGGAAGCGTTCACTGTGGCTGATCGCAAGGGCCACGACGTCATGGTCACCTTCACAAACAACGCGACATGCAAGGACGGCCATGTCCTCTACGACTCATCGTCTCTCAACACCTCCTGAAACTACTTTCAAACCCTTTTACCGACGACAATGGCAGCAACGAAGGCATTCGGAATCACACTCCTGATCATTCTCATCCTAGCGACGCTCCAGGCCGCGGCTGCAGTGCCTGTGCCCGCAACTGGTTTGACGCCTGGCGAAAGCTCGCGCCGCAACCTCTCGACAAGCGACAATACGAACGCGTCAGCCGTCGCTGGCAATGTCACCCACTTGGACATCAACGCGCTCTCGATAACCACGAGCTGGGCAGGCTACTACGGAAACATCAGCGGGAACATCGTGTTGGCTGACGCGAACAACGATTCGTTCTATGAGTGGAGCAATGGCACGTCGATCAGCGGCGAGGTCTACGCCTCGAGGAATGACACGATCGACTGGAACACCATCAATTGCAGCAATAGCACCCATATCGCGCAGGAAGAGACTTACCTCGGCCAGACCAGTGGCGACGCTGATTCTGTCACCAACACCTTCAACGAGACAGACCACACTGCCTTCAACGTCGGCACGAGGAACATGAATGGCTGCCCGAGCACGAATGCCTTCACCAGCGGTGCGCTCGACGAGAACAACTGGCACCAGATCTTCCTCAGCGACGACCAGGACCGGAAAGTGTACACCACGATCATCAACAGCAGCACGACAGGATACAACGGCGGCACCTGGGATTTCCAGCTCCTGGTGGCAGAGAACGAGAAGACAGGGAGTGAAGGCACGACGCTGTATTACTTCTTCACAGAGCTGGCTTAAAGGATAGGTATTTATTCTGTGTTTCTTTCTCTCTTTGTATGATCCCTCATCTCCCCGGTCCAGAAGAACGGACTGCGACAAAAGGACAACTTGAAGTCATAGCGGCTGGTCTTGACGACGATTATGCTCATCAGGTTCCTTCAGGTATGAAACGGGTTGACACGACAAAGCCCTGGTACTTGATGGATGTCTGGGTCACGACGCACACACCGCCTTTGCTCATTTCTGACTCTATTGACCAGGATCTTGGCTCTTCCCGCGTCGGCGGAATCACACCGTACACTCGTACATTCACCAAGGCGAACAGGGAGTGGTATGAGACATTAGGTTTCCCATTGGAAGGTGTGATCCGTCACGAAAAAGGGCACCTGGAAGATCCAGAATACCTGCTGCCGCACTGGGTGCAAGAGCAGAACGTCCAATATCGTTACGGGCCATAAATTTCTCAAACGCCGAATTCATCGAGAACAGCGCTTCTTCTCTTCTATTTCATAATTTTGTTAATCAGTGTAATTTGTTTCTTTCTTGTCTTTTCTTAATTTTTTTCTTTTGTTACATTGTTCATTTCATAGAATTAAGAACTACAGTAGTAGAAAAATCACCGAAACATTTTTATATAAGTTATCCTAAAGATATGTCAGCATACAAAAAAGTATACTGGTGAGGAGGGATTTCCTCGTCGGTAAACGACGCCCGCTCGCGGGCAACAGTAACGACAACCGCAGTGACGACACATGGAGCAGGAGACGCTCTTTACAGCGAGCAAGTGGCAGATTCTACAGCTTCTTTCAGAAAGATCGCTCTCTCCTATCGAGCTTGCGGCAGCCTCGAACACCAGCGTCGCGAACGTGAGCCAGCAGCTCCGCCTCCTGGAGATGGCAGGCCTGGTGAAGAGCGAGCGCGTCCCGAACCGTGACAAAGGACAGCCAAGAATTCTGTACAGCCTGAGCGGCAACCACAGCTTCTTGATCGCAACCTCGAATGATTTTGTGGAGAAGAAGCTCTTCCGGCTGAGCAATTACAACAAGGTCATTCTCCGCATCTGGTTCCTGGACAAGCCTGAGCTCCATTACTATCTTGAGAAGGCTTTCTGGCACATCGAAGAACACCTCCCGAAAATCAGCGCGATCGCCCTCGACAAGAGTACAGAGAACCCACTCAATCTCATCGTTTTCACGCAAGAAAAACTCGGCAAGCTCTCGCCAATGTCATTCACAGGCCCTGACGGCGCGGCCCGGCAAGTGGCATTCACGACAGCGCATCCTGACAAGCCAGCGAAAGAACTGGCCAAGGCAGACCTGTATCAGCTATATGATCCTGGCAACATCGTGCCAGGGCTTTTTGACGCTCCTTCAACAAAAAGTGGAGGATCCAAGTGAATAGGAAGGTGGTAAACATGGAGAGACGACACATAACGACATTTACGCTCCTAGTCTTAGGAGTCTTGCTGCTTGCAGAAGCGGCCTTAGCCGATCCGGCTGCGCCGCTCTCGCTGACGCAGCAGAATAGCTCACGGCGAGACCTGAGCACACTTGCGGACCAGACGCACAACGCCCTCGCAGGCAACGTGACAGAGATTGATCTGGTCGGCGTCGCGATCACGCAGAGCTGGCAAGGTTACTACGGTGACGTCAGCGGCCACATCACATTGGATGATGGGAACAACCTGACGTTCTACAACTGGTCGGTCACCGAAGCGCAAGGCGAAGTGTATGCCTCGCGAACGAACTCGATCACGTGGGCGAACGTCCTGTGCGCGAACCAGGCGAACGTGACAGCAGAAGAATCTGCTCTGGGACAGAATGCGGACGATGCTGACTCGGTGAACAACACCTACAGCAACTCGACGTCCCACCCGGCGTTCAGTGTCGGCGACGTGTCGATTGCAGCGCACGACTGCTGGGCTGCGAACATGTTCGACAACAACGGTGCGCAGACGTCGCAGTTCTTCAACGTGCTGCTGGAAGAGAGCAACAACATCATCTACACCACGCTCTTGAACGGCAGCCAGACCGGCTTCAACGGCAACACCTATGACTTCGAGTTGCTAGTTGGTGAAGACGGCCACGGGAACGGCGCAACGACTCCGTATTACTTCTTCGTCGAGCTGGTGTAAGACGAGGAAGCCTAAACACCTTTGATTAACCCTTTTCGGAAACCAAGACGGACCCAAACGAGGAAACAACGAGGACACAACGATGAACACAACCAACAAGCGCCTCATGGCAATCCTAGTCATAGCAGTCGCGCTCATCCTCGCATCATACCTCGCGTACGGGGATCCGGCAGGTGCTACGATCACGTCAAACACGACCGACTTCGGCCCGACCATCTCTCCAGATGGCGAAGCCCACAACCGCTCGACCATCACCACTATAGTATTGGATGCAATACAACAGGATCCGTACTGGAAGGGCTACGTCGGAAACGTGACAGGCACCCTCACCTTGGATGACTCGAACAACCTCACATTATACGATTGGAGCACGACCACCATCACCGGCGAGGTCTACGCCTCCAGGACAAGCGGACTCGATTTCAGCAGCGTCAGCTGCGCCGACGCGGCGACGATCTCGGCAGAAGAGGCCCTGATGAACATGACGACCGCGAACCAGGTGGACAATATCACGAGCACGTTCAACGGTACCGATCACACCGACACGCTCGTTGCAGGCACGACTCTCTTCGATTGTCCGATGATCGCGCTGCACGAGAGCGACACGAGACAGCCGCAGAGCAACGCCTCGAATTTCCAGGAGTTCCTGATGGAAGAGAACACGAACAGCCTCGTGTACGTGTCTATCATCAATGACAACACCCTCGGCTTCGACGGAGCCAGCAACTACGACTTCCAGATGATCGTAGCGGAAAGTGATAGGAACACGAATCCGTACACCTATTACTTCTTCGTCGAGCTCGGATAATAGTCGCATAGCCATTAAAGGTCCTTTCAATGCATAGACCTAGCGGACGCTCTAGCGTCAGAGGAAGAATGGTCGGGGCAGCCCTCCTGCTCCTCCTAGCAGTCCTACTCTACAACGCACTCTTCAGCTTCAGCTATAGTGTCGGTCCGAATTACCGCAACGTGTCGATCGACACCTACATCAACATCACGAACGCTCTCCCTGAAATTCTACAAGTGACTATAAGCGACCCGATAACGCTCAGTGCAGGTGCTATAACCTACATTGAGTGCAATGTTTCTACACGGGACTGGAATGGCTATGCGGACATAAACTTTACAGATGCCTATCTGTACCACAGCACCTCAAACCCCTTAGCAGCAGACGACAACAACACGCACTACACTGACAGCAACTGCACGGTGACGCAGCAAGGCGGGTACTCGAAGAATTTTACCTGCACGTTCAACGTGACCTACTACGCGCTGAACGGCACATGGACGTGCAATGCTACAGTGCACGACAACAGCAGCATCAACGATACTGACTGGAACACGACGACCATCAACTCGATGCTTGCCCTGAACATCTCGTCGACATTGCTGGATTTCGGTCAGATGGACGTCGGCGATACGAGCGCGAACGAGACACTGAACATCACAAACATCGGGAACCTGGACATCAACGTCAGCCTGCGAGGCTATGGCGCTACTGAAGGCGACGGCCTCGCGTTCAACTGCACGATCGGCAACATCTCGATCGACAATGAACGGTACAGCCTGAACAGCAGCCACACATGGGGACAAAAAGTGCCGCTTACCTCAGGATTCCAGCCAGTACAGAACCTGACCATCACGAAACAGGACACGCCTGGCGTTCTGAAGAGGAACACGACCTACTGGCAGGTGTACATCCCGCCCAACCCTGCCGGCGAGTGCAACGGCACCATCGTCTTCCAGGCAGAGTCCGCGACCTGAGCGGCGAAATCTTTAAATAGGCGGTTCTGAGAGTTGAACATGGTATGGTGAAGGGTGTACGATTCGGGATCCTCCTGGCAGTGCTATTATGCACCCTGCCCGCTGCCATGGCTCCTGATCGCATCATCGTCAACAGCCAGGACTGGCACGACGTCTACAGCGGCATGCTCTACGCCAGCCTGACCGATACGCCCAGCAATTTTCTCGTCAGCCAGAAGCACGCCTCGATCCTGCTGTATTCCATCAGCACTGACGAGGACGAGCAGTTTGTCGTGTCGAGCAGGCAGCAACCCTATTTTGTCGGTTATGAGAGCTATCTCCAGAGCAAAGGATATGAAGAGGCAGACGAACTGATCAGCAGGGATGCCAACCTCGACCTCGCAGAACGGCTGACTGACATCACCAATTACATCGTCATCGACCCGGCCTATGGGTACAACGCGATCTCGGCAGCGCCCTACGCGGTTGTGTCCAACAGCTACGTGCTCTTCGCCGACCGGCGGAACATCGACGACGTCGTCGACCTCTTGAACTCGCGCAATGTCGCTGGCCTGATCCTGTTCGGCCAGCTCGACCGCGAGGTGAAGGAAGCGCTCGCGCCGTTCGACCCGGAAGTCATCAACGAAGGCGACCGGTTCAGCAACAATCTCGCCATGGTGGACCGCTATTCGCAGTTCGCCGACATCACCCAGGTCATCCTCACTAACGGCGAGTTCATCGAGGCAGGCATGATGAGCGGCAAGGATCCGGTGATCTTCATCGGCAGCGCGAACGTGCCTGACATCATCGAGGAATATATCCAGACCCATGACATCGACGTCGGCATCCTGATCGGCAACGAGCTCATCGGCACCGCCACATTCATCAGGCGCCAATTGGGCATCAGCGTGTTCGTCAAGTTCGCGCAAGGCGCCCGAACGCCGCAAGGATCGATCGCGAAAGTCGAGGACCTCGACCGGTTCCGCATGCCGCGCTACGACGTCTTGTTGGAGATCACCAGCGTGGTCTATAACACTGCCACGCGCTCCCTGGAGATCACGTATCGGAACCCGCAGGATCTCGCCCTGTTCTTCAAGAGCACGATCACGATCACTGGCGGCGACGACCCGATCATCCTCGGCGATCCCGACCCATTATTTCTCGACAAGGGTGGCCTGAAGACAGTCGTGTACACCACTGATGTCGAGGGCAGTCCGCTCTTCCTCGAGGAAGGCGATTATACTGCGCAGATATTCACGATCTACGGCGAAGCGCCCAAGAGTCTGGAGAAGGCATTGCAGGCGACATTCCCGATCCGCTTCATCGAAGTGCTCGACGACGCGGCTATCAACATCACCGACCTGTATTACGACAAGGGCAAGGGACAGTTCTTCATCACCATCGTGAACACTGGCGAGGTCGATGCGTACGTGCAGCCAGAACTCGTTGACCTATTGATCAACGACGAGTTCGTCACCGTCGCGGCTGACGAGGTCGTGCGCATTCCTGTCGGCGGCGAAGCCGTGATTCCCGTCACGATCGAGCTCGCAGACGAGGACTTTGACGAGAATCCCATGGTCAAGGTGCGCGCGTACTACGGCGAGCGGGAGATCGCGCTGATCAAGGTGACTGAGAAGAGCTTCGCCCTGCGCTTCGGCGGCGACGTCCTCGGCTTTGTGACAAGCGGCACTGGCATCACTGTCATCGTCATCGTGCTTGTGCTGGTCCTCCTCGTCCTCTTCCTCGGCACGAAGAAGACGTGCAAGCACTGCGGCCACAAGAACCCGCGCGGCAGGAAGAAGTGCGAGAAATGCCACGGGAGATTATGAGTAAGGCCGTAACACTTTTCTTGTTTTCCACATTACACTGTCGCTCAAGGGATGATGCATTTCTCCGTTTCTGAAAGGCTCGATAAGCTGTTCTCGGCCCTGAAAATACAGCGCTCCTTTTTTATTGAAGAGATACTTCGGATCTTCCCAGCGTGTTCCTTCAGCAGTCTCATATGCAATGACATGATGCCCCACTCCCTCCCCTTGTTGATTGTGCCCTTTCCATTGCACGACTTTGCTCTCTATTCCGAGCGAACCGAGTAATTCGTGCGTGATCAATGAGTAGGAAAAGCAATCATGGGTGAAGCAACCGAGCGCAAGCGTTGTCTCTGCGTTGATTGTGGTTTCTGAAGGAGAACCGAACGCTCGTTTTACATTGCTTAAATCTCCTCTCCAAATAGGCTTCCACACTCTTTCCTCGATTTCTTCCTCAGTTTCGCCACGCCCTCGGACATGTCGAAGGACATAATCGAATATTTCCTCGTGGGTTTTTCCGAATTTCTCTGCACTTCCAACCATGTCATCGACAGGGCTTTGCCCGTATGCCCTGTAATTCTTGTAGTTGTGATACTCAAAATCAGACACCTGCCGATTGAGTCCACGAAGGAAGGAGGATCCTTCTTTCTGCATATCTCTCGCTACATCAGTGAAATGATATGGTCGCCGTTCTCTCCAATTCCAGATGACGCCAGGCACTATGCGATCATTGCGGTCATAATGGCGAAAGATGGGGCTGTTTCCATCGAAGAACTGGGCACAAATCGCGTTCACGATCGTTGCCTCGTCAGCTTTGAGCCTGATCCCTCTACGTTTGAGTGTTGCCCGGGCTATGCTCCTGAGTGGTTGGACAAATCCCATCATATCCACCAATTCTCGATATAGTCGTCCACTTCTGTTCGTGATCCGAGTTCTTTCACTGTGTTCATGTTCTCAGCCTCCTTTTGCATCCTACATATTATTCACTACCTTAAAGTGAGGAATAGAAATATTTATATATTTGCAACAACTTTCAAGAGTTGCAATGGAGCTTTCCGCCTTCCTCGACCGCTTGGGCCTGACCCAATACGAGCAGAAAGTCTATCTCGCACTCCTCAAGCTCGGCACAGCAAAGTCGCAGGAGATCACGAAAGAAAGCAGCGTGCCCTATGGCAGGATTTACGCTATCCTGGAACAGCTTGTCGAGAAAGGCCTCGTCAGCGCACTGCCAACAAAGCCGCGCAGCTTCCAGGCGATCCAATCACACACCGCGTTCAAGCTCTTGCTGAAACGTAAAGAGAATGAGTTGAAGGAACTTGAGCATGCGATGAAGACGGTGAAGCTGCCAGCGCAGAAGATGCCAACGCCGTCGGAAAAGCACACGGAAATCCTGCAAGGCAAGAAACGCCAACGCGAGCTTGTGCACGCTATGACGGGCAACGCGCAGAAAGAAATCCTCGTGATTACGGGGAAATACGATCCGAATGTCGGCCAGCAAGTCGCTGCGCAACGCGCGCTACAGCAAGGTGTCACGATCCGCCGCATCGTTCCCTCGGTCAAAGATGCCAAACTTGTTGCGAAGAAACGAAAACGTGGCGAGGACTTCCGCCAACTCAATGTGCCAGGATTGCGCTTGAAAGTCATCGACCGCCAAGAAGCGATGCTCACGGTCGTGGAACCAGGCGGGGAAGAACGCCTCTCCTTCTACACAACAAACGCAGCCTTTGCTGGCTCGATGGCAGTCTTCTTCGAATCCCTCTGGAAGCAAGCGAAACCCCTCCTGTGATTTCAATATAACTTTTTTATTGAATTCTCTGGTTCCATAATTGTATGTATGATTTAACGCATTCGTTGTATGCAAGCGGTTGTGAGGAGGCTGATACGCCGCTGCGCCTTCGTGGAGCATTAGCGCGGGGCATTGGCCGTTTCCTCACTCGCTATCCGGTTGTTTCTGACGCGGTCATCGAGCGAACCCTTCGCGAGCTTGCTGAAGAAGAGTCCCTGGGAGACATCATTGCCTTGCTTGATGAGCACGGCATTGGCTTTTTCATCGACGTGGAGAATGCAAGGTTTGCGTCCCAGTTTGCCAATTACGCTTTCGGTAACCCTCATTCGGAAAAACTCAGCGCTCTTGTGAATGGAACACTCACAGCAGAAGGGTTGGAGTTATTGCCTGTGACAGTTGATAATGGAGGAAGTCATCATCCCTTTGAAGACTATGCAGAACGCAGGGTATTGCTTCTTTCACCAGATGCTGCTCTTGAGTATTTCGCTTTCGCCTTGAGACCCCATAATGGCGGATACCTCCTGCACGACGCGCCCGAGATTATCTAGAAAGAAAAGGAAGATGCTCCCGGGCGGAGTGGAGGGTGGGTTGGAGGGTGGGTTGTCGCATAAGAATTGCGATCACCCGGGAGCACTTCAGCGTGATGTGGGGGTTATGGGGTGTTGCCTCGCGGCAACACTTCTTACCTCTTTTTCCCAGGAAGGCATCTACTACCTCTTTTTCCAGGGAAGTCGTTTGTGAACGTCTTTGTCGCAACGAACGATTTTGTTATTTTTTGACGATGAATTCTCGTGGCGGCTTCCGCAGTTCTTGGAGCCACATGAGCCCGACTTTCATCATGTTCTTGTTGAATTTCTCGCTGAGCTTGTAGGTCTTCTTGTACAGATCGTAGTCGATGAGCCCCATGGTCTTCATCGGCGTCAATATGCGGTCGTAGAACTGCCGCTTGTTGTAGCTGATCGTGGTCTCTTTCTTCGGCCCCACTGCTGGCTTGCTGCCGATCTTGATCCCGTCGTGCAGCGCGGTCGCGAACAGCGACATCTCGGTCTTGCCGATCTCGCCGTCCTTCTTCTTCATCTCCTCGACAAGCAGTTTCGCGACGATCACCTGCTGCTTGGTGGCGAAGATGATGTCGTACACGCTGTCAGGGAGGTTGAACTGGTCAAAGAGGACTACCATGTTATGTACAATATCCCCATTGGTATATAAATATTTCGTTTTGTATAGCAATATGTATACTGGTTCAGTGTTGTTCTCAAATATATAAGTAAAAATATATGTAATAAAATAAGTAAAATCACTAGCTTTATAAACTGTTGCAGGCAGGGAAACTTTGTGGAATTCAAGCGGAAACTCTACAGGCGCGGCAGCAGCTTCGAAACGACGATTCCCAAACCGCTTCTCTTCAGCATCGACGAGAGCAAGAAGCAGAACGTCCGCTTTGTATACGACTCGGAACAAGGCAGGTGGTACGTGGAATTCGAGGAGCGTGATGCCGAATGAAGCCAGAGCACCGCATTCTGCCGCGACGCGCACGGCCGCACCATCCGGTGCACCATCCGGGCGTGCAGGGCGTCTTCCTCTTCCTCGGGCTCTTCGCTGTCTTCACCCTGCTTGTCTTTGCATCAAAGCTGAGCCCTGCCAAGCTGACAGGGCATGCCTCGAACATCAGCGTGGACACCTACGTCAACATCACTGGCTCGCTCCGTTCCATCTGCGACACGCCGATCCCTGAAGGCACGAGCCTGATGAGCTTCCACTGCCTGCCGGACTTCCACCCCATCGATCAGTTCAAGCAGAACATGTCTTTCGAAGGCAGGCGCATCCGTGCCTTGTTCCAATACACGCCGCTCACCAACGGCAAATGGTATGCGTACAATGACAGCCTGCCCAACTGGACAGTGCAGAGCCTGACCAGTTTCGGCAAAGACGACGGCATCTACTTCGTTGTTCAGTGGGGTTCGCACTTCACCTACAATGGCTTCTTTGTCAACAATTCCGCGATCCAGCTCCGTCCTGGCTGGAATATGGTGGGCTATCCGTCGAACAAGACAAAGCTGCTGAACGAGAGCCTGGGCAGCATCAATGACACCTATCGCGTCATCCGTGCGCTGGAGCGCACAGAAGAGGCTGGCGTGTACCTCCAGGACGTGCCGCCGCCGATGGGCGATCCCCTGACAAACACTTCGCCCTATTACGGCTATTGGATCAACATGAGCGTCGGGGATACGTGGGTGGTGACCTCATGAAAATACGAACACTTGCCGGAATCGCTGTGCTCTTCGCGCTCTTCCTCCTCGTACTCATGCCGCTCGTGCTCGCGCATCCAGAATTCCCCACGATCTTCTACGGCGAGGTGTATCACCGGAACAGTCCGGCGCCAGTGGGCTCGGTCATCCAGGGATGGTACAACGGCTCGCCGTGCGACAGTTTCACGGTCGTGAACGAGGGCTATTTCGGCATGCTCGCCTGTCCAGGAGACGAGTCCGGCACGCCGGCAGTCGAAGGCGCGTCCGAAGGGATGGGCATCAACTTCACCTTTAACAGCGAGCCCACGAGCTTCATCTCAGGAGATCGCACCTTCAACGCGAAGACATTCAAGTATGTGGTGATCGCGCATCCCATTCCCTATTGCGGCGACGGCTTCTGCGACATGTTCTTCGAGAACCAGATCAATTGCCTGCTCGACTGCGAGAACGCCACTGGCAACCAGACCACGAACCAGACCACGAACCAGACCTCGAATGAGACTGGCGGCAATCAGACCGGTGGAGATCCGACACAAGGCGGTGGTGGCGGCGGCGGTGGCGGCGGCGGTGGGGGCGGTGCAGCTGGCGGCGGCGGTGGCGCGATTGCCGCGCTGTTAGGCCAGATCCCTGCCTATCTCGAAGCATTCCTCAGCGAGCTCCCTGCGTGTGAGGAGCAATGGGTGTGCACCGAGTGGCCGGAATGCCCGCCGATCGGCATACGGAACAGGACCTGCTGGGATGAGAACGAGTGCGGCACGAACACGAGCAAGCCCTCAGAGGTGGAAGCCTGCGAGTATATCGCCACCTGCTTTGATGGCATACAGAACGGCGGCGAGACTGATGTCGACTGTGGTGGTCCGTGCAGGCCATGCCCGAGCTGCTCTAATGGCATCCAGGACTGCTATATCCTCGAGAACGGCACCGAAGTCTGTGAAGAAGGCATCGATTGCGGCGGTCCTTGCCGGCCGTGCGACTCCTGCTTCAATGGCATCCAGGACTGGACAGAGACTGATGTCGACTGCGGCGGTCTCTATTGCCCGCCGTGCCGCGCGCCGCCAGTCATCCAGATTCCGCTGCCAGTCTGCAAAAAGGATATCAACCCGCTGCGCAACGATCTCATCTTCTTCCTGGTCGTCATGGCGCTCCTCATTGCCGGCCGGGTCTGGTACGGCGTGCAGCAGTTGAAGAAGGTCCAAGCTGACAAGGAACTCAAGAACGTAGAGAAAGCGAAACAGCGCTACAAGATAAAGAAATCAATCTACACCTTTGTCGGTATCATCCTCACGTTGACGATCATCATCTACTTCTATTATTATTACTTCGTCCTCTGCGAGGCAGAACCGAAATATCTCTGGTGGCTGCTCATCCTCCTCATCGGTGTGCCCTTGCTCGTGCATCGCGTCATCCGCCATTTCGAATACAACGAGAAGGAAAAGCTGCGGAAGCTCGAACGCATGACAGATCAGCACCGCCGCCACCTCATCCGGCTTGTCGAGATCGAGAACAGCAGCCTCGCCTCGCTGGAGAAGGAGCTCAGCGAGGACATCCATCGCCTGGTGGAAAGCCAAGAGCTCCACGACCTCTTCACCGAGTTCGAAGACCTGGCAGCAGCGTATCGGAACATGATCTCATTGTATGAACGCTATCGCGAACGCCAGAACCCGTTCGACATCGAACGCGAACTGTGCGAGGAAGTGTATCGCCTCGAGACTGATGAGCGGTTCAAGGCCTTGGCAGAGAAGCATCCTGGGGTGATGGTGATCTACAAGAAACTACGCCTGCTGTACAGCCATTACGAGACCAAGCAGCAGTTGTACGACCAGATCGACGCTGACGACGAGCGGATCGACAAGGACATCTCGGAGCTGGACGAGGAACCGAAGCCTGGCGAGAAGCCACCGCCGCTCGAGGACTTGGATGAGGGTGAAGGTGAGGGCTTCCAGGGCTCTGGCAAGGAAGAGGACAGTGAGAATGAGGGTGCTGAGGGGCCTGAGAAGGGCGAATCTGCAGACAACGAGCAAAAAGACTAAGTTCGCTAAGTTTTACATTTTCATATTTTTATCATTAATATATTTAATAGTATTTACACTAATGCATTTATATACAAAAATAGAAAAATATTTAAAGCGTCTCGACGATAATAGCCCTGAGTACGCATTCTGCGTACCCGCAGCACCACAGTGACGACAGCCCGGACGGGCAACAGAGACAGCGAGCATGAAGCGGGTAAATATCCAACTGAGCGACCAGGCTCATACGAGAGCTAAGATTATCGCTGTCCTGAAGGGCGTCACGCTCAACGACTACCTCGCCAAGATCGTGGAAGAGGCGGTCGCGCGTGACAAGAAGGTTCTGGAACAACTGCCGAAATAGCAGGTGCTCTGGACCATGACTCTCCAGGACAGCAGAGCGACAGCGATGAAACTACCAACGAGCAAGGGAACGCGACAAGCACAATGGTTCGCCCTATGCTTCATCATCCTACTTGTTACTGTCAAGAGCGCGTTCGCACTCATGATCACCGACATTCAGGCGCCGTCAGCCATCGCAGAAGGACAGACCCTCGAGCTCAGCTTCACCACAGACGAAACCGCAAGCTACCGCATCCTGGAAGACGGCAGCGAAGTCAGCACGACGAACACGTACAGCGTGCTGCTCGACTATGACAGCGCAGGCCTGTATATCTACACGTTCGAGGCGAGCAATGCCAACGGCACGGTCAATGACACGCGCACTGTCGAGGTGCTGGACACTCCCTTGAGCTTCGACCTGCGCGAGCCTCAGGAATCAGACCAGACAACGAATATCATCCTCTTCGATCTCATCACGAACATCGAAGCAGACGTGTGCTATACTGTCAGCGACGCAGGGACGCACACGCTCGACAAGTGGAACGCGACGCACCACAATGGCACTCTCACGCTCTTGGACGGCGTCCATGTCGTCAGCGTGAAATGCAACCGCAACGGCGAGCTCGCGGTGGAGAACGTCACGCTCAAGGTCGACACGACAGCGCCGGGCATGGCGATAACCCCTTCCGGAACTGTGCACGATCAAGCGATCCTCAAAGTCGTCACGACCGAAGCGAGTACCTGCCGCTATGACACCACCTATGCCAGCTATAACCAGCTTGGCGAGAGCTTCAGCCAGAGCAACACGCTCATCCACGAGGAAGAGCTGGACATCACCGAGGGAACATACACCTACTATGTCGCGTGCAAAGACGTCTACGGCAACATAGCAAGCACTGACTCAAGAACCTTCACACTTCAGATCAGGCCGAGCGCCGAGATTGAGATCGAAGGCGAGAACCCGCGGAAAACAGGGAACTACGTCCTCACCCTGAAAGTCAGCGAGGCCCTGCAAAGCCTGCCGACCCTGGCCCTGAAATACCAGGGCGAGACAGAAACCGCGATCCCGCTGACAGAGAAAGACACGACCACGTACGAAGGCATCGTCATCGTCGACGAGAACGAAGGCGAGAAGGTCGGCAGCTTCCGTTTCGAAGGCCGGGATCTGGACGGCCTGGTCGGCACGCGCATCGAGGAAGGAGAACTCTTTGTCATCGACACGATCAAGCCGGTGAAGGTCGAGACCTTCAACGCGGTCAACGGCACTGGCGGCGTGAACCTAAGCTGGTACTTTGATGCGGAAGACGAGGTCCATTACAATCTCTACCGCTCGCTCGAGCTCGGCGTCGACTACACGCACTATTACGATACGACAAGCGGAGACAGCTATCACGACCGGGATACCGAGCACGCTGTCAGGTACTACTACCGCATCGCCGCTGTGGACAAGGCCGGCAATGTCGGCCCGCTCAGCGACGAGGAATGGGCCTCGCCAGCGAAAGCAGTCTATGCTGCTACTGGCGGCGGCGCAATCTTGAGCCCGGTCCTGCAAGTCGCGCTCGACGAGCGCGTGCGAGCGCTCGACATCGACATCCTCGATGCGGAACGCGCAGTCAGCGACCTTCGTGCTGAGCAGGACAAGGAACGCAGCTGGCTGATCGCCACTTTGGATCTCGCGAGCAAAGCCAACACTGCGCTGCGATCATTGCAGACTGCCCGGGAAAGCCTTGAAAGTTTCCGCACTCTGGACCTGACAGAGGAGGAATTCAACACGCGCGTCACGAGCGTGCAAAAGACGATCAATGACGCACGTGCGGCACTGCCGCTGCGCGTGGAACTGCTCAACCAGGCGGAATACGACGAGACAGCCAGCGAATCATCCCTCGAGACGGCAGTGAATCACGCATTGCAAGGCAAAACTATCGCTGAGAAGGAACGTGCAGACTATATCGATGCAGCGCACCAATTGGACGTCCGGGTCACAACGCTGGTGAGCCATGCTGAGGTGCGCTACGCGAACACTGTCGAGCAGTCATACACGATCGTGGAGAAACATCTACTGTCAGGAACCCCGCAATCCAATGTGATCGCGATCGAGATCATTCCGAAAGCGTTCGCGCAACGCGCGAGCGACATCGACTTCCTGGGCACGCAACCGATCGTGCTTGAAGAAGATCCGGTGGTGCAATACACGTATGATTCCCTGACTGACGAGACGATCCGGTATGCGGTCAAAGGCATTGTCGGCGTCCCTGACGTGCGACAGAGCGCCCTCGTCGTCCTGCCAAAGCCAGGAGCGAGCCTTGACGTCGTCCCACTCGAGCAAGCTGAGGGCGAAGCCATCACCGGCGCGGTCTCGCTCTTCGGCATGAGCAGCGGGCAAGGCATGATCATCTTCCTCGGCATCATCATCATCGTCGGCCTCCTCGTCTACTATTTCAGGCTCCAGAGCGAGCCCGCACCAGGACCCATACAACAGCCAGTGCAGCCGATGGCAGTGCAAGGCGTCACCGTCGCCGCGCCGTCGCAGAAGCCGGTCACAAAAACTGTGCTGGTGCAACGCATGAACGAACCGCTCGTCGGCTTGCTCCTGCGCGGGCACACGCTCATCGACGACACGAAGTATCTCGACGCGTTGTATTTCTACAAGGCAGCGCTCAACCGCTACGGCCAGGAAGAATGGCCAAGCGAGCGCTTGCAGAACAGCGTGAAAGACGAGCTTGGGCACCTGCACGCCAAGCTCTCCTTGTTTGACTGCATGAGCAAGGCGCACGACGCGATCGTCCTCGAGGACAAGGAGCAGCTCACAGCCAGCATGGAAGCCATGCGCGAGCACGCGATGCGCGTCGGCGACGGCGAGAGCAGGCTGCTCGACAAGGCGAAAGTAGACTATGATTACTTCTACAATCAGCTGAATCGGATACAGGCTGAGGGATTACGTGTCAAGCCTGAGAACTAGCAGTCTGCTCAGTTCTTGATGACGTGCCGCCGCCAGAGTTTCTTGCTGATGGTTCGCGAACCGTTGAGGAAGTTTGCCCTGACCCAGTTGAGATACGGTACTGTGGCATATCCCCACGGTGTGCACTCGAATACGATGAGCACATTTGCCGTGTACGCGAGCTTCACCGCCTGGAAAAGATAGCGTTTCTCCATCGGCGTCAGCTTTCGCTGTGATTCGTAATATTTGATCAATTTCTTTGCTTTCTTGTAGTCAAGCCCTTTTTCTGTCGTGCAGAACCAGATGATTGTCAATCCGAGATCGAAGATGAAAGGTCCGGTCTCGCAGTTGTCGAAATCGATGACGCCGCTCAAGCTCCCGTTCTCGACGAGGATGTTCTCCGGTTTCACATCGCAATGCAGCGCGCTACCCGGCAGTGAAATTGGCAGTACAAGGCGCGGAACTTCGCGTGTCAAGTACTCAATCTCGTCGACGTGCGTGGGGAATTGTTTGGGCAAGGTTTCTTTCATCCGCTTGATTCTGGAATGCGGAAACTTGTAGATCGTCGCCTTTCTTTCGACTGTCGTTGTGAAGCTCTGGATCTGGCGATGGTATTTGCCGAGAAATTTTGCAACTTGCCTGAAGACCCGTTCGCTGATATGCCTTGGCGTTTCACCCTCGAGATAGCGATAGACTGAGTAATTATGACCTTTATACTTATTGATGAAATTCCCCTTCTGGTCAGTCACGTAGTCAGGGACGCGCAAGCCTTTCAGATGCTTGAGCTGGAGGATCTCGAACATTATGTCGTCGCGTTCCTTGGTTCTCTTTCCGATCCTGAGTATGTATTTGCCAGTGCTCGTCTGGACGAAGAAGCTGTAGTTCCTGAAACCATGCTTGATGTGGTGAAAGCTCTTGACTGTGCCGAGCTGATAGGGTGTGAGCAAGTGAGAGACTTGTTTCTTGGTCAGTTCCATCTACAACCTCCGGATTTCATTCACAAAAGCGTCGACAACGCGCGGGCCTCCGGTGATGATCCCATATGGCCTGTTGAACTCGCCGTCTCTGCCAGTGAAAAGATCGAAAGTGTCGTATGAGAACTCATTGAATTCGAGGCCGTTGCTGCCTGCTTCGACCTTGACACTGGATGCGCCAGCTTCGCTCATGTGCAGCCAAGGATGATCCCACACGAAGAGCTGCGGTGTGGTGTACATGTCAAGGCGGTCTAGCGCTAAGCCATTTGATCCTTTGGTCTCTTTTGGAAACAATGTGGCAATGCTTTCAAAGATCGCAGAGGTGAATCCGAATCTCCTTTCTCCTGGTAGTTGGGTGAGCGCAGTAATCATACTCTCATAGTTCTCGAGATAATCATCATTGTAGATGTCGCGGAGGAAACTCACGCCAGTGCGTGCATCGCTGAGCGACGCAGCGTCGTTCGCCTGCAATGGGATTGTCTGGCCTGATGTTCTGACACGCAACCAAGCGCCTTGGCCACGCACTGCAACAGCCCCGAAATGCCGTTCTGGGAAGTATGCATAGCTCACTTGCGGCAAACCGTCCTGGATGTAGACAAGGAACACGCCGTACTTGTTCAAATCACGTGGTTCTGGCAAGGCGCTGAATTTCAAGACATCTGCTCGGGTCGCAGGATCCTGGAGCCTGACTTGCATTTCGCCGCTGAAGATGATCGAGCCATCGCATGGATCAGCCATGTAGCCACGTTGCGGATCAAGGAGCACGACAGTGCCTTCCTCTCCGATCCTGCTGGCAAACCTGTCGAATTCGCTTACCCTGGTGAAGATGTGGCGTTCTGACATCTTGTCTGGCTTGGTCACTGCGTCGACCCGGCCGTGGCTTGCCTTCTGCTCAAGACGCTCGCCTGCAAGGACACGACGCCGCAGCTCACCACGCGCCATCATGAGCTCGACATCACCTGCGCGGTGGGCTGTCTTCATCATGAATTCGAGGATCTCAGCGTGGCTCGGTCTGATGATTTGTGCCATATGTGTACTACACAACAAGTCTTTATATATTTTACTACTTTATAATGATAAAATATGAGGATTTATGATTGTGGAGAAACGGTCTCGAGACGCCGTATTTCACTGTTTCAGAGCTTGTTTTATAAAGTGATGCTTTCAGAGGACGGAGGTTTTTTTAATCCGAGCCTTTCCACAACACGTTATGCGACAGACATTCCCTGAAGCGACCGTGAAGGCCTTTCTCAAGCAAAACTACGGATTGGATGTCCAAGAGCTCAGCTCTTTCACAGCAGGGGTCATCGACACGAACTACCATGTCGTGGCTGACAAGCACTACGTGTTCAAGATCTTTAACTCAGGACTGCCTTTGGAGGAGATCCGGCAACAGCTGGACTTCATGATCTTCTGCAAGCAGCAAGCACAACCAGTGCAAGCAGTGTACCCGGCCAAGAACGGAGAGCTGATTGTCAGTTTCGAAGACATCCCAGCAGTATTGCTGGAATACATTGACGGGGAGATGATCAAGGAGGTTGCATTAACAGAGGGACTGCTCACCGATCTCGGTACGGTCATCGCCGAATTCCAGGAAAAGACAAGAGAGTATGCTTGGCCGCAGATCGATGAAAAGCACAAGGCAGATTTCCTTCACTTCCTCCAGTTCGAGAAATACGCTGAAACCATGGAGGACAAGAAAGCATTGCTCACGCAGATTATCCAGGAATACAAACAAGCTTTGCCGCGCATCAAAGAGTGCCGCATGGCAACAGTGCACCACGACTTCACGCACGAGAACACCTTGATCAAAGACGGCAGGATTGCAGGAGTCGTGGACTTCGGCAACGCGACGCACACGATTCTCGTGGCAGACATCATCATCTCCATCAGTGCAGTGTGCTTCTCCAGAGAAAAGCCGTTCACGACAGCGAAGATTCTCTTCCAAGCCTACACCAAGCACGCACCACTGAATGCTATTGAGAAGAAATTGCTCTACACGCTCTTCAAAGTGCGCTTCACCCTTCTCTGTCTCTGGGCGCAAGGAGAGATCCTGGATGACAGGGATTGCGAAGGCATTCGCTGGTACAGAGACTACAGCTACGAATTCTTGGAATCCATGGTGGAACTCGGAGAAAAAGGCTTTCTCGAAGCCCTCGGCGTCTGAATCTTCGTGCCGCTCCATCGCAGCAACCTTTATAAATTCCTCCTCTGAGAGAGCATGTATGGGTGGTGTTGGCACGCTACGGACTCTGGTCTCGCTCTTCGTCCTCGCTCTTCTGCTCGCGACAAGCGTTCTCGCGATCGGCCTGGGCGTGAACAAGGGGCGCATCCACTACGAAGACGTGCTCCAGAACGGCTATGCGCAAGAAGAAGTCATCGTCACCACAGACAGCGAAGAACCGATCACTGGCACCTACCAGTTCGAGGGCAGCATCGCGCCCTGGCTCCGGGTCGAGCCAGAAGCGGAATTCTTCAGCTTCAGCAGGAGCGAACCGTACAAGCTCGTGGTCATCGTCGAACCGCCGGCAGACGCGCAGCTGCAGGAATACAGCGGCGGCGTCCGCATCCTCACCGGCGAGATCGGCCGTACTGGCGGAGGCCTGATCGGCACGACCACACGCGCCGCTTTCTTGATCAGGATCGGACTTGGCTTGTCAGGGACGCAGCACATCGAATGCCGTGCCGGCGGCATCCAGATACAGGACACTGAGATCGAGCAGCCCTTCGACTTCATGGCGACGGTCGTGAACAGGGGTAACGTACGCATCCAGCCCGATTTTGTCATCCAGGTCTTTGACCGCTTCCAGGAAGAGCTTATGATGAATGTCACCGTGCCGATGGACCGCGAGATCCTGCCGACAGTGACGCAGGAATTCCTCACCCAGATCCAGCAGGAATTGCCACCAGCCCAATACTGGGCGCGCGTCAACGTGCCCTTGTGCGACGACGCCAGCCTGGTCACTTTCGACGTGCTCGACCGCGGCGGCATCGCTGATAAAGGCGAGCTCGTGCGCATTGACGCATCGAACTGGGCGAGCACCGGCGATATCCTGCCGATCTACGCCATCTTCAAGAACACGGGGAGCAGAACCGTCATCGCCAAGTTCAAAGGCACGATCACGACGAGCGACGGCAAGCTCGTGAAAGTCATCGAGACTGACCAGTATAACGTGCCGCCAGGCCAGACCGCGGAAATCGAGACCTTCTTCAACCCGACAGAGGCTGGCCGTTATATCGTGTCAGGCCGCGTCCTGTACAACAACAAGCTCACCTTCCAGAAGAGCACGATCATCAACGTGCAAGGCCCGATGCTCGTCGCAGCGCGACAGTTCGGCGGTCCGATCCTGCTCATCCTGCTCATCATCATCGTCATCCTGCTCATCCTGATCATGATCGCGAAGAAGCGGCGCAGGCGCCGGTGGTGAGCATGCGAATCCTGCTCTGGACAAGTATGTTGGCACTCGTCCTGCTTCTCAGCTTCCTGCTTGTGACTGGCGCGACGATCACAAGCCGTCCAAGCTCATTCGACGATTCCCAGAGCGTCACTGTAGACGAAGCGAATGCCTACGACGCGGTCAGCGCGACTTTCGCGAACATGACGCCGACAGGCAGCGCGAACCTCACGTATCTGTCCTTCTCAGCAAGCGGGATCGGCGACTCTGATGTGAAACGGCTCGACCTCATCTTCGACATCCAGGTGAACAACCTGAGCGACGACCAGTGGGCCCTCGAATACAGCAATAATTCCGGAACGACATGGTACGCCCTGCGCGCCCTGGCCGGCGGTAACCAGTCAAGAGCAAACCTCACCTACCAGGACGTGGCTGGTCCCTTGCAGGACTGGAACCAGTCCTCGATCAGCAAGCAGCTCCGGGTGCGCGTCCGCTATCAAACAACTGGCGCTGCTGACCCGCTCGCGAATATCTTCCTGCACGAGATCTGGGCAAACGTCACGATCGACGCTGAAGGACCGCTCATCACGCTTGTTGGGCCTGCGAACAACACGAATTACTCGAGCACCACGCTGGTGAACTTCTCGTACAACGCGAGCGACGTGCAGTCGAACCTGACGAACTGCACCTTGTTCCTGAACAGCATCGCGAACGAGACAAACACAAGCCCGAGCGAGACTGCGACGAACAATTTTTCGGTCAGCATGGACAATGGACGCTACAACTGGACAGTGCAATGCTATGATAACGCGTCCAGCCCGAACTGGAACGAGTCTGCACGCTGGGTGGTCACGATCGACACGTCAGCGCCAGTCCTGACGCCGCTCGCGCCAGGCAACGGCTCGACCCTTAGCGGGGGCAGCACAGTCACGTTCCATTACGCGTTCAGCGATCTCACCCGTCTGCAGAACTGCAGCCTGTACCTCAACGGCACGCTCAACCAGACGCGTGAAGGCGCTGACGTGAACTGGCCGTCAGGCGAAGGAGAATTCCTCGTTCAGGTCGACAATGGCGTCTGGGACTGGTACATCAACTGCACCGACATCTATGGGTATGAAGGCACGACCGGCACGTCGAACTTCACGCAGGACGCGAACGACGCTCCTAGAGTCCATGACATGCTCATCTCGAATCCGATCAACCTCGTGCTCGGCAATAACAAGACTGTGTGGTGCAATGCTTCAGTGACTGACAGCCAGGGTCAGGGGACGATCGACACAGTGACTGCCTATCTTCACCGGAGCGACTGGCCCTATGACCGTGCTGACGAGACGAGCGGGCATCATACGAGCGCGAGCTGCAGCTCTGCAGGCGTGAACGCGACAACGCTCGATTACCAATGCTCGTTCGACCTTCCCTACTATGCGCGCGCCATGAACTGGACCTGCACGTACGTGGTGAACGACACGCAGAGCTATATCGGTGTTGGCTCGAACATGACGGTCGTGGAACCCTTGTACGCGTTCAATCTCACACCGCAATACATCGCGTATGGCGCCATCTTAGCAGGCGATACCTCTGGTGAACAGTCAGTCACTGTCCAGAACTTAGGGAATGCGGAACTCGATATGGCGCTCGACGGCTATGCGCAGAGCGATGGCGACGGTTTTGCGATGATCTGCGATGTGGGCAACACCACGATCGGCAACGAGCGCTACAGTGTCACAAGCGGCCTCGCCTGGGCTGTGATGACGCCCCTGACTGACAACGCTACACAGGTAGATCCGTTCAATCTGCCGCCGCGGAACGGCAGCTTCAACGGCGAGGCTGCCATGTACTGGCGTATCCAGCTCGGCATCCCGCAGAAGGGCAACTGCTCCGGTTTCGTCACCTTCACCGGCCTCGCCTCTTAAGGACTTAATTTCTGAAAAAATATTATTCCGAAACTCATTCTTTTCTTCTTCGAGAATGATTTATAAAAACATTTATAAATGACTGCGCTAAAAATATTATTACGAAACTCATTTTCGACAGTGACGACAGGTGACGGTGTGCGGCGATCACCCCTACGACTTGAGGAACTCGAATTGCTTGAGCGGGCAGCGACTGCTAGAGAGCGCCTTCTTCTCCGTGTCTTGCTCGAGACCGGCTGCACAGTCAGCGAACTCGTCGCGCTGAAAAAGGGAGACGTCCAGAAAGGCTTTCTCCGCATAAAGCAACGTCGTCTCCGTATCTCTTCTTCTCTGTATACCCTACTCCAACACCGCACCCCCCACAGCATCGATCGTTATCTTTTCACGAGTCGAGAAGCAGCGCAGATGACCCCTCGCAGAGTGGAACAAATGCTCGCCGCGCTGGGAAAACGGGTTCTCAAGAAAGCGATCACCCCGCACCAATTGCGGACCACGAGGATCATCCACGACTTCCTCAATCACGTCCCTGTCGAGGAGATCGAGCAGAAGGTCGGCCTGAAGACGATCCAGCCCTACCTGTACCGGTATTTCCGGGGGTGGAAGCAATGAACCACCTCAAGCAGGAACGCGTCAAGCAATTGCGCGCCCAGATACAGGAATGCAAGGACCACAAGGCGACGATCGAGAAAAATGTCGCGAAGATCGCGACCAAGGCTGCCGACGCCGGATGGAGCGCGTCGCAGACCCGGGAGCGACTGAACAGCTACCTGCGCGACAAGAGCTATGAAGAATGGATGCTGCTCTACGACGAGATCATCCGGGAAAAACAGGACGAGCTCGAAGCGTACGTGCGCCTGCCGACAGTGCGGGAACAGCAGACCAAGCGGAATACGCTGTTGACAGCCTCGGCGATCACCTGCGCCTTCCTCCTCATCCTCGCATTGTTCTTCCTGCCCAAGCCTTTGGCAGTGCTCACCGGCAATGCCATCGGAACAGGCGATCAGCTCGCAGAACTCATCACAGACGCGCAAGCAAGCACGGCGCCGACGCTCATCAGCACGAAACAAGGACTCTTCCCGAAAAGCACGGTAACGCCGCTCGAACCAGGAGCAGCAGTAGCGATCGGGAACGATGAGAATGTGCTCGACGTGCTCGTCACACGAGACACGACGCTCAGCGCATACGAAACCCCTGTCGAGCTCGTCTACCATCGCGCAACACTGCTCGAACGCACTGCACAATACAGAATCAAGAACACGAAAGCGCTCGGGACCGGTTATCTGCTGCTCACGCCTGGCTACGAACTCGCAATCCAAGATGACAGGGACAACGCAGTCGAGTTCACACGGCTCGGGGTTGTGGACGATTTTGTCACAGAGTGGAACGACGCAAGCACACTGCTCGGCACAGTGAAAGAAGAGCTTGAAAACGCAGGCGCGGAAACACGGCTGGACAGGATCTTTCCAGCGCAGCATCTGCCTGTGCCAGGAGAGACGCTCGAGCTGTTCGCGTACCCGCATCCGTCAGACAGCTGGATGACAGTCACCACGACAGGACCCTCAAAACGAGGAAGACTCCTCTTCCTCGATCCCGCAGGCGCGTGGTGGAACGAGAGCTGGGCATGGCGCACCCCGGTCTTCATCGAGGAACAGGCAGGCGAGAACCTGACCAACTACAGCGTCAGGATCGAGCTCAACAGCACCAACTTCGACTTCAGTAAGGCCTTGAGCGACGGGGCAGACGTGCGCGTGACCCTGAACACGACCGGAACCGAACAGGAAGGCAGCCATTGGATCGAGTACTGGTACAACAGCTCGCAGAATGCCTCGCTCTGGGTCTTCATCCCAGAACTCAACCAGAGCACGAACATGACCATCTATCTCTACTACGGCAACGGCCTGGCGAATGACACGTCAGATGCCGACGCAGTGTTCGAACTCTATATGAACTTCACCCGCGACGGCTTGAGCAGCTACGGTGGCCAGGACATCACGCCCACGTCCTACCTTGTCATCAACGACACCAGCCTGCGCCAGTGGAACAACTCGTGGAAAGCGAGCTTCCGCAACATCACTGTAGCGGGGGACGGCAGCCAGGTCGTCGAGTACTGGTTCCTGGGCGATTCGGAAGGCGAGCTTCACGGGCCTGGGTTCGACAACGACGATGCGACAAGCAGCGGCACCACCTACCGGATATGGGGGCGTGACACGAACTTCGGCACAGTCGGCAATATCACGTACAACGGCCCAGGCTGGGAACTCATCACCGAAACCCTGGATGATTTCAGCGGCACGTTCGACCGCCTGGTCTTCATGGCTGACGACGATTCGCAACTTGTTGCGAACGCCACCTTCCGCCACTTCAGGGTGCGGGCGTATGAAAGCCCTGAACCGAGCGTCACCGTGCAACAGGAAGAGCGCGCAGCAGTCTATAACGTCTCGCTGGACGAGCCGCCCAATGCGACACGGGAATACCGTGGCGAAGCATTCACCATGAACGGCACGATCAGCTGCGAACGCGGCGACTGCGGCAACACGACAGCGTGGAGCCAGTTCTACTCGACACTCTCGCCTACGACGACCTGGACTGAGACCAGCACGGCAGATTTCACCAGCTACAACACGAGCGTGAACATCACGATTGGCAGCGATGGTTTCTTCACGATCGCAGCGAACATCACGCCGACATGGTGGGACGCCCGGTGGCGCTACCGCGTGAAACTGAACATCAGCAATCCGAACGCGCAGCTCACCAACTACTCCTTCAATCTCACCATGGACACGAACGCGCTTATTGCAGCAGGCAAACTGCAGGACGACTGCGCCGATCTCCGCTTCACCAACGCGACAGCAGGCGAACTCTCCTACTGGATCGAGACAGGCTGCAACTCGAGCGCGACCAACATCTGGATACGCGCAGACACGCTCGCAGCAACGTCGAACACGACGCTCTACGCCTATTACGGCAATCCATCAGCAGATGCAGGCACCGACCCTGACGCAGTCTTCACCGTCTTCATCAACTACACCCGGGACGGCCATTCAGGCTACACTGACAATGATCATACGCCAAGCCAGAACGAGATCATCAACGACACGAGCCTCCACCAATGGGGCGACACCTGGCGACAGACCTTCCGGAGCGTCAATGTCACTGGTGACGGCAGCCAGGTCCTCGAATACTGGTATGAAGGGCTTTCTCAAGGCGAGCTCATGGGGGCTGGACTTGATGATGATGAAGTCACGAGCAGCGGCACCACCTATCGCATCTGGGGGCGGGACTCGAACTTCGGCATCGTCGGCAACGACACGTATGGTGGCTCTGGCTGGGAGTTCATATCGGAACAACTTGACGACTTCAGCGGCACGTTCGACCGTTTCGTCTGGATGGCAGATGATGACAGCCAGTCAGTCGCGAACCACACCTTCAGGAATGTCAGGATCAGGCCGTATACCTCGAATGAGCCGAGCCTCGCACTCGAGGACGAAGAGGACGAGCGAATCCACTACGTCAATGGCACGTACATCTCAAGCCCGTACGACACCGGCTCGAGCGGCAACACCTTCGAGACGATCTACTGGTCAGCGAGCACGCCGACAAACACGACCTTGCGGGTCTACACCCGAAGCAGCGCTGATAACCTCTCCTGGAGCTCCTGGTTCCAGGAGGTCAACAACACCAGCGTCGACGCCCCATCCCAGCAGCATGTCCAGTACAAGATCGAGATGGAGACAGACAATGCGACGTGGAGTCCGACATTCTATGAGATGAACATCGAATACAAATACACGACACAGGGCTGGAAAGCGATGGACGGCAGCACCGGACTGGTCGCCACGAATCCTTATGAATGCGGCAACCTGACAAGCAGCAGCGCCAACTGCACGCCCACGTGGAGCGTCACGCCGCAACAGCTTGGAACCTACGCGCTGAGGATTCTCGCGAACAACAGCGAGGACGCGACCTCGAACGGCACGACGACGAACAACACGATCGACGTCTACGCGCGCACCTACCTCCTGGAGCTGCTCGCGAGCCCGAGCACGCAGGCGCGCGATGCGAACATCACGTTCAGGGCACGCCTGCTGAACGACCTGAGCCAGGCAGTGCAAGGCGCGCTCATCAATTTCACCGACCTGACAGACGGCGTCAATCTCGGCACGAACGCGACGAACGCGCAAGGCTATGCATACCTCACTGTGACGATCAACGACACTGCCAGTCTCGGCGACCACACCCTGAACATCACCTACGACGGCAACACGACAGCATTCATCGAAGCTGACGATGAAACCCTCGTGTACCGGGTGAGCAGCACGCCGAACGTGACAAACGAGACTGCCACGCCGAGCATGGTGGGCATCCGCGACCCGGTCGTGATCACCACGAACGTCACTGACGCAGTCGGCGTCGACTCGGTCTGGGTCAACATCACAAAACCCGATAGCACCTGGCAGATCTACGACATGACACCCACTGGCGGCACGGGGTACAGCTATACCTACAACGACACCTGGCTCGTCGGCTTCTACGAATTCAAGATCAGCGCGAACAACACTGACGGCATCATCGTCGACCCGCCAGGAAATTTCACGGTCAACGCGACCGGATCGATCCACATCGATCCAGAATTCGCGACCTACAAGAACTTCGAGACCGTGAACCTCGCAAGCAGGCGGTGGCAGGACTGGTACAACACGAGCTGGCTGTACCGCCAGACCATCGACGTCACTGCGTCGAACACCGACCTGTACGAATACCAGGTCGAGGTCGTCCTGGACACGCAGACCCTGATCAGCGAGGGCAAGCTGAACGACAACTGCTCAGACTTGCGCTTCACTGGCAACAATTACTCGAATGGCGCGGTGATGCTTGACCACTATCTCGAATGGGGATGCAACGAGACCAACACGACCATCCTCGTCCAGGTTGACCACATTCCAGCAGGGAATGACACGACCATCCACGTCTATTACGGCAATCCAGGAGCGCCAGACATCAGCAACCTGACAGCAGTGATGAGCTACGCAACGCCGCGCACCATGGGCTACGTGCTGAGCAACCTCCTGGCCTCGAACGGTTTCATGGTGTACAGCCTGGTGGACGACAACAACGTGAGCGTCGGCGCGACGTCAGCGCAGCTGAATATCAGCGAGTTCGTCTCCATCGCCTCAGCAAGCATGTCGACAGAAGTGAAGGCGACACGGCCGATCATGGTCGAGGGCACTGCTGACGGCAGCGACATCATCGCACCAGCGTCCTGGGCCGGCACAGAATTCATCTACAACTGGCGCCGTGGCACTGATGACTTCCACTTCCTCAGCCCCTGGGGCACGGCCAATGTCACGATCTACGACAACGGAAGCGTGGTCGCGAACTTCCAGGTCGGCGCGACCGGCCTGTTTGTGGACGACACCTACGACATCACGGACTTGCTGTCCATGCGGATCGTAAGCGACATCCCGATCCTGGTCCATCACAGCCAGGGAACGAGCGACGCCGCACCACTCTATCCCACGACGACAGAACCGGTCTACGGCGTCCCGAGTCGGTTCTTGGGAATCGGCAGCGGACCGAACGGTGCGACAATCCAGGTGAACCGCTCAGCCGGCGGCGCGCTCGCTGACATCGTGCTCGGAACTGACGAGGCGTATGACAGTGGCGATCTGGGCGGAGCAAAAGGCGCCACTGCCGCCTACCGGCTCGAGCCGAACGCCAGCGATGAATACATCGGTGCGATCCAGCAGGCAGACGACGACGGCACAGAAACCACGATCTTCCTGCCGGAACGGCAGCTCGGCACCCTTTTCGGCAGCAATATCACCACAGACCACATTGCAATCGCCGCGCCCACACTGGGAACGAACTGTACCGTCTACAACAGCACCGGCGGCCAGATCGCCAGCGCGCTGAGCAGCGGCAACAGCCTGATCAGCAAGATCGGCTTTGGCACTGGCGACGACAACACTTTCGCGCTCCCTGGCTGGATCATGCGCTGCGACTATCCGGTCTGGGCGACGTATGAGAAAGACGTGACTGAAGACGAGAGCAACATGCTCAGCATCCGTGAGATGCGCCAATACCATTATCCGCCGCCGAACGCGACCGTCGACAACACGAGCGAAGAGCAAGTCTACACCGGGCTGCAGAACATCGGCGACACGAACATGACTGGCTACCTCTTCCTCGCAGTCCAGGGGAACAGCACCGGCTCGTGGGAATTCATCGGCGCGCCAGTCTACCAGGACATCACCGAGCGAACGATCGATCCGAACACCGTTCTGAACATCAGCCCGATCTGGGACACGAGCGGGGCCTGGCTGACCAGCACGAGAAGTCCTGGCTGGTACCGGGTGTACGCCGCGTTCCGCGACAACGAGAGCAACATCCTGAACGATTCCCGCGGAGTGCAGCTGCTTGACACAGGCCTCTTCGAGATCGTCGAGGCCCTGCTCCGGCTCAACAACCTCTCGCACGAGAACGAGTACGAATCCACGATCAACGAGTACGAGGCCGGCGACCTGCTCGACTGGGTCAACGTCACGATCCAGGCGAAGAACAACACGGCGATCAGCGCGACCATCAACCTCACGCTCCTCAATGGCTCAGGACTCTATCCTGGCTGGGGGCCGATGAGCGCGCAGAGCTGCGGCAATATCGACGAAGGCGATAATTGCACGCGGCGCTGGGACAACAGCACGAACGGCTACCCGATCCCGTTGAGCGTCCCGAGCGGCAGTTATACGTTCACGTGGCGCGTGAACATGACAAGCGATAATGGACCGTCAGCGCAGAACAGCAGTCTCACCGTGACAGTGCACAACACGCCCAGCACCTTCCAGTCCTCCATAGCGCCGACGAGGATCTTCACGAATGGCACGCCAGCGACGTACACCTTCAACATGACCACTTTGTGGAGCGAAAATCTCACTGCGGTGACGATACGGCTCAATTACCCGCTGGGCATCGGCCTGAACGCGACCTGTATCGCTGGCGGTACACCGACCGGGGATGGCGCGTGCACGCTCACGCAGTGGGCGAACGATACGAGCATCAGCTTCCAATTCAATATCAGCGCGAACACGACAGCGACACAAGGCGATTACTACATCAACGTCACAGTCAACTATACCAATCCTGGCAACGAGGTACGCATATGGAACGAGCAGGAACCACGCCTTCTTGAGGTGCGTGAAGAGGGCATCATCGCCATCACGGTCACGAGCAACCCGAGCAACCTGACCCGCGGCCAATCAGGCCTGATCACCGCCTATGTCAACAACACCGGCGCAGACAATGCGACGAATGTCACCGTGAATTATACCATGCCGAGCCCTGGCTGGACAAACACCAGCCCCCTGGATGTGCTCTTCCTGCAGATCAACGCCTCTGATACTGAATGGCACAATCTCAGCTTCACCACGAGCCAGAGCGCAGCGCTCGGCCCGCAGCAAGTACTGATAGAGTCAGGCAGCGACACTGGACAGAACGACTTCAAGTATGTCGACATCACGATCTACGCGAACACGAGCACACGGAACGTCACGGTGAATGACACGAACGCGAGCCGTGGCGAGATGGTGCGTTTCAACGCAACGCTCCGGTACGACAATGGCACGCCGATCAGCGGCGCGACCATCAACTTCACCGACCTGACAGACAGCGTGAACATCGGCACTGCGGTGACGAACAGTCAGGGCATGGCTACCAGGACATGGCTGATCCCTGCCGGCGCGAGCTTCGGCGTGCACACGATCAATGCGAGCTATGCAGGCAGCGCCACATTGTACACGCTGCTCTCGTGGAACACCACCTTGCTGGACATCGGCCTGGTGCCGAACATCTCCAGCGTCTGGGCAAGCCCTGACCCGCAAGGCCAGGGCAGCAATGTGACGATCTACGCGAACGTCACTGACGACGACACCTTGGATGACGTGCTCTTGACAGTGACAGCGCCGAACGGCACGGTCGTGCTGAACAACCAGCCGATGAGCTTCAGTGCAGGGCTGTACAATTATACCTTTGAACAGACCTGGTACAACGGCACCTACACCTATACTGTCAGGGCGAACGACAGCACTGGCAGCGCGAGTGAGCAAGGAAGCAGCTTCCTGATCGAGAACGAGGCGTTCATCGCCATCAACGTGACTGCCGCGAACTTCAGCCAGAACGAGAATGTCACCCTGCAAGGCCACAGCGCGGGCTGGTGGTGGGCGAAAGATTGGAAATACCGCCAGAGCTTTACCATCACTGAGCAGGACGGCTTGAGCCTGAACGACACGCAAGTGAATATCACGATCGACACCGCGACGCTCGTGAGCCAGGGGAAGCTTGACGTGAACTGCACTGACCTGCGCCTTATCGACGAGAGCACCGGCACGAGCCTGTCATATTGGCGTGGCACTGACTGCAATACGAGCACGACAGAGCTCTGGGTCAAGCTCGCGACCCTGGACGCGAACAGCGATGTGAACATCAGCATCTATTATGGCAACAGCGGCGCGTCGAGCGGCACGAATGTCTCGCGCGGCGAGATCTTCAGCGGCATCCAGGTGGTTGTGAGCGATTCCCTCGCCACCGGCGACCTGAACATCTCAGGCATGCACGACAACACGACCGTGTGCGTGAATGGTGCCGACTGCCATGTCCTGAACCAGAGCGACATCTACACGATCAGGGCCGCGAACCTGACGACCAACACGACCATCAGCGCGACAAAGCCCGTGGGCAGCGGCTTCCTTCTCACCGGCATCGGCAGTCCACTGACGCCCCTGGCCTGGATGGGGAGGAATTTCACCTACCCTGCGCCGCGTGACACGCAAAGCCTTGACGTGTACAGCCCGTACCAGGTGGCGAACGTCAGCCTGTACGATGGCTCGGGCTACGTCTCAAGCGTGATCGTCCAGCCAGGCCAGACAGCAGAGATCAACTACAATCCTGCGGACGGCCCAGGACAGCGACTGCTCGCGAACGCGAGCGTGCTCGCGCACTACGAAGGCGAGGCCGGCAACAACGATTACCTGCCGCTCTATCCTGAGAGCAACGGCCTCTACGGCATCGAGAGCGGATCCACGAATGGCGCGTATCGCGAGATCGCCTGTGGGGTCAACAACACCAACCTGACAGTGTATTTCAGCAATGGCAGCACGTGGAACTGGCCAGACTGCGACGCCTACACCACCGTCGATCTCGGCGGCGGGTCAGGCGCAGGCAACGGCGTGACCAGCTATGCAGTGGCAAACAACAGCCAGATCGGCGGCATGACTGCTGCAGACGGCGACGGGACAGAGGGCGTGCTCCACTTGCCGCTCGCAGCCATGGACAATTACTATGTCCTGCCGCAGCCAGCCGAATACGTCAGCCTCGTCGCCAGGGAGCCGAGCACGTACTGCGAACTGCGCGACAGCGAAGGCCTGCTCATCGGCAGCAGCACCTCAACAAGCTACACGCCGCCCAGGCCGCAGGGCGTCATCCGCTTCACAGGCTCACCGATCGAGGCAGGCGCCAGGATCCAATGCGACAATGACGTCTGGGCCTACTACGAGTCCTATGAAGAGGATGCAGAGACCATCCTGCTCGGCGCCAAGACCTGGCGGAACCGCGGACCGAGCCTGCCGAGCATCTCCAGCAGCGCAGAGGAAACCTACGGCAGCCTGCTCAGCAATACTGGCAGCACTGCCCTGCGCGGCCTCCTGCACTTCCTGATCCAGCGAAACATCAGTGGCGGCTGGCAGTGGTATGCCACGGTGCGCAACGACACGGCAAACAACACCATACAGACCCTGGCACCACAGGAATACCTGGACCTGGCAACAATGTGGAACGAGTCGCCATGGGATTCTGGGAACAGCCCTGCTGGCAAGTATCGCGCGTATGTCGAGCTCGTCGCTCCAGACGGTCACATCCTCATGAGCACGACGCAAGAACTCTGGAACGCGAGCAGCTTCAACATCACGCCGCCGAACCTGGAACTCAACCTGACAAAGATCCTGGTCTATGACGTGACGAACAGCCTGAACAAGCACACCTACAGCGCGAACCTGACCGGGAATTCGACCAACGACACGTTCATCATGATCAGCGGGCACGCCTACCGCATCGAGCTGCACGTGCTGAACACGGCGAACAGCACGCTCTGGAACCTCAGCAATATCGTCGTCACGCACGAGGACCTGAACGACACATGGATCATCGATGCGGCTGCTGACATCTGGTACCAGAACGAAAGCGATGTGTCAGAACGGCTCGGCGGCACGTGGAACGGCACTGTCGAGTGGAACACCTCTGGCAAGGACGGGCTTGCGGATGTCAACACCACTGTGGTGTTCAGCTATGTCCTCAACCTCACAGGCGCGACCGCGGAAGACGTGCCAGTCCTCTTCCTGGTCGACGATCCAGCCTTGCAGATCCAGGACAACAGCATCTACAGGATACAACTGCTCGACACGACACCGCCGCGGATCTACAACAACACGTACAACCTGACGAACACGAGCATCCTGCGAGGCGAGAACACGACCATCTTCGGACGCTGGGACGAGACATTGAGCAACGCCACGGTCGCGTACAACAGCACCTCGCCGCTTGTGCAGAATTACACGATCACCTTGCCAGAACCGAACCCGCGCAACTGGAGCAATCATACGATCGTCACCTCGGCATTGTGGACGCTTGGCACCCACGTTGCTAAGCTCTACGCTGCTGACGAGCAGGACAACTGGAACCAGAGCCTCGAATACCTCAATTTCACGGTGTGGGGACTCGCGCAGGTGGTGAGCTCGAGTATCACAGACACGCTGCTGAACCTGAGCGACAATACCACGCTGACCTGCCGTGTCATGGACGACACGAACAGCCAGGCGATCCAGAACTACGTCGTCAGGTTCTACAACGGCACCGATTTCCTCGGCGATAACATCACCAATAGCACAGGGCATGCCCGTTTCACCTACCAGGACTTCAGCGCTGGCACAGAGAACTTCACGTGCAACATCACGATGAACGCGTCGCGCTACTACCAGGTGGACAGCCAGAACCAGGCAAGCTACGAGCTGACAACCCTCGAGTCAGAGCCGCCCTGGGCTGACAATGTCCAGGCGAATGTCACGATCGCGCACAAGGGCGACACGGTTAAGCTCGCTGCCTTATGGCATGATAACTTCCAGCTCAACACTGCCACCTTGGCGACGAACGCATCAGGCAGCTGGGCGAATGTCAGCAATCTCTCGCTTTCCGGCACTGACGCTTGGGCGAATTTCTCCTACGTCATCCCGAACAATTTCGCGCCTGGCTATCTCGGCTGGCGGCAATACGGGAACGACACAAGCAATAATGTCAACGTGACGCCTGACCAGAGCCTGGAGGTCTGGGGCTGGGCGATTGTCGAGAGCATCCTGCTCGAGCCAGCCTTCATCTACACCACGAACACGACAAACATCACCTGCCGTGTGGTCGACGAGCAGAACAACAGCGGCATCAGTGGCTATAATGTGAGCTTCTATAACGCGACCGACTATCTCGGCTGGAACACGACGAACGCGAGCGGACATGCCCGCTTCAACTACACCGATTACAGCTCTGGCATCGAAACCATGCGCTGCCAGATCGGGGACGAACCCACCTTGATGTACAACGCGTCCTCGCCGAACAACAGGACAGCTTCGCTCACGACAGGCGACAGCGGGGATATCCAGCCCCCGTATGTGATCAACGGCAACTACGGTCTCAACGACACGGTTGTCAAGAAGGGCGAGAATCTGACGATTTTCGCTGAATGGAACGAGTACATCAACCGGAGCGTAGCACGCTACAACACGACCGACCCGACGATCAGAGCGTTCAACGTCTCTTCGCCGTACACGAACAACTGGACCAACCACACGATCGAGACGAACTCGAGCTGGATCGTCGGCCGGCACGTGGCAAAGCTGGAAGCGACAGACCTGAGCAACAACACGAACACGACGGCTGAATACCTCTGGTTCAACGTGACTGCCACGTCGCAGATAACCTGGATCAGCCCGACAGGCTCGGTCTACCCGACAAACATCAACCTCACCTGCCGCGTCACAGAAGAGGAGAACGGCCAGGGCATCGACAGCTACACTGTCTACTTCTACAACGACACCGGCGGCCTGATCGGAACGCCCACGACAAACGCGACAGGGCATGCGAGAATCGAGTATGACACTGCAGGCTATGACGGCAACTATGATTTCAGCTGCCGCATCTTCTCAGCGCCGTCAAAGTTCTACTACATCGGCAGCAATTTCCAGGACGAGGAGACCCTGCTCTTCGACGGCGTGGAACCCAACATCCAGCTGAACGCGCCGCTCGATGGCAACATCACCAGCGAAACCACGCTCAACCTGAGCTTCACGGTGACTGACACGCACGATTCGACGCTCGACTGCAACGTGACAGTGGACGACAGTGTGATCAGCACGACGACCGCCACCAGCGGGGTGCAGAAGGACGTGGAGGACACGTTCGGCTACGGCCTGCACTATTGGAATGTCACGTGCTGGGACGATGTCGGGAATATCAACACCAGCGTGACCTGGAGCTTCAACATCACCAGCCCTGACTCGACAGCGCCGACACTGCAACTGCTCTCGCCTGACGACGACGCGTACGTCAACAGCAGTACAGTGGTCTTCCAATACAACACCACTGACGATGTGGAAGTCCAGAATTGCAGCCTGTACATCGACGGCGTGCTGAACCAGACAGATCCTGCGCCTGTCGAGGGCGGCGACTCCTTCACAGTCAACGGCCTTGCGGAAGGCAGCCACACGTGGTACGTCATTTGTCGGGACGCTTCGTTCAACGAGAACCAGTCAGAAACCAGAGTGTTCACTGTCGACACGATCGCGCCAGCCTCATTCGACCTGGTCACACCTGCGAACTACACAGTCACAGGCGATCTCACGCCCACGATGGAATGGCAGGAGACCACAGACGACAACTTCTGGAACTACACGCTCCAGGTGAGCAGCTCGCCGATCTTCAGCGCGGGCGTCACGACCGAGTATGTCACGTTCACGATCAACGACACCAACCGGACGCTCCTGCCCTTGCAGATGAACAAGGCGTATTACTGGCGCGTCATCGCGAGCGACCGTGCAGGCTGGACCACGACAAGCGACAGCACCTACCAGTATATCACCGACGATCAGCCGCCGGTCGTGCTCCTGATCAGCCCGCCGGACGGCGACAATGATCCTGACGGCAACCTCACGCTCGTCTATCAGCCAAACGACAATAACATCTCCAATTGCTCGTTGTACACGAACATCACCGGCGTGTGGCAGGAATACGCGAACGACACTGCGGTGGAAGCGCGCCAGCACAACAACTTCACGCTCACCGGCTTGCCGCTTGGGAGCAACTTCACCTTTATCTGGAACGTGCTCTGCTATGACAGTCTCGGGTACAGCGACTGGGCTGTCAGAAACTGGACAGTGCACATCCAGGACTTCAACGAGACCCATGATAACATGACGATCCCCACGAACGCGACAGTGACGAACGCCTTGCCGTACACACGCAGCGTGATCCCTGACAATCCGATCGACCTTATCGCAGGCGGCCAGCAGATCGTGAACTGCACTGCCAATGTCTCTGACGACAACGGCGCAGCCGACATCATCGACGCGCAGGGCTGGCTGTTCAGGGACGGTCTGGCACGCTTCGACCCTGACAATGCCACCAATCATTACACGAATGGCAGCTGCGGCGCCTGCACAACAATCAATGAAACCTCGGCAAGATGCACGTGCTCATTCAACATGTGGTACTATGCAGAGCCGGGCTGGTGGCGCTGCCATGTCGCTGGCGTTGACAATGTCGGCGTGGGCAGCAGCTTCTGGAACTTCACATACCTCAACCAGTTACAGGCGGTTGATGTCCGTCCCACCCTGCTCGATTACGGTAACGTGCTCGGCGGCGTCCCCTCCGGAGAAGAGAATGTCTCAGTCATCAATTTCGGCAATGTCGCGCTTGATGTTGATCTCTGGGCGTATGGAGCGACGCAAGGCGACAATCTTTCCATGGAATGCAAGAACGGCGGGAACATCACGGTGAGCGCTGAGCGTTTCAGCACCAGCCAGGGCACTGCCTACGCGTCAATGACGCCCTTGACTGGCGAGCTTGCGACAGCGCCGACAGCGAATTTGAACGTGCCCCCGCAGACAGGACCGGACAATTCCAGCCTGCCACTCTACTGGCGGATCCAGTCAGGCGCAGGCGCTGTCGGCGAATGCAATGGCACCATCGTCTTCCACGCACAGATCGGATAAAATGAAAAATACAAAAATCGCAATGGCTGTATTGCTGCTAGTCCTTACGCTGCCGTCTGTTGCCGCGCTTGGCGTGAGCCCGGCCCGGGTGGCGCTTGTCGACGTCCTGCCTGGCGGCTATGCAGAACACGCGTTCCAGCTTTCCAATCCGAAGAATGAGCCAGTCACTGTCACTGCCATAGTTGAGGGCGAAGGCGCTTCCTGGTTCACAGTGGCGATCGCTGAGGAACGGCTTGCTTCGTTGGGCGTCACGCAGCTCACTCTCGGCCTCGCGCCGCCCAATGATGCTGAGCCGCGGGAGTATCACGCTTCGCTGGTCCTGACCTCGACCCCGACGAGTGTGCCGTCAGGGATCGCGAACCGGCTCGCGCTCACGCTCGTGGTGCCGATCAATTTCACGATCGACAGCAATGCGCTCACGAGCTGCGTGCTCGGCGGCTTTGCCGTACCAACGCTCGAGCAGGGAAGCCAGTTCCAGGCCAGGTATTTCATCAAGAACACAGGGAACACGCGCGTGACGCCTCGTGGCAGCCTGACAGTCATCAACCTCATGACTGGCGATGAGGTGATGCGTTCCAGTGTGATAGAGAATGCGGAAACCTTGCCGACCCTGACTGCCGAGTATCCGCTCCGGACGAGTGGCACGCTGGCTGAAAGTGAGTATGAGGCTGAGTTGTTGATCGATGCCTGCGGCGAGCCACGAAGGACGCAATTCACGGTGCTCGAGCCCGGCTCCCTTGGTGAGGAAGGCTCGTTCACCGCGCTCGCAGCGCCTGAACAGCCTGGTGGCATTGTTCCGCTTGCCGCATCGTTCACGAATACCGGCGAGAGGAGTGTGGCGGCGCGCTTCGAGGGTGTAATCGAGCGCGACGGGGAGCTGTATCGAGTCGTCGAGACCGATCAATTGCTCGTTGCGCCGGGCGAGAGCGTCGACCTGGAGAGCCTGCTCTCGATCGCTGAACCTGGCGAGTACGTGCTGCGCGGCCGTGTCGTGTACGAGAACAAGCGCACAGAGGAGAAGAGCGTCTCGATCGCTGTTCCGGAGCAACGCAGCGAGGGCTCGAGTCTTGTGCTGGCCACGATCTTGTTGCTCATGGCCTTGATCGGCATTGTCTTGCTGGTGTTGGTGCACAACAAGAGAAATCCACCACTCAAAAAACGAAAGCATTAAATTATCATAAGAGGCAAGAAATCAGATGGCATGGTTCCATAAAAAACTGACAGATCTCATCGCTGCTTTCGAGGAGAAGGACTGGGAAACCGCCGCAAGTATTCTGGAAGAGCATGACATTGAGATACATGAGAAAAAAGGGGAGAGGATAAAACTTGAATTACAGGAGGCTGCGACACATCTTAGCCGGTACGCTAAATTACTCTCAGGAATTCGTAGGGCGATAAGTCAGGAATACTGGGAAGGAGCTTCTCAAAGAGCGTGGCCTCCGAGCGACGAAGATCAGCATGTTATTATACATAAACTGAAGATGATTGAAGTTGACGTTAAGGAATTTGAGAGAATACTGAAAAGGATGTACAAAGAAGGTAAACATCTCGAATAGTTATTTCCCGTTCTTCGCGAAGAATTCCTTGATCATGGCCCGGATTTATTGCAGGGTTGGTATCTGGATCTGACGTCCCTCCTGTCTTCTCTGTGCTTACTGACTAAATCTTTTTATATATAGATGTATTACGGTATCATGATGAACAAGCGATTGGAGGATATCATTGTTGCCACAATCTTCTTGCCTGTGACAGCTGCAGCATATCTGATTCCCCAAGTTGTTCTCTACATAGGAATGGACGCACATCTTGAAAGCAAAGCAAGGAGAAAAGGAGTGGCGGTTGCCGTGGAAGCAGCGAAGAATACGAAAGAAGACGCTTCAAATCCTATGGCACGAGTGTTTGTTCCTGGATTGAGATATGCGATGGAGAATTACATTGCGCAACACGACGTTCCTCAACAGCAAGGTTAATCCGAATTTATTTCCCGTTCTTCTCAAAGAATTCCTTGATCATCTTCTCGAACAGCAAGGTGCTTTTCATGTTCCATTCTTTCGGGAAGAGGTTCAAATAACGGGGCCATTCGTAGCGCTCGTCGAGGAAAACGATCACGCCTTTGTCGCTCGATGATCTGATGCACCTGCCAGCGCTCTGCAATGTCTTGTTGAACGCGGGAATGGTATAGCCGTATTCCCAGCCTTTCCGGAACTTTGCGTCGTAGTATTTGATGAGCGCGTTGGTTTCGAGATCAGGCTTGGTGAGCGGGAGGCCGACGACGACAACGGCTTTCAGTAAATCGCCAGGAAGATCAATTCCTTCTCCATAATTACCTGTAATGACGCCGAGAAGGACTGCACCACCATTATTACTATAATCCTTGAACTTGTTCAGAAACACCATTTTTTCGTCCTTAGTCATCCCCCTTTGTTCAGCGAGCACAGTCTTGGGCAAGCCGTGATCCAGGTTCGCGTTGACTTTCTCGAGGATTGCGTAGCTTGGGAAGTAGACCGCGACGTTTCCTGGAACCGCAAGCACGACTTTGCGCAGCACGTCTGCGATGTCCTGCCACATCTTGTCAGAGCGTTGCGTGAACTTCGTGCTCGTCTTGGGGATGATCAGGTTGAGCCGGTTCTCCTCTGGGAACGGGCTTTCCAAGATTGAGAGATTTGGTTCTGACACGCCGAGGAGCGCTGCGTACATGCCTGGCGGCGTGAGCGTGCCTGACATGAGTATCGAACTGTGGCAGTTCTCGAAGACCTCGTGGGTGATGATGCTCGGGTCGAGGCAGCGGTTGTTCAGGTTGATGATCCATTCCTTCTGCCCGCGCTCGCGTTTCACGATCCGCGCCCTGCCTTGCTCTTCGACCTCGAGCCAGAGCTGGAGGAAGCCTGCGACCGCGCCGATGTAGCTGGCGCGTTGCTCTTCTCGGATGCCATCAGCCACTTTCTCCATCCACTCCAGGAGTGCGTCGGTGCTCGTGTGCATCGCTTCGAGTTTTGTCATGAGCGCGTCCTTGTTCACGTATTTCTCCGCTTCGCCGTCCACCGGCATGCCGTTGTCGTCGGTGAACAAGGCCATCTTCTGCAGGATATCGCCGAGCTGCTTGAGCTTCTTGCCGAGTTCGTCGTGCTTGTACTTCTCGGCTTCGCTCATCGCCCGGTTGAGCAGGATTGTCGAGAGCCGGTCGCTGCCCATCTCTTTCACGCGCTCAGGCAGGTTGTGGGCTTCGTCAACGACAAGGATGCACTCGTCCAATTGGCGGCCGATTCGTCCGAGGAACAATTTTCGGATGCCTGGGTCGAAGAGGTAGAGGTAATCAGTAACGATCAGGCGCGCTCTCTTCGCGAGCAGGAGCGTGATCTCATACGGGCACAAGCCAGCTTTCCTGCTCGCAGTCTTGACTTCGTCGGTTCGCAAGGGAGTGACCGCGCTGAGCTCTTTGAGCAATTGCTTGGTCTTCGGGCTGAGCTCCTCGCCTTTCTTGAGATTCTCGTAGTACTCGCATTGCTTGTCTGCTTTCATCGCCTTACAGTATTCGGCGAAGCTCCTGCTCTTCAGGCTTTCCACGCCTGGCTGGAGGCAGAGCCAGCGCTTGCCGATGAGGTTGACAACCGTGAAGTCGACGCCGTGCTTTTCCTTGATCTCGCGCGCTGTCTCGATCGCGATGTCGTGCTGCGTATGCCTGCCTGACATGAAGACCACGACGAGATCCTTCTCTATCGCGTGCTCGAGCGCTGGCGCGAGCGCTGCGACCGTCTTGCCCAGGCCTGTGGGCGCGTGCGCCACGAGGCTCTGCTTTGTCGTGATCGTGCTCTCCACAGCCTCGATGAGCTTGTCCTGTTCCGGACGTACTTGATCATAAGGCCAGAGCTGTGGCATGGATGCCATGTGTGTGAGGAGAAGAAGGCGTTTTAAAAAAGCGATGGCAGCCTGGCCAGTGCGTTTTTTCGGCTGCAACGGTAAGAATTGCAATAATTGAGGAGGAAGACATTTCTTAACTATTTCCTTGACTGTGTTCCATGAGCAAAGAACTCGAGACACGGGTGGAGACGCTGATGCGTCTGGAAGAGGAGAAGCGTGCTGCGTCAAAGAAGCAGTATGGTGCCAAGAAAGCCTATGATGCCGAGTATGGCGCAGTGTTTGCCATGGTGGAAAGCGGGCATGTCATGCCGAAGGGCTCCTCGCTTTTCGCTGAGATCGTGACCGAGCCTGCCGGGCGCGTCAACCATAAGTACGCGCTTGAGAAGTTCGTTGCTGGTCATCCGCAGTATGCCAACACGATCCGGCAATTGCAGGAAGAGTCAAAGCAGCAGGATGTTGAGAAGCTGAAGTATGGTGCTGCAAGCTAGCGTCGCTTTTTCAGCTTGTCGAGGAAGCTCTTCTTGGCAGCTCGTCTCTGAGGAGCGCCTTTACTTGCAGGCTTGCCTTTCTTCAGGCCCTGGAAGAAGTTCATGGCTTGCGTGTTGAGATCGTTGAGCATGTCCTTGCCTTTCGCCTTGGCTGAGCTCTTGACTGTCTTCTCCTTGTCCATGCCGACGAGCTTCTTGGCTTCGTTCACGCGCCGGTTCGCCATGCGTTTGAGGATGTCGCGCTGCTTCTCCCATTCGAGGGAGAGGTCGTGCATGATACGCTGCATATTGTCGTACTTCATGCCGTACTTGCCATAGTTCACGAGGAACCAGACATACTTGACATGTCGCTGCTTGGGCACTTCGTCGGCGTAGCCGAGGAGGATGATGGCTTGCGCGCGTGCCACGCTTGGGATCTTGTACATGTCGTTGATCCTGTTCTCGTCGAACGCGCCGATCCAGCACGCGCCGACGCCGAGCGCGTGCGCCGCGAGGAGCATGTTCTGGATCATGGCTGCGCAATTCTGGATGGCGTAGAGCCGCTTGCCTCGCATGCCGAAGAACTTCTCTGCGATGTCGGTTTCGGCCACCACGATGATCGCGACCTGCGCTGTCATGAAGGCTTCCTGCTCGAGCGTATGGTGGTACAGGCTCTTGATCTTGTCAGGATCGTACTCGAAGAGGTATTTCCAGTTCTGCAGGTCGCCGGCGCAGGGCGCGTAGGTGCCTGCTTTCATGATCTCGATGATCTTGTCGAATTCGACTGGCACGTCCTTGAACTTCCTGATCGAGCGGCGCGTGTAGATGCAGTCGAAAATGTCCATAACAGCGTCCTTATAAAAAAGGCTTAATAAAGTTTACTCCTCCTATACCACTGCCGCGGTCTCCAAGACTCCCACTGCCTTGGCTTCAGAGCGGTGCCGAGCGATGACGAGCGCAGCGAAGTCATAGGACTACGCGAGGCGCCGATAATATACCGCAGCGTAGCGAGGATAATTGCCGCAGTGGGAGTCTGCTATTTCTCCAGAATTTCCAGCAGGGTGATCTCGAACTCCAGGGTCTTGCCTGCCAGAGGGTGGTTGAAGTCGATGGTCACGTCTGTTTCGTTGAGCGCGATGACTGTGCCAGTGCCCCAGGTGCTCGAGCTCCAGATGTCGCCCACCTCGAGCAGGAGCGTGGTGATGATCTCCTCCTCGGTGATCGTGAGCAGTGCCGCGCCGAAGGGCGTCTCGATGATCGTGTTGTTCTGCGGATCTTGCCGCACAGTCATGTTCTCGTCGTCGATCGCGATGATCGTGCCGGGCCAGGGCGTGTCAGCAAGCTGTATGGTATCTCCTGGCTCTGCAATGAGCATGAGGCCGACAAAGTCCTGGCTCAGGCCTGCAATGACATAGGTGAGCCCTTTGATCTTCACTGGATCGCCGAGATTGATGCTTGGCAATTGTCCCTCGAGCTCGGCGCGTGGCACGTCGAGGAAGTGCCGTTCGGTCGTTATTCGGGGTGCGCGTTGCACGCGCTGTGTCGTGCTGACCTTGCCGCGCGCGTACGGGCCGTAGGCTTCGCCCGGTGGCAGTTCAACAGTCTTTGTCTGGCCTGGCCGCATGCCGACGATGGCTTCTTCAAAGCCGCGGATCACTGATTGCTCGCCGATTAAGAGTTCGAGCGGGACGTATGCGCGGTTCTCGTTGTAGAGATCGTGCTCCATGGCCACTGCTTCAATGTTCGTGTCGAACACCGTGCCGTTGGCATCCCTGCCGATGTAGTCGACGCGCACGACGTCTGTCCAGGTTGCCGGTTCGCCGCATGCGCTGAGGACGAGCAGGCTGAGCAGGAGCAATGGAAGGTATCTCATGTGTGCACCTGTGCGTTCATCACTGCTATAAGAGCTTTTGCATCCTGGGCCTGGCTGAGCGCGTGCCTGAGCTTGGCCCCGCCTGGCAGGCCTTTGGTGAAGTGCAGGGCATGCGCTTTGAGCTGTGGGAAAGGGATGGAATACTGTTGAGCGAGCTCGTAGTATTCGAAAAAACACTTGATATTAGTATTTTTAATATTTTTATTAATATTATTTTTATTATTATTTAAGGATTTGCTTAAATTGTTACTATTACTTTTAATATTTTTATTAATACTCTTTAAAATATTAATTTCTGCGAAAATCCTGGGATTCCCGATCGCGCCGCGCGCCACCATGATATAATCGCAGCCGCTTTCTTGTTTCCTTTTCCAGAAGTCCTCGGCAGAGAACACGTCGCCGTTGCCGATGACAGGGATCTTCACAGCCTGCTTCACAGCCTTGACTATGCTCCAGTCTGCCTCGCCAGTATAGCCTTGCTGCTGCGTTCTCCCGTGGACAGCAATGGCAGCAGCGCCAGCAGCTTCCGCAGCTTTCGCGACCTCGACCGCGTTGATCGATGTGTCGTCGATACCAGTGCGTATCTTTACAGTGACTGGCTTGCTGACTGCGTCGACGACCTTCTTGACAAGGTGGCCGATCTTTGCTGGATCGTTGAGCAATGCGCTGCCTGCGCCGGTCTTGATCACCTTGTGTGCAGGGCACCCGCAGTTCATGTCGATCACGTCGAAATCCTGCTCGACACGCTTCGCAGCCTCGACAACTTCATCTTCATTACTTCCAAATAATTGTACTCCGACTGGTTTTTCAGAAGGGTCAGTAATCAATAACTCCTTAGTCTTTGCATTATTGCGTACCAAGGCTGCTGAGGAGACAAACTCTGTATAGGTCATGCCTGCTCCATAGCGCTTGCACAAGGCGCGGAACGCGACATCAGTCACGCCAGCCATCGGCGAGAGAATGGCAGGGCTCGAGAGCTTCGGAAAGGGTGGCATGCGTGTGTGGATCCTCTAGGTGTATTAAAGGATTAGGTATCAGTTAGTACCCATTTTATAGTAGTAAAAATAGAAAGATTTAAATACGATAACTTTCATACAATGACCAACACAGACCTTGGGGTGTAATAATGACACAACGAATGATTATTGACATAATGCGTCACGGAAAGAAGGCGAAAGGTCCTGACGGAAAGAGCTTGGATTGTCTTTCTGTTGAAGGCGCGCGGGAAGCGATGGACCATGGCGCTGAACTGTACGCAGGATACAATGCGAGTGACATTGTGGTGTACTCCAGCCCGCTGGTGCGAGCACAGCAAACCGGTCACTGTTTGATGATGGGTGCAGGTATTCCGGTAGGTGTTATCTCTGCTAGCGGCGATGGTGTCGCTACCACGGCCTCTGACTATCTTGGCCTGGCCACGATCAAGAATACGATGCAGCTGCCGAAAGATATGGGCTATGGTTCTGCATGGATCGCTGACTTTCTGGCGAGAAACGGTGGTGCTGAGCATGTTATCGGTGCTGAACTGGGCGGATTTATCCGTGAAGCGTTGACGAGTCATCTTGATAACGATGTCCAAGAAGAGAATATTGTCGTTGGTGTGAGCCACGGTCCAAAAGTGGAGATCGGTTATGGCAACCTCGTTGGTATTCGAGAGAGAGAAGCTATTGCTGAACTCGCAGCTGGTGAGCTGGATGGCGTCCGTTTGAAGATTGATGCCAGAGATCAAGGAAACGACATTCAACACGTGACAGCTTCCTATAGAGGCGGTCCGGAGCGAAGAATCGACCCGGCACACTTTGCAAGCGTCGTTCACACGAACGGTTAAACATCTTCGAAATCCTTTTAAAACGTCTTCAGTCTTCTGTTTTCTCAAGGGCCTGTTGCTCAGTCTGGATACCTGAGTAGGGCAATTAGAGCGCCGGTCTTATATGACCCTGCATCGCCAGCAATGGTGCAGAGCTCTGAGCGAGCCGGAGGTCGCGGGTTCAAATCCCGCCAGGCCCATTATGGGTGAGTATACTTTCCTGTGGAGCAATACGCACCTCATGATGGTTGCGGAGAACAATCCCTGGAGCTTCCGCGACGTCAAGACACTCGGCTCGCTATCGACAGGAACGTTCGGCTTTGTCGAGCAGCGACGCATCCATTCGTTCCAGCACAACGATGGGCTGCTGAAACAGCACGAGGCAGGGAAGAAGTTTCTTGACGCAGCGTTCGCCGCTTCCTGGTTTGCTGAAGTCGAAGAAGTATTGGCACAGCACCGCGCGTTCTATCAGGAACTCTGGGCTGTCGACATGGAGGAAGCCAGCGATCAAGAATTGCTGGACTTGCTATCGCAAATCAACGAGTATTGGCGCGTGACGATCAGCTATTTCCGTGTGAGCCAGGCAGAATGGACCAAAGCGCTGGTGGAGATGCTCTTCAAGCGCCTGGCAACACACGATGTCGTCGGACTCGAAGCGCAGAATCTCTTGTCAGTCCTGAGCACTCCTGATGAGCTCGACGCGATCAACAAGGAAGAGCTCGCCCTGATCCAGCTCTGCTGTAAAAAAGAAGTGAGTGACGAGCACATCATCGCTCATCTTGAGCACTACCCCTGGATCTTCGCGAACCGTTTCACATTGCAGGAATGGATCGACGAGTTCCAGGCGCGACTGGCGACAGTCAAGGCCGAAGGCGACACCGCGTTGAAAAAACGCGCCGCAGAGATGATCCTGAACAAGAAAGAACTGCATAAGGAACAGGAATCGCTCTATCAACGCTTCGATGATCCAGAGCTTGAACATTGCGGCAGGACACTTGCGCGACACGGCCTGACCCGCGTCATGATCAAAGAGCTCTGGGCTGGCGAGTTCTACTGGGTCAAGCTGCAGGAAGAACTGGTGAAACGCACCGGTGTCGATGCAGAAACCTTGTTCTTCTGCTATCGCGAAAAAGAGATCAAGGAACTCCTGCTGAACAAGAAGAAACTCAGCGAGGAAGAGATCGCTCGCCGCAAGGAGGTCTTTGTCTTCCGGTTTGATGGCAAGGAGATCGCATTCTATTCAGGAAAGGAAGCGCGCGAGCTTGCTGAAGCAAACATCGGCGATTACCTGCACCCTGACAAGGATATGGAACTGAAAGGGCAGCCAGCGAGCCCGGGTAAAGTGCAGGGCCGTGCGATCGTGGTGAGCATCAACGATCCTGCGGACGAGCAGCGCGTGCGCAAGAAATTCAGGAAAGGCGACATCCTTGTCTCGCAGATGACACAGCCTGGGATGATGGATCTGGTCGCGAAAGCCGCTGGCATCGTGACTGATGAAGGCGGCATCGTGAGCCATGCAGCCATAGTCTCGCGCGAGTTCAAGATCCCCTGCGTTGTCGGCACGCACCTCGCCACAAAAGTCATCAAGGAGGGTGACATGATCGAAGTTGATGCTGACGAGGGCATCGTGAGGAAAACATGAAATTCAAGAAAGTGTTCCGGGAAAGCGGTTCCATCTTTGTCTTCGAAACCTCGCATGATGTCTATCGTGTGCGTCGCAACATTTTCGGCAATCATTACAGTAATTTGATTGGCATTTCCAGAGATCGAATCTTCACCGCATACTATGAAGAGAGCGAACTCGAACATTCAAGGGAGTTGGGGAAGGAATTGCTCAAGCCAGAAGTGCATGAGAAATACTTTGAACAGTGTGAAGCGCACTGCAAAGAAGCGCGTGCTTTTGCAGAAGAGTTGCGCACGATGAAGCTCGACGCGCTTTCAGGAGAAGAACTTGCGGAACTTTTTGATACTTACTATAATCATTTTCTGACAACGATAGCGCTCTATCAGCTCACAGATACGGATAATTTTCTTCATGCAGCGCAGCAAGTTTTGCGAAGCCTTCTTTCTGACGAAGAAGTCCAAGTGATGCTGCGTGATAATGAAGAGTTCTATGAAGATCTCAAATGGAAGCTCGCAGTGCTTGAAAAGAAAAAGACTGTTGTTGATTACTTGCTTCACTTCCCGCATAAATGTCATAATCATTATGATTACGAGGAGTTGGAAGAGCACTATTTGGAAGAGTTCGCACAACAGGTTCCTGAAAACGTGCACCAAGAAATAGCAGTCTTGGAAAAGGAATCACAGGACTTGGCGGCTGCACAAGCAAAGATCGTGCAAAAGCATCTGGAGGTGAAGCTTCCTGCAATGATTATCAGAAAAGCAGGTCAGTTTCGCTTCAGGCTGAAGAAGTATTGGGCTGGATACGAGTACCTCTGCGACCCGCTCTGGCGTGCCATCGGTGCCAGGTTGGCGATACCCTTGGAAGATATTGTGTGGACGCACCTCTCCGAGGAATTGAAAGATTGTTTGCGAGCAGGAAAGCCACTTGCTCCAGAAGAGATTGCGCGTCGGAAGAAAGGATTTGCGCTCCTCCTCATTAATGGGGAAAAATCTTTCACCACAGACGTTGACAAGGTTGAAGCCACGTACTTGCAGGCAGAACAAGAGCAGGAGGTGCGAGGCACCTGTGCGCACCCTGGCCATGTTGAAGGGACTATTCTGAATATTCCGGTCACGTCTCTCGCTGAGTTCTCCGAAGCAATGGAAGAGGCCAAAGGAGATATTCTCGTGACGCCGATGACACAGCCCTATGTTGTTCCGTATCTCAAGCGTTTCAAGGCGATCGTGACAGATCAAGGCGGGATTGTCTGCCATGCAGCGATTATTAGTCGCGAATATCGTATCCCCTGTGTGGTTGGCACGAGCAACGCGACTGAGCTGCTCAAGACTGGCGACAAGGTACGTGTTGAAGCGGACAAGGGCGTTGTGCGTAAGCTCTAGATATTTTCTATATAGAAAATTATTCTACCTATAGTATATTTCCACTGTGAAGTGGTTACAAAACGGAAAAGTTTTTAAACCAGAAACAGCATAATAAATGCGGATAAGGGGGTATAATGATGAGTTTGGGACTTTCACTCGAAAAACCACAGTTTACGATTGAACCGATTTGTACAGCAAACTGCGGCAGAAGCAAGCCGGCAGACATTCTGCTTACTTATGGCTTGATAGAGAACGACCTGTATGGCGTTGTTGATGTGATCAGCAGCGGTACGCAGGCAGGCTCGATTATCATGGCTGAGCAAGGGGACTGGAGTGCGACAAGCCCGGGCAATCACCAGTATATCCTTGGCAAGATCATCAACTTTGTTGACCAGGCTGGCCAGCGTCTGACGGGAAACCTGACGAGCGAACAGCGCGATGAAATTGCTGCTGACCTCAAGTTACTGGGGGTTACGCATGATAGCTTTGCTTACAATCGAATTGCACATTTGGCAACAATGAATCCGAACGCGTTTGCCCATGATTACAATACACATGGATCATTCAGGGCAGAAGTGATTGAGTGGCAAGAAAAGGTGGGTAACCGCCTCGGAGACATGGAAGTTGCGCATCGTCAACACTTCCTCGAGCAGTGGGCTGACATGGATGGTGTTGACAAGAACCTTGCGCTGAGTGTTATCGTTGAGCGATTGACCCACTATGACCGGACGCCTGCCGATCAGACGATCGCGCGTCCAGGACGACGCATCCTCTGGCCAATGGCAGGCAGCAACCTTGCTGCAGTTGTCGGCGAGCTTGGCGATGATGGCCAATACCATGGCGGCATCTATGATGGCGCACGACTCCTTGATGTTGAAGGCAGCTCAGGCTTGCGATACGGCATTGAAGACGTCGAAGCCGAGCCAGTGTTCGAAGGAATCCAGAACTTGCTGGCAGCTGATGACAATGTCGGCAAGAACGTGCTCGTGGCCCGACCGCCGGTGATGGTGATGGGTGTCAATCCTGTCACTAATGACGGCCAGCCGAATCCGGACGCCAATGTTGCTGACGCCTTCGGTGTACCGCTTGCCTACGGTCCGATGTCTAAGGGACAACTCGTGCCGTATTGTGCTCGTACAGTCAAGGCATTGGCTGCTGCTTTGGACCAAGCAGCCTAAACACTTTCCCAAACCTTTATATTCTCTTATTTGTCTCTTACTGCTGGGTGGTAGGTATGAAGAAAATCCTCGTTTTCCTTTTGTTGGTCACACTCTTGCTGGCAGCATGCCAGACACCGACAGTCAAGGGCGTTGTCGATGCTGACGAACGCGTGCAGAGCTATCTCGATGTGTTCAGCGATGCCACATACACTGAAAGCGCGTTTAAGGGCGCGGAAGTCGACGCGATCAAGGACGTCGTGCTCCAGGACTGCGGCAAGATGGAGGTGCCCTCGCAATTAATCCGCGCGACCTACACGAGTCCGGTCGCGAGCCTGGCCGCATACGTTGACAATAATGAAGTGTTGTGCGTCGCCTCGAAACTGAACCAGGAAGCATTTGAAATCACGCAAGGAGATCCTGCTACGGTGGATGAAGGCACGCTCGCAACAGTGAATGGCGAGGTCATCACCACGCAAGCCTTGCAGGCTGCGGTCGATGCAGTGCCGGAAGCGGCGCGCGAGCAGACGAGCATCCCGGCTTTGCTGAACACCTTGGTGGATCAGGAATTGCTCCGCCAGGCCTCTGCTGACGTCGAGGTCAGCGATGACGAGCTCGCAGACGCGGTCCAGCAGGCCTGGCTTGCTGCCGGCTTTGCCGACGAGGCTGCGTTCATCGCGTCGCTCGAAGAGCAAGGCGTCACGTACGACGAGTTCATGGATTCTGCACGATCGCAATTGCAGTTGCAGAAACTGCTTGTGGAAGAAGGTGTCACTGACGTCGAAGTGACGGAAGAAGCGGTGCGCGATTTCTATGTGCAGAACACGAATGCGTTCATCGTGAGTGAGCAAGTCAGGTTCCGGCAATTGTTCCTCGGCTTTGAGCAAAGCGGTGGTGAAGAGGCTGCGGAAGCGCGACTCCGAAACGTCCTGCAGCAGGTCAACGAAGGCCTGGATTTCTGCGACGCAGTCAGGCGCTACAGCGACGACACTGACAGCAAGGAACGTTGCGGCGAGTATATTGCTGCACGAGGCGTGCTCACACCGGAGATCGAAGCGTCATTGTTCGCGTTGGAAGCTGAGCAAAGCACAGTCACTGCGTCTGCGAACGGCTATCATATCTTTGTCGTGCTGGAGAAGCAACCGACCCAAGTGATTCCGTATGACCAGGCAGCGCAGCAGGTCGCGAACCTGCTCCAGAACCAGGTGATGCAGCAGCGTCTGAACATCTACTTGCTGAAGCTGCGTGCAGAAGCAGACATTGTGGATTACACCTGATTTTTTTCTTTTTTCTTTTCTTGACTGCTGGTATTCTCCACTTGATTAGTACTAATTCAATAATGGAAAAGTATATAAATAGTACTACTTGCAATAGGGCCACTAGTAACTGCCAGTGATTACGCGCGGTTGCGCAACGCGCATAGCAACACGGGGCCCCCGCAGTGAAAATAGTAGCTTACAACAAGCAGTATCGCATCACTTTGCCCAAAGACCTGGTCAAGGATAAAGGCTGGGATGCAGGCACAGAACTCCGCTTTGTCGAGGACGAACAAGGCAGAATCTATCTCAAACCAATCAGGGGTGGTCAGGAATGACCGCCTTCTCTCGCGCATGGCCGGCAGAGCACTTGCCGCCAGCGGAACGACTGCAAGTCTTTGACGAACTCAAGACACGCGTGCACAAGGAGTTCGCGCATCTCGATACAGCGCTCGGCCAGGGCTATATCACGCTCGACGAGTACCGTTTCTACCTCAAGCAAGTCTATGACGGCAAGGACGAGCGCGAGGTCATGGACCTGATCAGGCGCGAGGAAGCGACGATCCGTGAAAGCATCAGCGCGGCACGTGGCAGCAAGATGCCAGCGGCGGCAGCGTTCATGATATTCCTCGTGCTCACCGGGCTCGCCGGGGTCATTCTCGTGCTCAATCCAGGACAGGGCATCACTGGCTTTGTCACCTACGATGCGACAGAAGAAGTCAGCGTACCTGTCGACCTCCTGTTCACCGAACAGGGTAATGCGTCACTCAATATCACCAACGTCACGGGCCTGAAAGCAAGCGGCATCCTGACTGACGGCAGCGCCAGCGTGTATCTGCGATTCGCTGATCAACGCTTGCTTGTCTGGGAAGGAGAAACCAGCGTGCCAGTGTATAGCGTGCGTACTGACAAGGAAAGCTACGCTCTCAACAGCACGGTGAACGTGACAGTCACGCCTGCAAACGTGAGCTACACCCTCTGGCTGACAGATGAGGCTGGCGAGAAGACCTTGGTGCAGGAACAATTCGTGACGACCACGCCTGGCGACTTTGTCCTCGACGCTTTGATCAACGATACCGGCAATGTCACGAAAGTGAGCACGAGCTTCACGGTCAGGAACGACACGAACGCGAGCAATGACGTCTTGCGCGAAGAGGAAGCGGCACAACTCGCGTTTGCTGCGACGTGTGTCGACAGCTGTGCCTTCAACCAGACCAATGAGACCTTGCTGCTTGACGTCGAGCTCAGCGAAGGCTCCAGACTTGAGATCAGCGAAGTCATCAGCGTGCACGAGCGCGCGAACAACGCGCCAGCCATGACGCAGGAACTGCCTGACATCGAACTGCGCATCGGCGAGCATGTCGAGATCGAACTCCTGGATTACTTCGAGGATCCTGACGGCGATATGATCACCTTCGACTTCATGAATGTCGGCGGCGTCGACATCACCTTGGACGAGAGCACGCTGTTCATCGAAGGGCTTGAAGCAGGCATCGGCCAGAGCATCGTCTACGCCTCAGACCTCTACGAGCTGAGCCAGAGCAACCTGTTCACGATCACTGTGCTTGGGAGCAACACGAGCAATGTCACTAATTCCACCAACACCACACAAAACAACACTAATTCCACTGTGGTCACACCACCGGTTGTGATCAACGATACCAATATGACAGTCAACGAGACACTCGACTGCTCGAACCCTGATCCCAATGCGCGGCCGATTGAATGCCTGCAGCAGGAAAGCCCGGTCTACTTCCCGCCGCAGGCGATCTATATCACCACGACCGGCAGGACGCCGATCGCGCGCATAACGCCGATCGGTAACCTGCTCTTGACTGGTGAGGTGCACGAGCAGGCGAGCTTCACCGCGAACACGCGCGATTACGTGATCGGCTACGAGAACGAGTTCGGGCGCTTCACCCCGACGATCTGGTTCGACAGCGACACCGGCAACCTGTACCTGACTGGCCGCTTATACGAGGAGCGCATCAGCGAAGTGCCGCCGCCAGGCAGCTATGCCTTGCGGAACAGGAAGGGGATAACGCTCGCCTGGGCGAACCAAGGGCGTGGCGATCTCTATGTGCGCGGCAATGTCATCCCTTACAGAACGACGATAATTGAATGAAAATGAAAAGAGGAATGAGAGGCCTCATGCTGTTACTCTTCATCCTGGCTGTGCCTCTCGTCTTTGCGGCGAACGATCCAGGCCACGACACGCTCTATATCGAGGAGAGCGGCGAGCAGAACCTCACCGGGAGCTTCAACATCAGCGACTGGCTGCGCGTCGCCAACCTGTTCTACAGCGACTATCTCGATATCCAAGGCAATGGCACCCAGCCAGGGAATTCACGAGCCGAGATCTACGCGACGGCAGGGAACGGCCTGTACTTCAACGCGCCTGGCAATTTCTACTTCGGGACAGGCGACGGCACCATGGTATACATCGGCACTTCTGGCGTGAGCCTGAACGTGAGCAGCAACATCTACGCTGGCGGCGTGATCTACCAGGATGATGTTGCAGTCTGCCTGTCGAACGGCACGAACTGCATTTCAGGAACAAACGAAGGCAATGTGACGAGCATTATCGCAGGGAACGGCATCTCCGTCGATCAGGCAATCGGTGACGTCACAGTCTCCACTAATGCGGCTACGTGCAGCGGCGGCCAGTACAGTTACTGGGACGGAAACTCTTGGGAATGCGGCACGATCAGCGGTTCCTCAAGTGCTGGAGGGTGGACGAACACTTCCACCGTTACTTCCACAGACTTGCACGTTAACATCACGACCGGCAATCTTACTGTGATTAATGGCGACCTCATTGTCGGAAAGACCACTGTATCCGCAGGCCTTGGCGCCAACTCAGTCATTGAATCGGATGACTATATTGTCGCTGGCAATAACAAAGGATTTATCTCACTCACTTCGGGAGGAACAGCAACAACGGTGATGCGTATTAGTTCGAGCGATCATTCGGAGTATTTTGCTCTTGGTGATACGATTTTCTATTCTGACAGTACGCAAGAGATGATCATTAAGGATGGGGGAACTGTCGGTATAGGACCCAACAATGATCCAGGAGCACAACTCGACGTACAAACTGAAAGCAATGCAGTAAAAGGATTGGTTGTGCAAGGTGCGGCTTCGCAAAACGCGAACCTTACCGAGTGGCAGAACAGTACTGGTGATGCTTTGGCGTATGTTGATGCTGCTGGCGACCTCTTTGCACAGGATGGGCAAGTCTGTACAGCTGCAAACGGTTTGTGCAACCAGACAGAGTTCTCGGGAAGTGCGGCTGGTGGTGATTTGTCAGGAACATATCCTAACCCGAGTGTGCGTGATGATAGTCATGAGCTTGATGCGGCTAATATTACGAGTGGTACGTTGGCGATTGCTCGTGGCGGTACTGGTGCTGCGACGACGAGTCAGAATTATGCGTTTATTGGTCCGACGAGTGGTGGTGGTGCGCCGAGCTTCCGGGCGTTGGTTGATGGCGACATCCCGGATACGATTACTGCGTCGAATTATGTCCGTACGAGTACGTGGACTGATCATGATAATTATCCGAGTGCGTGCGGTGCTGGTGAGGCTGTGCAGGGGCTTGGTGACACGCTGACGTGCATCAGTCTGAGCAGTTCCTCCAGTGCCAGCGGCTGGACGAACACGAGCACCCTAACTTCGACAGACCTGAACGTGAACATCACAAGCGGAAACCTCACTGTGTCTGGTGGTTTCGCGAGCATAGGGACAGATATACTCAACAATGAACTGGAGGTGTCAGGCTCGACTTCAGGGAATATCTTCGCGCGTGTAACAAACCTGAACACGCTCGGCGAATCAGGTTTGGTTCTCGGAGAGACCCTTGATGGAGCTACGCCGTTCTATATGCAGCGATATGGTTCCACAGATGCTTCGCGACCGAATGATGTCGAATTTATAGCATCCGGATCAGGAGCCGACATAGCGCTCATGCCAACAGATTATGTGGGTATCGGCACGACTGATCCGAACACGACGCTGCACGTCGCCGGGGACATCAATGTCACTGCCGGGAATGATATCTGCATTAATGGAGATACTTGTTTGGGGATAGTGGCTGCTGCTGACGGGAATGTCTCTGGCAGCGGTACTGCGTCGTATGTCCCGTACTGGAGCGATGGGGCTGAGAACCTCGGAGACAGCAATGCGCTCTTTGACGGCAGCAATTTCGATATTGCGTCAGGCAACTTGGAAGTCGGCGGTACCACGCGGATATCCTCTGCAGGTGCTGGCACCTTTGCCAGCGCGAGCCTGAGCGGCGATATCGATCTCAACAGCAATGACCTCTCAGACATCGGCAATCTGTACACGAATGACGCGAGCGGGAATTTCTTCAGCGGCGGTTGTAGCAACAACGAGCACATCACTGGGATCAGTTCGTCAGGCGTTATCAGTTGCGCAGCGAATAGCGGCAGTTCTGCTGCCGGTGGCTGGACGAACAACAGTCAGAATACGACGACGACCTTGGATGTTGGGATCGGGACAACGAATCCTGAAGCGGCGTTGCATGTGAGCGGTGGTGACATCCTCTTGGATAACACGTATAGTATTCGTTGGGATGATTCTGGCGGAACGCCCACTGACATCATCACTCTGAGCGCGGCTGACAATCTTGCGATCGATGCGCCGTCGGGTGGTGATTTTTATTTCAATGGCGCGTCGACGTTCGCGCTTAAGTCTGGTGGCAATGTTGGCATTGGGCAGGTGACGCCCTTGGCGAAGTTGCACGTGCAGGGCACTGCTGATGATGAAGTTGTTATAGTGAGAGCGTTTTCGAGTCAGACTGCTAATCTTCAGGAGTGGCAGAACAGTACTGGGAGTGCTTTGGCCTACGTTGATCCGTCAGGAGACCTCTTTGCACAGGACGGGCAAGTCTGTACAGCTGCAAACGGTTTGTGCAACCAGACAGAGTTCTCGGGAAGTGCGGCTGGTGGTGATTTGTCAGGAACATATCCTGATCCGAGCGTCCGTGATGATAGTCATGAGCTTGATGCGGCTAATATTACGAGTGGCACGCTTGCGATTGCTCGTGGCGGTACTGGCGCTGCGACGACGAGTCAGAATTATGCGTTTATCGGCCCGACGAGTGGTGGTGGCGCTCCGAGCTTCCGTGCCTTGGTTGATGGCGACATCCCGGATACGATTACTGCGTCGAATTATGTCCGTACGAGTACGTGGACTGATCATGATAATTATCCGAGCGCGTGCGGTGCAGGCACTGCAGTGCAGGGAATCGGCGACACGCTGTCGTGTATCAGTCTTGGCAGTTCTTCTGCCGGCGGATGGACGAACACGAGCACGTACACGTACACGAACCTGGAAGTGAATGTGAGCGATTTCTTCTGGGCGAACAGCACCGCTGTTGGTATCGGAACGAAGAGTCCGCAAGCAGACCTGCATATTCTCGCTACTGGAACGGCTGGAACTCCGAGCATCGCTTCGAATTTCGTTGTGCAACGAAGCGGTGTGGCAACGCATAACGCGAGGATGGCCCTCATTTCAGGCAATGACGCTAACAGCTTGTTCTACTTTGGAGACACTGACAGCGAAATACGAGGCCGGCTCATGTACAACCACAGTGGTGACGCGCTCTCGCTCTGGACAGCGAGTGCGAGAGCTTTGACGATCGATTCCAGTCAGCGGGTGGGTATCGGAACAAACAGCCCTGAGACACTCCTGCACTTGCTAAGCGATAATCCGATCATCAGGCTGAATGACAGCACTGACGATTCAGAAATGCAGATCCGCTTGGACAGCGGTGTGTTCGAGATCGGCGATGGCAGCTTGGCGCCGTTGAGGATTGAGACTGGCGCGCCGTCGAACGCCTTCTACATCGAGGCAGATGGAGATATTGGCTTTGGCACGACGAATCCGGAACAGCCGATCGACATCGAAGGAACGACTGCTGCAATCCGTCTGAACGACACGGACGGCAGCTATGCCTATGATATCAAAAGCACTGGCACCGTATTCCAGATCTCCAGGGACGGCAGCGGAGTCAACGAGCTTGTGATGGACAACGTGGGAAACGTCACGGTGTACACTGACGTCTGCATCAGCGGCGGCAAGTGTCTGGGTAGCACGGGAACCGGCAGCGGTTCGGTCAGCGGCACCGGCACGCAGAATTACCTGACGAAATGGAGTGCTGGCGGTGCTGACATTGAGGACAGCGCCATCTACGAAAGCGGTGGCAGCGTGGGCATCGGGACGGCCAACCCTTCGACTATACTTGATGTTGTTGGTAGTACAGACACATCTACTGCTCTGCTCGTTCTCAACAATACTGGAGACAGTGGAAACCTTATCAAAGGATTCAATGATCTGAACAGAAATATCTTTGCTGTCAATCAAAATGGAGCTGGAGATGGTTTAATCAATCTTGCAAACGCGAGCGAAGATATTACAGTTAAGCTTGTCTCCAACGGTGATTCCTACTTCACTGGCGGCAATGTCGGTATAGGAACGTCTTCTCCGTCTTATCCGCTCGAGGTAACAGACACTGCCACCAATATCCTCATTAATGGGACATCGACCGGCCTTCTTATGGTCGACCGTGATGCAACTGCTGATCAACGATTCATGCAGCTCATGGACAATGATGGGAAGTTCTACATCCGAGCCTTGGATGATTCGTATGCACTGACCTACAACGGCTTCGTTTTGGACATGTCCAATGGTTATGTCGGTATCGGGACAGACAGTCCGTCAAAAACGCTGGAACTCGCAGCGAATGACGTTCGCTTGCTCTTCAACGACACGAGCTCGAGCGGCGCGCTGATCAACGACTGGCAGATCACGATCAACGATGCAGACGGCGGATCAGCCAATAAGTTTGCAATCGATGATCTCACAGGAGGAACGACGCCCTTGATCATCGAGAATGCCACACCATCCAACACACTCTACATAGACAGAGCGGGTTATATTGGTATTGGGACAAATAATCCGTCAGAAGCGCTCGATATTGTCGGAAATTTCATCAAGATTGATAACAATGCTGATGCGGGAGGCGGTTTGGTGATAGATACTGGCAGCACTGCTTCGCAGAATTCGCAGATCATCTTCCGCGACCAAGGTTCCAGTGATTGGTATTTGAGGAAAACCACAAATAATGATTTTGATATCTATAGTGGCGATTATGGAGATACTGTCTTTTTCATCGATAACACAACAGGCAACATCGGCATTCGGACAAGTGATCCCTCACAAGATCTGCATGTGCATGATAGTGCCGCAGCGAATATCTATGTGAACAGTAGTGGGGCTAATGCCAATGTGCTCATCGACAGAGGTGACTCGACTGACGAGGCGCGAGTGATGTTTTACACTGACGGAAGTGCACTAGTGGCGCTTGGTCTGGATTCTAACTCCGACAATTACCACATAGGAAATAGTGGTTTCGCTACCAAATGGATGACGATCAACACCACCACTGGCTATGTGGGCATCGGGACGAGCACTCCAGACAACATGTTGAATTTGGAAGGTACGGACGGTAGAGTCAGGTTTACTGACACCGACACGCGCGCAATTCTTGATCTGATGAACAACATCTCGACACCTGCTGCTGATACCGAAGGAGGGCGGGTGAACTTCATGGCGAACGATGCGAATGGAAACCCGACCGTTTATGGGAGGATTGCTGGATGGGTGGCTGATGATACGGAGTCCTCAGAGGATGGTTATTTGACATTCCACGTCACCAATGACGGGACTAATTCCCCTGAAGTGATGCGCATCCTTGATTCAGGCTACGTTGGCATCGGGACGACACAACCGAATAGCACCTTGCACGTGCAGGGCAACATCAATGTCTCCGGACCTGGTAACATCTACTACGAAGGCAACCTCACTGGCTATGGAGCGGACATTGCAGAGAAGATTTTTGCACATGGCGAGCTCGAAGCCGGCGATGTCGTGATCATCAGCAATACCGGCGACGAAACAGTCGAATTGTCATGGCAAGCGTACGACACGCGCGTCGCAGGCATTGTCTCAACCGATCCGAGCCATCTGATCAGCGCTGACGCAGGCGACGTGCCGCTCGCACTCTCAGGACGTGTTCCAGTCAAAGTCACGATGGAGAATGGCGCTATCGCACGCGGCGATCTGCTCACGACAAGCTCAACGCCTGGCCACGCCATGCGCTGTTCCTCACGAATCGAATGCACTGGCGCGATCGTCGGTAAGGCGTTGGAATCACTCAATACTGAAACCGGTTTAATCACAGCGCTCGTGGTGTTAGGATGAGAACACTGGTCTTCATACTACTGCTGGCCTCACTCGCTACCAGCGTAAGCGGTGCAGTCAGCGACATCACGACTACAGGAACGATAGAAGGGAACGATTTCACTGAAGGCGGTTCAGACACGCTCACGAACGACATCAGCGGGAACGCAGCGAGCGCGACCACAGCGACGAGCGCGTCAGACCTCAGCTGCACGAACTGCGTCGTTGGTAGCGAGGTCGATGAATCGACACTGAGCGGCACAGCTGCTTCGCTCACTGTCGGTAATCTCAGCTGCACTGACTGCCTGACCTCAGCCGAGATTTCAGACTTGTACTTGTTGAATTCTGGGGACACTGCCAGCTCTGAAGCTGGATGGAATTTCGACAGTAACACCTTCACGATCGCTGTTGCCGGCCCTGCTGGCATCGGAACGAACACGCCGACAGAAGAATTGCAGCTGGACGGGCAAATGTTCGTGACTGGCGGCGAGTTCTGGTTCAACGAGACAGACCAGTCAGGCGTGCTGGGTTTGTGGCGTTTGTATGCGCAAGAATACAAAAGCAATCCTGCCTTTTACTTGGATCAGAACAACGCGACAGCGCGCGATTTCTCAGACTATCACAACATCCTCATGATCGATAGCTCTGGCAGCCTCTTGCTGGGTGGTGCAGGCAGAACAGGAGATTATGCCATCACCATGACTATCACCCCGAACGCCGGCGCTGTCGGCTTCGGCACGACAGGCCCTGGAGAGAACCTCGATCTTGAGAGCAATGACGTGGACGAAGCCATTCAATTCGAAGTGCTGAATGGCTCTGCCGGCCCGAACAGCGGCTCATCGTTCGAGGATGACAATACTGTCGGCACGGTCGAATGGGACGATCCTTCTTTTGCTGAGACCAGTGATGACAGCGATGCTGTTGCGCTTTCTGACGGGATATCGCATTATCTCAAAGTGACTGGCTTTGGTTTTAATCTCCCGTCGAATGCGCAGATCAACGGCATACTTGTCGAAATTGAGAAACAAGGAAGTCAAACTGCTGGTCATCACTCTGAAGACTCTGAGATAAAGATCATCAAAGGCGGAACGATTGGATCAACCAATAAAGGAACGACAACATATTGGCCGGCAAGCGATACCTATGTCTCGCACGGCAACTCAACCGATCTCTGGGGGGAAACCTGGACAGCGAGTGACATTAATGACGTTGACTTCGGTGTCGCCATCAGCGCAAACACCACTGATGACCCGTGCTGTTCTGACAATTCGGCAAATGTGGACCACGTGCGGATGACGATCTACTACGATATCAACTACACGCTTGGCTTGGATGACAGTGACAGCGATAAATGGAAGATCGCAGCAAGCGACGCGCTCGGCACTGACGACGTCATCACTATCAACTCGAGCGGCGCGGTCGGAATCAACACTGACACTCCGGAAGACTTCTTCCATGTCAACGGCAGCATTCAGAACAATCCGGATGTGATGGAAATAGTCGCAGAGTTAACGTACACTGATGCGGAATTTGATTACATTGCCCATGTCGCGATCAGCGGCGGCTATCTCTACGCTGCTTCGTGGACAAACGACAGTCTCAGCATCATCGATATCAGCGAGCCGACTAATCCGAGATTGATCAGTTCAGTCGTTGACAGCACGTACTACAACCAAGTTATCTCAGTCGATGTAGCAGGAAAATATGTCTACACGCTCTCTGCGGCGAGCAAGTGGCTCACAATCACTGATGTCAGCGATCCGTCAGACCCGGTCATTGTCGGTTATACAGACGAATTCCTCAACAATCCTCGTTCAGTGAAGGTGGTGGGACCGTATGCATACACTGCTGAGAACAACTACGAGCTCAACGTGTTCGATATCTCTGATCCGACGAATCCTGAGCATATCAATAACCTGACTGAGAATACTGATTTCGAGAACCTCTGGCCATTATACATCCACGGCAATTATGCCTATGTTGGCAGCACTGGCAGGGATCGGGTCGTGGTTGTGAATATCACCAATCCGTTTCTTATGAATGTCTTGGATTCGATACAGGATGATCAGTTGAATGATACACGGGATCTTATTGTGCGGGGCAATTATCTCTACGCAACCGCGAATGTCGAAGATCGGCTGACAATTATTAACATCACAGATCCTGAGGACATTTCTATCCTGACCTCATTGCAGGATTCGACTTATCTTAATGGCGCGATGAACATCGAACTCTATGGTGACTGGGCCATAGTGCAGGGAAATCCGTACGTGACTGCTGTTGACATCTCTGATCCTGCGAATCCCTTTGTGGTTGGTTCTGTCTCGATCAGCGGCACGAGCCGAACCGAGGGAATGAAAATCGAAGGCGACTACGCCTACGTTGCGGAAGTTGCCAGTGATACCTTGAATGTCATCGATCTCAAGGGCTTGAAGACGCATGCAGCGAGCATCGGCGCGCTCGAATCGACAGACGTGATGGTTGTCCAGGATATGGATGTCGATCACGACCTGACAGTCCATAACAGCTTGATCGTGGGCCCGCGGGGCATCTTCATGGATGGCGATCTGAGCGTGAAAGGCAAAGCCTACGGTGTCCTGCCGCGGATGTACCTCACTGAGTCGACTCACGCAGGCAATCACAACTGCGATGATTATCCGATGGACTGCTGCAAGCCTGGCTATCACATGTGCACAACAACGGAATTCCTTGTTAGCGGCCGTGAAATCGAGTTGAGCGGTGATGATCGGGACACTGATCCGTATAATGTTGCCGGACTGGTCGATCCTGTTGCGGAAAGCACGGCGCGTGACTGCAACGGCTGGACAAGCGTCAGCGCCAGCGACGAATACTACTATTGCAGTTACAGCACCAGCACGACCTGTTCGATCTCAGCCTTGATTGCAGGTTGCGATACAGGATCGTTCCGCGTGTGGTGCTGCAGTGATTAAGATGGAAGGAAGAACAAACCACAAAACATTCCTCATCGCTCTAGTGGTCTTGCTCTTCCCTGCTTTGCTCTTGGCAGCGCCGTCAGACATCACGACAAGCGGAACTGTCGAGTCAGAAGAATACCAATCAGGCGCGTCGAACACCTTGCCCATCAACGTTACTGGGAGTGCAAGCACAACATCGTTGGCTGCAATCGCGAATCAACTTACCTGCAGCGACTGCGTCGGCGGTACTGAGATAGACGAATCCAGCCTGAGCGGCACAGCCTCAAACCTCATCGCAGGCGACATCTCGTGCACGAACTGCCTCACCGCAACGGATATCGAGGACATCTACTTGTTCAACACCGGCGACACAGCCACTGGCGACTATGATTTCCAGGATGGCAGCTCGAACACGATCTTCTATATCGACTCCACGAACAATCGTGTCGGCATCAACACGAGTTCCCCGCTCTATGACTTGCACGTCGTCGGCAAAGCTCTGGTGCAGGATACTGGGACGCATCTGTACCTCAACGAGACCGGCCAATCCGGCAGCACTGGCGTCTGGAAATTCGACATCGAAGGTGGTGCATTTCGCCTCATCATGAACAATGCGAGCGGTCGTGATTTCAGCACCTTTTCTCGTGTCTTAAGCGTCACAACTGACAGCAACCTCCGGCTTGGCGGTGCAGGAACTGGAGTCGTCGCCGAAACCATGCGCATCTTACCCAACGCAAGCTCTGTCGGCATCGGCGTCGGCGCGCCTGACGAATTTTTGCACCTGCGCAACGATGACGACGATACCGCAATCCAATTCCAGATCCAGAATGCGTCAGACGGGCCGCGGAGCGGCACGGTCTTCAAAAATGATGATTCTGCAGGCAATAATGCCTGGGAGAATGTCAGCTATGCTCGTGCAAGCGATGATACTTACGCGAACACAACTCTTGCGTGGGATTGGAGTTATTACCTGAACGCGACGGGCTTCAATTTCAATATCCCTGAGGATGCGACGATTCTCGGCATAAAGGTAGAGATAGAGATGCGAAGGATAGGAACCGGGATCCGCGATGAGAATGTGTACATTGTGAAGGGTGGCTCGTATGGTGCCACCGACAAGTCACAGGACGCAATTCTTGATGCAACTGATACATATCGAACATATGGTGGCGCGACTGATTTATGGAGTGAAACATGGACACCGAGCGACATAAACGATGAGGATTTCGGAGTCGCAATACGGTTATTTGATTCAACGGCATGATAAAGATGAAGCGAACAAGACTGTTGGTACTGCTCATTCTCCTACTTAGTGTGCCCCTGCTTGCAGAGGCTCGATCTGGTGTCATCGATCACATTCGCATCACCGTCTACTACGATCACAACGGCACGCTCGGCATTGACCACAGCGACGGCGGAAATTTCAAGTGGTCAGCAGACAGCTCCCTCGGATCGAACGACGCGCTCATTGTCGGCGGAGATGAGGTCGGTGTCGGAACTCCACCCTTGGACACCCTGCATGTCAACGGCACGATCAGGCAGACGCCGATCGATCCGGTCGAGCTCGCCTATTTCACCAACGCGTCGATCATGGACCAGCCATGGAGTGTGGAAGTGGTTGACAATATCGCGTATGTCGCTGCGTATGCTAACAATACGATCACTGCAATTGATGTCAGCGACCCAACGAATCCGTCACAGATCGGTTATATTACTGACAACACGTACCTTGATGGCGTGCGCTTCTTGGACGTCCAGGGCGATTATCTTTACGCCGGCTCCATCGACCAGAATCCAGATTATTTTGTCGTCATCAACATCAGCAATCCTCGGAACATGGAAATCGTTGGGTATGACACTGGCTCGTACAACGGGGGAAACCGCTTGTACAACTGCCAGGGAATTGCCGCTGTCGGCAAGTATGTCTATGTGAACGGTGCCAGCGACATGTTCCTCGTCTTTGATGTGAGCGACCCGACAGATCCCTTATTAGTGGGATATAATAGTACGACGAATGCTGAGATTGACAATCCTTGGGAGATCGAGGTCCATGGCGATTTCGCGTATATCTCAAACAGTGGCAATCACAGCGTCACCATTATCAATGTCACTGACCCGAGCCATCCCCGTATCACTGGCTCGTACACCAATTCGACAACCTTGAATCTGTCCAGAGCTCTTACTGTCCGTGGTAGCTATGCTTATGCGACCGGTTTGTATGCTGATGCTTTGTCCATCATTGACATCTCCGACCCGACGAACCCGACGCAAGTAGGTTCTCTGATTGATTCGACAGAGCTGAACGGTGCGTCAGGCATCAAATTGGCAGGCGACTACGCATATATATCAGGCATCAACGGCGCGCGACTGGCCATCGTTGATATCTCAAATCCGAGGGCGCCATACCTTGTGGACACGATCAACACGTTCACGAATGTTCGCGCGCGCTTCGAGATACTCGGCCGCCACCTCTATGCTGCAGACCTGAGCAGCGACCGTCTGGAGATATATGATCTCTACGGAAGTTCCCTGCCCACAGCAAACATTGGCGACGTGGCAACGACAAGCATGGACGTGACTGGTTCTGCAGATGTCGGCAATGTGGCAACAGTCGGATCAGGGTTGAATGTCGGCAAAGGCGGATTGTACGTTGGCGGACAATTTGTCGTCGCGCGACATTCAGAGCTTGGCAACTTCACAGTCAAGGCGACAGGTGTCGCGAAGACGATGTACATGACCCTGGCCTACCATGACGGCGATCATGATTGCGATGATAACCCTGGGGATTGTTGCGACCCTGGGTATCATATGTGCACGACGATGGAGTGGCTTGAAGGCGGACGACAAATCGAAGATTCAGGGACTGATCGGAGGACCAATCCTTATTTGTGGAGCGGTCACGTCAACGCCGGAGCCAATGATCCATCGATCGACTGCGATGGATGGACAAGCAATTCAGCGACAAACGAATCGATGAGATGCTACTACACGACCACCATGGTCTGCGGAGCGGTGACTGACGACTGTGATACGGCAAGAAATGTCTGGTGCTGCTCAGACTAGAAAATGAGAATGAAAGAAAAGATACGGATGATGCCCTTGTTCCTCCTAGTCCTGATGCTCTCACCTTCCACCCTTGCCTTGTCTGACATCGACACGACCGGCACTGCAGACGGCAATGACTTCACTGAAGGCGGCAGCCAGACCCTCACAAATAGCATCTCTGGGAATGCCGCAACAGCTGACAGCGCCACTTTCAGTCTTGGTCTCACCTGCACGAATTGCATTGGTGGCCCGGAAGTTGATGAGTCAAGCCTGTCAGGGCTTGCGAGCTCCTTGACAGCAGGCGATCTCAGCTGCACTGACTGCCTGAACGAGACAGAGATCCAGGATGTCTTCCTCTTGAACACCGGCGATGTCGGGACAGGCACGTACAGTTTCGAAGGCGGCGTGTTCCACATCGATGCGACGAGGAATCTCGTCGGTTTCAACACTGCCAATCCTGACCAGCCATTGCATGTGGAAGGCCAGTTCTACATCAACCACGCGACTGTGCCCGTGTATCTGAACGGCAGCGGCTTCTCTGACAATTCGAACCTGTGGCGTCTCGTGACTCAGGATGGCTTCTTCAGGATCGACAGGAACACCAACACAGACCCGGATTTCTCGACATACCAGTCTGTCTTCAAGATATTCAATGACGGCACCATCTGGCTTGGCGGCACTGGCGCCGATATTGTGCTCGGCACGAGCGAATACCAAAACCCAACGATGGTGATCCAACCAGATGCAGGCAATGTCGGAATCGGCACCCAAGATCCCAACAATCTGCTTCATCTCTATGATGAGGATAATGATAATGCCATCGAACTTGAATCATCCACTGACTGGGTCTTCGGTCTTGACAAGAGCGACGGCGGCCGGTTCAAAGCGACGCAAGGCCTCACCTTCGGCACGAACGATTTCTTCACAGTCTGGGGCAGCAACCTCGGCATCGGCACGACGAGCCCGGAAGAGCGGCTCCACGTCCATACCTCGTTGAAAGAAACGCCCGCTGACCTGGTTGAGGTTGGCGTGCTCTTGGACGGTGACATGAACCTTTCTGCTGACTTTGATGTCTATGTCGTTGGCAAGTATGCGTATCTGCCCTCGTTCGGTGATGATGGCCTGACAATCATTGATATCAGCGATCGAACAAATCCCCGGCAAGTCGGTTTTGTCAGTGACTCTGAGAGCGGCGGGACTGCGACGACACTCGATGGAGCGTTCGGAGTCAAAGTCGTGGGCAACTACGCGTATGTCACTGCCTTGCTCGATAATGGACTGTCGATCATTGATATCTCTAACCCGTCAGCTCCTGTGGAAGTCGGCTATCTGAACGACTCGGTAACCTTGGCGGGAATCTACGGTTTGGACGTCTCTGGAGGATATGCCTATCTCTGTGCAGGTGGCACTGAAGGGCTGGTAATCCTGGATGTCTCCGACCCAACCGACCCATTCATCACGGGTTTTGTCAATGACTCTGAGGCTGGCGGTACCGCGAGCATGCTCGAGTCTCCTTGGGACGTAGAAGTCCGTGGCAAGTACGCGTATGTGACTGCATGGGATGATAATGCCTTGTCGATCATTGATGTGTCTGATCCGACGAATCCTGTTGAGATAGGCGCGATCAACGATTCGTTCACTGGCGGGACAGCGACTGCCATTCGGAATCCGTCAGGAGTGGCTGTTGCCGGAAGATATGCGTATGTCACCTCAGACGCTGACAATGCCGTTGCTGTCATTGATGTCTCAGATCCTGCCAACCCCGTAGAGGTGGCTAATATCTCTGACACTGAGTCAGGCGGCACTGCGACAGTATTGGATGGCCCGACCGGCCTTTTCTTGGCTGGCGACTTTTTGTATGTTGCTGCGTACGACGATTCAGGGCTCTCAGTCATTGACATCTCAGACCCGACAGCGCCTGTTGAAGTCGCCACGATCGTCGATGGCGGTGAGGCGACGTCTATTGAGGGGATATACTCCCCTTTTGTGAGCGGGAGATATGCCTATGTACCCGCTGCTATTGATGAGGATTTCACGATCATCGATCTCCAGGGGTATAAAGGCCATGCCGCTACAATTGGCAATCTCGACGCTGGCACGCTCCATGTCACGAACGAGCTTGATGTCGGCAACAATCTCTTTGTGCATGACAGCGTGAGCGTCGGCCCGCAAGGCGCGTTCAGCCAGGGCGAAGTTCATGTCTCCGGGAACACTAGGATCCAGACGCCGACGATGTATCTCACCATCTCGACCTTGAACGGAACGCATGACTGCGACGACGACCCAGACAATTGCTGCTATCCTGGCTATCATATGTGCACTGCGATGGAATTCCTCTATGGTGGCCGCCAGATCGAGGATCTCGGCGCATATGACCGGGACGGAACCCCGGTGGCCACGTATGGCGATGTCGATCCAGGGGATGACAGCTCTGCCACTGACTGCACGGGTTGGACTTCTGATTCATCGAGCCAGGAAAAATACCAGTGCCAGTACTCGACCGCGCTGGCCTTCAGCTGCACGATCACGCTCAATGACTGCCATAACACAGATCCAATATGGTGTTGTAGTGATTAGAATGAAACGAACCATGAAAACAATGACTGCACTCTTGCTGCTTGCTACCCTCCTGCTGGCAGGGTGCGCGCAATATGATTTTCAGATCGACGATCAGGCCTTCGCACAGGAACAGATGGCGCATGCCGCGACGCTCGGAACGATTTATCTGAACGACAAGAGCCAGCAGGGTGACCACAACTGCGATGATACACCAGAGAACTGCTGCGTCGCAGGCTATCATTTCTGCGATGTCAACGAGGTGCGTGCCGGTGGTCGACGCATGGAGTACAGCGGGACTGAACGGGAAACCACCCCGTACAACACGAACGGCGATGTGCAGTCGCATCAGAATAGCGCATCGTATGACTGCAGCAAGTGGAGCACAACCACGAGTTCACGCGCCTGGCGAACTGGTTGCCTGTACACCACTACTATCACCTGCGATTCCAACAACGGCTTGTGCACCGGAAATCTGCGACAATGGTGCTGTTCACGATGAGATTGCTCTTCGTTGTGTTGTGCAGCTCACTGCTCATATCGGCATGCGCTGGCAATGAGCAATGTGAACGGCTCGCGTACGACAATAAGCACGGGTTGAATGTCGTCTTCTTCCCTGACGGCTATGGAGAGCAAGAAGCAGACGAGCTTGCACACTACGCAATGGAGAGCATCCTCGCGAAAGAACCGTTCACCTCCAAGCCGTTCATCAATTTCTATCGTGTCAAGAACGACGACCCAAGCATCTGCGTCGAAGGCGTCGCCGGCGATGTCATCGGCGGGTTCTCGCACGATCCCCTCGCACCGCTCGACTGCGACATCGCGCGTGTCAAGGAACTCGTGAACCAATGCAATATCCCGAAAGGCAAGATCATCGTGTTGACAAACGAAACCGTGGCTGCCCAGACCTCGCTGGGCTTTCACGAAAGCGGGGTCATGTTCCTGGACATGAAGAACCAGCCGCCAGAGATCATCCAGCACGAGTTCGGGCATTTCTTCGGCCTGGTCGATGAGAAAGTCAAGCTGTACAGTTTCGCGCTCGGTCCAGGATGGGAGCCAGCGCCCAACTGCGTCACAAGCCTGGACAAAGCAGAGTTGCAGTGGCGTTGGTTGTACCCTGCAGAGCACGAGTTCGAGCGAGGCTGTGCCGGCAATCCTGACTGGTACAAGCCTGAATACCCGGTCTTGATGAGCGAGTTCCCGGATCCGAGCTGGAACTACGGCGTGTTCAACGAATGGTATCTCGGCCAGGTGCTCGACTGCTGCTATGCCCGCACGCCCCCGTTATGTCATGCATTCTTCTCAGCATATCCTGCATGGACTGACTGCAGAGCCGAAAGTCATTAATACCAAGCAGCCAATCCTGGACTGATGGGGGACGTCCGTTCACTCTCACGCCTTGCACTGTATATTGTCATCCTGCTTTCCGGCTGTGCAGCCCTGATCTACGAGCTTATCTGGGCACGCAGCCTCCACCTGGTCTTTGGCGTGAGCAGCCTGGCAGTCGCGACTGTCGTCGCGGTCTTCATGCTTGGCATCGCAATAGGTAGCTGGCTGTTCGGCATGTACGCAGAGAAGAGCAAGGACGTGCTCACCGCGTACGCGTATCTTGAGCTGGCCATCGCCCTCACCTCGACCTTCACTTTCCTCCTCCTCACCCGGTTCGAGCTCGTCGAATCGCTGTATTATTCTCTCTACAACAACACCTCGTTCTTCCTGCTCTCGCTCGGTCGCCTGGTCATCGCGTCCATCATCCTCTTACCGCCTACGATCTGCATCGGCGGCACCATCCCGCTCGTGACAAAATATCTCGTGCGCAAGGACCAGGCGCTCGGCGCTGACTTCAGTAAGATCTATTACATGAACACGCTCGGCGCGCTCATCGGCGTCCTCGCTACAGGATTTCTCCTGGTACGCTATCTCGGGCTCACGAAAAGCTTCTACCTCGCTGTGCTGCTCAACCTCCTCGTCGTGCTCTGCATCTTCCTCTTCTCCCGCAAGGAGAAAGCGAGCAGAGACACCCGCACGCACAAGGCCGCTTCCGGCATGCGCTCCATGCTGCCAATCCTCTTCATGACAGGATTCATCGCGCTTGCCTTTGAGGTCGTGCTCATCAGGCTGTACAGCATCTACAGCCAAGCCACCACCTACTCATTCACGATCATCCTCGCCGGCTTTCTCGCCGGCATCGCGCTCGGCAGCTACCTGATCAGCGAATTCGTCGACACCTTCAAGCGTCCGCTCGCGCACTTCCTCACCTATCTCACGCTTGCAGCGCTTGTCGGCTCGCTCCTGCCAACGATCATGACGCGGATCGTCGGCCGCTCCCTTGTCGGCGAACTCGTCGCCGGCTACCTCGCTGCGCTCGCCTTCGCAACCCTGCTCGGCCTGCTCTTCCCGCTCGGCGTTCGCCTCTACGCCGGATCGACGAAACACATCGGCATCAAGACCGGCAAGGTCTACTTCATGAACACGCTCGGCGCAGTCCTCGGCAGCCTCGCAGCAGGCTTTTTCTTCATCCCCTTCCTCGGCATGCGCAACACAGTCGGCGTCCTTGCCCTGCTCAGCTTCCTGATCAGCGGCGCCTTGCTCCTGCAGCATCCCAGCAAGAAGCTCGTCATCCCTTATCTTGGCGTCGTGCTTGTCACTGGCCTGATCCTCAGTGTGAGCCCTGCGCACTATTACCACAGCGAAGACGCGAGCGACGAATTGATATTCTATGCCGAAGGATTGAGCGGCACTGTCTCGGTCGTGGCATACGCTGACCGGGGCGAGACGTATCGCGAACTCGCGGTCGACAGCGACGCAGTAGCAGGCAATAATCCCACGATGACGATCGATTCGAAGCTCCTCGCGCACCTGCCGGTGCTGCTCCATCCCGATCCGCAACGCGCCGCTACTGTTGGCTATGGCAGCGGCGGCACAAGCTACAGCATGCTGCTCCACGACGTGGACGTCTATGGCCTGGAGATCGAGCACGAGGTCATTGCGGCAAGCGAGTACTTCCCAGGCCTCAGCAAGGGCGTGCTCGAGCACGAGCGCTTCCATCTCGTGGTGGACGACGCGCGCAACTATCTGCACGCGACAGAAACAGCGTTCGACGTCATCGTCACTGACGTGACCAACCTGAAATACAAGAGCAACCCCTCGCTCTACACTGTCGATTACTTCGAGATCATGCAGGAACGACTCACTGAAGACGGCATCGCCGCTGCCTGGGTGCCGCTCGGCGGCCTGAGCTACAACGACCTGCGCATCCTCATCGCGAGCTTCCATGAAGTCTACGAGCACACGACTGTATGGTTCTACAGCGAAGGCTTCACCCACTTCGTGATCTTTATCGGCACGCCCGAACGGCTTATCGTCGACATCGACGACATCGAGGAGCGGATGCCGCCATTGCAGGAAGATCTCGACACTCTCTCCATTGGAGAGGCTGGAGAGCTCGCGTCGATGCTGCTGCTCGGCGAAGAGGATGTAGCGCGCATCTCCGAAGGAGTGCCTCTGCACACGGATGAGCACCCAGTGCTGGAATACTCTGACATCTCGCAGTATCGTATGGTCGCGCCGTTGACCAATCTCAAGCTTTTGCTCGCGCAGCAGGACGAGGATCTCAGCCTCTACTACCTGGCTGAGCATCAGGAGGAGATGGGAGAACGCCTGGAACACATCCTCGGCCTGCACACAGGTGCCATCCGCGGCTTCACCTAAAGCTTTATAAGCGCCAAGCCCGGATTCTGGAATGGTGGTATTGGTGGCAGGTGGTCGCGTCGACAGGTTTGTAGCGCTGGGACTCCTCGCATCCCTCTTCTGCATCGGGCTTGTCCAGGCTGTCGACCTCAACTGCACGTTCAAGGCCTCGTGCTCAGGCTCTGAAGTCGGCCTGCTCCGCGCTGAGAATGACAGCGGGGGCTATAACAACGCGCACATCGAGCTGATGAACGACTCTGGCACGAATTACAGCTACACTCTCTGCTGCGATACCGATGTCAACCACACGCTCAACAACAGCTGCAGCCATGAGAACCGGACGATCGTCATCCGCATCAATGGCACCAACGACACGCATGCGCAGGAGCCTGGCATCGATACCTATGTCGAGAGCGTCTGCATGGCCCTGAGCCCCGGCAACCTCACATGCGAGTATGTGAACACGACCTGCAGCGCAGGCTATAGCCCGTTCTTCAGCATGGCATCCTCTGAGAGCAACGGCGGCCTGGAGAACCAGTCGAACGCGCACCTCGGGAACTATACATGGTACACACTCAGCGTGTGCTGCCAGGGCGGGAACGCGCGGCCGAGCGTGCCGATCCTCCAATACCCGCTCGACGGGAATGACAGCGTATTCGAACGCAACATCACCTTCGACTGGCAGGACTCTACGGATCCGGACGGGGACGAGATCAATTACACCTTCAACCTGAGCCAGGCCACGTGCCCTGACGACGTCTACCAGAACGTGACCCCAAGCACGTACACCAGCGGCGAGCTTTGCGTCGACCAGGTCTTCTGGTGGAAAGTCAAGGCCTGCGATCCCTACGGGTGCAGCGCGTGGAGCGACTTGTGGAACTTCACCATCGCGAGCGTCATCGGCGTCACGTTCGACGTGAACAACACCGACTTCGGCTCTATGGCGAGGAACACGACCGATAACACGACCGATAACACGCCGCCGCCGTTTGAGGTGAACAACACAGGGAATGTGAAAGTGAATGTCACGTTCAAGGCAGACGATCCTCTCTATGACTCGGAATACCTGGACAACAGCAGCTTCCAATACAAGGCGCGCGAATATGAGACCAACGCGTACGCGAGCGGGCAAGAGACGTGGACAAACGTGTCTGACACCCTGACTGCCCTGTTCACCAACCTGCATTACACCGCAAGCCACGACGCAGCCTATGTCGATATCCTCGTCGACCTGCCTTACAATGAAACAGCCGGTTATAAGAGCAGCATCGTGAATATCACAGCAAGCTACAATGGTTAAAATGAGAAAATGCCTCTTCGCAACACTGGCGATCATCCTCTTGATCATCCCGACAGTGAGTGCGCTCCAGGTCAGCCCTGCAGTGAAATCTTTCACACTGGAACCAAGCGCTGTGGATACGTACGAGCTCCGAATCATCAATGACCAGCGCATCGAGCTTGAGGTTTCCCTTGCGGCGCAGGGCGACTATGCAGGCCTGGTCACGATCGAGCCGAGCAGTTTCTCCCTTGCTGCGGACGAGGGCTCGCGACGCGCGACAGTAACGGTCACTCACCCGCCTGAGAACGAGCTCACGCCTGGCAGGAACACGATACCGCTCCGCGTGAGCGGCACGAATCGTGGCGGCCAGTTCGGCGGCGCAGTCTCGCTGATCCATAACCTTCACGTGTATCGCGCGTACGACGGCGTGTTCTTTGAAGGCGTCCTCTCAGCAGAGGACGCGACCAGTCCTGACGACCCTGTCGCGTTTGTCCTGAGCCTTGTCAACCGCGGCGAGCAGACAGGACGCGCCGAAGGCCATGTCGTGGTGGCAGGTACTGTGCCCCTCACTGCGGAATTCTCTGCAGTCGAGATCGGTCCTGGACAGGAAGGCAAGATGACAGCGGAATTAGGCGGGCTTGCCAGGGGTGCCTATGACGCGACTGCGCTGCTGACATACCAGGACCGTGGCGAAACAGTCACGAATGAATACGCGACCACTGTCACGGTTGGCGCGCCTGCTGTTACCATGCGGCAACCGATAGCCGAGCTTATCGCCGGCGAGATCGCACAGGTCGACGTGCCGGTAACCGTGCACTGGAACAGGGAGCTGGACGTGAATCTCCGTCTGGAACTCCACGACGGCGAAACACTGCTTGCGCAAGCGACAAGCGCAACTGTCACGCTTGCTCCGAACGCAGAAGGAGAGCTGCGCGCTTTCCTCGAAGTACCGGAACTCGCGGCTGGCGACTACCGTCTCAGCGCGACAGTGCAGAGCGAGCAGGAACTCGAGACCGCAACCTGGCTGGTTCCTGTGGCGGCGCCAGCAGCGCCCTTGCCTGTCGCGGTCGCGCAAGCATTCCCGCTTTGGCTTGTCCTTGCACTCATTGTCCTTGCGATCTTCGCCTTCCTGTTGTGGAGGCAAAAAGATCGCTAATATGTTTTGAGCATTTCTTACTTTCTCAGTAACTATTTCGAAATGAAAAAGAGTAAACTTTATATACCTCTGAGCCAGGATTTACAATATCATGGAAAGCGATATCTCGAGGAATACGATCTTTGTCCTGGTCATCCTCACGCTTCTCGTTTCAGTGCTCGGCACCTGGACAGTGCTCACCCATGTCGAAGAAGGATTCGCAGCCCCACCGATAGCCCAGCGGACTGATCGTGGCAGCGGCGAAGTCCAATTCGCAATTGTTGCGCCTAAGGAAGGAGCAGTCAGCGAACCAGCAACAGGGCGAGTCGTGTTTGAAATACAATAGGGGAGACTATGGACATTTCGAACAGAGCTCTCGCAATCTTCTTTGTCTTCGCAATCGGCTTCAGCCTGTTCGCCACGCTGATCAACCTTGATGAGATCAATAAGATCACAGGACGAGCCGCTTCAGACACCGGCGAGACCAATTTCACGATCCAGTCTGATATCCAGATCGTGTTCACCACGAGCCAGATCAACTTCGGGACCGGTTCTGTGAACAACACTGATGGCGGACCGACGATTTGCGAGAACTGCACGCTCAATTCTGAAAGCACCCGCTCGTTCAACTGCAGTGGCTTCAACACTGTTGCGACAGGTTTCGTGATAGAGAACCAGGGCAACCTTGACGTTTCCTTGAACATCTCGAGCAACGAGACGGTTGCGCAGTTCGTCGGCGGGAACAGCACGATCCGCGCGTTCCAGTGGAAGATGGCGCAGGCAGCAGAACCGGGTTCATGCGGTGCGGGCTTGAACCCGACGTCATATGCGACCGTGACCACGACGAACACGACAGCCTGCACTGATTTCAACAGTGCCGGTGCGAACAACGTGCTGGAGATGGACATCCAGATCATCATCCCGCAGAACGCATCCACAGGTGAGCGGGCAGCGACGATCACTGCCTGGGGCTGGGAGTAATCCTTGAACTTCTCTTCACTAATCAGTGAATCAAGAAGAGAAAACTTTAAATACCGCCATCTTCAGAGTTTGTGTAATACATAATAAAAGGCTCCGGTGGGGAGGCGATCACCATGGAAATGTCAAACAAATCATTAGCGTTGATTCTTGTACTCTCAGTAGCAGTGAGCCTTTTCGGCACGTTCTACAGCATTTCACGTATGCCGACGCCAGTGGCAGCCCCTCCGACAGGCTATGCCGCGTCTGACACTGGCCAGACAAATTTCACGATCCAGTCCGATATCCAGATCGTGTTCACCACGAGTCAGATCAACTTCGGGACCGGCGCAGTGAACAACACTGACGGCGCTCCGACGATTTGCGAGAACTGCACGCTGAACAGCGAGGGAACGCGATTGTACAACTGCTCTGGCTTCAATGTCGTGAACACCGGATTCCGCATCGAGAACCAGGGGAATCTCAACGTCTCCCTGAACATCTCGAGCAACGAGACGGTTGCGCAGTTCGTCGGCGGCAACAGCACAGTTCGTGCCTTCCAGTGGAAGATGGAAGAGAACGAGACTGGCGCGTGCGGCGCAGGACTCGCTCCTGGGACGTACAGCACAGTCACGGTGACGAACACGACAGCCTGTACCGACTTCAAGACTGGAGCTGCGAACACGCTGAATATGGAGATCCAGATCCGAATCCCGCAGAACGCCTCGACCGGTACGCGCGACGCGACGATCACGGCGTGGGGTTACGAATAAACCATTTTACTCTTCGGAGTCGATCATGATGAAACGTCTCCTGTGTTTCTTCTTTCTTTTCGTTCTTGTTACACCGCTCGTCCTTGCAGGAGCGGGTGTCAAAGGGCCATCGCCTGGTGAGCGTTTCTTCGATTTCCAGCCCGGCATGGAGATCAACCTGGGGTTCTCGCTCTATGGCAGCGACCAGCTCGACCTGGTGGTGAACGGCAGGCTTACCGAGTACACGACAGTCACTGATCCTGACCCGAAAGGAGGCCCCCGGGATGTCTTGGTCAATGTGCAGCTGCCTGACGAACTCCCGCCAGGACTGCACAAGGTGTATGTGGGAGCGGTCGAATACGCCCCAGGAGGCATGATCGGCGGCCGCGCAGGCGCCTTGATGAGCATCAAAGTGAAAGTCCTGCATCCCGAGCCATACATCGTGGCCAGCCTGAACATCGAACCAGCTGGTGAAGGCAGTCTCACCGCGAGCGGCACGCTCAATATCGACAGCTGGAGCCAGTTGCCCATGACTGTTTCGGCAGACATCACGATGCGGAATGATCTCGGCGAGATCCTGCACTCGTTGCAAATGCCTGCGCAATCGTTGGGATCCAACCAGAAGCTGGCCCACCCATTCGTGCTTCCAGTGCAGGACCTGCGCCGCGGCTTTTATCCGGTGCAGGCGATCGTGGAATACGGCGCTCCGAACACGACAGACGTGAACGCGTCCCTGCGTGTCGGCGCGAAGAACATCTTCCTGCGGCAATACACTGAGGAGATCACGCAAGGGATGATCAACCGTTTCGAATTCGACCTCGAGAGCGACTGGAATCAAAAGCTTGAGGACGTGTACGGCAGTGTCAGCGTCGGTAGTGCGACAAGTGACCGGACGCCGGAGACAAGCCTCGGCCCGTTTGCAAGAGAACGGCTCGTCGCCTATCTCGATGCGACAGATCTGGAACTCGGGACGCAGCAGGGTGTCATCAGGACGCATTTCGAGGATGAATTCAAGGAATTCCCTATCGAAGTCGAGGTCATTGCTGAAGCAACAGAGGCAAGCGAGGTGACACCGGCTGAGATACAGCAGGCCAAGGGCTTGCTGGGATTCGACAGCCTCACCTTGCTCTATGCATGCCTTGTCATCCTTGTCATCGTCAACCTCTTCCTCCTGCTCAAGCAGAAGCACAAGCCGAAGGAAGAGAAGCACGACAAGCCGCACGACAAACCGCAGCCAGCGGCCGCGAAAGAAAAACCTGCACAGCACGACGCGAAAAAGCATGACGAGCAGTCCGCAGACAGCAAAGAATACGGGGAATGGGACAAGCCACAGGGGCCATGAAATGCGCATCAGCAGATTGTTAGTGATCATCTTCTCAGTACTTATCGTCGGAATCACTGCGACCATGACCTATTACTACGGCTTCTACCTGCTCGAGTATCACGAGATCCCGGTGGATTTCAATGTCAAGCAGGGATTGGTGGGAATCAACACTGACAGCGACGCCCTCCACATGGGTGGCATCGGGCCTGGCGGCTATTCCCGCAGGAGGATGACGATCGAACCAGCGCAGGATGCCCGGCTCGTGATCCGTGTTACAGGGGGTGCGGCGCCCTATGTCGCGCCTGAAACGAACAATCTTGCAGTCAGGGCAGGCGAGCCCCTGGAGCTCATGTTCGTGGCCGCAATCCCTGTGAACACCACTGAAGGCAACTACACCGGCACAGCTAAATTCTACTTTTTCCGCTCGTGACGACAAGCTTTAAATAGGCTGGCTCTGCATTCTCAAGTAGTAGCGGTGGTCGTCGTGCGGTGGCTCACAATCCTCGTATTCACACTCCTGATTCTCAACACCTTATCCGCAGTCTTCGTCATCTACAAGACTGAACAACGGGTTGCACTCCCGACAGCGCAAGCCACGCAGGCAGAAGTGAATTTCTGCATCAACTACCCGCCGACCCTTGACGTGCCGTGCAACAGCACGATGGACCAGGACGTCATCTATACGTGCCAGCTGAACGCCAGCGATCCTGAGAACAGCACTGTGCTGTACTTCCAGATACCCCAGCCGCCGGACAACGAATCAGTCTTCAACATCTCCGCAACTGGACTGATCAATTTCACGCCGACAAATAACGACACTGGAAATCACAGCACCCTGATCGGCGTTGATGACAACAGCAGCTGCGACAACGCCCTCGTGTTCGAGCTCTTCAATTTCTCGATCTCAAACATCAATGACCCGCCCTACCTGATACAGAACATCCCTGACCAGACGTTCGAGTCCGGGACCACGCTCTACGCCTTCTCGCTCTACGATTATTTCGCTGATCCCGACAACGACCCGCTCAACTGGACGATCGAAGCAGGGGCTGCGGAAGTCGCGATCACCGCAAGCCTCGACGGCGACACGGTCGTGTTCAGCTCTGACGGCTGTGGCGACGCCTGGTTCCGCTTCACTGCGACAGATCCTGGGAACCTGTCGGCGCAGAGCAATCTCGTCAAGGTCACCTCGTCATGCGTCGATCCTGGCGGTGGCGATGACACGAGCGGCGGCGGTGGCGCTGCAGGCGGCGGTGGCGGCGCAGGCCCGTATTGTGAGGAAGAGCTGGTCTGTCTGCCCTGGAGCGACTGCTATCCGAACGGGCTCCAGGTCCAGGTATGCAGGGACAAGAACGGCTGCACTGACGTGGAGATCAAGTTCTACCGGAATTGCTCGTATGTCGGCAATGCCACGATGTGCGAGGAGAATTGGCTCTGCGGCGAGTGGGGCTCGTGCTCGATCGAGGGTGTGCAGAATCGCACCTGCTTTGACCTGAACGAATGCGGCACCCACCGGTACCGGCCGGCTTTGGAGCAGGAATGCGTGTATGTCGCTACCTGTTTCGACGGGGTCCAGAATGGCGAGGAGACTGGCATCGACTGCGGCGGTCCGTGCGAAGCGTGCAAGACCATCCAGCAACCAGAGTTCCTGCCGGAAGTGAAGGGCTTCAACCCCTGGCTCGCGCTCTTGCTCCTCATCATTCTGAGCGTGCTCATCGCGCTCTTTGTCCTGTACCGTGAACGCATCTATGAAGGGCTTGCCGAGCTTGGCTGGATGATGGCGCACAAGCATGACAAGGAGGTCCTGCTCACGCCGGCAGAGAAGCAAGCGCTCTTCAAGCGCTTGGCCACGATCGACGAAGCGCTCCCCCGGACGCCAGTGCTCAAGACGTACGAGCTCCTGAGCGAAACTGTCAGGACCTTCTACTCCTATGTCGCTGACATCCCCTTCGAGTTCACAGAAGAGGAGTTCCGGCTTGCGCTGTCGAAAATGAAGATATGCGACGAGTTCGAGAAATTGCTGCCTGCCTTCATGATACGGCTCTCGCTCCTCGAATCAGGCAAGATCCCGGGCGAGAGGCTCAACACCCTGCTCTATGACACGATCATCGAGGAATTCCGGCTGCTCATCTGCATGACGAGCGTGTATGAGCTCAGCGAGATCGAACGCGAGCTGCCAGAACGGCAGATCACGCAACAGCTCTCGTTCAGCGATGAAATCAGGCTGCGCCTGCTCAACGCGTACGAAGCCCTGCAGTTCCTCAAGCTTGATGAGGCGCAGAACGAGTACCGCAGTATCCTGCGGGCGTACGACAGCATGGCCCTGGGCAAGCGCGAAGTGCTCTACAGCGACATCCAGCGCCTCTATCTCGAGATCAAATACGTGGCTGAGACGAGCGAGTAACTCACAGTACAGGCCTTCTCCTCTTGTTTTTCCACACGTTCAGCCCTTCTTTTCGGCATAAATAACAAGCTTTATAAATTACTAACTTAACTTAGTTAGCCAACTTAGCTAAGTCGCAGCGACACGGCCTCTCACGAGGCCATAGTAGCCACCATGGTCAACGTCAACATCGAAATACCCGACGAGCTGCACAGGCAGCTCAAGCTCGCTTCTGTCCTGAATGACAAGACCCTGAAGGCCTACGTGATCGAGACGCTCGATGAGGAGCTGCCAGCCACGATCGGAGGGAAATGACGTGGTTAATATCAACATCGAGATCCCGGACGAGCTCCATCGCAGGGCGAAGATCACTGCCACGCTCGAAGGGATCACGCTCAAGGAACTCTTGATCAAGCGTCTTGAGAAACGCGCGAGAAAAGACGCAGGAGGGCTCCAATGAGATACGCCCGCGTGTTCACCATCGCGCTCCTGCTCCTCCTGCTTGCAGCCCTCACGACTAGTGTCAGTTTCACCTCGAGCCCGGTCATCAACAACGGCCAGACGACATACACTGATGACGATCTGGTGTGCGAGTGGACCGCTTCCGGCGACACAGTCAACCTCACGGTGCGCTGGTACAAGGATGCAGTGCTCAACCAGACCTTCAACTTCAGCGGGAGCCTGCCGACAAACCACACGATGCCTGCTGCCAACACGACACGGGATGAACTATGGGTATGCAATGTCACGCTGATCAACGCTACCGCCAATGTGAGCGCTGACGACAACATCACGATCGAGAATTCAGGGCCATTGACGCCGGTCATCTACAACGCGAGCGGACAGGACATCGGGATCGCCATGAACATCACAGAAGACGTTGCTTTTACGCTTGACATGAACAGCAGCGACGCAGACCTTGACACCCTCACCTATTATTTCATCGACGGCAAGTTCTGCAGTGTGACAAACTCTGCGACAGGCGCGGTGAGCTGCACCGCAACGCACGAATACGTGCGCGAAAGCCCCACAAACCAGACAGAGAACGTGACACAAGTGGATATCGAGTTCTGGGTGCGTGACACACCGCCGAACACCAAGTCGAGCGAGCGCACGATCACGTTCAACATCACGCCGGTGAACGACGCGCCGCAGGTCACGATCGCAGACCAGAGCACTGCTGTGAACGTGACCCTGAACATTACCGTTGTCGCAACAGATGAGGAGGAGAACTGGCCGATCAATGCGAGCCTGATCGTCGCGCTCACCAGCGCTGCAGTCAGCGATGATGTCATCGTCACTGTCGAAGGCAATGACACGATCCGCATCGTCTACGGGCCGAGTCCTGTCGAGTACAGCGACGTCGGCAATCACACGGTCACGATCAACGTCACTGACGCGCTTGGCGAGAATCTCACTGTCAACTTCACCCTGGAGATCACGAGCATCAACCGGGCGCCGTATTTCACCAACATCAGCCCGAGCAATTACAGCAGCCCGATCAATAGGACCTACGTGCTCTGGCAGGGTGAGAACCTCATCATCAACATGACGGCGAACGACCCGGACACGAACCAGACGACAGAGACATTGACGTTCAGCGACAATACGAGCATCTTCGTGACAGTCACCACCAATAGCACAGCCACGAACACGAGCGACGCGAAAGGATACATCAACTACACCGCGCTCAACGCTGACGTCGGCAACCACACAATCTCGATCATCGTCACTGACGGTGGGGGATTGAGCAATTCGACAGAAGTCAACTTCACGATCAAGAACCTCAACGACCCGCCGATCATCTACAACCAGAGCTATGATGCGCAGAACACCGGCGGCAATGTGAACATCACCAACCTGACAGCCTATCTCGACGCGCCGTTCCGCTACCAGGTGAACTATTCAGATCCTGACGAGGACATCGGCTATGACAACCTGACCTGGGCTGACAACACGAGCACGATCAACATCACGCAGGCCGGCTTCATCGGTTTCACGCCGACAGGACTGCCGCGCAACGAGACGATCAATATCAGCGTGGTGGACATCAACGGCAGCCGGGACTATGTCACCGTGAATCTCGAGATCAGGAACAATACTGCGCCGTATTTCAACGACACCTTCCCGCAGCTCAATTGCAGCGAGGGACAGCAATGCTTCTTCAATGTGAGCTATTATGCCAAGGACGACGACTTCGGCGACAACGTCACCTTGTACACGGCGATCTTTGTCGGGGCCAATTTGAGCAGCTTCTCCCTGAACAGCAATACCGGGATCATCGACTTCACCCCGCTCCAGTCAGAGATCGGCAATTACACCATCACGATCGTCATCGAGGATTCGAGAGCTGCGAACGCGAGCCAGACCCTGAACCTGAGCGTGAACAACACAGAGGACTACCCGGTCTGGCTCCAGTACGACTTCAGTGCGAGCACGATCGTCGAGGACAAGGAGTTCAACTTCGTGCTCATGGCGCGCGATCGGGACATTAACTATTCCGCGACAGAGAACCTCACGTTCACGAGCAATCTCACCTGGGTGACGATCACCTACCAGCAGACGATCAACGACACGGTCTACGCCCTGCTGGCCATGACGCCGAACAGCAGCCAGGTCGGCAGCCACAACATCGAGCTCAACGTGACAGACAGCACCGGCAGGGTCAACTCGACAAGCCTCACGTTCACGGTGCTGGCAGACACTGATCCGCCGAATGTCACCGACATCCAGCCATACGGCAACACCTCAGAAGACAATCTCACCCAGGGCTGGCTCGACGTGACGAGCTTCCCGGTCAACGAGGAAGACGTGGCCTTGTTCGAGAACACGACAAGCGTCCGCTTCGAAGTGAATGTCACCGACGATTTCACCGGCGCGGCCCAGCTCGGCTACACCTGGTATTACGATGGCGTGTGGAACGCCAGCGGCACTGGCGACGCATCCAGGTTCCAGATCTACGACTTCGGCTTCTTCAGCAACGGCACCCACAACATCACGGTCAGGGTGAACGACACCACGCTGGAGAACACGACCTGGACCTGGAACCTCAACGTGATCAACGTGAACCGGCCGCCGATCCTGGCAGGCAACCTCGAGAACGAGCTGAACATCAGCGCGACAAGCACGTATGCGAATTACTTCCTCAACACGAGCGGCACTGGCGGGTTCTACGATCCTGACGACGATCTGAACAGCGACGGGCAGATCAATGGCAACGAGACCCAAGACCTGACGTATTCCTCGACAGCCTGCACCATCGCGACCATCGCCTACAGTGATGAGGATCTGCGATTGACCCCGCTCAGCGTGGGATCGTGCACTGTCACGTTCAACGCGACTGACGCGTTCGGTCTGACTGTCGGGAGCAACCTTGTCACGATCAATGTGCAGGAAGTGCCGGAAGGCGCGTCAAGCACGTCCTCGAGCAGCAGCGGAGGCTCGGCAAGCACCAGCACCAGTTTCATCCCGCTCGAGACAGAGGTGGAGACGCCGAAACCCCTCACTATCGTCGCGCCGCAGCTCGTGACCATCTACAAGAACCGCACGGTCATCGTCCCGATCGAGCTCAGCAACAACTGGACCGAGCCCTTGGAGATGATCGAGCTGGGAGCGCAGACCAACGCGACCGGCGTCACGCTCCGCTACGACACTGATTATATCGAAGAGCTCGACGTCAACGAGACACAACGCGTGAACCTCATCGTGAATGGCTATCGTCTGGGATCGAACTTCGAGGTGACAGTGACTGCGAATGTCACTGAGCCCTTGTTCCATGATTCCGCCTTGATCCTGTTCAACAGCATCGAATCAGCGCAGGACGGTGAGGATGTGGAAGTCAAGGTGACCTTTGCGCAAGACCTGCTCAGCCAGCACGACGAGTGCCAGGAACTGAACGAGCTCCTCGACGAAGCGAATGTCAGGCTCGAGCAGGGGAACATCGACGACGCCCACCAATTGGTGGACATGGTGATCAACGGGTGCAAGTATCTCATCAGCCGGACGCAAGAGGACGGGCAGAAGCCTGCGATGCTCCGGACGCCATGGATCAATCTCCCGGAAGGGAATATCAGGATCATCTCGTTCACAGCGCTGGGCGCGGCGATCATCGTCGGACTGCTCGTCATGCTCTATTACCATCATAAGACCAAGGAGGAATATGATTTTTAGGAGGCGATTGACAATGAAGATCAATGAGATGCGGAATGTGCGAACGAATGTTTTGATGATAGCGATGCTGACAGTGCTGCTGACAGTGAGTCTCGGCTTTGTGCTTGCTGATCCGCCGGATCCGCCGCCATTACCGCCTGGCCCGCCAGCGATGGGGGGCGAGCTCGTGCTGCTCATGCCGGAAGACGGCGAGTACTTCAAGACGACGACGATCAAGTTCTCGTTCCGGCTCGGCCGTGACGGCCTGACAGAATGCGATCTCATGCTGGACAATAGCTCTATTCAGGAATTCACCGGGACGCCGACGCTGGACCCGTTCAAGCAGTACAACTACACCAAGTCTGGCGTCAGCAGTGGGGAGCATGACTGGTACCTCTCGTGCGAGGAGAGCGACGGCAACCAGCTGGCGAGCGAGACGCGCGATTTCACTGTCGATACCGCTGATCCGGAATTCACCATCCCGGCGAGCGTTGCGCAGGGCGATTTCGCCGAGGTGAATGGCAGCCATTATTGGCCTGGCACTGTCCGGATCAACCTGTCGAACTCCAGCGGGGTGCTCGACCAGTGGACTGATGATGTCGAGGATGATGGCACGTTCGGCAGGAAGATCTTCATCGACTACGACTACCCGGCTGGCAGCTATACAGTGACGACCTCGCAGGATGGCGAGCCTGACGCCACAGTGAGCAAGACGCTCTCAGTGACTGCGCGCACCGCGAGCTTGGGGACAGACCAGGATGTCTATTTCCGGGGACAGACAGTCGCGATCACCGGCTCGGGTTTCAGCGGGAGCGCCAATGTTCGTGTGAGCATCACGAAGCCAGATGCGACCATCTACCAGATGCCGAATGTGCGCGCGACAGTCGATGGCGACATCTCGACCACGTATTCCCTGACAGGGACCCACGCTCTGGGAACATATACAGTCAAGGCAGAGGACTCTGAATACGTGTCCTTGTCCGCGACCACGAGCTTCACGGTCGAGGAAGAGAGTGGGAACAATGATTTCGATGGTGACGGTGTCGACAACAGCGTGGACAACTGCCCGTACAAGGCGAATCCCTTGCAGACAGACGTCGATGGTGATGGTAAGGGTGACGTGTGCGACAATTGCCCGACTGTCGCGAATCCCGGCCAGGCAGACGCTGATGCTGACGGTGATGGTGATGCCTGCGATCAGGGAGCGCCGCCGCCGACAAGCGCTGATTTCGACAGCGACGGCGTTGTTGACGACCTGGACAATTGCAAAGCAGCGGCGAATCCCTTGCAGCAAGACGTCGACATGGACGGCATCGGCGACGCATGCGACCCCACGAATGATCTGGATGATCGGACAACACCAAACGAGCAGGATCCGAAGGACGTGGAACGCAAGGGCTTTCCCATTTGGTGGATCCTCTTGATCGTGGTCTTCGTGATACTGCTTGGCACACTGGGCTATCTTGCGTATGAGGGCAAGCTCGACATGCACGATCTGGCAGGAAGCCTGAAGGCGCTCTTCCATCCGGAAGCCAAGAGCACTGGCTCGGGATTGTCTGACCCTGGCCAGGTGGAGGAGCTCAAGGCCTTCATTTTCGGCCAGCGGAGCAAAGGCTACGACGATCTGACGATCAGGAACGCGCTGATCCAGCGTGGCTGGGCAGAGAATGACGTCGATGGCGTCTTCCAGCAGATCTATCAGGAGTAGTCCAAACAGTTTTTCTCTTATTTCTTTGCTAATTTCCACAGAATCTCGAAATGCTGCATGTAGGACTTGGCCACTGCTTGATTCTTGATCATGATTGTCGTTATCGGCTCTGTGAAATCGACAATTGCGACAGTGTCGGCGAACATAATCGTTCGTACTGGAGCGAAGTAGCTCTTGGGAAGATGGCGCACCTCTGCAGTATGGTTCGGCGGCATATAACCCTCTGAAAAGATGAGCTTTGTTTTCATCTTGAGCCGTTCCGATTCTTTGATGAATGCATCCAGTTCTTCCCGAACCTGGACTGCCCAGTCATCCTCATCAGTGCCGTAGCCGTAATTGATGAAGTCCTTCCCGCCTTTCTTGCACGCTTCGACGATCTCATGCAGCACTTTTATGGGTCCTTCTTTGCCAGTGTAGATCCTCGTTGGATGTTCCGCGATTTTCCACAAGAGCTGGAATTGTTTGATGAAGGCGTCGGCAATCTCTTGTTTCCTGATGATCACCGTTGTCCAAGGCTCGGTGAAGTCTGCGAGGGCGACCATGTCCCCGGCCATCATGATCCGCAGCGGGGAGACGAATTCTTTTGGCAGGTAACGGATGTCAGCGTTCGGTTGTTGATGCTCGCCGCCTTCCATAAAAAGCAGTTTTGTAGTTATCTTGTGCTTCTTTTCCGCATCCCAGAACTTGGCGAGCTCGTCTGGCAGATATTTTGTATAAGGATTCTCGTCAGTGCCGAAGCCGTAGTTCGGCAATCCTTTTTTCCCTTCTTCAGCGAGCAGGTCGAGGACGCGTGTGGGCCCTTCTTTGCCGTAATAGACTTGCACCGGCTGCTTCCACATTGCGTAGAATTGGGTGCGGAAGGATTCCGCCACTTCTTTGTTCTCGATGAGGATTGATAGGCCTTCTCCTTCAAGCACGGTGATGAGCACCTTGTCGTGCCAGATCTCCATGACGCTCGGGAACAGCAGATGTTTCGGGAGGAATTTAATCTCAGTATTCGGCAAGTGTTTGCGGAAGGTCACATATTCATCGAGCCAGGGGTATTCCTCGCTGACGAGCTGCTTGAGCTTTGCGCCTTTCTTAACCCGTCGTTCCTGGAAGTGCTGGAAATAAATCTCCCAACTCTTGCTCTGTTTTGTCAAGCCGAAATCGAGCAACTCGTCGCCTTTCTTGAGATCCTTAATCAAGAGGTCGTGCGCAGCTTTGATCCCACGGCGACCTTTGAAAATCGTTGCGTCAGTGCCGGCTTCGCTGATTGTCTGCAGAAGCTCGAGCTGCCTGATCAAACGCTGCGCTTCTTTCTTCTGTGTCTTGAGATCCGCCTCCTTCTTCTCCAGGAAGCTGGTGATCATCGTTGGCGGGTTCGCGCGGTAGATACTCTTTTTTCCCTCTTTCACAAAGCCGACAAGCCCTTTATCAACCAAACGGTCCAGGATGGGATACACTTTCGAGGCGTGCACCTTGCTTTCCTTGATGATGGGCCCTGTGGAGCTTGCACCAAGACTCATCAGCGCGAGATAGACCTTGATTTCTCCTTCACTCAAGCCAATCTCCGAGAGCAGTGCTGTATCGATATCCATGGCTTTGGAAGAGAGAATATCATACTTAAATTTTTCGCCCCTTCAAGGGGGAAATAAACTTATATAGGGATTCTCCACCACTACAGAGTGGTTTCCGAGAGGATATGATGCGACGATCAACAATCTGGGCATTAGCGCTTCTGACCGCGCTGGGTGCGGCTCGTGCAAGCGGCGAAGAGCCCAGACACCGCCTGGACCTAAGCCTCCGTCTCACGAACAGTTATGCAAACATGCGTGGTTTTGTTCCGAGTGATGAACCAGCACTGCAACCAGGCCTCGACTACCGTCTCAACCTGGGCGAATGGGGTACACTCCATCTTGGCTGGTGGGGCAATCTTACTGTTGACGGTCCTGCACAGACAGAACGTGACTACGTTGTGGACTGGACTGTGCCCTTGTTGTATCATTCTGAAGGACGGACATTGACAGGAACTGTCTGCTGGAGTAAGTTCATGATTCCCGACGCTCTGTTTGAGGAATGGATGCTTGGGTTGAAATGGAGCGATCGGAATTGGAGCGCAGGCGTGAACTTCATGCGTGACTATGAAGACGGACAAGGCAACTTTGCTGAAGGAGTCGCGACGCGCCGTTGGCAGGTGCATGGGCAGGCTGTCGACACGAGTCTTGCGGCATTGTACAACCATCATTACGCTGTCGACTCGACTGGCGTGAGTGGCTTCCGAGCGAGTGTTTCGACACCGATCACACTGACTGACAGAGTGACGGTAACGCCAGACGTGCGTCACTTCTACGCAACGCACGGCGACTTCGAATCGAACTGGACCTTCGGCTGCTCGATCAGCACGACGCTGCGGTGATGCTATGGTAGGATGGAATCCGAGCTACAACTCGCGCTACGCCTCATTCAATCGGCCTTTGGAAGGGAGAGTGAATGATTATGATGATTTTTCAGCGGTCTATCAACAGATGATGGGTCGGGATATTGCTAGCATTCTGCTGAACTTGTATCTGCCAATTTTTAACGAGGCACTGGATCGTGACCATCGCCGTTTCCTTGATCTTGCGTGCGGTTCCGGTGATTTCATCGTTGGTTTGGCTGCCATACACCGAGAATTGGGGTTGCAGCACACATATCGCGGTATCGATAAATCGAAAGGACAGATTGCCAGGGCAAATGCTCTCCGAGAAGAGCGTTGCGTTAATGTCAAATTCGTCCACAGCGACGTCGTCCACAGCGACATATTTAACACAAATTTTCTTGAGAATGATGTCATAACAATGAATCTCGACGCCATCAACCATCTCCGGGAACCCGATGATTGGCACGCCTTGATGGAAAGAGTTCATGCATGCCTGGTTGAGGACGGTCTCTTTCTCTTTGACATGAACACTGTCAAACGCTTGAGGTATGATTGGCGTCATCCTGAAGTCATTGTCAAACCGGATATGACATATATCCAGCTTGGTTCTGATCTTTCTGAGATTGGGGGTTTCACCAGACGGCGTTTGTATATGGAGATCTTCGCTCAAGGGAGAAAAGCAGTGGAGCAACCTCATGGAGACGTAACCTGGGCGTTCATGGATGCGCTTCAGGGTTTCCCTTCTGCTCGTGCGGTATCCTCAGAAGAGTACGCGCGGTTTGTGGTGAATGTCGAGCAGATCGCGCCGCCGAATGACGTCTTGTTTGACATGCTGGAGGAGCACGGTTTCGAAGCTGAAGAACTGGAAATGAGCGATGAACAACGAGCGCAGCATGTCATCATGAAGAACCGACTCTTTGTGAAAGCAAGAAAAGTCTAGCCCTGCTGTTTCCTGATCGCGTCGTAGGCTTCGTTGACCTTGTGGTAGAATTCGTGCTGCATTGTCGAGCCGAGGGTGTTGTAACGTTTCATCAGGACTTTGTAGTATTTTGTCGCGAGCTTCACCTTGCCCTTGCTCAGCGCAGTATAGAGGTCTTCGAGCACGGTGTTCATCTCGATCGTGGTCGCGTCGTTGGGCTCGACCACTGGGAATTCGGTGATCACGGTTTCAGTTTTCTTCGGCTTCTTGTGCCAGAGAAAATTAGCGACACGGGTGAGAAAGGGGATGTGCCGCTTGCGCTCGATGACCAGATCGCGGACGATCGTGTCGAGATCCTGGATAAGCAGCTTCAGCTCTGCCTGGCCGTATTTCGAATCAGTGTATTCCATCAGGCTGAGCTTCTCGATCAAGCGGTCGACGCGATCGCGGACATTGCTGGACAGGTAGACCTTGTGCAGCTCTTCCTTCAGCTCGGCACTGGTGAACTCGACCGGCTTCTTGAGATAGGACTTGAAGAAATCCTTGGCAAGCCCATATACCTCGTGCTGCTCGACAAAGGGCTTCTTGAGCAAGAAGGTGGCCTTGCGGCGCGTATCGCGGGCCACGTCCCCCATGCTCACTCCGGGCTCACCCTTTTTCATGCCCTGACTCTTCCAGAGGGAGTTTTTAAACTTTACTCTGAATAAAGCTACTGCCGCGGCACTATCTCAGACGACAAACTATTTAAATGGTCTTAGCTCGGGAAGTGTTGAAAGAGGTGTGGTGTTGGAGCACGAGGAAGATTCTTATAAAGAACTCCAGAGCGAACAATTCCAGCAGAAGATCGCCTATTACGGCAAGCAGTTCTCCCGGATCAAGGAAGAGATGAAGAAGATCGTCGTAGGCCAGGACCAGGTGGTCGATTCCCTGATCGAGGCCTTGCTCGCCAACGGCCACGTCCTTGTCGAAGGTATTCCTGGCGTGGGCAAGACCTTGATCGTGCGTACCCTGGCGCGCATCACCGGCTGCCAGTTCAGCCGTATCCAGTTCACACCCGACTTGCTGCCGACCGACATCGTGGGCATCACGACCTATGAGGAAGGCAAGGGATTCTTTACTGTGAAAGGTCCGATCTTCAGCAACTTCGTGCTGGCAGACGAGATCAATCGTTCGCCGCCGAAAGTGCAGTCGGCGTTGCTGGAAAGCATGCAGGAGCGGCAAGCGACGATCGGTAAAGAAACGTTTCAGCTGCCCTCTCCCTTCTTCGTGATGGCGACGCAGAACCCGATCGAGCAGCTCGGTACGTATAAACTGCCGGAAGCGCAGGTCGACCGTTTCCTGTTCAAGGTGCTCATGACCTATCCGACGCCAGAGCAGGAGATCCACATCCTGAAGAAGAACATCACGATCCACGACTTCACAGAGTTCGAGCTCGAGCCGGTCTTGACCGCAACGGATATTATCGACGCGCAGCGTTTCGCCAAGAAGATCTACCTGAACAAGAAGATCGAGCGCTACCTTGTCCGCATCGTGGAAGCGACGCGCGACCCGACAAAGTACAATGTCGAGCTGGGCAAGTACATCGGCTACGGTGCCAGCCCTCGTTCTAGCATTGCCTTGTACATCTCGAGCAAGGCGCACGCCCTTGTTCGCGGTCGTGGTTATGTCACGCCGCAGGATGTCAAGGACGTTGCGCACAACGTGCTCCGCCACCGCGTCCTGCTCAATTTTGAAGGCGAAGCAGAAGAGATCAAGCCAGAGCAGATCATCCAGGAAATCCTCGAGAAAGTGCCTATCTTGTGAGAGCGCTGCGGTGGTGCATGACCAAATCTTTATAAAGGCATTTTCCGGATTCTAGACCAGGAGAGGTGTCCTATTGCCGATCAAAGAGCTTGATCTTGACCTGAAACCCGTGCTGAAGAATGCGGATGTGCGCGCTCGGAGAAGAGTACTCAGTCGTGTGTTAGAGGGCTCGTGGACCGCGCTGTTGAAAGGCCGTGGTATGGAGTTCGCCGGCTTCCGCCAATACACCTATGGTGATGACGCTTCCAGAATCGACTGGAACGCGACCCTGCGTGCCAAGGAAGTTCTTGTCAGGGAATTCGAGGAATACAAGACCGTGAACGTGCTCTTCCTCATGGACGTCTCTGACTCCATGCTCTTCACCAGCCAGCCACGCCTCAAATGCGAATATGCTGCAGAGATCATGTTCAACCTCGCGACAGCGATCGCAGACGCGGGCGACAATGTCGGCTATGCCATCTTCAGCGACCATATCATCGCGAAACAGCTTCCAGGGCTGGGCCGCGAAGTCGTCTACCGCCTGGCACAAGACTTGATGAATGGCGAGCACTACGGCGGGGGCTCTGATTTCAAGCAGGTGATGAACCTCGTCAACAGCATGCTGCACCAACGCTCGCTGATCATCCTGATCAGCGATTTCATCGGGATGCCGCAAGGATGGGAACGATACATTCAGATGTTCAGCACGCGCTATGATTTGATCGGCGTGATGGTTCGCGATCCGCACGACTTCCAGCTGCCGCATGCCGGCGTGCAGCTCGTGCTGCGCGACCCGAATGTCAAGGACGACACTCTTCTCGTGGATGTCAAGCAATACGCGGAAGCGTTCAATGAGGAGGCGAAACGCGAAGAACGCTACATCGAGAGCGTGTTCGAGAAGGCGAAAGGCGGCTTTGTCAAGATCGATACCTCGAAAGACCCCTTCGACAAGCTCATCGCGTACTTCCGAAAGCGGGCAAAGATCATCAAGGGATAAGCATGGTACAATTCACGTTCGAGAACGCGGCCAATCTCTGGTTCCTCCTGGCCTTGCCCTTGCTCGTGCTCGCTCATTACTTCTTCCTGCGCAATGCGAAGAAGCGAGCGCTGCGCTTCGCGAATTTTCGCGCGTTGAAACGCATCACTGGCAAGAAACTGGTGACGAAAAACACCTTCATCCTCTCCCTCCGCTTGCTTATCCTCGCGCTCGTCATACTTGCCGTGAGCGGCACGGTCTTCTGGTATGAAGGCGAGAGCAATAAGAACGATTTCGTCATCGCGATCGACACCTCGAGCTCGATGACCTCTGAAGACATCCCGCCGACACGTTTGGACAGTGCGAAGAACGACGCCATCCTGTTCATCGACGCTTTGGAGAGCGAGACAAAGATCGGCGTGTTGACTTTTTCGGGCGTTGCTCTGATCCAGACCGTGCCGATCACCGATCGCGACAGGGTGAAAGAAATCATTGAAGGGCTTGAGCCGATACAGGCAGGCGGCACTGACATCCCGGGCGCGATCATCACCGCGACAAATTTATTGCTGGACAACGAGAAAGGCCGTGCCATCGTCATGATCACTGACGGCAGCAGCACGATCGAGACCTTCCTTGACGCGAGCATGCAACACGCGGTCGCGTACGCGCAGGAGTACCATGTTACGATCCACACGATCGGCATCGGCACGAACACCGGGCCTGTGGGCTACCTGCCCCAGTACTACAACGTGAGCGCGATCTACAACGAGGACAACCTTGTAAACATCTCGCAAGCGACGGGTGGTGTGTACTCGCATGCTCAGGATCGGGACGAGCTCATCAACGCCCTGCAGGCGATCGCAGACCAGTCGACGCGGCAGAACCTGCGCCGAGATTTGAGAGCGCCCCTGATGCTCGCAGCACTCCTCCTCATTTTCTTGGAATGGATCCTGGTGAACACGAGATATAGAATGCTGCCGTGAGACACAATGGATGAGAAGATACAAGACTATATTGAAAAACAAAAATCCCCTCAGAAGGAAATCTGCAAAAAACTCCACACGATTATTGTGAAGACTATACCTGGAACAAAAGATGCAATGAAATGGGGAGTCCCGGCGTATGATGATGGAAAATATTATATTGTGGCGCTTAAGGATCATGTTAACATTGGATTCTCGATACAAGGCCTGACAAAAGAACAGATCGGACTGTTTGACGGTGGAGGAAAGACGACAAAACACATCGAAATCAAAGATTTGAAAGACATTGATGAGAAAAGGATCGTGAAATTATTGAAGATGGTGAAGAAATAACGTCATTCACAGCTCATCCCAGCTCTTGATCGGTAAATCATTGATCTCCCAGGCTTTTTTCCAGCTTACTGGGCCGCATTCCATGCAGGTGAAGAACGTACCGTATTTTGATTCCTTGATGTCGAGATAGCCGCCGCACGCGCATTTCAGGTTGATCTCCCTGTCGCGGTGCTTGGTGCAGACAGGGAGTTCTTGGCTGTTCTTGATCGTCGCCTGATTGCCGCAGAACGGGCATTGGATCTCCTGGCTCTGTCCATAGACCTTGCGCATGGCGTCGCAGGACAAGGGGACGTATTTAAGCGTGTCGTCCTCATAATATTTATAAAACACTCTGCCTGTCTTGCTCCTATGCGTTGGTTCCTCGTTTTCCTCATTCCTGTCCTCCTGCTCTCAGCCTGCGAATCCAGCCAGCTCTCCGACGGTCCTGAAGTACAGCCGCCGCCAGCCCCTGAGCTGCGTCCGCAGATTCCGCGCGTTGACGTTCCCACCAGCACGCCGCCAACGCCGACACAGCCCTCGACACAGTATGGCGAGCTTCGCAGCTTCCTGAACAGCACGCTCCACTATCGCACTGGACCGCGCGGCCTGATCGTGGGCCAGATCACCGACCCCTTCCTGTTCGGCGACAAGCTCGGCGATATCCTGCCCATTCTCACACGAACAGAACTGCCCTTCCTCGCAGCGCCGAATCCGAATCCTGATCCCCGATTAGCGAGAGGCCCCTTCCATGCCGAGCAGTTCGTCCGTTTCGATTTCGACGACAACACCAGCGGCGAGCTCCGCTATGTGCGCGATCCTGACACTGAACGCGTCGAATCAGAGTTATTCTTCGAGGAGGACAAGCCGATGTTCGAATACGCGTACCTGCTGGAAGAGGGGAATTTCCACGCGCTCATGGGTTCAGAGATTGAAATATTCGGCGGCCGTTATTGGGTGAAGGAAGTCCATGATGATTCGCTGGAGCTCTACGGTGTCGATGTCGAACAATATGTCTTCTTCAGCAACGATTCCTCGTTAAAAATCGACGGCGAGCGCATGCCGGACACGGACGTCCGCGTGGACCAATGGAGCGTTATCGTGACCTATTACGCTGACGATCCTGACGAGGATGGCATCCGTCTCAAGACTGGCGAGAACCTCAGGAGCAAGCTGCGCAAGCCAGAAGCCCTGCTCAACCCGATCTTCGACATCTTCTACGACGGGCTGGAGGAGAACCAGCAAGGCCTTCTCGTGTTCGAGAACCGCGGCAGCGAGGTTGAGATCACGTTTCAGAACATCCTCGGCGAGCAGCGCAGCTTCCGAACCGGATGCGGGGCAGAAGAGGACTTCCTGCACACCAAGGAGTGCGACGACGACTTTTGCATCGCTGATGAGGAACGTTTCCTGCTCACGTCGCGCCAGGGCGTGACTGACATCTTCGAATTCCGCGGCGTGAACGAGATTGGCACTGTCCTGACCTTGCGCGACCACGTGTCTGGCGACGAGCATGTCGTCGAGGTCGAGTACACGACGAGGAACCAGTCAGGCCTGCGCGTGCTCGAGGGCGAGCTCCGGCTCGACAGCGTGCACCGGTTGCGTGTCCTGCACAACGAAACAGCTCGAGGAAATTCCCGGCTCGAGATCGATCTGAACGCTGACGGCGGCATCGGCCGGGATGTCGTGCCGATCGTGCTGCCTGGCAGCAATGAGCTCGAGTTTGAGGAATCCTATGAAGCTGGCTGCAATCTCACTTTTACAAGTCCGCGCATCCCTGACTTCGACAAGGAGAGCTTCAACATCGAACTGCGACGCACCGGCGAACTACTCATTGGCACTGATGTCGTTCTCCACGAGATTGGGGATGATACTGAAGTCTGGGAGGGTGTGACTGAGCGTGGCATCCTGCTCCGCCTTGAAGAGAGTGAGGACGGCGAACTCGGCGAGGAGCTCAGCGTGAACTTCGCGCCGGACTTCACTGCCGGGCTTGTCAGGATTCTGGGTTGATGGCATACGCGACGATCACTGAGGGAGCTGTCAGAGCGCGCGTGCCTGCTGCGGCCAAAGTCTCGAAAGAGATGGACGTGTTCTACAACCCGGTGATGAAGCTGAACAGGGATGTTTCTGTACTGCTGCTTCAGGTACTGGGAACTGAAAGGAAAAAGAACAAATCGTTTCATGGATTCAGTGTCGGTTCTGTTCTTGCGGGTACAGGAATTCGGGAATGCCGTTTCTTGGTGGAGCTAGAAAAAGGAATTCTGGACCAAGTCCATATCAACGACTATTCAGAAGAGGCAGTAAAATTAATTAAAAAAAATATCGCTCTTAATGAGAAATCACTAAATTGCGAAGACATTGAAGTCTCGTGCAACGAAGCGAGCAAATTCCTTCTCGATTCGTTCGGTTATGGATACATCGACATCGATCCGTTCGGCACGCCCTCGCCGTTCTTGGACGCGGCGGTGAAACGCATCCAGCGCGAGGGTATCCTTGCCGTGACAGCGACTGATACGAGCGCTTTGAGCGGCACCTACGAGGACAGTTGCCTGCGCAAGTATTGGGCGCGTCCGATGCGGAACCACCTCATGCATGAGGTCGGCCTCCGGATCCTGGCACGCAAAGTGCAACTGATCGGCGCGCAGTATGAGAAATCTCTTGTTCCGGTGTATAGTTATAGTAAGGATCATTATATGAGAATCTTCTTCCTGTGCCAGAAGCAAGGACGGAAGAAAGCTGCGGCAGTGCTGAAACAGCACCAGTATTACCATTACTGTGGGAAATGTCTTGGTGTATTCTCCAGTCAATCAAATAACGAAACATGCTGCAAGAAGAAGACACTGTATGCAGGTCCCCTCTGGATTGGAGGGTTATGGGATAAGAGATTGGCAAAGGCAATGGCCAAAGTGAGTAAAACTTGGCAGCACGGGCAAGCTGAGAACCAGAAGTTCCTGGACACGATCGCTGCAGAAGCGCAGATGGATGTTCTTGGCTTCTACCCGTTCAACCTTGTTCGTCAAAAGCTCAGGAAGACGCCGAAGAAGAAAGACGAGCTTCTCACGAAGAAAGGGGTCGTGCCGACGCATTTCGAAAGCAACGCTGTCAAGACGAAGAGCCTCAAGAATCTCTTTTAATGTCCTGGGAAAAAGCTTATAATCGCTTCTCCACTTCTGAGTGGCTATGGCAGTCGTCGGCCCGGTCGAGACAGTGCTGAGTCACTATGCAGTACGAGGTCATACTCCGCCGCGCGAACAAGACGTGCGATGGCATCAGAGCCAGATGGATCGCCTTGTCAGGCACATGGAGCGCGAGAGCCGATGCATTCAGCGTCGAGGACTCGACCGGATGGGCCTGTATGTCCATCCGTTCTGGGATGAGCGAGAAGACGGCTCCGGACGCTACGAGTTCTATGTTGGAGACACGAATCTTGAAGAAGTCCTCGGGCTCTGGCTACCCCACTATTACCTGTTCCCTGCGCCTGACGCACGCTTCGGCCTGGTCTCGCCAGCGTGTAGTGTTGACTGGATCCTGGATGGCACAGCTGTGAATACCGGTCTCACACGATTCGCAACACAGATCGAAGGAGAGCTGCGGAAAGGCATGGATGGTTTCACAGGCGAGTATCACGTTGTGGTCTACGATGGGAAGCATCTCTCACTCTCCCAGCCGAAGGCAATGAGAGTTCTGGTGAATCTCACTGTGACAGCAGCGTTACCACCACCTGACGCTGTCGAGGACCGTCAAGTTCTGCGAGCATGATCGCTTGCCAGCGCCCAAGCGCGAGTTTTCCGTTCCTGATCGGGATGGTCTCGCTCGGTCCGAGCACGCTCGCTTTGATGTGCGCGCCTGCGTTGTCGTCGATCCTATCGTGGCGCCAGCCGGCATGGTCTGGGAAGACCTTGTTCAGCGCGTCCAGCACATCCTTGCATAGCTCTGGGTCGTGATTCTCATTCACCAGAATGGCGGCAGAGGCGTGCGGCAGGTACACGTGGCACAGGCCTTCTTTGATCTTGCTCTTCGCAACCAAGTCTTCAACCTGGGCAGTAATGTCAAGAAGCTCTTGCGTAGCTGTGCTCTGCACGGTGAATTCCATGCGGAAAAGGAGAAGAAAAGGTGTTTTTAAGTTTCACCCATTCCGAGATATCCCCGCAGGAATCCGGCATCTTCTGCGTCCATATCTTCTGCTTCGTCATAACCGTGAAGGACCACACTCTCAACGTCTAGTTCGTCATATGTCATGTCAACCACCCCTTGTTTCTCATCAAGATTGTGGTAACGCTGAGCCTATAAGAAAGTACTCTTTAACATCCGAAACAAAGTGGAAACCTTTGAGAGAAATGTTCCTGAAAATATGTTTTGTCCGACGATGCTATCCAGAAATTGGTCACCGGTCAAGCCGTAAGACGCGCTCTGCTGGCTTGATGTACTTGGTGTGGATGTCTCGTGCTGGTGTGAGGAATGCTTTCTTGAAAGGTACGCGTTCAGCAGCCAGAATGCCCACAAGCGCTGGCCTGTCGACGTCGCGCCATTCTGTATACGCAGCACGGAGGTCACCCCGGAGGTCGTAATACAGTTCCTCACTTGCCGGAGTCTTGACAGCCCACTCGAGCCGCTCCCGTGTTCTCATCGGTGGACCACGCATCCCGGTAAGCGCTCCAATGACTGCATGAACGTTGCGACGCGCACTTTCCAGGATATCCCAGTCTTGTTTTTTTTGTTCAGAATCTTTGGATCCGACATACGCGCTGAATGCAGTGAGAAGCCTCTTGGTCGGCCCTTTTCGCCGCAGATATGCGTCTGCGCGTCCCACCAGCTCACTTGTCACGTTATGATCGTCCAATCCAAGATCGTCCAGCTTGAAATACAGGTGTTGAACAAATGCGTGGGTCCTGGGAAGGAGAAAATTGACTCCCTCGACAAGATGGACGAGTCCGCGCACGATACGGGTGTTGGCTGGGAGTTTGTGCCATCCCTCGCCTGGAAAGAGCTGGTCCCGCAGGAACAAGAGGTATCTGCCAGCGACCTGCTCATGGGTCGCTCCTAACAACGGACCGAGGCGTCCAAGCGAGACTGAACCCTGCTTCACTGACCCTGTTTCCAGCTGTTTGCCTCTCTCGCCCAATTCTTTTGCGACAAGGTCGTGCAGGTCCAGTGTGAAATCCCAGACTTCATTGACTGTCAGGCTCATAGCTGTTGGGAGCCGTGCCAGGTTTAAAACCCTTTTCTTTGCAACTACTCTCGAGTGAGTCTAATATATATTCCATATGGAAAATAATTTCCTTTGTTCGCATAAGACATTTAAATCCAGAACCAGGAGAACAGGCATGCGATTGCAGCTGGTATTCATCCTGCTTGCGCTGGTGCTCATCGCAGCATGCGCACGCGACATCGTGATGGGGTGCGAAGCGCCCTACATCCCGTACGAGAATGCCTGCTGCCTCGATGCGAACAACGACTCGATCTGTGATATTGATGAGGATCTCGATCTCAACCAGACGAACACGACGCAGGATATTCCTATCGAAATCCCTGAGCCCGAGGAGTTGCCTGAGGAAGTGAATGAGAACCTACCGCGCGTGTACACGCAAGATGAGAAGAACGAGCTGGCTATAGAATTTGCTGACCTGCTCCAGGACATCTGGGAAGGCGAAGCCTGGGGCCTGCTCTATCAGCACATTCCCAAGGCCGAGCAGAACATCTCAGAAAAAGAGTTCACCTTCTACGCTTACATCAACAGCGACAAGATCCGGGCTGGGTATGATCCGGATTATGAATATGTCTACCTCTGGTGGCACTTCGATGGGATGAAAGGGTCGCAATTGCTCCTGCTCAATCTCACAGTGAATGGAGATGAGGGCAGTGTCCATTTCAACGCCACGTATGGCGACGTCTTTGTCGAGCCGAAGATCCTGCCGATCGTCTGGCAGAACGACAGTTGGAACGTGCGGACATGGAATGTCGTCTACAGAGGCAGCACGCCGGAAAGCGTCTGCGACGGCACGAACTACAGTGCCTACTGCTACAGTGAGTACGCGCAAGAGTTCCGGCTCCTCGACTATTGCAGCCAGTCAGGCACGTATGTCGTGGACTGCTATGAAGGCTTCTCCAAGGTGCCGACCATCGACGCAGCGCTGGCTGCCTGCAGTCGTTACGTGCATCTCACGCCGCACGATCAATGCCTCAACCTCGCCATGCTCGCCTCAGGAGACGCGCTCATCTGCGAAGGCATCCACCTGCGCCCGAACTATTACCACTGCCTCGGCATCGCGGCAGGCCATGACGAGGAACTCGACGATTGTTTCGACGCGATCAACGAGACTGGACGAGCAAAAGACCACTACAAAGCGCAGTGCGTCTACGGCTATGTCGAGTACACCCGCAACACGAGGAAGTGCGCCGAAACCCCGAAGAACGAGCTTGACATGAAAGACGACTGCTACAAACTCAAGTGAGGGAAAGGCATTTAAACAGGATGTTCTCCCGTTTTTTCATGAAAGCTGTAATGATTCTGCTGGGACTGTTCCTCGTCGCGGCATGCGCAACAGAGGTGGACACAGTGAGCAATCCAATCGTAACGATGGAGACGACAATGGGCACAATCAAGATCGAACTGTACATGGACACGATGCCGCTCACAGCCGGCAACTTCAAGAAGCTTGTGGAGCAGGGATTCTACGACGGCATCGTCTTTCACAGGGTTATTCCGAACTTCATGATCCAGGGCGGCGATCCGCAGGGGACAGGCATGGGCGGTCCAGGCTATACAATCCCTGACGAGTTCGCTGACGTGAACAAGAACGACCGCGGCACCTTGTCGATGGCAAACGCCGGCCCGAATACTGGCGGCTCGCAATTCTTCATCAACGTGGTCAACAATAACTATCTTGATCCGAAGCACCCGGTGTTCGGCAAAGTCATCGACGGCATGGATGTCGTGGACGCGATCTCAACAGTCGCGACAGAAGGCGCGAACCGTCCAGTTACAGACGTCAAGATGACGCGCGTGACTATTGAGTAGAATTCTAGTGCGTCCAGTTGTTGGCAGCGCAAACTTTCTCGTAGAACTTGGGCGAGATGTACTTTTCTTCGACCAGGTGGTCGAATATCATGCGTCGCCCGTGAATCAGTTCGAATCGGTTGTGCGCATCGCTGTTGACGATGAAACTATTCCCGTGCTCGAGCATGGTTCTGAACAGTTTTTGATCAGTGTTGCCGTTCATGAGCATGCTGCCATTGAGTTCGAGTGGGATGCCATGGGCGTTCGCGACTTCGCACAAGCGGACCATGTCGAGGTGCTGAGCGAAATCTTTCATATCCGGATGCCCGAGTGCATTGATGCGATCGCCATGTCGTTCAATAGCATTCTGATATGCTTTCGTGATCGTTGTCGGATGACCGCAATACATCTCTTTGTGAACACTCAACACCATGTATTCCGGCCTCACATCACTGATCGTATCGCAGATATTACCGTCTTCATCAAGAAGATCTGCTTCTACACCGAGCTGTGCGTCAATACCGACTCCGCGAAATCTCTGGCTTAGCCACGGAAAACCACACCTTTGTGTGTTAACGACAAACCAGTCCAAGGATTCAATAGCATCACTGTGGTCTGTGATCGTAATGCGCTGAAGTCCGGCCCGTGCTGCGAAATACGCAACTGTGTCACGACCTTCCTCACCATCACTCACTATGGTGTGCATATGATGGTCTTCTGTCGCCCAGCTGACGAAGTTGTCTTTTGTTAACTCTCGCATACGTACACGGAACAGAAGTCGCTTTTTAAAAGTTACTATCGAGAAGTAGTCAAGATTGTGCTTGCTTCCAGACTGCTTCGAAATACGCGCGATAGTTCTCTGCAAGGTTCTTGGCGCGGACGATCGTCACGGTAATTGGCTCATCCCATGACACCAGGAGCACCATGTCGCCATACACTTCGACCTGCCCAAAAATAGGATCCTCAGTATAGCGATACTTAATCTTCGGAAATTCTTTGACAAAGTTTGATTCCCTGAACGAAGGATCACCGATCCCGCGTGTCTCCATGTCTGCGTATTTTTTCCAGAGCTCGGTGTAGAAATGATCTGCCTTCTCTTTCCACGGTCCCTCGTGGAAGTAAATGAAGAGATATTCCTCGTCCAAGCGCTGCCCGAGCATGCGCTCATATGCCGCTTCAAGCCCTTTGTAGCCGATGAAGATCTCTGCTTCCTGCTCTGGATGGCTGGTCTGCATGGCGTTCATCCTCGGCAATAAGCTCGCGAGCTTTTGTTTCTGCTCCCTTACTTGTTCTTCCTTGCCTTCGAGATAAACCTGGAACTCTGACGGGTTCGCAGCTTGGTAGCGCCGCACTTTGCCTTTCTTGATGAAGCTGGCAAGCCCTTTCTCCATCAGGCGCTGCAGGACCTCGTAGATATTGCTGTACGCGATGCCTGAGCGCTTCACGAGCGGGCCGACTGTCGTGCTGCCCAGCTCTAAGAGTGCAGTATAAACCTTTGCTTCGCCTGGTGTCAAGCCCAGCGCTTCAAGCTCTTTCTCGACGATCATGAGTGACGGTTGTGGAATGGGGTATATAAATGTTCTGTTTATACACCTTGGACAGGGGTGATAATATTAATAACTATGTAATGACTATCAGAGTTAGATGGCATATGAGACGATCCTACAGCGTTGGCTTCAGAGAGGCAGCGAAATACACCCTCGGCTCCTACATCGACCTTGTGACGAGCGCGGCTGCAAGGGTGGCGGAGCGACTGCTTCCTGAAGAACAGTGGGATGCGACCACAGAGCGCAGCCCAGCATACCAATTGCGAGAACGACTCAGAGAGAGCCTTGACACTGCTGTCGGCAATAAATTCATCCTCGCGACCCTGCCAGCAACTGGCATCTTCTATCTTGTCGGCATGCCTGCTGCTGAGGTGATCGCTGACGCAATCCAAACATACATGCCAAATGTACCAGAGCTCGGGAAGCTGGCACTCGATTCAGTGGGTACAGTGGTTGCGCAGACCGTAATTTGGTATACAGCATTTGTTGCTGGTGATTATGTCGTCAACCACGAAACGTATCGAAAAGAAGGCAGGATCAAGAAGCTCTACGAGACGACGAGAGATTCCTTGCGTGCATTGCTGCCTTGGGACGTGAGTTATGCCAGCGCCAAGCTCTTGGGCCAGACTGGTCTTCTCCTGACTGGCCGGAATCCATGGGCTGCCAGTGCAATCTTCGACACCTTGACGCTTCCATTCTTGTACGTCTTAATGGTCTGGCTGTCGATGAGAAAAGGATTGGTCATTTCAAAGCCGATGCGAGAACTCACTCCCTGACCCAGCCGGTGCACGCGCCTTTGTGCTTCATGTCGACGCCGTTCGCACGCGCCTCGCACAGGTTGTCATAGGTCGTGCCGTCGCTGCCGCAGACTGGATCGTGGAGTCTGGCGCAGGCGCCGCTTGGCGCGACATAGCCATCGAACAAGTAATTATCTGCGACAACATTGCCGGTCAAGGAGAAGGCAGGCTGTTCGATCTCGAATGCGTCAGGGCCTTTCACGAAGTAGAACGCCATGACCGTAATCAGAAATATCGCGAACACGCCAACGATGTGCACGCGCGAATGTCGCCAAGCCTCTCTCATGGAGAAAGAACGAGTTTGCGCAATTTATAAATCTTGCGCACTATCCCAACGCGCGTCGCACATCGACAACGTCAACGCTCTGAACGCCGTCGAGCCCGGCAATCTCGTTTTCCAAGGATTCTGTCGAGCCTTTGGCTTCGTCCATGACAAACGTGAGCTTCAAGGCTTTCAGACCAAACGCGATCGGCTCTTCCTCTGCGCGCTTCTCGCCGCTTTCGCCGACGAACGCGTCGATCTTTGTTTCTGCTTCTTTTTGCACTCCGGAAAGGTCCACGTCAGGACTTTCCGGCATGATCTTGAGTGTTACAATCGCTTGTGCCATATGCTCACCTCAGAATTAATTCGGGCCTGTGAATCCGCACTTCGGGCAGGTGTATTTCACGACGTTCTGGCGCTCGCTCTTGGTCCTGACGATCTCTGCTTCGCCGCATGCTGGGCAGGGAAAGCTGACTGAACCCTTGTCATTCACGACGCTCGTGCCTGTCGCGGTGCTTTTCTTCGCTTCCATAATTGAACCTCGGTTGGTAATCGGTATGTGCTGAGAACAGCAAGGGGTTTTTAAAGCTTCTGCATCGCCACCTTGGCGCGGCATGCGTAGCGAGAGCGCCGTGGCGATGCTACTTCTTCACACACGCCTTGATCAGACCGTAGAACAAGGGAGCGGGTTTCAACAGGCTGGATTTCAGCTCTGGATGCGCCTGCGTCGCCACAAAGTACTTCAGCTTCGGATTCTCGATGAACTCGACAAGCGTGCCGTCAGGCGAGACCCCGGAAAACACCATGCCGTGCTTCTCCAGGATCTCATGGTATTCAGGATTGACTTCATAGCGGTGGCGATGCCGCTCGCTCACTTCGTCCTTGCCATAGAGCTTGTGGATCGCTGTGCCTTTCTTCAGGACTGCGGGATACGCACCAAGACGCATGGTGCCGCCTTTCTTTGTCACTTGCTTCTGCTCTGGCAAAATATCAACCACCGGATGTTTGACTTTCTTGACTTCAGTGCTGTTCGCGTCTTTCAAGCTGCAGATGTTGCGCGCGAACTCGATGATCGCCATCTGCAAGCCATAGCAAATGCCGAGGAAGGGGATGTCGTTCTCGCGGCAGTACTTCACTGTTGCGATCTTGCCTTCCACGCCGCGGCTGCCGAATCCGCCGGGAACGATCACTCCATGCACACCTTCCATGTCCTTTGCCAGATCGTGTTCCTCACTGGTTTCTAGCCATTTCAGGTCGATACCGACGTTGAACGCTGCTTCGCAGTGGTGCAAGGCTTCGATGATGCTGGCATAGCTGTCCTCGAGCCGTGTGTACTTGCCAGCGATGGCGATCGTGATCCGTTTCAGATGATCTGCAGTGAGGCGGTCAACACTCTTCTTCCATGCACTGTCCTGCTTCAGGCCGTTCAGTCCGAGTTCTTCATTGATGATCGTGAGCATGCCCTGCTCTGCGAAGTTGATCGGGATCTCGTAGATGCTCTCCACGTCCTGCGCGCTGAACACCCGATCGGGCTTGACGTCAGCGAAGATCGCGATCTTCTTCTGTTCCTTCTCGGCAAGCGGCTCATGGCAGCGCGCGAGGATGATTTCTGGCAGGATGCCCCGATGGCGGAGCATGCCGACGCTCTGCTGCGTAGGTTTTGTCTTGTGCTCGTTGACATGCTCTGGCTTGGGCACGTAGGTGAGATGGACATACATGATATTCTCGCGGCCGACTTCCTGATTCAATTGGCGTGCTGCTTCGATGTAGAGCTCGTTCTCGATGTCCCCGACTGTGCCGCCGACTTCGAGCAGCATGACGTCTGCCTTCTCATCCTTCGCAATGGTCTTCCACCAGTCCTTGATGAACTCAGTGACATGCGGAATGAGCTGCACGGTCTTGCCGAGATAGTCGCCTTTGCGCTCTTTCTCACGGATTCGCTCGTAGACCTTCCCCATGGTAAGGTTCCATTCGAAGCTGCACGTGACTTTCAAGAAACGTTCGTAATGCCCGAAGTCCATGTCGACTTCGCCGCCGTCGTCGAGGACAAAGACCTCGCCGTGCTCGATTGGGTTCATCGTGCCAGGATCGACGTTCAGATAGCCGTCGCACTTGACCGGGATCACGCGGTATTTCGGCGCGAGCAACTGGCCAATCGCTGCAGCCGCGACCCCTTTTCCGAGTCCTGAGAGCACGCCGCCGGTGACGATGATCCACTTGACTGGTCGTTTAGAAGTCTTGCTCTTCCCACCAGCGTGTGATTCCCCCATATGGGATTCTACGTGCCACCTCCTTATTTTTAAGCATTTATGTGCCAGAACATGATATATGCAATGAGCGTTGAGGGAAAACGGAGCATTTCCGGATAGGGTTGAGAAGATCAGAAAGTTTCCGTGATCATGTTTGTCGCATTCGGGCTAGGTGTTCCCTGAACAGCATGATGGCCTTGGTGCGCCTGAAATATTGGAACTCGAGAACAACGTCGCGATACCGAGAATCAGGCCTCCGTTGGAGAAATTCCAGCTTCTCGCCATCATAGACAACTTTTAGTTCAGGCGTAGGATTTTCCGCCCGCTCCCAGGGCGAGTGGTAATATGCGATGAACGCGACCTGATCTAGGACTTCTGGCGAGAGTACGCCGGTGAGTTCGCTTCTGATAATCCTCGCCCCGTCTGCAGAATGCGTCAGCATCGCTGGCTCAGTGAAGACTGCTGGCCATCCAATGTCGTGGAGTAAGGCACCGAGTGCGACAAGCTGTGGATTGCCTCGCTGCCTTAGACAGCAATTCAGTTCCAAAGCGTAATCTGCAGCTCTGCGCGAATGCTCAAGAATGAGTTCGTCTGTCCTTTCCCTGACGAAGCCTTCGATATATGAATAGGTGGTGCCTCCGAATGCCGAGGGAAAATTTCCATTGGTGTAGAGTCTCCTTCTGCCAAAACCGTTGATGAACATAGTATTGGAGGGAACTTGGAGTGATATAAAAAGACCACTTATTAGGGAATACAGATGATTCAAGAGAAAACATATAATGGCGAGCGTGGTCTGGAGGCCATGATCATTCCTATCCTTGCTTTGATCGGTCTTGTCCTGAGTGCGTATACAGTTAAGGTCAAGTATTCCCTGAACACACCAGGATACAAACCCTACTGTGATCTCTCAAAGAATGTTAGCTGCAGCAAAGCCTTTTCCAGCAAATACGGCACAGTCCTGAGACTCCATAACGGTTTTGCAGGAATTGCCTTTTATCTCCTTGTTCTCGTGGCATGGTACTTCGATCAGCATACAGCCGTGCTCACCCTTGCAGTCCTTGGCGTGCTCGCCAGTCTTGTCCTGGCCTACCTCAGCTACGTCAAGATGAAGAACTTCTGCGTCGTGTGCACGGCAGTGTATGTGGTTAATATGTTATTATTACTCGTACTCTAGAACAAGGCTGCGCTGACACTCCTGAGGACGTGGAAGCCGTCGAAGCCGGGAATGGGGATCAGGTTGAAGATGAACAAGAAGCCGTTGATCCGCCGGAACAAGACGATGTAACGGATCTTCTCCCGATCCTTCGCTTTGATATGCTTCTTCGGCAAGGCATACTTCATCCATAAGAACGCGCCGAGCCAGAACAGGCCGTTCACAGCAGGACCGGCGAACGCGATCAGTGTGCTTTGCCATGCCACTGCGCCGGAATAGCTCACATAGGCTGGCACGAAGAAGATGAAGCCAGGCATGATGAGTTTGAGCACGACGCCGATGACAAGCCAGGAGTAGGCGGCGTTGAACGTCGCTTCGAGACCGAAGGCCATCGCCACAAACTTGTGTCCGAACTCGTGGAAGATGATCGCAGGCGCAACAAGCAACACCGCGAACCAGTAATTGCTCAGTTTACCGAATTTGAATCCAGGCGTGATGTTCTTGATCAGGCTGTCCGGATCCTGGAGACTGATCCGCGGTCGCAATACATCCTTGAAGATGAAACCCACAACAAGCGACATGATGACAATGTCCACAATCTCCATGAATGACAGAAGCGCCATGGCTGCGGAGCAACAATGAGGGCTTTTTATAGTTATAGTTTGGCGTCAAGGGATGACAATGCTTAAAAAGAGCCAGGAGTTCGCCAGGCCGGGAGCAGGGCGTAGCTTCTTCTTCCGGAGATGATAATTATGGCTGAGAAAACCGCGAAAGACGGCAGCAAGGTCAAGGTCCACTACAAAGGAACGCTCGAGGACGGCAATGTCTTTGACAGCAGCGAGGGCAAGGATCCGATCCAGTTCGAGCTCGGCAAGAAAATGGTCGTGCCTGGCTTCGAGGCAGCGATCACCGGCATGAAGGTCGGCGAGAAGAAGACCGTCACGCTGGAGCCGAAAGACGCGTACGGCGACCCGAACCCGCAGATGATGCAGGAAGTGCCCTTAGAGGCTGTCAAGCAGGCAGGAATTGAGCCGAAGGAGGGCATGGTCCTTGGCTTGAGTCATCCCCAGGCGCCAGGCCAGCAGATGCCAGCGCGCGTCCTAGAAGTCGGCAAGGACACGGTCAAGCTTGACCTGAACCACCCCTTAGCAGGCAAGAAGCTCACCTTTGAAGTCGAGCTTGTTGATGTAGAATAGATCACGCGCTAACTTTTTTTCTTACTGTCTTCGGTTTCTCCTTGAACAGTTCGATGACTGTCTGCAGGAGCGCGAGCAGCAATGGCCCGAGCAGGATGCCGATGAAGCCGAACAGCTTCAGGCCGCCGAGCACGCCGATCAACACGAGCACAGGGCTGATCTTGTCCTTGCTCGCGATCAGGTATGGTCGCAAGAGGTTATCGATGTTCATCACCAGGATGCCGCCCACGAGGAGGATGCCGATGCCGGCGACGTAATTGCCTTGCACGAGTTCGATGATCGCGGCTGGAATCCAGATCAGGGGCGTGCCGAGGAAGGGGATGAAGCTGAACATGATCATGATCACGCCCCAGAAGATCGCGTTCGGGATGCCGAATGCGAGGAACATCAGCCCGCCGAGCGAACCCTGGATCACCGCTGTCAGGAACTGGCCGTACATCACGGCTGAGGTGATGCTGCCCATGCGTGCGAAGAGCCGCTCGCGGTGTTCCGGCTCGAGCGGCAGGCTCTGCCGTGCGAGCTTGATCCATTTCTCCCCGTCGCGGAACGCGAAGAACATGAAGAAGAACATGACGAAGAGGCCGAGCAGCACTTCTGCGATGCTGCCGAGGATGTTCGGCGCTGTCAGGACGAAGTAATCCTTGACCTTGCCAGCCACTTGCTGGATCATCTCATCCATGCTCAGGCCGAGCGGTGCGAGAACGTTGTCTAAGGTATCGCTGCCCATGAGGTCCAGTGATTTGAACGCGTTGTATGCACTGACGCTCTGTCCCACAAGCTTTGTAATGATGAAGACGCTCGGCAGGATAATGAGCAGTAAGACCAGCAGGACCATGAGGACGCTCGCTTTCTCCTTGCTCTTCATTTTCCGCGTGAGACGCAGGTAGAGCGGATGGAGCAGGTAGGTGAGCATCAGGCCGAGGATGAGATAGGTCAGGAAGGGCTTGACGATAAGGAAAGCCATGTAGAGCAGTGCAACCAAGACGCCGATGAGAACATAGTGGAAGATGCGACGCTTATCCATGGCTGTTCTCCAGTACCAGGGATTTAAAAGCTTTTGCTCAAGATCGATGGTGAAGGTTTATATACTCTGCCGCGCTCCCTTGTACATATGGTCTCCGAGCGCTTTGAGGTCTTGAATGAGAAGGAACAGTCCTTAGTCGGTGTGATCGAGACCGATCATCCACGCAAGCAGCAACCAGTAGCGATTATCCTTAACGGCTTCCTGGACACCATGGAAACCGGGCAGAAGAAGCTCCTGAGCAAGATGTTGCGCGCTGACGGTTTCGTCACAGTACGCTTCGATTACACCTACGGCTTCGGCAACGGTACTGGCGACGTCTCGTTCTTCACGCTCACGAATCAGGTGCAGGATGTGGAACGGGTCATCGACCACGCGACACGACGCGGCTATGTCGACCCGAGCAAGGTTGTGCTGCTTGGTCATTGTTTCGGCGGCATGGGTGCGATTCTCCTGGCTGCCTTCGACGAACGCGTGTCTGCAGTGGTCTCGATCTCAACGCCGTACTGGTTTGAGGATACCAAGGTGACGCGCATGCCGGATCGCGACTTGTCTCGGATGCGGCTGAAGCGATACTTCCATCTCCACAGCAAGCGCTTGGGCAAGGAAGTCCGCGTCGATTACACGTTCTTTGAAGACGGCATGAAAAAGGACATGGCGCGCGCAGTTCGGAACCTGGAACAGCCGCTCCTGCTGATCCATGGCGAGAACGATGCGAGCATCCCGCTCGCGAATGCTGAAGAGATCTATAATCGGGTGCCGGGCAAGAAGTACTTGGAAGTAGTCGACGGCATGGAGCATGATCCTGATGATCCCCAGGTCAAGAAGATGTATCCCTTGATCAAGGACTTCCTGAAGAAGCACATAAAGTTTTAAAGCAGCGACTTTCTCCAGACGATACTACGCCCCTGTAGCATAGCAGCTATTGCGGCAGCCTTGTACACGCTTCGGCGTCATGAGAGCTGCAGGTCGAGGGTGCAATTCCCTCCAGGGGCTTGCAGACCCTGGAGGTCCCGAGCGTTCGTGAGGATATCTCCAGGGGCTTACTAAAGGTAGTGAGAACTATGAACAATAACCGCAGACCATGGTGCAATAGGCTCCTGGCAACACTGCGCACCAGTCATCCCCGTTCCCGACACAATCGACCGGGCAGTCAAAGCAGGCAGAATAATCAAAGTTCGAGCAGTCGGGCAAGCAGGCGAGTCCGGTCGCGTTGACCCCGAAGTTGTAGCATTCCCAGCCGCCAAGGTCGGTGCCGTCGCAGACTTCAGTGCCTTCTTTGATGTCATTGCCGCAGAACGCGCCGCAGGAGTTGAGTGTGCAGTTCATGCTGCAGTTGTGTGGGCAGGCGCCGTTGCCTGGACCAGCGTCGCATGCTTCGCCAGCGTCGAGATTTCCATCACCACACAATCCACCGCAAGAGTTTAATGTACAATTCAGACTGCAATTGTGTGGGCACGCACCGTTCCCGGGGCCTGCATCGCAGAGTTCTCCTGCGTCAAGGTTTCCATCGCCACACAGCCCACCGCACGTATTGAAGGTGCAGTTGGAACTGCAATTGAACGGACAAACACCGTTGCTAAGCCCGAAATCGCATTGCTCGCCTGCGTCGAGATTTCCATCGCCGCAGACGCCGCCACAGGAATTCAGCGTGCAGTTCATGCTGCAGTTGAATGGGCACGCGCCGTTTGCTGGACCAGCGTCGCACTGTTCTCCAGCATCGAGATTCCCGTCCCCGCATACGCCACCGCATGAATTAAAGGTGCATGATGCGCTGCAATTTGCTGGACAAGGTCCATTTGCGCCGCCAGCATCGCATTGCTCGCCAGCGTCAAGATTACCATCGCCGCATAATGCACAGTTGTTTGTGGTACAGGAAGCGCTGCAGAGGAGAGGACAAAAGCCATTTGCCGGACCATTGTCGCAGTCTTCTCCTGCATCGACGTTGCCGTCGCCGCATGTCGCGTTCATACTACCGTTCATTGGTGCTGCTTGCACTTGTGGACTCACCACAATGTCGCCTTCGGCAGTCTTGTCGTACACCCCGTCTGCATCGCGGTATGTCAGGGAGACGCTCAGCTTCTCTTTTTCATCGTCAGAGATCGGCTGGCTCAAGCCGTATGTGCAGACGATGACTGCTTCATCTTCCTCGTTGACGAACTGGCCGCCGAGATCAAGATCGTCGCACGAACTGGTTGTATAATCAAACCCTGGTTCGATGGTCACTTTCTGGAGATTGATCTGCTTGCCGAAACTGTTCTTCAGATACAGGGTCAGTTCGGCATCGCTTCCTGTCGTGGTCAGCTGATACCCGCCGCACGCTAAGCCAGGGCTCATCATGCAGCTTTCTGGTTGCGAATCGCCAGGATTGTAGATGCCGTAATAGCCGAGCGCGCCGATTGCAAGCAGCACGACCAGGATTGCCCAGCCGTAGGTTGTCAGGAACTCAAGCGCTGCTTGTCCACGCATGGGACATTTTCGGATCAAGGGTTTTTATAGTTGTCGCTTCCATAAGGCTTAAATGGGGGTGATACCTCCAAACGCAGATGGATGAACGAGAGCGGCTGCGGCCGATAATCCAGGGGCTGAAGGACAAGCAGGACAATGGCGAGATTGCCCTTGAGATGATCTATGAGGCACGAGAGCGGTGTGATGGTGATCCGCATGTCGTCTTCTGCCCGGGAACGTACTATCCGCCGCACTTCGGGCATCAAGAACTGTTCGAGGCTGCAGTAAAGTATGTCAAGGGTGTCGAGACAGTCGCGCTGCTCGGTTTGAGTCATTGCACGCCTGACAAGCCCTTCGACATCGAGAAAATTCTGGACAGTTTGCACATGCTCCGTCAGGAACAGCGTCGTTTTCCCTATCTCAGCGTTGCTGTGTCTACCACCGGCTATTTCAGAGAGTGGGTGCCTCGCGCAGCGTCCCTCTTTCCTGGCGAGAACCTGGAGTTCAGCATCGCGTTCGGCGCTGACAACTATCAACTGATGTGGGGGAAAGATCGGGCAGCAGCGTACAAATCTCTCGAGGTCGTATCTCCCTGGCTTGTTGCTGACCGGAATGGGGATTCGGTAGACAATGTGGAAGTCCCTGATTTCGCCGCACCGTATGTGGAAGGAAGAGTCCAGCGACTGGAGCTGTCCGACGGAGTCAAGAACTTGCGCTCGACAGACGTCAGAGATTTCATTATCGATGGATCAGAAGAATCACTGCTTGCTGCTCGCAGAATAGCGCCGTCAGAGCATATTAACTATATGTTGAAGCAAGGAATAAGATAATAAAAATTGTTTCTAGCTCGCGAGCTGTGCGTCGATCGCTGTCTTGAAGGCTTCGAACGGTTGCGCGCCGCTGATAAGCTGTCCGTTGATCAGGAAGCCAGGCGTGCCGCTGATGCCTTTCTGCTGTCCTTCGGCCATCTCTGCACGCACTGCTGCGGCAGTCCTGCCAGAATCAAGGCACTCGTCGAATTTGCTCTGCTTCAGGCCGAGTTCGCCAGCCCATGCTTTCAGGTTGTCGACCGTCGGCTTCACACCAACTGCGGAGCTGTCGAAGATCTTGTCGTGCATCTCCCAGAACTTGCCCTGCTCAAGCGCGCACTTGCCGGCTTCTGCCGCTTTCTGCGCGTTCGCGTGGAAGCTCAGCGGGAAGTCCTTGTAGACAAGCTTCACCTTGCCGGTCTTGATGTACTGCTCCTCGATCTGCGGCAGGGTCTGCTGGTACCATCGGGTGCAGAACGGGCATTCGAAGTCGCTCCATTCTTCAATCAAGACAGGCGCATCTTCGCTGCCTTTGAGTGCGACTTCAGTGTTGCCGCTGCCAGTCGTCACAACGGCGCCGCCTTCCATCGTGCTCAGTTTGCCCATGTTGAAGCCGAGCATGAACGAAGCGATGATGACGATCACGCCGAGGATGCTGGCGATCCAGCCCATGGTATATTGATCTGCGGATTCTTGTTTCTTCATCATGATCCCTCCTTATGCCCCGCAACCCGCGCTCGGCGCGGCTCCTGGAGCGGTGCCAGCCCCGATCGGGCCTGCACCAGGTGATTCCTGGTTATTATTGAGCGTTGTCTCGCAGTCTGCCGGCGGGTTCGTGAACGCGTTGCAGACAGCTTGTTTCACTGCCTCGGCGCTCCTGCTCACTTTGACAACTTGGCCATTGATGACAAGCGTTGGGCTGCCACGGACGCCGTAGGCGAGGTTATCCTCTTCATTGACCCGGTACTTCGGGTAGCGTCCGGAGAGCCAGCTGGCCTTGTCGTCGTAATCAGCGGTGATGCCAAACTCTGCGTCAGCTGCTGCATAGCACGAATCGACTTTTGCCGTGTCGACGCCGGTCTTCGCGGCGCAGTCAGCATAGTTTGTGGTCTCGACAAAGCACTTCTCGAATGCGATCCACTTGTCAGGCTGCTCCTTCTGTATGCAGTACTCGCGCGTGTTGTCTTCGATCTCCTTCATGCCGTGCATGATGTAGTTGACCCACTTGACTTCCATGTTCGCGTCGTCAGTCAGGAGTTCTTCCACTTGCACGTATGCTTTCTGCATCTGCAGGCCGAACGGACAGTAGCTCATGATGAAGAGCTCGACGTCAGGCCTCGCTGTCTTCGGCACTTCCGGCGGTGGCGGCGCTGCTGGTGCGGCCTGTGTCGGCGCTGGCGCTGCGGCTGCCACTGGCGCGCTTGGCGCTGGCTCCATGAGGCTCAGCTTGCCATACTGGAAACCCAGTGCGTAAGCGCTGATGATGACGAGGATTGTCAGAACGAGTGCTGCTCCACGCAGATATTCCGGCGAGAACTTGCTCGTTGCACACACCTCTCCTACTTCTTCTTTGGCTTCTTTCTTCGCATGCTTGCGAACGTGCTTGCGTGCCACGATATCACCCAAACCCAACTTTTCGCTGGATCAGCAGCGCTCTCTTTATATAGTTATTGTCGAAGTAAAAGAATCACTCCTGGCTAATGCAGGACTTCTTGGTCGAACTGCTTGCCACGGAAGAACCTGTCGAGCAGTCGTGAGCTGGCGACTGTGGCGAGCTGTGTCGCTTCCACCAGGGCTGTGTTATTCGGGACGTATTGTAGTTCTTCCCAACCCAGCTTTCGGAGAAAGGCGCTCAATTCATCCTTGCTCCGGACACGATGCCCTTCTTCGGAGTTGAGGACTTCTTCTGCAAGGAAGCGCAGGGTTTTCTGGAAATACGCAAAAAGCGGGGGCTTGCCTGCAAGTGCCCCATCGTGTGCAGTCCAGATGGCTGCTGATCGCAATGACTTCACCCGGAGCATCATGTGCGCTATTCCATGCTCCCTGTTTTCTTCTTCAGAAACCACTGGGAAGTCCAGCGAGCCGTAGAGGACTCTGCATGATTCGAGCAGGCTCAGCGGGTTGTGCTGCCACCGTACATATTTGGTGAATTGGCTTTGTTCGATCATGTTGATGCCGATGCTTTTCCCGTCAAAAGGATTGGCGAGCCGTGCTCCGACAAGATCCCCTGTTTGGTACATTGCGCCGATGGTTCCGTCAGGGACTACGACAAAGATGTCATAATCGTCGAAATCAGGGCTTGTCGTAGCAGAGCCAAACAGAGCCACTGCGATGTCATCGCCCAAGCGGCGCCTGAGATCATCGACGAACGAGAACTGAGCCAGCTCTCGTGGCAGGATATCCGCTTCCTTGCGCATGGTCTCGACAGCCGGTCCGGCAGGAGCTGATCGCAGGAGTGCGGTGAACGCGTCTTTGGCGTAGAGCAATACTTCGTCCAGTGAGCTCATACCATCGACAATGCTTATGTGGTCGGGATGCTGGAAGCCGAGGGCTTCATATATGCTGATGATGCGATTCGCATTGTGAATTTTGCTGCCGACACTGTTCGCAGTCCTTCGTGTATGGACCAAGGCGGTGTCGATCGTCCCTCCTTTACCCACGACTTCGGAGCCTGCTTGAAAAGCCAGTGGATCATCGATGTCGATGACCTCAGAGCCGAATTCCGGATGTGCTTCAGCTATTCGCTTGAAGGTTGAAGGAGCATATTGCGCAAGCAGTCCCAGTTCAGTAGTTGTCCAGGGAACATTCATTCCTGGCCGGTCGGCGAGTTGTCTGAGATATTTGACGTCAATGGCTTGGGCAACATGCGTAGTGTATGCTTGGCCTGACATGGAAGTGTGGTGAGAAAACACTGCTATAATAACTTATCTATTCTCGAGTAAGTACTTCACAGCACAAGCTATATAAGGCTGTGCGTTCTCCTTGCACTATCGAGGTGGAGATGTGGAAATCGATTTTGCCTGCAAACGTTTCTCGATGGACCAGGTGCTGCGTTGCGCCTTCGGCTTGTCGAACCCCGAATTCCGCATCCTGAAAGTCTTGCTGGCCAAGGGCGAGCATGCTGTCGAGGAGATCGCCACGGCTTTAGGCAAGGATCGCACGACGATCCAGCGGGCGATCAAAGGTTTGGTCGAGAAGCAATTGGTGAAGCGCCGCCAGTACAATCTCGACAGCGGCGGCTATGTCTATCATTACCTGCCGCAGGACAAGGAAGAGATTAAGAAAAAAGTGCAGGAACATTTCGAAGGGTTTAGTAAGATGATTAAGGAAGAGATCGAGCGCTGGTAGCTAGCGTCCCATTCTTCTTCCACGGCCCAGTCTCATCCTTTGTCCGTGCCAAAAAGGCGAGCTCTCCTCGCCTTGTTCGGGTTGGCAGCTTCCCATTCTTCGTCCTGTTCTTGGACCTTTACCATCCGGTCCGGTTCCGTCTTTTTGCGGCATGGTTTCACCTCCAAGTGTTATTGCTTTTCCGTTGAGGAGCGCGTCCACGACTTTCTGGCGTGCGCGTTTCAGTTCGCGGTGCAGTGTCGGCTGGCTGACCTGCATGGCTCGGGCTGCTGCTTCCTGGTTCTTGCCTTCCAGATCGGCGTGGCGCAGGGCTTCGACTTCGCCGGGTGTGAGCTCGATGGTTTCGAGCTGCATTGCAGGTATGCCTTGTGGTTTGAACTGCCTGCAGCTCGTGCCTCTGCAGCAGCGCCAGCGTCGGGGACGACCTCTCATATATGAATAATAATTCATTATTATATATAAATTTTTCGGCGGTAGCTTTAAATTCCGGCAATGCCAGAAAGAGCGTATGGACTTCCCTGCTTTCCTGCTCGAACCCTACATGCTCTTCGTGCTTGCCGGCGCGGTGCTGGTGATCGTTCTCGCCGGGCCCATATGGCGGGGCGCTTCGAGGATCTTCAACGCCCTGTTCTACGACTATGTCGTTGATCTCGGGCTCTCGACACTCGACAATTTCCTCGGCGGCGCAGGTCTCGCAGGCCTTGACGTCGGCGACTGGGTGGCAGCCGTCATCATCTTCTGGCACGAGCGCAAGATCACGAACACGTGGGTTGCGTTGCTCGTCGCGTGGGAAGCGACGAACTTCATTCCGCTGAGCTTCATTCCCGTCGTGGGCGAAGGCCTGGAGATCTTCTTCAACTTCTTCCCTGCGGTGACGGTCGGCCGTTTCCTCTTCGCGAAGTACGAAGCGGCGAAAATGGAAAAGGAGAAGCTCAAGGAATTGAGCGAAACAGCGAAACAGGAAGGCGTCAAGACGGATGACCAGAAGGAAACCGTTGAGGAAGTCGACGAGCTGATCAAGGAAGACGATCCAGTCGATGCGCTCGAGAAAGCGAAAGGCGCAGAAAAAGACATGGTGAAAGATCTCAGGAAGGAATTCGATCGCCGCGTCACGCTTTTGAACCAGGCGATGGACAAGCTGGAGCAGCTCGAAGGGCCTGAAGACGCGATCGCGATCATCGAGGACGGGTTTGCGCAAGCTGAAAGCCTGATGGATTCAGCTGCACTCTTGGCGAACAAGAACGATTACAAGCAGGCCTTTGCCTTGCTGCGACAGGCGCAGGAGCGCTTGGCAGCGGCTGCGCAAGCCTTTGATGCTGCCACTGCATACGACCAGGCTGCGTAACGTTTAAAAAGAGATTCTAGTTCGCAAGAAATCGCATGGGCTCATAGCTCAGTCTGGCTAGAGCGGTCGGCTCTTATCCTCAGGCGTGCCTTCGGGACTTCGCCTGCGGCGAAGTAACCGACAGGTCGGGGGTTCAAATCCCTCTGGGCCCAGTTCGAACGTAGTGAGAACAGGGACCTGAGGTCCCGAGTGTCAATGAGGATACCTCTGGGCCCATTTTTATCTAATATAAACAATAATTCTTATAAATTCCACACCCTAATTGCCCTTAACAAGTGGGGTGGAAGTGTGAATCTCAAGAAAATTCTATATGCAAGTCTTGTAGTGTGGGTGGTGAGCGGTGTCTATGGATGGTTGACTTGTGGCTGGTTGTTCAGTAAGGTCTATACCTTGCCGCCGAATATCTGGAAGCCTGTCGCGGAGATCATGACTCCTGCGAATCAGATCGGCGCGCTCATCGTCGGACTCGTCGCAGCCTTTGTCTTCGTCTCGCTCTACGCGGTCCTGTGGAAAGGCATCCCAGGCAAGAAGATCAGGAAAGGCATCGACTATGGCGTCTTGGTCTGGCTCCTCGGCGTGATGTGGGGCCTGGCGTCCATGCCGTTCTACATGACCATCAACGTGCTTGTCGTGGTGTACTGGATCTTCACCAGCCTGATCAGCTTCATCATCCTGGGAGCGATCGTGGGCAAGATGTACACGCCACGGTAAAACAGTTTCAACATCTTTTCACATTCAGAGGTGCATACTATGGGATATTTTACCTGGATTGACAAGAAGATCAAGAAGATGCATTGGTACGACATCAGCCTGATCAAGCTGAGCACAGCGTCGGCAATACTCCTTATCGCTGCGTTGTGGCCTCCACTGGCAAGCCTGGAGTGGTACTGGTACGGCCTGATCTTCGTCGTCGTGACAGTGCCGGAACTGTACAAGTTCTTTCATTAACACTGCCACGGCAATGCACCCTCCCTTCGGTGTGGGCAAGTGTCGAGCCCTCATATCATGAGCTACGCTCATATTCGGGCTCTGATGTTATGCCAAGGTGGCAGTGTTGAGAACTACAACCCAAACGCTTCGGTAAATGCAGAGAGCTTGCGGTATTCTGCGAGAAATTGGCAGCCTTTTTCTGTGATCACGAACATCTTCTTACCTTTCTCCTGCGTCTCTTCGAGCAGTTCGCGCTGGTCGAGGATCACGAGATACTCCTGCATCATCTTGTAAGAAAGATTGGACTTGGAAAGCAATTGCGTCGGCTTGATCTTGCCGCCTTTGCGCTGCACGCTCGCAAGCATGTCGTGGATCACGTCCAATTGGGAGCGTTTCTGCTTCATTTTCTCAGGATGAGGAACATGTTCGTTGCGAGGAGGCCGAAGCCGACGAGTTCGAACGCGTGGCCGATCACGTACGCGACCCCAGCCAATGGCAGTAAGAGATAGCTGAGCTGTCCGAGGAAGAGCAGGAGGAAGCTCGCGATCACGTTCTTCTGCAGGCCTGGGCGCAAAAGCTTCGTCTTCTGCTCATGCCGTGCTTGCGGATTCAGCCAGACGAACATGACGATATGGCCGAGCAGGACCGCGTTGGTGAGTGTCAGCAGGAGCGGAGAGCCTGAGAGCACGATCGCAATCGAGAGCAGCGCGACGATGCTGGTGAAAAGCGTGATCAGGCGCGTGTCATCGAAGCGCAGCATGACCATGGCGAGCAGGAGGTAGCCGGCGATGAAGAAGCCAGTATGCGCGAGATGGCCGAGAAGGTGCAGCCAATTGAAATCAAGCGCACCCGGCACCGGCGAACTCACGGTCTGTATGATCCTGGCGAAGAGGTAATAGTTCGCGAACGCGCTCACTGCATACGCCGCTGTCAAGGAGCCGAAGCCGACGCTCCACCACAAATAACGGCGTTGTCCGGTAAAGCGGTAGATCTTGAATGCGAACCAGCCGATTACACCTGTGATGACGAAGAACAGGATGGCGAGCAGCGCGTCAAAGCCGAGGAACCATTGAGGCGAGACACCTGAGAATATCATAATGAGGAAGCATTTTCGCCCTTTTTAAGGTTTATGGAAGCGCTTTTCTCAAGACTATTTAAGTAGTATGCTTTAGAGATGGATAGTGGTGAGCGATGAACTGGAACCTTGACCTCAAGTATGGCGGACCCATCTTTGGCGAGGTCCAGCGCGAACTGCTCAACATGGAACGCCTGATCGGCGAAAACTAACCTCCCCATAACCACCATAAACGCCTTTCACCTCCCCACCCACCTGCCAAAACCGTTTTTGTCGCACAACCTTTTTTCTTTTTCTTCATACCACAGTTTTTTTAAATGCCCTGTCGTTTCAGCACGCCATGCAACAGAGGCGATTATCATGGCACAGAACAAAGCAGGAAAACCAGCCATCCGCTCGCCGATTGTCTCTGTCTTAGGCCATGTCGACCATGGCAAATCAAGCATTCTCGACGCGATTCGCGGCACGAACATCCTCGCGACAGAAGCAGGCGCGATCACCCAGGCGATCGGCGCGAGCATCATCCCGCTCGACACGATCAGGAAGAAATGCGGCGACCTGCTCAAAGCATTGAACATGGAATTCACCATTCCCGGACTCTTGTTCATCGACACGCCAGGCCACGCAGCCTTCACCACGCTCAGAAAGCGCGGCGGCAGTCTCGCAGACATCGCCATCCTGGTCGTGGACCTGAACGAGGGCTTCAAGCCGCAGACGATCGAAGCCATCGAGATCCTGAAAGCGGCGAAGACGCCTTTCATCGTCGCTGCGAACAAGATGGATCTGGTTCCCAATTACCGAAAGAAACAGGATGCCTTGCTCGCAGACATTGCAGCACAGGACGAAACCGTGCAGACTGTCATCGATACCAAGCTGTACGAGCTCGTGGGCACGTTCCACGAAGAGTTTGAGCTCAACGCCGAACGGTTCGATCGCGTGGACGACTACACGAAACAGCTTGCGATCATTCCGTGCAGCGCGACGCACAACCATGGCATCGCAGAACTCTTGATGGTTCTTACCGGCCTTGCGCAGAAGTACTTCGAGGAAAAGCTCGCGATTGAAGTGACTGGCGCGGCAAAAGGCACGATCCTGGAAGTCAAGGAAAGCACCGGGCTTGGTGTCACTGCAGACGTGATCATCTACGATGGGACGTTGCACAGGAACGACACGATCGTCATCGCTGGCATGGACGAGCCCATCGTCACGAAAGTGCGGGCCTTGCTCGAGCCTGATCCGCTAGCGGAGATGCGGGACAAGAAAGCCAAGTTCAAGCCGGTCCAGGAAGCAGTAGCCGCGACTGGCGTCAAGATAGCGGCGCCGAACATGGAAGGCGTCATCCCGGGCATGCCGGTGTGGGGTGCGCATTCTGACGACGAGATCGCGGCTGCGAAAGAAGGGGTGCAAGCAGAACTCGACCAGCTCCTTGTCGAGACTGACGACGAGGGCATCATTATCAAGGCAGACACGCTCGGTTCTTTGGAAGCGCTCAGCAGTCTGCTCCGCGACCAGCATATTCCGGTGCGCAAAGCGAGCGTCGGTCCGATCAGCAAGAAAGACATCGCCGAAGCTGAGAGCAATGCAGAACAGGATGTTCTCAGCGCAGTCATTCTCGGGTTCAACATTCCGGAAGAGCAGTCGACGGAAAAAGTCAAGATCTTCACGAACCCAGTGATCTATCGTCTGATCGAAGATTTTGTTGCGTGGAAGCAGGAAGAGAAAGAGAAGATGGAGAAAGCGACACTGGATGAGATGACTGCTGTGTGCAAGGTCGAGATACTCCAGAACTGCATCTTCCGCCAGAGCAATCCTGCAGTCGTCGGTGTCGAAGTCATGCAAGGCACGCTCAAGAAAGGAACGCCCCTGATGAAGCTCGACGGCACACGCATCGCGACAGTCAAGGAATTGCAGCAGGAAGGGAAATCCTTGGCGAAAGCAGAACGCGGCTTCCAGATCGCGATCTCCCTGCCAGGCATCACGTGCGGCCGTCAGATCGACGAGCACGACGTGCTCATCACTGAGCTGGACGAGGCGACGTTCCGGAAGTACAAGGAACATAAAGACATTCTCTCAGCAGAGCAGAAAGAGCTGTTGAAACAGATCGCCGAGATCAAACGAAAACAGCACCCAGTGTGGGGAATCTGATGCCGAACCTGCGAACACTCTCAAGCAAGGAACGTAAACGCGTCCTCGAACAGCTGGAGAAACAGTATGGTTGCGAAACGAAATCTCTGAAGAGCTATGTCTTCCTGTACCAGGAGAAACGGAAGAAATATTTCATCGCGAACCAAGGGGTGTTCGATCTCGATCTTGAGAAGCTCCGTGTCGAAGCGATCGGCCTCTATCTCTGCTGCAAGCTCGGGAACAATGAACTCAGACTCAGCATTGAAGGCAGTCAATTACTTGGACCAAAAAGCAAAAAGAATATACTTCTCCTCAACGACAAAGAGTTCCATGAATGGATCCGCGGTCGCGATGTCGAGAAAGAGACAGAGCTTGAGGGCTTTGTCATTGTCAAACACAACGATGACTTCTTAGGATGCGGCAAACCAGTACGGGATGAGAAAAGCGGCACAATAACAATCCACAATTACATTCCGAAAACACGCTATGTCAGGAGCGAGGATTAGTGCGCTTGAACAAAAACTTTTGGCATCTGGCGCTGACCAAAGGCGTATTCGATACGAAGCTCTAGTTGCGTTCCTGGCTCTACAAGAATGTCCCAACTGGGCTTGTCTTCTCTGACCAAGAGCGCCTTTCGAGGTTTACACAGGTTCTTGAAAGCGCCTGTCCTGCTGCCGTCATGATACTCTAACTCGGTGCGGATTAATGCACTCGCAGCCACGCCCTCTCGCACTCCTCGCACTGTAACTGAGGTTTGAACACCTGCTGCTGTTTCGCTTGAGAACCTGACTGTGCTATACGGAACAGGTTGTGTTAATGCCCTGCTGTGAACGTCCACAAGTTCAACTGTTGAAACGCTGCTTTCTGGCGTGTAGATCGTGCCTGTATGAGTGTATCCCTTCCCCACTAAATTCTGTACCGCTTGCACTTGGGACTCGCCGATAAGGCCTGTGCCGATCAGTTCGCAGATGACATGGTCAAGCCGTGTTCCAGGCGCGAGAGCGATGCTTGCGGCATCTCCAGCGTTGACGCTGAACCTATCGTTGTCAAAGCCCATGGTGGTGGCGAGAAAGTGGATCATGCTTGTGAGGTATGGGTTCTGATCAACGAAGTGGACGTGTTTCGCTTCTCTGAGGAGTGCTGTCAAGCCGAGAATGCCTGATCCTGCGCCAAGATCCGCTACCTCTTGGCCTGGTGTGGTCAGCGTCCACACCTTGTCCATCAGGGTAGCGGTTCGTTCTTTGTCTTTGAGACAGGCTTCACCCATGCCGCTTCCTATATCCCCGCCCATGGTTTTGAAATCATTGAGCGTGTCGCGGACGTGCTCGTAGAGTCTGAAAAGTCGCTGATTGGTGAATGGTTCACAACGCATCGTGTCATGAAGAAACAATGATTTAAAAAATTTCCTATTATGTAATCACTTCTAAGTAGTATTCAATGAATATATGCTCAGGGCCTGCTGCCGGTGGATGCACCAAGCGCAGCTCCATACAAACCGACATCTTCGTCAGTGATGACCGTCACTGGCACACTCTCGAGCAATTTCTTGAACGCAGGCACGTGATGCTGGCCGAGCTCAGCGAGAAATGCCTTGCCGAACTGTTCCGGATTCTTCATCACGACCCCACCAGCAAGATAGAGGCCGCCGGTCGCGAACGCATCCAAGACGATGTTCTTGCACCGTCGGCCGAGGAAGCGCTCGAATTCCTTGAACGTCGCTTTGCTGCACGGATTCTTGGTCTTCGACGCTGCGATCTCTGCCGCGCTCAGGCTCATGGGCAAGTGCTGTTTGCCAAGGAAGCGCTTGATCCGCAAATAGCGGTAGATGCGTTCCAGGCCGCGACCGGAAAGGATGTCTTCGTTCGTGATCCGCACGTCAGCGTGCCAGTCCATTTCTTCCCTGATGAATGCGGCGAGCGCAAACTCTTCCACAGTCTGCAGCGGGAAATCCGAATGGCAACCCTCGCTCCGCACTGGCAGGTACCACTGACGTTGTGCGTCATAGACTCCGATGCCCACGCCAAGCCCTGTGCCTGGGCCGACAAGCGCGCGCTGTCCTTTGGCAGGCTTGCCGCGGCGCAGGACTTTCTTGCTCTTCGGCGCCAATGCGTTCGTAGCGTGCGGCAGGGCTTCGTAGTCATTCATGACGATTGCGGCGTCCAATTCAGTGCGTGCAGCCAGCAATGCTTCATCGACAACAAGTTTTGCATTGGTCAGGGAGGCGCGTCTGCCGTGCGGGCCATCCTGGATCGGGCCTGCCACAGAGAAGCCGCCGCGGGTCGCGTGATATCCTTTCGCTGCTGCCTTGCCGAGGAAGGCATCGACCTTCTTGTACAGGTCGATCTTCTTGGTCTTGTGGTCGGCCCGCATCATGATGCGCGGATACCGGCCTTTCAGCGAGACGATCGCGAATCTGCAATTCGTGCCGCCGATGTCCGCTGCGAACAGAAGGCTCATGCGAGAATGCTGGGAAACGGGTTTTAAATGTTTACTGATTAGATCACGTCTTCGATAGGCGGCTTGTTCTTGGGCTTCACTGGATTCTTCCCTTTTGTTGCGCCTGGCTGAGCTCCCATGAGCTTCTCAGCTTCCTTCTCGAGGTCAACGCCCAGGTCCTTGAGTGCGTTCACGTGCATCTGCATGAGCTGCTCCACGATGCCGAGGATGCGGACCATCTCTTCGCGCTCTTTCGCGAGCACGCTGATGCTGCCCTTGTGATAGCCAACCTGTTCTTCTTTTGACACTTTCGCCTCTTTCGCTGCTTTCTTCGCTGCCATGAGATCACCTTGTAATCGTTCTGCGCCCTGAGAACTTCGGCGTCTTTATAGGTTTTACTGCTCCATTATGTAACACTCTCCAGGCGTAACCCTTTTAAAGGCTCTGCTGTTCGGCCTTTCCATGCTGCTTGGAAGGATTGTGGGGAAGGCGACCACGCTCAGCTTCTCGTTCGAGCTTGGCGAGGAGTCTGAGGTCAAGAAATTCGAGTATGTCAAGGTACCGCATAGGGTGTATGAGTGGGTGCTCTGCCAGGTCGTGGAGATCGAACGCAACCACGAGCGCTCGCTGGCGAAATGCAACGTGCTCGGCTATCTCGAGAAGGGCAAGGTCAAGCAGGTGCGCATCCCGTTCGACATCGGCACAGAAGTCTTTCTCGCTGATGACGAGTTCATCACCAGCGTGATCCAGCTCGATGGCGAGAACGGCGCGTATGTCGGCAAGCTGGACGGCAAGCAAATAGCTGTGAACCTGAATCTGAGCAAGCTCCTGACAAAGCACGTCGCGGTGTTGGCCAAATCCGGCGCTGGCAAGAGCTACGCACTCGGCGTCCTGATCGAGGAGATCCTCGAACGGAAAGTGCCGGTGTTGATCATCGACCCGCACGGCGAATACGGCAGTCTCGCGGCGAAGAGCGAAGACGATACAGAACGGCTCGCGCGGCACGGCCTCGAAGCAAAGAGCTACGACGTGCGCGAATACGGAACCCAGGAACAGCCCGAGCTGATTCCACTGCGGCTTCCCAATAACCTCACACAACAGGAACTCATACACCTTATTCCCGGAAAACTCAATAATACACAATTGGGCATATTGTATTCTGCGCTCAAAGGCATGGACGAGATCAATTTCGAAACAGTTCTTTTGAGCCTTGAGCAAGAAGAAAGCAATGCGAAGTGGTCAGTCATCAATCTGGTCGAGCACATCCGCAACCTGGGCGTCTTCAGCAACGCGCCGGTCGCGTACAACGAGCTTGTCAAGAGCGGCGTCGCGAGCATCGTGAACATGAAAGGCATCGCGCCAGAGATCCAGCAGGTGATCGTGTACAAGATCGCGAAGGATTTGTTTGAACTCAGGAAAGTCAACAAGGTTCCCCCGTTCTTTTTGGTAATCGAAGAAGCCCATAATTACTGTCCAGAGCGTTCATTTGGAGAAGCAACCTCATCAAAGATCCTTCGGACCATCGCCTCGGAAGGAAGAAAATTCGGACTTGGCTTGGCGGTGATCAGCCAACGTCCGGCGCGCGTCGATAAGAGCGTGCTGTCGCAATGCACGACGCAGATGATCCTCAAAGTGACAAACCCCAACGACCTGAAAGCGGTCAGCAATAGTGTTGAAGGCTTGACTGCTGAGAGTGAGGCTGAGATCCAGAACCTGCCGGTCGGCACTGCGCTCGTGACGGGTGTGGTCGACATGCCGCTCTTTGTCAATGTGCGTCCGAGAAGGACTGCGCACGGCGGGCACGCGATCGACATCCTTGACCAGCCGGAAAGCTTTGAAGCGCAGACCAGCAAATTCCAGGACCAGGAACTCTTGCCGCTCATCAAACCCAAAACCACTCCTCAAGACTTGAAGCTCATGGCAGACGGCGACGCGAATGTGCGGACCACTTTGGTGCCGAGCTATCTCTTCTCCTGCAAGGACAAGGAAGCTGCGTACAAGATCCTCGTCGACATGACGAACGGCGAGATCGTGACGAACATCGAAGAGTATGCCACTGCGAAACTGCCCAGATTGCGAAAGCTCAATCCAGTCCAGATGAAGATCCTCATGGCGGGGAACCGGCTGAAAGAGTTTGACAAGGAAAAAATTATCACCAAGACAAAAACAACAGTTGACATTGACGACGATCTCAATGACTTGGTTGAAAATGGATACCTTTCTTTTGATGAAGCCGATGAGACATACTCGGTCACCAACAAATACATCTTGTCCAAGCTGTCTAAGCACGCGATCTACACGCCTGTGGAGTACGAGCAGATTGCTTTTGATCGGCAGCTTGACGCAAAGCACAACCTCGACACAGTGAAGGAGCAAGTGGGAAGATTCACCACAGTGCTGGACCAGCAGGAATGCAACCTTATCCGGTATGAAATGGAGTAAAGCATTTAACCTGTCATTCGTTCTCGAGCCCATGCCAGAACCCTATCTTGCAGACGGTACGCTCCTTGCTGAAAAGGAGTGGAAGGCCTTTCTCGATGCCATAGACGACACGCTTTTGCAGGACGACAAGGCAGTTATCATTAACAAACTCCAAAAACTCCTAGAAAGCGCAGTCAAGAAACGCTTACCGAGCGCCACTGCGAAGATAGGCGTTCTTTTCAGTGGGGGTATAGACTCTACCTTGATTGCCTTTGTCCTCAAGGATCTTGATGTCGATTTCACTTGCATCGGTGTTGGCTTCCAGGACGGCAATGCGAAAACGCCGGAAGACATCGTTGAGGGTGAAAAAGTGGCGAAGCAGCTCGGTTTCCCGTATGAACGAATAATTTTCAATATGGAAAAAATAGAGGAGTTGTTCCGGAAAACCGCCACTATCCTCGGAAAACCGCTGGTGAATGTGATCAACATCGGCGTCGGCAGCGTCGTTGTTGCCGGAATCGAGAAGGGAAAGGAGTTGGGCATCACGCATTTCTTTGGCGGCCTTGGCTCAGAAGAGATCTTCGCTGGCTATGACCGGCACGAAAAAGCCCTGGAAGCTGGCGGCAATGAAGCCCTGCACAAGGAATGCCTTGCCGGGCTCGCCACCATGTATCAGCGCGACCTGCGCCGCGACACGACCATCGCGAAGCATTTCGGGATCACCCTTGCCACCCCGTTCCTCGACGACGAGCTCATTACATTTTCCTTACGTATACCTCCTCAATTCAAAATTACAGATGCGACATTTTCAGGACGAGGACGAGGGGATGTTCCTGACAAACGACGATTCAAGAAAGTCATCCTGCGAGAGGCTGCCGAAGCCATGGACCTGCCACAGGACATCGCCTGGCGTCCCAAGCGAGCAGCCCAATATGGTGCGCGCACGAACAACGCGCTGACAAAGCTCAGGAAGCAAGCAGGATGCAGAGACAAGGAAGAGTACTTGGCACGACTCGGAGTGCAAGAATGACACGTTTGGCATCGCTTGAAGGCCTGGTGCAACTCTTGAAGGATGATATGTTCATGGGGCATTGTGAGACCCGCCATCCAAAGCTGTCCAGCTGCCGCCTGGAATTGCGGGGAGACCTCGTGGCTGTCGAGCTTCGCCCAGCACAGCGCATGACAGTGCAGGTGAGCGAATCGCCGCCCTGGGAAATCCGAAAGCCGGGAACATATTTCTGGAATTACAGCGACCACGGCGCGCTTTGGGGAAGCATCAAGCAGGGCGACGGCCATTTCACGCGGCACTTACAGTCAGATGGAAGCTTTCCTGTATTACCCCTACCAGTGATGATTCATGAAGGCGAAGCACGATACATGATCCAGGGCGTGACGCTTGATGGCAATGAACTCAGCTATGTCCGCCTGCTCGTGCCGAGAAAGCCGAACACGAGCATGCTCACACACTTCGTGAATCACCTCGGCTTGGGAAGCAAGCCCTATGTCGCGTTTGCTGAAGCCCGACAAGCGATGCTGGCCCTCCGCCGTGACTGGCGCTGACAGCAACCTTTTTAAACCCCCCACTGTTCTCGCGCAGAATGACCGAAGCAGTCAAGCTCTTCGACAAGTGGGACACCACAGGCATCAAGGTGAAGGATCCTGGCCTGGAGAAATATCTCAGCATAGACCCGATTCTCGTGCCGAAGACCGGTGCGCGCTATGCTGGCAGACGTTTCCACAAGAGCAAGACAAACATCGTCGAACGGCTCATCAATCGCATGATGATCCCTGGTCACAAAGGGAAGAAGCACAAGTTCTCCAGCGGCCACATCACTGGCAAGAGCCAGGGAGCCTATCAGCTCGTCTTGGAAGCGCTGGAGATCGTCGAGAAAAAGACCAAGAAGAACCCGGTCGAGGTCCTTGTCCGCGCAGTGGAGAACGGCGCGCCGCGCGAAGAACTGATCACGATCGAGTATGGCGGGGCACGCTATCCGAAAGCGGTGGAATGCGCTCCGCAGCGACGCATCGACCAATGCCTGAAGATGATGACGCAAGGCGCGTTCGGCAAGAGCGTGAAGAGCAAGAAGGGCGCGGCGAGCGCGCTCGCAGACGAGATCCTTCTCGCGTTTCAGCTCAGCCCGAACAGCAACGCGATTGCCAAGAAGATGGAACTCGAGCGCCAGGCTGACTCGAGCCGTTAAACCCTTCAATTCTCTCCTGAACCCTTGAGCGCAAGAATTATTGCTTTCTTTTACTCCTTTCCCTGTATGGTCAGCTTCAAGAAGATATTCCGATGGTTCAATGCCGGCTTAGGCTTTGTCCTGCTCTTCGTCTTTCCCCAGCCATGGGGCTTCCTGCTCGGCGCGGTCTTGCTCTTCCAGGCCATCTGGAGCTTCACCCCAACAATGGACAAAGCAATCTATCATCTCGTGGACTGCAAAGGGAACCATCATCCCAAAGATGGACATAAGCATAAGATGGCAAGCGACGCTGACATCCGCAAGATCAACCGCGGCATCGTCACATGAGCGCTACTACTCCTGAATAATTCTACTAATTTAAATACTCCTTCTCGTCGGAAGAGGCCATGGCACAGCTTGAGCGTACGCTCTCATTCCCAGTCATACTTATCATCACGATCAACAGCATCATGGGCACCGGCATCTTCTTCCTGCCGGCCTTGGGTGCGCAGATCGCGGGAAACGCCTCAATCATCTCCTGGCTGCTCATGGCAATCGTCGCGATGGGCGTCGGCCTGATCTTCGCAGAACTCGTTGGCATGTTCCCGAAAGCAGGCGGCGTCTACGAGTACAGCAAGCAGGCCTTCGGCCACTTCCCGAGCTTCATTATCGGCTGGATGACCATGATCGCGGCGAACGTCACGATCGCCATGCTCGTGGTCGGCGCAGTGCGCTACCTCAACCCTGGCTTGCCCGAGATGTTCAAGATCGGGATCAGCATCCTCTTCATCCTCCTGTTCAACTTCATGGCGTATCGCGGCATGCAGACCAGCGCGGTCATGCTCGTCGCCTTTGGCGTCGTTACCCTCGGCACGCTGTTCAGCCTGATAATCCCTGGCGTGCTGAGCTTCAACGCGGCGAACCTGCAGCCCCTGCTGACAGTCGAGATTCCCATCATCCTTCTGGCAGTGTTCTTCATCGCAGAAACCTTCTTCGGCTGGGAGACTGCCACTTTCCTGGCTGAAGAGACCAAGAATGCTGAGAAGGTCATGCCGCGCGCGATGTGGATCGGTACCCTGGTCATCGCAATCATCGTCATGGCAGTCGTCGTCACAAGTCTTGGCGTCATCCCCTGGGAAAGCTTCGGCTTGTCAGCCACGCCCCTTGCTGACCTTGCCACGATCCATTACGGCAGCCAGGGCGTCACGGTCATCTCGCTGCTCGTCTATCTCAGCATCATCGGCTCAGTCGCTGGCTGGATCGTGTCCGCACCGCGCTTGCTCATGAGCCTTGCCGAGGACAAGCTCTTCATCACCCAGATGGCAGACATCCATCCCCAGCACAAGACGCCGCATAAGGCGATATTGTTCCAGACCATCCTGACGAGCATCCTCGTGGTGATCGGCTCAGGCAATTACGAATCTTTGCTGCATCTTTTGTTGCCGATCGTGCTCCTGCTCTACGCTTTCGTCATCCTCGCCTTCCTGGTCATGCGCAAGACCAAGCAGGACGTTGCGCGCCCGTTCACAGTCAAGGCAGGCGTGCCCCTCGGCGTCGTGCTGATCGGCTGCATCCTCGCCCTGCTTGTCATGTGGATCCTGCTCG
>JANQNB010000021.1 GCA_028279755.1 Candidatus Nanoarchaeia archaeon
CGGAGCAACAATGCTCAAGGAGATGGACGTACAGCACCCAGCCGCCAAGATGATGGTAGAGGTCAGCAAGACCCAGGACGACGAGGTAGGCGACGGAACAACAAGCGTTGTCATTCTAACTGGTGAGCTTCTCGGAAAAGCTACAGAGCTAATGGAGAAGAAGGTTCACCCCACAGTTATCATCGACGGTTACAGGCAGGCAGAGGAGAAGGCTCTCGCAATCCTAGAGGACATCGCCGAGAAGGTGAAGCCAAAGGACAAGAAGACCCTCATGAAGGTCAGCAAGACCACCATGGCAAGCAAGCTAATCAACCAGCACAGTGAATACCTGAGCGACATCAGCGTAGACGCCGTGCTACAGATTGCTGAGCCAGAAGGCGATGGTTACAGCGTGGACCTCGACATGATCAAGATCGAGAAGAAGCCAGGCGCATCCATGACTGAGACAAGACTCGTCAGGGGACTGATCATCGACAAAGAGGTCGTCCATGACGGCATGCCAAAGCAGATCAAGGACGCAAAGATCGGGCTACTCAACGCAGCAATGGAGATTGAGAAAACCGAGTTTGACGCCAAGATCGCCATCGAAACCCCAGAGCAGATGCAGGCTTACCTAGACCAAGAGGAGAACATGCTCCGCGATATGGTCAAGAAGGTCAAAGACGAGGGCATCAACGTCCTCTTCTGTCAGAAGGGAATCGACGACATGGTACAGCACTTCCTCGCAAGGGAGGGCATCCTCGCAGCACGCAGGCTCAAGAAATCCGATATGGAGGCACTATCCAAGTCCACAGGCGCAAAGGTAGTCAACAGCGTTGACCAACTAAACGCCGCAGACGCAGGATACGCCGAGCTCGTAGAGGAGCGAAAAGTCAGCGACGACAGCATGGTCTTCGTCGAGGGCTGCAAGAACCCCAAGGCCGTTACAGTCCTAATCAGGGGAGGCACCGAGCGAGTAGTAGACGAGGCAGACCGCAGCATCCACGACGCACTATGCGTCATCAAGGACGTTGTAGAGACCCCACAGATCGTTGCAGGCGGCGGCGCACCCGAGATCGAGACAGCAAGGCTGCTCAGGGAGTACGCCGAGAAGCTAGCAGGCCGTGAGCGCCTCGCAGTAGTAG
>JANQNB010000016.1 GCA_028279755.1 Candidatus Nanoarchaeia archaeon
CTACGTGAACGCGACTGGCAGTATTTTTGACACTAGCGGAAGAGTCTGCACTGCAGCGAACGGTCTCTGCTCAGGATCCTCTTCCGGTGGTGGCTGGACAAACACGAGCACAACGACCACAACTGGATTGATCGTCAACGTTACCGCTACCGAACCAACGATCAACTTGGATGATGGATCTGATCTCTGGACATTCATCAGCGAAAGCGGCAGTGATCAACTCGAGATTCGAGCGAATGGCACGATGATCATGCGCATGGCACGCATAAGTCAAAACACTGCCTTTGCCGGTTCTATTAATATCCAAGCTGGAACCGCAGCCGATCCCAGCCTCATCTTCACCACAGATTCAAACACCGGTCTGTTCCTGCAAGGCAACGATAATCTTTCATTCACAACCTTCGGTACCGAACGCGTGCGTTTGGCAAACGCTACGAATATCTTTTACGGCGATGACACAAACAACATCATGGAATGGCAGAACAGTTCAGGAGAGGTGATGACGAGTATTGATGCAGATGGTCACATCAATTTTGTCGTCAATAACGTCGATAATTATCCAATAAGCTTTGGTGATGGCGATACTGGTATTCGAGAGATAATTGATGACAGCTTGGGCTTTTATGCAAACGGTCTTATCGGTGGTGGAAACGTCAACGGATGGTTTGCAGGAAACAGCGATGGGGATGGAACGCTCAGAAGAAGCGTAACTGCCACCAATCCCGGCTTAGCTTTTTACAATGACTGGGATTCAGGTATCGGCCGCGATGCAAATGATAACATTACAATCGTGACCGGCGGTGTTGAAGCGATAAGGGTCGATGATGCCCAGAATGTGGGTATTGGCACCTCTCAACCAAACACGACACTACACGTCGCCGGCGATATCGTTTCAACAACTAACGTCTCATCGCCGAAGATCTGCCTCAACGGCGATTGCCAGACCAGCTGGCCAAGCGGCGGTGACGGCAGCGGCGGCTGGACGAACGACTCGACAGACACCAACACCTCATTAGATGTCAGAATCACCGGCGATCTCTATGTCGCGTGGAATGACAGCGCTGACAGCAACGGCAGCCTCTTCCTCGGGCGCGAGGGCGGCACTGAAGCCTTCTTGAAGTTCGACGACAACGGCAGCGACGACGGCGAGTTCGTGTTCAGCCACCCGGTCTACATCCCTGGCGCGAGCCCCGCCATCATCTTCTACGACAAGAACCAGCCAGAGAACCAGAGCAGGTTCAAGAGCATGACCTATGATCCTGACAATAAGTACATCCGCACCGGCGACTCGTTCATCGCCCGCTTCGGCGACGGCGCTGGCGGTCCGCTCAGCGGCAAGACCATGTTCCAGGTCGGGAAGCGCAATCTTTCAGGCGGCGCAGGACCGGGCACGTTCTTCGGCTTCAATACGCCAGGAGCATTTGTCGGCGATCTCGCCCAGTTCCAGGTGAACGACCAGACACGGTTCAAGATCACTTATTTCGGGGATGTCATCATTCGCAGCGGCACCATGAACTCGAACGCGCCGATCCTGAATACAGCACAGACCTGGAACAATGCAGGTGTTGAGTTCGCCGGGTGGTGGATGAACATCACAGAACAGGCTGCAAGCACCCGGTCACGGCTCATCGATCTCCGGGTGAACGGCTCGACGGTGTTTGAAATCCAGCTGAACGGCACGATTAACACGACAGCAGGTATAGTCACTCCAGAACTCTGCCTCGCTGGCGATTGTCAGACAAGCTGGCCATCTGGCGGCAGCAGTGGTGGTTGGACGAACACGAGCACGTACACGTATACAAACCTGGAAGTGAATGTGAGCAATTTCTTCTGGGTGAATTCAACGAATGTCGGAATCGGGACGAAGAGCCCGCTGGATCCCATGCATGTGCTCGCTGACAGTGGCGGGATGGTTGTGCATCTCGAGGAGAACTCTGGCGGCGAGGACTGGCAGATCGGCGTCGACAGCAGCGGCGATCTGGGCTTCTTCGACAGCGGCGGCGCCACGGCCTTCATGGAATTCATCGATGGCAATGATTACTTCCTATTCACTGATGCGAACAGCAATACGATGTCCTGGTCGCGCGACTTGTCTGGCGTGTTCCCAAGACTGTCGAGCAGCAGCGCCTTGCTGTTCATCGACGCTCCGTCAGCGACCGATGGCGCAGGCATTGCGTTCAGCAGCAGCACGCAGGACTGGTTCATCGGCATCAACAGCTCAACAGGTGTATTCTCGGTCCAGGACGAAGGAACCGAACACCTGGTTGTGGATACTTCAGGCAGGGTCGGCATCGGGACGAACAGTCCTGAAACAGAGCTGCACGTGATCAACACTGGCACAACAGTGAAGCAGATTCTCGAGACAGGCGCGAATGCTGATTCGGTCCTGCAATTCGAGCACCCCAGCCAGAACTGGAGCGTCGGCATCGACAACAGCAACGTTCGCGCGTTCACGATCAGCGCTTCTAACGCTTTGGGCACGAACGATGCGCTATCAATTACCACTATCGGTCGCGTCGGTATTGGTATGAATAACCCCTCCAGCATACTTGAAGTCAATGGTACCATCTTTGCAAACCAGGATGACGGTGTCGCATTCGACGCCTTCAAAGTCGGCCGGTACTCTGGAACTGGTTCTTACTCGTGGCGAGCGGTCTCGAACGACGGCCTACATCTACACTTCAACAACGGGAGCGACAGCTTCTTTCCTCTCAAGATCGAGAATACGACGGTGAACAACGCACTCGTGATCGATCCGAGCGGCAATGTGGGTATTGGGACGAACAGTCCAAGCTATCCATTGCACATCGAGGGCTCGCAATCCCTGATGACCTTGATTGACAGCTCTGCGGCAGCAGGCACCACCTTCATCCTCAGGAACACGAACAACGGGGACCACCGAATAAGCTTCCAGAACTCCACAACCAATTACTTCACCATGGGAGTCGACCGAACAGACAGCAATAAGTTCAAGCTGTCCACTGATCCTTCGGCAAATCTCGAGACTGAAACCAGATTGACGATAGATGGAAGCGGCAACGTCGGCATCGGGACGGACAGTCCCTCGCAGAAACTTGAAGTGGCAGGGTATGGTATCTTTGATCCAGGCATTGCTGTCAATCGGACGGGAGATGATTCGCACATATTATTCTACCGAGACGGAACGCTGGCAGGTCAAGTACGGTCAGAAGGAACAGACTCGCTTGGTTTTGCGAGATCGGACGGGCTCGATCGATTCACTGTTAACACCTCTTCCGGCAATGTTGGTGTTGGCACGACAACTCCGGACACCGCGCTTGAGGTTGTCGGCGACATCAACGCCACCGGCGACATCTGCACCAGCGGCGGCTATTGCCTCAACACAGTCGGCGGCACCGGCGCCAGCGGCGGCTGGGCGAACACTTCAGGCAATGTCTACCTTGTCACGAACACTGACAGTGTCGGCATCGGAACCAACACGCCTGAAACAGCCTTGCACGTTCAAGGATCAGGATACACAGAAATCTTCGCTGAGAGCACTGATGGAGCTTCGTATGGAGCCCTGCGTGTTGGAAATACTGATCGAAATTGGACTATCGCAGTGGATGGGGGAAGCGGTGATCGGTTCAGGGTCAGGGATGCTACCACAGGCTCAAATCCTTTCTTCATCGAAGCCGGAACCCCATCCAACACCCTCTACCTGAACAACTCAGGCTACGTCGGCATTGGCACGAGCACGCCGGATGTCATGCTCGATCTGGAAGGTTCTGCTACCCGTGTCAGGTTTACAGACACTGACACAAGAGCAATCCTAGATTTGATGAACAACATCTCAACACCGGCGACAGATACTGAAGGAGGACGAGTGAACTTCATGGCGAATGACGCTAACGGGAACCCGACAGTGTACGCGAGGATCGCAGGATGGGTTGCTAATGATACAGAGTCATCAGAAGATGGCTACCTAACCTTCCACACTACTAATGATGGGACTAATTCTGTAGAGGTCATGCGCATCGACGACGAAGGCAGGATGGGCCTCGGAACGACCGATCCAAACACCACACTTCACGTCACCGGCTCTATTAATGCCACGAATGACATCTGCGCTGAAGGCTCAAGCAACTGCCTCAGCAATATGCCACCAGATCAGGTCGGCACCTTAGTATCAGGAAGAGCGTGCTACACGACCGGCAGCGACATCGATTGCGATGACGACTTCTACTGGGACGCTGGCCAGAACGAGCTTGGTGTGGGCATCAACCCGAGCGAGGAATTGCACGTCAGCGGCAATATCAAGGCGACTGATCGTCTCCAAGTGACTGGCAACGGCCAGCCGAGCGCAGATGCCGGTGTCGAGATCGGGTATCAAGCAAGCGGAGGTATCATCTTATCCTACAACCGCAGTGATTCAACGTTCAAGCATCTGAGATTCAACGCTTTGTCGCACGATTTCGAGATCAATGGCACAGATGAGATGGTCATAAGAGGGAGCGGCAACGTGGGCATCGGAAACGCAACGCCTGTTGCAAGGCTACACGTCGATGCGGGTACAGATTGCGCGGCGGCGAGCACAACAGGCGGGTATATACTTGCAGGAAAAGGCACTTCAACAAACATCTGCTTCGACAACAACGAGATCATGGCAAGGAACAACGGCGCAGCTGCGACGCTCATCCTGCAGAATGATGGCGGCGGAACAACACTTGGCGGCGATCTCACAGTGAACGGCGGCAACATCGGGATTGCCGGCACTGAACAGAGTGCGCTCCAGTTCTCAGGCTTGAGCAATTGGTACATCGGCACCTTGTCGAACATCGATCCGCTTATCGGCTTCGACGCGAACGATTACTTCTACTACGATCGCGACGCCGCCACGAACGGACGACTCAACCTGGTCATCAATAGCGTCAACGAGTTCTACGTGGATAGCTCAACAGTCAACACGCCGAACAATATGATCGTTGGCGGCGACCTCACTGTCACCGGGGCGAGCACCAACTTCCTCAATGCGATCCTGGCTGTCGACGGGAGTGGCAGCGGTATCGACGCAGACACCCTCGACGGCATTGAAGGCAATCAGTACGCGCAGTCGAATGTGTTCAGCCCCACTGATTTCAATGCCCTCAACGATACGTCTCGATTGACGTCAGTCAACGCCAATGCGAACACGCCCTTCGGCAACGCATGGTACACCATCTACAATGCGCGTCACAGGGGCGGCATCAGTGATGGTGATATGTATGGTTCGCAGATCGCGATCGGTATGACCAACTACGACACGAGCATAGCCTTCAGAAACCAAGCCGGGGGGACGTGGGATGGGTGGACTGAAATCCTGACAAGCGCCGCAACGTCGCAGACAAAATCCGGAAATCTCACTGTGAGCGATGTGAAGATAACGTCCAACGTCATCGTCGGTACTGTGGCGCAGATCGTGGATGAGACACCAAACACTGGCTTAGGAAACAACGTCTATGATTTCGAACTCATGGCAGACAGGGATATCATCCTCAGCCTGGACAAGGACGGCAGCAGGACCGGACGCCTCTACGTCACAGGCAATGGTGATGCAAACACAGTCCTCACGCTTGAAGAAAATACTGGCGACTTGACCATTACTGGCGATTTCACTGCAAGTGGCGGTGATATCACGATCGAAGCGACCACAACAGATCACAAGGTGCAGAACGACGGCAGCAACGATCTTCTCATCGACGCGGGCACAGGCGGCGACGTGATCATCAGGATCGGGTGAGTGATTTGAGTATAATGCTTAAAAATCTGGCTGCGTTCCCGACGCCTATGTGGGGGAAGATGATTTTGGTACTCATAGTCTTTGCCAGCGCACAGCCCGTGCTCGCCTGCGAGGTGTGTGGGCAGTCAGATCATGTGCCAGTTCCTGAGATAGAAGAAGTGCCCCCAGAGTCCAAGCCAGTCAATCCAAATCTGATCGAACATTGCGGCCCTGACTATAACTTTGCACGCGCACACCAGTACAAGGTCGTCACGATGATCTACGACCTGCACTGTCCGCGCGAAGGCCAAGCGATCTGGATCTGGGATGCTGACGGCATGGTGCTCGACTGCGACGGACATACTATCTCAGGCACGGAAATGCCTGTTTTGCGCATCAGCAAGACGCAGAATCTGACCTTGATCAACTGCAATCTCCAGCCAGACCCAGGCTTCCCGGCGATCGTCTACCAGGACAACAGCACTGAAGCGGACGTGACGATAATCGAAGAGGGCAATCCGGAAGACTATCTCCGGCAAGCACCGCATGGCTCTTTTGTCCCTGATCCTGCCATTCCCCATCCACTGACGGTTGTGACAGTGAACACGACTTATCTGCCTGAGCCTGTCGAAACAGAAGCAGCGCCCGCAGCACCCACCCAAACGCAACCAGAAGGGGAGTCCCACCCGACCACAGGCGCAGAGGAGAGTGAGGAAGAAGAAAGCAAAAATACGGAAGCCTCTGACAAGCCTAGCTTCCCATGGACCATCCTGATCGCAGTCATTGTCATATTCGTGATCATTAATATCGCAAGAAAGACAAAGGGGAATAAATGAAGGCACTCGCATTGCTCATAATTGCTCTTATGTTCCTGCCTGCAGTGTACGCTGCGTGCTCGGGCAACTGCTACGGCACAGTCTGTTCTTTCACAAGCAGCAACTGCGGCAGTGAAGTGCTCGGCTGCGTCAACCAATGCTCAGGATCATGTTCATGTTCAAGCATCACCACCTCAGGCCCGTGCGGCGCGATGAGCGGTTGCACTTGGCGCGCAGCCGGAAGCTGTGAAGGCACGCATAATGCATGCAGTACCTACGACGGCACGAGCGCGCTCATTTGTGAAGGCCACACTGGCTGCACGTGGATCGATGGACCAGACACTTGCTCAGGTACCACCACTTGCAGTCACCACGATGGCGATTCGTCAGGCTGTACCTCAGCAGGCTGCACCTACTACGCAAGCGCTGAATGCTACGGCACCTGCACTGATACCTGCAGCAATTACTACTGGAACGGTGACAGTAATTGCTATACCTGCACAGAGCGTGGCTGCCCGAGCACCGGCACGCAATGCGCGCAAGGGCATAGCAATTGCTACACACCACCGACCGCGTGCTCAAGCAGGTCGTGCAGCAGCTGTCCCATCGGTGGATGCGATAAAGATTACGGCTGCTCGTGCACCCTCAGCAGCCAGTGCCGCGGCGTGTGCAAATGGGATGATAACAAGGATGATGTGTGCGGGCCAGGCGCCGAGTGCATCAAAGAGGACTGCAGCTATGCGAATGATGGTGACTTCTCAGCGACTGCGTGCTACTCAGTCGGAGGTTCACCTACAGGAACCCCGGGTGAACGCCTTGAATGCTTCTGTTTTGTCGATTGCGATTGGGTTGCGCAGACCGGTTCGCCAGGGGATTGCGATTATCAGGCTGATCGGTGCGATACTGCCAACTGTCGTGTCGTGGAGGAAGCGAATTTGTGCAACAACGCGAATGGACAATGCCAGACTGGCGGTGGAGGCGACAATGTTGTGGCGAATTGTGGCACTGACCAGTCTTGCGGCGCTTCAGCGACCTGCGTCACGAGCGTCACCTCAAGTTCAGATTCCTGCGATCGCAGCTATGACAACTGGGCGACAGCAGAGGATTGCACCTATGAACGTCGATACGCAGAATGTGCGAGTCCGACGGTGTGTGATACCGACGCGAGCAACCAGTATGATACCACCACTCTTGATATCTCTCCCAACAAGGTCGCGGTGACGCAGAGCGGCGGGACCGCTGTTCCGGAAGCAGATGCCACAACAACGACTGCGTGCGACGGCAGCGTGGATTACTGGAGTGCATATCAAGATTGCACATACACGCGACGGTATGCAGAATGCGATGGCAGCGGCAATTGCGATACTGATGCAAGTGGCTATTACTACCTCCACTCAACACCTAATGTCCCTTCAGGTTCTGTGGGTGAGGCACAGAATGGCGGTACTGACAGCACACCTTATCAAGTTGGTAGTTGCAGCTTTATGTGCTCAAGTGGCACGAGCGACCGTTGCAGCGCGCCAAGCGATCCGGACACTGGCTTCGGCGACAGGGAATGGGACGCGTACGCGTGCAATGGTGTTGGCGTCTGCAACAATGATATCGACGACTGCACCACCAATTGCGGGGCTGGCTGCTGCCAAGATCTTGGTTCTTCCACCACGTGTCGCGCAAGCGGGTATACAAGCGCGAACTTCTGGGATTTCGGCACGAATGACGTGAGCGCGAACGATTACTGCCTGTCTGCACGCGTATATGACTGCCAGACAGCAACGCAATGCTCTGGCTCTGGTGTGTGTACCTACAATTCCTGTCTCTCGTCCACTGGCCGGTTTATTGTGGAAGACACTGCTGGGAACGACATGATGCTCGTGGACCAGGATGGCAAGGTCTTGCTGCGCGGCTCGCTTTTCGAGAATAACGCCGTAACACCTGGCGGCAATAATGATTTCATCATTGACAACGGCGCTGGCATCGAGCGCGCCTATGTCGACGGCGTCACCGGCAATCTCTACATTGACGGCTCTTTGTTGGAGAACCAAGGAAGCCTGACACCGGCAGGAAACAACGATTTCATCGTCCAGAACAGTGGCGGCACGCCAGTGATGTACATCGAGGGCACGAACGGCAACCTCCTCACACTGAGCGTGCTGCTTGAGAATGTCATTTCTTAAGGTGCTGGAGAATGAACTTGACGCGGTCGATCACTGACATGACTGGCACGAGAATGACCTCGTAGCCGTATTCTTCATAGGTCTGCTTGGTCTGCTCCTGGATCGCCAGGACCTCTTCGATGCTGCTCTCGAAGCGAATGCCGTCTTCCACAAATGGGAGGAGTTCCATCAGGAAGACCTTGTCATACTTGGTCTTCTTCGCTGCCTCGATGCGTTCTTTCGGCAGGTCCAGGTCGCGCGCTTTGCGATAGGCCAGGCCGTCAATGATCGAGCGGTCGAGGAAGTGCACGCCATCTCCAAGCGCGGCTTCTGTCGCGAGCTGGAGCTCGAAGATCCTGGTCTGCAACTCTTCGAAGTGCTCGGCAACGTCCTTACCCTCGCTTTGCATCTCCTTGATGACTTCTGCCGCAGTCTCATGCACGATCTCGAACTCGCGCCGCTCCAGCTCCTCGACCGTGGTCGTCTTGCCGCTGCTCGGACCGCCAGTGATCACGTATTTAGGCATTCTTCATCTTCTCCCGGTACGCTTTCCGCATCGCTTTCTGCTCGTCTGTCAGCTTGGTGCGCCCTTTCACGTTCTTCCCACCAGCAGCCTCTGCTTTTCGTTTGGCATACTGCGCAGGGTTCTTGACGCGTGCGCAGAAGTTGTCTGGCTGGCACACCTGGATGTCCTGGTAGAATGATTTGCAGTTCGGCGGCGGGTACACCTCTTTCTTGAGCTTGAGATAGCGGACATGGCCTTTCACGATGACGTCGCGCAATGGCTCAGGATTTGCCTTGTTCCATTCTTCCAGACGCGCCTTGATCTGTTCCTGTCCCCAGCCGCACGCGCGCAGGAAGTTCGTCAGCGCGAACATCGCACGTTTCTTGCCGTCGACAAGGCCTTTCAGGATGTTCTGCATGCACGGCGGAAACAATTCTTCAGGGATCGCCTCTTCAGGGATGGCAAATTCCTTGTGTTCCTTACTACCTTTCGCACGCTCCTGTTCACCGACAAAATCCAACGCCTGCAAGAGGAGCTTGGCAGCCTCGCCTTTCTTGGTCTCCGAGCCATCGATGAAACGGGGGAAGTCCTTGATCGTGTCAGGGTGCGCGTGTTCCTTCTCAAAATCCATGAGCTGCGCTGGAGCGATGACAATGCTTGCCAAACCTGACTTCTCATGCAAGGAATACGGCGTCCGATACAAATGCCGGCTTGCCAATAGTATGGTGTCCACTTCGATGAGTGCGAGTACGTTGAAACGCGGATTGAACTCATCATTGCCGCAGGCGTGGCAGGCATTTGTCGTGGTCGAGAGCGTCTGTGGCTCCATCACACCATTGCACCGCTCGCATTTCAGGTAATCCTCATATTGCTCTTGCCGTGTCGTGTTTCCGCAACTACCGCAAAGGTAGAGATGCGTCGCAGGCCCTGTCTGTGCTTGTTTTGGCGTGCGGCATTTCCTGCAGACCTGCTGGATGAACTCTTTCGCGCTCTTTCCTGTATGCTCTTGGAGTTTCTCGAACGAGACTTTGAACTTCTTGTCAAAAACAATAACCTCGTTCTCGCGCACCTTGATCAGCTCGTTGCTGATATACTCGAGCAAGTAGTGGGCCAGGGCGCGCGGCGCTTCGGGAAACAAGGAGCTTGTCGGCTTGCCCTCCACCTCAGCGGGGAAGGCCTCGAACGGCACGCCAATGTGGAAGCCTTTGCTGCCAGAGAACTTGACACTGCACGAGACGCCATGATCCTTCAAGGCCTTGACAAACAGGGAAGCGGTGAGCTTGCTGTACAGCCAGTACGGACAATCGATGTCCAACACCAAATCCCAGCCGATTCGGAGGTCGTCAAGGACTTTTCGCGAGCTCCCGGTCTGGAGCTGGAGAGGGTCGCGCCAGCGCTCTTCAGAGCAGTGGAAGCTCGTGGTCTTCTTCTTCGCGAAGGCGAGCACGTCCGCAGGGTAGAACAGGCCGTCTGGCCGCTTCCCGAACCCTTCGCCGAACCGTGGCGAAACCTCGCGGTGCTCGCAGTCAGCAAGGATCGCTTCTTGCACATCGCGGCGTTTGTACCACTTGAGCGCTTTCGCCACGAAGAACGGGTCATCCATCGCCAGCTTTGCCATAGGGAGAAGAACTCAGGCAGGCTATTTATGTATTGTCACCTCGGCATGACGGCCCTGCGTGCCAGAACGTCTGTTGGCAAGGTCACATTCCTTGTGCGATAGTGCTCGAAATCCCCAGGTGAGACAAGGTACACTTGTGTGAGTTCGATCGCAGGCGCGATTATCTGCATCTCGTGGTACATGGGCCAACGCTGTCCGTTGAGAATCTGTGAAAGTCGAGAATTGCCGATGCGGGCTCTTTTCGCCAGCGCTGCCTGAGCGTGTATGCTCTGTTCCTGGTAGCCTTTGAGCGTGCGTGCGAGCCACTTCTTGAAAACGTCGCCGTGCACAATGGTTGTCGGCCTGACCGGTCGGCCGTGGAAGAACATGAGCGGCAGGTAACCAATCAACTGTGCGGCCCGATCGACTTGCTCCAGTGATACCTCGGAGCCAATAATGAGGCTTTGCCCAAGTGCGGTAATGGCTTCCTGGGCTTCTGCTGAGAACGCAGCAGGGTCGCTGAGGAGTTCGTCGCAACGCTCGCGTAACAACATAGAATGACTGGGAAACAGGTTTGATTAAAATAGTTTACTTTCGTCGTTTCCGCTTCACCACACGCTTCTTGGACCGTTTGGCCGCCTTACGACGAGTTGTCTTGCGTTTGGCTGCTCGCTTCGGTTTCTTCTTCACCACGCGCTTCTTGAGCTTCTTCTTCGCCTTTTTCGCGGCTTTTGTCGCGCCTTTCTTCGCTGCAGCAGCGCCTTTCTTGCCGACTTGCTTCGCGATCTTCGCGGTGTTGTGCGCCAACACTTTCACGTTCGACGCGAGCTCCTTGAGATCCTTCTCATCGACGAGTTTTTGCTGCTTGATCGCTTTCTTGACTTCAGCGGCTACTTTGTCTTCGAATTTCTTGGCATTCTTTTCGCCTTGCTTCACAAGGTCGTTGATCATCTTCCTGCCGTCCTTGATCTCGGACGGGTATTTCTTTTCGATCTTCCGCACCAGCTTTGCGGCTTCCTCACGCGTCATGTCCATTGCGCCGAGGCCGAGCTTGAATGTGTCCATCAGGATGTCTTTCATCATACCACCTGTCTGTTTTTCCCCCTTTTCACCCTATAATTGTCGTTGCATATATTTATGGGTTTTGATGCTGACGTGGATGAACATGAGGAGCGTGACGATAAAGAGGCCGAAGCCGAGTTGCCAGAGGGGAATGCCCACAAATTCGAGCTCTGCTGCGAGCGCTGCCAGGACTGCGCTGCCGATGAAGAACGCGCCAGACGTGAGCGCGAGGCTGCGCTTGCTCGTCTCGAGGTCGTAGTCTTGTTCTGCCCGCTTGAATTCGTCGCGGTCCACGCGCAAGGCGAGCTTTCCTTCTTCGATCTTGTCGAGCAAGGTGTCAGCTGCCATGGGCAGTTTGCTCGCGAAGTCATGGAGGTCGCGCGTCGCACGTAGGACTTCTTCCTTGGTGCGCCCGAAACTGAGCTTTCCCAATCGCTTCACCGCAGGACCAATCGACTCGACAGGGTTGAAATCAGGGTTGAGCCAGGCGGCAGCGCCTTCCATAGTGACAAAGGCCTTCGCAACGAGGATGACATTCGCTGGCATTTCCAGTCCTTGCGCCATGCAGCTGGTGAGCAGCCGGTATACAAGCGCGCTCATCTTTTCGTCGCGTAGCGTGCTCCCATGCCAGTCTAGCACGGTCTCGGCGACGCTTTCCTCGAAGTCCTTGATCTCGAGCCCTGCACGACGCCGCCCGATCTTCAGCAAGGTCCACGTGACGCCACGGACGTCGCGTTTCACCAGGTAATCAAGCAATTGGAGGAAACGCAAACGCATCTCTTCATCGACAAAGCCAACGATGCCGAAGTCGAGGAACGCGAGGCATTGCCTGCCTTCTCGTCGCAGCGCGAGCAAGTTGCCTGGGTGCGGATCCGCGTGGAAGATGCCGAGGTTGAAGACTTGATCGAAGGTGGCTTCAAAGCCGATATTGCCCAGCTTTGGCAAATCATACTTGGCGCGCTTGAGCGCGACCTTGTCGCTGACACGGACGCCCTTGATGAATTCCATGGTAAGCACCTTGCCGGTGCAATGATCGTCATAGGCGTCTGGGATGATAATTTTGTCATGGTCTTCGAAGTGCTTGTGGAACTTTTTCAGGGTGCGTCGCTCAAAGGTGAAGTCGAGTTCTCGCTCGGTGTATTCCTTGAATTCCTTGACGATCTCGAGCGCACTCACGCCTCTGAGGTGCTTGTCCAGCCGTTTTGCCAGGTACTCCATGATGTCGATGTCGCGTTCCATCACTTCGCGCACGCCAGGGCGCTGGACCTTCACCGCGACGAGTCGTCCATCGTGCAGCTTGGCCTTGTGCACCTGGCTGACAGACGCGGCCGCAACAGGTTCGTGATGAAATTTGTCGAATAAGAAGCGCAAGGGGTGTTTCAGCTCGGTTTCGACCACGCCCTTCACAACCGGATAGCTGAGGGGTTCGACATCGTCCTGCAGCTTCTTGAACTCTTCGCAATAGCGGTGCGGAATCAGGTCCGGGCGCAGGCTGAGGATCTGGCCGAGCTTGACGAACGTCGGCCCGAGCTTTTCCAGGGTTTCGCGGACACGCTGCGGCGTTGTCTCCATATGCCCTGGCTTGAGCCGTTCGCTCACTTTTGCGTGCCGTGTCAGGCGGGCCTTGCTCACCAGCTGGTGGAAGCCCTGCTTGACCAGGATCGTGACGATCTCGCGCAGCCTGGCGAGGTCCTTGATATCACGGCGAAGAGAGAGGAGTCCCATGGCTGTTTCTGGGCAGGGCTTATTTATAAGTGTTCCTTGTGGACATTGAATCTCTTATTTTTACCCTTATTAAGTAGTAAAAATAGAAAAATATATAAAGGATGATCCACATAATGAGACTATGGTCAATCAAACCGGAACGCATAATCTCGATCCGCTGAAAAGACGTAGCCTATTCCACGATTTGCTCTTGCTGAAGAATGGACCAAGCATGCTCAGGCACGCAGCCAATTGCGAAGTGTTCGGGATCAGGAATCCAGCGAACTTTGATGATATCGAGCGCCGTATAGGAAGTTTCGGGCTCCCAGGATTTCGTGGTGCAGAGAAACGACAGTATCAAATCGGAGAAGAGCCAGTCCTTTTCGATAACCCTGATGCTGCGGAAGGTGCGCTCATCGAAACATATCAGGACAATCCGGTTGTCGCTGAAGCTGTGAAAGCATCGAAAAGCGACATACGGATTGCGTACGATGATTTGCTCGCTGATGAGCAGCGCCGACGCTTCCTGCCAGCAGCGTTTGATCCTAAGCGTAATGCACAGGTCAAAGCCATGAATGCTGTTCTCGGTGGCAGGATGTTACGACGCCATTTGGGGATTCTCGTTCCTGACAACGCGACCACAGGCGCGGTTGAAGCGGCTGGCGTGTACGCGTGCGTGCCTGATGGTAATTTTCTTCGCGACATCGCTGAAGTTGTCTCAACATATATTGGTGGTGGATTCGAAGCGATGTTGCCACCCTCAGATCCATTGCTGAGTGTGGCTGCCGTGTTGCTCCTGGGGGCTGCAGGTGCACAGTCCTGTTTTGGCAGAGTGCCTGCTGATTACACCATAGAATGTGCTCGGCAACGAGCGAGTTTCTGTGATGAACGCATAGATTACGTGCACGGAAGATAATATTTTTCTAGCTCTACAATCTGTTGCTTAGAACTGGAGGCCGTAGTGACGGATTGCAATGGGGAGTATGCTCGGATTGAGGCAGCCATACACTCTGAAGCCTTCCTCGATCGCGACAAAGAGATTCTTGTCCCTGTCGTCGATGACAAGGATGTTCGCTGGCCGTAGGTCCATATGGTCTGCCATCATCCGAAACATGACAGGGTCCTGTTTTGTGAAGCCTAATTCGTTCGAGAGCATGACAGTGCCGAAGTATTGGCTAAAGCCTCCGATTTTCTCTTCGATGGCAGGCGCCATTTCCTTGAAATTGTCTGAGATCAGCGCTGTCTTGTAGCCTGCAAAGCGCAACTTCTTCGCGGTGTTGAGCACGTCCATGTAGATGACGCCTGGATGCGTGAGCAGGTAGTTGTGCTCTTCAGGATCGTGGTCGACAGAGGTGAGCACGCGCTCGAGAAAGGTCATGCCGTCGATCTCATTGGTCGCCCAGTCGTCAAGGTTAGCGAAGAACGGCTCTCGCATCGGACTGTCAGCGCCAAGGCCGAGCGCGCTTTCCCACGCGTCGATGAGCTTCTGGCCGCAGACGCCGAACCAGTCGAAGGCGACACCCCGAATTGGTGGCCGTTGATCCTCAGTCATAACCATTCGGAGGTGGTGATAATTTGTATGGCTTTCTTTTCCCCCTCTCCAAGCCAACAATCCTTTTAAAGCCGGGAATCAAGGAGTGGATAGGAGGGTCAACTTGGGAGCCAAGCTGATCATAGCAGCAACGACGAACGCAGACATGCGCTACGCCTCAGGCTTCGCTGTGCCTGATCCCTTCATTCTCGTAGAGACTGCCAAGCGCTACCTGCTCCTGTCCTCACTCGAGTATGGCCGCGCCAGGAAATTCTACAAAGGAAAGCGCGGCTACGAGGTCGTGCTGCTCGATCCCTATTACGAAGCTGTCAAGAAACAGATGAAAGGCAAAGTGCGGAAAGGCTCTGTCCTCGCCCTGATTGCTGCCAAGTTCCTGAAAGACAAGAAGATCAGGAAAGTCACGATGCCGGCGCAATCCTGGGCAATCCATGTCGAGCAATTGCGCAAAGCAGGGATCAAGGTCGAGATCGCGAAGAAGCCTTTGTACCCGCAACGTGCAGTCAAGACACAGCAGGAACTCAAGGAAATCAAGAACGTCAGGAACGCCACAGTCAAGGCCATGAACCACTGCATTTCTATCCTCAGTAAAAGTAAAGGAAAGACCTTGAAATACAAAGGGAAAACCGTGACGAGCGAATTCCTACGCAAGGAAGCGCGCAAGATCCTGCTTGAATACGATTGCGAAGCAGCAGAGATGATCATCAGCCACGGCAAGCAGACAGCGTTCCCGCACGACATGGGCAGCGGCACAATCAAACGCGGCGAGCCGGTTGTGATGGACTTTTTTCCGCGATCGACAAAGACTGGCTACTGGTTCGATATGACGAGAACAGTGTGTAAAGGAACACCAAGCAAAGAACTTGTGAAACTTTACAACACGGTCAAGAAATCCCAGGATGCTGCGCTCAAGAAAGTCAAAGCCGGCGTTTCAACAGGCGCGATCCACAAAGCCGCAGCCGACGTCTTCGAGCAGGCAGGGTACACAACTGATGATGGCCAAGGCTTTATCCACGGAACCGGACACGGACTCGGCCTGGAGATCCACGAGGCGCCATCCTTGCACGCGAAAGGCACAGAAAAACTCAGGAAAGGCATGATCATCACGATCGAGCCGGGGTTATACTACAAAAAGCTCGGAGGTGTCCGTTTAGAAAATACAGTGCGAGTCACAACGACAGGCTATGAAGACTTAACTCGGATGGGTAGGGTGTTGCGCCTATGAACCAAGTGATGCAGGAACAACTCTTTGACAGGCTGGATACTGACAGGGACATGCTGACGATCGTCGAAGGCAAGAACGACAAGCGCGCGTTGGAACGCTACGGCTTCACGAACGTGCGGACCTTGAACAAAGCGCTCTTCCGCGTCGTGGAGGAAGTGGAAGCCACGAACAGCGAGGAAGTCATCATCCTCACCGACCTCGATGCTCATGGCAAGAAGCTCTACCATTATTTCTTCACTGAATGCAACAAGCGCGGCATCAAAGTCAACAACAGGTTACGGCAACTCCTGCACTTTTCGGAACTCCGCCAGATCGAAGGCTTGCCGCGCTACCTGGAACGATTGAATTAACGCCTTCTGGCGACGCTGTATGAAGATTGATGCTGAATCATTGGAATTCCTGTCGTTAAGAGAGCTCAAGCGTCGCCATTCTCCATTATACAGCCAGACAATGAAGTGGATTAGAGGAATGGAGCAGGAACGCGACGGAGAAGATGGCGCGCAATTCCACGAGTGGGTTGAAGACAATCTGAAAAATGACAAACCGTTCGACTCGTACATCCTCGTACAGGACGATCGTGTTCTCGGTACCGGGTCGATCGTTCCTGATGATCACTGCGTCGGCAAACAGCTCAAGATGGAAGGGATCTGGCTTGGAGGGGTGAATGTGCACCGGGACTACAGGCGACACGGGCTGGGTAACATCCTGGTGGATCATATAGAGGGTGTTTTGGGAAATCTCGCTCGAAAAGAAAAGAAACCGCGCATTGTGAACCTGTTTTCGAGAAATCCCGTGGCTGTGCGAATGTATGAGAAGAGGGGGTTCAAGAGAGTGGAAGGTGCAGTCGTGCAGCACGTAGGCAGCGAGAACCTGGTGTATTCGAAGACGTATTAGAATGCTTTCTCCAGTAAGCGCAGGAACCCCACAGTGCGTATTTGAATGAGCGTTTCTGAGTACAACACCACTTTTTAAAAGGGGGTGCCAGGCCCGTAACGCATGCTCAAGCGGATCGCAGAATTCCAGCAAGAACACCCGAAGCTGCTCTTCGGGCTTTTCCTCATCAGTGTCGTGCTGCTTGCAGCCATCGCTGTGCGCCTGGAAATCGATCCCTCCTTCTCAGCGCTGGTCGGCAAAGAATCTGAGTACAACACGAACGACCGCATCCTGACCACGGCGTTCGATCGGAATGACGCGATTCTTATCCTCGTCAAGGAAGACCCGACCACAACCCTGACGAACGCGAAACGGCTTGACGAGATCGATGCGTATCTGGTCACGCTCGAAGAGACGATCGCCCAGAGTCAGTACGTGCGGCAGATCCGGGGGCCGGAATTCGATGAAGAAGAGCGCTATGCGCGCTATGTGCTGACGCTGTACGCGCCGGAGAAGCCTGACGGGTTCAAAGAAGTGCTCAGCCAATTCGAAAGCCTGGTCGCGGCAAGCGGACCTCCTCCCGGCATCCAGGTGAGCGTTACCGGTTTGCCGATCCTGCTGGACAGGATCTCCACACTTCTCATCACAGACAATTTGATCACAGTGCTGATCACGCTCACCTTCATCATGCTCATTCTGTACGGCTACGGCCGGAGCCTGCGTTTCGCGTTCATGGCGATCGTCCCACCAGCGTTCAGCCTGCTTGCGCTGGCGGCTGTGATGGTGCTCTTGGATATTGAGGTGACAATCACGCTCGCTGCTGTCGGCGTCCTTGTGCTCGGGCTTGGGGCTGATTACAGCATCCACATCGTGACGCATTATCGCCATGCTCGACGAAAGCACGAAAGCCACAAGCAAGCGCTGCTGCAGACAGTGGATGAACTGACTGTGCCAATCACCGCGTCCTTCTTCACTACGCTCGGCGGGTTCGCAGCGCTCATCCTTGGCGTGAGCCCGAGCAGCGTCGCCCAGGGCATCGCTCTCGCGCTCGCCATCGTCATCATCTATCTCACAACCTTCCTCGTATTCCCCTTGCTCGTGGCGTTGTTCGGGAAGAATCTTGACGTCAAGCCGAATCCTATTTTCAACACTGTACGGGACTGGCTGACCAAACTGGCGGTGATCCAGACCCATCACCCCAAGAAAGTCATCGCAATCGTCGGGCTCATCACTGTCGTGATGATCTTCGGCGCGAGCAAGGTCGAATTCTCGACGAGCAACAGCAATTGGATTCCTGACGACGATCCTGTTGCAGTCTCGTTCCGTGAGGTCAACTCAGTATATGGAGACGAAGACACGATCACCTTGCTCTTCATCGCTGAGAAGGGCGACCTCAGGGATGTCCAGACCGCACGGGATGTAAACCGGCTTGCAGCCATGATTGCGCAGCTCCCGAACATCGACACCATCACCAACCCGTATGAAGACGTGCCGTATGACAATACTGCGCTGCATGAGCACATCACAGGCAACCCTGCGTTCAACAACGACTACACGCTGACCACGCTCAGCGTGACGAGCAGCAATCTCGAGCAGGATGAAGCAGGGGATAGCATACTGCTCCAGGAAATACGGGTTCTGACAGAGCGCTTCCCAGTGCATGATGCCAGGATGACGCTGTATGGCGATCCTGTCCGGTTTGAAGAATTAGGAGACAGCCTGGAACAGGACGCGACAAAGACCACTTTGGTGGGCTTCGCTGTCGTTTTTCTCGTGGCCAGTTTGATTTATGCGTCGATCGTTATCGGCATCCTTGCGCTTCTGCCGATCATCATCGCGATCATTTGGGCACTCGGGCTCATGGGTTTTTTCGGCGTGCCCTTCACCAGCCTCTCAACCAGCATCATCTCGCTCGTGCTCGGCATCGGCGTCGACTTTTCAATCCACCTTGTGGATGGGATCAAGCGCTACCTCCGGAAAGGGATTGAGAAAGCCATCACCCTCACGATGGAAGGTGCGGGCAGCGCGATCGTATTGAGCAGTCTCACCACTTTCGTCGGTTTTCTCGCCCTTACTTTTGCACAGCTTCTTGGTACCCAGCGTCTCGGCTGGAGCCTCGCATTCTCCATCGTCTCTGTTTTGATAGTCTCAATTACGCTCGTCCCGGCAGTCATGGCCTTGGGACGGAAGGTGAAACAATGAAAATAATCATAGCACTGCTATTGCTGCTTTGCACCGCCAGCGTGTACGCGATCGACGTCGAACTCCTCGCCACCGATCCGGCGCCAGTCACTGCAGGGGATTACGCTGACGTGACCATAAGATTCAGCAAAGGCAACACAGAGCAGGCCCCGAGAGAGGTCTCATTTCTGATCGAGGAAACCCAATTCCTCACCCCAGTGTCTGACAATCCCTTCACTGTCAGTGGATTGCGTTCAGGCGACGTGGTGACAAAGACCTTCAGGATCTATTTCGATGAGGCGCTTCCTGAGGGCTTCATCGACATCCCGACAGTGCTGCAGACAGACGGCGGGAAGCAGGACTTCGACCTGCGCGTGTTTGTGCAGGAGGCTGCTTCAGATCCTGAACTGTACATCGGCGAGCTCAGGACAACGCCTGACGAATTGCTCGCTGACACTGACGATAACGAATTACGCGTCACCCTGCAAAACCTGGGGGAGAAAGACGCGGAACTCGTCCGGGCTGAGCTCGCTATTCCGTCGAGCCTGACGCCATCGTACGCATACAGCCTTGTGGACAGCGTCGCTTCAATTCCTGAAGGTGGTGAGGCAGAGCTGACCTTCACTGTCGACATCGACGAGAACGCCCGCGGAGAACTCCCTGCGATGCTTTCGCTCCGCTATCGGGCAGAGCAATCCAATGGCCAGACCTATGACACATTCACAGAGGATCTCTCGCTCCTGATCCCTGTCCAGGACACGCCATTGCTGGTCGTGACAGAGGTGGAGCAACTGGATCGGTTCCGGGCTGGAACGAGCGAGAACCGCATTCTCGTTACGCTGAAGAACGAAGGGGAGGAAGAAGCTGAGGAAGTGCGCGTCAGAGTCCTGCCTGACATCAGTTATCCGTTCATCTTCGAGCTCACGACTGAATATGTGGCGTCGGAGATCGACCCTGGAGAGGAAGCGCAGGTCGAGTTTACCATGGAAGTGCTGCGGAGTGCGCAGGCGCGCGAGTATCCTGTGACTGTCAGGCTGGAAAGCCTTGTGGGCGAAACCCGGTACAGCCGGGAGGACGAGATCACGATCACGCCGAGCGCAGGGGGTGGCATCAGCACCGGCACCCTTGGCTTCGGCCTTATCATCCTTGCCGTGATCAGTGCCGCGATCCTGGGTTTTGTCATGCGAAAGCGACGGCGTTAAAACGCTTTTTCCAGCTCTTCCAATGCGCGAAGCACATCGTTCAATGCGAAGTGCGCGTTCGTGTAGAGCTTTGTGCGTTCGATCATGTACAAGAGCTTTGTGTTCCGCAGCAATATCACTTTTGTCGTGAAGGGCACTTTGCTTCGCCTGATCGTCAGCACAAGTATCTCGAACTCGAAACTGTTGTTCAGGCTCAACAATCGCGCATACACTTCGCGCAGCCTGTCGATCATGTGATCGCGCAGCAAGCGCTCGTCCATGTTGCGGAACTGGACGATGTCCCGTTGCGCTTTCGCGACAAGCTCTCGCTTATCGCTGTCGCGATGGAACAATCGGGTCAGGCGATTGCAGAATTTGATCAGCTTGTAGGTGGGCCCGTCTTCGTAGAAGAAATGGATGGCTTTGCCGTGCTTGAACAGGAAGGTCATCCTGCTGATCACGATGGCGCGCAGGAAGTAGATTATCAGCAGGCTGCAGAGCACGATCGCGACAATGAGGGCTATGCGCTTGTACAAAGGTATGTAGTCCTGCCAGGTGCATTCGTCGCAGCTGCCGCCGCAATCGATGTATTCCTCGTCCTGATTCGCGATGCCGTCATCGCAGGTCGGGCAGGGCATGCACTGGCCGCCACAGTCAACGTCTTCCTCATCCTGGTTCAGGATGCCATCGTTGCACGTGGGACAGGGATCGCACGGGCCACCGCAATCGACGCGTTCCTCGTCCTGATTCGCGATGCCGTCATCGCAGGTCGCGTCCACGCAAAGGCTGTCACGGCATTTCAGGCTGATGCAGTCTGTGACCATGTTGCAGAATGCGCCTGTCAGACACGGTTCGCACGACCCGCCGCAATCGATGTCTGACTCGTCCTGGTTCAGGATGTTGTCGTCGCAGCTCGGACACGGGCCGCAGGGGCCGCCGCAATCGACGCCAGCCTCGCCTTGGTTCTTGATCCCGTCGTCGCACGTCGGGCACGGGTCACAGCTGCCGCCGCAATCGACGCCGGTCTCGTTCCCGTTCATCATGCCGTCGTCGCACCGGGCTTCGTAATCGCATTCGCGCACTTCAGCAGGTCCCTTGCTTGCGATGCCGCAGTCGTTGACCACAAAGCATTCCCGGTATTCATACCCTGGAAACTCGCACTCTCCCCATGCGGTGCAATCCCATTGCTGTGTGCATTCCTGGTTTGAGCACAGTCCGCAATCGGCTGGGCAGGATTTGCAGTTCTCGTTGATGAAGCAGACGCTGTCGCCGCAGTAGGTGATCAGGGGGCCGAGCAGGGTCTCGTTTGTCACGATATACCCTATGGGGTCGCTCGCTATCGTCTCGCCTGCCTGGTCTGTGGCGTAATAGGTGATGAAGGCCTTGCCTGGGCTGAGGGCCTGCAACAGCACCATCTCACCCTCGACTGTGAGGTTGAGCCCTGCGCTGTCAATATAGCCCTCGGCTGGCATGAGCTCTGCATTATAGAGCAATTCTGTATTGTCCGGGTCGACGAAGTAATGACTGAGATTGAGCCCGTGGTCGCCGTCGAGCGGCAGGGTGATGCCGATGAACTCTGTCAATTGTGTCGGTGCCCGGTTCCTGTTCTTGACAAGCACGCTCCATGTGTGGTTGGTGTACCCTGCAACGACGAGTGTCAGCGTGTGCATGCCTGCGAGATTGTAGCTCGGCCGGAACAGGTAGCGCGCATCCTCGCTGACGAGCTGGCCGTCGAGCAGCCACCGCCACTCCTGCCCTGTCGAGGTCTGGAATATTGTCGTCTGGCCTTCAAACACTTCTATCGCGTCGCCGCGTGGCGTGACGTTCAGGCCGCTGATGAAGGTGTACTCGCCGATCGTTGTGCCGGTGCAGCCGTCGCCTGTCACCGCGTAGAACAGGACGCGGACGGTCTCGTTGGAACCAGTGACTGAGAATTGCCCGTTCTCGAAGCTGAAGCTTGCCGGCTCGAGAGGGTTGCCGCCGAGCGTGCCGAACAGGTCGCTTTCGAGCGTGCCGGTGATGACTTCGCCATCGAGCGCGGTTGCGCTGACTGGTTCGAGGAGGAGTTGCGGTGTCTGGTTGCACGCGAACCCGAGCGGCAGGGCCAGGACGAACACTACGAACAGGATAAACCACCGCATTACCTCACCTCTTGGAGAGAATCAGCGTTATGGGTATAAAAATACTCCGGGTTTTTGCCACTGTAGCGCTATTCAGCCTTGTACTTCTTCGTGAGTATCCGCCGGAGCTCAGCAGCTTTCTTCTTTCCGAGCTTTTCGACCTTCTCTAAATCCTCAGAAGTAGCGTTCGCGACCGCTTGCAATGTTTGGAAATGCTCCAGGAGCCGTTTGGCGAGGCTGCCGCCGATGCCTGGCAGGCTGCTCACGATGAATTCCATGACCTCGTCGTCGCTCACCGGTTTCTGGCTGCGCGGCTGCCATTCTTTCCCGCCGGCATCGCGTTCTTTCTTCGCGATGCTCACCAACAAGGCAGCGCTTTCCTGCGCGTTGCGCGTGAACAAGACAGGAATGTTGTAGCTCACTGCGATCGTGCCGAGCATGCCGAGGATCGCATTGGGGTGCATCTTGCGCACGCTGTAGAGGTCTTCTTCCCCCTCGATGAGGATGATCGGGCGTGGATAGCTGCGCAAGGCGCGAAGCTGCTGCAATAAACGACCGTCGATGATGCTGTTGACAAAGTCTGGCACGCTCTTGTACTCGACCACAACGCGGTCGCTCAGCCGGTAATCGCCTGTCTCTAATTGCTGCAGGTCGATGTGCACGTCCATGTCGAGCAATGCTTTGAGCACGCCGCTTGTCTTCTCGCGATGATCGGCGACGATCGTGAATTTTTCCTGGAATGATTTCAGGGATTGCTGTTCTTTGGTGCCAAGGGCGCGTCCTTTTGTCAAGTCCTTCTTCACAGTCTCCAAGACACGATACATCCGTTTTTCTTTATGATGCGCTGCCCAGCGGTAGCCTGCATCCCTTGTTCCTTCAGTGACGAGCATCACGACCTTGCCTTTTTCCAATCGCCCGGTTCTGCCGCGTCGCTGTACAGTCCTGATGGCACTGGGAATCGGTTCGTAGAAGATGACCAGGTCCACTTTCGGGATGTCCAGGCCTTCTTCCGCGACGCTTGTCGCGATCAGGCAGTTGAATCCGCCGTTCCTGAACTCTTCAAGAATCTCGTGCTGCTCTTTCTGCGACATGCCGGTCTCGCCTTTCTTCATCTGGCCCACGAAGATCTTCGATGTGACGTTGATCGCGTCCATTGCTTCCTTGATCTTCACTGCCTGATCGCGGTATTGATTGAAGATGATGATCTTGACGTCGCCGTTGCCATAGAGGTTCTGCAGCACGGTTTTCTGGACAGCGCGCAGCTTCGGATGCTCGATGTTCGCTGCCATGACCTTGTCGAGCAGTAAATGCGCAGTCTTGTAGTTCACGTCCTGGACCAGGTTCTGCACTGCTTTCGACTGGCCGCGCGCTGCTTCTTTCTGGAGTTTCTCAAGATACTTCTTCAGCGCTTGCGCGCCTTGCGTCTCGATCAGTTCGAGCCCGTGCTGGATCTTCAGCGCTTCGGCAAGCAAGGACATGGATTTGAGTTTCTCGAAGTTCTTCTGCCCTCGTGCTGCTTGCGCGTGGAGCGCGCCTTGCGCTTTCAGCATGGTCATCTTGTTTGTCAATGCTTGCCGGTTGAGCACGCCGAGCGTCATGAGATCGTCGACACGTGCATCGTGGCAGCGCTGCAAAGCGGCGTGCACTTTCTTGAACTCAGGCGGCATCTGCACTTTGACATGCTCAATCTCAATTTCTTGGATGTACGGTGAAACATCTGGCGATTCCCCGCTCCGGATCTCGATGTCCTCGATGCCCAGGTTTGCGCACACGGTTTCGATGCTTTCCTTGTCACTGCCAGGGCTGGCGGTCAGAGCGAGAATTCTTTCGTGCGTCGCTGTCTTGCGGTAGCGGTCTGCGATGAAAACATAGCTGTAGTCGCCCGTGGCTCTGTGTGCTTCGTCGAAAACGAGCAGGCTCACCTCTGCGAGGCTAATCCTGTTGCTCAGGATGTCGTTCTCAAGTCCTTGTGGTGTGCTGAAGATGACGCTTGCGCCTGTCCAGAGCTTGGCCCGTTTCGCTGGTGGCACGTTGCCGGTGAACAATGCAAGATCTGCTTCTTCGAGTTCCATCTCGCGCTGGAACGTGTCGTAGTGCTGCTGGACAAGCGGTCTCGTGGGTGCCAAGACCAGGATCCTGCTGCCAGGATAGTGCTGCAGCCGGTGTGCAGCCAGGAGTTCTGCGATGAGTGTCTTGCCCATGCCAGTCGGCAGGACTGCGAGCGTGTTTTTCGTCGCCGCTGTGTTGAAGATGCTCTGCTGGTACAGGCGTGGCTCTACCTTGATCATGCTCGAGAGAAGTGTGGAGATAGTTTAAAAGGGTTTGGCGCACCTGACCAGTGCTCTAGCGCCCGCGTGCCATCTTGGCTTTGCTCACGTCGCCGTCCTTGTCGACGAAATAGAGATAGCCTTTCTCTTTCTGCACGCCTGCCTTGGCTGCTTTCTCTGCCTTGCCACGGCCTTTGCGTCCGCGCGCCATCAAGACCCTGCCGATGTCTCCGTCCTTGTCAATGAAGTACAGATAGCCTGCTTCTTTCTTGAGTCCGACCTTGGCTACTTTCTCTGCCATATCACCACCTCAACACGCTTCCCTATCGTCGAGAATACTTAAAGGTTTCGACGAGAAACAAGCGAATAATTATTATCTATATAGAAAATAATATACCACAAAGCCATTTAAACGTCATCGTCAACTCTGAATGCCATGGGCCTCTTTGTCAGGATCCTCGGCTTGATCGACGTCGCAGCCACAATCATGCTCTTCACCGCAGGCATGGACTGGCCTGCACGCTGGGTCATCTACGTCGCGCTCGCGCTCGCAGCCAAAGGAGGCATCTTCTGGAGCGACCCGGTGAGCAGGTTCGACATCATCATCGCCGTCTACCTCTGCTTCACCATCCTTGTGAACATCAAGCTCCTGAGCATCCTGCTCGGCATCTATCTCGGCATCAAGGCATTGTATAGTATGGTCTGAAGCATCACCACCTTGGCATAACTGCCGAGCCCGAACATGACGCAGTCATGAGGTGAGGGCTCGGATAAAGCTCGCACCAGAGGGAGAATAACTGGCCGTGGTGATGCCCCAACAATAAGCTATTTAAAAGGGCTTTTGCAGGAAGAGTGCATGGCCGGCTATTGGTACCATCTCAAGCGCTATTTCGACATCAGTCGCAAGGAATGGCTGGCGATCGCCACCACTGCCGCAGTCATGGGCTTTGCGCTGAGCTACAACAATTGGGGTGATGAAACCTTCGATCTCGCCATCGGCCTGCGCAATCTCATCGGCGCATTGGTCGGCGCCTTCCTCATGCTGGCCCTCCACGTCGCTGCGAACAAAGCGGTTGCCGTGTTCTACGGCGTGCGCGCCACGTACGAAAAATACAGCCTCGGCCTGGTCATTGGAATATTCGTGACCTTCCTCACCTTCGGCTTATGGCCCTTGTGGGTCAATGGGTTTTCGCGCTATCTCGCCATCCCCAACTTGCGTATCGGCAAGTTCAGGGCGACGATCGCCAAAGACTGGGAGTTGGGACTCGCGGCAGCAGGCGCAGTCCTGGCCTCTCTCCTAATCTGCATCCCGCTCGAGGTATTGTTCCAAGTGACTGGTCTCGAGTATTTCCACAGCCTGGTCAAGATCAGCATCTTGATTGCGGTCTACGGCATGATTCCCTTGCCCTTGATCCAGACGAGCAACCCATATCAATTGTACATGAGCCGTGCAGAAATGCTGGAAGGCAACCTGAACGGCTATGATATCATCTGGGGCAGCCGCGCCTATTACTTCCTGCTCCTCGGGGTGACGATCGGCTTCGCTATCTTCCTCTTATTGATCGGCCCGAGCTGGCTGATGATATTCCTCACACTCGTGCTGGGAGTCATCGGCATGTGGTTCTGGACCATCGTGCGCGATATAGAACACATATGAGGTAGAGTATGGCAATCTTCTATGGTGGTGCAATCCAAGGAGCGAAGCGAGAACGTGCAGCCATTCACAAACAATTCATCGATACTATCAAGGAATGTGGTTGTGAACTCGTGACAGAGCACACTGCCGCGACAACACTCGAAGAATCCTGGGCATATCTTGAGAAGGCGTTCGGCACCATGCCGCCGCCAGGTAAAGAGCGTTCAGCTTTCATCAGGAAAAAGCTGATGGCTGCGGTCGAGGAAGCTGACGCTGCGATTTTTGACTTGACCGTTCCCAGCATCGGCACAGGAATGGAGCTAACCCATGCACTGCTTCGATCTCGGCTGGGGAAGCTGGAGATTCCAATTCTCTTCTTGTTCGAGAAAGGCGCTGAACTGTCGAACATGATCCGTGGTAGTGATTATGCCACTGTGCAACTTGCAGAATTCTCCAGCCTCGACAAGGCAAAGCAGATCATTAAGGATTTTTTGAAGCAGCTGTGAGGAGTTGTTCCATCCCCTTCTTATGCCCCGTGCCGATCACGACCAGGACTTTCTTGTCGGGCTCGAGCTTATGGAATTTTTTCAGGTTCTTCACCATGATCTCGTTGCGCTCTGTGACCAGGACCTTGTACATGCGCGGGTAGCGTTTCCTGAACTCACCCAGGAGCTTCTCGACAAGCTTGTCGTCCGGCACCTTATTGAGATCGAACGTGATCTTCTCTCTGTGAAAGATGCTGTCCCAGATGTCCCTGAAGACTTGCTTGAACTCTTTCCAACCCATAGCTTTCGTCAGCTTTCGCAACGTTATTTGTATGTGCTGATCGATCAATAAGACATTCGTCTTGTGCTGTTTCGCAACTTTGACAGCAGCAAGCATGTCGCTGCCTGGCGCGACATTGACGATCTTGCCGAGCTTTCGCTGCACGATCCCGCCGATCACAGCGAAAAGATAGCCGCGCACACCAACTATCTTGATCATCGAGAGCGAATAGTTGGGTTTTTGCTGCTTCAGCAAGGCGTAGAGCCGTGACTGGTCAAGCTCGACTGCGACCACATCAGGCTGAAACTCGTCAAAGCCTGTCTTGACTGCTGTGATCGCTTGCGATGCAATATGGCTCGTGCCGACAATCCTGTACCACATGGCGCGAGCGAGGCGAGCACTCTTTTTAACGATTGGGTAAAACATAAAAGGCACAGGTATGCTCAGACAGGCACAATGGCAGAAAAAGCTCCAGAACAGGGATCCAGCTTCGGGAAAGAAGAATTTACTGGCAAGAACATCGCGAAAGCGCTCGGCAGATCGGCCTTGCTCTTCCTCGCGATCGTCCTCTCATTCTTCGCTGTGGTTCATTGGGCCATCGGCGTTGTCGCGATCGCGTTATTGGCATGGGGCATTTCGATGAGCCTGAAAGACACGTCAAAGCTGAAATGGGTGAATGTCTTTCTCAGGATAGTGTTCATGCTGATCGCGCTGCTGTTCATCATCCAGGGCATCAGGTATAATTGAAAGTTTTAAAAACCGCTTTCTAACTCTGTTCGATATGGACTACGAGAAGCTCTTGGACCGTGCGAAGGAACAATTGCCTGACGACGTGACAGAGGACAGCAGATTCGAGATCCCGAAAGTCAAAGGGCACATCCAGGGCGTCAAGACCGTTATCAACAATTGGTTCGAGATCGCCAAGACGCTTGATCGCAAGCCAGAGCATCTCCTGAAGTATGTTCAGAAGGAGATGGCGACGCCTGGCGAGATCGTCAAGCAGGCAGTCATCTTCGGGTCGAAGCTTCCAGCTTCCAAGATCAACGAGAAGATCACGCAATACGCTGACGAGTTCGTCTTCTGCGCCGCATGCGGCAAGCCAGAAACAAAGCTGAGCAAGGAAGCAGGTGTCATCATGATGACCTGCCAGGCCTGCGGCGCGCGCAATTCTGTGAAGAGCAGGATCTAGAAATCCAGTTCAATCTTCTGCCGTGGCACTTCGAGTGAAAAACAAAGCCGCCTGTTCGTGAGAATATAGCGGCAGTCATACTCGTACGGGCCGACAAAGTAGCCTTCAGTTTCTTCGATGATAGGGACTGGAGAAGCCAGCACAGTTGAATACGCGAAGCGCGAGCCTCGAATTGCGCGGCCATTCACTGAGAAGCCACGCCTGCGCAGATCATTCCTGAGCAAGCTGATCTCCTCAAAAGGGGTTCCGTTCGGAAATCGGTAGACACCATTGACCTGGACAGCCTGCAAGGGGAGGAATTCCCGCATCCAGCGCGGTATTTTTGGTAAGTGCATCGCGGCGCCGAGAAAAAGCACCTCTATAAAAAACCCTTAGTTCATGAGCCAGAGAGTGACAGCAAAGGCGATGATCGCCAGGAGGAACAGCGTGAACCACACAGCTGACATCGCAGCAACGACACGTTTCATGGTCTCGCTCTTCTTGCTGAACGGGTAGAGCACGAGCAGGACGAACGGCGTGACAAAATACGCGATGGCGAGCCAGACCAGCCAGACATTCTCTTCAGCATAGGCGAGCGCTGTCGACAGCAGGAAGAGCATGACTGCCGAGAAGATCGCGCCGACAAAGATTGCTGGCCAGGTCCGCTTGTAGTAAAAGCCAAGCCCTATCTTGTCGAGAAAGGTCGCGAAGAATCCCTGCTCGCCCTTCGATTGCCACGCGACAACACCCCAGAAAATAATAAACACTGCGAATGCGATCACAACCTCAGTCCAGGATGCCATGATGTACTCGTATGGTGGAATTATTTATTGTTTGTGGTGAAAAAATGCTATATGGTTGTTATGTACCAGCCGATAACTTTCTCACCAAGGTCATCCCGATCGTGCACCAAAGTGCCAGCTTCCCAGAAAGTCTCTGTTGTTGCGAGACCAGACAGCTTTGCCGTCATATCCACAGCGTGCCTGTATTGGTCCACAACTGCTTGTCCACCTTCGAAATCGTACAAGTAGACAAACACATTGCCCATGCCGAGCCTTATTTTATGTGGTTCGTCTATCCTTACATGAGAATTCAGGCGCACAATCTCAGGTGTCAGGGCAATATTCTGAACATTCTCTACCAGCAAACGCACGCCAGCATCACGCAATACTTTGTTCTGAACCATGAAGTGATGGAGGTGCACGAGCCTTTATAAACCTATTTATTGTTACTACTCTTTAATAATGAAAATAGAAAGGTTTATATACTAATTTTACCATAATTACGCATAGAATGACATCCCGTGTCCACGAGCTCCTTGCCCTGTCGCTCGATCTCCACGAACGGGCGGCAGGCACAGGAGCCACAACGACCAAGGCAGAAGCGCTCTACCACGCACTCACAGCCCTTCTCAAAGCCAGGGATATCGCTGACACCGAGCTGCCCTTGAAGATAGCAGACTACATGTACGAAGAGGCGCTGCTCAAGCAGCAAAAGGTGCCTGCGCAAGAAATCACGTTTGAACTCTTGGACGCGTGCAGCAAGCTCACCGAAGCGCTTGATCCGCCTGTCAGCGCAGCCATGCACCGCGCAGCACAGCTCCGGGAAGAAGCGGCACGCACCTTGAGCATCCTGGTCAAGGCAGACGCGGTCTACCACACGATCGTCGCGATCGTCGAACCGCTCATGGCAGACACGAACGCCAAGCTGAATGTTGCGAAAGCCAAATACGACGAAGCCCTGAAGCAGGAAGTGGCAGGCGCGTCAGACAACAATGTCGCGTTCGCGATCATCGACGCAGCAGCGATGCTGGTCGAAGTCGTTCTTCATTAACTTCATATACTATAACTTTTTCTTCGAGCGCATGATCAAAGCCATGTGTTGGGATGGCGCCGGCACAGTGACGCAGCTGCAATACACGCTTGACAAGATTCCGAAGCTCTTCGAGGAAGCGTTCGGCGTACCAGCTGCGAAGTTCATGGAGGTGTGGGAGCCCTGGGAGGCGCGCCAGGAAATGAATGAGATCACCAACACAGAAGCCTGGCAGCACGTGTTTGCAGACTTCGGCGTCGCGCCCGATGTCAACCGCGCAATTGAAATGTACAAGGCGACGATCGCTGCAGTGCCAGGTGTTCTTGAATTGATTGCACAGTTGAAAAAAGACCGTGTCCAAGTGCTTGCTGACAGCGAATGCGCAGAATACGAAGCGTACCGGGAGGAAAAACTTGACTTCCTGAAGCTCTTCCATCATCAATGCAGCACCTACTTGTGCGGCTTCTTGAAAGATGACGTGCGGTTCTATGAAGCCATCTTCAGGAAAACTGGATTGAAACCTGAAGAGCATCTCATGATCGACGACAAGCCAGTCAAGATCGCAGTCGCGAAACAAGCAGGCATGCAAACGATATTATTCAAGGATGTGGAGCAATTGAAGAAAGGATTGCGAAGCCTGGGTATTGACTGCTAGCCAAACCACTTGCCCAATCCTTCCTGGATCTCTGCGTCCCGACCGAAGACTGATTCTATGCGTCGCTTGGTCAGCTCCAAGTCTTGTTTCAGGTAGGTCGGCACGTCGAACTTGTTCGCCAAGGAGATGCTCGGCTCGAGATATTTTACCACGCTTCCTTCGCTGATCGTAAAGATCACTTTCCCGCCACAGTTCGTGCAGTTCCCACGTAAGGGTGGTCTCCTGAACTTCTCGTTGCAGTTTACGCACCGGTATTCCTGCTGCGAAAACTTACGCAGGTTCCCTTTGGTATCGCGGATAAAGTGCTTCTCGATCACCAATCGAGCGACATCGCGCTGGTCGCAGGCCTTGATCTTGATCGCGAGTTCCATCTGTCCCTGCATCTTCTCCTGCATCGACGGCAATAGTTTATACGCGGAGCAGCGCACTCCTGCATTGATATCTGACGTCTCGTGGGTGTAGCCCATCCCTTCATACTGCGCTGGCGTATCAAGCACGTCCTTGATCTGCGGCACAGAAACCTCCCAGGGCTTGGCGAATTTCGCCGCAGCCTCATACAGTTCCAAGGGATATTTCCATGCCATGTCGACGTGGAACGCCATGTCATCCACCTCGCTTGGCGTCAGCACGCTTGTCAGGACCAGCGGCGCGTCCATGGTCGAGCCGCGCGTCTCTGGCAGATACTTTCGACTAAAGTTCAGGAACGCGTCCATCAACAACAAAAAGCAACCTTCATCACCGTCGCAATCACGGCGCATCGCCGCGTGAAAGTACGGGTGCGCCAGGAAGCCCTGCGTCTTCGAGAAGCCGATGATACGACCGAGCATGCCTGCACTTGTGTGCGGCGCCAATCCAATGATGAGCTTGCCGACAAGATCCTCCTTGCTCTTCAGCTTAAAATACGCGTCCTGGCCGTAGAACTGCGTCAGCAATTCGTCAACAAAATTCGCAGCTCTGAAGAACACCTCGTCAGCCGGCTCTTCCGGATTCTCAGGACAGCACGGCAACACGACATCCTGCGGTTTCAGCTCCAGAACCTGCTCCTCGTGCCGCAGATCCTCGCCGTGCACATCTTTCTCATACCCAAGCAAACGGAGTTTCTCAACCGAAACCTGCACTTCTTTCGGCTTGAAGTGCGTCAGTGTCAACTCAGAAGCGTCATAGCGTATCGTGCCGTCCTTGTTCACGTGGATGTTGTGCTTCGCCCGCAGTATTCCTTTCACAAGATGTTCGGGAATGTGCTCGTTGTTCATCGTGCCGCGCACGCCCTTGATCAGGTCTGGGTAGATGCCGATGCCGAGCTTCTGCAGCGAGCCGTCGAAGACCCGTTTGATGTCGATGCCGCGATACGAGCTCAGCGAAGGCTCGTGCGGGCAGGAATCCACGCGGCCGCACGTGCTGCAATACTGCATGCGCTTGGTCGGCGTGTCACAGGTCTCGCAGCGGAACATCGGCGTCTCGTGCTTGCATTTTGCGCACCAGCAAATCGGGAATGAGGAATTCACCTTGCCGACCTCGAGCGCGGCTTGGAAACTGCGCAACCGGCCGCCTTCCTCACCGACAGGGAACAGGACGTGCGGGCTCCCAGTCATCTTACGCATCTTCGCCTTTTCCGGACGGCCCATGCGCGAGCCGATGAACGTCCCTGCCTTGTCCCTGATCGTAATAGGTGACTGTTCGTTCACGAACGCGAGTGGCGCAACTTTCTCTGGCAGGGCTGCGATCGCTTTGGCGCTGCCTTCGAGGCTTTCCAGGCCGAGCGGCACGAGCAACTGCTGGAGCGCATCGCCTTCCAAGATGATGTTCTCGTTCCCGACAAGGTGGTGCTCGACGCCGAGGACTTCCAAAGCCTGCTTTGCGAGCGCGTCTTTCTCGTATGGCATGATGAGCTTGCCATCTAAACGCGAGGTGTGGAGCGCGTTCAAGAGTGCGCGCAGTTCTTCCTCAGACAGCACGCTCCAGAACAGGGTGTGCCGTGGATGCAAAGCAGTCTGTGTCGAGCTCGCGATCTTCAGGGCGTCGCTGAACGAGACGCTCGTGCTCAACGGCTGCTGCAACATCAGGGAGAGCTTGCTCTTCGTGACGCCTGTGGCGCTGCTCAGTTTTTCCATGTCAAGCATCAAGCCCTGCTCCATCGCCGCCTTTTCAAGTTCTGCAGCCCAATACTCTTCGCAATACCCAATAGGGACGAGTGGGTGCGCCCGGTCGAAGAAGTCGCCGTAATTGACCAGGACATCGCCGAGATACAATATTTCTTTGACGTCCTGCTTGTGCTTCTTGGCGTCAGCCTCTGAAAAGAGCCGGACGACGCTGCCGTTGCGCAGCTTGACGATCGGCCCGTCGATGGTGTCGCATGGCGTGAACGCCGCAGCCTTTCCTGGACGTTCCACTTTCAGCTGCGTTCCGGTCGCGATGAAATCCTTCAGGACAAGCATCGACGCGGGGTGGATCGCCTGGCCGCTATACCCTGAGGCGCGGCTTCTCCCATACCGCAATCGCCACCCGCCTGGCCGCAACGGATGCGCAAACACTGGACGGCCTGCCACCAAATCCTGGATGTAGGTGTAGTCTGGCTTGATTTTTTCCTCACTCTCCTTGCCTTTGGCTTTCATCTTCTTCTGCAGGGCGACGAAGTCCTTGAGGAAGCTCCAGTGTTCCATGCCGAATTCCGAACCCCATTGTTCGAGCTTTGCCCAGAGCTTCGGCGCTTTGAGTGGGATGCACGAGCTGTGGATCAGGCAGTAGCCGTTGCGCAGCCGGTTCTGGGGCACGCGTGGCAGGTCCTTGAGGTTGACGTTGCTCACTTCGTAGCGTTCGCTCTCATCCCCATTGATCTCAACTGGTATTCTCTCGAGGAGGAACGCGCATTCTTCCTCGCTTGGGAAGTATTGGAGGTTGGTGATGAAGTTGTGGTAATCCTCGAGCTCTGCGTGGCAGCGTTTGACTTCTTTCTCTGTCGGGTCATATGCTGCATAGCCAAGATGCGTCCGTAAATAATCTGCAATGAGAACGCTCACTGCGGCAGCGGTGCCGCCTGCGTTCCTGATCGGGCCGCTGTACCATAGGCTAAAATATTCTCCTTTGCCGTCCTGTCGTTTTTTCAATTCCAGTTTGACAAAGCCTTCCAGAGGCGCGCTCACCACACCGACAGTGACGTAGGCGAAGCCGATCCTGATCCCTGTTTCGATCGCTTCTATTTTCTCATCAAATTTGCAGAACTTTTCCTGCGCGACCTCGAGCGCGATGGTGAAGGCGACGCGCCAGTCGAGCTTGCCGTATTGCTCCTCCAGCTCGAGGATGCGTGGCACGATGCCAGTGCCCTTGACTTGCGGCGCGATGACGCTGATCAGGCCGATGACACGCTCGGCAAGATTGCTCGCCAGCGCGACCTCCACACTCGGTTCGGGATCGTAGCCGGCAGCACGCGCTTGTTCTGCACGCGAATGCGCGAATTCAACCCCTTTGGTGAGCTTGTCGAAATATGCCTGCATTGCTGGGCTTGCGTCGCTCATCGTGCCCTCCCTGTGTAGAAATTGATGACTTTGACGTCCCGGGTCTGCAGGTTCACGACCGGCAATCTCCCAGGTTGGGGCTCAAGGCCGCGCTTCTCCTGGTCTTCGGTGACGTCGCACCACGCGCTCGCGTTGATCATAGTGACGCCCCGATAGGTCGCGCTTGCCATCCGGTGGATGTGCCCGGTGATGAAGAAATCAGGGATTGTGCTGATCACCAACGGGTCTTCGTCCGGGTCCGGCACATAGAGGTTGCTTTTGTGGGTCGGCGCGAGGTGGCGTCGTTGCAGCAGGAATTTCATGATAAGCTCTGCGCGTTTCTGGCCGCCGCGTTCCCTGATTGAGGGGACATTATCAGAGTAATAGATCAGGCTGTAGCCGTGGTAGAGTAAAAGTGTGAAGCCGGGAAAGCCGTCTGCCGCGCCGATAGTGAGCATGCTCGGGCTTGACAACACAGTGACGTTCGGCAGGTCGTAGATGCTCTTGGCAAAGTCCTTGTACAATGGCGGCTGTGGCTCTGCGATGCGGCCGGCATCGTGGTTCCCCGGGATGCAGAATATCTGTATGTGGCTTGGCAGCTGTTCGAGCAGCCGTGCGCATTCGTCGTATTGCTCCTTAATATCCTTGATCAGCAGGTCCTGCTCCTGCCCAGGATAGACGCCGACGCCCTCGACCAGGTCGCCGATCACCACAACATACTTGGTCTTCGCCGCGATCTGCCGTTGTTCCTCATTCCCGAGCTTGCCGTTGAACCAGGCGATGACTTTCTTGAAATCCTCGACCAGGAATTCCTTGCTCCCGACTTGTGGGTCGCCGATGATCGCGAGGTATTCTTCTTCAGGGCCTTTCTTGAGCTCGTGCGTCAATGGGATGTCTGGGTAGTAAAGCTCGTTCACGAAGATGATGCCGTCGCCGAGCGCGCCGATGACTCCCACAACTTCGTCGTTGACCAGGTCGCGTCCTCGCTCGAACAATTCTTTCTTCTTGTTTGTGATGATGGCTTTGAATTCTCCTGTCTGGTCCTCGAGCACGAGCATGATGTTGTTGTTCTTGGTGACTGATTTCTCCTTCACCATCGCGATGAGCGCGACGTTCTCGTTCGCGCCGCGGCCTGCGAGCCGTGCGATCGCGGTCGCTCCCTGCAGCTCTGAGCGGTGACGAAGCATGGCATTCAGGGCTTTGAAGCGCTGGTTGAAATGGCTGACAAAATCCCCGTACGTGCGTTTCCTACTCTTCTTGGTGTAGTTTCGCAGAATCCTGATGCCTTTCTCTGCGAGCGCGTCGTCCTTGGCCAGCTCGACCATTTTCTCATAGCTCTTGGGTGAGCCTTTTTCCGCCTCGACTTTCGCCTTGTCGAAGCTTTCCCAATCAACACCCTTGTCCAATAATTCCTTATTCTCTTTGTCGAGCAGCATGGGCCCGTCAGCGTCCGGTTCCAACTGGTCCAGTTCCTCCTCGAGATCTGGACTGACCAGTATGCCTTTTTCCAAGAACTCCAGTATCTTCTTCTCTTTCATCGGACTCACCGCAGTGGGGTCGCTCATCAGCGCATTAACTGCTCAGAGGCCAAGGCCTTCAATCAAAAGGGTTTGCACTTGTGGTAACAAGGCTTTCGGCAAGCTCAGGCTGATCTCTCTCGTCCTGCCAAAGCGTCCTTTGCTGATCACTTTCGCATTGATCAAGCCGAGCATGTCGTGCTCAGCAATGATGTCGCTCACGCGCCGCTGCGTCAAGGGGCGCAAGCCTATCTTGTTGCAGAGGCTCTTGTAATAGTCGTAAATCTCGCCAGTGAACAAGCCGTTCTTCGTGCTTGCGCTCGTGGCGATGATGGAGTAAAAGACTGCTTGGAACTGTTTTGGCTGGTGTTCGACCACGTCGAGGAAGCGATCGCGTTCGATCTTTTCCTCGGCTTCGTCAAGGTGCGCGATCGTGACTTTCTCGTCATTATTGCGCTCTGCGAGCTCGCCTGCCACCCGTGTCAGTTCCAGGGCGCGGCGCGCATCGCCATGCTCGCGCGCAGCGTAGGCTGCGCATTTCGCAATGACTCCTTCCTCAAGCACTGTGTCGTGGAACGCCAGGCTGCAGCGCCGTTTCAGGATGCTTTGGAGTTGCAGTGCGTTATAAGGTGGGAAGACGAGCTCTTCCTCGCTCAGGCTGCTCTTCACGCGCGGATCAAGGTTGTTGCTGAAGATCAGGTCGTTGCTGATTCCGATGATGCCGACTTGCGCGTTCTTGAGCTCGCTGTTCACACGCGTCAGGTTGTAGATGATCTCGTCGCCGGCTTTTTTCACGAGCTGGTCGATTTCGTCCAGGATGAAGATGATGATCTGCTTCTGGCTGTCCAGCGCCTGGAAGAAGATGTTGTAGACTTCATCAGTCGGCAGCCCTGTTGGTGGGATGGCTTTGCCGAGCTGGCGTGCCAGTTCAGCGATCAAACGATATTCCGTGTCTGCGATCTTCTTAAGCTTGCAGTTCAAGTAGAAAATCCTGAGTGGGATGCCGCGTTCCTCAGCGACGCGCATCATCTTCTCTGCCGTATAGCGGACCACGAGCGTCTTGCCTGTGCCGGTCTTGCCATAGAGGAAGAGATTGCTCGGCCGTTCCACACGCAGGGCGGGCGCCAGGATGTTGGCTATTTGGTTGATCTGCTCGTCCCGGTGCTTGATATCGTCAGGGATGAAGCTGCTCTGGAGCGCTTTTTTATTGAGGAACAAGCTACCTTTCTCTAGGAAGTCCTCGAAGAATGTTGTTAACCTCGACCCCATCGCTCGTTCCAGTGGAAACAGAGGTTATTTAAAGTTTCTTATGGAGAAATATCGAGGAATTAACCTCAAGGTTCTAGCATGTATGACACCCCTTCATTTCCTGTGGAAAAGCTGTTTTCGGGCTTGTGAGGTCTTCTCGTGAGTGATTTTGAAGGATTTTTCTCTTTGCCACATTTTTCAATTCGATTTTTTAATTTTCTATATAGTAAATATATTATAATATAATTATTATAACATAAACATAACACAATCTAAACAAAATTTCTCATTTACGAAAAACATCAATAAACAACTTTCCCGACGACAAATCACTCTCCACAAGAAATCAACGGGTCGGGAGAACACATCTTTGTGAGTACTATAAAATAGTAAAAAATCAAAAAGTATTTAAATCTCTGAGCGATTCCACACACTACGAGTGATGCCTCATGATTGTGCAAAAAGACTTCCTCACAAAAATCAAAGATTTTGGACTGAATAGCTACGAAGCGAAGATCTGGACCGCTTTGCTGAGTCGGGGGGTCTCGACCGCCGGCGAACTTTCTGACATTGCGAATGTGCCGCGAAGCCGCTCATACGACGTTCTGGAAAGCCTTGAGAAGAAGGGTTTCATCGTCATGAAGATCGGCAAGCCGATCAAGTACATCGCGGTGCCTCCAGAGGAAGTCCTGGAGCGTGTGAAAAAGCACATCAAGGACGACGCTGAGAAGCAGGCAGACATGCTCGAGCAGCTCAAGGACAGCGATGTCCTCGAGGAGCTGAAGGTCTTGCACACGAAAGGCGTTGACCTGGTCGAGCCGACCGAGCTCACCGGCGCGTTGAAAGGCCGCTCAAACGCATACAATCAACTCGATCTCATGATCAAGAGTGCAGAGGAAAGCATCGTCCTCGTGACGACTGAGCAAGGCCTCGCTCGCAAGGCAGACACGCTTGGCCGTGCAGTCAAGAAAGCGAACGACCGCGGCGTCACGATCCAAGTGGCTGCGCCGATTTCAGCGAAGAACAAGGAAGCTGCTGAGCGTCTGGGCAAGCATGCGGAAGTCCGCGACCTCAAAGGCGTCAATGCCCGGTTCTGCATCGCTGACGGCAAGGAAGTCATGTTCATGCTGCTCGACGACAGCGACGTGCACCCGACATACGACGTCGGCGTCTGGATCAACACCCCGTATTTCGCGGCTGCGCTCAAGAGCATGTTCGAGCTCGCATGGAAAGGCTTGAAAGTCGTCGCGAAGTAAGTCTTTTAAACAACCACTTTCCCTTTCTCTCCATGATTGTCCGCAAGGCAAAGCTCAAGGAAGTGCCAGCCATTGTCGAGCTCTGGAAAGAGTTCATGCGCGACCACGACAAGATTTTTCTCAGTAAATATCCACAACACAAGAAATATCTGAGGCGGAGAAAAGATGCGCCCAAAGTCATGGGTGAGTTTATCAGAAAAAATATCCACAGCAAGAATGCCACCGTTGTGGTCGCCGAAGAGAAAGGAAAGCTTGTCGGATATGGCATGATTATGATGAAGAAGGACCCACCAGTGTATGTGGAGAACACCAACGCGTATATCACCGACCTTTTCGTCAAAAGACAGCACCGAGGTAAAAAAATTTCCTCCGAAATCAAAGATGCGTTGTTGCAGTGGGCACAGGAGAAAGGCGAACATATTATCAGCCTGAACGCTTTTGTCGTCAACACCCACGCTCGTAATGTCTATAAGAAATGGGGATTAAAGGAATTCAGCGTCAATTTGAGAAAAATATTATGATTTGTATGGATTCTTCCCATCCAGAATTTTCTCGACCATCTTCTTGTTCTCAACAGTCTCGACGCCGCGCTTGACAAGCTTGCGCCTGCCGTCGATGACTTCTGCGTCGATCGCGATCTTGACAGGGCAATGCGCTTCAGTCCTACCATTCAGCATGAATGAGTAGAGCGCTGGCGTTTCTCGGCCTTTCTTCAGGTTCCACACGACATGGCGCGGCGCGCGGCGCTCGTCTTTGGACAATTGATAGGCTTCTCCCCCAAGATTGCACAGGCTGCACAGCACGCACTGGTCGACGTCGTGTTTCATACATACACCCCAGGGTTCAGGATCATGTTGTAATCGCGTTGGTCCTTGAGCTTGATCGCTTCCTTACGGAGCGCCTGCGGCACATACTCTTTCTTGACCCGGCCGTAGCCGTACTTGCCGCCAGGGGTTGCGCCGAGCGCGACCACGTTGACGCGGAATTTCTCCAGCTCAGCAGCGCTCTTCAGGCCCGCGAGCATGATGCCCACACCGAGATGGCCGTAGCACGGCACATGCGCCGCTTCGCAGCGAGCGACAAAGCGCTCGATCTGCTCTTCCTCCAACGAGGCTTCCCCTTCAAAGAGGTAACCTTCATTCCACAAGGCGTGCGTCAGCCGTTTTCGCGCCTGGACCAGTTCGTTCACTTTGAGCGGGTCCTTATAGCTGCCTGCATCGTTCGCATACACGATGAAGACGTGCTGGTCTGCGGATAAGCCCATGAGCTTTGAGGAGAACTCGTCGAGATATTCGATCATCAGCGTCCCCTGGATCTGGCTGGCCCGCTCTGCGTGCGCCAAGGCCTCGCTCGGGTTGTTGACATGGATCACGTCGGCAGTGCGTTTGTGCGTCTTGATCACGTTCAGGCGCAGCTTTGTTATGACACCAGTGCTGCCTTCCCACCCAAGCACTTTCGCGACATCCTTTCCTTTCAGTACCTGGAAACGACCCAAGCCGTCGAAGCATTCGATGCGAGCCACCATCTCTGTCCAGTCGCCGAAGAGCATGCTCTCCTCTGTGATCACGTTCTGTGCTGCGAGCCCGCCGATCGTGGCCATCTGATTGCTCGGCTCAAGCGGGAAGCTGTACTTGTGCGTGGCGAGCCATTCCTTCAAGGCTTTGAAGGTCACGCCAGCGCCGACGTCGACGGTGTTGAGCTGCGTGTCCAGCTTGTCGATCGTGTCGAAGCCGCGCAGATCCATGATGACTGCGTCTTTCCTGACTGCGCCGCCGCGTAATCCAGTTCCTGATCCCCGGGGTACGATTGGGATCCTATACTGGTTTGCATGTACGAGGATGCGGCGGACGTGCTCGACATGGCGCGGTCTGACGATGACAAGCGGGATCTGCTCGACGCCTGAAGCATCGTAGCTGTACGCACGCAGGCTTTCCTCATCGTCGAGATAATCGCCGTGCGCGACCATTCGTCGCATCGCTTTGACTTTCATATACCCTCACCCAGCAGTTCGGCGACGTCGAGCACCTTTTTCTTCTGACTTTGCAGCATGACATGGCAATGCGGACAGCACGTCACGACTGTCTCCTTGAAATCCTTGGCGCGTTGCTTGGCCAAGGCTTGTGCTTCTTCCTTATTGTTCCGTTCGAAATCCTGCCCGACGCTGCCGCAGCATTTCTGCACGCTCGGATTGATGTGGATGCCTGCTCGGCGCAGCACGCCATGCACCACTTTTGCCGAAATGCCGAGCTTCTCCATGAAACAAGGGTGGTGATAGTCAACCCGTTGTTCCTCCCCTTTCTTGATCTTGTGCAGGTGCTCCTTGTAGACTTCGACGATATGCATCGCCTCGACATCGTATTTTTCCTTGAAGGTGAGCGCGCAGTGCGGATCGTTCGTGATCACGCGCGTGATTCCTTCTTTCTTCAGCAGCTCTTTGTTCGCTTCGATGACGCGATGCATCTCTTTCTCATAGCCAGCATACCATAAGGGATAGCCGCAGCAGAAGTCGAGCATGACGTATTCGATGCCGAAATCGCGCAGCACGTTCTTTGTCGCAGCCATGACATGCGGTAGTTTCGCGCTTGCGAAGCAGCCTGGGAAGTAGAGCGTTTTCCCTTTTCCTGCGAAAAGACCCATATCTGGCAAGAGCCTTGTGAGAAATATAAAGATTCTGCTCTGGAGGCTGGCACTGCGGCGCTCTGACTTCGTATGCCGCGCCAAGGCAGTGCCAGCTCCGGATCTCCTCTGGAAAACCTTTATATACCTCTTGCCCGGGAAGGAAGCCATGGTGCTTGAGAGCTTGACAAACCCGGCTGCGGCCGAAAAGCGACCCCTGCAGATGCTCGGGCTCGGCGCGCTCTACGCCTCAGTCGGCGCGTGGCTGGCATTATGGGTGTTCAAGACAGAGTCGAGTCTGATCATGGTCTTCCTCGCAGCCATGGCAGCCATTCCCTTAATGTACAATACTGTGAAGATGGAGGAGGAGAAGGATCTCCAAGGCATGGAGGAATCCTGGCTGCTCAAGGAGCACGCCAAAGCGCTCAAGGCCTTCATCTACCTCTTCATCGGCATGACAGTCGCGTTCGCGTTGTGGTATACTGTGCTGAGCCCAGACACAGTCACTGTGCTGTTCAAGGCACAGGCTGCCACGATCAAGACGATCAATCCTGGCGCGACCGGTTTCGCGACCGGCGGTTTTGCCACGTTCACCCGGATCTTCCTCAACAACGTGCGCGTCCTGATCTTCTGCATCCTGTTCAGCTTCCTCTATGGCAGCGGCGCGATCTTCATCCTCGCCTGGAACGGCAGCGTGATCGGCACCGCGATCGGCAACTTCATCCGGAACAATCTTGCAGAAGCCGCGACCAAAGTCGGCGTTGCCAAAGCAGGCCATTATTTCCATGTGATCAGTTTTGGCTTGTTCAAGTACGCGATCCACGGCATTCCTGAAATATTAGCATATTTTGTCGCCGGGCTTGCAGGCGGCATCATCTCGATAGCGGCAATACGGCATGATTTCGGCACGCAGAAGTTCGAGCATATCCTGCTCGACAGCGCCGATTTATTGCTCCTGAGCCTGATCATCCTCTTCCTCGCCGGCCTGCTCGAGGTCTGGGTGACGCCGTTGATATTCTAGTAAGATTCTTAACTCGACAGTGATTCCTGGCAGGGATGCGATTGCAGCAATATACCGGCTTGCCGCTGTCCTGGCTCTGGCGCCATCTCACGTTCAAGAACCTTGTCGTGGAAGGCCGGATCCACTACGATCCTGACAAGCCCACCTTGTTCATCTCGAACCATGACTGCATCATCCGCGAAGGCACTATTTTGAACTCGATCAGGAGGGAACAGGGCTTGCCGAACGCCACCTTGATCGCTGGCGAGAACCTGTCTGAGAAATGGTATGTGCGCGCCTTGCTCGGTTTCGAGCAGGTGAAATGGGTGCCGCGCGGTCCTGGTTCCGGTCTCGCTTTGACCCAGCTGATCAAGGACGAGCTTGACCAAGGCATCGCGACATGGGTCGCGCAAGGCCGTGGCAGGAGTAAGGACGGCCATCACGAAACAATCACGCTCTTGCTTGAGAATCTTGTTGCGGTGTATGGTTCTGCCCAAGCATTGTTCGATTCTGTTGTTATCCAACCATATGTCATGTCAGTGCAGTATGATCCTGCAGCCCCCTTGCTTGCCACCACTGGGAATAACCGGCCGCGCACCAAAGAAGAGCTGGAGAAAGCGCGCCGGAAGGAAGGTCGTGCGATCGCAAAAGCCATATATGGCTGGAAAGGAGAGGCGAAAGCAGTGTTCTGCCGACCGATCACTGACGTGCTGGAACCACGAGAGCTCCGGCTCGCGCTTGACATGGCAATCCAAGGCAATTACCCTGTTTTTGACACCCATCGCGAAGCGTTCGAGAACCGCGCGCAGTTCGCTGAGGATAAGTGGAGAGAAGCGTATGTCGTCTCAGAGCAATTCCTCAACCCTCGATTCCGGAAGCAATTGGAACGCATCCCACAGGAGCACCGGGCCGCTTTTGTCGCACGCTATGCAATCCCTGTGGCAGAACGTCAGGCTTTGAGTCCGTCGCGACCCTCTCTTTTTTGACTGTGCTCACTCGAGAACTTTTACCCAGCCCGGCTTGATCTCAAAAATTTCTCCTTCCGCCATCAAGGTCGTGAGCATGCCTTCGGCGCCAGGGTTGCCGCTCTGCGCGACGACTTCCTCAATGGCCGCGCCGGTTCCGGTATCGAGTTTCTTGATCAGCGCGAGGAGCTTGTCGCCGTGGCTCTCAACAACCGGTTCAGCAACAGGCTCTGCTTTCTCAACCTTCACCTCGATTTTCTTCAGCAATTCTGTCTGCGGCGCCGCTGCCAGTTCGTGCTTGCGGTACTCGAGCCATTTTGGCGTGCCGAGACGTTTCGCGATCTCAGCGACCAGGTAACGCCTGTCTTCATACTCGCGCGGCCTGCCGATCAATAAGACGATGTCGCCGACCATGATGTTCTCGAACAGATCCTGCTTGTCGAACGATCGCGCTTCGATCTGCGCGCTGCCGTCATCCATGATGATCGCATTCCCGCCTGGCTTGTCAATCACTGCAGCGATGACATTGGCGCGGCTCACCTCGCCGCGGCTCGTTGTCACGTGATTTGGTGTCGTGCCTTCCTTCACCAGATACTTGCCATCGACAAGATCCTTGATCGCGCATTTTCGTGCAGTGAGTCGTTCTACCACTGTGACACCTTAGATCTTGCTGATGAATCCTTGTTTCGGACTGAACAGGTCGCCTGCCCGCTTGAGCTTTTCGAGCGTTTCTGTCGCGTCGTCTTCGCTGACGCCTTTGATCTCTGCTTCGCGGATGATGTCCTCGACAGGGATGACCTTGCCGACAGCGGCTTCGAGATCGGTCACGATCTCCTTGATGACAGCAATAGCTGAGCGTTGCGCTGCAGTGACGCCTGTCGTGATCCTATCGATGTCAAACTTCCCTGTTTCCGGATCCAGGCCGATCGCGCTCAGGCAGTGGTGCACAAGGTCGATGGCGATCTTCGCGTCTTTCTTTGTCGCTTCTTTCGACAAGCGGGCTTTCGCGCTCGCTTCTGTCAGGCGCACGAGCGCTTCCAGCTGGCGCGCGCTGATCGGGATGGCTTTGATGCTTTCCTCGTTCTCACCGCCAGAACCGCGCATCTTGATGTAATACTGCTTGATCTCTGTCAAGGCTTCTTGGGTCAGTTTTGGCTTGATCCGTTGCTTTGCATACGAGATGTATTTTCGCAGGAGCTCGCGGTCGATCTCTCCTTCGCGTTCGCCAGCCTCCTGGTGGAGTTTCAGCAAGAAGCTCGCGAGTTGCTCGTCCTTTTCCCGGTCTGGCAGGTCGCGGATTGGGAAGATGAGGTCGAAACGGTTGATCAGCGTGCTCGGCAGCTCGATCTGCTTAGCGAGCAGTTCATACGGATCGAACCGGCCGAACTTCGGGTTGGCGGCTGCGAGCACGGTTGTTTCCGAACGCAAGGTCGCCTGGATGTTGGCCTTGCTGATGGTCACGGTCTGCTGCTCCAAGGCCTCGTGCATTGCTGAACGATCCTCTGGCGTCATCTTGTCCAGCTCGTCGATGCACACGATGCCTTTGTTCGCGAGAACGAGCGCGCCCGCTTCAAGCGCCCAGCCACGCAGGAACTCATCTTTCACAACGCTTGCGGTCAGGCCAGCACCTGATGCGCCTTTGCCTGACACGAAGCGCGCTTTCGGAGCGACATAGCTGATGCGTTTGAGCATCTGACTTTTTCCAGAACCAGGATCGCCAATGAGGAGAATGTGAATATCGCCACGGCTTTTCACACCACCCTCGCCACGTTGTTTTGTCACGCCGCTGAGCAATTGGAGCACGAGCGCTTCTTTCACTTTCTCGTGCCCGTAGATGCCGGGTGCGATGCTGTCGACAAGGTTGGCGAACACTGCCGGGTTATTCGCGATGTCGAGGATCTGCTGTTCCTCTTCGTCGCTGATCTCGATCTGGCTGTAGTCTTCCTGCATCGGCTCGACATAATTAGCTTCGAGCATGAGATCGAAGCGGACTGACTGGCCGCCTTGCGCGAGCAGTATCGGTACTTCCTTGATGATGCCAGTGAGCTGGATGCGCGCGCCAGGGTTGGTGAGCTTGTCGGTCATCGGGCTGACAAGGTCGTTCTTGAGGAAGATGTTCAACCGCTTTGGTTGCTCCCCGCCTTCGAGCTCTTCCGGGCTTTCCTCGAGCACGATCTTCTGCGCGTCCACGAGCGTCTTGCTGAGCAAGCGGAACTTGCCTTTCCTGCCGCAGCCGCACCTCGTGGGCTCTTTGAATTTCTGGTCGAGCTGCAGCACTGGGATGATGTTGCCGCAGCTGGGACATTCGAAGCGCGCGTTCGTCACTTGCGGCCGGACATCGCTTTTCTGGCGGACAATGCCTTCCATCTGGAGGAATTTGCTCAGGTGGATGCTGCGGATGTCGCGCACCATGAGCTGCTGCGTGCTCGGCAAGCTGCTGAAGCGGAGGTAGAATTCCGGCTCTTTCAACGGCAGGTCGAAGCTTTTCAGGCTCATCTCTGCCGCTTTGAGCACTTCTTCCGGGTTGTCCAGGATCGCATCTGCGAGATCGGGGTTGTGCTTTGCCAGCACGCCGAAGTCGATATTCAATGATTGCTTGCCCTGGCGTGCCCGTTCCAGGAGGTCGTCGTAGTATTCTTCCTGGAAAAAGTCTTGGAAGCCTTGGATCTGCGCGCTGAGTTCCATCGGAAACGGGAATGCGATTTCGTTTAAAATGACTGTTGTGCTTGAATCGTGAGGCCCCCAAGGTTTCCGGTGGAAGTCCGAAGATTTATTAACGCCAAGGCTTGGGAGCTCGCATGCAGTTCAAGCCCACGAAAGCCAAGGTCATCGTCACGATCATTGCAGTGATTATCTGGTGGCTGTATAATAATGCGATCCTGCCGATGTGCGAATGCATTCCTGAGGCTGCAGAATCATGCACAAGTTGGCCATCGATCATGCCATTCACAGAGTGTTATTGCGGCTGCGCGTCCTTCCTCGACGCTGTGAGTAATCTATTGCTATTTCTGGCCGCACCTATAGGAGTTTACCTTATATGGTCTTTAGTTCAGAAGAAATGAAGAAGTGGAAAAGGTTTTACTCGACGCCGTTGAGGACTTCGATGAGCTTGTCGACTGCGGCGTTGACTTCATCTTCGCTCTTGGTGCCAGTACAAACAATCTTGCCGTTCGAGAACAGCAGGAAGGTCGCCTTCGCTTCCATGAGCTTGTAGACAAGGCCTGGGAACTGCTCTGGCTCGTACTCTGTGTTGTCGAGCTTCATGGCGAGCTTGTTCAGGTTCAGATCCATCCCGATCGAGCCACTGGCGACGATGTTCTGCACCGTGATCTTCGGCGTGACAGTGATCTCCACATTGATCTTCTTCAGGCTCTCGATGATCTGCTGGATGCTCTCCTCGACTTTCTCGAGCGACTTCGCGCCAGTACAGACCACTTTTCCTGAGCTGAAGATCAGCGCGCTCGTCTTCGGATCCTTGATCCTAATCACGAGGCCTGGGAACTGTTCAGGATTGTATTCGGTGTTGCTCAACACTGCAGCCATCTTCTCGAGCGGGATGTCATGCTCGAGCGACGTGCTCACTACGATGTTGACTACTCTGATGCTTTTATCTCCAGATCCTTCTTTCTTCGTCATGCGCAATCCCCCCAACAAAATGGGTTGCACCCCTATATAAAGGAGAATTCCCTTTCTCTTTATAAATGCTTGTATTTAAGGCGTCGAGAAGGGGTTTTAAAATCTGTTTTATGCGCACTGGATTATCAATCAAGGAAGCGGAACACGACGTGTCCACGACTGTATATGCTGTCTTCACTGTCTTCCATACCTCACCCCTTCACTTTGTTTGCCCACAGTAAGTAATATTTTCTATAAAGAAAAGAATTAGGTGCCATGGTGCACCACCTCCAGCACCGGCGCCGCGACAGGTGCCACTGGCGCGAAGAAGCCGAACAGCTGGCTGAACTCGTACTCGAGCTCTGGAGAGCGCCGGAGCAACCAGGCCTTGACGTGTTCGAGATAGCAATAACTGCAGACATTCATGTGCGTATTGCACTTGATGCACCACGTCGCCCCTTCCGGCACATGGATCTCTTCGGTCACGTCGCGCAGCTGCTGGAGCGCCTCTCCATAGTCACGTTCCTGCAGCCACGTCGCTACTTGTCGTTCTAGGCACCCTGGGCACAATGGCTGGGTGATGGTTTCCCTGCATACGACGCACGCTGGCATGGTTGTCACCTCTGCGCGCGCTGTCTTCCGTGGGATCGATCTTGCAGAACCAATGCGTGCAAGCCGACCCCGGATGTTCAACCGGATTCAGCACGCACGCTTAATAACGCAAAGCGTACTGTAGTGCATTGGCACATTCCACAGTACAAACATCTGCGTCATCTCTTTCCTTCGCTCGCTCATTGTTTATAAGTTTAGCGACCAAAAAATCGCACGATTTCCGATTTTCGGCCGAAACCCGCGCAATCCTTATTAAGCTGTAACAATCCCGCGCCACTATGGTCAGCATCCACGTCGAGCGGGACAAGAAAGACATCACAAAAGACTTCTCTGGCACGATCGCCGCGCTGCTCGACGAGCTCAAGATCAACAAGGAGACGATCGTCGTCGTGAAAAACGGCGAGGTTGTGAGCGAAACCGACAAATGCGAAGGCGATGACAAGCTCAAACTTCTCAGTGTGGTTAGTGGTGGATAACTCGGCATTGCTGCCTTGGCTTCTTTGCCGGGCCCGAACATGGCGTTCGCCACGGCGCTCTCGCTACGCATGGTTCGCGAGTGTCCTCGCGAACCTGGGAACACAGTGACCATGCCGCGCCAAGGTGGCGAACGCCATTATCGTGAGGGCTCGGTTATTGCTCGACCAGAGGGAGAGTAAGTAGCCGCAGCAATGCACGCCAACACAGCCACAACATATATAAACCGTCCTCGCTCGGAGTGACAGCATGCAGGGAGGGGTGTTTCGGATTGTGCTGCTGTTCGCGCTCTGTGTTCTCCTGTTGCAATTCGTCCTCGCAGAGCCGTGCAATGCCGGCTGCGACTATTGCGTCAACACCTGCGATGCAGAGCACAGCACGCGCATGGGCGTCGCAAGCCTGGAGCTGCTCGATTACTATCGCGGCTTTGTGCCGACGTTCCAGGACCCGGGCAAATCATTGTCTGTCGTGTACCCGGCAGCACTGTTCTATTTCAGCCAGCCAGGGCTCGAAGCGCAGGCTAACACCTTCCTTGAGCTCGAGCTCGCGCTTGACCAGCCCTTGTCGCCGAGCTCGGCAGTGTATCTCGCCTGGATCGAGAAGAAGCACGGCGCAGAACTCACCGGGAGCCTGCCGGCAGATATCGACGCGAAGCTCGATGCGTTCGTCGCCGCGGGGCACGATTCCTTCCCGTATTACGAGCACAAATTCCTGTACCGGGTCGCGCGACAACTGCACGAGGGAAGCGCTTCGCAACTCGTGGGCAACCTTCAGAGTGGGGGTGTTAACGGCTGGCCTGGAAATATCGAACAAGCGCCCTTGCGGCTCCGCAACGTCACGATCGGCCTGTTCGCGCTCTACGATCAAGCTGACGATCCGTATCTGCGAAAACTCGCAGAGATGAATCTCGACCTCGTGTTCACGCGCTTCGCTGCAGCAAGCGCTGGCGGCGCCTGGGTGTCAGCCACCTCAGGCAACATGATCGACAACCATGTCTACGAGGTTGAGGGCTCGCCCTGGTTTGGCTGGAGCTACCTTTTGCTCGGCACAGACCCTGCGATGAACGATCTCGCGATGAGCGAGCCCAGCGCGTTCCTCAGCGAGTATTGCGCGCACGGCGTCACGACCGGGTTCAAGGAATACCAGCGCCGCGTGCTCGAGACCACGACACAAGGAGGGAAGCTCGCCACGTACGCCACTGACAAGTACGCGATCGGCGCTGCTCAGCACGTCGGTGTCGACTTCACTGCCTATGAAGGCTATAAGACCAAGGGCATGGTCCGCTTCGGCGACGAGCCCAACGCGTTCATCGAGCTCTCGACGCGGACGAGCGACGACAGCGACGACGCAGACAAAGGTGACGATGCAGACATCGTCCTGCTGAACGAGCGGGTCATGCTCGGCCACCTCGGCGGCGGCGTGTGCCGCGAACCTCATGCCTTCTTTGGCGAAGGCTTCGAGTTCAGCCCCATAGCTGACGACTCGGGCGTCTATGTCGGCGCGGCCTTTGCGTATGGTGGTGAGACTTTCGGTGTGCTCCATTTCTTTGACGGCATTGCATCCGCTCCAGTGTATCAGCGCTACGCCCTCCGTGCGAACAAACTCCCGGTGTGGCTGACCGCTGAAGTGATCGATACTGACGGCGACGGCATCCCTGACGAAGCCACAGGAAGCGGCAACGGCCTGGTCATCTTCCCAGCCATGAGTGCGAGCGAACGCGGCGTGTTCGCGCTGGAGATCCTTTCAGAGTCCGACGTCCTGGCAGCTGTCGATGGTTGCGACGTGCTCGGATTCTCTGACCTGCAATGCGTCGCCATCGCTGCCATCCTCGAGACCTCGCTCGACTACAGCGGTGGCGAGATCTCATACACGAGCACGTTCGGTCCTGGCGGTGCAGCACAGACCTACACCTACACGCCTGGCGGCCAGGCGCAGATCCAAGGCCAGCCATTGAGCTTCGCCGACTACAGCTTGCGCCATGTCATGCGCCTCGGCGTGCAGAACGACATGCTGGTCCAGACAGGCCAGATCTGGACGTACGACGGCAACTATCCTGGCGGCAACGCGGTCGTCACTCTGGACTTCTCACAAAGCGATCACATGGTGATGAAACGCCAGGCCGGCGACCCGGAATCATATACGTGCGAGGAAGACGGCGACACCCTGCCTGGCTCGCCGAGCGGCGACTTCTCACGCCTTGGCTTTGCCGCCGCAGCATTCAGGCAGCATCTGGAGGGCGACGATCATGTCATCGATTGCGGTCCTGGCACGACCGTCATGCCCAACGCGCTGACCGGGCCCGACTATGTCGAAGGCGCGTGCGTGATCGAGAGCGAGGGGCATCGCACGGTCGCGTTCGTCTATGATCCTGGCGATGCCAGCGCCTTCCTCGAGACCATCATCCTCACCTATATCGGCCTGTACTATCCGTTCCAGGACGTCACAACCTTGAACCTGGACCAGCTCGATGCCGAGCTCTGCAACAGCGCTGACGGCCAGACAGAGGACAACACCGACTTTGCCAGCTGCGGCCATCTCACTGTCAAGGACGGTGGAGAGGGACTGCAATCGATCAGCAAGATCTACCTCTACACGAACGGCATGAACAACATCCTGGTGCTCAGCGACGACACCAATCCTTTTACAGCTGGCTGGTGGGACAATGGCATCGGCGACTGGTGGGACGCCCTGTTCGGCGACGGCACAGTCGAAGGGCCGGATCCTGAGCAGGTGCGCGCGTTCCACGCAGCGTATTTCTATGATGATGGAGACGTCAGCGTGAGCGCGATGCTCGACGACAATGGCGCAGGCGAAGTGATCGCGAAGAATCTTGTCGAAAGCCTCGAACCTTTGGCAAGTCAGAATGGTGTCACCTATGCTGCTGGCGGCACGACCCAGGTGCTCACGTTCGGCAGTCCGAACGCGGCAGTCGATTCCACTTGGGGTATGTTGACACGCACGCTTCGCATCGATAAGGATTATCCTGGCAGTCCCTTGAACGTCCCGGCCATGTGCGGCGGCACGCAGATCAGCCATATCCCGGAATGCGACCCGCCAAACACAGACTTGTACGATTGCACTGAGGGTGACACTTCGGCATCAGTGGTGTGCGACAGCCAGTGCCGTATCGACACGAGCGCGTGCTTCCACACCGACGACCTTGACAACGACGGTGAGGACGGCGACGGTTGCGGCTTGCCAGAGTGCGACTGCCTTGACGCTGACCCGATCGGTTATCTCGTGCTCAACCTCGAAGGGGATGGCTACGTGCCGTGCGACGATGTCGTCCCGCTCGGTCCGCAATGCGACGAAGCGCCATACAGCAGGTGTCCGCAATGCGTCCGCCATTCTGATCCTGACAATGGTATCTATGTGAGCGATCCGTGCGACGGGGTGAACAACGACTGCGAACCGCCGACAGATCCTGGCGATTGCGAAGGTGAGCCTGGCGGCGAGACGCCGCCGATCTTCAGCTGCGACACAGAACCGCCTGGTGGCGGTGGCGGCCTGGTCTCTGACTTTGGCTTGAGCTGTCAGGAACCGAACGTGCGTGTCGGCAGCACTGGCGTCTACACTGTGCGCGAGCTCTACAGTCCCAGCGGCGAGCATCCCTATGCTGATGCTGGAGACAGGATGATCAATTTCCAGAGCCCATCGTCAGACAGCGATTGCTATCTCTTCGGCCATTCCAACCAATGGCACATCCGCTCGAACCCGCACGAGCATTACTTCCTCGACACGACCCGCTACACTGATCTCGGCGGCCGGCCAGTCACCATCCCATGGCCGCAATATACGATCTGGTCGAGCACGCCTGGCGCGACCTCGGGGACGTACCGGCCACCCACCGGCGACATCCTTGTCAAGCTCCGCCGCCAGGTAGCGTTGGGCTCGCTCACCTGGAATCTTCAGGCGAGTTTCCTTTCGCCATCACAGACAGAGCTCGCACGCTTTGTCGACTGCTGGTACGATGGCAATGTGGATGATCTGAAAGTCGGCGGGCAGTTCAATCAAGGCCTGGTCGAGGCTTGGGCAGACACTGCACTGCCTGCGATCGGCGACGAGATGGTGACGCCGTGCGAGAACGAGCCGCAAGGCGGCGGCGAGGGCCCATGCGGCTATGTCTGCGAACTGCCAGAGCCTGAATGCCCCTTGACGTGCGATTCGAGCAATTGTCAGGAATGCGAGAGCCATCATCTCTGCACCCCGCACCCGTCATGCAGTGGCGGCAGCGGCGACTGCGGTTACCTTGACCCGTGCGATCACACCTGGGATTGCGATCCGGAGTTCTACTGCAATCACCTCGGCTGCTGCATGTTCCACTTCGACTGTTTCACTGCCGGCACGATGATCCTGACACCAGGAGGCGAGCAGTCCATTGAAGCGCTTGTCGTTGGCGACGAAGTTGTTTCCTATGACGTAGACACCGGCGAGCGTGCAGTCTCGACTGTTGTCGGATTATACGAGTCTGGCGACGAGAATGTGGTGTTGAACATTAACGACAGGATCACAGTGACGCCAAAACATCCGTTCTACACAAGCGATGGTTGGGCTGAAGCTGGCGAGCTCGCGCTCGGCGCCGACCTCTTGACAGAAGCTGGTGAGTGGGAGACTGTGACAAGCATTGTCGCGCAGGAGAACGACGAGCCGGTCTACAACCTCCAGGTCGAGCCCACAAACACCTATTATGCCGAGGGCGTGCTCGTGCACAACAAGCAGATCTTCTACCCATAAAGGATTTAAAATCCTCCCCACCTCTTTGCTCTATGCGATGCAAGAACTGCTCGGATACTGTCGTCATGCATTCATTATGCAAAAAGCACTTTGTCGCAGGCTTCGAACAGCGGGTCAAGGAGACGATCACGCAGCACAAACTGATCAGGAAGAAGGATCGTGTCGTCGTCGCTGCTTCTGGCGGCAAGGATTCGACCACGCTCCTGTTCGTCCTGAAGAAGCTCGGCTTTGACGTGAGCGCGCTTGCCATCGATGAGGGGATTGCCGGTTATCGCGATCAGACGTTACAGGAACTAAAGAAATTCTGTAAAGAAAAAGGTATTACTCTCAAAATAGTTTCTTTCAAGGATGAGTACGGGAAAAAGTTAGACAAGATCTTGAAGGACAAGAAGTTATACCCCTGCTCTGTCTGCGGCACGTTCCGGCGCCAATTAATGAACCGGCACGCCGCGACGTTCGACGTGATCGCGACTGGACACAACGCTGATGACGAAGCGCAGGCAGTATTGATGAACCTGACGCGTGCCAATACCGACCTGTTCCCCCGAGGTGGCCCAGTCACGACGAGCAATGCTAAGGGCTTTGTAAAAAGAGTGAAACCATTATACTTCTGCACTGAGAAAGAGATCATGACCTATGCCTTGCTGAACAACATTGCAAGTGAGTGGACAGAATGCCCGTACATAACGCAGGCGTATCGCGCCACAGTGCGGGACGCGCTGAACGACTTCGAAGCGAAACATCCCGGAACAAAGCAGAACATACTCCGGCATTATCTCACGGTCAAGCAGCAGCTGCCGGTCCAGGAAAGCGCAGCAACCGCATGCACGCAATGCGGCGAGCCAAGCGCTGCTGGAGAATGCAAAGCGTGTCGTATTGCTGCTTCTCTATAGCGAATGATCAAGGATCCGCACTGTGCCTTCTGAAGCATCCACCTCGACCTGATCACCGTCTTTCAAGGTGGCGGTTCCTCTTTGCGTTCCGACCACGCACGGGATATTAAGTTCCCGAGAAACGATTGCTGCATGACAGGTGAGTCCGCCTTCGTCTGTGACGATCGCTGCTGCTTTCTTCATTGCTGGGACGATTGAGGGTGTTGTGACCACGCTGACGAGAATGTCACCATAACTCATCTTTCCCATCTCGCTCGGATCGTTGATGACCTTGACTGTACCGGTGACTGGCGCGCCGAGGCACGCTGGCGTGCCGCGAAGCTGGCCCTCCGAAGCGCTCACAGCCTCCTCGGTTTTCATCGTGCTCTCAATCCACTGCTCAGCTTCCTTTCCAACCATGAGCTGTATGCCTGCCGGCTCTGTAATGCAGACGTGAAGGTGTTTTCTCGCTGCCGCCGCCTTGTGGTCAAGCGGGGTTTGGTGTTCCAAGGCTGCTTCAAGCTCGTCAATGGTGTAATTGCGCACTTCGTCAAGCTGAATCCCGAGACGTTTGCCGATTTCGAGAAGCAATCTCTCGATATGCCAGTAGCTCTTGCTCTGCAGATCTTTGCGTCGCGGTTTGGCCCAGACAATCTTACCCATGAGCTGCAGTATGTGTCGCATGAACTTGTCGGGCTTGAGTTGCTTGAGATAGTGTTCTTTGCGTTGTTCCACTTCTCGACGCCGCTGGGCCCTGCGCTTGAGCTCTGCAGCAGGATCAACATTGCGGGCGAGATAGTCCTGCAGGAAAGCGACAAAATCTTTCTCAGTATATGCGGGGCCGGCATAGACATAGTATACCCAGCTGTATTTTTTTGTGTGCGCTACGAGCTTGGTGTAGAATTCAGGATGCCCTTGTTGAAGCTTGGGGACAATCTCTTCAGGTTCCCCTTGCAGCACTGGCTGCAACTCCTTGGCAAGGATTTCCTTGTAGAGTTCCAGCAGCTCTTCTTCCTGGTCACCAGCAAAGGAGTTGCGAATCGGGAAGGTGAATGCATCGTAGCACTCTTGGAACCGATCACCCATCTTTTGTTGCAGATATTCCTTTCCCCGGCCTTCGATCAGTGATTGGCCACCGATGTCGATGAGTGGGATAATGCATCCGCATGCATAAGCGTTTGATTGCCGTTTCGCGAATTCTCGGTAGAAAGCGATCAGTTCACTCGGTGCACACGCGGCCAAATCCCTTGTCATGATTTGTTCGGTGAAGGCATTCATCTCCTCACCCACTTGCAGCGAGTTGTCGATGTAGTCTTCAAACTTTGAAAGATCGTCCTTTACCGTTTCGAACAGCTCTTTCCTGACAGGATCCCAGGAGGTTTCTTCGCTGACGTACGCGATGTTGTTTTCGCGAGAGACGATGCCGATTCTGACATTGCTGAGCCCGAAGTCCGGACCCCATTGCCGTATGCCGACCACCCAAATGGTGTTTCTCATGAACGGGCTGTGCGTGTCTCGCGCGACAGCGAGGTATTTTCCCATGACAAACAGGATTTGTGCACGGTATAAATGTTTTACGAGGTGAAAACTCTTAAAAACAACCCGCCGATTCACGGTTCCATGGAATACAAGCGGATGCAGCGTCATTTTGCCAGCTTTCCACGCATGACGCGCCTGGTGTTCATGGGCGTTGTCCTGTCCTTGTTCATCTTCGGCGTGATCTTTGTCCTGAGCGGCAACGGCGAGTTCGTTTTCTATTCCTTTCTCAGCACCCTCTTCTTCATCTTCATCGTGAGCTATTACCACCGGCTGCGCTTGACCGAGACGCTCTTGCTCGGCATCGTGCTGCACTGGCTCCTGAGCTTCATGGGTGGCACGCTCTACCTGGGCGAGACGCGCTTGTTCGATCTCTGGCTCTTCCCCTTTCTCCGCTACGACAACATCATCCACGCCTTCGGCGTGTTTGTGCTCACCTTTATCGCGTATAACCTCCTGCGACCGCACTTCAAGCTCAAGAACAAGATCGCGCTCTTCCATTTCAGCATCCTCCTGTTCCTCATCGTCATGGGCCTCGGCGCGCTTGCTGAGATCATCGAGCTCAGCGCAGTGCTGTTTCTTGATGCTGGTGATACTATCGGTGGCTACCTGAATAACGCGTTCGACCTTGTCTGGAACGGGGTCGGCAGCCTGTGCGCCTGCCTGCTCATCGCGCGCCACGAGCGCAAGACCACGCTGAAAGGCAAGAACGGAAAAAAATAGTTTCTATATGGAAAATAATCTCTTCTCCCTTCATTATTATATAGACGCACCCGTGTTCTGCCTGCATGGAGCTCCTCTTCCACAGCACGGACATCGACGAACGCGTCGCGCTCGCGCGCGAGCTCGGCCATAAGGAGATTATTGTCTGTTACGTAGCGCCTGCTGGACCCTCCCGATCGCAGCAGAAGAGGCAGTCCCACCCATCGACAGGCGCAAAGGAGGGGGTGAAGACTGCTGTGTTTGTGAAGAGTCCGAACCAGGCGAAAGCGCTGAAGAAGCATTTTGACTGCATCATCGCGCCTGCCAAGCGGGAATTCTTCGAGAACAAGAACGTCGATTTCATCCTCGAGCCAGAGAACGGGACGCGACCGGACTTCATCCACCATAGGAATTCAGGACTGAACCAAGTGCTCCTCAAGCTCTGCCAGAAGAGCAGCAAACGACAAGCGAAAGCCATCATCACCACAACTTCCTTACTCCTCAACGCGAAACACCCAGAAGTCATTTTCGGCCGCATGCAACAGAACGCGCGCTGGTGCAAAAAGTACAAAGTGAAGTATCACGTCACGAGCGGCGCGCGAACGTTGTGGGAACAACGCGCAGCAAGCGATCTCGAGGCTGTGCAACGAGAAATTGGATTCCCGTAGAAAAACTTATAATGTTTCAGATGTGAGTTTATTATATGTGTACCTTGTGTGGAGGCTCGGTTTGTGGCAATGTCTGCCAGCCAGGGTTTATGACTTCTTTGATGCATTATGTGTATATCGGTCTTGTGGTTCTCCTTGGTTTTATCATTACGTTCTACAAAAACATCGGACAACACGTTCGGAAATGGCTGAAAGCTCATTGATTGCGCTTAACACCGGACTTTAAAGAACTTTGACTCGAGCTGGAACGAGCGTAGCGAGTGAGCTTTTGGGGGCAAAATCAAGAATCTGAGAAGAAGTTACATGCCAAAATCGGCACCACTTACAAATCGGTCATACAATCTGTTTCCTTGCATTAATTCGTAACCGAAATTTGCGTTAAATCGGCGGAAGTCTGGCAATTTCTTTCGAATCTCGTTGATGGACCAGACGATGTCTCCTTTTCTTGCCTCGAAATCCGCGACGTCTTTTGCGCTCAATGCTCTTGCAGTGAGTCCTGTTCTGTCAAAGAATTCATCGACTGTGGCTTCCAAAGCTCTGGGAGTGACATCGACTCCGAAAGCAAAGACGACAAAAGGTGATTCGCTGAATACTGCATAGTCGCCCTCGAATGCAAACATTGGTCGGTGTAGTCGATAAAGCCCGGAGATGAACGTTTTATGACGTTTGTCTCTCCCTTGGAAGGCCCAATCATAGAATTTTGATGCGCGTATCTGACCTCCCCATTCGCCTGCGAGCACATTATTCTTGGCAACACCAAGCTTCTTATCAGACGTGTGCTCGAGCATAGGGAGCCACATTCTTTCCGGATCATAGTTTCTCGGGATTCTTTGATCTCTGCAAACAATCTCAACAAATGTTTCATAAGTAGAAATTTCATCTGCGACATGTGCGACTGCGAAACCAGTAGTGTCTTCTACATGAACTAATCTTGTAGGTCCTTCGTCAGTCATCAGAAGTGGCGATTTTATTGTAACTTAAATAACTTTCTTTTTATAACTATTCGAAAATAGTATCATGATTTTGCCCCAAAAATTGCCAATAACACCAGACTTTAACGCACTCTGTCGAAGACAGAGTGGGGAATAATTCGCAAATTATTCCGATTAAAGTCCTGTTAAACGTTGTACAGAAGGAGGTTTTCTTAGATAACATAGATGCTAGGAATTCTTGGTTTTTGAGTTGTTGGTTGTGCTGTTTTTTGACCATACACTGCGCGATCGAATCGCATTTTTTGTACCCATGCAGGTTCTCTTGTTCGTCGAGGAAAAATGCCAGGCGGAGCTCTTTCGCGATATGAATCATGAGGTACTGGCTCATTAAGAACAAGACGATGAACCCAATATGGTCTTACTCGTCGGTCAAAGATTCCTCTTGGTCGTCTCACGCGTCTTTTCCTCTTTGTCGTTGACATTCTAGCCAATATTTCTAGAGCTCCTGCTTCTAAAAAATCAACTCCGGAACCTGCAATTCGCTGTCGCATAATACTAAGAAACTCCCCTTAAATAAAAAAGTAACGAAAACCTCCCTGTATTACTGTTAACACCGGACTTTCATGAAGTTCTTAGGGTGGCCGACCGGAGGGAGGCTGGCTAGGGAGGCGAGCGACAGCGAGCGGGTAGAATTTGAAGCGAGGAGCCGCAGCTCCGAGCCATGAAAGTCCTGTTAAAAGCTTTATGACGCAGAACATTAATTACAGCCAATGCTTTCCACTGATTTTTGATTAGTTTCTCTGTAATGCGTGGTTTTGGTACATTCGCAAGCCAGTGGAAATCCTGAACATTTGTAATAGGTTGGACTGTCTGACATTTGTAAACTGCGAGGTGTGAATTTGTATCCGAGACAAAAACATTCTTTTTCATCCCAAGAATATTCTGGGCCGGGATCTGGCATTCCACTACCTGTATGTCCTGCATCTTTCGGGAAAAAGATAACGATGGCCAGTAGCACAATAAGCACCCAAAACCACCATTCTCTTATTATTTTCATTTTACCTTATCAAAGCACAGTAGTTTTTAAAATTAATGTTCGAGTAATATTGCTGTTAACACCGGACTTTAACGCACATCACGCAGTGATGTGGGGCTAGAATTTCAATTCTACCGTTTAAAGTCCTGTTAAAGGCGCCGGAGAACTCCGCAGGAG
>JANQNB010000011.1 GCA_028279755.1 Candidatus Nanoarchaeia archaeon
GATGAAGGTGTTCCGCACGCCAGTGTTGCGGTACTTGATCAGGTTGGTCTTGCGCAGCTTCTTCAGGCTCATCGTGACCGAGCCGATCGAGACGTTCAACTGCTCAGAAATGTCCCTGCTCGTGTACCATTGGCCCTTATGCTGGGTCAAGAAGTCATACACTTCCTGCTGCCCTATACGAACCACCCCCTCAAAATGGAGGGTGCAACATATACTATTTAAACCTTACTTTTTTTAAAACTTCATTTATAAAAAAGATTCTGGGATGCATTTTCTTTATAAGGTACTTATAAAAGAACAAGCCCGACAATGAAGAGGGCAAAGCCCAGGCCGAAGGCGCCCCAGCCATACATCTCGAGTTGGCTGAGATGCTGGAAATAGTACATTGTCGCTTGCAACCAGCGGTTCAGCGCGTCATTGAGCTGCTGGTTCAGCTGCTTGAGATCCATGTGTGCTTCCTGGCATCGCTCCTTTATAAAGCTTGCGCGCCACTGCGGCGCTCTGCTTCGCGTGTCGCGCCAAGGCAGTGGCGCTACTTATCCAAGCCAAGGCAGATGGACTGCTCAACATGACAGGTTGGGCAGCGATAGGTCTCGTACTTCGCGTTTCCGCTGTCGAGATGGCCCACCTTGCTCATCTGGCACTTGCATGTAGAACATTCAGGATTTGTCGTCACCGCAACACCTCAACGCGAGCAGAACGCGGGAGCTTTATAAAGGTTTCTGCGGATGCTGCCGCGGCGCTCTTATGCTCAGGAAGCGAAGCTTCCTGGCATCCTAGAAACGCAGAGCGTTTCTATGACTTCGTATGCCGCGCCAAGGCGGCAGCACCGAGCTTGGCTCCACCTGCTGGCAAGGCAGCCACGAGCTCGTCAAGGTCATCAGCGCCCAGCGCCTGCTTCAGCGCCTTCGCTACGTCGCTGGTCTTCTCATTGCCCTGGAGGACTTCCACAGCCTTTTCGCAGTGCTTCTTTACAGCTCCAGGCGGGCCAGCCATCACCCTGCCTTGCGTGTCCAGGCCGACAGCGACAGCCAGCGCTGGCTTGTGATAGGTCGTCTTGCCGCGAATCATGAAGGCGCCTTTCGGCAAGTGCTCGCCAGCCTGTGCTTCCTTTGTCACCTGCTCTGGCGAAACATGGAAAACCTCGAGCGAAGCCATGCCTTGCTTCCACCCACGGCCATACGAGGCGCAGAACACTGCAGCCTCCTCAAGCGTCGTTGTCGGCACAGTCTTGCCTCCAGCCTTGACAATGATGAAGGGCGAGCCCGCCATATCAGTGTGGAACACGACATCGCCCTTGTCAGCGTGCTTCTTCACCACCATCTCGTTCGTCGTCGCGTCGCGTCCGCCGATCATGAGAAAGCCATCGCTGGAATAGCACCACCGGAAACGTTCAAACCATTCCCGCTTCCGCACGACCTTCGCCTTTGCAGGCCCTTTCTCTGCGCGCGCTTCCCATGTTGCCAGCGCTTTCTCAGCGCCTTTCGCTTTCTTCCGCGCTTTCTTGGCAGCTTCGAAATAGCGTTGCGCGTTCTCGTCAACTGTCGAACGGAGATCAAGCGTTATTTTCATGGCAAGAGAGAAACCGGCGCGCTTTTTCAGCATTTCGGCAATGGAAGCTTGCGCGCGATCGGCTCAGGGCAGGCAGTCGGCTTGCCATGCCGGTCGAGATTCGCGAAGAGATTGACTGCAGCGTCATTGTCAACCGTGATCGGGACCTGGCTGCTGGTCGCAGTGCCCTTATCCATCGCAGATTTAGACACAGTGATGTTATACTGCCCTGACGCCGGATGATCGATCTGCAGCAGGAGCGAGGCGACAGGCTCCTCTCCGGTATTGCGCGCTGCGATCTGGACGTACTGGCCGTCAAAGCAGAAGGTGGTCACATCGACATGGACGTCGCTGCAGTCCAAGCCTGAGAGACTGCCCTGCCAGTTCATCACCATGCCGCCGAGCGCGACGGCAAAGGCCATGAGCAGCACTGTGGCGATCAAGGGTGACATGCCTCGCTTGCTGAGAGGGTGCATGCTGTCCCCCTACAGGAAACCGTATATAAAGATTTCTATTGATTATTGAGGGAAACGAACCAAAGCTATTTAAACATCCCTGGCTCGCCTTCAGGCACCGAGGGGTGGAATCATGGTCATGTACTATGTCATTGGCATCGTTGTTTTCTTCATACTGACAGGATTGAAAGTCGTGAAAGAGTACGAACGCGGCGTCAAGTTCACCTTGGGCAAATACACTGGGATGATGAAGCCTGGCTTGCGTTTAGTCATCCCCATCCTGCAGACCTGGCAGCGTGTGGACATCCGTGTCAAGGCTGTCGACGTCCCTGACCAGGATTGCATCACCAAGGACAACATCTCGGTCAATGTCAACGCAGTCATCTACTACAAAGTCAGCGATGCCCAGAAGGCGGTCATCGAGGTCGAGCAATTCATGTTCGCCGTTTCCCAATTGGCGCAGACCACCATGCGGAACATCGTCGGCGAGGTCGAGCTTGACGAGTTGCTGAGCCAGCGCGACAAGATCAGCGAGAAGATCCAGAAGATCGTTGACAAAGCCACTGATCCGTGGGGCATCAGGGTCGAGACTGTCGACCTGAAAGACGTGATCCTGCCGCAGGACATGAAACGCACCATCTCGAAGCAGGCAGAGGCTGAGCGTGAAAAACGCGCAGTGATCATCAAAGCAGAGGGTGAAGTCGTTGCCGCTACCAACATGGCGAAAGCTGCCGGCACGCTCGGCAAGAAGACAGGGGCCTTGCACCTGCGAACACTGCAGACCCTGAACGATCTGAGCAGCGATCAGTCGAACACTGTCATCTTCGCAGTGCCGCTGGAGATATTGCGAGCGTTCGAAGGCCTGAAAGGCAGGAAGTAAAACCTATTTTCTAATTTCTATCGCTTCCTCTTCGACGACTTGGAGCTCACCGGGAATGATGAGAGAATGTAAGGGAGCGCCAAAATCAACATTCTCCAACTCCTTAACACTCCCCACCTTAATCATTTGGTCGTCTTGTCCTAATCGTGCGACGCCGATGACAAGCAGATCCTGGGTAATTATTTTTTCCTTTCTCTTGTCTTCGATCTTCTTGAGAATGTCAATGCCTTCCTTGACCGTCATGAAACGTTGCTCGTCAGCCTTGATGTCAAGCAAGCATAAGGTGTGCAAGCCGCTCGCTTGATTCATCTTGATGACATCATAGGGCGTTTCTGGTTCAAAGCTTGCTTCCCAATACGGGATCGAAGTTGTCTTTCCGTACTTGTACAACTCCAAACCGATTTCTCCAATCGCATTCATGATCGATGCGTTGTGGATTATTTGTATGGGGATATTTTTTTCTTTTGCTCTGAGGAACAGATCAGTGTGCGTTGTCGCACCGAACGGGTCTCCGACGACGAGAAACGCGACGTCCTTGTCTTTTGCAGGTTCGAGGATCTTTTCCGCTTCTTTTTCGACGAGCTTGCGATCAGCAAGAATGATCTTTTTATTATAGAATTTCTCAAGCTTTTCTTTTTCAATCCCTAATAGTGATGTGTAGGATTCAAGAAAGACCAGTTCTGATTTCTTTATGACTTCCAGACCTTTGACAGTGACGTCCTTCTCATCGCCAAGCCCGAGACCGATCATGAATAATGCCATGGTGAGCAAGAATAGATAAGAGATTAAAAGCTTTTACTTCTTCACGCCTTGCAGCGCGAGCAGGTCTTCGGTCGTGAGCTTGCCCTTCTTCTTCACTTTCTCCTCAGCTTCCTTGGCGCGTTCTTTCAGCGTTTTCTGCTCTTCTTTCGCCTGGTCTTCCTTCAGCCTGACGTTCTGCTTCGAGAGCGCTTCTTTCAGCTTCTGCAAAGCCGCCATCTTGTCCTTGAGCTGCTGGTTGATCTCAGTATAGACCTTTTTCTCCTCGAGGAATGCCTTGTACAGCTCTTCCTCCTTCTTGCGCAGCCCGTTCAGATCGCCGCTTTCAGACAATAAGGCCTCGTGTCGTTCCTGCGACTCTTTCGCCTTCTCCTGCACCTGACGATGGAACTTGTTCGCTTCGCGCTTGAGCTTGTCGATCTCTTTCGACTTCGCCTTGATCGTCTGGAAGACCTCTGCTTTGTCCTTGATCCCGCTGTATTCCTTCTTCAGCTCCTTGAGCTTCTTGGTCATGCGCTGCTCTGCATCGAAGCCCATCGGCTGCGTCTCGAGCTTGAACTCCATCTGCTCGATCTTCCGCTGCAACGCACCTGGAGAATTCTTCTTGTCGAACTGTGTGAGCATGTCCTTGTTCTCTTCGTTGAGCTTCTTGATCTCCTGCACCTTGGTGCGGATCTCCTTGTTCAATGTGTCGCGTTGCTTCTTGAGCTCCTTGACATCGCCGGTGATGTTGTTGCGTTCCTTCTTGCTGCCGGTCATCTCGCCGATCTTGTCGCCGATCTCCTTGCTGACAGCTTGCTTCTTCTTGAACGCGGCCTCCTTCTTCTTGTTGGCCTTGGCGACTTTTGCCTTGAACTCCTGGACCTCGCGCTTCGCGACGTCGAGCTTCTTCAGAAGGTCCTGCACATTCGAGCCGAGTTCGTCGTCTTTGGCGGATTTTGGCTTCTTCTCGGGCTTCTCTTCATCCTCTTTCTTCTCCTCAACCTCCAAATCTTTAGAGTCTTCTTTCGTTTCAGCCGACTCTTCTTTCGGAGTTTCAGGAATAGATTCCTCTTTTGGAGTCTCTTCGGACGTCGCTATCGCAAGCGACTCTTCGGCATCAAGCTCAACTTTCTCAGTCATGGGACAGTACCTAATAGGTTGAAACATGTTTAGGATTCAGAAGGAGCGAATCTATCCGAAGAGCGCGCCGAGTCCGGCAGCAGCCTCTTCAGGCTTCTTCTCTTCCTTCTTTTCCTTCTTCTCGGCAGGCGCGTCGCCACCAGCTGCTTCCGCAGGTGCAGCACCGCCAGCGGCAGGTGCGGCAGCCACAGGCGCGGCGTTGGCAATTGCGTCGTCGATATTCACGTCCGCAAGCGCAGCGACAAGGGCCTTGACACGACCTTCGTCAGCCTTGACTCCTGCAGCCTCGAGGACTTTCTTGATTGAACTTTCAGTGACTTCTTTCCCTGCCTTGTGCAGGACCAGTGCAGCGTAGACATACTCCATTGTGTTCGCCTCCTTTGATCATCAGCCGAACAGCGCGCCGAGTCCGGCAGCGCTGTCTTCGGGTTTTTTCTCTTCTTTCTTCTCCTCTTTCGGTGCAGCCTCGGCAGCTGGTGCTGCTTCAGCAGGAGCTGCTTCTTGCGCTGCCTTGGCTTCTTGGCTCAAGGCCTCATCAGGGAGCAGCCCAGTGAGAGCAAGGCTCATCGCATAGGCCTTGCTGAGGAGTGGTTTGATGGTCTCGCCGTTCACGATGCCACGGTCGAGCGCCAAAGTCGTTGCGTCCATGAACGCTTTCTGGAGCAAGGGCGTGATCGTCTCTTTCGACGCCCAGCCGAGATCCATGGCGAGTCCGAACGCGTCGGTGTGTGCCTTGACAAGGTCGTTGTAGTACGCTTCCTCGTCGACATCCAATACGTCCTTGCCCAGGATCTCGCCCTTCTCAAGCACTGCCAGGAGGTCGAGGCCGATACGCATGGGCTCGATGCCCAAACGACCCAAGAGGCCTGCGAGCTTTGCATCGACAGTGTCGCCAGCGCTCGCGACCTTGCTGTCTTCCTTGACCGCGATCTTGCCGTCCTCCACCGCGGTCTTGATGCCGACAGCGCCGAGCTCGCCGATGACAGGGCCAGGCGCGAAGCTTGTCGGACCTGCTGGCACGATGATGTCGTCAGGCGCTGTTTGGCCGCCTTTGATCGGCGCTTTCGATTGGCTTTTCTTGAGGAGCTTGAAGAGCGCAAAGGGATTCTCCTTGGTGAAGATCATGGCCGGCATGCCCTGGATGTGCTCCTGGAGCTTGTCCAGGCCGTCCTTCTTTGCTTGTTCAAAGGCCTTGTAGATCAGGCGCCGCTTGGTCATGCGGAGCACGATGCCTTTCTCGCGCAGCTTGGCGCGCATGTCCTGCAACTGCTTTGCCGGCAGGTTTGCCATGTTCACGACACCGATGATCGGGTATTCCTCGATCAAGCCGACAAACTCTTTTACCGTAGCTTGCTTCTCTTGGCTCGGTTCGGCTGCTTTCGTCGGTGTCATTGGATCTTCACTGGCTTGCTCATGGTGAGCTTGACAAAGACGTGCTTCACATTGTTCTTCTCGCGCGGCAGGTGATGCACGACCTGGTCGTAGAGCGTCTTGATATTATCGATCACATCAGCCATGTCCATGCTTTCGTTTCCAGCGAGCACCTGGATGTTCGGGCTCTTCTTCGCGCTGATCTTGACCGTCTTCTGGAGCTTTTCGTAGAGTGGTCCGAGTGGCGCTTTCGGCGGCACGATGCAGCCAGCTTTCGGGTTCGGCATTTTTCCTCTTGGTCCGAGGACCTTACCAAAGCTTGCCGCGATCTTTGGCATGATGTTTGCTTGGCCGACAAAGAACTCGTGCTCGCTCGCGATCTTCTTCATCGCTTTCATGTCGAGCTTTGCGAATTGATCGGAGGTGACGACAGTGTCGAAGACTTTCTTGGCATCGTCTGCCATTTCCGGACCGACGAGCGCGCACATTTTGCGCTTCTTGCCGAGCGTCTTGTGCACCTGGGTGAAGAACTCTACTTGCTCTTCTGGCTTCTTGAGATTGAGCTCTTTCAACGCGACGATAAGGTCGAATGATTGCTTGAACTTGCGCTGAGAAGCTTTCTGCAGCCCTTCGAGGGCCTCCTTGAGTTGCTTATCGTCCATCATTGTGAACTCCTACCGAGGTAGTTGTAGCCGCTGAGAACTGTAGGGGGTTTATAAAGCTTGCTGTTGAACGGTGTTTTTGATACTCGTTAGGTTTATATCTGAAATGCCACTCCTAACTGGTAGAAAAGGTGATAGCATGAGTTTTGAAGTCATTCATGAGACTGAAGATTATTACGGAACTGGATTCTCAAAGCGCGGCCTGAGTGCTGATGATGTTCCTTGTATTGACGCATTAGCAGATGCATTTACGGAAGCCTGGGATCCATTTCAGTCGTATCTGACTGCTTTAGGAGCAGCAATCAATCAGGAGACCCAAACCCTTGCAAGGAGACTGGGCGTTGGCGCAGCACCTGCACAAGGTGGGGGGAGCTATGTTGTCGAACGAGAGGGAGACATTTATCGCCTCCGAATGCTTGCTCCAAGGCCTGTTTTTATTGGTGGGAACCACCAGCTGCTGGCTGACTTTGTTGGCTATGTTGGAGTTGAACAAGGATCGTCTGCAGAATTTTTATGTGGTCTTGAACTGAGTCGAGGTGCTGGTTCTATCTTCGAAGAGCGTTTTGACACCATTGATGCAGGTGCTATGCATGCAGTTGCAGAGAAGTATCAACCAGCCATTGCTCGAGCGCTTGAGCAAGGTTTAGAAAAATTCAAGTAAACTACTCTTTTTTCTCCTGTTTCTCAGCCTTGTCTTCACCCTCCGTCTCGAGCCACTCAGCGATGAACGCGTTCAGGTCGAAGAGCAGGTCGTTGAGCGTCTCTTCCGGCATGCCGTGGCCGAGGCAACCCTGCTCAAGGGTCTCATAGGCTGAAACGTGGCAGCCCACACAGTGCAAGCCATACTGCATCATGACGAACGCGGCTTTCGGATATTTCTGCACGATCTCGCCGATGAGCATGTCCTTGGTGACATACTGCTCAGTGTTCTCCTTCTTGTCAGTCTTTTCTTCTGTCATACGCCAGTGCTCGGATTCGAACCGAGGATCCCCGAAGGGACGTGGTCTCAAGCCACGCGCAATACCGGGCTATGCGACACTGGCAAAAATGCTTGGTTTGGATAAGAAAAAATACTGGTTTATAAGTTCTATGACCCAATCCAGTAGGTGGCGCTTCGTGGAGCCACGCTGTAGCGGTTCATGTTGAGATAGCTTTTCACTAAATCCACGACATCCCAGCAGTCGCGAACAGCGAGATCTTCCGCAAGGTGCACCTGGCTGCGCTTGATGAATTTATCCGTCAACGTCCTGAGGAAATAAAAGAACACGCGGTGTTCCCAACGGTGCTCGAAATCGGTATAGAGGTTCGCGTCGAACCAAAACTCTGCGCGGCCATGCCATAGTTTCCGCTTGACGCCGTCGATTTCAACAATGCGTTCCTTCAAATTCTTGAAGAAAGCGTACACCCTAATCTCGACCTTCAGGTAATAGTTCGGCTTCTTGTACGGGATGAGCTCGACCGTGATCTGCCGCCCGGTTTCGTATACTTCCTCAAAATTCTTGGCTTCGCACCGGTCATAGCCGCGCTCGCGGAAATAATCATCGAGCGCATACCACAAGCCGTGGAGGTCGAAGAGCCCTTCGTACTGGACCTGCTTGCCGTCGACAAGGAACTTGACTTCACTCATTGCGTCACCACGGTGCCTGATGCTTGGTCGTCATATTCAAGCACTCCTTTATCACTGTTGCGATGTCTTGCGCCCTATACTGGTAGACATCAACCACTTCCATCTCTGCCTCACGCCATTTCACTTCCATGAAGAGCTTGCCCAGCCACTTCCGGAACTTGCCGCCTTTTCCCCCTCGGGTGAAATATCCTGCCCTGTCTGCGATAGCGTAATCCCAGATCGTGAATTGCGCCATCGCATTGATGATCTTTCGTGGCTCGCCGTTGACCATGACTTCCTGGCTGGAGCAATGCCACATCTCGACCTTGATCTTATAACCCTCGCTCCAGAACTCGTCGACATCGCGCTGGGCGTACCAATCAGCCTTGATGCGCTTGCCTGTATCCTTGATCCTGTTCTCGTACCAGCGAAAGCGCCGTTGCTCGAACCAGCGTTGCAAGGTGCGATAGAGATAGGTGAAATCGAACGGGCCTTTGAATCGTACGACGATCTTGGCCTGCCCTGAATACTGGTCGCCCGGTAGGCCGCTTGATCGCTCGCCCGGCTGCATCGGGCTGATGCCGATTCCCATCTACTGTCCTCTCTATTGCTCTGTCGTTACTGTGGTCTGTTTATCGACCTGAGCGTTTATAAAGCTATCGTTTTCTCTCAGCACTGCCGAAAAGGTCTTGGCGAGCAGAGCATTTATAAATCGCTGGAGCTCTGACTGCCAGAAATGAGACTGATACTGCTCCTCTTCCTGGTCCTCACAGCCTGCACAGCGCAGGAACACGTGTTCATAGATCGGGAGAGCGTGATCCCAAGCGACGCTGTCAAGATCACGCCGGAAATGGACAAGCACCCACCAGTCCTGCACAGCGACCAGTTTGAGGAACCAGTGCCGCTCGCCCCGCCGATCAACACTGCAGGGGCGGAAGACTCGCCCTTCATCACTGCCGACGGAAGGGAGTTGTATTTCTTCTACACACCAGATGTTTCGATTCCTGCCGAAGGACAAGTGGGGGACGGCGTCACCGGCATTTATGTTTCCAAACAGTTGAACGGTGCGTGGCAAACGCCAGAACGGGTCTGGCTCCAAGATCCCGGCAAACTCTCGCTCGATGGATGCTTTTTTGCCCGCAATACGCAATCATGGTTCTGCACTGCACGCGAAGGCTATACTGGCATCCACTGGTTCACCGCCCGCATGATCGATGGGGTGTGGCAGGACTGGGAAGAAGTGCATCCTTCCTGGCTCTTGAAGGAAGTGGGCGAGCTGCACATCTGGAATGATCAGATCTATTTCCACTCGTCGCGCAGCCCTGGACTTGGAAACTACGACATCTGGATGGCAGAATTGGCTGGCGGCGTGGTGCAAGAGCCAGTCAATATCGAAGCAGTGAACAGCCAAGAAAGTGATGGCTGGCCGTATCTCACAGAGGACGGGAATGAATTATGGTTCACTCGCACCTATCGTGGCACACCAGGAATCTTCAGATCAGTGAAAGACGACGATGAATGGCAAGCGCCAGAGCTCATTGTGTCGCAGTTCGCCGGCGAACCGACAATGGACCCTGAAGGCAACCTGTACTTTGTGCACCATTTCTACGACGAGGGCGTCATGCTCGAAGCAGATATCTATGTGGCGTATCGGAAAAACTAGAATTTCTCGTGAAGCTCAGTCGGCTGGCCAGAGTCGTGCAAGGCTTGCTTGAACGCACGGTCCAAGGCAGCAAGCTCTTCGAGTACCTGCTCGCGGAGGGTCGGCGAGCTCCTGCCAATCCATCTCTTTATTTCCTCACGCCATTCGCCCAGTTCTTTATGCACCTGTGGCTCATCGCCGAATATTGATGGTGCGTTAGATCCGAATATCTCGTGTGAGACTCCCGTGAACGTGCGGACGCCATTTTCGACAGTTGATGCGTATATTCCCACTGTGTCTGACAAATCTCGATATACGAGGCGGAGGTCTTCTGATCCGTTGAACTCACTCAAACCCAGCTTGATCGCGAGGCTTGCGGTTCTCAGCCCAGCAAGCTGTCGCCGAAATATCATACGTGGTAAATACTTGCGAAAGGGTTCGAACAGTTCACGCAGCCGTTCAGGTTCTGTGTTTTGGTAATCTATTTGACTGAGTAAGCTCACTGCATCTCCAAACATCGTCCACTGTTTATTCAGCAATTCCCGTATTGTCTGTGCTACATGCACACCATGCGTGCCTGGCAGATTGGAAAGTGGCAGGTAGTGACGACTGTCAGTGTGCCGGAGCGTGTGAACACGACCGTACTCATCAGCCCTGCTCCCCAGATACACGCCGCGCGCGATCGGCGCTTCCATAAGACCTGCAACCATGACTACTCGGAAATGAATATACTGTATAAAAGCTTTCCTGCTTTTCACCTGACGAACGCAGCAAGCTTTTTAAACAATCCACTGCTCTTCCCGTGCATGACAGACAAGTCCAACGAACAGGACACGAAAGGCCTCACCGTCACCAAGGCAGGCGACATGCCGGAATGGTACACGCAAGTATGCCTCAAAGCTGAGCTTGCAGACTATGCCCCGATCAAGGGCTGCATGGTGATCCGCCCGCTCGGCTACGCGCTCTGGCAAGCGATCCAAGACCAGCTCAACGCGTACATCCAAGAAGACGGCGTCACGAATGCCTACTTCCCCCTGTTCATCCCTGAAAGCTTCTTCTCGAGAGAGGCGGAGCACGCTGAAGGTTTCAAGCCAGAAGTCGCGTGGGTCGACAATAAGGATGACAAGAACGGCGAACGCTTCGCGATCCGGCCGACCAGCGAGACCATCATGTATGACAGCTACGGCAAGTGGATCAGGAGCTGGCGCGACCTGCCTTTGAAGATCAACCAGTGGTGCAACATCGTCCGCTGGGAAGTCCAGGACGTCAAGCTCTTCCTCAGAAGCAGGGAGTTCCTCTGGCAGGAAGGCCATTGCGTCTACGAGACAGCAGACGAATGCCACAAGGAAACGCTGCATTACCTTGAACGCTATCGGCAGATCGCTGAAGAGCTGCTCGCCATCCCAGTCATCATGGGCCTGAAAAGCGAACGCGAAAAATTCGCCGGCGCAATCAGGACATACACCATCGAATCACTGATGCCAGACGGCAAGGCACTCCAAATGGGCACGAGCCATGACCTGAGCCAGGGCTTTGCCAAAGCGTTCGACATCAGCTTCCAGGACAAGGACGGCAAGAGCAGCATGCCTTGGCAGAACAGCTGGGGCATGAGCACGAGAATGATCGGCGCCATCGTGCTCACGCACGGCGACGACAAAGGCCTGGTGCTGCCGCCGAGAGCAGCGCCCAACAAAGTCGCGGTAGTTCCGATCATCTTCGAAAAGCAGAAAACCGAAATCATCAAGGCAGCTGAAGAAGTCGGCACACTCCTCAAGGAATTCACACCGATCGTGGACACGCGAGACGAGTACACTAGCGGCTGGAAGTTCAACGAGTACGAGCTCAAGGGGATTCCGCTCCGCATCGAGGTCGGACCGAAGGACATGGAGAAGAAACAAGCGGTCGTCGTCCGAAGAGACACTGGCACGAAAGAATTCGTACCGCTCACAAAACTCAAGCAGCACGTCGCAGAGACGCTCGAGCAGATGCACACAGAACTCTACGACAAAGCGAAACAACGCATCGCAGCAGACACTGTCGAGGTCACGGACTTTGCCGGGTTCGAGAAAGCCATCGAAGATCGCAAGATGGTGCACACGACCCATTGCGGCGACGACGACTGCGAACTTGTGATCAAGGAAAAGACAGCAGCGACAACGCGCTGCATCCCGTTCAAGAGCGGTGACGTGAAGGGAAAGAAGTGCGTGCATTGCGACAAAGCGGCACAGCACGCTATCTATTTCGCGCGCGCCTACTAGACTTAAAAACACTTCTCGCTTCCTTTCTTGCATGATCGAGATCGATGGCACGCACGGCGAAGGTGGCGGCGCGATCCTGCGAACAGCGCTCGCACTGAGTACGATCACCGGCAAGCCGTTCCGGATCACAAACATCAGGCACGGCCGACCTCAACCAGGACTCAAGCGGGAACATCTCTACTGCATCCGCATTCTCCAAGAACTCAGCGGCGCGAAAGTCGAAGACGCGCACCTGGAAAGCGAGCAGATTACCTTCATCCCAGGCGAGATCAAGAACAAGAAAGTCCTGTACGACCTCGAGACAGCAGCAAGCGCGACGCTCGTGAGCCAGTGTATCATCCTCGCGACGATCTTCTCAGGGAAACGCGTGCACCTCACACTGCAAGGCGGCACTGACGTCAAATGGAGCATTCCTGCAGACTACCTCGCGAACGTGCTCGCGCCAATGCTCAAGCCAATAGGCGACGTGAAAGTGAACATCAGGAAACGCGGCTACTTCCCCAAAGGACAGGGCGTGCTCGAACTCACAGTCAAGGGACACGACCGCCACGAGGGCAGCACACTCCCACGGCTCGAATTCGTCGAGCGCGGCAACCTGCTCAAGATCGAAGGCGTGGCGCACGCATCCGCAGAACTCGAAGCAGCAGACGTGGCCAGACGCCTGAAAGAGATGGCTGAACTCTCGTTCAACACGCTCAACAAGCCGACAATGGTACGCCAGGAATACTCGCAGACACACAGCACCGGCGCAATCCTCACACTCTGGGCACGCTGCGGCAAGACCATCCTGGCCAGCGACGCACTCGGCGAGAAAGGCGTCCCCGCAGAAAAGCTCGCAGAACGCGCAGCAAAAGAGCTCAAAGACCTGCTCGCGAGCGAAGCGGTCGTCGACCCATACCTCGCAGACCAGCTCATCCCCTACCTTGGCATGTGCGGCGGCGCGCTCAAGACCAGCACGATCACCGAACATGTGAAGAGCAACATCTACGTCACAGAGCAATTCCTCGACGCCACTTTCCTCGTCGACGAGACAGAAGCCATCGTGCAATGCGGAGAGTAATCTTTTAATACAGCAAGCATCTCCAGGGCATGAAAATGACACTCAACACGCTGAACGACAAGGATCCCTGGGTTTTGGGTGAAGACATTCCTGATTGCGATCTGTTCTTCAACCAGATCTGGGCAAGCTGCTTCACCAACGAATTTGCAGAGCCTGCTGGACGAGCGTATGCAAAGGTCATGACTGTCTTCAGGGATGGTTACCACCTCTGGTTCTACTTCGGCGAAAAAGACAGCAACGAAGTGGCTGAGACCATCCTCAAGAAATTCCTTGAAACACCAGACTTCACCACAGAACTCAATAAGCAAATAGTGGTAGAGGCGGACAAGCTCAGGAAGTGTGCAGAGGCACTCCCTGAGGAACGGCTTGAGGCCCTCAGTGACGAGGCGCTTGCCGACTTCCACGAAAATCATGATAAGGTACACACTGAGTACTATCGCTTCTGTTGGGTGCCTGTGGCTGTTGACATGTTCCACAACAACTTTACGAATGCGATGAAGAATTATCTGGAGCAGAAAGGTTCTGGTGAGAAACTCAACGAGCACTTCACTATCCTGACGCAGCCAACCCAGAAGAGCCTGATCCAGCAGGAACAAGAGGATTTCTTGGAAATAGCTGTCATGATCCAAGCCGATTCGGAGCAACGGCAGTTGTTCAAAGAACTCTTCAAGCTATTCGAAGATCAAGAAGCAGGACCCTACGGTCTCCAGACGCATACTCCGGAATACGAGGAATTGCTTGAGAAAAAGATGGATACTATCCGTCAAAAGATCTCCACAACCATCTTGAAAGCGGTTGAGAAGCATTATCAGAAATATTTCTATGTCAAATATATGTATGTGGGGAAGGAGGGAGTTCACAGCTTTAACCACTACCTGAAAGAGCTCACCAAGTTCATCGGTAGAAACAGCGATGCCAAGGAGCTCCTCAATGAGAAACACAGCGAGATGGCGAAGAACATGCAGCTCCGCGACGAACTATTCAAAGAGCTTGACGTTGATGATGAGCATAAGACTCTGTTCGACGCTTTCGGCGACTTCATGGTCACCAAGATCTATCGACGGTACGCCCAGATCTATGCTTTGTACCGGATGAAACCGGTTCTTGCTGAAATAGCCAGACGCCTGGGCATCTCCGAGGAAGCAGCTCATTTCCTCCTGCCGAGCGAGGTTCGTCCAGCGCTGATCGAAAAGAAGTACAGCAAGGAAGAGCTGGAGCAACGAACCAAGTTCTGCGTCCACTACACTGAGAAAGACAACGAAGAGGTCTTCATCGGCGCAGAAGCTGAAAAACTTGCCAAGCTCACTGAACGAGAGATCGATCAGGACGTGAGTGAGCTGAGCGGCCAGACCGGCTGCATCGGCGCCGCAACAGGCGTTGTGAAGAAGATCTTCCGGCCAAGCGACATGTCTAAGATGAATGAAGGCGACATTCTCGTCTCGATCGCGACAGATCCGGACATCGTGCCGGCGATGAAGAAAGCGGCAGCGATCGTCACCGACCAGGGTGGCGTGACATCGCACGCTGCGATCGTCTCTCGTGAGCTCGGCATCCCGTGCGTGATCGGTACGAAGATCGCAAGCCAGGTGCTGAACGACGGCGATGTCGTCGAAGTTGATGCACACAAAGGTATTGTGAAAATTCTTGAGAAGGGCTAGTTCTTCGTAGAAAAGAACTCACTATTCAGTGATTATATTGAAAATTGTTATAAATATTGCTCGACTCTCATCTTTGTGAGAATCAAGGCTATTTTGGATCATCACCGCAGCAAGTTTCCACAAGACTGGCACCCTTCTTTGGATATATTCGCAATTTTGTATTCTGGCCGAGAGTTCGCTGATGAAATTGCCGATGAACTACGCCCCTTCACCGAAGGTGAAGTGCGTCGACTTGATCTCTTTCCTTCCCAGTCCCATTCTGATAAACAGCCCATGTATCTTGCAGATTCAATTCGAGAAGGAAGAATTCCTGCCGAAACAAGCTCGGAAGAGTTTGCGGCACAACGAGATCTCCGGGTAATGGGTGTCCCGAACCCTGAGAACATCGCAGTGTTAGCTGATAACTACATCTACGATGGCATAACAATGACTGTTTGCTTACGAGACATCTTCGCTTTTGGCTATCAGTTCGTCTATTATTGCATCGAAAGCGCGTTTGATCCCTTTCGCGCAGGAATATATTACGTCGACACATTAGAACGTGTTAACAGGAACACATCGCGTCGATCGGACGAGAGAATCTCATGATGTGAAAGGAGCGCTATTTCAGGCTCGCCAGCTGGATGTCGTCATACAGCTCGCGAATGGTCGTGTACAGGACCTGCTTCTCGTGCGGCGTCAGGTCTTCCTTGTTGAAGCTCTCACGGATCTTATTGTACAACTCCCGGGCACGGTGCAGATTATCGGTCGCGAGATCCTGTCGTGCCTGGTCCAGCCAGGTGTAGATTTTCAGGTTCCGCACGCTATCAGGCTCTGGGGCCTCGCCGACCGTGTCAAGCTTGTCCTTGAGATAGCTGTGCATGCCTTCCTTCTCCAGCTTCTTCTCATGATCTTTGATGCTGTCCTCAGCCTCTTCGATGTACTTGGCGATCTTGCGACGCTCCTTCAGCTTCTCCTCAACCCTGGCCTCGGCGACCTCCGCCTTCTTGATGCGTTCCTTGGCTTTCCGTTGCTCAGACTTGACGCTAGCCAGTTGCTTCTTCTCATGCGCTAGGAAGTCTTTTTTCTTCTTCTCGAAGTCTGACTTGTGCTGTTTGAACTCGGCTTGCTGCTTCTTGAGCACGCTCTCCTGCTTGGTCATGTCCTGTTCGCGCTTGTTCAGCTTGTCGCGAAGGGCGTTGACTTCTTTCTCCTTCTTCGAGACGCTCGCGCTCTTCCCGTTGAACGCTTTCTTCTCCTGCGCGAACGCGTCCCGCTCCTGATGGAACGTGGCGATCTTCTCGTCGACAGTCTTGGCTTCTTCGAGCATGCCTTGCGCCTCATCACGCTCCTTCTCGAACCGTGCCTTTTCCTCGTTGATCGTGTTCTCCAGATTCTTGAGCGACTCCTGTTTCGCATTCCATTTCTCTTCCTGCTCAGCAACAGCGCTCTCGCGTTCCTCATACTTCTTCTTGAACGCCTCTTCCATGACCTGCAGGCGCTTGTCGTACTCTGACTTGTTCTCTTCTGCCTCACCCTGCAATTGCTCGAGCCGGTCACGCTCTGGCTGCAAGCGCTTCTCCAGTTCGGCAGCGAGTTGCTCTTCCACTTCCGCAGTGATGAGCTTCTTCTTGTCAGCGAGCTGCGCGGATTTCGCCTCAAGCTCTTCTTTCAATCCTGCGAGTTGCTGCTCGAGCTCTGCGGCGCGCCCGATCTTCTCGCCGCGTTTCTTCACGAGCTCGTCGAGCTTGCTCTCCTCTGTGCGGAACAAGTCCTCGATGTGGTGCTCGTGCTCTTCGAGAATCTGCAGGAGCTCTTCCCTGGCTTGCCCGTTCCGGGCCTGCTCAGCCAGCTTCTCCTCGTCGAGGACGTGCTGCAGCCATCCGGCAAAATCGTTCTTGTCTTCAGAAACGTGATACGCGAAGGTCTCATCATCGATGACCTTGAGCGCTTCCATGAGATCGCGAAGGTTCTTCAAATGGGTTCCGTTCTTCAGAACGAACTCCTGGTGTTCTGGCACGCTGGCTTCGAGCGGATGTTCTGGGCTCGGAATCGCTTCTGGCTCGACAAGCTGGTGGAGCTCTTCGTCAAGCTTGCGATGCTCGTCCTCGAGCTCCTGGAAATGCTCCTGCGCGACCGAGCTGAACTCGACCTCGCCTTCCGGCTCTTCGGATGGCGGAGCAGGCCCTTCCTCTGCTTCTTCCGGCGGCGCTATCGGCGGCGCCATCGGTTCGTCATCGACCGACTCTTCCACTGGAGCTTTCGGCTCTGCTGGCGCTTCCGGGTGCTCGGTCCATTCGCTTTCTCCCTCAGCGCTCGCTTGCTCTGGCGGCGCGTCCCACTCTGCAGGCTCGTGCGTCGCTGGCGCTTCAGTGGCCTCGACAGTTTCTGGCAGCTCGTGGCTTGTCGCGCTTGCCCAATGGCTGTCTGCTGGTGGTGCAGCTTCTTCTGCAACAGGTTCCTGCGGTTCGTTTGGTTCTTCCTGCGGTGCGCCCCAGTCCTGAATCTCGGGCTGCTCGCCTTCGATTGCTGGTGGAGCGTCAAAGTCTTCAGGCAAAGATTCTTCCATGATCGCGTTGGGTGGCGCTTCGATCGAGATCGGCTCGTGTACCTCTGTCTCTTCTGGTGCCGGTACGTCGACGCGTTGCTCTGGTGCTTCCGCTGGCATTTCAGGCTCGGCTGGCGTTTCTTGTACCGTTTCTGCGGGTGGCATTTCGCTTGTGGCCTGTGGTGGTGCTTCGATAGGTGCTTGTTCTGCTGGCTGCTCGTCAATCCCGACCTTGCGGCGGATGTCATCGATATCGAAGGCCTGTTCTTCGAGCGGCGGCGAATCAAAGCTTGAGAGTTGTTGCTCAGGAGGTGGTGGTACATCAGCTTCCGGCTCTGCCTTGCGTTTGAACATCTTGGAGAAGAATCCCCGTTGCTCCTCAGCAGCGCCTGGAGCGCCTGGTGGAGCTATATCAAGAGCAGCCATTGAAACATACACCCCCTTTGGCCAGTGGGTACACCGGGACGCTATTTAAACATTTTGTGATCACTCAAGAAGAGGGAAACGAATTATTTCTGTCGGGGGCCAGCGAAAGCGTTATAAGGAGAGTTGTGTCGACCCTCTGCATGGATGAATCCATGGATTTCGCACCGTACATCGCATCTCTCCAGGACCGTATCAAGCGCCTCGAAGAGGATTTCGCGCGCATGATTACAGAAGAGCACGAGCGTGAAGAGCGCATGGAAGAGAAGCACGCCTTATTGCGCCGCGAACGCGAACGTTTCCACGAAGAGATCCGCACAACTGAGAAACAGCTCATGGCGCTCATGAAAGAGACAGAGCAGCTTGTGCACGCCTTCAAGACCGCGACGCGACAGAAAGAATTCTCCCGGCTCAAGCAGCGCGTCGAAGCCTGGAAAGGAGAACGCTTCCTCACCAGGCACGAGCTCAAGCGCATGATCGGGGACGCGCCGTGAGTGGACATGTATTAAGACATAAGTTTTTTAACTCGTTCTCGAAGCCCGCATCGCATGCTGTCACCAGAGGCGAAAGCGGATCTTGAACGCCAGCAATACCGCGTTGTCGGCGAGCATTCAGCGGTCAAGACCTGCGGATGGACAAAGAACATGCTGCGCGGCAGGGGTGGCTGCTACAAACTCAAGTTCTACGGCATCATGAGCCATCAATGCCTACAGATGACCACCTCAATCAGTTGTGCAAATCGCTGCATGTTCTGCTGGCGCGGCTACAAGGCGCCGGTGGCGAAAGAATGGAAATGGGGTGTGGACGATCCGCAGCTGATCCTCGACGGCAGCGTTGAAGCGCATCACAAGCTATTGACTGGCTTCGGCGGCCATGACGAAGTGCTCAAGCAGGTCTACGAACAGAGCAAAGAAGTGAAGCACGTCGCACTCTCACTCACCGGGGAACCAATCATTTACCCAAAAATAAATGAGCTGATTACATTGTTTGATGGGGAAGGGATAAGTACTTTCATGGTGACGAACGCGCAATATCCGGACGCGATCAAGAATCTCGCGCCAGTCACGCAATTGTACATTTCCTTGGATGCGCCGAACAAGGCTCTGCTGAAGAAAGTGGATGTCCCCTTGTTCGATGATTATTGGGAGCGATTGAATCAAAGTCTTAAGGAGTTGGCCAAGAAAAAGCAACGGACCTGCATCCGGATCACTGCAATTAAGGGTCTGAACATGATTGAGCCAGAGAACTATGCTGCGCTGATCGTGAAAGGCGTGCCTGACTTCATCGAGATCAAAAGCTACATGCATGTCGGCGCGTCGCGGAAGTTCCTGGGCCAGGAGAACATGCCTTTGCACGAAGAGATCGTCGCGTTCACGAAAGAGATTCTCGAGCATTTGCCTGGCTATGAGATTGTCAGTGAGCACATTCCAAGCCGTGTTGTTATGGTGGCAAGGAAAAAGTTCAAGAAAAAAGAGAAGAATGGCGATGAATCCTGGCACACGTGGATCGATTTCGACAAATACAAGGACTTGGCGTTGTCAGGGAAGGATTTTGCGGTTGACGATTACCTGAAAGAAACCCCGCGCGCATCGGTCGGCCTGAGCGGGAAGGGGACGCCGAGCAAGGAGGAGAGCATTGCCCAACGCAAGCAGCAGAAAGCACGCCAGCTCGCTCTTACGCAACAGGAGCAGGACGCGACTGTGGATGAGACGACGCAGGAACTCGAATTCTACGACACAGAGCTTGATGATGAAGGCTGCTGAGCCTTCAGACAGCCAAAAGAACCAAAATAGTTATTAATAAGTAGTAACATTCCAAGATCCATGGAGAGAGAAGAACTGCTGAACTGGCTTGCGTCGCGCGGCGTGCCGAATCCCGCGCTGCAGCTCTCACGATGTGTCGAAGATCTGGAAGCAACCTCGCCAGAGAGTACCACGACGCACCACGAGGGAGACTGAGCAGTACCCAATTCTGGAAACATCTGCTTCCGCTTGCGTTGGAATTCGAAACCGCAACAATTGAACAGTGCGCGCGTGAATACCTCACACATAGCTCCATGGACCTGAGCGTGAATATCATGGCTGCCTTGCAGTTCTTACCGCTCTGGAACGGAACCAAGGCGGATGTCGACCAGCTACTGAGGAAGACGGCAGGAGATGGCGTCGCTCTCACCGTGGCATTGACTGCAGACCAGCTTCCCCCGCTTGAGGCCAAGCTCGAGAAAAAACTGCGAAAGCAGTTCTCGCTTCCGATGTTGGCGAGCCTGGGCCCGAAGGATAAGCCGCCTGCTGGACCCACATATGTCACTGATCGCGTCACGAGCTGGCGACTCCAATACTTGTTCAAGAAAACCTGCCCGAGCACAGAAAAGTACTTCCGCCAAGCCCTGGATCCCAAGAGCCAGGAGATGGCTTCAGCACTCGTACGGATCGATGGTGTCGTTGTCGGCGTCATCAAGAACTTCCAGCACAACCTGTTCCTCGGACTGCAGAACGTGAGGGATTCGGATGGCCGCTATCCGATCGTGCGCGGCGGCGTGTACATGGTGCCCGGGGATGGAAGAGATGAGATGTTCAAGCAAGTTTCTCATGTCCGACCGCATGTCATTATCGATATACCTCAGCTCTGGTTGTATCCTCAGCGACGCATACGCCATGGCATCAGGAGCCGGTTCTATTCCCGAAGGAAATTCCACGAGCTCGCGACCGCGCTTGTCGCTGAACACAGCAATCCAGCATACAGAGAAGGAGAGGGTGAGAATATGGTCTTCAGATCGTCGCACTCCCAGGACGCTTCTCCTTCGCCTCAGTCTTAAGAACTTTCTCGAGCGCGGCGATGCCGACTTCCAGTTGCTTCAGATCCGGCTCTCTTGTGGTCAGGGCTTGCACTGCCATGCCTGGCGCGCTGATGAAGCGCACGAAACGGCTCTTGCTGTAGCACCTGCCAGCGATGCGGATCCATTCGTACACGATGCCAGCGATGACTGGCAGGAGCAGGATGCGCAGGAGGTACTTCATCCAGAAACCACTCCCGAACGGGATGAGCAGGTAGAGGAAGATCGAGAGAACAAAGACGTACACGACGAAAGTGGTGCCGCAGCGTGCTTGCTTCTTGGTGAACTTCTTCGCGTTCCTCGGCGTCAGCTTCTTTCCTGCCTCATAGCAATTGACTGCTTTATGCTCAGCGCCGTGATACTGGAACAGGCGCTTCACATCCTTCATGAAGGAGATCAGCACGATGTACAGGATGAAGATAGCGAACTTGATCACACCGTCGAGGATGTTCAGCATCCAATTGCCGCCCGCAGCCTTGTTCGTGATGACAGTCGCCAAAAACAAGGGCAGGAGCTTGAACAGCGCGAGCGCGAGCACGATGCTGAAGATCAGCGTCAATGCGATCTCCCAGCCGGTGAGCTTCTCCTCCTCTTCGCCCAAGGCTTCGTTCGCACTCCAATTGAGTTCGCGCAAACCGATGATCATGGTCTCGAACAGGACGATCACGCCGCGGACAAAGGGCACTTTGTCCAGCTTGGTGCGCTCTGCAAAGCTGCGCTCCTTGCGATGCCGGATCGAGATCTTGCCGTTCGCCTTCCTGACAGCAGTGGCGAGATGATGCTTGCTCTTCATCATGACCCCTTCCATGACTGCCTGGCCGCCGATCAGGAGCGGTGCCTGCTTCGCGCCGGCAATGAAGGCTGAGAAACGACGTGCGATTCGCATCACGCCTGTGAAAGGGGTCATCTTTATAAAAATACCCTTGATTGCAAACACCATGACAGCACGCATCGACACTGTTGACGATTCCAAGCTCGATAAGTATTTTACGATCAGCGAGGAAGCGTTCGCAAAAGCCAAAGCTGCGATCGATGACTCGACACCAGAACGGAAAGCGCAGGCCCTGGACTTCCTCAACATGGCGCAGTGCTATATCGAGGATGCGAAGCACTTCAGGGAAGAAGGGCAGTATCTCAACGCGTACGGCGCCCTGAACTACGCGCACGGCTGGCTCGACGCTGGCGCGCGCCTGCAGCTCTTCAAGGTGAAAGATTCCCGCTTGTTCACTGTCGACGACGAATGAATATATAACAGAAAAAAGATTCATAAAAAACGTTTTGGCATGCGTTACTTCTTTTCCAACGCGCACTTCCCTGGGCCAGTCCATGCAAGCCAGAGGTTGCCGGCCACGATCAAGAGGTCGCGCTCAAGCCCAGCAGGCAAGAGCTTGCCAGCTTTGACAGCACCTGGAATCTGGACACCGAGTATCGCGACCACGATGATCAGCGCGAGACCGTAGTTCGCCCACTTGTGCCAGAACCCGATCAGGATCAGGACCGCGCCGACGACTTCTGCGATGCCCACGATCGGGCCGAGAAAGCCGGGAAAGCCCATGCTCACGAACTTGTCGAACGCCATCCCCCACTGGAATGCCTTGGGTATGCCGTGGTAGAGGAAGATCGCTGCGATAACGATGCGCATCACCAGCGGTCCCCAATCCGCACAACTGCATTTCTTCATAATCATCACCCCGTGTTAGGCGAATACACGCGCAGCTCAATTTAAACATGCTGTTTGAACTCAAAAGAACATGTTGTGTTCACGGCTGGGAAAACATTTATAAGAAACTTGACCACTCACAAGTAGTCATGATTCGACGTCTCCTTGGCAGGAAGCGGCCACAGCGCACTGCGCCTGAATCAGTGCTGGAAATCTCCTGCAACAGAGAGCTCACGCCTGTTACTGCAGAAGCCTCCATCACTGCTGCTGACGGCTGGTGGACGTACACCATCAAAGCTGCTGACTACACCTTGCCTGACGGACATTTCTTTGGGGGGAAACGCAAAGGAAGACCTGAAAAACAACCAGACGTCGCAGTCCTGGACCCGCCGCGAGGGCTCTCAGCCTTGCACCTCTTCTTCGCATGGCAATCCTACCCTGCTGGAGGTCCAGTGGGTGCTCGGCCGGGTGACTGGTGGGTATTCAATATCGGCGCCCTCCCCTTGTGGAATGAGCGTGAGGAAACTGCCTTGATGCATCCGGGTTACAGCACGAGAAAACGATGCGGGAAAACGCGTACAGGACTGGGCGACTATGCGTACCATGAAACTCAGGAACCTTTCCAGATCCGCGAACTGATTGAAGTGGAACTCCTGTACAAGATGGCCGGACTCAAGATCCGCATGACACCGCAACCCTTATAAACCACGTTCTCACAGGTTTTTCAGAGGTGATACCATGAAGATCACAATCTACAAAGATGCTAAAATCAAGAAAAACCCGATCATCATCGAAGGCTTTCCCGGCTTCGGCCTTGTCGGCACGATCGCGACCGAATTCCTCATCGACCACCTCAAGACCCGACTTGTTGGCGAGTTCTCATTTCCGGAACTGCCCGCGACAACCGCGATCCACAACGGCGAAGTCGTCAAGCCGATGGCGATCCACTACAGCGAGAAGCACAACATCCTCATCTTCCACACCATCCTGAGCGTGAAAGGCCATGAATGGGAAGCGGCAGAGGAAGTCGCGCGCATCGCGAAAGAATTCAACGCCAAAGAAGTCATCAGCCTGGAAGGCGTGAACGCGCTCGCCGGCGCGAACTCGTCAGTCTACTCCTACGGCAACCCTAAGCTGGAAGAGCTCGGCGCGACCGCGATGAAAGAGAGCGTGATCATGGGCGTCACCGCAGCCTTATTGCTCCAGACAGAGAACACCACCTGCCTTTTTGCGGAAACGCAATCCGGATTGCCGGACAGCAAGGCAGCGGCAGTGATCATCGACGTGCTGAACAAATACCTCGACCTCGGCGTGAACCCAGAGCCTTTGCTCAAGCAAGCGACCCAATTCGAGGAGAAGCTCAAGAACATCCTGCAACAGACCCAGAAGACAGTGAGCGAAGCAGACAAGAAGAACCTGAGCTATCTCGGATAAACTATTTCTTCTTCTTATGTGCCGGCTTGGACGGCGCTGGCGTCGGCGTCGCTTCCGGCTCCTCCAGGATCTCCTTCTTGATGAAGAACTTGCTCAAACGATCAGTCATGCTACCGAGCAATAGGCTGTACACCACGAAAAGGATCATGAGGGTGAGCAGGCCGTTGAACTCGAGCTGCAATACGGCGAACGCGAAGGTGACGACAGCGACCGCGATACCTTTCGGCGCGTGCAAGGTCATGAAGACCTTCTCCCGGAACTTGAACTCAGAACCATGCAGCGCGATCATCACCGCGATGAAACGGGCCAACACGCCGGCAAGGAATAAGAGCAGGCTCTTCAGGAAGAAGACCAGGCTGAAATCCAGGGTGACAAGCATGCCGACGAGCAGGAAGACAAGGATCTCCAGCGAGGTCGCGAGCAGGGTGCTGAATTCCACGAGCTGGCCCTTGCGTTTCACATAGCTGTTGCCGAACACAAGGCCGAGGGTGGCGACCGCGACCACGCCATTGCCTGCCAGATTCTCAGCGAGCACGTACGTCAAGACGGTCGTTGCGATGACCACGAGCGGGCTCAGCTTCTTCGAGTAATGCTTTCGCATCATCCGGAAGACGAGAATGCCAAGCAGCATGCCAGTGCCGACGCCAACGATAATCTGCTGCAGGAAGGGCACGATCAGCTCGGTGAAGGTCGAAGTGACGTTCAGGTCGGTCACGCCCTGCAATATGTCCAGGAGGAGGAAGGGGATGATCACGATCAAGGGCGTGTTCAATACAGCCTCGAGCCTGATGAAGTCCAGCACCTTATGCTTTGTCTCGCCCAGCATGACGAACACGCTCCCAGGATCAGTGCCTGCCATGATCACCGCGAAAATGAGGGCGAGGATGACCCCGCGCAGGGTGAAATCGAGATAGAGAAAGAGAGTGGCGCTGCCCAGGATGAGGATGTTGCAGATGATGAACGCGATCACCAACTCGACAGCGCGCGTGCTCCGCTTATCCAGGTCCTGGAGCGTGAACCGGCTGCTGCCATCGAACACGATCATCGCCAAGGTGAGCAAGGAAAGCGCGACCAGGAATTGCGTCTCGAACGAGAAGATCCCGGTCTCGTTCAGGCCGGTGTTCGCGATGAGGATGCCGATCAGGACATAGAGGAGGATGCTGCTCACCCGGAGCTTGCGCGCGACAACGCTCGCCACGATGCCGATGATCAGCAGCAAGACCAGACCTGTCAGATAGAAAATTGCATCCACATACCCACCTCACAAGCCTCACCGACTGGAGAATTTATAAAACTTTTTAAGATGGACATTCTCAGAGGAGAGCATGGCGCAGGACGTGGAGGCACTGCTCGCAGAAGTCCTCACGCGGATCAAACCAGGAGCGACCCAATTCAAGGAAGCGAGCATCTTTGTCAAGCGCCTGAACAAGCAGCTCAAGCACGCTGGCGTGAAGGCGAAAGCGATCATCGCCGGCAGCACGGCAAAAGGCACCTTCCTCAAAGGGGATCACGATATCGACATCTTCGTCCGCTTCGACCGTAAACGCTACGGCGAGCACAGCGACAAGCTCAGCGAACTCCTGGCGCCACTCCTCCCCCAGGGGAGTGAGCGGATCCACGGCAGCAGGGACTACTTCCAGGTCAAACACGAAGGCTATATGCACGAGATCGTGCCGGTGCTGAAGGTGAGCAAAGCGAGCCAGGCGAGGAATGTTACTGACATGAGCCCGCTGCACGTGCACTACGCAGTGCGTCATATTCGACGGAACAAAGGACTTGCCGACGAGATACGGCTCGCGAAACAATTCTGCAAAGCCATCAAGGTCTATGGCGCGGAAAGCTACATCAACGGGTTCAGCGGGCATGTCCTCGACCTGCTTCTCTTCCGTTACCAGACATTCCAGCGACTGCTCACGGCTGCGGCGCAATGGGGCACGAACGTGGTCATCGACCTTGAGCGCCACCACGCAAAACCAGAGTTTGCACTCGAAAAATCCAAACGCCTCGGCCCGATGATCATCATCGATCCGGTGCAGCCAGAACGGAACGCTGCCGCGGCGCTCTCGCACGAGAAATTCGAACGCTTCAAAGAAGCAGCGCGCGCCTTCCTCGACGAGCCAGCGCTGAAGTATTTCAAAGTAGAAGCGCTCACCCCTGCGCGCATCAGGCACGAATATGAGAAACGCGTAGATGAGTTCAGGGTCAACAGCCGATTGTTTATCCTCGAGAGCGAACCGATGGACGGCAAGGAGGACGTTGTCGCGACCAAACTGCTCAAAGTGCACCACTACCTCGTGCGGCAGCTCAAACGCCATGACTTCACTGTGCTGGACGACGGTTTTGAATACGAGAAACAGCACGGCTACGCACTCCACTACATCGTGGTCAGGAACCAACGCCTGAGCGAGAAGAAAGAATGGCAAGGCCCGCCAGTCACGGCGAAACGGGACGCGAAACGCTTCCGCGACAAGCACACCGGCGTGCGCGAACGCAAAGGAAGGCTCTACGCGAAAGTCAGGCGCCAGTACCGGACGCCTTTGCAGGCATTGCACGACCTGACCAGGAACCAATACGTCTACGATCGCGCATGGCGTGTGGATATTGTCTAGGGCACAAACTATATAAAAGCACCTCTTGTTCTGCGACCCCATGGCTTCGAGGAGAGAACGACGTCTGCAGCGCAAGAAACGCGTGAAAGAACGCGCGCCAGTGCAGGCTGCGCCTGCTGCGCAGAAAAGCCTGTTCCACCGGATCTTCCATGACAATTACAAGAAATTGCTCATCATCCCATTCATCATTCTCGTCCTGGCGCTTGTCCAGATCGGCATCCAGACAGCCACGACCGGCGACTTCCTCATCAAGGGCGTCTCCTTGCGCGGCGGCATCACCATCACCGTGCCAGTCGAGGACAGCAGCGTTACGGTCGAACAAGTCGAAGACGTGCTCCAGCAAGCATACCCTGCCAGCGAGCTCGTGGTGCGCGGCCTGAGCGAATTCGGACAGCTCAGAGGCGTCACAGTCGAACTGCCTGCAGACACGGAAAACGAGGAAGAATTGCGAGCGCTTGAACAAAGCGTGGTCGCGAATCTCGAACGCGTCATCCCAGGAGCGAGCGACACCTACAGCATCGAAGTCATCGGGCCAAGTCTTGGAGAGACGTTCTTCCGCCAGACAATGACAGCGGTGTTCATCGCGTTCATTCTCATGGGCTTGGTCGTGTTCTTCTACTTCGGCGAGAACACCAAAGCCAAGATCGCGGCAGTCGTGCTCAGCGCGATCGCCTACTTCCTGTTCCGGGGCGCCAATTCCACGACCGACTATGTCTTCATGGTGATCATCGGCATTCTCCTCGCAGGGCTCTACCTGTATTTCAGCCCGCCGAGCGCGGCAGTCATCCTGGCTGCGTTCAGCGACATTGTGGTAACGCTCGCCGTTGTCAACATGCTCGGAGTGAAGATCAGCACAGCAGGCGTGGCCGCATTCCTCATGCTCATCGGTTACAGCGTCGACACCGACATCCTGCTCAGCACGCGCGTGCTCAGGCAACGGCGCGGCACAGTCTATGACAGCATCCTCTCCTCGATGAAGACTGGTATCCTGATGAGCGTCACGAGCTTCATCGCAGCGGTGATCGGCTTCTTCGTCAGCCAGAGCACGACCATCAAGCAGATCATGCTCATCATCCTGATCGGACTCCTCGTTGACATCATCAACACCTGGCTGCAGAACGCGGGTATCATCAGGATGTACGCCGAACGGCGGGAGGCCGCACGATGAAGACAGTCAAGCGTATCTTCACCAATTGGCGCGTCCTGCTCCTGATCGGCACGCTCATCCTGGCGCTCATCGCGATCAGTCCCAGGCCCTGGAGCGAAGGCGCGGCCATCAGATCGATCGCCAAGGACAGCGCAGCAGAACTCTCCGGCATCCCGGCGCCAGGACCGCGCATCACGCCAGTCGCGCGCGAACGCGTCATCGCGATCAACAACAAGCCCATCACGACAGCTGCGGAATATTTCCAGACTGTGAACGCAATCACCGCCCTGGGCGTGAACAAGTCATTCACCCTGCAGACCAATCAGAACCTCTACAGCCTGACGACACAGGCAGAATACGAAACGATCATCCTCAACGAGACAGAACTCGTGAATGTCACGGAATACGTCTATAACGAGACCACGAACGAGACGACGAATTTCACCCGGCAAGAGCTGCGCAACAAGACAGAGCAACGCTATGTCGGCGTGGAAGATGTGGGCTTGACCGTCTTTGACGCGCCGACCAACAACATCAGGCAAGGCCTTGATCTCAGCGGCGGCACCAGGGTAATCCTGCAACCCGCCGAGCCGGTGAGCCAGCAGGACCTGGACATCATCGTCGCGAACATCAAGGAGCGACTGAACGTGTTCGGGCTCAGCGACCTGGTCGTCAGGACCGCCACTGACCTGAACAAAAACGATTTCATCGTGGTCGAGATCGCGGGCGCGAACCAGGAAGAGGTGCGCGAGCTCATCGCCAAGCAGGGTAAGTTCGAAGCGCGCATCGGCAACGCCACCGTGTTCTTCGGCGGCGACAAGGATGTGACCTATGTCTGCCGCTCTGCCGACTGTAGCGGTATCGATCCGCGCGGTTGCGGACCGAGCGCTGACGGCTGGGCCTGCCGCTTCCGCTTCTCGATCTCGCTCAGCCCGGCAGCAGCAGCACGCCAAGCGGCTGTCACCGAGACACTCGGCGTCACGTTCGACCAGGGCGGTAGCTATCTTGACCAACCCCTTGACTTATATCTTGATGATGTGCTCGTTGACTCCCTGCGGATCAGTGCAGACCTGCAAGGACGCGCGGTCACGAACATCGAGATCAGCGGGCCAGGCGTGGGCAGGAACCAGCAGGAAGCAGTCCAGGACGCGCTCGTCAACATGAAGAAACTGCAGACCGTCATGATTACCGGGAGCCTGCCGGTCAAGCTGAACATTGTGAAAACCGACGCGGTCAGTCCGCTCCTGGGCAAGGAATTCGTGAACAACGCGATCCTGCTCGGCGTGTTGGCGCTCGCTGCAGTCGTGATCGTGGTCTTCATTCGCTATCGCGAGCCGCGCGTCACGATCCCAATGATCATCACGCTCTCGTCAGAGGCGATACTGATCCTCGGCTTTGCCGCCGCTGCTGGCTGGAACCTTGACCTTGCCGCGATCGCTGCCATCATCATCGCGATCGGTACTGGCGTCGACCACCAGATAGTGATCGCGGACGAGACCCTGAAAGGCAGCGTGTCCGCAGGCGGCGCGTGGAAAGAACGCATCGCGCGCGCATTGTTCATCATCGTCGCAGCATATGTCACGACCGCAGCAGCCATGATCCCGCTTGTGAGCGCAGGCGCGGGCATGCTCCGCGGCTTCGCGATCACCACCATCGTCGGCGTCAGCATCGGCGTGTTCATCACCCGACCAGCGTTCGCCGCCATGGTCGAGATCCTCGTGAACAAGGAGGAATAAAGCATAAAAAGTCATAATCAAGCCCCTAAACACAATGGGCCTGTAGTCTAGTGGCTAAGCACAATGGTGCTCCACAGATGACGCTGCCTTGACATGGCAGAGGTCCCCGGTTCGAGTCCGGGCAGGCCCAGTTTATTATTCTGAGGAATCCACATGCCCGCGAGCAAACTCGACATCGAAGCGAGCAAGCGACGAGAGCTTGACTATTATTCTGACCTTGCAGAAGGCTATGATGAGCTCCATCGAGAGGAGCAGGAAGAAAAAATAAAACTCATACTCAAAAATTTCAAAATTCTACCAGAAGAAAAACTCCTTGATGTCGGCTGCGGCACTGGCTTCAGTCTCACCATGTGGCCCTGCACTGATGCCACTGGCGCAGAGCCCAGCCATGCCATGATCCGGCAAGCGCCGAAAGACATTCAAAGCAAGATCATGCACATCCGCGCTGAAGACATGAGCATCTTTGCTGATCACGAATTCGACGTCGTCGTGTCGATCACTGCGATCCACAACTTCTCTGGCATCGAAGACGGCCTGCTGGAAATGAAACGGGTGGGGAAAAAGAAATTCGCCTTCACCGTGCTGAAGAAGAGCGAGAAGCTCGATGCGATCGACGGGTTGATCAGGAAGCACTTCCAGGTCAAGAAAGTTCTCGATGCCAATCAACATGACAGGATCTACTTAATTTGGTGAATTCTGTTTTCATTCTCGAATGGTAAGTTTTTTATAGCCTGCCATGTTGCTCGTGGTATGCAAAACAAGATTCTCCGGATCTCCAGAGAACGGCTTCTTGAAACAGGAAGGAACTTGGCGACAGTCATCCACCCATTTCATCATTTTGTCCTCGGGGTTCCGAAGGCTGAGCGACATCGCTTCCATCTTACTGCTTACCTCCAAGGCCCGGGGGTAAATGAATGGCAATACCAATCGAATGGAGAAGGCTGGGATCTCACGTCACGCTCGCATCCTGCAACTGTCGTCGATGCGGTCAGACAGCCGGCCAAGCCGCGCTTTCGACATGTCAGCTTTGAAGTCACACATCCGCAACAGCTCATGAACGGATTGGATGGGATCTGGCACTTTCTTGCCTGCTATGACATGGCCTATGACCGGCAACTCCATCCTGGAGAAGGCGTGCCAGGCATCGAGCTCGTGTACAACCACCCACGGATGGGACCGTGCCAAGTCGTTGCGAATCCTGAAACCCGCGGTGGCGTGTTCTTCTTTAACTTCGACGCAGTCCCGGTGCCAGCACGGAAAGTGATACGCAGCAAATATCATGTCCGCTGCCGAAGGCCATCTGCAACAGTCGCAGTCCATAAAGCTTAAATACTTCCCAGTTCTGGCTGTTTTGTATGAAATTCACGGAGCGTCTTGTTACCTTTCTCAAAACCCTGAATCCGGACGCATACGGCAAGCTCGCGTCAGAGCTGTCTTTGCTCGAGACCTGGAAACAGTTCTTCTTTAACTACCTCCTCATCTTCGTCATCATGCTCTTCCTCTTCGTGCCTGCTGTCCTGTTCGGCGCCTCGACCTTGCAGGAACAGCTCGCGAGCTTCGACGAGTTCGAGCTTGACGGCAATTTCAGCGCGAGCCGACCGATCGTGCTCATGGACGGCCCGGACATCGTCGTCGACCTGTCGGAAAACAGGACGATCAAAGGCGAAGAGATCTTGTTCACCGAGGACGGCATCCAGTGGAAGCGTTTCCTGCTCTTCGGCAAGGCTGAGAAATCCTGGGATGAGGTCAAGGACCTGACTGACACGAGCGACGCAGCGCTCTTCGCGCTCCTGCTCTTCGTCGCGCCAAGCCTGGCCTTCTGGGTCGGCATCCTCTACCTGGCCATCTATCTCATCACGATCATCATCTTCGGCGTGGTCGCATACCTTGTGCCGAAGATCTGGCGGCACAAGCTCAGCTTCAAGAACGCGCTCAAGCTCAGCATCTTCGCCAGTACGGTCATGATGCTGATCGAGCTCTGGCTCCTGCCTTTCTACCGGAACTGGTGGCTGCCCTTCCTGATCTACCTCGTCTTCCTGGCCATCGGCATCGCGCTGGTCGGCGACCGCGAACTGAGCGGGGAAGGCCGCAAAAAGAAGAAGCATGACATCTGGCACTAGAAAAGTATATAAGAGAGCCCTGGTATCACTCTTCAGGGGGTGGCGATTGTGAGCTTCAATGAAATGAGCAGAAACCTCGAAGACGCTGGAAGCAAGGAAGCCCGCGTGCGCGAGCTTGCGGAGAGCCTGCAGCGACGTGGTCTTGCGATGACTAAGGAAAGCGCACGCCAGCTTGCGGAATCCATGGTCGAGACCGAGCGCAAGGTGCAGCAGCGCTACCAGGAGAAAAAGGATTCTGCCACCCAGTACCCGAAGAAAGAGAATGTCCCTCTGCAGGAGACTGCACCAGGCTTTGCGCAGAAAGTCGAAGCACCAGAACCAACACAATCCTCGCAATCTTATCCAGAACTCAAACCAGACATGATAGTGAAAGACGCTGTTCAAGAGCCGACACCGGCAGCTGTCGCACCAGAACCTACAAGTCCAGAACCAGTAACCCCTGCACCAGAGCCTGATTCAGCGCCAACTCCTGATCCAGAACCAATCCCAGAAGCACCTGCTCCCCAAGCAGAACCAGAAACGGCTGCTGAACCAGCACAACCTGCCGAAGCAGCTGAGGAGTATCCGACACTTGGTGAAGATGAAACTGATCATGCAGCCGAGCCTGGGGACGAAGAGCTTGCTGGGGAGGAAGTGCATGTCTCGCAACCAGCTGAGCAGGCGGATGACGGCGATTTTGTCGACATCTCTGAAGCTGGGAAAGAGCCGGAACAGGAAGCAGCGCCTGAAGCTCCAGAAGAGGAAGCGCCAAAGGAGAATCTGGCAAAGAAGCATGGCATCGACATCACGCAGATGTTTGATGTGAACAAGTAGTACTCTTTTTCATGTAACTATCGTAAAGTTATAAAAGATATTCTTGTTTCTGAACGTTATGACACCTGGCTGTCCAGCAGAAGCGCTTGCCGAGTTCCGACGTGATCAAAGCGATATCGAACAGCTCTTTGCCTATGGGGTCGCGATCAAGGATTGGCAGGACGAGGTGAAAGCAACTCGTTCTGACCTGCTGCCAACCTTGTACCAGACAGGCCTGGTCACAACATCTGCACGACGCTTCCTGAAGTCAGTGCTGCTACCGCTGGAAGTGCAAGGCATCTTGGAACCAGGTCAGCGCGTCCTGGAGATGGGCTCTGGGCTCGGCGGCATCGCAATGCTCTTCGCACTGGCAGGATATGCTGTGGAGGGATATGATATCAACTGGGCCTCGCATTGCATTGCCCGTCGGGTGCTTGATCGTCTCAACGACAGCTTGGACAGCGCTCCTTTAGACTGCAACCTCCATTTTGGCAGTTATTTTCCTGCAGAGAACATCGCGCTTCGCGACTGCGGCAGGAGTATGGCTGAGGATCTCGAAGATAAATACATCAGGCTTTTTCCTGGTGATGATGACTATGTCTTTCCGATTCTAGGTTCGCTGACAGCGCGCGATTACGAGGATTTTGACGTCTTTTTCAACTATGCCTGGGATGACCAGGTTGCCAGTGTGTGTGAACTGTTCTCGCTCTACGCACCGCGTCACGGCGTCTTGATCATGATCGATCCTGCTCGTGACGGCGTGCTTGAAGAACACTATTATGACCTGTTCGGCATCGAGCAAGTGGCGCCGTTCGCTTACCAGAAAGGCTCGCTCTCAGATGATTCTGTGCTCTCAGATGATCCGATTATCATAAATTTTAAATAATAGCAATATAGAAAATAATTGAGAATAATTATCATAAGCTTTAAATATCATTAATCACTACTTGCAGGTGAAAAATGATCAAAAAAATCATCAGTCTCGTATTGATCGCGTTCTTCGCACTCATGACGCTTGCAACCAGTGTGAGCGCGTACTACTACGGCCCGTATGGGCGCGTCTACGGCTACGCCTACAGTGCAGGCGGCTACCCCGTTTACAACATGCACCCGCATGCCTACGGTCCGCGAGGATGGGGTCATTATGGCCCGTATTATCACGGTGGCTATCTCTACCCGCACCACGGCTATTACAACAGCTACCACCAGTGGTATCCGAACCACTACTGGCGTGGCTACACGCCCTGGTACCACAACTACTGGCCATACCAGTACAGGGTGTACCAACGCTGGTACCCGTAGAATCAGAACGCTTTCTCTAAACGTTCAATCTTATTCCTTGTTTTCTCGAGTTTGTCGTTCGCCTCTTTCACCAGGAAACCGATGAACTTCTCCGGCACGAACAACGCGCCTTCACGCGCGATAGGGACATCGATCCGCTCAGAGGTCGTTGCTTCGATCATGATCCTGGGGCTTGTACCTGTGACGCCGCTGTGTTTCCACCCTGTGGCTTTGCACAGCTTCAGGAAGCGATCGGCTGCATCCATATCCCGAGCGCAGACATGGAGAATGGCGCCTTCCATCCGGAACCACACTGTCGGCTCAGGAAGATTCCCCAACGCCTCCTCCACTTTTCCCTTTTCTACCTCGCCATGCGAAACAAACAGCCATTCGCCTTCATGCTTCTTGCCAGAGTTTGGCTCGACAAAGAGATCGATGCGACCAGCGCACGAACTCGTGGTATAATAGTCATCATGCGCGTTGATCGCGTCAAGAAGGGCGGCAATTTCCTCATCAACATTGCCTTTCTTTGATCGATCCTTGCTCGCTTTCTCTAATTCACCCAGGTATTTCCGCTTTTGGGCTTCGAATGACACTGCCATATGCCATGGGAGGTAATAATTTTTTATAATGGTAAGGATTTGACACTGGCATGACGCCGGAAGAACGCTTCGCCAGGTTCAAGAAGATCAGGGAGCACTTTCACACCCTTGACAGGGAACGGCTTGAGAAGGGACAGCTCGCGATGGGCGAAACCTCGCATGGTTTCTGGGGCACGACGAACATGAACGACGCGTACGAGCTGTTCAAACGCATCAAGCTCGACGAGAAACAAGGCTTTGTCGACCTTGGTGCAGGCGATGGGCGCATCGTTGCGATCGCCAGCCTGTTCACCAACGCGGTCGGCGTCGAAGGCGACACTGATCTGGTGAAAATCGGAATTGAGGCTAAAGACTCCTTGGGCATGGACATCGACTTGAAGGAGAAAGATTACTATGACGAGGATTTATCGCAGTACGACGTCGTCTTCATGTTCCCAGACAAGGAATACGACGCCCGGCTCATCGGCAAGCTCCTCGCTGAGAGCAAGGGCACGCTGTACATCTACAACAATATCTATTTGCCGCCGGGATTAAAGAAGGGAAAGACCATCTGGATTGAACAATTGCCGGTTGCCAGCTATCCTTTGGATTCTAAGTGAGGAATATACTGCTGCAGACTCTTCATCGCGATGTCGAAGTCATCACCAATGTAGGAGAGCGACGCACCACCATTATGCGGGTCATACATCTGGTTAAGAGCACGCACGCTCAATACCTTTCTTCCTGAAGCAGCAGCAGCGATATGCACAGGTGCGCTATCGTGGAAGATGCCTTGCCAGTCGCGCTGCAACAGGAGATGGTAGATTGCTGCGTCCTGGCGGAAGGAAAGGTGATCTCGTGCTTCTCCGCCACCAAACTCGCTGATGATTCCCTGAAAGCTGCTGAGCGTGAACTCATCTCTCACAAGGCTGGCGTGTAGGTTAAGTACCTCAAAGCCTTCACCAAGCAGACGTTGTTCGATACGGTAATCCACATCGTCATACTCCTGCCTGAACGTCGGGGTGATGATCACCTGTGGAACGACGCCTTGGTATGCGCGAACAATCTCTACCCACTCGTTTACATGGAGCGCTTTGTCATCCCGTTCGTGCGGCAGGTTTGGACATATGACTAGATATTGTTCAGCTGGATCCCACCCAACTTCCTCAAGGGTTTGTGCCATCAATGCAAGTTCCATATCAGAGAAGAACATCCTCGTTGGGATGGAGGGGTCTTTGAAGGCATTTGCCACTGTTTCACTGATGTCATTCTCTTGGTCAGCGAGACAATGATCGAGATGATACCAGAGATCCTCGCGAAAGTCCGCACTTGGGTGATGTCGCAAAATAAGGCGTGCGAGTCTTACTGGTTCTGGTTTGGCTGAGGGATCATATACGACACCGATAGGACCTCTGTCAGAGGGGATTGAGGCGAACATATTTACCTGATCACCAAGGCCTGCTGCAGTGCTGCTTACAAAATTCAAATCGACAATAAGTGAATTATCCATGGAAAACAGTGGATTGCACGTATTTATAAATATTTACTTACTTATGAGTGATGAAATTATACTGTCCAAATACGTTGCAGGACACAGAGCTATCAATCATAAGATTTATAAATGGCCAGGCGTTCACACGTTGTAGATAAATCCTTCTCACCGACGTGTTATCATCAATAACTGGTGGGATTCCACGAGGTGGAATGGCATGACAGATCAGGAACGATTAAAGACTGGGACAACAACAGTCGGTATTCTCTGCAAAGATGCCGTCGTGCTCGCAGCTGACCGGAGAGCCACTGCAGGGCATCTGATCGTCGACAAGAAAGTCGAGAAAGTCGTGCCAGTCACCGACCAGATCGCGGTCACCACCTCCGGCAGCGTCTCAGACCTCCAGCTCCTGTTGAAATACCTCAAGGCAGAGCTCAAGCTCCGCAAGATCAGGACAAGCAGGGAATCCACAGTCAAGGAATCAGCGCATCTGCTCAGCGCCTGGGTCTACCAGATCCTCAGGAGCCAGATGGGCGTGTGCCACTTCGTGCTCGGCGGCTATGACAAGGAAGCGAAGCTGTACGACATCTTCCCTGACGGCAGCCTGACAGACATCAACGACTTTGTCGCGAGCGGCAGCGGCAGCGTCATCGCGTACGGCCTGCTCGAGGACCAGTACAAGGCCGACATGACTGCTGAGGAAGGCGTGCAGCTGGCGCTCAAGGCAGTCAACGCCGCGCTCCAGCGCGACAGCGCGAGCGGCAACGGCATCACGATCTACATCATCAACCAGGACGGCATCAAGCGCGAGCTCGAGAAAGAACTCAATACGCGCCTGGTATAACACTTTTCCGTACGTCTATCATTGTAGAAAAAAGGTGAACGTTTTGTCAGAGATTATCGACGAGATCATGAAACATCTCTCTAAGGAAGACGTCAGCGACGTCGCGTTCGAGGGCGCCAACATCGTGCTCTACACCAAGAAGAAAAAATTCTTTCTCGAAGACCAGGGCCGGATCCGCGAAGTCGTCAACCTGATCAAGAAACGCATCGAACTCCGCCCTGACCCCAAGATCATCATGGACGAGGACGAAGCAGAAGAGCGCATCAAGGCGATCATCGGCAAGGAAGCGGCAGTCTCGCAGATGTTCTTCGAGCACGAGCGCAGTATTGTCACGATCGAAGTCGAGAAGCCAGGCATTGCGATCGGCAAGCGCGGCGAGAACCTCCAGCAGATTAAGGAAGAGACCTTGTGGGTGCCGGTGGTCAAGCGGACGCCTGCCATTCGGAGCGAGATCATCGAGAGCATCCGCGCCGTGCTGTACGAGAACAGCGATTACCGCCGCAAGTTCCTGCACAAGACTGGCGAGCGTATCTACAACGGCTGGCTGCGCCAGAAGAAAGAGGAATGGATCCGTATCACCTACCTTGGCTCTGCGCGTCAGGTCGGCCGTTCCGCAATCCTGATACAGACGCCGGAATCACGCGTCCTGCTTGACTGCGGCCTCGATCCCAGCGGCGGACCAAACCCCTACCCGTTCCTTGAAGCACCTGAATTCCGGATCAATGAGCTTGATGCGGTCATCGTGAGCCACGCGCACCTCGATCATTCAGGTTTCGTCCCCTACCTCTACAAGTTCGGCTACCGCGGCCCGGTCTACTGCACCGCTCCGACGAGGGATATCATGTCCTTGCTGCATCTTGACACTGTGAAGATCGCGCGCAACGAAGGCCAGGAGCCGATCTACACCAGCGACGAGATCAAGGAAGTCGTGAAGCACACGGTCACGCTGGACTTCGAGGAAGTCACTGACGTGACACCAGACGTTCGCATCACCTTCCACAATTCAGGGCATATCCTCGGCAGCGCTATGGTCCACATCCACATCGGAAACGGCCTGCACAACATCCTGTATACGGCTGACCTGAAATACGCGAAGACGCAGCTGCTCAGCCCGGCAGCAACGCAATTTCCGCGCTTGGAGACCTTGATGATCGAAGCGACCTATGGCGGACGCGACAATGTCCTGCCGCCGTACAAAGAACAGGACGAATTCCTCGTCGATCTCATCCTGCGCACAATAAAGCGCGGCGGCAAAGTGCTCATTCCAACACTGGGAAGCGGCCGAGGCCAGGAGATCATCGTCATGCTCGAAGAGCTGATCCGGAAGAAGAAACTGAAAGAAGACATCCCGATCTACATCGACGGCATGGTCTGGGACATCACCGCGATCTACACTGCATACCCAGAATTCCTCAACAGCACAGTGCGCTCGCAGATCTTCCACAAGGACAACAACCCCTTCCTGATGCCGAACATCCACCGCGTCGGCTCGCAGAAGGAACGCCAGGAACTCATCGAAGAAGGCGCGCCCTGCATCATCCTCGCAACCTCAGGCATGCTTGTCGGCGGCCCCAGTGTGCAGTACCTGCGCGAACTTGCCGACAATCCTGACAACAGCCTGATCTTCTCTTGCTACCAGGCTGAGGGCTCGCTGGGAAAGATGATCAAGGACGGGCTCAGCGAAGTGAACTTCAAGAACGGCAGCAAGATGCACACCGTTCCTGTCAAGCTCGAGGTCGCGAAGATCGAGATCAGCGGCCACGCCGATCGCCGCGAGCTCATGAACTTCGTGAAGCGCCTCAACCCGAAGCCGCGAAAGGTCCTGATCAACCACGGCGAGCAGAGCAGATGCCTGGATTTGGCACGCAGCATCCATCAGCAATTCAGGATCGAAACCCTTGCGCCGCGCAATCTTGACGCGATCCGGGTCCGGTAGCTTTTTATTTCATTCTCGACCCCTTCGCTCGTATGGACGTCAAGAAAACCACGTGGATTAAGAATTTCTCTATCAATCGTGTTGGCTATCTCTTGGTGGAAAGTGTCTGGTCGCGCGAATGGCCGATCAGCCAAAAAGCGACGTTTGGAAAGGAAAAACCGCTGATATTACAAAACGGCATCGTCTTGGATTACAAAGGCGTTGATTGCCTCGGAGCCTACTTGCCAGAGCCAGAACTCGCACAACTCATCGATACGACCATCAAGCTCATATTTGAAAAGCCTGAACAAGTCCTGGCATTGCACAAGACAATCTACGATGACCTTGACAAGGTATTCGCTTTCGTGAAGAACGCGCTTGCAAAGGATCATGCGAAACTCTCTGACAAAGAGCTCGAAGAGATATTCAACGAATTCATGGAACACAAGGTGAACATCCATCACAAGCCCTTGGTGACCACATGGTTCCTCGACAGCTACGGCGAACGATTCAGCAAACGCTTACTGGAGGAAACTAAGAAATTTGTCACTAAGACCGGTAGCGAAAAGGATTTTGCTGAAGCATTCAGCCTGCTCACGACAAAGCCGGCAAACAGCATGCAATTCGAAGAAGAACTTGACGCGCTGCGCGTACTCAAGCTCATCGTCGGCAATAAGGAATCCAGAGACGCAATCCTGAAACTCACAGACTTTTCCCGGATTCCTGAAGCAGTCCCAGACAAGATCAAGGACACGATGACAGCCCATTGCGAAAAATGGTGCTGGACCCCATTCGGATACATGGACACGCCATATGACATGAGCTATTATCTCGAACGCTGGAAAACCCGTCTCGAACAGGAAATCGATGTCGATGCAGCGATTGCGGAATTGGAAGGACGGCCAGCGCGCGTGCAGAGGGAACGGACGGGCCTTGCCAAAGAACTTGGTGTCGACCAGCACACGATGCAGATCTATGACATCGCGGCAGACATCGCGTACCTGAAAGGCTATCGCAAGGACGCACTCTATTACATGTGCTATCTCCTCGATAAGATATACGCCCAGGCACTCCCACGTGCAGGTCTTCAGAAGGAGGACGAGCACCTCATGATCTTATCAGAACTCGAAACGCTCTTCGCTGGCAAGGATGTACCGTCGGCAGCTGAGCTGAAGAGACGAGAAGGACGCACTGTACTTGTTGGGGATGAAAACGGCCAGATGACGTTTCTTTATGATGAGGATGCCGCGGCCTACATGGACGCGTTGCCGATCATCAAAGAGGATGTTGATGCAGCAGCGAACCAGCTCCACGGCACCTGCGCCTGCAGCGGAAGCGCGAAAGGCACGGTCAAGATCATCAATGCAGTGAGCGACATGCCCAAAATGAACCAAGGCGACATCCTCGTCAGCCACACGACTTTTCCCAGCCTCGTGCCTGCCATGGAGAAGGCAGCGGCGATCATCTCAGAAGACGGGGGCATCACCTGCCACGCAGCCATTGTCAGCCGAGAACTTGGAACGCCCTGCGTGACTGGTGTGAAGACTGCGCTCAAAGTACTGAAAGATGGTGATGTCGTCGAAGTGCGGGCGAGCGAAGGAAGAATAATCATAGAAAGATAAAAGGTTTATTTCCGCTCGTGCGGCAATACTCGTTTTACGTCGATAGGGATGACGCCCTTCTCGAATTCGCGCTTCGCGATCTCGACAGGATTGTACGCCATCGCCTCCAGCTCCTTCTTGGAGAGCTTCAGCAGGACCGGAGCGCCCTGGCTGATCTGCAATGCGCGCGAGCCGATGATGCGCGCACGTTCGTACTTCGAGTATTTGTCAGCCATTGTCTCACCCCAGTTTCTTCCGCAAGGTCTTCGCAGTCTTGAGCGCGAGGTCGATCATCTTGTTCAACTCCTCGCTTGTCAAGGTGGCGTTGCCGCCTTTCTGCATCGAGCACAGCTCGCCGCCCTCGAGGGAAGCGACAGTCAAACGAGCGTCTGCCGCTTTCTCTTCAGCAAAGGTCGGATCGACCAGCAGGTTATCGCCGATCTTCACGACTGTCACCGGAATCGGGACGCAGCTCAGCTTCAGCCCTTCCTTGGTGTGCTCGTGGTAATCCGGTTGCCCGTCCACAAGCTTCGGGAAGCGAGCGCTCTTCAGCGCCGCCATCCCAGCGAGGCCGCCGAGATCGATGAGGTTGCCATCGTGGTTCAACGGACACACGTCCACATTCACCATCCAGACCTTCTCACCGGCTTCGATGCACAGAGATTTCTCGTCGATGCTCTTGCTCTCCCGGATACCACGGTCGATGACGCGCGAGGCTTCGATGCTGTCGATGCTCGGCGGACCGATCTCAAAGTCCGGGTTGCTGGTCGGCCGTAGCTCGGCATTCACCATGAGGGTGCCGGAATCCGGACGGTCGCTGTAGGGCTTGCCCACGTCGATCTTCACGCCGACGATGATGTCAGTGGCGCCGCACGTGATGCGGGCGCTGCCTTCGGCAGTCGAGGAAACGCCTGTCTCTATCTTCAACTCTCGGAACTCGTCGAGCTTCCGGCCGTCAAGACGGTAGCCTTTCTGCAGTGCCTGGTTGATATGTTCTTTCAATGCTTGATCCATCGTAATCACTCCACCTTTGCTGCCGCATCGGCATATCGCTGCTTGATAGCTGCGCGCTGCGCGTCCGCGATCGCATCGAATGCGGGCTTTGCCTGCTCGATCGCCTGGACGAACTCGTCCTTCTTGACGCGGCCGTCCATCTGCACAAGCGAGATCTCGCCAGTCGAGGGAACCATCGCAAGGGGAATGTCAGCGACATCGCCTTCTTTCCAGGCTTCCTCTTCGTAATCGAGATCGACCACTTTCATGCCGTCGACGACGCCCACAGCGACTGCTGCGACAACGTCGCGCATCCGCAGGCCTGCGTCGGCAAGCGCGATCGACGCCGCGCTGATCGCGGCGCATCGGCTCCCGGCATCGGTCTGCGGCAGCTCGACAAAGACGTCGACAACCGCGTTCGGGAACGCTTCGAGGTCAACGACTGGCAAGAGCGCCTTCTCCATGACCATGCTGATCTCTTTCGAGCGTCGGCTCGGCCCTGGTCGGACGCGATCGCCCTGGCCGCTGAACGGCATCATGTTGTAAGCACAGCGGAGCTTTCCTTGCTTCGGGTCCTGCTGGCTCCTCGGGTGGAGCTCGCGCGGCCCATAGACTGCGGCGTATGCTTCTGTATCGCCGATCTTGAAATAGCCGCTGCCGTCAGCATTGGGGATGACCCCTGCTTTCGCAATGATCTTCCGGGTCTCGCCCGGTTTTCTTCCATCGTGTCGTTTCTTGTATGCCATGATCATCACCTTCTCGGACCGGTTCGTCTTGGGCCTCTTGGTCCGTCTCGTCGTGGGCCTCTCGGACCGTCACGCCGCGGACCTCTCGGGCCGTCTCGTCGCGGGCCTCGTGGACCATCATGTCGCGGACGTCGGTCTTCAGGGAATTCTTCATCGGGTTTCATCTCGATCTTCTTCCCTGTCTTCTTCTCAAGCCATTGCTTCATCCGGTCGGTCAGGCCAGGCACGTGCGCTTCCACCTCGATCTTGCGGATAGACTCCACAGCCAGGAGTTCCTGTTCCGGCTCGCCGTTGAGCCAGACAAGGCCGTTCTGCCCGACTGTGAGCTGGCAGCTCGTCGCTTGCTTGATCATGCTGACCATGCTGCCCCGCTTGCCGATGATCCGCGGGACTTTCGCTGCATTGACTTTCAGGATGCGGCCGCCTTTCAGCTTTCTCAGGCCTGGCCCCTTCATGGACACGTCCACGAGGTTCTGGCTGGTCACCTGGAAGATCTTACACACGACGTACTCGTCGAGGTCGAAGAAGCTCGTCAGGTCAGCGCCCTTCTTGATGTAGTCGAAGGTCGCGTCTTTCAGTGGCAGCACCGCGCTATACGGGCTGTTGGTGTCGAGTCGCCATCCGGTCATGAGGATGTCGATCACCTTGCCGATGATCACGTCGTGTCGCTTCGGCAGGTAGACGCCGGCCAGGGGGATCGTCTTCAAGACCTTGCCTTCCACGATAAGGAGGCCGGTCTGGTTTGCGTAGATCCGATCGTCTTTGCGATACGTCCCTTGGCTCGGTAAGTATTCCATTCCTTCAGCAAGCACTTCGCCTGGCACGACCACATCATGGTCCTTCACCAGGAGCTTGCTCTGTTCTTTCGCTTCTGTCATGTATTCACCTATTCTTTCTTTTCTTCAATCGTCGCGCCACCATGCGTGGCGTTGTTGACCAGGTCTGCGAGCTCGCCTTTCATGCCGGCAGGGAGCTCGACATCCGCTTCCCACGAGCCGTCGTTCTTCCAGTTGTCCTTGACGATCTTCGCGATCCTGGAGATCTCGCCGTACATCTTGCCAGCATACTGGCTCGGCACGTGCACGACGAGCTTCGCTGTCTCGAAGCGGAGCGGGAGTATTGGCTGCAGCTTCTTCACCACGTCCTGGAGCTGCTGGTCGATGGTGCGGAACTCGTCGACCTTGACTTTTGCCTCGTCGAACGCGAGCTCAATACGTTTTTCCGGATGCGGATTCCCGGTCTTCGGGTCGATCGCGTTGCGATGGATTTTCGCGATCAACTGACGGAGCTTTGCTGCGCGTACCTTGTCCCGGTACTCGGCTGTCAACTGGATCTCGCCCTCGTCCAGGATCTTGCGCGCGACTCCCTCGAAATCGGATGCGCCGAGGATCGCAGTCATCCGGTCAGGGCTTGCGAGTTCGCCCTTCTTCGCGTCACAGAAGATCTTTTCTGCACGCACGACGTTGTTCATCGCGCCTTTGCCGCTCTCCTTGAATGCGATGGCAGCGTCAGGATCGACCACGACCTCGAAGATCTCGCCACCTTTTCGTAAGCGTGCGAGATTGAAGGAAACACGTTCCTGGTCATAGGTCGGTCCGCCGCGCATCATTTCACCCCTTGATCAATTTGCTCACTTGCGTGTTGGTGAGTTTTTCCATCACGCCTGTGCTCTTCCTGACGATGGCCGCGTCGATCCGCTCGAGGTTGAAATCCTTGCCGTCGATCGCCTTGCGCAATGCTTCGATGCAGATCTTCAGGCCCTGCTCGACTGTCAGGCTGTCCTTGTACTCCTTGTGCAGAATCTCCTCGATCTCAGTCTCGCCCTCGCCGATGACGACAGCCTTGTACTCGTAGAACAGCCCTGTCGGATCTGTCTGGAAGAGCTTGAGCCCGTGCTCGTCAGTGCCTGCTACCAGGAGGCTGACGCCGAAGGGGCGGAGTCCGCCGCTCTGGGTGCAGAACTGCTTGACATTGCACAGGTCCTTGACCACGCTGAGAATGTCGATCGGGCTGTCGTACGTGATGCGGTAGCCGGTCGCTTTCTCCTGGGCTCGCTCGACCAGGATGCGCGCATCGCTCAGGATGCCGGCGCCGGTCGCCATGATATGGTCGTCGACCTGCCAGATTTTCTCGATAGCCTCGGGAACGACGAGCTTGTCCACCAGGCGCTTGTCTGTCACGAGGATGACGCCGTCAGCGCACACCATTCCGATGGCAGTGTTGCCAAGCCGCACTGTCTTCTTCGCATACTCGACTTGCAAGAGCCTGCCGTCAGGACTGAACATGGTGATCGCACGATCATATCCCATCATTTGATGCTGCATTGGTTGCATTATTGATCCACCTCATGTTGCTTTTTGGATGAGTGTCCGTTGTGCTGGCAGGAAGCGCTCTGTCTTCTTCAGGATGCCAGAGACGCCGCGCACGCGCGGGATGACCTGTTGCGAGCCGATCGTGGTGAGCAGGAGGAGCGCTGCTTTCACCTTGTCCACGCTCGCATGGCTCACCCGGAGGATGCCGCTCTGCGTCTTCTGGTCGTAGCGCACTGGCAGGATGCCTGCCTTTGCGCTGTCGAACAGGCCCAGACGCGCTCTCAGATGGTCCAGAACAGCCTGTTCAGGCGCTCTGCCAAGAGATTTCTGACTCAGTAATTCATACACGATATATCGCTTCCGTTCTTTCAGTGTTGGTAACAGGGGTTTCATGGTGCAAGAAGCAAATGCCCCTCTCGCTTGTGTCTCTGTCGGAGTCGCGAGAAAGGAGATTCATTTAAAAAGCTTTTCTCTGTTTTCCGGGTCATAATACTTATAAAGGCCGCGTGCTTGGCTGCTCCTGGGTGGTGTTTGTGGCGACCAAGAAAAAGACCCCGAAATCGAAGGCAAAAGTTGAGATCTACGAAGCGAAGAAGCGTATCAAGAAAGGTGCGCGCGACACTGACAACTGGGTGCGGAAGCATCCCTGGGAGAGCGTGGGCATCGCAGCGCTTGCGGGAGCGGTGCTGGGCAAGCTCTTCTTCCGGAGGAAGAGGTGAATTCCATGGCGAAATGGTGGAAAGAATTCTTAGCAAGCGTCGCACCTGTGGCTGGCGCTGCAGCCGGCACGTTCCGGGAAGCGGCGCGCGAAACAATGCGGGAAGCGCAGGAACGCGTGCGTGAAGTGACGCGCATGGTCATCAAAGCCATGGTCGTGTTCTTGATCGTGGCGCTTGGTTTCATCTACGTGCTGAACGGGCTTGCGAAGTATCTTGAAGCTGCCAATGGCTGGGCGCCAGGCATGGGCACCATCGTTGTCGGCGGCGTCATGGTCGTGCTCGGCCTGTTCGCAGTCCTGATCAGGCGATGAATGTCATGAAGCTCGTGCGGGACAAGATCCCGCTGGATTTTCCAGACACGCCTGCAGACAGCTATCACACTGCGGATGACGAAGAGTTCTTCACTGCTTTGCTTGATAAGTTGAATGAGGAAACTGTCGAGTATGTCGCTGAGCGTTCCATGGACGAGCTTGCAGACATGCTCGAAGTCCTGCACGCGCTCGCAGCATTGGATGGCATCGATTGGAAAGAGCTCGAGCAGCGACGCATTGCGAAACGAGAAGAGAAAGGCGGTTTCGACAAACGGATTCTCTGGATTAAGAAGGAGAGTTAGATAGTATTACTTCTTCAACTCTTCAATGTCTTTCATAAACCTTCTGAGTGTGTTCATCACGTGCTCTGGTTGGGTCTGCAGGCGGCGCGCGGCTTCGACTAGCACGTCGCCGTCGAAAGATTCGAGCTTGGCAGTCTCTAAGGTTTTCCATGGGATGTCCTTGCCTTTCTTTGACAGCTTCTTGGCTTTTTTCCACATGGTGAACACGCGCTCTGCTGCTGCAGGAACAAGCTTGTCGTCGTCAACGCCAAGGAATGCTTTCAGCTCGTCGAGCTTGTCAGCTTTCTCATGCGCGAGCTTCTCTGCAGCCAAGCCAGCAGTGAATTCGATGCGAACAATGCCGTCCTGCACTTTTGTCGAGCGCAGGATGCGGATATAACCTGCTTCGCTCGTCGTGTTCAGGTGCGTACCGCCGCAGGCTTCGGTGTCAAAGCCAGGAATGTCCACGACCCGAATCTCTTTGCCAGGAACCGCGCCGCCTTGATACAAGCGGAAACCGTGCTCTGCTTCCGCAAGGCTCTTCGCCTGCACCTGTTTCGTGAGTGGGATGTTCTTCTGCACCATGGCGTTCGCTTCCTGCTCGATCGCCTGCAATTCCTCGTCGGTGATCGTATCATAGTGCGTAATGTCGAGACGTCCTTTCTCTGTCGTCTTTGCCGCGCCTGCCTGCCAGACATGGTTGCCCAGCACTTTCTTCGCTGCACCGTTGATGATGTGCGCGGCAGTGTGATGCTGCGCCAACTGCATCCGGCGGTCGATGTCGATGTGGCCTTGCACGATCTCGCCTTTCTTCCACGCGACTTTCGAACCGAGCTTGTGGATGATCACACCATCCTGCTTGAACACATCTACCACTGGAATGTCATTCAGCGTGCCAGTGTCATGCTCCTGGCCGCCGCTTGTCGGATAGAAGGCGGTGCGTTCCAAGACGACCTTGTCGCTGTCGATGACCATCATGACCGGTGCGGTGAATTCGACATAATCCCACGAGTCGAAGTACAGGATGCTCGTGTTCGGGATCCCGTTCAGGTCGAACTTGTGCTCTTTGGCTGTCTGCACCTTGTGATCCTTGCCTTCGTGCCGTTCAGCGATCAAGCCGTAAAAGTTCTCAGGGATGTCTATTGTGATCTTCTGTTTCTTGCCTTCCTCAGCAACATGTTCTGGCTGAATCCCTTGCTCGTCATAGAGCTTGAGCAATTGCTCTTTGGAGACCTTGCCTTTTGTGAGGAGGTTCCGGATTATCTGCGAGGAACGCTTCTTGTTCTCGAGATACTTCTGCTTCTCCACTGCGAGAATCTTCTTCACGTCATCGATGTTCTCGAGCAATTCGGGAAACAAGGGCTTGAGATACTGCGCGTGCCATTCTGCCACAAGGCCCATGTCCACGTCCCACTCATAGCGCTCGATGAATCCCTGCGCACGACGATAGATCATGCGGAGGTTGTAGCCGCCGCCGACATTCGAGGGCAGGGCGCCGTCAGCGAGCGCAAATAAGAGCGAACGCGCGTGCTCGGCAATGGCGTAGATCGCGGTCATCGGCCCGATCTTCTCGCGCAATTCCTCGGCAGGAATGCCGACCTCTTGTGACACGCGCGCCCAGGCCTCGTTGATATCGTCGATCTCGTCGAGATTCAGGAACGCGGCATACGGGATGTATTTGTGCATGAGCTCTTCGTCATAACTCACTTTTGTCCGTTCTTTCAGTTCCTTGATCACTGTCGGGAAGGTCGCGTCGTAGATCGTCCCGCGACCTTGCGAGAACCAGGCGTTGCGCTCGTGGCCCATGCCCATGTCCAGCACCTTGAGCTGCAGTTCGCGATAGCCATCAGGCGCGTCGTCATCCTGCTCGAACATCATGTAGACCTGATTCCCTAATTCCACGCCGCGGCTGAAGTATTCCATGCACGGGCCGAAATTGCCGCCCCCAGCCCAGGCATCCTCATGGAAGGTGATCTCCTCGTAGGGAAGGCCAAGCCCTTCGGTGAGCCAGTCGAAGATGTCCTCGAACACCTTGTCCTGGTCCCATTCCTGCTCTGTCACGAACGCGTGCTGGCCGATCATGATGAAGCCGGTCATATGGCTCATAGTGACGCCGACGTTGTCGGTGTCGCCGAAGCGCAGGCAGAACTGTGGGATGACGAGCTGCTTTGCCGGTGCCTCGACCTCGCCGCTGACAACGTATGGCTGGAACGCGGCGATGCTCGCGATGGTGAAATCCATCGTCGGGTTCCAGCGTGCAACGACCGGGTAGCGGGGCGTGACTGCATAGCCTTTCTTTTCGAACATGCGTGCGAACTCTTTCCAGGTGGTGATGTAATCCATTTCCTTCTTGCACGGATTATTGTCAAATAAGGTGAAGCCGCCAGCGCACGACGCGTCGCCGCATACTGTTTGATCCTTATTGACAGTCCAGAACCAAGTCTTGCACGTGCCGCACTGCTTGCGCGCGAATCCGCGCTGTTGCAGCACAGCGGTGGCATAGTATTTTTCAGGATCCTTGGACGCCTCGCCCTTGAACCACTTCTTCGTATCCTTGTCTGAACGCACCATACTCGCCAGTGGCGCTCAGCGCTTAATAAAGATTCTTGTGCTGCGCTCAGCCCGTGACGATCGTGCCCTTGAATTCTTCGCCACAGAGCGCTTTGCGCACGTTCTTCATGTCTTCTGCAGAAAGGATGGCGACTTCCAGGCCTTGCTCTTGGCAGAGCTTTGCCGCGACCGGATCGAACGGCACGTGCAGGCCAGGGCTCCAGTCGTCGCCGATGATCGCGCGCAGCTCGCTCCAGTTCAATCGCTCATGCGGTTTTGCTTCCGGATTCTTCTTCGGATCCTCAGTGAAAACCTGAGAGACATTGCTCAAATTGACGAAGCGTTTCGCGCCGATGCGCTCTGCGATGACTGCCGCGTCGTAATCTGTGCTGAATCCCGGACGCCAGCCAGCGCCCACGATGATCTTGTGCTGTGCAGCCTTTGGCAATGGGTCATCGCGTGGATTTGTGATGATCCGCTGGTACGCATCGTCGCGGAAGATGGTGCGGAGCAGGTGCGCATTCAGCCGTGTCGAATGGATGCCGAGCCAGTCGAGATCATCAGCCGGCACCTTGCACAGCGCGGCAGCTGCGCGTTGGTATTCCCGCGCGGTCGAGCCGCCGCCGGTGATCAAGACAAACCGATAGCCGTCTTCTACCAATTCATGGATCAAGGCGGTGAGCTGGCGCAAGAACTCGGTGTCGACCCCGTCAGGGACGATCAGGCTGCCGCCCAGGCTTACTACAACCCACTGCGCATCCATGCCCAGAGGCGCTGCGATAATATTTATAAACATGCTGCTTCTTCGACCCAGAATGGCGAGAAGGGCGCGACGGGAGGAAAAGAAGCGGCAACGCTGGGGCCAGATAGCGATCGGGCTCTTGCTCGTGGTGCTCATGGTCGTGTCGGTCGCGCAAGTCGCGGTCAACCAAGACCCGGGCGGCTCGTACAAGTTTAACGACCAGAAATTCAGCCTGCAGAACGACTTCTTCACAGCAAAGATCGATGGCGAGGTGAAAGCCTTCCGGTATGCGCCTGTCCAGGGCGACATGTCCAACATCCTGTTCCAGAACGCGTTCGGCGACTTTGTGAACATCACCGCAACGCCAACCATCAATCTTTTCCTGCAGCAATCGACATATCTGCTCACGTTCGATCCGAACATGCCGCGCGAGATGCTGCCACTGATGGACCAGATCCGCTTCGAGCTCAGCGACGAGTTCGGCACAGTCTACAACGGCGTCACCGAGAACAGCACTGACTATCCTGGCCTGCAAGTGATCGACTGCCAGGTCGGCACGTCGCAAGTGCCGGTGATCAAGCTGACCTTCTCCAACGCGACACGCCCGTTCACGAATATCACCCTCGACGGAAGCTGCATCGCAGTGCTTGGCGATCCCCAAGGCTTGCTGGCTGCGCGCGACTACCTCGTCCTGGGCAGGGCAGGGGTGATCCCTGATGGCTGAGCCTGCGCCAGACGCGACGAGCAAGCGATCGCTCCTCTTCGTGATCATCATCGCTGTCGTCATCGTCCTCGTCATTGTCGCGCCCCTGGCATATCGCGCATGGCAGTCGCGACAGCTCCTGACAGAGAACCGGTACAACGGTTTCGACTTTGTCGAGCAGCAGTTCGGTAACCTCACGCTCTGGACCACAGTGATCCAGGCGCGCGATCAGGCGTATACGATACCCTTCTATTTCCATCCGAGCGAAACCGAATCTGTCGTGATGCAACCGAACATCACCCAGCGATTACGACGGAACGATCTCCAACCTGAGGTGCTGTACATCTCCTTCCACCCTGATGCAGGCAGCGAAGCGGTCATCGCCGGCGTTGAGATCAGCAGGATCACCGGCTTCCGGTACAACCTCCTGAACATCGAGACACACAGCGCACTGCACGAACCGGTCGGGAGTGCAGAAACCGTGATCATCACCTGCGAGGACGCCACTGCAAGCACTGGCGTGATCTTCTTCGAAGAAGGCGATCACAGCTTGGTCACTGAAGACGCGCAGAACCCGTATTGCATCAGGCTCCAGTATAAGGATCCTGGCGATGCCAAGCGTGTCGCTGACCGCTTCATCTACGGAATCCTCCGCATCATGCCTGGATAGGGAAAAGAATAAAAACCCTGGCCCCGGAAGCTTTCTCATGCCGACTCGGAAACTCAATCAACAGCAATGGGAATTCGAGATCAAGCGCGCCATGCGGGTGAAGGATGCGCAGCAACGGCGCATGCGCAAAGCGAAATTCGCGTATTTTGAGCGGTATCTGAGCAAGTTCATGCCGCTTCCGATCATCCTCGGCCTGCTCGCGCTCTTCTTGCTTATCCATCTCTACGGCTGGCGCGAGTTCTTCAAGTTCTTCCTCAGCTGGATAGTTTCCTTGACGCTCGTGGCGACTGGCGCGTACTATCTCTGGAAATATTACGAACGACGGCTTTAACGCTCAAAAAGAAATACCCTTTTACCGTCCACAACCACCTTAATGGTTTCGCCAGGTGTATGACTTTTCGTCTTGGCGTTCGCTACCGGCACTGCCTGGAAGGTCTCAGGATGCAGCACTGTCAATTCCGGCATGACTGCAGCGACGCTTGTCTCGAGGACCGGAAGCTGCCGCCAGGTCGCTTTGTACTCATGCATCTCGTTCTTGCCACGCATGGGATTGAACAACCGGATCTTCTTGCCGACGTCGGTGACGAACAGGACGTCCTTGCCCTTCTTCACGCAATCGCCCTTGTTGTATGGCGAGAGCTCGACAAACCATGTTTCCCTGTAGACGTCTTTCGAGCGTTGCTTGTCCCTGCCGAACAGGTGCGCGCTGCTCTTGACCAGGCCGCCATAGCGATCAACGAGCGTCCGCGCGGTCTTCTCCAAAGCGTTCTTCCTCGTGACGAAGTAATCAGTGCCTTGTTTCTGCTTCACCTCTTTCGAGACCGAGGCGCCGAACCGGTGCAGGGTGTCGAGCATGAACTTCTTCCGGTCCTTGTCCTCATTCCGCAGCTGGAGCACGCCTTCGAAATACTGCGTCCCTTCTTTCGCGTGCCGCGGACTGATCGTATTCTGCACCTCAAACGGAACGACATAGTGCTCGTCGTAGAACTTTGCGCTTTTCGACGCGCGGCCAGTGACGGTGACGTCGGCTTCGCCCGTAACCTTCAAACCGTCCTTCAACGGGATGTCAGGGAGCGCGATCCGCACCTCGGTGATGTCGGCATTGTTCGCTGTGACCACCTGCTGCGTGAACAGTTCTGCGAGTCTGCTTGTGTGATTCTCTGTGGGGTGCCACTTGCCGTGGAACTTGATCGCGCCGCTCTTGGTGCACACCGAAGCCTTGAACTCCTTGAAGCTCGTGATGAGCGGTTTCTCCTCTTTCAGGCAGTCGGCGCAGAACACGTCCACGACCTTCTTCGATCCGCATTTCGGACAAAACATGGAGTGGGAAGAACAGGATGGCCCTTAAAAAGTCTATGCATTCCCTTCGTTGATCGCGTTGATGAGCTCTTCGACGACTTTCTCCTTATCTTCGCGTGCGATGCTGCAGCCGCCTGCCGCTTTATGGCCGCCCCCGCCATAGGTTTGCATGAGCGCGCCGATGTCCACGCTGTTCGCGTCGTCGAAGATGTTCTCGCCGCACGAGATCTTCACCTTGTCCTTCTCGTACTTCATGTTGTCGACAGTGAGATGCACGGCCTTGCCTGGATACATCAGGTAGAGCCAGAAGGGCTGGCCGCGCGGCAAATCCTCCGGTGCTTTGGTTCGATCGACAAAAATAACTGCGCCTTTGATCTCAACAAACTCTTTGATGCGTCGCCGCCAGTCCTCGTGCTGGCGCAGCTTCTCCTGGACGCGTGCCTTGATGATCGGCTGCTGGATCACCTGCTCTGGCGTCTGGAACGCGAGCATGTTCAGGAGAAAGTGGCGAAATTCATCGTCCTTGTACTTATTGTCGCCGCGGATCGCCATGCTCAATTTGCCGTAGACATCCGGATGCTCGAGATCCTCTTTCGTGAACGCAGCGCTGTCGATCTTGTCTGTCGCGTCGACAAGATCCGCAAACTTCTCGAGCTGCGGATACTCTGCCTTGTACTGCTCAAAGATCACACGGGCGCAGCTCTTCGCCGTTGTGTCGAGAATCCCTTTGTCTTTGTCAGCCTCGCTTGTCGCGTGGTGATCGATCCACAAGGCGCAGCCCTCGCCATAAGGCAGATCGACGATCACGTCGCCTGCACGAACAGGGAACTCTTTCTTCTGCAGCATCCACGGTTCCGCAAACACGACATGCTCGATGTCGAAAATGTCACGAACCAGGAGCGCGCTCACTACGCCGTCGAAATCAGTATGCGTGACGACACGCGTGTAGTCAGTCATTCTTGATCAATGCGAGGAGTTCGTTCTGCTTCTCCTCTAACAGCTCAGCGGTGTCGGCTTCAATTCGCAAACGCACGAGCGGTTCGGTGTTTGATTTTCGTAAGGAGAACCACCAGGTGCCATAATCAATCCAGATGCCGTCGATATCCTGCGACTTCCCGTCCTTGTAGGCATCTCGTACTGTTTCGAAGATCTCATCAGGATCAGTCACTGTCAGATTGATCTCTGGCGACTGGAAATACACCCGGTACTTGTCGATTAGCGTAGACAGTGCTTTCTTCTTCTTGCACATGATGGACATTGCGAAGACTGCTGCAAACACGCCGTCATCCTGGAAATGATTCTCCTTGAACATGACGTGGCCAGAGAACTCACCACCCATCAGGCCGCCCTCGTGGATCAAGACGTGCTTGTAGAATGGATTGCCAACGCGCATCCGTACAGGGACACCGCCAGCTTCCTTGATCGCATCTTCGATTGCTTTGGAGAAGCGCAGGTCGAAATAGACTTTCTCACCCTTGGCGTTCTGCAGCTCTTCTTCTGCGAACATTCCCAGCAAGAAGTCAGCAGTGACGATCTTTCCTTTCTCATCGACCAGGTAGGAGCGATCTGCATCTCCGTCGAAAAAGATTCCAACGTCAGCCTGCTCCTTCACTACTCGCTCTTGGAGATCTTTCAGGTTCTCAAGATCGTGCGGGTTTGCTGGATGATTCGGGAACTCGCCATCAGGTTGCTCGTACATGGGAATGTACTCGATATCCATTTGTTTGAACATAGGCTCTCCCGGAATCGAACCGACACCATTACCATAATCGACAACGACCTTCAAACCAGTAACATTCTGGCCATGCGCGAGAACAGCATCAATGTACTCCTGCAAGACGTCAAGCTTCTTGATGCTTCCTTTTGTCGATGCGTCGTCAAACGTACCTTTGTTGCAGAGCGCTTCAATCTCGTGCATACCGCTGTCTGGCGATAATTGTTCACAGGGTGCGATGACAAGCTTGAATGCGTTGTACTTGCCAGGATTGTGAGAAGCAGAGATCATGATGCCACCGTCATACTTGTGGCGCGCTACCGTCGTACCCATCATCGGCGTTGCGACCATACCAATGTCGATGACATCAGCGCCTTGGTCGGTGATACCGCGCGCCAGTTCTTTGAACAGTGATTCGCCGCTTGCACGCATGTCCTTGCCGACGACAACGCTTTTCAGCTTGAACTGCTGGACGAACGCGCGTCCTACCTTGTACGCGATCTCTTCGTTGATCTCTGTCGGGTACACACCCCGGATATCATACGCCTTGAAGATTCCTGCTATTCTCCTCACCTCTATGGTTCATTCGTGCCTTCGCGGCCGTAATCGTCCTTGAGCCTGACGACATCCATGAGCTCTGTCGTGCTGGCTTCGATGATGGTCGAGTCTTCGAGCGCCTCGACCTGGTGGATGGTGCCTGGCATGATGTGGAGGCACTCTCCCGGAAGGAATTCCGATTCCTCAAGATGCTTCGGATCCTCCTTTCTTCCCAAGGTAAGTTTCAGTTTCCCTTTATACAAATACTGGCTCTCCTCTTTCTGCTCGTGGTATTGCAGACTGAACTTATGCCCTTTGTTCAAATGGAGGAACTTCAGGACGTATTTGTCAGTCACTGCCAGCCATTCCTCAGCGCCCCAAGGCTTCTCGACTTTTTTCACAGGCGTGAGACAGTCATCCTTCAAGGTCATCACCACACCTCTATGCTTTGTACCCTGTCCATTCCTTCTCGATCTTCGCGAGATAATCAGGGCTTTCCGGGACAAACCATTGGCCAGCGAATGGGTAGCCGAACAAGGTGCCGTTGCGTGCGAGCTTTGGGAAGACGTCGGTCTCGATCATGGCGTACCCATCAGGGATCATGTCGATCACGCTCGGCTCGAGCACGTACAAGCCGGCATTGATCAACTGGCTTGGCTCTGTCCCCGGGCTTGGCTTCTCGACAAAGCGCAGGATCTTATTGCCGTCCAGCATGGCGACGCCGAATAGGCTCGGATCCTTCACCGTGGTCAAGGAGATGGTCGCGGATGCTTCGCTCTTCAGGTGCTCCTTGTAGAGCATCTCGAGATTGATGTCTTTCAGCTCATCAGCGTTGAGCACGAGGAAGCTGCTGTCCTGGAGATATGCCCGTGCTTTCTTGATAGGGCCAGCAGTGCCGAGCGGGTTATCGGGGTTCTCATCGATGTAGGTAATGTTCACGCCGAGGATGCCACCGTCACCGAGCTTGTCCTTGATCTGCTCCTTGAGATAGCCGACGCTGAGCACGATGTCCTTGATGCCGAAGCGCTTGAGCAGCTCGATGTTATGTTCGAGGAAGCTCTTGCCCTGAATCTCCAGCATGGGCTTCGGCGTCTTCTTCGTGAGCGGTAGCATGCGTGTTCCCTTGCCGCCAGCGAGGATGAGTGCCTTTGTTGGTACTCTGCCTTTCAATGCGTGGCGGAGGAAGAGCTCGACCGCGTGGCTCCTGTTCTTGATGCTCGTTCCATCTACTTTGGCATCGACTTGCTCGAGAAGGTTCTTTTCTATCGTGAGTGTTACGCGTTCCTTCATATCGTCACCCCTCGGAGCAGCGGCAACGAAGTCATATATAAACCTTTCGAAAAGTATGAGGGTGTATGATGGTTACATTTGCACTGCTGGCGTCTGCACTTCTTGGGGTTCCTCAGTTGCCGGTGCTGAGAAATCAAGTTCAGGGATGTAGGCGCACGGGTCGATCGCTGCCTGGTGCATTGCGCGGAGCACGCGGACAGATTCCACACACGCCTTGCTGAATGGGAAGGCAAGATAGGCGCCGAGGGCGAGCAAGGCGAACTCACTCCCTGTCATGAATACTGATTTGGTATGCCACCATGCCATGTTCCCGTCCTGAATCGTCCCTTCAAAGAGTGCTGCGAGTCCCGGCAGTTCCGCAGCAACGAATTCTCCGAGTTCCCTGCCGAACCTGCTCCTTCTGATTGATTCGAACCAATCGCCGCTTCTCCTGCAACCCAGAGCGAATCCAGCATATCCTGTGGCCAATGCCAGTCCAAAAGTGCATCCTTCACGTCTCGCTCTGACTTCCTGGTCGTGTTCAAGAACATCGTTGAGATAGAAATGCCTGACTGAATCGAGGTAACTGTGCATTGTCGTCGGTTAGGGAAAACTCGGTGAGCATTTAAACCTTCGCGATTTCGACAGTGAGATAGAACTTGTTCTCGTCGATGATTTTCACAGTCTGCCATGTCCCCAGAATGCTGTCATCGTCGGTCTTCAGCACGACTTGGGTGTAGTTCTGGGTGTGTCCGACCACGCTCCCGGGTTTGCCGTGTTGGGTGAAGAGCGCCTCGACTGTTGTGCCAATCATGCCTGCATTCGGATCCTGGCTTTCGTAGAGTTCCACGAGCTCTTTGCAGCGACGCGCAACGATCTTTGTTGGCAGTAGTTTCAGTTTCGCAGCGCGCGTGCCTGGTCGTGGGTAGAACTTATTGATGTTCAGGATACGACAGGCGGTATCAGCTGCAAGCGCCATGGTTTTTTCGAAGTCCTCTTCTGTTTCTGTCGGGTAGCCAACAATATAGTCATTCATGATTGTGAAGCCAGGGATTTCCTTTCTTGCCATTGAAACAATGTCCAGAAAGTCCTTAACCTTATACCCTCTTTCCATATGTTCAAGGACAAGATCGCTACCGGACTGAACTGGTACGTGGAGGAAATGAAAAAATCGTTTAGGATTATTTTTTAGGAGTTTCAGCATTTTTTCTAATTCTTTTATCACGTGCTGCGGATTCGCCATGCCGACGCGCACCATGAACTGGCCGCGGATCTTCGCGACAGCGTTGAGCAAGGAAGCCATGTTTTCGCCGATGTCCTGGCCGTACGCGCCGACGTCTTCTGAGGTGAGCCAGATCTCTTTTGCGCCGACATCGACAGCTGCTTCTATTGCCTTGACTATTTCTGCAACTGGGTGGCTCTCTAATCTGCCGCGTGCATGCACTGTCTTGCAATATGTGCAGCCAGAAAGGCAGCCAGAATTGACAGGAATTATTGTTATGAATGGGTTTGATTTTGATCTGGGTAGGGTGAGTGAAGGGTTTTTCCTCCTTGTGATGGTTCTTTTCTTTTTTCCTTTCAATGTCTCTGCAACTACCTCTACCACATTGTCAATGTCTTTCACGCCAACAGCGCTGAACTGCTGCAAGAATTCATCGCCTTGGTTCCCTTGCACCACACAGCCAGCGATCACGACCGGCAGCTTCGCTGTCCTGATATCGTGCAAGAACTTCTTCTCTGCCGGATCCTTGACAGCGCAGGAATTCACGAGCAGCAAGTCTGCGTCGTTCTCCTCATCAACGATCTCATAGCCCGCTGCTTCGAGCAAGCCAGCCATCTGTTCAGAATCCGCCTGATTGTGGGTGCAGCCGTAGGTTTTGATGAAAATACGGTGCTTTCCCGACGACGAGGCCATCGCTCTGCGGGGTTGTGGCGGGTTAAAAAACCTATCGTGCCGAAGCGTAACATTTATATACCCCTGGGCCGTGATTGCAGTGTAGCTATACTCGGAGGGATAGAATGCGACGCCTCTTTTCACTCAAGCGCATCCGGAAGACCAATTACGACGATGATGATCTTGTCGAATCACAGGACGACTATGTAGAATTGAACACTGATGCAGGCCCTGATGCACGCGGCAGCAAGGTCGTGGTCCGCAGCTTCGCGCTCGAAGACTTCAGTGACATCAAGCCAGTGCTTGACGTGCTGCGCGAAGGCTATACTGTCTGCCTGGTCAACATCAAGCCGCTCAAAGACAAGGACCTTGTCGAGCTGAAGCGCGCGATCAACAAGCTCAAGAAGACGACTGAAGCGCTCGACGGCGACATTGCAGGCTTTGGTGACGATTACATCGTGCTCACGCCAAGTTTTGCAGAGATCTACCGCGCTGCGGGCACTGAAGACGTGCTTGAATAATTCTTTTTATTTTCCGCATCTCAGCATCCTATAGTTTTTTCTCCGAAAATGCTTATAAAGCATCCAGTCTCGGACTGCGCCATGTCGGAAGAGAGCGATTACGAGCAAGTGACTGGCGAGACCTGCCCGGTGTGCCACGAGAAACAGCTGACCCTGACTGAGGCGCGCAAGGAAGTGCCGTATTTCGGCGTGTGCTATCTCTTCAGCATGGACTGCAGCGCGTGCAGCTATCACAAGGCTGACGTGGAAAGCGAGGAGCAGCACGAGCCGGCGAAGTATACCTATGTGCTCAAGGATGAGGAAGGGCTCAAGGTTCGCGTTGTCAAGAGTTCGAACGCGACTGTGAAGATCGGCATGATCGGCTCGATCGAGCCTGGCGAGACTGCCAATGGCTATATCACGAACATCGAGGGCGTACTGAACCGGCTGAAGAACCAGGTCGATCATCTCAAGAACGCTGCCCAGGATGAGGGCGATGCCGCGACTGCGAAGAAAGCCAAGAACCATCTCAAGAAATTGCAGCGCGCACTCTGGGGTCAGGACGAATTGAAGATCGTGCTCAGCGATCCCACCGGGAATTCTGCGATCATTTCTCCTGACGTTGAGAAGAAAAAGCTCTAGAGAGCGTCTCCTCCTTTTTCGTTCTCCAGCACCAAAACATTTATATATGACCTATACCAATATACAGATTAGTATACAGGAATACGTTGCGACAGAGGTGACTATTATGGCTGACCCTGCATTGAGATGCAATCCCTCACTCTATCACTACAACGGCTTCTGCTTCAATAAAGGGCGTGTCCCGCCTGGCCAGATCGCCATCCCGGCACGCGAATGCGAAGCGCTTGAACAGAAAGAGGTCGTCACCACGATCATCAGCTAATCCGTTTTCGCAAACCAGCTACTTTTCCGAATGCCAAAACCTGATCATCCACACTTGCGAAGGCGGAGAATTCATCAAACCTTTTCAGGAGCGGCCCGATGGGCCGCTCCCCGATTATATCTGTGCCAAAGGTCAATGGGTTCCACGATGGCATGATGATGAGATCGAGTTTCCTTCTCCCATAGCGGTGCTTGCCGACAAGAAAGCATTTCACAGTCTCGGTTCGCAAGCCGTCGGTGATCCTCGCAGCGGGGTGCTCATGGCCAGCGATGACAACGTTAACAGATCTCATGGTTTCCTTGCTGAGCTGTGCCTCAGATTGCAGTCCTGCAAGGGTCTCATCTCCATGAACAATAAGAACCCCTACTTTACCATTTTGGATAATTTTGACTTTTTCTAATTTAATATTGAGCTTTGTGAGTATTGGTTGTATGAGATTGTCGTGATTGCCGCCCACGGCAAGGACGCGAGCGCCGCGTTCCTCGATGCCCTTGATGAACGCTTGCACGTCGTACCATTCCTCGCGTGAGATCTGCCCGAACTCGTGCTTGATGTCGCCAGCCAAGACGACAGCCTTGATTTTGTATTTCTTGAATAATCTATCAAGTTCTTTCTTGAAATACTTTTTCTGCGCTTGAGGAAGAAGGACTCCTTTGCTCCGCTTTTCCTCCTCATACCCGATATGGAGATCTGAGAGGATGAGTGTTCTGGCTTGCTTCAAATACAGAGCGGTCTTGTCAGCGATGATGCCAGGCAGGAGTTCCATGACAATGAGAAAAAGTGATAGGTTAAAGAGTTTACGAGACGAGCTTCTTCAGCTCCTTGATGCGGTCCTTGAGGAATTCCACGGTTCGGGAATTGTCCTGCTGGTGCATCAGGTTGCCGCATTCCGGGCACTTGAACTCGAACTCCATGCTCTTGTCGAAGTCCATGCGGCTGCAAGCGTTCCCGCACATGAAGAACGTAGCGCTCGTCTCATTGACAAGGCGCTCTTCCATCTTGTCCAGCTTCTGCTGGTGGAGCTTCTTGTGCAGCTGCGGCACCATGTGCTCGTTGAAGTCCCAGTAGCAGATATACCATCCCTTGATCCGGTCCTTCTTGCGCAGAAAGCTCACGATGTTATGCTCCAGGAGCTTGTACAGCACGTTCCTGGTCTCGTTGATCTCGAGCTCCAGCTCTTCAGCGATGATGAACTCGCTGATCTTCGTCTTTCCCTTGAGAAAATCGACGATCGGCATTGCGTGTTCACCAACGAGCTCGGTGACAACCTCCTCCGTCATCTTTTTTGTAGGCTTGGTCAGCTTTAGTTTTTGCGTCATCGTCTTATCCTCGCTCTTTTTTCTCCGTTTCATCAGGGTACAGCGCACCCCGTCTGCTCCTCAGCTATCATACCGTTGAATCGTGCCAGAATGCTGTCTCTGTGGCAGCATTCAGTCCCCCCTGTGCTATAGTCACACCCGGGTTTTCGGGTATATAAGCTTTGCGGTCATTATTTCCCGATAATGTATACTGGGAGAACAAAATGTGAGCTTTCTATCGCGCGGGTATATGCTCGCACGCGTACTCTGCTTCGATGCTCGCGCCATCGCATTCCGCGGTGCAGGCGTTCGGGTACGTGATGTACCAATGGTTGCGCTTGCCGCACACTGGCGAGAAGCCCACGCATGTGTTGCAATTCATCGCCATACCGGGCTCTGCCACAACATGGCCAGAGATGCCATTGTCTTGTCCAGTCAAAGCATCGGCTGGAAACGGTCTGCTGGCGAACAAGCCGACAACACCCACTAAGGCAACAATCAAGACGATGACTAAAATGGCGCGCTCCATGATCCCACCTGGCGAAGCACAGGTGTGGAAGTATTTAAACCTTTGGATTCTCTTTGACGTGAAATTATCGCAATGTTTATAAATTCTTAAGCTCGGGTGTCACGTACGAAAGAGTTTGGTGAGGTGACGCTCAAATGCGAAAGCGTGGTTCTCTAGAAATCGGAGTCAACACGATTGTCATCATGGTGATCGCGATGATGCTCCTCGGCCTTGGCATCGGCTTTGTCAAAGGCATCTTCGGCAAGGCGAGCAGTCTGCCGGAACTTATCGAAATCGATGTGGACAATCCGCCGACAGCTGCGGATCCGCTCAAGGTGACACCTGGCTCGCTGGAGATCAAGTCCGGCGATAAGAAACCGGTGGTGGTCGGCATCTACAACGATCAGGCAGTGTCAAAGACCTTCGATATTGACATCAGTGTCTGCACTGGCAACCTTGACCCAGTGGTCGAAGCACTGCCAGGCGACATCGAAGCAGGAGACAGCAGAGGCTTCAAGGTCATCGTGCACGCGATGAACGAGACTGCCACGCCAGCAACGAAAGTGCCGCCAGGAGAGTACATCTGTAAGCTCGAAGGGGCTGCTGACGATGCGTCAGTCACCTACGAGTCGCAGTTCATCCTGACGGTGAGCAGCTGAGGTGATCATGATGGCGAAAAACAAGCGACACCTGACCCGGCAAGAGGAATTCGACATCCTGAAGCTGATCCTGGACAAGTTCCTCTGGCTCGGCGTGCTCATCATGGGCTATGGCATGTGGCGGCTCATAACGCTCAGCCAGGACTTCTGGTACGGCCTGGCGATCATGCTCGGCGGCGCAGTCCTGATGCTGGTCTTCATGGTGATCCTGGTGCGCGAGTACCACTTCATGAAGAACTAAACACTTTCCTCTTTTCCCTTTTGGTGATCACATGAATCGACGCGGCATGGAGATTGCGATCAACACCCTGGTGGTGCTCATTCTCGGCATCGTCATCATCACCGGCGGCATCCTGCTCTTGAGGAACATCTATGTCAAGGCGATCGAGCTGCCAGAACAGGTGAGCCAGCAGACGGAAGATGCCCTGTTCAACATGCTGCTGAGCAGCAAGCAACGCATTGCAGTCCTGCACAATGTGCAGGATATCCAGCGGAAGAAGAGCGCGCTCTATCCCATCGCGTTCCAGAACCAGTTGGAAGGTGCAGTCTCGTGCTTCCGGATCGTCACGACCGACAATCCTGAAATTGTCGTCGAGCCCAGCGCGAGCGCATGCATCGGCGGCGGCACGCCAGATACCTGCCCGAAAGCCGACGTCCTTGCCGACGAATGGATGCTCGACCGCTACGAATCGAACGCGATCTATGCCGGGGTTGCTGTGCCCAAGGCTGCGCAGCGAGGGGAGTATGTCTTCCAGCTGGTGGTGCAGGCGCGCTCAGGCTGCACTGTGGGTCAGCCCTGCACGAGCTGCACTGATCCCTATGCAGATTATGCGCGCGCAAAGTTCCACGCGATCGTGGAATAGCTAGAAATCAAGCAATGCCAGCAATGCTTTCTTTGGATCTTCTGCTTTCGTGACGCCGCTCGCGAGCAGAACGCCGACAGCGCCAAGTTCCAACGCCACCTTCACATCTTCCCCAGTATGAATGCCGGCACCGACAAGCAAGGGAGCGTCAATCAACTCTACAGACTTCCTGATGATCTCTGGTTCGGCAGCAGACACACTCACTTCGCCACCGATCAACTCAGGAGGTTCGACAGCCACAAACTCTGGTTGCAATGCCGCGACCTCGCTGCCTTCTTCTGGCGTCGCTGCGCAGATGACGACCTTCAATCCTGCGTCTTTCGCTTCCTTTACCGAGCGTTCGAGCACGTCGCGTTCCAGGCGGTGCTCGCTGTGATTCAGCAAAGTTCCAGCAGCGCCTTCAGCCTTGACAGCCTCAGGAAGGATGAAGCCTGTATTCCTGCCAGGATCGATCGGATCCACATGCTCGGCATAGACAGGGATGGAGACAGCCTGGCTGACCCGATACAAGTCAGCAGCCTGGACTGCGACCCGGATATCTGCATCGTGCTCGTCTGCCAATTCCTGGCAGAGCTCTGCGAGCCGCACCGCATTCTCTCCAGTTGCTTGCGGATAGGTCTTGAAATTGATGATGATCACTGCCATGCATCACTTCCTCGTTCCCTGTCTTTTTAACAGCTTCGGCCAGTACAGCCAGACAAGCCCCGCAAGACCCATGGCACCCATGAGCAGGGAGAGCCATTGGCCGACAGCCAAGCCAGTAGCGGCGAGCGTGAAATCAGTCGGGTCCGGCGCTCTCCAGATGTCAGTGATGACTCTGCCGAATCCTGTCAGCACGAAGTATAACCAGAAGATCGTGCCGTCCTTGAGCTTCTCGTGCAGTTTGAGGTAGAGCGGTGTGATGATCAGGAAGACGACAAGATTTTTTGCTGCTTCGTAGAACTGGCTCGGGTGCCGGCAGCCCTCGACGCTTGGATCGTTCGGATAGTTCACGCACCACGCGACATCTGTCGCTGTGCCGACGAGTTCGCCATTGATGTAATTGGCCAGTCGTCCGAAAATATGGATGAAACTCAAGGGCAGAACAGTCACGTCGGCGAGGCTGAAGAAGCTCACCTTGTACTTCCTGCAGAACCACCAGCCTGCAATGACTGCGCCGATGATCCCGCCGTGAAAGCTGATCCCGCCTTCCCAGATGAAGAGGATCTTCCAGGGCGCTACTGCGTAATATGCTGGATTGTAGACGATGCAATAGAACAAGCGGCCCATGCCGATGCCGCCGATGATCAGCCAGACGATGAAGGACTCCACTGCCTGCTTGTCCAGGTTCTTGATATAGCCGCGCTCCGCGACTTTCAGCAGCACCCAATAACCGAGGAGAAAGCCGATGACATAGACAAGGCTGTACCATCGCAAGGCGAATGGTCCGATCGAGAAGATGACCGGGCTCAATGTGTGTTCGAAGGGCATGATCATGAAGGGAAAGAAGATGGTTAAAAAGTTTTACCCAAAGTGCTTCTTTATCTCTTCTTCAAAGGCGTCTTTGGGAAGCGCACCGCTGGTCCTGGCGATCTCCTCGCCGTCTTTCAGGAAGACGATGGTGGGGATGCCACGGATGCCGTACTCAGCAGCGAGATTGCTGTTGACAGGCTCGTCAGTGTTCACCTTGCCGAACGTTATGTTCTTCTGCTCTTCGCTCACTTCCTCGAATGTGGGCTTGAACTGCTGGCAAGGGCCGCACCAGGGTGCCCAGAAGTCAAGGATGGCATTGCCTTTCTTGACCTCTTCCAGGTTTTCAGGGGTTATGTCGAGTGCCATGAATGTCACCTCAATACTTGTTAGGGAAAAGAAAGAACTCGCCCTTATAAAAGTCTATTGTTGAAGGGTGGAAATGTGCAATGAATATGCACTACCCTAGTTTCTTCACGACTTCCTCGACACTGAGCACGGATTCCTCGCCGGATTTCATATCCTTGAGCTTGACCTTCTTGCTTTCGAGCTCTTTCTGTCCGCAGATCAGGACGAAAGGAATGCCATAGCTGTTGGCGTAATCGAGGTTCTTTGAGATCGAGCGATTGTTCAGGTCCATGTCGGCGTTGATGCCTGCGCCACGAAGCTGCTCGACGATCGGAATGACTTGTTCTGGATTCTTAATGGGAATGACGTAGACTTTCACAAGGGTTTTTATGAGTTCTTTCTTCTCCTTGAGCACGTCCATGATGGGCTCGAGGCCGAAAGATAATCCGACGGCAGGGAACTCGACCTTGCTTTGCAATAACTCAGGAATCATCTTGTCATATCGGCCGCCGCCGCACAACGAGGAGGTGACTTTGGTTTTTTTCCCGAAGGCTTCGAACACCGTGCTCGTGTAGTAGGCAAGCCCGCGCGCGAGGCCGGGATCGAACATGACGTCTTCAACTCCCTCGAGAAACGAGAAGAGTTCGGTAATCTCTTTGAGGCCCTCGCTTTCTCCTCCGAGGTATTCTTTGATTTTCTTGATTTTATCTTGATTAGAGTTTTTTTGCGTGCTGAGTTCAACAACGAAGTTCACACTGTCCTCTTTGATCCCTTTTTCTTTGAGTTCTTTTTGTACTTCTTCGAGTTTGACTTTCTTGATTTTGTCGAGGATGAGAATCGCTTCTATCAACTTCTCCTTAGGAACCCCATTCTTCAAGAGGATTTCTTCCAAGAGCTTGCGGTTGTTCACGCTGACAGTGACGGGAATGCCGAGTTCCTTGAATCCGGCGAGGGTGACACGGATACTTTCTGCGTCTGCTGCCATGCTCTTGCTGCCCACGATGTCAGCGTCGCATTGCATGAACTCGCGATAACGGCCGAGCTTGATCGGGCCGTCGCGGAAGACGCGGCCGATGGCGTAGCGCTTGAAGGGCATCTTCACCTGCGGATTCATCCCGACAAAGCGCGCGAAGGGCACGGTGAGATCGTACCTGAGCGCGAGATCGCGTTTTCCCTGGTCTGCGAACTTGAACGTTTCCTTGAGGATCTCCTCACCGCCAGCAAACTTCGCAGACAGCACTTCCCAGCGTTCGAAGATCGGCGTTTCCAACGGATTATAGCCGTAGCGCTGGAACACGCGCGTGAGCCCGCTGATTAGCTCGTCCCTGAGGATCTTCTCCTCCGGCGGGAAATCGCGAACCCCCTTTGGCAGTTGGAGTTTCATTTTTCCGTACCTGTCTCTTGTTCCTGATTGTAAAGCGATTTAAAAAAGTGTTGATATGGTCTCAACCGAGCTCTCCGACCGCTTTTTCCACAGCTCTGACCAGTTCGCCGCTCTTGAGAAGTTTCACAAGGCGCTCGATGTCCGGGTAGAGTGGCCGATCCTCTGCAAGGAAGGGAACAAGCTCTCGTATTGCGTTGAATGCTGCTCGCGTCCCTGTTGCCAAGTTTTTCTTCTCTTGCTTCATCCGCAACTCGGCAGCCTGAGCAGCAGCCAGGCATTCTATGGCCACGACGGCGAATGCCTTGTCGATGATCCCCCAGGTCTTGAGAGCGGTGTTGGTTCCCATGCTGACGAAATCCTCCTGGTCTGCCGCAGTGGGGATGCTGCCGATCGCTGCAGGCGTGCAGTAGACGCGGCACTGGTTCACCAATGACGCCGCAGTATATTGCGGAATCATGATCCCTGAGTTGAGTCCTGCTTTCTCGATGAGAAAGCCGGGAAGCCCTTCATTCAGCACAGGATTGAGGAGCCGGTTCAATCGACGCTCGGAAAGAACTGCTATGGTTGACACTCCCTGTCCAAGCATCTCGAGAGGCAGGGCAATTGGCGTCCCTTGAAAATTGGCACCAGCAAGATACCGTCCTCCTTCAGCAGTGTTCTTAGGAACAAAGAGAGGATTGTCCGCACCTGCATTCAACTCGATGGTCACCTGGTCTTCGACGTAGCGGATCGCGTCCTTCACTGTGCCAAGGACCTGGGGCGTGGATCTGATGCTGTATGCATCCTGGATTCGCGCTGGCTCACCCAGTATCGTCGAGCCGCGCAGGAGTTTCCGCAGGTTCTCCGCGCACTCAATGCCTCCTCTGAATCCCCGGAGCTGCAGTATCTCGTCGTCGAAGGCATTCTTCACTGCTTTGAGCGCTTCGCTGCTCAACGCCGCGGCGATTTCAGCGCTTTTCAACAGGAGCTTTGCGTCTTCTATCTCAAGCGCAGCCAGCCCTGTCGTGAGCTGCGAGCCATTGATGACTGCCAGGCCATCCCGTATCTCATAGGTGATCGGTTTCAATCCGGCTTTCTTCAAGGCGTCGGCTCCAGACATGCGCTCACCTTCATAGTTTGCTTCGCCTTCACCGATCGGAACGAGCATGGCTTGCGCCATTGGCGCTAGATCTCCGCACGCTCCGACACTCGCCGGATACATGATTGGCGTTACCCCTTCATTGAGCATCTCGGCGATGAAGTCTGCGACTGCGGGACGGACGCCGCTCACGCCCTTGGCGAGGACGTTGATTCGTGCAGCAATAGCTGCCCGCGCCACCTCTTTGGACACTGGAACACCATACCCGCCAGCGTGGCTGTAGATCAGCTTTTTCGAGAACTGCCGCGCATCCTCTGGCGAGAGGATGACGCTGGCAAGCTCTCCAATCCCTGTCGTTGTGCCGTATGCAGGCTTCTTTTCCTGAAACATCTTTTCGACAAACGCCCGGCTCTTGTTCATTTTCTCTTTGCAGCTTGGCGCGATTGCTATCTTCTCGCCTCGTGCGATGCGTGTCAGTTGTTCTGTTGTCAGGTTTTTCCCGTCGAGTTGCATGTATCTCACCCGGTTAAAAATCGGCAGGCGTGCTCGGCGCGATCAGGTATCGGTCTCTTCCCTGATAGAGCGTCTGCTGCTGTCCTGTCAACGCTGTGGCGAGCTGCACAAGACCGTCACGCATTGCCCTCGAATCCTCTTCGTTCTGGAGGGGTATCGCGACATCTACTGTCTGTTGCCAACCCTGCAGCACTTTTCGTCTACTGCAGCTGTATGCGCGCCGCAACTCTTTGAGCTTTGTTTCAAGCATCGGCATCTTGTCTTCTGGAATCCCTCTGATGACCAGTTGGGGACCGTTCTTTCTTTCTGTTGTTTTTTCCATTTTCATGAGTATCACCTTTCGTTTTTTTCTGAGAATGTGTTTTACACTAGTCAGGCCAATAGCGCGTCAGCTCATACGAACTGACGCTATAGATGCTCTTGAGAAATCAGAAAGGCGGCAGACGGGAATCGAACCCGCGTCATCAGAGCCACAGTCTGGTATCTTGCCATTAGACGACTGCCGCCAGAAACGATACGTGGAGAAACTCCTGCTGCAGGAAGTAATTGTCGGCGGAAAGGTGCGCGCTGACTACCAGTGAAGACGACCAGCACGTCGTGCCCTTGCCTCGATTGATAGTTGCGATGTCATGCTCTCGGGAAAGCGACACTAGTATAAATAGCTTTCTGTTATATATTTTACAAAATATAGTTTAAAGGAATATACTGTTTTCTATCCCGATAAAGAAGGAAAGGAAGGGCCGCCGGGGGGAATCGAACCCCCGTCTGAAGATCCACAGTCTTCCATCTTAACCATTGGACCACGGCAGCCATTGCGGAGCACCAGTCTGGTATGCGCGAAGCACCTGGTGCTGAAGATGCGTGAGAAACTGCGACGTAGTTGTGCCAGGACGGCTAACAATGAAGGCAACCACTCGCATTCATAATAGCGCACAGAGAACGAAAACCCTTTATAAAGCTTGCCGTTCGAAGAATGGCAAGCGCCGAGTGACAACGAGGCAGCTTACTCTGCGGACTGCTCTTTTCTTTGTGAACTCCCTTTTGCTTCTTGCCTGTTCGAGACCTTTTCTTTGCCTTCTGCCTCTCGCTCCTTGTTGATGTGCTTTCTGGCCATCTCAGAGACGTACGAGGTGCTGATCCTCATCCCGTACTTCGCTTCCACGTGTTCAGCAATCTCCTGCACTGTCAGATCGCTGTGCTGGTAGAGGTTCGCTACCTCGCTTGAAAACCCGTCATAGCTCCTGAGAAGGCTTCTATCGAAGCGCTGGAGGCTCTCAAGAGCGGGCTGCGCATAGCCTTCCACCCTGCTTTCTCCGCTGTGTCGCGTCAGGTACTGCTGCTCGCTGGCCAGGACGTGCTCACGCACCGCATCCTTGTAGACCGCTTGCTCGAGTCCCATGGCGGCTGCGCCGCGCGCATAACGCTCATGCACTGCTCGCGTGTCGCCTTTCCTGAACGCCTCGATCTGGGCATTATAGCCCCTGACAGCGTCCTTGACAATACGCTCCAAAGGCTGATACCGCGCTTTTCCTTGAAGTTCAGAAAGGCTGATTATCATACCAAACTCATGTGCGAGAATACGAGCTATTTCCTGTGGAGGATGTCCTGAGAGTTCGAGAAAGCGTTGCGTGAAGATTTCATGGCTCTCAGGCCGGGGCAAGAGCTCTTTTTCGTAGAAACTTAAGGGGTTGCCACCTGCTTCGCGATGCTGGGCATAATTCGCTACATATCCTCTCAGAGCAAGCAATGCGGCTTCACTGTCGCAATCGATAGCCTGCCCGATCTGCTCGACAAGCTGCGACAAGCTCATGCCAGGATCCTGCTCTTTGAAACGGTTGGCGATCTCCGCGGTGAGCCGTTCCTGCATGCCAAGTGATACTGTGAGGGTTTCATAGTGAGGCCCTTGCGCTAACAATGCAGTCAATTCCTGCTCTTCTCCTTCTGTCCTGATCTGGAGGCTTTCGAGATGGCGCAGTCTGCGCGCTTGCCGCTTCGCTGGATTACGCAAGAACACGGCGCTGAATCCTGCCCTAATCCGACTGCCCAGGCTCATCGAACACCCCGCTCTTGATCATCACCGGGCTTCCCACTCGGAGCATGCCGGATTCAACCAGGTGTCGTATCACGCTGTCGTCGTGCCGGATGCAGCCCTGGCTTGCCCGCTGTCCAAGAAGATGTGGTTCGTCTGTGCCGTGCAGGCCGATGCTGCTGCCTTTGTAGGTGATGCCCCAGGGTGCCAAGCGCCGATCTGGAGAGTCGATCCTGACAAAATACGGTCCGAATGCGAGCCTGCCCTGGTACGGCCAATTGTGCGATCGTTCGATCATCGTCACTTCGAAGAGCTCGCCAGGCCTGTTTTCCGGTGTCCTGTTGTCGCCGCCGCGTTGCTTATCGCCCGGCACCCTGCCGGTCGAGACCGGGTGTCGCATCACTTCGCGCAAGCCGAACTGGTAGACGCGTTCTGACTGGTCTTCTGGGTCAACTATTGGAATGTATTGACCGTATTCGAATGTCATATCCTGAAGGTGTGATTCGATGCCTGAAGGAATCTCTTGCTCTGTCTGGATATATACTGGTTCTTGCACAACTGTGACGCGTTCTGGCGGTTTGTGCAATAGGACACCCAAGGCAAGTCCAAGACCAGTGTATGCGAGTGCTCGACCAAGCTGTCCCCGAGTAGGAAGACCACAAAACAGTTTCCATTGCTCCTGACATGCTGTTTTGTAAGTGGTGATGGCTTCGTACACTGTCTCGAGCGTTCTCATCGTACTGGTCGTGCGCTGTGCTCGATGATCGCCACGCCGCGATTGAGGCCATGCTCTTGCGCGTAACGGACGATCTTGACAGCATCGCTGTTGTTGAAGACCACGCCGCCGTTCGTGACATCCCTTCCTGCGCGAATGGCGTCTTCGCGGGCTGCCATGCCGGTGCCGGCTATCTGCATCCCTGGAAAGGGATCGTCGGCGAGGTTGAGGAACGCCTTGCCGTAGAGCTCGCCGAAATTCCCGATCGCGCCGCCGTCGAAATAGAACACACCTTCCTGCGTGCGGTTATCGCCGGAACGCTGCTTGTTGCCAGGCACGCGGCCGAAGGTGCATCTGGCGCGAAAGACTTCTCGCGGACTGCCGCTTGTGAGGTCGTAGACGATGCCCACGCGTTCATCGCGATCGAGGTAGAGTGCGTACGTGAGTTCACCATATTGCCGCTTCATTGCGGCTGTGGTTGTGACTGATTGTGGTTCCGCTACTGTGGCTGTTGGGATTGCTGTATGAGTCTTTGGAATTGGTGTTGTAGCTGAGATTGGATATTGCTGAATTGGCGTCGGTGTGGCTGTCTGTACTGCTACGCTATGATTGCTCTTCTTCCATTCCTCGAGCACTTGCGGGATATAGATCGCGAGCTTGATGCCGGCGAGGGTAAGCAAGGCGCCGCCTGCGACAAAAGCAGCCCTTCGTATGAGTTTCTGCTTCCAATGCGTGCGTGTCTGCTGATACAGTTCAGCGACGTGGTGCTCGAGGCTGTTCGCATCCTGCACCAGGCGATTGCTCGCCTCGAGCAGTTCCGGCTCTTCATGTCGCACTGTCTTCTCTTCAAAACGCTGGACGAGGACGCCATAAGCGTTCACCTCCTTGAGCAGTTTCTTGAAACGCTTCTTCCCTTTGCTGGCTGTGATATCCCCGGAGGCGTTCATGAACTCTTTTTCCAGCACGTCATAGCGCCCTTGCAGCTGTGCGAATTCTGCTCCGAGCTTCTCGTCGCGGTCTTGCTTGTGCACCCGTTCCTGAAATACTCTTGCGACCCTGCCGGTCGCGTCGTTGATCATGTCTCGCAAGGTCGCTGCGGCTTTGTCCCTGCCTGCTGCCAACAGTTTCGGCTCTTCGCTCGCGAACAGGTGTTTCGCAGCTTCCAGTCCCTGCTTGCCAGGACTGTCGCCGAGCCGTTCCTCAAGTTCATGATACAACAATGCTTCATAGAGACTGAGTTTATGCTCTGCCGTGCGGAGGCTGTGCTCGAGCGCCTGCAGCTGTCTGACTGCACCTTGCACACCCGGAAAAGAAGACTGTGCCAGGAGGTGCGCATCGCCCATGATGTTGCTGTATGTGTCCCGCACATGTGCATAGTGTGTTGCATCCTCAACAGTGATCTGATCGTGGAATGCGCCGGTGAGCCACGCTGTTTCTGCGACAATTGCTTCGAGATCAAGACGTCGTACCCTGTCTGCAGCCCTGATCTGGGTTTGGAGCGAATCTCGGTTCATAGCCTTGCTATGGTTCTCTGTCTTAAAGGCGTCTTCGCCGGTTTTCCTGGAAAGAATTCAGGCATTGTGGAAAATTGTTCAGGAAGCGCTTGTTATTCCGGAATCCCCGACGATAACAGGTCCGAGCACTAGCTTTATAAGGCAACCACTGCTTGCGCTGTTTTGTGCCGTAGTCGCATACTCGGTAAGCACAGCTTCCCGGTCGCGCCCGCGGCCCTCAGTCGTAAACTCCTTCGTGCCGCAGTCGCATAGCCTGGTATTGCGCAGGATTGGAAACTTGCGAGCCTGGGAGTAAGTCCTGGGCGCGAGTACAGATATCCTGTTCCTTCGGGAATCCCCGGTTCAAATCCGGGCTGCGGCGTTAAGATCGTTGTCACTAAATAGTGAAAATAAATCAGAAAATTTATAAAAATCTCAGGTTCACCTTTCTTCATGGTTGATGCACCTGAAATCGGTTACTTCCTTGAAGCTCCTCCGCAAAAATTACTTGCTCGTGTACTTGATAATTATCTCAATTGTGAACCTGATGCCATTGTAATCTCTGCCTATGATTCAGGTATGGTAGCTGACCACTTGATCTCTCCTATCCAGAGAGCAAGTGAACGGGGAATTGCAGTATTTGGAATTCGCGCCACACTATTTGACACTGTTTATTACGAATTGACTCGTGGTAGAGAACCGCTAGACAACGAGTTTTTCATGCAGCCAGAGATGATTAAGGCTGGTTATATTCCTCTTCAAGGGTATCCATTGTATTTATTGGAGATTGCGGAGATGGTGAGGAAGATGTGTGATTTGGCTCCTGAACTACCTGTTGATAGCATACGGGCTCAAGTGGATGGAGACAAGTTGTTTAATACATTCACTGCCGGTTTGCAGGAAATCTTTGTGCAACATTCGACATATGATGATAGAATCGCAGAAGCAAGAAGGAGATTCTCAAGTGAGCAATTCAACGCAAGAATTGACGAAATATTATCAAGCTGACCTTTTACACCTTCATCAACTTCTTCGTCAGCCTCAGCTGTTTTTCAATCACAATCTTCTCCCCTTCTTCTAAATCAACCAAAGCAAGCCTCGTCTTCGTGCAATCCTGGACGAGCTTGTGGACTTCAACCTTAAACCCTAATTTTTGGAGTTTCTGGATGCAGATCTTCTGTCCTGGTAAGAGTTGTTCATGCCCGAGCTTGCACTCGACAAACAAGAATTCTTTGTTCCGAAAACAGAGAAAATCAGGAAGACCGTGATGAACAGCACAGTAATACTCTAACAACTCAAAATGATGGGGGTGATGGTCTTGAAGCAGTTCTTTGAGAATCTCATACTTGCGCCGCACGTTTGGATACAGTTCATCGCGTCGCAGGATATTGATCAAGGCACCACGCCAGACTGTCCAGCCCTGGCGCTCGAGCCGCTTTCGAAGCTCGCGTTCAGACATGCCTTTGCGGCGATAGCCGGGCGCGTTTTTGCAATGGTCTGGCAAGGGATAATAGCGGAAGACGACAGGCATAGAACGAATGAAAAGCTGCGTGTTTAAGAGCGCTGCGTGAGGATGTCCAGTGCACGAAGTGCGCTGGGCATGGAACGTGAGTGACTATGCCTGGTGGTCACCACCTGGGTGTCGTCCAGGAATGCATTGGTTTTGTTTCGGTGAGTGGAAATGATGTTACGAACATCGCTTTGGATGCAAGAGGAGGGGTCAGACTGACGCTGATACGCTCGCGAGTCAGGCTGATATCGGTGTCGAAGATGCTTCCCATGTAATCGAACAGGATTGGGATGCCTTCATCTGCAAGAACTTCGCGCGCTTCTGCTGCCATCATTTCGACGAATTCATCGTTTTCATCCATGCATCCGAGCAATCCGCCAAAGAGCATGGTTGAGCCTGCTGCGCGCAGTTTTGCCGCGAGCTGTACAACGCCTTGTCGTGGAGTGAGGTATGTTCCTTCAAGCATATTTGCCTGTGTAAGCTCTGTTGGAAGCGTCGCGTGCGCTATGCCGGCCTCTCTTTCCGGTTCATAGAGGACCACGCCGCAGCAGGTTGAAAGTCCTGCACGGAGGGTGTGATACCGTTCTGTTATTTCGATTTCGCGCTGGAGAACAGCCCGAGAGCTGAATCCGTAGTAGGTCATGTTGGTGAAAAAGAAGCACTCATATATAAATATTAACTATTCAAGAGTGATTACAAATTTAGATCATCTCGATCTCGATCTGCAGGCCTTCAGGGATCGGCACACGCATGACCAAGCGAAGCGCGCGCTCGTCAAGGCCGAGATCGATCAGTCGCTTATGGATACGCATCTCGTATCTTTCCCAGGTGGCCTTGCCTTCGCCATCTGGAGAACGTCGTGTGGTGATCTTGAGGCTTTTTCGCGGCAGCGGCACTGGTCCTTTCATCACAACGCCAGTCTTCTCTGCGATCTCACGGATGTAATCACACACCTGATTGATCTTGTCAATGTCGGTACTCGCCAGTTTGATTCGTGCTCGCTGTTGCATTGTCTGCCTCTCTGCGCGGTGAACGCGCCCTGTTTCACCACGGGATTGCTCCCAGTGAAAATAAAAATGGGTTTTACTGCATCGGCTTCTTCACAAGCTCAGTGCACATGCCAGCAGCCACAGTGGCTCCTGAATCCCGGATCGCGAAGTTCGCCATCTGCGGGATGTCGCTCTTCTTCTCGATCACAAGCGGCTGCACCGGCTTGATCTTCACGATAGCTGCGTCGCCGTTCTTGATGAAGTCAGGGTTCTCCTCAAGCACTTCACCAGTTGCAGGGTTGAGCTTCTTCTCAATCGCTTCGATCCTGCAGGCAACCTGTGCAGTGTGGATGTGGAACACCGGCGTGTAGCCGACAGTCATGACGCTCGGGTGGTTCAGCACGACGATCTGTGCGGTGAACTCTGAAGCCACAGTCGGAACGTTGTCTGCGGTGCCGAGCACATCGCCACGGGCAACGTCCTTCTTGCCGAAGCCACGGATGCTCAAGCCGACGTTGTCGCCAGGCTCAGCCTGCTGCATCTGCTCGTGGTGCATCTCAATGCTCTTGCACTCGCCAGGAACGCCCTTGCCTTCGCGTCCAGGGACAGCGATGACCTTGTCGTTCACCTTGAGCACGCCAGTCTCGACACGGCCCACTGGCACGACGCCGATTCCTGTGATGTTGTACACGTCCTGGATCGGGCAGCGCAGCGGAAGCTCGGTCGGCTTCTCAGGCGCCTTCAGATCGTTGATCGTGTCGAGCAGAGTCTTTCCAGACCACCAGCTCAGCTTCTCACCCTTCTTCACGACATTGTCGCCAGGAAGGCTTGCGATCGGCACGATGGGGATGTCGTCAGTCTTGAAGCCGACGCTCGCGAGGAGCTTGGTCACTTCGTCCTTGACTGCGGTGAACTTCGCCTCTGCGTAGTCCACACCGCTGATGTCCATCTTGTTGACTGCGACGATCATCTGCTGCACGCCGAGCACCTTGCTCAGGTACGCGTGCTCGCGGGTCTGTGCGTTGACGCCGTCGTTCGCCGCGACCACGAGGACTGCTGCATCAGCCTGGCTTGCGCCAGTGATCATGTTCTTGATGAAGTCCTTGTGGCCTGGAGCGTCGATGATGGTGAAGTAGTACTTGTCAGTCTCGAACTTCTTGTGTGCAAGGTCGATCGTGACGCCACGCTCGCGCTCTTCTTTCAGATTGTCCATGACATAGGCGAATTCGAAGCCGGACTTGCCGAGTTCTGCTGCCTTGTCCTTGAGCTTGCGCAGCTGCTGCTCTTCGATATTGCCGCTGTCAAAGAGCATGCGGCCCACAGTCGTGCTCTTGCCGTGGTCCACGTGTCCGATGAACACGAGGTTAATGTGTGTCTTGTCCTTTGCCATAGGGTTCCCTCCTATCGAGCATTATATGAATGCTAGTGCCCGCGGAAAACTTCAGGTGCTTTTTAAAGATATCGGTGGCAGGCTTGTGTTTTTGCCGTGAATATCGCGAATTTCCGCCATATTTGGGAAGGAGGTGAATCCACACATACTAGTATACATTTATGTATACAAATAGAAACATTTATATATTAGTAGCTTTTATAAATTATCAGAATCGTGGGAAGGGACACTGCTCCTTTCTAGCGTTGCGACAAAGGTGGTTATTCATGGCAGACAATCTCGAAGTAGGACAAGCCCACATCTCAGTGATCGGTTGCGGCGGCGCAGGCTGCAACATGACCAACTGGCTCTACAACAAGGGCGTGCAAGGCGCAGACATCCTCGCCTGCAACACAGACAAGCAACATCTCGATATCACAGCTGCTGACCAGAAGGTGCTCATCGGCCAGAACGTCACGCGGGGCCTCGGCTGCGGCGGCTATCCAGCGAAAGGCGCGGAAAGCGCCAAGGAAAACCTGCAGGAACTGAAACAGGCATTGAGCAGGGCAGACATGTGCTTCATCTGCGCAGGCATGGGCGGCGGCACCGGCACAGGAGCGAGTCCAGTCGTTGCGCAAGTGGCCCGTGATGCCGGCGCTATCGTCATCGGCACTGTGACAATGCCATTCAAGATCGAACGCGCACGCATCGACAAGGCGGAAGAAGGATTGCAGCAACTGCGCCAGGCATGCGACACAGTCATCGTGGTCGACAACAACCGCCTCGTGCAAATCGCAGGCAACCTGCCAGTCGAGCAAGCATTCGCAGTCGCGAACGAACTTGTGGCGACAATGATCAAAGGCATTGTCGAGATCATCGCCGTGCCCAGTCTCGTGAACCTTGACTATGCAGATGTCAAGGCAGTGATGTCCAGTGGCGGAGTAGCGGCCATCGGTGTCGGCTCGAGCGACACGAACAACCGCGTGGAGGAAAGCGTGAAAGGCGCGCTCGCCAATCCACTCCTGGAGATTGACTATGCAGGCGCGAGCGGTGCGATCATCCACATCACTGGCGGCCCGGACATGACCCTCGATGAGGTCGCGAACGCTGGCGAACTCGTCACTGAAGAGATGGACGCTGATGCCAATGTCATCTGGGGCGCGCGTGTCGACGACGGCATGCAGGGAAAGATGACAGTGATGACCATCATCACTGGCGTGAACTCGCCCTGGCTGCTCGGCAAGGAAAGCCCTGAAGAAAAAGTGAAAGCACGCCAGGAACTCGGCAGCAATCTCGGCATCGACATTGTTGAATAAGGCATGAACCATGGACTCCGACAGTATCGTGATGCGGAAACTTGTCAACGAGATGGCAGAACGCTCGCAGAAAGTCTTCGAACGCCAGGCTTCGCGACAAGAACTCGACGCCTCTGTACGACACCTCCTGCCGCTCGTCTTCGAGAAAGGGCTTGAGAACGTCGACCTGACCATGCTCAGCCCCGAACAGCGCTGCCAGATCACCAACGCGGTCGGCGACGAACTGTTCCGGAAAGGCAAGCTGAAAGACGCATTGAACGCGTACGTGCTCAGCACAAATCGCGAACGCATCAGCGAGGTCGGCGAACAGTTCGAACTCCACGGACAACTCTCGGAAGCGATCAGATGCTACAAGCTCGCGGCAGACGAGGAGCATCTCCTCGCTTTGGGGATGAAATGCCTCTCAAAATCACGGTTGAAAGAAGCGATGAAGGCCTTCCATCTTGTGGACGACAAGGAAAGCCTTGAGCAAGTCGGCGAGCAATGCCTTGACCGCGGAAAGTTTGACCTGGCTGTCGAGATCTTCGCCGCTTCCGGCAACGCTGAGAAGCTCGTCACAGCCGGCGACCTCTGCGTCAAGGAGCGGAATTACCAAGTAGCGTATCAGGCCTATGCAAGCGCGCAGGACTACGAGCGGCTCAACGCCCTCGCGTCCTTATGCGTCCAGGCAGGCAATCACCAATTAGCGGCACGCTGTTATGACGCGACCGGGAACCAAGCGATGGTCGCGTTCCTGCAAGAGAATACATAGGGGGTTACGATGTTGCAACAAGAAGAATTATACGCTCAGAAAGTCGAGCTCTTGCTCGAGATGCAGAAGAAGAAGTTCCTGACAGAGATAGACGCGCTGCGCGCAGAAGTCGACGCACTGAAAGAAACAGTGGCTGGCTTGAAACGAGCGAGCGTGCAAGCAGCGCCAGCGCAACCAGCAGTGGCGGTTGCTGCGGCGACAGAAGCGCCTGCACAACCTGCGCCAGTGGAACAGGCAGCTGCAGAGCCAGTAGTCCCTGCTCCACCTGAAGCTGCGCCTGTTGAACAAGCGGCACAGCCAACAGCGAAGCCCATCGATCGCAACAACGTCGCGCCGAGCGATGTGAGCATCGAGAAGATCTTCTACTTCGGGCAGAAATAAAGAATGGAAACATGTTTTGAAGTTTTCTTATAATCCTGGCCGCTGCGGCGGTACGCCCGGACTCGGTGACGGACTTGGCTGCGGCTGACTTGGCGGCGCCTGTGGAGGGGGCTGACTCGGTGCTTGAGGCTGCGGTGTCGGTTGCGGGCTTGGCTGCGGCGCAACTTCTTCCTCGTCGTCATCCTCATCCTCGTCTTCAGCCTGGATATCCTCAGTCTCCGCGTCAAGCTCGTCCTGCGTGATCACGCCCTTCTTGACCAGCAGCTCGATTAACGCACTGATGAGCACTTGGTTGCTCTCAGCAAGATCTTCAACATCCATGTCTTCTTCGTCATGGACTTCTTCATGCATTTCAGGTTCCATAAGGTCCACCTCACCGATAATTGCGAAAATGAAAAGGTTTTACTCTTGCTTCAGGCCTTTCCTGTCGCGGATCTGCTTGACGATCTTGCCCTGCAGCTCGTGCGGCAGGAGCTCGAAGTTCTGGTCGACGACAAAGCTCGAGCCGCGGCCACCGGTCGCTGAACGGAGGTCGCTGCTCATGCCGAACATCTCGCCGACCGGCATCTTACCGATGACAGTCACAGACGCGCCTTCCTGCTGCATGTCGAGCAATTGCCCGCGTTTATTGCTGATAAGCTTGCTGATCTCGCCCATGTACTCAGCAGGCGCTTCGAAACGCAAGGTCTGGATCGGCTCGAACAGGACCGGGCCTGCAAGCCGGTACGCCGCTCTGATACCGTCACGTACTGCAGGATACATCTGCGCCGGACCACGGTGAATCGCGTCCTCGTGCAGTTTCGCATCCACCAAGCGGACGATGACATTCATGCTCGGCTCGTTCGCAACCGGCCCTTGTTTCATCACGTCCTCGAACATGTCGTTCACAAGCTCCATGATCTCGCCGATCTGAACGATACCACGCGTGTCGTCGAGGAGCATGTTGCCGTTGAACACGTTCTTGACATTGCGCGCCTCTTTCGTGTCCATGCCGCACTCGCGGAGAACTTCCCACAAGCCTTCGTCTTTCTTCTTGACACGGCCCTGGTGGATGCGCTTGTCCTTGAACGCTTGCTTCAAGGCGTCGCTCATCGGCTCGACCGTGAAATACAAGCGGTTGTGCTTGTTCGGCGACTTACCCTCCTGCTGCTCAGGCGTCTTCTTCGTGACGGTTTCACGATAGACAACAACAGGCGGGGTCGTCGAGACTTCAACGCCCTTCTCTTTCACGATCCGGTTCTCGATGATCTCGAGATGGAGCTCGCCCATCCCGCTCATGAGATGCTCGCCGGTCTCCTGGTTGATCTCGACCTTGATGCTCGGATCTTCTTTCCCGACCTGGACAAGCACTTCGATCAGCTTCGGCAGATCGCTTGGCTTCTTCGCCTCGATCGCTTTGGTAATGACAGGGTCGAACAGGTGGCTGATCTCCTCGAACGGATCCTGCTCGCCGATGGTAACGGTCTCGCCAGGGTACGCGTCCTTGAGTCCGCCAAGGCCGATGATGTTCCCTGCCGGGACGTTCTCCACGATCTCCTTCTTCGCGCCGTTGTAAATGTACACTTGCTGCGTCCGAACATTCTTCTTCGCACGGTTCAGCCAGGCCTCGATGCCTTTGTTCATCGTGCCGCTGAACAATCTGCCTGCGGCAATCTCGCCAGCTTGCGGATCGACCACGACCTTGATCACGCAAAAAGCGAGCGGTCCGTTCGGATCTCCTTTCAGCAGGCTCTGCCCAAGCGGGCTTTCCAGGTCGCCGTGCCAGATCTTCGGGATACGATACGCAGCCGATTCCAGAGGATTCGGGTGATGTTTGATCACTGCGTTGAGCAGGACCTCGTGCAACGGAGCCTTCTTGCCCAGTTCCTTCCATGTATCCTGTTCGTACGCGTCGATGATGTCCTTGAAGCTGATGTTCTTCTCCTGCATGTAGTCGAGGCTCATCGCCCAGTTGTGGAACGCACTGCCGAAGCACACGCTGCCGTCCTGCACATTAACCTGCCACTTGTCACCGTATTCTTCTTCAGCAATGTCGCTGATCTTCTTGTTCACTTCCGCGATGATCTTCACGAATCGATCCTGCATCGCTTCTGGCGTGAGCTTCAGCTCTTTGATGAGTCGATCCACCTTGTTGATGAACAGGATCGGTTTCACTCGTTCCTTCAAGGCCTGCCGCAGCACGGTCTCGGTCTGGGGCATCATGCCTTCCACAGCACACGAGAGAACGACAGCGCCGTCAACAGCACGCATCGCGCGCGTCACATCACCGCCGAAATCGACGTGGCCCGGCGTGTCGATCAGGTTGATCAAGTGGTCTTCGCCACCGACGGTGTGCACCATCGAGACGCTTGCCGAGTCGATCGTGATGCCACGCTCTGATTCGTCGTCGTGGAAATCGAGCACGAGCGCCTTTCCGGCAAGCTCCTCGCTCATCATCCCGGCGCCTGCCAGCAGGTTATCGCTGAGCGTGGTCTTGCCGTGGTCGATGTGCGCACAGATCGCGATATTTCGAATCCTCTCCGGGTTGCTCATGACTTCCTTGACCCGGTCTACCATCTTTGCCATGTGTATTCACCCTTGAATCTTATTTGATCTCTTCGATCGTTTCGGTTTTCCCCTCGAGGAACTCCTTGATCTTGCCGATCATCTGCTCCTTGATCTCAGTGATCGGCTTGTTGATCACGACCTCGACGAGGAGCCCTTCGTTCGTGTAATGATCGATGAGCGGCGCAGTCTTTTCCCGATAGACGTCGAGCCGTTTCTGCACCGCTTCAGGCTTGTCATCGTCGCGCTGATAGAGATCGCCGTCGCACTTGTCGCATTGGTTCTCTCGCTTTGGCTTGTTCCCGGTCTTGTGGAAGATCGTGCTGCATTTCTTGCACACGATGCGGCCTGACAAGCGCTCGATGATCACTTCGTCGTTCGCTTTGAAGTTGAGCACGTGCGAGATCTCGATGAGCTCGTTGAGTTGCACTGCCTGGTTGCTGGTCCGCGGAAAGCCGTCGAGGATGAAACCGTTTTCGCAGTCGTCCTTGACGATGCGCGCTTCGATCACTTTCAGCATCTTCTCGTCAGGCACAAGCCCGCCTTCGTCCATGATGCGCTTGATCTCATTGCCGAGCTCGCTGCCAGTCTTTGCTTCTTCCCGCAACAGGTCACCTGTAGAGATGTGCGGGATCTCGAGCACGTCAGTGAGCACCTGGGCATACGTACCCTTGCCCACGCCTGGCGATCCTAAAAAGAGGAGTTTCATCAGTGCATCACGTTCCAATCCTTGCGCGTCCACTTGTGCAGCTCATCTGCGGTGAACCAGAGATTCACTTCGTTCGCTGCTTCGGCTTCTGTGCCTGAGGCGTGGACGAGGTTGCGCACCGGGCGTTGCTTCTTGTCGCCGATCTCGTACGAGTCGACAGTGAAGTCGCCCCTGATCGTGCCAGGCGGCGCGTTCTTCGCGCTCGCTGTGCCGACAAGCTTCTTGCCGATCTCGATCGCGTGGAAGCCTTCCCACACCATCGCAACGACCGGTCCCTCAGTCAGGTATGCTTTGAGCCAGCTATTGATCTTGGAGCAGATCTCCTCGTCGCTCTCGTCGAGCTCGATGCCCTTGGCTTTCCACGCCTTGCGCGTCGTCGCTGCAGTGTTCTTCACCCATTCCTCAGTCATGGGATAATGCTTGACTGCGAGATCCTCGCTCGGGTGCACCATCTTCAGGCCGCAGAGCCGCAAGCCCCGCTGCTCGAAGCGCTTGATGATCTCACCCACGAGTCCTCGTTGCACGCCGTCGTGCTTGACAGCGATGAATGTTTTTTCGAGTAATTCTTCCACCATGTGATCCACCTCATTTCTTGGCTGGCTTTTTCGTCGTTGCGGTTCCCTTCTTTTCCTCAGCCGCACGTTTCGCTGCTGCCTGATCTGCCTTTTTCTGCGCACGCGCTTCTGCTGTCCATCGGACATTGCGCGGCTTGCGCTTCAGCTTGAGAAAGTTCTTCTCGCACTTGCTGTTCAGGAACCACAGGACCTTGCCGTCCTTCTTGACGAACATGATGCCGGTTCCTGGAGGAATGTCCTTGCCGGAAAAGCTGCATTTTGGCATGGTGTTCACCTCCCGCCGCGGCCAGCTCGGTTGAGCGGCCGGGCCTCGATCTCGGTCTCGCGCAGCATCAGGATGTCGCCGATCTGCACCGGACCGCGGACGTTGCGTCGGATGATCTTGTTCTCATCACGGCCAGCAAGCACTTTCACACGGACCTGGATCGCTTCGCCGCGTGTTCCTGTGCGGCCGACAATTTCCTCGATGCGGCTCGGGACAGCTTCGCTGAACTGGACGCCGCCCTTGCTTTCTTCTGCCATCAGATTCACCCGAGTCGCTTGATCAGCTCAGCTGCCTCGCCGAGTTCTGTCACTGCAACAGCGGCTGTGCCGAGCGGCAGGCCTGCAGCAGCGCCGAGTTCTTCCTTCTTCTCGACTTCGATGTACTGCACGTCCTTCTCCTTGCTCAGGAGCGGAAGGTGCATGATTATCTCCTTCGGCTGCGTGTCTTTCGCCACGATGACGAGCTTTGCCTCGCCTTTCTCGAGCGCTTTCGTAACCTCGTTGCAGCCCTTGCGGAGCTTCCCTGTCTTCTTGGCCACTTCGATGACCTCATAGACTGATTCATCACTCATTTTCAATGCCTCCAGGAACAGAAGTTCCCTCATTCGGTTCCGAGAAGCGCGCTTCCCGAAACGTCATCAATCATCGGTATGCCTTGCGACTAAAGGGTTGTTTATAAAGCTTTCGTGGAGGTCTGTTATAAACAAACTCATGGATTTAAGTAAGACGTTTAGTTTCTGATTTGTATGTCAGATCCGAGACGCAGAGGATTACCACCAGTACACACTCAAGAGACTGGCCCTCCATACGTGTTCATTCGGACAGCAGACGCCAAAAAACTACACCTTTTAGCATTCCCTATTTGTAATCCCGGGGAGCTTGATAGATACAAACAGGATGGTTTAGAAACCTGGTCAGGTAACCCCGAGACTGAAAAAGAATTGGGTAATGATGAAGATTATGTTAGAATTATGATCAAAGGGAATTAGCGCCCTTCTTTCCAACCCAAAACCTTTAAATACCCCTGTCGTGCATTCTCGCTCATAACGCTCAGAGGTGGATCACAATGGCAAAGAAGTATCGAGTGGTGTTCAACCGTGAGACCTGCATCGGCGCACTCGCGTGCAACGCCGTGGCTCCTGAAGTATGGGAGCTCGCTGATGACGGCAAGGTCGATCTTAAAGGCGGCACAAAGCGCGAGGACGGCAAGTTCGAGCTGATCATCGACGAAGCCCAGCTCGGCCAGAATAAAGAAGCTGCGGATTCCTGCCCAGTCTACGCGATCGTCATCGAAGAGGTTGAAGAAGGCGGCTGACCAAATCTTTTTAAATACCCTTTCTAGGTTCTGCAAGCATGGCTGAAGAGATGAGCCAGGAACAGATGCTCGAGCAGCAAAAGGCGAATTGCATCTTCTGCAAGATCATCAAGGGCGAGATGCCCAGCAAGACGGTCTACGAAGACGACAAGATGGTCGCGATCCTGGACATCAGGCCAGCAGTGAAAGGCCATTGCCTGGTCATGCTGCGAGAACACTATCCGATCATGCCGCTCATCCCGCCAGAGGAGTTCGCGCACCTCTTCGGCACGACCGCGGCGTTCTCCGGCGCCTTGCGCGACGGCATGCTCGCGCAACGCTGCACGACCTTTATCGCGAACGGCGCTATTGCCGGGCAGCAGAGCCCGCACTTCCTCTTCCACATGATCCCGCGAGAAGACGGTGATGGCCTGCAGAAATTCGATATCCCACAGAAAGGTGTGGAGCAGCAGGACATCGTCGGCCTGCTCCAGCAGAACCTGAGCGCGATCATGCAGCAGCACTTGCAGAAGACAGGCAAGTCAGCGCTGGGAGCAGCGCCAGCTCCTGGACCGAGTCAACCTCCTCCACCAAACACTCCAGAACCTGAGGACGTGCCAAGCCAGCCAGCTGAACAACCAGCTCCGCAGCAGATCCCGGTTGATCGGCTCGCTGCGATCATCGAACAGAATCCTGAACTCAAAGCATTGCTGATCAATAATCCTGAGAAGCTCGAAGCGATCGTCGAGCAGAACCCGCAATTTAAGCAGCTCTTTGCCGGCGTGGATCTCAAGAAACTCGGACACCAATTGCAGAAGATATACCTGGACAAACAGGAAGCACAAGCATCTGAACCAGAAATGGTCCCTGAGCCCGAACCTTCACCAGAACCAAGTCCAGAACTTCATGAACCAGAACCTACTCCTGAGTTTGCAGCACCTGAACCAACTCAGCAGAACAACGACGATGTCAAGCCAGCTATGGAAATGACCATGCAGGAACTCTTCGCGTACATCGACCAGAAGCCGAGACTGCGCAAGCTCATGATCGAAGCGCCGAGCGAGCTGAAACGAATGATTCCTGACAACGACCGGTTAAGCAAGTTCTTCGCTGGCTGCAACCTCAACGCGATCATCCAGGCCTACCAGGAGCACGCGAAAGCCAACCATGGCGTGCGCGTCACGATGGAGCCGGGCGATGCGCCTGTGGAAGAACCTGTCGAGCAAGTACGCAAGCCGAAAGGCCCGTCGCGGGAACAGAGCCAGGACGCCTGGGATGAAGTCCGGGGCATGGACGAAACCAGGAGGAAGCACCTCGACCGGATCGGGAGGCTGTTCAAATGACCGTGCTCTACGAAGACAAGGTGGCGCGCGCACTTCTAGCAGAGAATGCGGCAGCGCACGGTCACGTGCTCGTGCAGCCAGTGAAAGAGGCGCGCAAGCTGAGCGATCTGAGCAAGGACGAGAGCGAGCATTTCTTTCTCGTGGCGAGCTACACCGCAGCCATCCTGTTCCAAGGCCTGCAGGCCGAGGGTACGAACATCATCATCAACGAGGAAGAAGAGCAATTGACCGCGCATGTCATCGCGCGCAAGAGCGACGACGGCCTTGACTTCCAATGGGATCCCCAGGAGATCGAGGAAGGCGTCATGACCGAAGTGCAGGACCGGATCAAGGACAAGACCTTCATGCTGGGAAAAACATCAGAGGAAATACCAAAGGATGACAAGCCTCAGGATGGTGATCGTCCAGATGACGCTCCGAAAGATGAGATCAAACAAGCTGAGGAAGAGGAGAATTACCTGATCAAGCAGCTCATACGCACGCCTTAGAGCAGCGCGTACACATACGGACCGACAAACCAGAGAAGGAGATAGCCGATCAGGAAGCTCGGCACGAACGGGATGCCTTCTTTCACCATGACTTTCTTGACTTTGAGTTTCTTCAGCTGTGCGATCTGCGCTTTCGTGATACCCAGGTCCTTGGGCCCGCAGATGTGCTTGCCGCGCACTTTGACTTCTTCATTGATCCAGTCGCCTTCTGTTAATTTGCTGACTGGATAGGACTTGATCAGGATGCCCTGTTCGACTGCTTTGACAAAGATCCAGGCGTAGAACAGGCCGTAGATCGCGATCACGAGGAGGATGAGAAGGGCCTTCTCAGCCATGGGCGCGAGCAGGATGAGCACCAGGAGGAGAAAGCAGGACGCGAGGACGATGATGCGCAGCCGCTTCACTCTGGGCTCTCGGATCAGCGCGACAAAGCGTTGTTTGAATGCCTTCCTGTGCTTGATGACGAGCACGAGTGTGTACAGCAGGCCGTAGGCTGCTCCTGCGAAGAGCATGAAGATGAGGAAGAGGATTGCGTCCCAGTTGCCGAAGCCCAGACCGAGCAGGGCGCCGAGGCCGAAGAGCAGCTTTGAGTCAGCACCGCCCCACTGCCCGGTGTAGAAAAGCAGGAGTCCAAGCGCGAGCATCACGCCAAGACCGATACCCATCTGCGCAAGCGGCAGCCAGTCCCATTGCACGATCGCGGCGATGGTCGGATAGGCGATGCCGAAAAGGAGCAGGCCATAACTGAGCAGGTCAGGCACTTCCCGCGTGCGCAAGTCATGCCACGACGCTGCAGCAAGGAAGAGCGTGCCGACGACAAGCGCGATATACTCCATCGCTCTGCATGACGCGAGAAGTCTTAATAAAACTATTGACTGGGTCAGCCCTGAGGCAAATAGTGCTCCCTTGGCGGCCTCTAAGAAACTCTAGCAAGGAAACCGAATCTGATACACGTCGATAGTAACGTGAGATGGACGCCGGAGCACAACCATTTGCCTCAACGCTGCGCTGACCATCAAACCTGACTGAAGAGCAAGCCAGGGCTGATCTTCGTGAAGTCATCGACGACGAGATCAGCGCCCATGCCTTCCAGCGCTTCTCGCGTTGTCGTGGTGAGCACGCAGACGCAGTAGCAGCCAGCACGCTTCGCCGCGATCACGCCTGGCACGCTGTCTTCGAACACGACGCACTGTTCAGGCGGGAGGCCGAGCTTCTTGGCTGCAAGGAGATAGACTGCCGGATCTGGCTTGAGCTTGCCGACCTCGTCAGCCAGGACGCGTCGCTCCTCTGTCAATTTGAGGATCTGGAGCGACAATTCGACATTCTCCGGCTCGGCGTTCGTCGCGATGATGCTCGGCACCTGCAATTCCTGCAGCTGATCGAAGAAGCGGGTGAAACCCTTGACCGGCACGAGCTGCTGCATCGCCAGGTCCTTGAACAAGGCGCGTCGCTGATCCAGCAAGTCCTGAACCTGCAGCTTGCCGAGCAGTCCGTGCTTGGTCAGCACGTCCTCGAAGATGTAGCGCGCGCCTGTCCCTTCATAGACGTGGAACCATTGATCGCGCGTGATGACGATATTATGCTCCTTGAGCGTCTCGTTGAATGTTGCGAGGTGCAGCGCCGGCGAATCAGTGATCGTGCCGTCGAGATCGAAGATCGCGGCGCGGAAACGAGTAGCATTTTTATCCATTCTTTTTCACCAATCGTGTTTTGAGCGCCAACTTTTTAAATCCTCTGTTGGATGAAGAGTGTATGACCGTTCTTGTCAAGCAGCCAGTCACCCTCAACTCTCGTAGCATACGCCTTGTTATTGAGCGAAGGGATCCTTCAATGGCAAATTTGCCACCCCCAATGAGGGAGACGCCTCCGGATCGCATAAATTATTACATAAATGAAACAACTCTCAAAGTGTTTCATGATAACTTCGAAGAGTTTCGGAGTGCTATTGAAAGAAGGTCATTTGATGATCTTGCTCGGTTTGTCGCACCCTTTCTTGTACAAACTGCCGAAGAGGCGATTCTGCAAACTCCTGATTTCTTCCGTTATGCTTCTTTTCCACTTAGTATTGTAATATTATTGGTGAAACCGTCTTTCGGTACAAATTTCATTCAATCGAATTCTAAAAAAAGCAATTGTATCATTAGTGTTGACTTTCTTCTCCTTATCATCTGCTATCTGATCGAACGATACCAGTCTGATAAGCAGAAAAGAAACTTACTTCAGAGAATTTTTCATGAAACACAATCTCTCAGGGACTTACCAGGCCGTCGAAATCAGAACCTGCAGGAAGCCATGGTACACGAATTCAATCATTTTGTTCATTTTTGTGCTAATCCTCGCGTTTTCAGGGAAGAAACTTGGTGGGATCGTAATCCGTATAGTCTCCAATTAGAAGCAGTTACCATGTTGTATGATTTTCGTGAGACGCCATTCATTGTCTATCCGAGAAGAGATAAATTTGAAGCGACAAGCCATACATCAAGAAGCAGTGGGCAATGGCATCCGCATGCGTTCTTCATGGGGTACTTCATTGGTTTGGCGAGAATGAAAAAACATCATCAGAGTGAGTTTGAACAGCTCTCTGTTCAGAGGAGAGAAAAAGGAAAATGGGTGAAAATTGGGATGAAATGGGTGAATTTCGCAGATATCCTCCAAGATGAGAACCGCCCATTCTATCTTCAAAACCTACCTCCTGCTACTACGGACCAAATCATTGCGGATATTCGTCAGATGAGTTTTAGGAAATATCTCAGGACATACTATCAGGCAGCGAGGACATTGGGGATTCCAGAGCAGCAATTGCTGGTGCGCAAAGACCCCTTGCTGAGACGGTTTCGACGAACACGAGAGACGGCAAAGAAACCCCTCTCCCAATTTCGCTTCTCCAGCTGAACGCAACCCTTTAATATGCCCTTGCCGTCCCAGGCATTCCCATGACTCTGCCGGATGAATACCTTGCGCGCTTCCTGGATTTCCTTCGCTTGAACGAGCATGAAGTCTCGAAAGACGCGATCGCGCAGGAGAAAAAGCGACTATGCAAGGCGCTCGCGATCAAAGAGGTGCCGAGCGATATCACGGTGCTCATGCACCTTGACGGCGAAGACTTGGAATTCGCGAAAAAGCTCTTGATGACCAAGCCGATGCGCAGCCAGAGCGGCGTCGCTGTCGTTGCGCTGATGTCCCGTCCCAGTCGCTGCCCGCACGGCCGCTGCACGTATTGTCCAGGCGGCCCCGGCTCGGTCTTTGGCGACGTGCCGCAGAGCTATACCGGCCACGAGCCAGCAACAATGCGCGGCAAGCGCGCGAACTACGACGCATATGTCCAAGTCTTCAACCGACTCGAGCAGTACCTCGTGGCGGGCCACGACCCGCAGAAGGTCGAGCTCATCATCATGGGCGGCACCTTCCCGCACGAGGATCCGAAGTATCAAGAGCAGTTTGTCACAGATGCATTCCAGGCCTTGAATGATTTTTCTCAGGGATTTTTCAAGGATGGTGTTCTTGACATTGATACCTTCAAAGAGTTTTTTGTCCTGCCTGGCAGTGTGAAGGATGAGGAACGAACGAAAAAAATCCGAGCGAATATCATGGCTGTCAAGGAAAGGAGACGTCAATCCCTTGAGGAAAGCCATGCTGAGAACGAAGGCGCGCGCATCCGGAGCGTCGGCCTGACTATCGAGACCCGGCCGAGCCATGGCAAGCTCAAGCACGGCAATGACCTGCTCCGCTTGGGCTGCACCCGGGTCGAGCTTGGCATCCAGACCCTGCACGACGACGTGCTGCAGGCTGTGCATCGCGATCACACGGTCCAGGACAGCATCGACGCCATCGCAGACCTGCGCGACCTGGGCTTCAAGCTGAACTTCCACATCATGCTCGGCCTGCCCGGCATGACGACAGAGGCGGACGTGACAGTGGCCAAGCAATTGTTCGAGAACGAGGATCTCCGTCCTGACATGCTCAAGCTCTACCCGTGCATGGTGATGCCAGGCACGCCCTTGTACAACGACTACAAAGAAGGCAAATTCACACCCATTACTACAGACGACGCTGCCGACGCCATCGCTGACATCATGGGATTGCTCCCACGCTATTGTCGGGTCATGCGCGTGCAGCGAGACATCCCGACGAAAGTGACAGAAGCCGGGGTTGACAAGACAAACCTGCGACAGCTGGTCGAACAGCGCATGCAGGAAAAGAAGATCATGAGCCAGGACATCAGGGCGCGAGAAATCGGCGCACGCACGATCAACAAGGCAGTCTTGAACGTGGTTGGCTTCGATGCAAGCGGCGGGGAAGAGTTCTTCATCACGATCGATGATCCAAGCCAGGACGCGCTCATCGGCTTCTGCCGCCTGCGGCTGCCGACAAGACAAGTGCGGGACGAGTTCGACGTCAGGACAGCGATCGTGCGCGAACTCCATGTCTATGGCAAAGCGACAGGCATCGGCGTTGTCGGCGTCGAAGGAAGCGCGCAGCACCGCGGCTTTGGCAGCCAGTTGATGCATGTTGCCGAGCGCATCGCGCGCGAACAAGGCAAGAAGAAAATGCTTGTGATCAGCGGCGTGGGCGTGCGCAAATATTATGAAAAGCTGGGTTACAAGAAAGAAGGGCCGTACATGGCAAAGGAGTTATGACGATGGCGAAAGGTGAACCGAAAGCCATTCCCCAAGACATCGAGTTCAAGAAGGAATTCGAAGAACGCTACAGGGAACTCTTGGGAAAAGAATATGACAAGTACAAAAAATTCTCCTCCTCATACATCAGGAAATGCATTCGTGTCAATACGCTGAAGATCTCTGTTGCTGCACTCAAGAAGCGGCTTGAGAAGGAATGGAAACTCGAACCAATCCCCTGGTGCGAGGAGGGTTTTTGGATTACCAAAAAAGGTGAAGAACGGTTTGATATTGGTAATTTACCTGAGCATCAATTGGGTTTTATCTACATCCAGGAAGCTGCGTCGATGATCCCACCTGTGGTGCTTGCGCCGACGCCTGGCGAACGCGTGCTTGATCTCTGCGCCGCTCCTGGCAGCAAGACGACACAATTGGCAATGTACATGCAAAACCAGGGCGTGCTGGTCGCGAACGACGTCGACTGGACGCGCCTGAAGCCGCTCGGCCTGAACCTGCAGCGCTGTGGTGTCACGAACACTGTTGCAGTGCTGAAGTCGAACAGACGGCTCGAGAAGGAGTCTTATGACAAAGTTCTTGTTGATGCGCCGTGTTCTGGAACCGGCACGATCAGGCGCTCGTTGAAGACCATGCGCATGTGGTCGCCAGGACTGGTGAAGCGCATGGCACGTGACCAACGGCGGCTGGTCCAGCAGGGCTTTGACCTGCTCAAACCAGGCGGCACGCTCGTGTACAGCACGTGCACGCAGGAGCCAGAAGAGAACGAAGCAGTCGTGTCCTGGCTTCTGGAAAAGAACGACAATGCCGAACTCCGGGACATTAATCTGAAGATTCAACGGCAGGACGCTGTGACTGAGTGGGAAGGGAATACGTTCCACAAGGACACATCGAAATGCCTTCGTATCTACCCCCAAGACAACGACACAGAAGGGTTCTTTGTTGCGAAAATCAAGAAACTATCTCCCTGAAATGTAGATCCTGTCTCGGCCATCCTCTTTGGCTCTTGTAAGAAGCTGGGATGCGTATTGTCGCAATTCTGATTGTGTTCTTGGAGCGCGATATGCGCTCACGATGCCTGCGCTGAATCTGATTGGGAGTTTACACTCCAGACCCAATACCTCAGGTATTGTTGCGACTGTTTCGCGTATGCCATATAATCGTTCTGCTACTTTGTCAGGACTCATGCCCTTTAATCCAACGATGAATTCGTCGCCACCAAACTGGATTACAGAATCTGAAGGCCGGAATGCACTATTGAGCACAGATGCAAACTGGAAGAGAATTTGATCTGCATGATCGTATCCATATGCATCGTTTACTGGTTTGAATTCGTCCAAGTCAAGGAAAGCCATACTAAACGGAACGTCTTCATGAGTAGATTGAGCCCGAATTTGGCTGAGAACGTGTACGCCTTTATTGAAACTCAACGCATTCTTCATTTTTGCGTATTTGCCATCAATAAGATCGATTCGGGTACCCAAAGCTCCCTGATAGTCTCCGACGATGGATCCTAGTTGATGTTGCTGCGCCTGATCGATACTTTCAAGTCCGTGGCGACAAAGCAAAATGGCGCCGATGGGTCCTTCAGCTCTGCTTTCTGGAGAGACTAGGGGATGAATCATCACAGAGTACTCGTCACTTGGCGTCAAAATCGCCTCTTTTGGCATAGTCGCAACATTCAAGATACAGTCCCTCGTTGGGACTGGCAAGTACACAGGAGCTTCGTTTTCGATGGCTCGCGCTCCCCTGTTCACACCTAATTGAAAGAATCGTCCAAGAAAACGTCTGTACGGTGGATTCAGCGCGCCGATAACATGCATCTGGGCAGGCTCACCGTTCGGTTGCCGTACCACTCGCAACAAAGCGAGCGTATCAAGAGGATTGCCATATCGTCGGAACTCCGCATCCAGAATTGCCAATGCCTGACTGGGCGAGGCCCCTTCGACGATTCGTTTGTAGCTTCTTTGCTGAGCTTGTACACTTCCTACCTGCTGTGTGAGAGTGCGATTTAAGATTTCTAGTCTTTGAAGTTCACTAACTCCTTCAGGAAAAACTGTATTGCCGGAATCAGCAGATTCCCCTCGTTTAGGTTGTTCAGGATCACTCATAACCACTTAAAAGTAGTTACTATTTATAAGTATTCGTGTTTTATTTATAAATGAACGAAGAAAATTGAGAAAATTACTTCCTCGCCTTCTCGATCTTGCCCTTGAGCAAGGCCTTCAGGCTCTGGTCATTCACCTTGATGACCTGCCAGCGCACGCCAGGAATGTCGCCTTTCGAGCGCCCCATCTTGCCGCCGATGCACTCGACCACGACCTCGTCGTGCTCATCCACAAGCTTTGTCGCGCCATCGCCAGGCAGGAAGGCCGTGATCTGCTTGCCGTTCTTCACCAGCTGCACGCGAGCGCACTTGCGCATGGCAGAGTTCGGCTGCTTCGCTTCACGCTGTACTTTTTCGAGAACAATACCTTTTGCTTGCGACGCGCCTTCAAGCGGATCGCTCTTGACTTTCAAGCCCAAGACTTTCTTCGCATACCACTTGTACAGCTTGCGCGAGCGTGCGCGTCGCGCCTTGAGCTTCTTGGCTGCGTTCACTCCTGAGCTTTTCTTTGCCATTATACGACCTTGATTTCCTTGACATCCGGAAAGTATTTCTGGACAACACGCTCGTAGAAGCGCAGATTCTGGGCCTTTGCCCCGATTATTAAGCCTTTCGTTTTCATGTCGTCGTCGTACAGCGTGACGATCCCTTCCTCAGGATCGTTCACTTCTGTCCGAGCGACTTTCAACGGATGGATCAGGTTTCGAATAAACAACTTGATATCAGGATTGAACTCCGAGATCTTCAAACGCCTGTTCAACTGCTGGCTCAGCTTCTTGACGTTCGCGCCGTCCTTGCCCAATGCCTTCATCAGGCCGCCGGTCTCGATGATGAAGAACAAACGGTCGTTATGGTCGTAATAGTCCTTGACTTTCACATGGGTCAATTTCTCGAAGTGCCCGATGATCTGCAGGGTTTCCGTATCAAAGACTTGTTTTTCAGGAGTTTCCATTTTCAAGCGAGAATTGCGATTGCTGCTATTGAGAAGGGCTTCTTGCAGAGCGTTCCAAGCTCGTCGTTCGGCATCTCTGCGTCCTCGAGCGCGAACTTGACGCCCAGTCCGTGATACCGGTTGAGCTGTTCGCGGAGCTCGTCAGGGGCGTTGCTGGCGAGCACAACCTTGTTCACACTGCCTTGCCGCACAGCCTTGAGCACGCGGTCTGAGCCGATGACGAGTTTGTCGCTGCCGAGGAGCTTTCTGATCTCTGCTTTCATTGTGCGTCACGAATTACGGTTTCTTTATAAATATTGCTTACTGTTTGACTTTCGTAATCAGTCCGGGCAATCCCGTACCGACAGGCACCGGCTGGTTGAGCATGACGTTCTCGATCACGCTGTTCAGCGGGTCTCGCTCGCCGATCATCGCCGCGTTGAAGATGTGGCGCAGGGGCGTCTCGAAGCTGGCGCGCGCGAGCACGCTTGGCTTGTCTTTGACAATGCCGTAACGCGAGATGCCCTGGACATGGCCTGCCATGGTCATCGCGTCTGCCACGAGCAGGATGTGCCGGATGTCGATGCTGATACCTTGCGCGTCGAGGACCTTGATGACTTCGCGGATCGCCTGTTCCCGCACCGCTTCGATGCCGAACACTTCCTCGACCTCGTAGAGGTCGTTGCTCACCGTCCTCGTGGTGTCGACCTCGTCCATCTTGAGCACTGCTTTCAGGTTCGAGCCTGCAGTGGCGATCATGTATTCCTCGCCGCGCTTCACTGGCAGCACCTGCGTGACGCCGCGGACGCCGTTGATGTAGATGGTGCGGATCTTCTCGCGCAGGCGATAGACTTCCTTGAGCGGTTCGTCTTTCGAGTTGCTCTTGATCTCGAGGATGTCTTCCCCTGTCTTCTTGAGGGTGAATCCTTTCAGGCTCTTGCTGAGCACCTTCATCAAGCGGTCGATCTTGATGTCCACGAGGTCCATCCGGTCAGTGTTGAGCGTCACGGTCATCGTGCTCTCGACCACGTCGATCGTGACTTCCTTGATGTATTCCTCGAACTTCGTCTCCTTGATCTTCTCAGCCACCTTCTTGATGTCCTCGCCGTGCTTGTACGGCTCTTTCAGGTAGACTTCCATCATCGGGCTCTTGATCGTCTTGCGCGCGTCGAGGATCTCGATCAGCCGCGGCAAGCCTGTCGTGACGTTCATCTCAGACACGCCAGCGAAGTGGAACGTGTTCAGTGTCATCTGCGTGCCCGGCTCGCCGATGCTTTCAGCGCAGACAAGGCCGACGCACTCGCCGGAATCGACGACAGCCGCGTCGTATTCCTGCTGGACTTCTTCCAGGATCTTCTTCAGCTTCGCGTCGGTGATCTTAGCTGGCAGGTTCTCCTTCACCTCGTCGAGGAGCTGTTGTGGGATCTTGCCTTCGTATTGTTTGAAGATAGTTGACATGAGGTTCACCTACGTATTCGATTCGATGATCGCTTTCACGTTGATCTTGCCGCCTTCGCTTCGCGAGACATCGATCTTGTCTTCTCCGTAATTGTACTGGACGATCTTGCCGGCTGCATCACGGGTGGTCTCGTCGTACTCGACCTTGAGATCCTGGAGCGCGTTGGCAAGGCGCCGGTAGAGATATCCTGATTTCGGCGTACGCAGGGCAGTATCCATCATGGAGTCACGCCCGGTCATGGCCATGAAGAACATCTCGTGGGGCTTCAGCCCTGACTTGAAGCTGTTCATGATAAAACCGCGCGCTGCACTCCCGAGGTCGCCACGCTTGAAGCAGCTCAGGGTGCGGCCGTTATAGCCCTTGTCGATACGACCGCCGCGCATGGCCTGCTGGCCCACGACAGCGCTCATCTGCGCCACCTGGATATTGCTTCCTCGCGCACCGGAATTCACCATGATCATCAGGCCGGTGTCGTCCACGCCTGAAGTCAGCACAGCGTTTCCTGCGGCGTTTCGGGCCTCGTTCAATCGTTCGAGGATGCGGAGCTCGAGGGTCTCTTCCGGACTGCGGCCAGGCAGTGGTTCGAGCGAGCCGTCCCGGTACTTGCCGATCAGTTCCTGAACAGTATCGCGCGCTTCGCCGAGCAAGGTCGAGATCGCCTCTTGGGTTTCCTTGTCCAGGTCAGTGTCGCTCAGGTACATGGTGAAGCCGAAGCGGAGCAGGACATTGATGCCGAGCTTGTAGATCCGGCCGAGGATCTTCACTGTCTCGTCCGGGCCGTAGCGCTTGTGGATCGTACGCAAGAGCAGACCTTTCCCGCTTCCCAGATTGTTCTTGTCCAGCGTGCCTTTGAGCAGCATGCCATTCTTGATCTCCACAGCCGCTTCTACGTGCTCTGGCTTTGCGCTGCGCGGCTTGCCCTTGAAGGAGAAATCCTTTGGCAAGACCATGCTGAAGATTTCATGGCCAGTGAGCGTGTCCTTGTTCGGGAGCCGCGAGAAGTCGGTCACGCCGACGCCTGCGAGCAGGTCGACCGCCTTGTTCCGCGGCAGCTTCAGGTACTTGGTAAGGATGTAGTTGCCAGTGATGGCATCCTGGTTGCAGCCGATGATGCTCAATCCGTAGCGAGGGCTGACGATCTGTGTCTGCACCTGCAGCAAGATCTCTGCTTCTGCCCGCGCCTCTTCTGTCTGCGGAATGTGCAGGTTCATCTCGTCCCCGTCGAAATCAGCGTTGTACGGCGTACACACAGCCGGATTCAGGCGAAGCGTCAAGCCCGGGAGCACGCGTACCTTGTGGCACATCATGCTCATGCGGTGCAGGCTGGGCTGCCGGTTGAACAATGCGATGTCGCCGTCGAGCAAGTGGCGCTCCACGAGGAAGCCGGGTTCGATCTCTTCGAGCAATTGCTCTTTGGTCTCGTCGGTGATGCGCTTGCGCTTCCCATCAGGCCGGACAATGTAGTTTGCGCCCGGGTATTCGCCCGAGCCTTTCTTGACGAAATCCTTCAGGTACTGCATGTTCCATTCGGTCACACGCTCTGGCACGGTGAGTTTCATAGCCATGACTTTCGGCACGCCCACTTCGTTGATGTCAAGACCAGGGTCAGGGCTGATGACTGTGCGCGCGCTGAAGTTGGTGCGCTTGCCTGCAAGGTTGTGACGGATGCGTCCTTCCTTGCTCTTGATGCGTCCGCTGATTGTCTTCAAGGGCTGGCCGCTGCGATGCCGTGCTGGCGGCAACTGGCTGACGTCGTTGTCGAAGAAGGTCGTGACGTGATACTGCAGGAGGTCCCACAGGTCTTCGATGATGATCTCTGGCGCGCCTGCGTTGATGTTCTCGAACAATCGCTGGTTGATGCGCACGATGTCGCCGAGCTTGTGCGTCAGGTCGTCCTCTGAACGTTCGCCGCTTTCGAGCGTGATGCTCGGTCGCATCGTCACTGGCGGGATCGGCAACACAGTCAGAACTGCCCACTCAGGGCGCATCGAATCGGGCTTGATGCCGAAGATGACGAGATCCTCGTCGGTGATGCGTTCCAAGCGCGTGCGGATCTCGATCGGGCTGATGCGACGCTCGTCCTCAAGATAGGTGGTCGGCTTCTCAAGCGTGATCTTCTTCTGCTTCGCGCTGCAGCTCGGGCATTTGCTCACAGTACGGAGCTCTGACACGATCTCTGCGATGCGCGCTCGCCGTTCCGTATCTCCAAGCGTGTCGCTGATCTTGTCAAGCTCTTCCCTGAACTTGTTGACTTGCTGCTTCGGGATCAGGATCTTGCCGCAGGTGCTGCACGTGCAGCGGAGCAGGTCCAGGACAAGGCGCACGAACTGGATGTGCACGACGGGGCGTGCCAGTTCGATGTAGCCGAAATGGCCAGGGCATTCTTTCAGCCGCTGTCCGCAGGTCTTGCAGCGCAGTCCTGGGTCGATGACGCCGAGGCGGATGTCCATCAGGCCGCCGTCGACTGGATAGCCTTCCTTATCGTAGAGTTCCGGGGTCACGATCTTGGCCGCAGCCATCTCCTTGACGAATTTGGGACTCATGATCGAGAACTCGATCTCGCACACCTTTTTTGCAACAGGGATGTCCATTTGTTCCACTCTCCTAGTACTTGCCGGTCAATTGCAGCTTCGGGTAGATCGTGAGGCTCTTCAGCTCGTCCAGGAGGAGCTTGAATGCGTAGCTCATCTCGATCGGGCTGACTTCGGCATGTTCGCCACACTGCTGGCAGTGATATTGATCGCGTCGCGCGTCGTAGACTGCGACGAGTCCGCAGTCCTCGCACACCGGCACGACGACGTGGTCGCTGTCGAAGCGTTCCTTGAGCAATAAGGACGCGCCGTGCGCCACGAAGGTGTCTTTCTCCATCTCTCCCAGGCGGAGACCGCCTTCTTTCGCCTTGCCCTCGGTCGGCTGCCGTGTGAGCAGCTGGATCGGGCCACGGGCGCGGCTGTGCACCTTGTTCTTCACCATGTGCTTCAGGCGGAGGTAATACTGGTTGCCGATGAAGATCTCGGTCATGAGGGGTTCGCCGGTCTCGCCGTTGTACATGAGTTCGATGCCGTTCTCGCGGAAACCCATGCGGAGCAGCTCGTGGCGGATGTCCTCTTCCTTCTCAGCGTTGAAGATCGTCGCGTCGACGGTGCGGCCTGACATCGCGCCGGTCTTCCCTGCGACCAGTTCGATCATATGGCTGACTGTCATTCGGCTGGGAAGCCCGTGCGGGTTGAAGATGATGTCTGGCTTGATGCCTGACGCGCTGAACGGCATGTCGTTCTCCGGCACGACCAGGCTGATCACGCCTTTCTGGCCATGTCGGCTCGTGAACTTGTCGCCGATGGTCGGGATGCGCTGGTCGCGCAATCGGACTTGCACCAGCTTATTGCCTTCCTCGTTCTCTGTCATGAGCACGAAGTCGACAACGCCTTCCTCGCCGTGCTTCAGGCTCATCGAGCTCTCGCGTCGATAATTGGTCGCGAGGTTGTACTCATCCATCGCGCTGAGGAATCTCGGCGGAGAAGTCTTGCCGATGACCACGTCGCCTTCCTTGACTTTCGCTTCCGGATAGATCAGGCCGTCCTCTTCGAGGAGGCGGTAATCATGCTCTGTGCGGTAGCCTTTCGTGTCCTTGTCTGGGATGCCGACCTCGTCGACGAGGCCACCGCTGTAGCGCAGCTCTTCCGCGTTGACAGGCCGGTAATAGGTGGCGCGTGCGAGTCCGCGTTCGATGCTCGCCTTGTTCATGATGATCGCGTCTTCCATGTTATAGCCCTTGTAGGCCATGACGCCCACAACTACGTTCTGCCCGAACGGGTGCTCTTCTGTGTTGATCACCTCGTTGATGAGCGTGCGCACGATCGGCTCTTGCGGATAGTGCAGGAGGTTGACGTCCATGTCGAGTCGCGTATAGTAATTGGCTGCGTAGAAGCCGATGGCCTGCTTCTGGTTCTTGCTCCCTTGCATCAGGCGGGCTCCTTGGTTGTGGTGCGCGAATGGCACGAGGCCGGTCGTGATGCCCACGAGATCGACGCTGCTCACTTCAAGGTGCGTATGCTCAGGCGTGAGGTCTTCAGGCTCGAGCGCGACAAAAGCGTTCTCTTCTTCTGCTGCGTCGAGGAATTCGATCACTCCCTGCTTGACCAGGTCGCTCCACGCGATCTCGCCTTTCTGGAGCTGCTCTGCATGCCGTTCTGTCAGTGTCGGCTTGCCTTCTTTCACCACGATGAGCGGTCGCGAACCGCGGCCAGCCGCTGTTTCGAGGAAGAGCTCGTCCCGGTTCTGGCTGTAGAACACGTTGAGCTGCTCTGGGAGCTTGCCTAAGCGTCGTTCCTCGATGATTTGTTGGCGGAATTCAGCCCCGTCCGGGACCGAGCCGATGAATTTTGAGTTCATGTACACATCTGTCATTATGATCACCTGGCGACATTGAGGCCCATCTTTTTCACTTCGCGCAGCACGAGTTCCTCATCTGCACCTTGGCTGGGCTTGCTCAGGAGGGCGAGGTTTTTCCTGAGGCCGATGTTGCCTCCTTCCGGCGTCTCGCTCGGGCAGAGGCGTCCGAGATGGGTTGCGTGCAGCGTCCTGGCTTCGAAGTTTTCCTGGCTGCTCGACAATGGAGAGACGACACGCTGCAGGTGGCTGAGCGCCTGCAGGAAGTTGAGGCGTTCCATCCGCTGGCACACGCCGGTGCGGCCGCCGACCCAGGTGCCGGTTGCGAGGCTGCTGTACACTTTCTGGGTGAGCAGCTTCTCCCTGATGATGACCTTGATGCTGGGGAACTTGCCGCGCTTCACGATGCGCTGGAAGTTGTAGAGCATGTCACCGATCAGCACTTTCATGTTCACCCTGAAGAGCTCTGCCAGAAGTTCGCCGCTCATCTTCAGGCGCTTGTTCATGTAGTGGTCCTTGTCATCCACGACCAGGTCGCCGTTCGAGACCCTGATGTAATGCTTGAGGTACTTGCACAGGTTGTACGCCTTCATCAAGCGATCTTCTGGTTTCATGCCGACGTGCGGCAAGAGATACTTGTCCAGGATTTCGGCCATGCGTTCGAGTCGGATCTCTCTCGTCTGGCTGATCCCAACCTTCTTGCTGATGAAATCCAGCGCCTCTTCTTCGTTCTTCACGTCGACGAAGTCGTAGAGATTGATGATGACCTCGCTGTTTTCCTCGAGCCCGATCATCTGCATGATCTCCTCGTCCTTTGTCAGGCCCAGCGCTTTCACGACCGGCACGAGCGGTATGCGCTTCACGCGGGTGAACGTCAAATAGAAGATGCCGTCCTTGAGCTTCTCGATCTCGTGCGGGATCCGATAGGAGCCTTGCTCGCTGAAGATCTTGCCGCTGTACGGGCTGATGCCTGTGGTTTTCTTCTCGACGATGAAGCGGTTGCTCGCCAGGTCTTCGATGTCGATGATCGCCTTTTCCGTGCCGTTGATGATGAAATAGCCACCCGGGTCTTCCGGATCTTCCCCTTGCTGGATGAGCTCTTCGCGGCTCAAGGCGTGCAGGTGGCAGTTCTTGCTCTTCAGCATGATTGGCAAGCTGCCAATCTGCGTTTTGAACGATTCTCGCTGCACTCCATTGATGTGCGCGCTCACTTCGAGGAAGATCGGCGCAGCATAGGACAGTTTGCGCATCCGCGCTTCTGTCGGGTAGATCGGCCGTGTCGAACCGTCCGCTTCGGTGATCTCCGGCTTGGTCACCCAGATCTTGTCCAGGCTGATCTTGAACTCGTCCACATTGCTCGGAATGATCGTGGGCTCGATGATCTTGTTCTCCTCAAGAATCTTCTGCAACACGTTTTCGATGAAATTGTTGAAACTCTCGATATCCGCCTTGATCAGGCCGTTCTCCTCAAAGTACTTCTTGATGAGCAATTGGCCTTTCTGGTAATCATTCATCGACGACACCTCGGTAAAACACTGTCTCGCCGGCAGTGCGGCTTTTCCGCGTGATCCTGATGATATCGCCGGCCTTGACGCTCAGCGGGCGAAGCGCCGGCTCGTTGATGTAGATCTTCGGCAACTCCTTCATGGTCGCGTGGTATTTCTCAAGGAAAGCTTTCGCCTCCTTGTCGCTCAGCTTTTCGTGCTTCGGGACGAGCTCGTGCGCGCTGGGATCGAAAACGCTGAGTTCATCCTCTTTCTTGCGAGAACGTGATTTTGCCATGTGATATTCCCTCCTGCCTCCAAATTGGTTTTCCGGCCGATGCGGCCCGATGGGCCGTAGGCAGCCTCACGCCATTCGGCGTTCGGAGCCCCCTCGACTTCGTCGATGGGCCGTAAGGGATTCGAACCCCTGACCTTCGGATTAAAAGTCCGCTGCTCTACCAGGCTGAGCTAACGGCCCATGTTTCCCTTTGACCCGATATACGCCCCGACCGGGATTCGAACCCGGGTCGCAGCCTCGACAGGGCTGCATGATAGGCCGTCTACACTATCGGGGCACAGCGTCATGGCTATCGCGACGATTGATGTGAGCCCAGAATCTTAGCTCCAACCCGATATGACGCCCAGCACGCACTTTTCACTCGCGAGAAAAACGAGCCCTTTTTAAAAGTATCGGTGGGAATCGTCTGAAACAGCCTGAAATCCTATAAAAACACCTGTTCAGCGCTTGAGGAAGAGGATGGCGCCCGCGACCGCGCCGATGAAATTCGCGACGATGTCGATGGCAGTGTTGGTGTAGCCGCCCACGCCCTGGTTGTTGAGGAAGATGACCATTCCGAACTCGATGATCTCGTTGATCGAGCCGATGCCGGCAGCGGCGAGCGCGATGAGCGTGCCAAGGAGCCAGGGAGAGGTTTCTTTCTTTGCTGCGAACAGGACGACACTGCCGAGCAGGAGCGCCATGACGACATAGCAGTAGAAATGCAGGAATTGGTCGTATTTGAGCACAAAATATGGATCTCCGATCAAGGGGATGAGGATGAGATCGTACAAGCGCGTGTCGCCGATCATGACCAGGCCGCCGCAGAGGTGCAGGAGCATCCAGGCGACGAATCCCCAGAGCGCGAGCGGGCTGTATGAGAACCACCTGTCAGTATAATGGAGCAGGATGAGGAAGGGCACGATGAATAATGCGTAGCCGACGAATTCATAGTTCTGGCGCAGCAATGAAAGGATGACGAAGAGCGCCACGAGAATGTACCCTGCCCAGAATTCCTTGCGCATGCGCTGCTGCTGACATGAGTGCGATTTAAAGGTATCGGAATCTGCTGTGAAATCGTATATGCAGGAGGCTTCTCGCACCAAGGTCATCGATAAGCTTATATAGCTACAATTCCCTGGACACGCATGATGGCAACAAAGTGGTGGATTCTCCTTGCCCTCATTGTTGTGCTCCTGTTTCTCCTCTGGTTCTTCGGCTTTGACGGGAGTGAGAACCTGTTCGGGAAACCTGTCGTCATCATCAGGCCGAGCTGAGTGAATCTTCTTTGATGATGCGTACGACACCATTGGTCGCATCGACTTCGACAAGATCGCCAGTCTTGATAATCTTGGTGGCGAAATGCGTGCCGATGACGCAGGGAACGTTGCATTCCCGCGAGATGATGGCTGCGTGGCTTGTCACGCCGCCTTCGTCTGTGATGATGGCGCTGGATTTATGGCAGAGATGCGCGATTTGCGGCCGTGTCATGCCAGTTACGAGGATTTCGCCTTTCTTGAAGGCGGCGACCTGTTTGTGGTAGTCATCACTGGCAAAGCTGATGATGCGTGCTCTGCCCCGGACCTTTCCTGGATTGGCGATCTTTCCCGTGAACTGGTCAGTGTCTGGAATCTCCTCTTGAGCAGCGTCAAGATAGGGTTGAGCATCCTTTCCTGTGATCAAGGCTGGCTTGCCGTGTTCGAGTTTCGCGATATAGCCTTGTTTCCGAGCAGCGATAAGATCTGTGTAATCTGTTGTCTTTGCACTCGCCGCTTCAGGCACAGTGAGGTAGAGCATATCTTTCCTGTTCCAGCGCCGTCCGAGCTCTTCAAGACAGAGCCTGATGCAATAGCGCATGCTCATACCATGGTAGCGTCCCCAGAAACGGATGTTTCCTAAGCGCGCGATGAATTGTCCGAGTTCTCTCACTTCGTCCGGCACATCAATCGAGGTGATGGCCGTGTGTTCCTCAGGTTGGTTCAGGATTTCCTGCTCGTAATGCGCCTCGTCATACGGCGCTTCTCCTTCGATGCCCCCAAACCAGCCGTATGTAGTGACAAGATGCTGGAGTGCATCTATGCGTTCCTTCTCTGACATACTTGCCCATTGCTTGCGCAATTCCGCAATCTCGTTCAGCTCGTCATCAAATGGCAATGGCAAATCACACGTCGTGATCGCGCTGATGACTTTGTTCGGATCGTCATGGTCTGCAAGAAGCTCACGAAGCCGTGTCTCGATCGGCTCGACATGCTGCGGATTTGTGATAAAGATGTAGCGGAACGGGCTCTTGGCTTCAATCTCCTGCATCATCGCGATGATCTCGTCGTCGCTGAGCTGCTTCCAATCAAGGCTGAAAACCTCTTTCCGACGCTTGTCAGCCTCAGCGTAGAACGCTTCAGTGAAGTCGAAGAATTTGTTGCGCCAATCGCTGAACCATTGCTTTGCGAAGTGCCTTGTGGACGCTGCCATCTCTGCTTCGCTGAAATACGACGCTGCGTGACCATGCTCGTCAATCGTAAAGAAAGTCTTTGTGTACTCGAATCCTGTCAATTCTTTGAATTTGGGTCCGAGCATCTGGATGTGGATCGCAGCCCAGTACGGGCGATGGCCTTTCGCTTCCCACATACGGCGATGCTTGTCCATAAGGAGTCTCCGGAAAAAGTAAAGTCCCCCCTCCCAGACTCGAACCGGGGATCTCTCGGTAACGGCTGGGTGGTTTTCATCCGGAACCGCGAAAGCGGGTGTCGTCAACCACCATCTACAGCCGAGCGCTCTAGCCAGCTAAGCTAAGGGGGGCTACCCGTCGAGAGGCCATAGGGCCTTTAAAAGCTTTTTGTAGCGGAAAAACTAAAAACCAACCTTTGCTCACCCTTGCATGGACATCGATCTGAACGATTATGATGATGCTGCTCGAGAGATTCCCTTCTGGCTGGTTGAGTACCTGCTGCCGAGTTATCAGGATATGGGAGACTATGTTGGATACGCATTCTCCCACACGATCATCTATCGAGAAGGAAATATCAATCATTTTTTCAGGCCAAAAGCTGAAGTGGAAAAGATATTGATGCAGGTGCAGACTGGACTGCAGAAGCATCAAGAACATTATCTGGCAGCATTCAAACAACTCACCGCGGTCGAAGCGCGTTTACGGGACTTGATGAATGGAGACTGCAAGAAATTGTTTACAGAACTCCAAACAGCGTTACGTGAATATTGGGGGCTCTATGTTGGCTGTGCTTATATTGTCCATGGGCTTGGTGATGTTTTCAGTAGCCTTGACCAGGATCTTAAAGATGCCATGGCACACTACAAGCGCACAGCCTTCTGGAGCGATCTGTGGGAGCATGCTCAACAAGCGCTGCAGTCAGAGGAGTTCAGCAGCGACCTGAACGGAATGACCTGCCAGGAGATAGTGTCGGCATTGGAGAAACAAGATTATGATAAAGAATTGCTCAAAGAGCGTTTGAGTGTATTCTACGATACTCGAGAGAAGAAGATCCTGCTTGGAAAAGAAGCGCGTGATCGTTATGAAAGCATACGTGTCGAGCTGGAAGTTGATGCTGTCGATCAGTTGAAAGGGCGCGGCGTCACTCAAGGCACAGTGCGTGGCCCAGTTCGTGTTGTCTTGTCAAGCGATTCCTTCGCTGCATTCAAGGAGGGGGAAATACTTGTGGCTCGCATGACGAGCCCGTATTACACGCCGATCATGAAGAAAGCGGCAGCGATCGTTACTGACGAGGGTGGCATGGCAAGCCATGCAGCGATCATTGCGCGGGAACTCGCCAAAGTCTGTCTTGTTGGCACAGAGAAGGCGACTCGTGTCTTCAAAGACGGCGACGTTGTTGAAGTCGATGCAGAAAAAGGCATCATAAAGAAGGTTCACTCTTCGTAATGCGTGTTCTTCGTGTACGTTACTCGTTCCTTGCCGTGCTTGGTCGTGAAATGTATCTTTCCCGACGGCAGTCGCAGCTTGCCCACTATCTTCAATTTGCTGTCAAGACCATAACTCAGGATGCGCTCTTCGAAGGGCTCGAGAATGTCGAGTTCCCATTTGAGCACTGTGCCTTTCTTCGGCGACTTCACGACTTTTGTCGGGCTCACTGTGCCAAGCGTCTCTTGCTGCGCGTACTTGCCGATGCTCGGCACGCGATCGATCACGCTGACATTGCTCAACTGCTTGCTCGTCCGGTTCTTGACGAACAGGCGCACTTTCAACGAACTGCTGCCTTCTTCCCCTTCTTCCCGGAGAGAAATGACTTCTTTGACAGCGATGACTGGCGAGCGTGTGAGATAGTACACGAGGACGCCGGCAAGGATCAAGACAATGACCAGCGCGAGCAAGCGGTAATTCTCAGAACGTTCCACCACGAGCACTTCCTGCGGTTCGAGGGTGACGGTCCAGACATGATACGCTTCGCCCGCCACCCGTGTCAAGGACACTTTCGGCTCTGTCGTGGAGAAGAGGTTGCGGAACCAGTTGGTTGGCAGCTTCGCGTCGTACTCGGTCTCGACATTGCCCTTGTTCTCGAGCGTCAGGGTGCTGACATAGCGAAGCAGGCCGCCGCTGTCTTCCAGGCTTTCCGCGACGTTCTCGACTTCCGCAACGCGGATCGTCTTCGCGCCTTCATTGATCGTGTCGTTCAGGTACACGAGCACTGCTCTGATCGGATATTCGCCTGGTTCCTGGTACGGGTCAAGATCAAAGGTCAATTCCGCGCTCTTCTCGCCGCGCGGTCCCAGCTGGGTCGTGAACTCTTTCATGGCGAAGAGCGGGCTGACGACCTGGACTGTCATCTCGGTGATATTGAGGAAGTTCCTGTTGCGATAGTTGACCGTAACCCCGAGGGGCTCGTTCGGGTCGTGATCAGTCGGCGCGTTCACGATCAATTGCACGCTGGGCGCGTACACGCCAGGCTGGCGATTCGGGTCGCGGACATGCACGATCAGGCTCTCCTGGCTGATGATCCTATCCCGCAGCTGCTTGATCATGACAGTGATGCCTTGTGTACCGAAGCCTGCGGAACGCTTGGGCTTGACCCAGAGCTTGTGCTCTTGGAGCGTGTCTTCTGGCACAGCAGTCAATGGCGGGTCTAAGCGCAATACCCAGTCGGTGTCGAACGTGTAGACCTGGAAGCGTTGCTCGACATCGTCAAAGTTCGTGATCTGGAGCTTGAACAATGCGCTTTGGTCAGGCAATATCGACGTGTTGACCGGGTCGATGCTGATCTGGTAATTGGATGCGCTCACGATGCTTGCGAGAAGGAGCACTGTCAGACCTAGTATTACTGCCAAACGCATGGAATTCCACCCTGTACGCGTAGTTTCGCCTGAGAAGCGGCAGTTTATAAATGTTTCTCTTGGAAAAATAGGGCTGGGGAGATCCTCAAGCAGGGCTTTCGGGCTCCCACCCCCATTGCAAATGGGACTGGGGAGATTCGAACTCCCGATCTCGCGGCCCCCAGCCGCGAATCATAGTTGCTCCAGCGCGTTGACGCTGTCCAAGCTAGACCACAGTCCCGCAGAATTTCTCGCAAACTAGAAGTGCTTTAAAAACGTTTCTAGCTGCTCACAGTCGCGAGCATCTCCCCATACAATGGGTGTGCGTAGGCGCCACTTGATTTCGTATAATTGCCGTAGATCTTGACTTTCGCGCGCTCACCGACAACGACATTGGGCACAGTGGTAAAGGCGTCACAGACGACCTGGCCGCTCTCGCCCGGAGCGATCGGCGCGATGGCAGGCCCACCTACAGAAGCCAGGCATTGCTGCGACCGGCTCTTATCTTCGAATTCAGCGGCGAATTCCAGGTTGGTCATGGTCTCGCCGATATTGTTCGTGATGTAGAAGTGCACGGCGCGGCTGCCGCGTCCTTGGTTGTCGATCATGAAGTCCTTGCACGTCACTTCCTGCTGGAAGATGCATTTCTCAGGCAAGAATCGTGTCGGGTTAATCACACCGAAATATGCCAAAGCGCCGATCATGACGAGCACGACAAGGATGGCCCACCCGTACGTTGTCAGGAATTCCAGTGCTGCTTGGCCGCGCATGGAGCCATTTTTGCGTTATGTCTTTTTAAGCTTTTGCTCAGAATCCGGTAATTCTGTTTTCACTACCAAGGAGAAATTGTCAGAAGATTATTAAACATCAGGTGAGCAGCGGCTCGTATGGCGTTCACTCGACGACGTTTTGTGCAGGGTGCAGGTCTGACAGCAGCGAACCTGGCAATCGCAGCAGCAGGGCTTGCCAGGCCTAAGACAACAAAACCGTGCATTGACATCTATTTCTCGCCGCTCGACCAGTTCTACACCCGATGTGCAGAGCAGATTGCAGCAGAGGTTCAGAAGTTCTACGCTCATTATGGCATTGCCCTCGATATACATCCGTTGTTCTTCCCGGCAGCATCCCCTGAACGCCAAGCCAAGGCCGCTTTGGAATTCCAACGCCAGTTTCTGGAAACGGAATATGACCACCAGACCCATTTCGGCGTGTTTTGCGAGTCAGAGTTCGAACGGGAGCACAGGGAGCGGGAGCAGGGTGTCACTTTTGGCAGGCAGTTCTGCGGTTTTGCAGACACAGCCAAGGGACGAGCGTATGATTGGCATCGATCCTATATCACCCTCGGCCCAGGCGGTCCAGATGACTATATGGGTTTGCGCGATCTGGAACGAATGGTGCACGCATGGGAAGATGATATGAGTGTTCTCGGCCCGACGGTGATGACGATCGCGCACGAACTCGGCCACCTCTTCTCGCTCTGGCACACCCACTATGAAGCGCAGTTTGACGAGTACTGGACGATGCCTGACGATCCTGATCACTTGGAGGCGTGGCGACAGAAACGACCGATGCCGTGGGCCTTACGCCCGAAATTCATGGGTGCTGAAGACGTCGTGCCAGAGTTTGTCGCAGAAAGCGTGCCCAATCTGATGAGCTGGAAATCGCCAGGCATGGAGACGCAAGAACATCCCTGGGGTTTTGGGTTGAATGGCTATCAAGTGGACGTGGTCAATGACTATCTCCAAGGCGGGATCACGTTCCATTTGATGAAGAAGCACGGCTTCCGGCTCTCGCGCTACGTCAATCACGAGCCACTCTTCTATCTCCGGATTATCCATGGAGACCTGCCGAGCTTTCATGGCCGTCCTTCTGGATCCTGATGACCTTGTCGACATAGCCTTCCATTTGCTGCTCATGGCTCACGATGACTATCTGCTGCAGCTTCAATTGGTCGAGGACTTCGCGGACGCGGTCGAGCTGTTCGCTGGAGAAGCCATCAGTCGGCTCGTCGAGGATCAGCAAATCACGAGTGTTAATATGGCTGAGGAACTCGTTGATCACTTTGTTCAGGCTGAGACGGTACGCTAATGCAATACTTGTCTTCTCGCCGCCAGAGAGGTGCTCAATGCTGGTCTCATAGCCGTTCTGCACGATAATCGGTGCGAAGTCTGCATCGAGACGCACAGTGATCGTCTCGTCTTCCATGAGCATGCCGAACCATTCCTTGAAGTACTCGTTGAACAGGCCGTAGATGTTGGTGAACAAGGCTTTCTCGATGGTGTGGCTGACAGCGAGCAATTGTTTATTGAGCCAATGCAGCTCTTGTTGCTTCTTCTTCAGGTCCTGTTCGTAGTTCTGCTTCTCTTTTTCCTGTTTCTGCGCACGTTCGAGATCTTTCTCCAGATTCTCGATGTCTTTCTTGGTCTCGGCGAGTGTGACAAGCAATTGTGAAATCTCGTCTTTCTTCTCATCGATCTTTCTCTTGAGTACACCATACTGTTTCTCGTCGACAGCATCATGCTTCTCGACTTGTACGGTGAGTTTCTTGAGCTTTGCTTCCTGTTCTTTCCGCTGCTCAGCAAGCGTTGCCAGCGTCTCAGTGATCGTCTTGAGATGGTCTTTCTGGTCCTGCAGCGCTTTCAGCTTCACTTTGTTCGCTTCGATGAGCTTCTCTTTCTGCAATATCTCTTTCTTTTTATCCTCGAGCTGCAGCCGTTTCTTCTCGAGCTCTGGCTTGAGGCTGGTGAGATGCGCGAGCCGCTCCTTCGCAGCCTTGATCTTGCGTTCCTCTTCTCCAGTGATTGTTGCTTTGTGCTGTCCGTCGACATCCTGCTTGCAGGTCGGGCAGTGTTCGAGCGTAGCGATCTTGTCCATGACGCCATTGGCATCCTTGATGACAGATTCTTGCTGCGTCTCTTGCTTCAGCATCTCTTCTTCTTTGGCATGGATCTTCTTTTCTGCTTCAATAAGGATCTTGTGCTTTGCCTCTAGGTCTTTCTCGTCGACATCAGATTCCTTCAAGTCAACGGCCTTGATCTGTTCCTCGACGCGCTGCTTGTCCTTGGTGACCTGCTCTTGCCGTTCCTGCAGGTTTGTGAGCGAGTGCTTGGCCAATGCTTCCTTACGTTTGAGATCCTCGAGCGCGAATCGCTGCTTCTCGAGCTTGTTCAGCTCTTTTTCTTCATCCGCGAGCGTCTTTTTCTCGCCTTCAATCTTTTTCTTGGCATCGTTTTCTTTTTTTTCAAGGCCCAATAACCGCATTTTGATCTCATCGATGTCGACCTTTTCCTGGGAAAGCTGATCGATACGTGCCTTGAGATCAGTTTCTTCCTTGCGCAGTTCCCTGATGAGCGGGATGGCGTTCTCGCGCACGCGCTTGTACTTATCGATGTCGAAGAGCCTGCGCAGGGTATCGAGGCGCTCGTCCGCTTTCTCGTAGATGATCGCTTTCATCTCTTCCTGCGGCGTGTACACTGTATAGCGGAAGAGCGGCCGTTTCCCCTTGGAGAGCAGGCTCTGCGGATAATTGAGCAGCTCGAGGACTTTCGCTTTCAGTTCCTGCGCTGTCCCTTCTGTCTTGATCCCGTCGATGACGATGCTGCCGGTGTCCTGGACAATCCCGGTGCTGCTCTTCTTCAACGCTCTGGTGATCGTGACGAGTTTGCCCGAGATTTCCACGTCAAGACGGACTTCTCCGCGTTGCGCACCGTGCCGCAACAAGGAAGCGCCTGAGAGCTCGCCCCGCTGGATGCCGAAGAGCGCGAACTCGAGCGCGAGGAGGATGCTTGACTTGCCGCTGCCGATATCGCCAGCCAGCAAGGTCATCCCGGCAGAGAATTCGATGCGTTCACGCGTGTAGGAGCGGATATTCTCCAGACTGAGGGCTTTGAGGAGCATGAGACAGGGCAATGGAGCTTTCTATAAAAAATGCGCTGCAAAAGTATAAAAACAAGGCAGTGCTGAAGCCCTCGCATGGATGAGGAGAAGGTCTTTCCGAAAATCGCGGGGCTGCTGCATTCGTGGGGTATTGAAGCCAACGATTGGTTTGTTGTCGGAAAGCTTGCGCGCCGTCTGGCTGGATTCACCGTGCCCGAGCGAGGCTTGCATGTCAATGTCGCGATCAATGTGAAGAAACTGCCCTGGCGCGTCGAGCACGTCAATTATGTCGAGGCCATCCCGCCCAAAGGCTCGGAGTATCTGAAGCAATACCTGAAATTCATCACAGAAACCGGCTGGGAGCTCGATCTCAAGCCGATGGATAAGAAGCTGTATGAGAGTGTCAGCAAGGAAGTGACAGCCATCGGAGGCGCGACAATCCAGTACGCGCATATTCTCGATAATATCCGGATCAACGAGCTGAGCGTATCGCATCATAGCATGAAGCAGTTAGGACCGACAAAAGCGCGGCGCTTATTGCTCGGTTTGCAGAACCTGCGGAATGCGGCTGATCCAGAAGACGCGCCAGAAGTGATCAAGGCTTGCGACGCGGTGTTAAAGAAATACGCTTCGGTACTGGACGCGCAGCCAGACGCAGATGCCTTGGAAGGCACGCCGATTGGCAGGGGTAGCGTTACTGGCAAAGTCTTGCTGATGACTGATGATTTTCAGGGCGCAGAATCCCCTGTCATCCTTGTCGCAAAGGAATTCTCGACCAAACTCGTGGCGTATCTCCACAATGTCGTCGGGATCATCTCTGAATCCGGCGGCTTGTTGTCCCATCAAGCCATTATTGCGCGCGAATGGCACATTCCGGCAGTGCTGAACGTGCATGGCGCGACGAGGTTGCTGGAGAATGGCGATGAAGTTGTTCTTGACCTGGCACTTGGACGGGTAACAAAACTCGATTGATCCGACGCGAATAAGCACTACATATATGTATTATATATCCAAAAGATATAAAACTGACAGAGCGAGGTTTTGCACTCCATAAAACTTTTATAAAAAACGTTATTTGTTGATAGTGATGACGATGACAGGAGTGCCTGCTGAATCGCTCCCCTGTTTCATCCCCTATGATGTGGGGCGAAGAAATAACCAGATAGAGGGAGAGCCTGCAGCGTGGCAATTTCGATTGGTTCTGATCTCAGGTCCGAATGGTGTTGGCAAGGATACGCTCATCAATGCGATGATGAGCAATGTTGCAGATGACGGTCCGACACTAAGGCGGATACCGCGGACAACCTCTCGTTTGCCTCGCCCTGGCGAGGAAGATGGTATTGATTATCGTTTTCGGACAGAAGAGGAGATTGTCGCCGACGCTGATCGCTACTTGGGCATTACTCGTTATCCGGGAAATGATTGCATCTACGCACTTGACCGTGCGGACTATGAAGGCCTTGAGGATGGCTGCATTGGTATCTCAACTGCAGGGATCGAGTTCATCGGGACACTTCGGAGCATGTATCCTGCTGCACGTTCAATCTATATCTTGCCACCCTCTGTTCCGGCTCTGGCTGCACGCTTGCGAGGTCGAGGACGGAGTGAAGCTACATTCAAAAATCGCCTTACTGCAGGATTGAACGATTGGATGCGAGCACAGTCGATGAATGGCCTTTTTGACCTCCAGCTTACGAACAATTCATTGCACCTTGCCTTAATGGAATTCGCTATATTTATCCTGGGCCAGGAGGAAGGAGATAAAGTTTGTCAAAGATACAGGTCTCGAACATGAGCGAGAAGGAATGCGTTGACGTCGTGGATGAACAGGACCGTGTTCTTGCTCAGGAAGAGAAGGAACGCTGTCACGAACTCGGAAAACGTCATCGCTGTGCAGTTGTCTACGTGCTCCGTCCTGGCAAGAAGGTGCTTGTCCAGATCAGAGGAGAGGGAGAGCGGACCTGTCCTGGCAGATACGATCATTCCGCAGCAGGCCATGTGGATGCCGGAGAGACGTATGAAGACGCTGCGCGTCGGGAACTGGAGGAGGAGCTCGGCATCGTCGCATCACTCACTCGCATTGGTAAAACATATGCAGAGGAGCGACACGGCAATCTGATTGATCGTCAATTCTTCGAAGTCTTCCTCTGCTCGCACACAGGAGCAATCGTTCCTGACCCTGGCGAGGTGGGCGCAGTCGACGAGATGACACTCGAAGCCATAGAACAGCTCTTGGCGAAAGAACCGGAGCGGTGCGCAGGCGGTTTCCACGCAACCTTTCCGCTGCTCAAGAAGCATCTTTCTCAGCATTAAGTGATGAAAGGTGTTTAGAGGTTCTGCCTATTCGGTGTAGGCAGCACATCCGCTACGCTCGCAGACACATTGTCCGGTCCCGCTCACATCGCAGCAACAATCGACATACCCGCAAATATATTTAATGCCCAAAAAGTAACCAAAAAACACCGTCGAACTACATTCCCAATCGGCGGCGCTTACAGGCTGTGCAGTGCTCACAATCACGCCTACAAATCCCAGTGCGACCATCATCACAATGAGAACCATTGCTAGAAACTTCTTTGTTTTGGTATTTCTCATTTTATAACCTCCACCCACTTTATTGTACTTAACAAGAATGACAAATAAATCTGCCTGATAATAATAATATTAATGAGGCTCTTGAGGATAGCCCCGCCCGGATTCGAACCGAGGTCCTCAGATGTCTCCAGCGTTAGCCGCTGCCAGAGTCTGAGATGATTGGCCGCTACACTACGGGGCTGTGTGAGCTTGGAGGAAGGAGAACGCTTTTAAAGCTTTCTTCATCGCTAGACACCATGGACATCGTCCTGGGAACCCTTATCCTGATAGCGCTGACCTTTATCCCAGCCTTGGAGCTCCGTTTCAGCATTCCAGTTGGCATCCTGGCAACAAGCCTGCATTTGCCATTCTTCGGCCAGGTGCAGGGTTTCAGCATGCCGTGGTGGTATGTCTTCATCGTTTGCGTGCTGGCGAACATCTTCTTGGCATTCATCTTCTATCATTTCCTGCATTTCATTGTCCATGGCTTCCTGGTGAAGCATTGGGGATGGTTTGCGAGATTCTACCAAAAACGTGTAGAGAAAGCGCAGAAAAAGATCCATAAGCATGTCGAGCGTTGGGGTTGGCTTGGTCTTGCCTTATTCATTGCAGTTCCCTTGCCGGGAAGCGGCGTCTATACTGGTGGTGTTGCGGGTTACGCACTCGGTTTCAGCTTCAAGCGTTTCATGTATGCAAGCATCATCGGCGTCGTCATTGCAGGGATTGTGGTGACATTGGTGACACTTGGTGTCGTGAATGTCATAGAATTTTTCTAGGATTCAAGCAAAGGTATTTAAGCAAGTAGGCATCGAAGCGCGCCATGAAACTGACATTGTACCAGTTCGAACAATGCCCGTATTGCGCAAAGGTTCGAGCCTGGCTCGACGAGCACGGCAAGGAATACGCGAAAGTGAATGTCGCGAACGATCGCGATGATCCGCAGCGGAAAGAGTTGGCAGAAAAAAGTGGTGTAGCAACTGTACCGGTATTGAAAGTTGAAAACGACGGTACAGAGATCTATATCGGCGAGAGCGCAGACATCATTGCCTGGCTGGAATCCAGCTAGGCTGTCAACTTGTACACGACGTCGTGCTCGCGAACCTTCTCCGGCACCTTGAAGCCGACATCATCCCCAGGCTTGCCTTCCTCGATGTCTTCGCGATTGATCTGCATCGAGTCGACAGTGCAGGTGAAATCCGTGGTGTTGCCTTTCACATGGATCTCGTCGCCTTTCTTCAGGCCTGCTTCGAGCTTCACAGCAGCAACACCGACTTTGGAGAAGTAATGCTCTACCAGACCGATCTTTTCTTCAGCCATACAACCACCCCGGAGCGTGTAGAGGCTTCAGGCGTTATATATTTTATGGAAATTGATGGTAGTGCAACTATTATGCACAATCATTCACAAGTCCGCTAACGATATATAAAAGTATGATTCTACGGTTGTCATGGCATACGGAATGGTGATTCCTGGACTGGAAATCGACGGCAAACCCGCAAACTACGGCGTAGTCAACGAACGCGACACCCGCGCAGGCGCAGGTCTGATGCTTGTTATGGGTATTGCTGCATTCACCGCAGCGTTTTTCCTCAAATCATACACGCTGTTGATGGTCACTGTGGGATTGTTCACACTTGAATTCATTATCAGGGTTATCAACCCTCACAAAGCACCGTTCTACGCGCTCGGACGATTGATCGTCAAGCGCCAGAACCCTGAGTATAGTGGTGCGGTGCAGAAACGATTTGCATGGTCGCTTGGTCTCGCGATGGCGCTCTCAATGATACTCATTGCGATAGTGCTCCAGATACGCGGACCGCTTCCCTTCGCGATCTGCGGGATCTGCCTGTCCTTGCTCTGGCTGGAATCCGCTTTCGGCATCTGTGTCGGTTGTAAGATGTATTATGGTCTCATGAATCTGGGCCTGATCAAGAAACCAGAAGTAGCACCTGCCTGTCCGGGCGGTGTGTGTCCTATGAAGAAGCCATAAACTATTAAAACACATTCACTAGAAATGACTGTATGTGCTTCGCACCGTACATCTCGCTCGCGACTTTCACCATTGAGTTTCTCTTGGCATTGTATTTCTTCTTCATGAAGCCGAAGGATCGCTTGCACCAGATCATCGCAGTGATCTCCTTCCTCCTGGGCTACTACCAGCTCAATGAGTTCCTGATCTGCCTCACAGAACAAGTGGTGTTCACCAAGCTCGCGATGATCACGACAGCGATCCTGCCAGCACTGGCTGTCAGCTTCGCTCTGATCATGGCACGAAAGAGATTACGCTATTACTGGCACATCCTGATCTACGCGCCAGCCGTGTTCTTCAGCACGATGTTCGCGCTCCCATTGTATTACAGCGAATCAGCCATATGCCAGACGATCTTCATCGAGTACCCCACAGCCGGCATTCTTGGCAATCTCTACGGCCTGCACTACATGGTGTACATCGTCGGCGCTGGCGTCCTGTTCTACTTCTTCTCGCAATTCGCGAAGACAAAGCACGAAAAGGTGCTCCTGAACCTGGGCATGCTCAGCATGCTCGTCTTCACCGCGCCAACGTTCGTCTTCCTCATCTTCCTGCCGCAGTTCTATCCCCAATTCCCCAGCGTGCTCTGCGAATTCGCACTGCTCTTGGCGATCGAACTGATCATCCTCCTCTGGTACAAGAACAGGCACGGAATCAAATATTGACCTTCTGGAACAAAAGCATATAAAAACCATTATACACTCGCCGCAGGTATGGGATATGGCTTCATGTGGCGCAGCACAAACCCGCTCGCGATGCAAGAGAACAACTTCCAAGGCCCATTGTCCTTTCCAGAGCTTGAATGGAACTATCTGACTGACGCCATCAAGTACATCAAGGACCTGGAAACAAGCCTTTATTACTCTGACGAAGATCTTGAACAACAACGCAAATTAGGGAAAAAGTTTCTGGATCACGAATACACCGAATCCTTTGTCAAAGAGCTGCTTGCAGAAGTCAAGAAGAACTGGAAATTCTTCGCATCGCTGCGCGATCAGGATTTCGCAGCAATGGATAACAAGACGCTCTATTCTTGGATCAAGAAAGTAGATCTCGCGTGGCAGAGAATCTACACCTATCATCGAGGAAGCCAGGAAGCCTGGCTGAATGCGATGTACAACGAGCTCCTCACAGCGCTTAAGCAACATGTCGACGAGGACGAAGCACAATCCATTATCGCGACGCTCAGCACTCCAGCAGAGCTTGATGAGATGAAGAAAGAAGAGTTAGATATGATTAAGTTATGTCTGGCAAATGCTGAACTATCTGACGAACTAGGAGAACAACACAACAAGAATTATCCCTGGCTGTTCGTCAATCACTTTACTCGGGAAGATATCAGAGCCACAATACAGAAACGCTTCAATGAGTTCAAGAAAAAAGGGGATGCCTGGCTCAGCGAACGACAGGCAGAAATCAAGAACCACCTCACACAACTGAAAAAGGATCAGGAAGCGATATATGAAAGATTCCACGACGAGAAAATAGAGTTTTACGGAACAACGCTCGCCACCTTCGCCCTGAACCGCATTCTGGAAAAAACAGTGTGGTGCGGGCAAGATTATTGTGCGGTTGACCTCTTTGTCGAAGTGGCTCGGCGAAGTGATGTCGACGTGCACACTCTCACAACCTATTATCGGGAAGTCGAGATGGGTGAGTTGCTCCTTGATAACAAGAAGCTTAGCGTCGACGAAATAGAACAACGAAAGCGTGTTCAAGTATTGTGGTTAACGGATGGTGAAGTCCGTTATTACAGTGGAGAAGAGGCTGAAGAAGTGGCAAAGAAACAACTTGGTTCTCTCCTGACTCCTGAAGACGCAGAATTCACCGGACTCATAGCCAACCCTGGCAAAGCGACTGGCACGGCACGCATTCTGTTGATCAACGATCTTGAGAATGAAGCAAAAGTCCGCAAAGAATTCAAGAAAGGGGACGTTCTCGTCTTGGGCATGGTACAGCTCGGCATGACAGACATTGTCAGCAAAGCCGGCGCACTGGTGACAGACGAGAGCGGCATCATCAGCCACGCAGCAGTGCTCGCCCGCGAATTCGGCATTCCCTGCATCGTCGGAACAGGAATAGGCACGCGTGTTCTCAAAGACGGCGACACAGTGCTCGTGGATGCACGCAAAGGCAAGGTCAAGAAGCTCTAGCGTCCTTGCATCATCGCGCCGTACATGCTCAGCATGTTCGGGAAAGCGATTGTCGATTGCTCACGAATAGCGCGATCAGGCCTTGTTCCGTAAAGATAGACGAAATCAGTTGCAATGCCTCTCTTCCTGACTGCTGCAGCGAACTTCGCATCAGTCATCGTATCGCCAAACATCACAGCGCGCCGAATCCGACGCTCAGGTTGCAGATCCGCGATAAGACGATCATACGCTTCGGGATTCGGTTTCACCGGGCGGCCATCATCATTGACAATCACATCAAACATCGCTCGATTGATTCCATGTATCTGCAAGGCACCGAGAGCGCATGCAAGAATCCTGGGTGCCATGCCTGTGACTGCTGCGATGTGTTTGCCTTGTTCGGAAAGATGCTCCAGAACGTGCTTCGAGCCCCAATAGACCTTCACTGGCAGTCGTTTCTCTGCTTCGAGAAATTGTTCCTCGTATTTGCGAATGGCCTCTTCATAGGGCATGATACCGCTGAGATGCTGTTCCCAGGCAGTTCTGACTGCGTTCGAGTGGATCGCTCGCTTGATGACTTCTTTGTGAGGCAGACCGTTCAGCAGCGGATCATCTTCGACAAAATGCTCAATAGCAATGTTATGCGTCGGCATGGATTCGAGCACTGTACCATCTAGATCAAACATGGCGAGATCTGCACTGCGTACTAAGGTCGCAATATTTGTCATACTGTGAAGAAAGGCAGGTCATTTATAAATATTTATAATTTTACTACTATATAATAACTAATAAAATATCAAGGCAGGGCATTAATCTCTTCTTCGATTGCCTGCGCCACTGCAAGCTCGTGGTCTAATTCCATGGCCGTCGCGTCGAGGATCTCGCCCAGGTAGTTGTTGTAATCGCACCAGAAGGCGATATATTGATCAACAGGCGGCTTGGCGTCCGCAGGAGCGCTATTCAGCTTGCTCATGGTGTCGACGAGCTTATCTGTCCAGTCGCCGAAATACCCTGCTGCATCGGTGCCGAACTGCTTGGTGAACTCATAGCTCGGCTTGGTCACCGTGGTGAACTTTCCACCAGAGTACTTAATGGAGGTTGTCGAGGAGACAATGCTTGAGCCGCTCTTGAGATAGCCCGCACCTGCAGAGGCAATAGAGCCTAACTTGACTGCATTCTCGATGATGAACTTGTTGGTCACGTCAGCCAAGGCGTTCAAGCATTTCTTGTTGGCATCAAGCTTGAGCGTGTTCACTTCTTGCCTGTACGCGTTGATGTTCTTCACGTTCTGCGAGATCTCGTCCTGGAGCGCCTCAAGCTCCGCCTTGGTCGCGTCAATCGCTGCCTGGTTCCTGACACATTCTCCTGCAGCGCAGGTCATAGGAAACTCAGTCCCGGCAAAATTCTCTATCTCCTCTCGACAATCATAATCAAAGGTCTTTTCGCATACGCCTTCGCGCGGATTGCAGCCCATCGCCCATTTGATCTCTCCTTCACAGATGCTGTCGCATTCGCTGTCATACTGGCATTTGCCAGGTTCAGGAGTCAGCGATTCAACATTTTCCAAGCATTCTTCCCGCACCTTCTTCTTCTCGATCTCTTCGCAGAGCGTCTGATCCTGGTTCATCACCGCCAATTCTGAACGGCATTCATCGCGATACTTCTTCTCATTCAGATCTTCGCATAATTCACGATTATTATCCTGTACCGCAAAGTGCAAGTAGCATTCATCGCTCTCATCATCCTTCTCAGGGATCAGAGCGCAGGCATCGAAATCGCCTGTGTCTTCGGCATACTCTTTGTAGCATTCATTGGCTCTGCCGCCATCCAGATTCTCACAGAGAGAGGGATCGGCCTTATTGACCGCAATATCAGTATAGCAATCGCCTTTGTCATTCTTGTCATCTATTTCGTTACAGAGGGTTTCGTCATTGAGATCGACAGCGACATCTTCATAGCAAGAGTCACGGTAATAGCCAGTTGCTGCTGCACATGCATCTGGATCGTCTTGGCGCATCCCGACATATTCATAGCATTCCTCAATCCGGTTCTTGTTCTCGCTCGTGTCAAGCGATGCACAATCAGTGTAAGTGCCATCGCTGGCTATTGCCAGGATCTCCTCATCGTCCATGAAGAACCCGCAAGCTGTCAATAGCAAAGCAACAATAAGCAATGTAAGTACCTTCACTCATATCCCCCTTGGAAAGAGAGCATTTCTGGCATTATATAAAAATTGCGGAAAAGTTCATAGCACTGGCCAAAAGGCCGAAAAATATTAATCCTAACCGCCCTTTCTCGTCTCATGGCGAAGAAGAAGGGTTTATGGTCAAGAGTGCAAGATTGGAGTAAAAAATGGAACAAAACACTCTCTATAGCCACATCATTCATTTTCGTATTATTAGGTATTCTAGCCTATCTTGACAATCAAGAAGCTAACAAAATGTCGGGCTTAGCAGTCTTGGAAGTTCAGAACGCAAATGAAGAGAAGCAACGCACAAATGACTTGAGAGAAAAAGAATTGGAACAAGAAGAATGTGAACAAGTTTACAGCACACTGAAGATTAACCCAGAAATTGATCCTGTGACGCGATTGAATGTGTCAAATATTTCTCTTTATAACTGTACTAAAGCCAAGAAAGTACTATCAGGTGCTGTCGCTGATGAAATGGAGAGTCTACAGAAAGAGAATCTACTAACCGGCGACGTGACTGGTGCAGCTGTTGGCGGCGGTGCAATGGGCAGCCTCCTCTGGCTGTGGATCTTGCTCGGCCTGGTTGTCCTGATCGGCGGCGTCTGGTACTGGCTCAAGAAGTAAGAAAAAGAATAGCCCCGCCCGGATTTGAACCGAGGTCGCCAGCTCCAAAGGCTGGAATGAGATGCCTTCACAACCATTCTGTGCTGCAAAATTGGCCGCTACACCACGGGGCTATAAAAGCGATGATATCGGCGTTTGTGCTTTGGGTTGCTGAACCCAATTTCTTTATAAAACTTCTGGATGTGAGCTTTTCGGGAGATATAGACCTTGTTGTGAGTAATGCGAGATGCATAGAACCCTAAGCTTAATAGAGATTCACGGAAATCTACGAGGAGTTTTTTGTTGAAGTTCTTGAAGCAAATCTGAACCCACTTATCCATTCGATAGATCGAGCCATCAGTGTCTATGAGGCCTCGTACACATGCTCTCAAATACGTCTCATTCTCACGGATCCAGCAAGGTATGGTGCATTGGCTCTTTGTTTTGGAACCGGGTCTCAATCCATGCTTTTTAAAGAACTCAACGTACATCTTACCGCAGAGAATCACAAACATTTCTTTTCTATCCTTATGAAGATACTTCTTTGGCTCGTCCAGAAACAATTCTCGACATAAAGGTATGATGTAATTTTCGTAATAGTCTGATTCTTCCGAGTGACCGGTGATCCGCACCGCGTAATAAGCGACTCCTTTTCCAGCTTTCACGAATTCTATAAGGTTGCCATCCCCGAGAATTATGCCGATCAGTTCCGCGAGCTTTGCTGAATGTTGTGGGAACCGTATGCGCTTTACTCTGGACTTCATAATGCTATGTGGAAGTCCGGAGTTAAAAGCGCTACGGGTACCTGACCAGTGCAAAGCGAAAAATGAACGAGAAAAGCGGAAAAACGACTAAAATACACCACGGGGCTATAAGCTTATAGGGCTCGAAGACAAGAATTCCTTTATAAAGCTATGTGCTCAGAGCAGATCCTGGTAGCAGATGCCGCGCGCTTCGAGGTCCTGGATCTGGTCGCAGATGCTGCTGTCATCCAAGCCCGAAGCCACGTTAAGCAGACAGAAACCGCGCTGCTTCACATCGCTGACTTCCAGGCAGGTCTCGGCATTCAAGGTGCCAATGCTCAACGACAAGATGCACGCATCGCGTCCTTCGTTCTCCTCGCTCAGTTCGAGGCAGCCATAAGCATCACGGCTGGCACGGCTCACGCTTTCCAAGCATTCTTCCTTGTAGTCCAAGACCTCTATTTCCAGACAGTGGGACCACTCGCCAAGTGATGCGGCAAAATGGTTATAGCAATCATCGTGTGCTGCACCAGTCACGAGCTCGCATCCTGCTACGTCGCCACGTTCGATCAGGATGTCTCTCTTGCAATACTGGATTCCGCGTTCGTCAGCGATCTGCTCGCACACGTCAGGGTCGTCGGTGGCGTTCGCGACGCTGTTCAGGCACCAGACGCCGAACGATTCCAGCAAGACATGCTCGCACAAGGCAGCATCGCCACGCTCAGTCGCGAGATTCAGGACGCAGAGATCGAAATCGTCTTCTGTCAGGCCGCGGCATTCAGGCACAGGACTGCACGCAGCGAGGAAGACTAAGCCCAGGATGATCAGTATGGTTCTCATGGCGTTTTGCACATCATTCATTTTATTTAAGGATTATGAAAAAGAAAAAAGGTTGAAAGGGTTTACACGCAGGTAAAGCTGTACACTTCTTCGATACCTGGTGTGTCGATGAACAAGTGGTTCTTGTTCTGGAACTGGTCTTCCTGCTTCAACGGTACAGGCTCGAGGCTGCACGTCGTGCTCTCGCCAGGCGCGAGCACTTCGACGCCGCCGCAGTTGTCGCTGAACCGCTCGTTCGGACCGAAGTAGGCGTCGCCAGTGTCGACATCATAGTATGTCTTGTGGCCGTTCGCCTCGTAGTTGTTGACAAAGAACTTCAGAGCAGCCATCCCGATTGGTGGTGGGAAGGGCACTTCCTGGTTCATTTGCCATTCCTGGTCGTCCATGTTGGTCAGCGTGAAGCTGAGCTTCCGTCCTTCAGCAGTGCAGCGCACGTCCTCGATAGCCAAGACATGCTCACGCGTGTCCTCACCACCCAGAATCTCGCCTGCTGCTTCTTCTACTGGTTCGGCTTCATCAAGGCCTGTGTCCTCAGGTTCTTCCACTGCCGCTGGCGGTGGCGGAGGAGGAGGCAGGTCAGCCGGTACATCAACTGTGTCTTCAGGCTCTGTCTCTTGGCCGCATGCAACGACCGCGAACAGCACTGCTAAGCACAGTATCACTACGCATAGTTTTCTCATGTAGGCACCCCCACGAGCTTGTTGACGAAAGTTGTAGAGAGTGCATTTATAAAACTTGTGCCCAAAAAGTTCATAAAGCAGGCGTATCCCACCGACTCCATGCGTTTCATCGCCGATCTCCATCTCCACAGCCGATACGCCCAAGGCTGCAGCCGCGACATCTCGATAAAGCAGCTGGAGAAATGGGCGAAAGTGAAAGGCATCGACCTGCTCGGCACTGGCGACTTCACGCATCCGGAATGGAGCAAGGAGTTGAAGGACGAACTTGTCACTGAAAAGAATGGCATCTATTACACAGCGACAGGACAGGCATTCATGCTGACAACAGAGATCTCGCTTGTCTATACGCAGGAAAAAGGGCGGCGTATTCACCTGGTGGTGTTCGCCCCGAGCTTTGACGCTGTCGACAGGATCACGCAATACCTTCTTACTCACGGTCGTGTCGACTATGATGGCAGACCGATCTTCAAGATTCCGGCATGGCAGTTTGTCAAGGACCTGAAAGCGATCAGCGAGGACATCGAGATCATCCCAGCGCATGCGTGGACGCCCTGGTTCAGTCTCTATGGGAGCAAGAGCGGCTTCGATTCCCTGCAGGAATGCTTCAAAGAGCAGACAAAGCACATCTTTGCGATCGAAACCGGCTTGAGCAGCGACGTTGAGATGAACGACCGGCTCGACCAGTTGAAAGACATCCGTTATGTCTCGTTCAGCGACAGCCATAGCTTCTGGCCCTGGCGCCTCGGTCGTGAAGCGACGATCTTCGAGCTCGACGAGCTCAGCTATACGAACATCATTGCAGCCATCAGGACAGGCAAGGGCTTCTGGGGTACGATCGAAGTCGAGCCGAGCTATGGCAAGTACCATGTCGACGGGCACCGGAACTGCAATGTCATGATGGAACCTGCTGAGACAAAGGAGCACAAGGGCATCTGCCCGGTTTGCAAGAAAGAACTCACAATCGGTGTCTTATATCGAGTGGATCAGCTCGCTGATCATCCCCAAAAAGAAGATAACCACTCACAAAAATTTTTCAAATTACTCCCTTTACATGAAATCTTATCGCTTGTCTTGGGCAAAGGCATCGCGACAAAGACAGTGTGGAACGATTACTGGAAGATCCTCAAAGCAGCTAAACACGAGTACGAGATACTCATGGAAACGACAAGAGAACAACTCCTTGCCGTCACGTCGCCAGAGATCGCTGACGCGATCATAGCTGTACGAGAAGGGAGAGTGGCGTTCACACCAGGATACGATGGCGTGTATGGGGTTCCGAACTTTCCTGGCAAAACAGAAAGCTATATGAAACAGAAAGCTGTGCAGAACGCAAGCAAGAAACCAAAAGCGCAGAAAGGATTGAACGAATTTTTCGGTGCATAAGATGGGAGCATTATGGATAGAAGTCCGGAGAAAACTTGCGCATTTCGTCTGGGCAGCCCTGCTCGCGGTTCTCTACTGGATGGACCTGGCTGACTGGCGCACCTTCGCGGCCTTGCTCGGGATCTCACTGATTGTCATCGTTGGCTACCAACTCTCTCGCCACTGGCGCTATCCAGCCTTTGCCATTATCTTCGACCTCATGGAGCGCAAGAAAGGCAAGACCGCACAACTGCCTGGACTCAGTGCCTTCTACTACCATCTCTCCTTCCTGCTCATCGTCCTCGTCTTCCCGAAAGAAGCGGCGATCGCCGGCATGATCGTGCTGGCGATCGGGGACACGCTCGCGCTCTGGTGGGGCGTCTTTCTCGGCCAGATTCCTGTGCCGTGGAACAAGAAGAAGGACCTTGATGCGCGAATTATTGCAGCAATAGCCTGCACGCTCGTGCTCTTGCCGGTCCTGCCATGGTGGCAAGGGCTGATCGCCAGCCTGGTCGGCATGTTCGTGGAATCCTTCGATTACAAGCGCGGCCTCATCCTGATCGATGATAATTTCCTCGTGCCGATCGCGAGCGCCCTGGCAGTGTATATCATATTCCTGTTTTGAGCCTTCAACACAAGGCTTATCACCCGGATTTATCCTCACAATGCGTATGAAAACCCTGATTATACTGTCGCTCGTGCTGCTCGCTGCATGCACTGCGCGTACTGCCGAGCCGATACCAGCGGATACAGAGCCTCCGGAGATGCCCACTGAGGTCGCTACAGCCACGTTTGCCGGCGGCTGCTTCTGGTGCATGGAAGCAGCGTATGAGACCGTCCCGGGCGTGATCGAGGCTGTGTCGGGCTATGCTGGCGGTGAGGTCGAGGATCCAAGCTATAAAGAGGTCCTGACCGGCACGACCGGCCATGTCGAAGCAGTGCAGGTGACGTATGATCCAAGCGTGATCAGCTATGAGGAATTGCTGGATATCTACTGGCGGCAGATCGATCCCACTGATGCGGGTGGCCAGTTCGCAGACCGTGGCAGCCAGTACCACACCTGCATCTTCTACCAGAACGAGGGCGAGAAACAGGCTGCTGAAACATCAAAGCAACAGCTTGCTGACAGCGGCTTATTCGATAAGCCGATCGCGACTGAGATCAGAGCCTTCACAAACTTCTTCCCGGCAGAGGAAGAGCATCAGGATTACGCGCAGAAGCGCACGCTTCGTTATGAAGCCTATAAGAAAGGCAGCGGCCGCGCTGATTATATCAAGGATACCTGGGAGGACGTGCCATCACTAGTGCCGGATAGTGAGGAGAACGCAGAGGATGAAGAAGAGCTTGCAGCATGGGATGGCACTATTTTTACCAAGCCCAGCGACGAGGAACTCAAAGCCTTGCTGACGCCAATGCAGTATGCGGTGACGCAGGAAGAGGATACTGAGCCAGCGTTCGATAATGAGTTCTGGGACGAGAAGCGGGACGGTATCTATGTTGATCTTGTCTCAGGCGAGCCCCTGTTCAGCAGTCGCGACAAGTACGATTCCGGCACTGGCTGGCCAAGCTTCCACACCGCGCTCGAGCCTGAGAACATCGTCGAGAAAGCAGACTATAAGCTCCTGATCAGACGCACAGAAGTGCGGAGCTTCCGGGCTGACAGCCACCTCGGCCATCTCTTCAAAGAAGACGGCAGTCCCACAGGCGAGCGCTACTGCATCAACAGCGCAGCGCTCCGTTTCGTCCCGAAGGAAGACATGGAAGCAGAAGGGTATGGGGACTATCTTGATCTATTCTCTTCCTGATATTAACTATTTACAATTAATTGTATGTGGTCAAGATCTGCGAGAAAGAGTCGACCAATTCCATCTTTTGTTCGAAGGAGGTGCATTCGTTCAATTGCTTTTCGTGCCGAGTTGCCTTCTGCAGATTTATGCCCCCCACCTATTCGTATACGGTATGCTTCATTCCTGCCATTGAATCTCATGAGATTCTTCACACAGCACGTTAATTGACTTCTCACTTCATCCGAGTTGTCCAGATCAGCTATTCTCTCTTGACTGACGTCAGTAACCTCGTAGCGTCCGTTTGCAGTGAGATCTGGAGTGATAACAAATTCACTTCCAGGACTGAGAGTGGCTGCGCCATTCTTCATACTACATCCGATATAATAATGAGGGAGGTGGCGTATTCCAAGTTTTTTCAAGGTCCTTGGTAATGCCGATGTAGCGACGCTATAGCCGAGTACTACGCCATGCGTGCTCAGAGCGGGTTCGAAATGCGTCTTTGCCACCCAATTATTATCAAGGCGAAAAACGAATTGGTGGGTTCCGCGAGACATGAATTCAGGCATATCAAAACCAAGATAGAGGCTACCGAGAGCCTCTTCGTGATGGAAGTCTTTCTGCCGTGGGAATGTCTGATTCAGGTATGTTTCATACTCTCTGATTACAGCAGCGATGTCTTGCTGTTCACGTGTAACGATGCTGAGAAGCGCTTGTATCGGTGCGGCTATTCGCCTCATGGAATCACCGTAATGAGGAAAAAAGAAACAGGGTTTTACGCCGGCACGACAAAGACTGGCGGCCGGTTGCGGTCGATGACTGTCACGTGCACGACCTGGCTGTCCGCGTGCTGGCCGTCGCTGACTGTCACCTTGACAGTGTACGTGCCTGCATCGTCGTACGTGGTCGTGTAAGTCGTGCTGGTCATCCATCCGGAGATCGTGGTGATCAGCTCGTCATCTTCGCGGTCAGTCGCTGAGACATCGATGCGGACCGTCTCGCCTTCGAAGACCGTCACGTCTGGGATGCGCTGCAGCACTGGTGCGGTGTTGAGCATGCCAACGCTGACTGTGACGCGTCGCTTGGTGCTGAGGCTGCCATCACTGGCAACGACATCCACCGGGTACTCGCCGCTCTCGCCCAGATCGCTTGCCCAGACGCCGTCATCGCCGAATGGCGTGCTGAACGTCACAGTGACAGCATCGCCGTCAGGATCGTAGATCTCGCTCGTATCGATCGCGAAGACATCGCCTTCATCGCCGATGAGCTCGTTCGGGAAGTCGATCGGGAACACGGGTGCGCGGTTGACATTCTGCACAATGACCTGGACGCGCTCTTCTGCAGTGAGTCCTGCCTCGTCCATGGCCTTGACTGTCACTTCGTGCTCGCCCGCATCTTCGTAACTGGTCGTGTATGATTCGTCGATCATCCAGCCGAAGTAGGTCAGCACGATGCTTTCCATCTCTTCGTCGTTGGCTTCGCAGCCGAGCTCGACTGTGTCGCCTTCCTTGACAACAATCCGGTCTGGACAGTTGAGATACGGCGCGCGGTTCGCGTGCTCGATGATCACGAGGATGCCTTCTGTGGTGCTCGCGCCCTTGGTATCTGTCGCGGTCACAGTTACAGTGTACTCGCCAGCATCACCGTAGCTGGTCTGCCAGCGTCCCTGAGAATCAAACGGCGCGGTGAATGCGTAGCTCACTGCGTCGCCATCCGGGTCGATCGCTTCAGGCGCCAAGAGAACAAGGTCGCCCTCGGTTTTCGTGATGATGAATCTGCTTGGCTCGATCTGGACGTCCTCGCCCGGCTGTTCAAGCTCGAGCTCGCCCTCTTCGAGCATGGTTTCCAGCTCGTCAAGCATTTCGAGCTCTTCATCCTGTTCGCCCAGGAGGCTCTGTTCACAGGCTGCGAGCAGCAGGATGCTGATCGTGAGAATGGTTAGGATGGCGTACTTCATGGTATCCCCCACATGATTCTAGGGGTGCGGAAGCAAGGATTCTTTAAAAAGCTTGTTATTAGTAGTTATTCTCCAGTAGAGACAGAATTCACTGCTTGAGCTTCTTCTTGAGCCGCTCCAGCAGGCTTTTATGCGGTTCTGCGCGTTCGCCGAATTCCTTGGCAAGTTCCTTGAGCAGCTTTGATTGCTTGCGTGAGAGCCGTTTGGGCGTCTCTACGTGGACTGTGACAAGCTGGTCGCCTTTGCCCCGGTGGTGGAGATGCGGCACTCCTTTCTCCCGGAGGCGGAAGACTGTGCCGCTCTGCGTGCCTGCAGGCACTTTCATCTTTGCCTTGCCTTCCAGGGTCGGCACCTCGATCTGCGCACCGAAGACCGCCTGGAAGATGCTGATCGGGCATTCTAAGAGGATATCGTCGCCGTGCCGTTCGAACAGATCGTCTTCAGCAATGCTGAGGAAGACGTAGAGGTCGCCTGTCGGCCCGCCTTTCGGGGCTGCTTCGCCTTCTCCAGACAAGCGGAGCCTGCTGCCATGCGCCACGCCTGCCGGGATCTCGACTTCCAGCTCTTTCTGCTCAGTCTGGACGCCTTCGCCACGGCACGCACGGCATTCTTCGACGATACGGATGCCTTCGCCGCGGCATGTGGGGCAGGGCCCCGTACTTTGGAAGATGCCGAACGGCGTCCGCCGTGCTTGCCGCACCATGCCCTGGCCATGGCAGGTAGCGCAGGTCTCGGTCTTCGTGCCACCCTTGCCGTCGCATTTCGGGCACACGCCTTGTTTCCTGATCTTGATCTTTTTCGTGACGCCGAAAGCAGCTTCGTGCAGTGTCAGGTCGAGATCGTAGCGCAAATCAGTGCCGCGTCGCCGTCGTCCGCCCCTGCTGCCGAAGATGTCGAAGCCGAAGATGTCGCCAAGGTTGTCGAAGATGTCGCCGAAATCCGATCCTGCGCCGAAGCCGCTGAAGTCGAAGCCGTTGAATCCGCCGCCACGGCTGCCTTGGGAGAATGCGTCGTGGCCCATTCGATCGTATTGGCTGCGTTTCTCGTCGTCGCCGAGCACTGCAGCGGCTTCGTTGACCTCCTTGAATTTCTTCTCAGCTTCCTTGTCGCCTTTGTTCAGGTCTGGATGGTACTGTTTCGCGAGCTTCTTATAGGCTTTCTTGATCTCGTCGCGTGACGCGCTTTTCGGGACACCGAGGGTGTCGTAGTAGTCAGTCATTTCTTCTCGTTGTCTGCTTTGTCAGTATTCTCGGCTTTCTTGTCGTCCTTGACTTCTTCGAATTCTGCATCGACGACCTTCTCGTCCTTCTTCTCTTCTGCCTTCGGCGCTTCGCCACCTTGCTGTGCCGCTTGTTCCTGCGCGACCTTCTGGTACATCTCCACGCTCAGGTCCTGCACCTGCTTCTGGATGCTCTCAACCTTTGCCTTGATCGCCTTGATGTCCTTGTCCTGGGGCTCGAGCAGCTTCTTGAGCTCGTCAAGCTCTTTCTTGACCGGCTCCATCTTGCTTTCGTCCACCTTGCCCTTGATGTCCTTGAAGAGATTATCCGCTGTGTACACGAGCGTATCGGCCTGGTTCAGCACTTCTGCAGATTCCCGTCGCTCCTTGTCCTCTTTCTCGAACTTGGCTGCGTCCTGCTGCATGCGTTCCACTTCGTCTTTGCTCAGGTTTGTCGAAGCAGTGATCTGAATACTTTGTTCTTTGCCAGTACCAAGGTCTTTGGCATTGACATGCACGATGCCGTTCGCGTCGATGTCGAATGTCACCTCGACCTGCGGGATGCCGCGTGGCGCTGGCGGGATGCCGACCAGGTCGAACTGTCCGAGCAGCTTGTTGTCTGCTGCCATGGCACGCTCGCCCTGGAACACGCGGATCGTCACTGCAGTCTGGTTGTCAGCCGCGGTTGAGAACACCTGGCTCTTCTTGGTCGGGATGGTCGTGTTCCGCTCGATCAGGTGTGTCATCACGCCGCCGAGGGTCTCGATGCCCAGGCTGAGCGGGGTCACGTCGAGGAGAAGCACGTCCTTGACCTCGCCTGCAAGCACGCCGCCCTGGATCGCGGCGCCAAGCGCGACGACCTCATCAGGGTTGACGCTCTTGTCCCCGTCCTTGCCAGTGAGGCTCTTCACGAGCTGCTGCACTGCCGGGATGCGCGTGCTGCCGCCGACAAACACGACCTTGTCAAGCTTGTCAGACCCGACCTTCGCATCCTTCATCGCCTGCTGTGTCGGCCCTTTGAGGCGTTCGATGATCGGCTGGATGAGCTTCTCGAACTCTGCGCGTGTGAGCGTCATGTCGAGGTGCTGCGGTCCTTTATCAGATGCTGTCACGAAGGGCAGGTTGATCTTCGTGCTCGTCTTGCTTGAGAGCTCGATCTTCGCCTTCTCTGCCGCTTCCTTGAGCCGTTGCAGGCTTGTCCGGTCTTCTCTGAGATCGACGCCCTTGTCTTTCTTGAACTCTTCAGCCATCCAGTCGATGAGCAGTTCGTCGATGTCGTCGCCGCCAAGGCGATTATCGCCGCTTGTCGCCTTCACTTCGAAGACGCCGTCGCCGAGCTCGAGCACACTCACATCAAAGGTGCCGCCGCCGAAATCGAAGACGAGAATGGTGTGGTCATGCCCCTTGTCCAGGCCATAGGCCAGGCTTGCCGCTGTCGGCTCGTTGATGATGCGCAGGACTTCGAGGCCTGCGATCTTGCCTGCGTCCTTTGTCGCTTGTCGTTGCGCGTCCTGGAAATAGGCCGGGACAGTGATGACCGCTTTCTGGACTTTCTGGCCCAGGTACGCTTCTGCATCCGCCTTCAGCTTCTGCAGGATCATCGCGCTGACTTCCTGGGGCGTGTAGTCCTTGTCCCAGATCTTGGTCTTGAAATCCTCGCCCATGTGGCGCTTAATGCTGCGCGCAGTGTGCTCAGGATTGGTGATCGCCTGGTTCTTGGCTACCTGGCCCACGAGGCGTTCGCCTTCTTCTGTGATGCTGACAACGCTCGCTGTCGTGCGTGCTCCTTCTGCGTTGGGGATGATCGTGGCTTTGCCGCCTTCCATCACCGCGACTGCGCTGAACGTTGTACCGAGATCAATACCGATTACTTTTTCCATCTGTTTGTCTGCTTTCTTGTCTGCCATAATATCACCTTGCGACTTTGACTTTGCTTGTGCGTATGACTTTGCCGTTCATCTCGTAGCCTTTCTGCATGACTTCGAGGATCGTGCCTTTCTTGGCTTTCGCGTCTTCTGCCAGCATTGCCTCGTGCTTTTCCGGGTTGAATTGCCCTTCAGCCGGAATCTCGACCACGCCGTGGTTCTGCAGAAGTTCCTTCAGCTGCGCGTAGATGAGCTCCACGCCGGTGTACAGGCCGTCTTTCTGCGCTGCTGGGACGTTCTGGAGTGCGAGCTCGAAGTTGTCCATGATCGGGATGAGCTGGCCCAGCACCTGGCTGGTGGCGAAGCGCATGAATGCCTCGCGTTCCTTCTCTTCCCGCTTCTTGTAGTTCTCGAATTCTGCTTGGAGGCGTTGGAGTTGTTCCAGCACGTCCTGTTTCTGTGGCTTTGGCGTGCCTTTCACTGGCTTTTTCAGTTTTGTCATATACATTCACCAAGAGTTCGTTGATCTTAAATCGACAAGTGCTGGTTAAAATGAACTAATATATAAATCTTTGCTTTTGAGAATTATGAGGGTGTTATTGGAGCTCTTTCTCAACCAGCTCTTCGTCCCAGCCGGCGTTGATGAGCGACGCCTTGATCTCGTCGCGGCGCTTGCCACGCGCCCCCTCAGTCTGGATGAACGCGCGGAGCTTGGAGAGCGAGCTCTCGGTGTACTTGCCGCCGCCTTCGTGCAGCTCGGCGAAGAGATCATCAATCACTTTGGCGTCCCAGCCGATCTTCACCAGGCTGTCCTTGATCGTCTGCTCGTTATAGCCCAGGTCGAGCTTCTCCTGCAGGAAAGCCAGGAGTTTCTGATGGTCGTCATGCGGTTCCATGCCACGATCGGCCAGATAATTCGTTGAGAACTCGTTCAGGACGTTGTTCACCACGTCTTCAGGCCAGCCGTGTTCGCGGAGCTTGTCAGCGATCTGCTCGCGCGGAAAGCCCTGGCGCAATTCCCTGTCCACATAGGTCCGTAATTGGTCCACTGGGTCCTGCAATGCCTCGTCCGGGATGTCAGCAATGCCCATCATCGCCTCTACAGGTTTCTCTTCAGGAACAGCAACATCTGTTTTGCCTGGCTGCGTCTTCTTCCGGTTCTCGATGTAATAATACGCGCCCAGCGCGCCGCCGATGACCACGACGATGAGGATGCTGATCCAGGAGAAGCCACGCCGCTTGGTCTTGCTGCTGTCGACCGGGACATGCTCGGTCGTGCCGCTCGTGTTCCCGGTCTGGTTCTGGTCCTGCGGGCCGCCGGTGACGTCGCCGGTGATCTGGTCATCGCTTGGATCATCGCCTGTGTCTGGCGCTGGATCATCGTCACCACTGCTCTCTTGCGCTGGCGTGGCGATGGCGAACATGCTCAGGCCCGGGCTCTCGACAGTGTAGTACGCGAACAATATGCTGCTGTCGAGATAGGTGGTGGGCAGTTCCACCCAGTTGGAATCGACATAGCGCAGCAATCGGACGCTTGCAGGGTCAGCGCCGTCAAGATCCTCAAGCTTGACCGTGAAGTTGATCTCAACGTCAGCGATCTGGTCTGGCAGGATGCCGATATAATCAATGCGTTCATACCCGACTGCGTCAAGCTCGGTGCTCAGGCTTGGGATGGTCTCGCATTCGATGTACAGGACGTGCGTGAGCGTCACTGTCGAGGTGTCGGTGATGTCTTCTGTGACAGCGAAGCTGACAGTGTCGATGAGGAACTGCTCAGTATGCGAGCGTATCGTGTACTGGTTCCCAGCGACCATCGTGTCGTACTGGTGGCTTGTCGACGGGTTGGGCGCAAGGCAGACATTCGCTTCCCCGCCTTCTTCGCCGCCGCCAGCGCCGGATTCCCCCCCGCCACCGTCAGAATTGAACGTTACGGTGATCGTGCCGTCGTGCGCGCCGTGCACTGTGATGTTCCCTGTATTTTCGACGATCGGCGCTGCTATCACGCAGGGCAGGGTGAGACAGATCAGGGCGAGGAGCAGGACTTTCATGGTGTCACCCGAACGCGCCGAAACCATACGAGCCGGTGTAGGTGCCGGGTACGAGCGTTGAATACGGTTGGAGGATGAGGGTGAGGTTGCCGGCCCGCACGAGGCCTGTTGCGACAAGGTTCATGGTGACGTAGTCTGGTTCGCTGGTGATGCCTTGCAGCGTGACATTGCCCGCGTTGCTGTAATCAGTCTCAGGCGTTGTGGCTACCAATACCGAGCCGTTGGACAATCGGGCGAAGCCAGTGTTGTATTCTTGGGCGCCATTGGTCAGATTGATGTATGACTTGATAGTATCACCGGCGCTCTTGATGAACAATGCGAAGGTGAAGGTCGCGTTGGCTCCATTGATCGTCGCGCTTTGGCTGCCGGCGCTTGTGAGCGTGGTCGTCATGGCCGGGATGCTCATGTATGTGTGCGTCACACTGCGCTGGACTGTGCCGTTGTCAGCAGTCACGTTGAGCGTCCACGTCCCTGCAGGCAGGTAGATGCTGTTGAAGCTGTATTGGAACGCGTAGTCTGAGTCGTTCAGCTCTGTGGCGTTCGACGAGTTGAGGCTCCAGGTTGTGCCGCTGCTGTTCGCGATCGCATAGCTCGACGTGTTTGTGTCGTTGCTGAAGCTCACGTTGAAACCGAAGGTGCCGGAACTGACATTGCCTTGTGTGGGGGTGAGCACGATGAACGGGCCAGTGCCTTGCACGCTCCAGTTGATCGGCGTGTCGTTCAATAGGGTGAGCTCGTTGTATTGGCCGCCGAGCCCTGGCAGGTAGAGATAGAAGGTGTCGTCGTACGTGCTGCTCGTGTAGGTCAGGTTGGGTTCTGCGTAGCCGTTCGCGTCGGTCAAGCCTGTCCAGGAGTAGCTGCCCGGGCTTGCGAGGCTGGCGATCACCGTGACGTTCGCACTCGCGATCGGAACGCCGCTTTCGTTCACCAGGTAGAACGGGTAGACGCGGAGGATGTTGTACGTGCCGCTATAGCTCACTGGCGTGGCTTCGCCGAAGGTGACATTGCCGGTCATCGTGAGGTTTGCGGTGACGCTTGCCGCGCCGAGCGTGATGTTCGCGATGTTGTTGATCTGGAGGAAGGTGATGGTGTAATTGCCGTAGAATTCCGCGTTGGTGACTGTCCAGTTCCTGGCTTCGATGGTTGAGCTGTTCGTCGCGCTCATCGTGTCAAAGTCATGCAGTGTCACATTCGTGAGATACAGGGTTTGTCCTGCACCTGAAGGATCTGCGTCGAGCTCGCCGACATTCGCGTTCGTGAGCCGCACTGTGGCGTTGTCCACGCCGATGATCGTGATGTTCGCGTTGGTGATATTGACTTCGCCGGTTTCTGCGTTGATGTAGGTCTGATTGCTCGTGATGGTCGTGAATGTTCCGCGCGTTGTTGCTGTTTCCGCGATAGTCGTGCTGAAGGTGTTTGATTCGTTCGTGAAATCGTCGAACTGATAGCTGTAATTGTAGAATGTCACCTGCAAGCTCAGGAAATTCGTATTGCCTGCCGTGATGTTCATCGTGCCGGTGCCGTACGTGAACGTGGTCGATGCGAATGTCGAATCATTGATGTAGACATTGTCTGCAAGGCTCATGCTGAGGGAGTAGTGGGTGGCGTTGACGTTGTCAAGCGTGACATTGATGCTCCGGTCTGTGCATGACGAGAAGACAAAGATAGAGCGTGGTGTTGATCCGTTCGTCATGTTCGTATTGCGTAGTGTCACGACATTATCGCACGTCGGGACAATGTCGCCGTTGTATGTGGAGTCTTCTATGAATATCGTCGACGCGTTGTACGCCCAGGTGCCTGCGAAAAGCGTGTTGTCAAAGGTGATGCTGCTCAGCGTGATGTTCAGGCTTGCGCTTTCCTGCAAGGTAAGGGTGTTATTGAGGTGCATGGAGAGATTTTCAGCATAGATCTGCGAAGTGCCATTGGCTTTGATCTGCGCAGTCGAGAATGTCGTGTTGGTAAAGCGCAGGATGCCGCCGGTCATGTTGAAGTTGCCGGAGAGGTTGCCGCTGTTCTGGAAGGTCGCGTTGCCGTTGCTGAGGTTCAGGGTAGCGTTCATGTAGCTGGAGTTCTCGAAGAGAAGCGTGCTGGTCGCATCCTTGATCCACAGGTACGTTGCTGTCAGGTTGGTGCGGTTGGTGAAGGTGACATTGCTGTTCGTGACGTTCACAAGCCCTGAAACCGCGATCCAGGTGTTGTTCTCGCAGATGACATTCAGGTTGGTAATGCTCCAATCGCCGCTTGCTGGCGGGTTACAGTTCAGATTCGCGAGCGCAGGAGCTAAGCATAATAAGAAGACTAGGGCGAGTATGAATCCGTGTCTCAACACCACACCTCTCCACTGCTGCAACTGACGAACACGGTATTTAAAGGTTTCGACGATAGTCTTAGGGAAAAACCTTTCGCAGATACTACTGTTGAGTAAAGAAAGTATTTTAAAGTGATTATTGTTCCTGGCACACATGTTTCGGGAAGCCTTGCTCTTTACTGTGGCGACAAGTCTGACAGCGTGCACTCCTGCAACGAAGCCGCAGGCCGTCCAGGTTCTGGAAAGCAGGGTGAATATTGTAACGAGCTTGCCAGCCGCGAGAATCGCCTTAGACAGTGCGATGAACGCCAGAGAACCCGCAATCTACGTCCTTTCCGCAAAATGGTGCACGTATTGCAAGCCATTGGAGGAAGATCTCAAGCACTTCGCAAATGGTTCCCGACGGGTTATTGTCGCCCAGCTTGATGATCCGAACCCGCTGATCCGCTATGCAAACAGGTATGCGAAGCACGATAATGTCACGGGTTTTGGTCGCGAGATACCCAACAGCATTATCATCGCCTTTGATGGCCAGAATGTCTGGGCCACAGGATACAGTCCTGAAACGAACGAGTTCCCGAATAATTCGCTCGGCAGATCTATAAGCATGGACGAGTTGTTCTAGGTCTTGCACGTACCCTTAGAGTCGCCGCAGCCTGTATCGCACCACTTGCACGCCTGCACCGCAGTATTCCCTTCACGCTGGCTGGCGCTCGTGGTCTTCTGAGCGCAGAACACCGACACAGACACACCATCGATGCCTGCCATGGTCTCATCACGAGCTGAGATCGCGCAGGAAGACTTTGAACCGCCGCTTGCCGCCGGGCAGCATTCAGGCCCGGTGAACTCGGTCGGTGGGAAGTCGCGGTTCTCGACAGCGTCAGCGACCAAGTCGCTGCATTGGTCCAACGCGTCGAGCACTGCATCAGCGAGGACATCCGCTTCTGGACAGTCAGACGATTGGCCTGTGAGTTCGCACAGCTTGCCATACCAGAAGTCCCTGTCAAACTGCGAGCTGCAGTCGCCACAGCCGATCTGGTCTCGCCATCCGCTGATCATCCGTCGGCATTCATCCTCTGTCGTGCATTCTTCCTCAATATTCAGGCTGAAATAACTGTTCTGATCAATGACACCCTGCGTGATTCCTGCAGGCCTGAAGAACTCGGGGCAGGAGATAGAAGCCTTGCCAAGCCCCCATACCCAATTATTATCTGCAGTATAACCGGTCAGCGCGCGTCGTGTCTCCAATTCCGGCGTCACGACCTGCATGTAATAGACGTTGTCGTCCTGGTCGAACACGCCGCCAGGTTCCATGACCATGCGGAACTGGTTCTGTTCCTGCATAAAGCGGCGGTATTCCTCGTTCTCGTTCAGGACGCCCAGCCTGCTTGCACCGAGGTCAGCATTGTATTCCCACGGATCTGAACCGCCTGCAGAGTCGAAGACAAGCTGCGCGTTCGCGTCGCCTGCCCATCGGTGCCCAAGATATGATTTGACCTTGCCGTCGCTGGCGAAGTACACCGGGATCTTCTCGACCGGGTCAGCGCCGACACCAATCCAGGGCGATTGACCGTCAGGCTTATCAGACACTGTCAGGTAGGCAGGACGTGGCGCGTTCGAATCGATCACATTGCCAGTGATGGCGACGACCTCGCCAGTCAGCTCTGTAGGTCCTTCCTCTTCTTCTTCCTGCAATCCTTCTTGTACGTCGTAGGTGTTCCAGTAATCGTTCTTGCGTGGCGAGAAGAACTGCGACCATGGCGCTTCGCCTGCTGGTTCATCGTCCCGCACGTCGATCGCGAGCTGGTACATGCCTCTCTTTGATTCGATTGGCGCTTCGCCGAACAAGCTGCTGGACAATTCCTGGATGCTTGAGATCACATTGTCGAACACGAGGATGAATGGCGCGTCGGCGAATCCCTTGTCATAGAAGCGGAACCTGGCTTCAAGCCCGCCACCGGCTGTGTACGAATCTGAATTGCCCTCGCCGCAGCTTTCATCTGTGGAGGCCCGCCATCGCACTGCCCATTGCTTGTCTGTGTCGAGCTGGATCAGGGCATGATGCACCGAGCACATATCGGTTCCTTCTTTGGTCTCGATGCGCAACGGCATGGGTTCAAAGTCTGCATCGCCGGCATTGTTCCACGTGTTGTCAGCCTGCAAGTACGGGATCCTGACATGGCTGTTCGTGCGTCGCTCGTTCAATAGCCTGAATGAGTAATGGTTCGGTGTCGGTTCCTCGACGGTGACTTCTACAATGCGAGTATCGTGGCCGCTGTCGGTCGGTCGCCAAACATAAACAAATTTTGTCTTTGGCGAGCCATCGAACTGGAAATGCATATTGCCCGCATAGCTCATGCTCTTTGTCAGGACAGTCGCTTCGCTGACAAATGGCGCTGCTTCCAGGGCTTTCTGATCGCTACAGTACGTGAATCTGTCGTCCGAGTTTTCAAGATCCATTCGTTGCATAACAGACCCTGCGACTGACGTGTCATCATCATGCCAATACCCAGTACGATCTCCCTGTTTGATCTTACTGTTCGTTGTTTTGAAGTTATGCTGGACGGCGTCCCCAACAGCGCCTTTGAAGCAGTAGTGAACATATTTGCTTGATTGTGTTGTTCCTCGAATGACATCCTGCAAGAGCAGCACCCCTACGGGGGCGTTCCCCTCACTACTATATACATATCCACTAAAGTATTGCGTTTCTTCATGAGCGATACTACCTACACCGTTTTTGTGGATGACGATCACCTTGTTATAGTCGCTCGTCGAGCGATAGATGCCTACCGCGCTGTCCGGTACATTTTTATCCCTCCTGAAATGGGCGTACGTTGGATTACTTGAACTTGGCACCGGATCGGCATTGAAAAGTTGCTTCTTCAGCTCTACCCTGTGTTGTGTCTGATCGACGTGCAGGATGGTCGAATGGCTGGAGGGAGCTGCATCGGCATCATAATCTGGCACCTCGTAATCCTTGTTCAGGCAGTAGATGAGTTCATAGTCGCCCCAGGCTGCTGGGAGCGCTGGTGCGCAGGGATTTGTCGGCAGGCCGTTGGGGCCGAGCGCAACCGTGCCGTCACCGCCAGTACCATCGCCGTCGCCAGTTCCATCACCTGTTCCATCTCCGTCACCAGTGCCGTCACCATCTCCTGAACCATCGCCAGTACCGTCTCCACCACCTGTGCCGCCAGCGACGTCGTTCGCGTCCTTCAGGATAAGCTCGCCGCGCGCACCAGGCGGGGTATAGTCGATATTGCGGTCGTGCCCCATCAAGGCAACGCCATCGTGGATGATGTTGTCGACCGTGACTCCGCCATCCGAGTCTTCGGTGTCGCTCTGCCGCAATCCCTTGTTCGGCAGGGTGTACATCCGCACAGTGCGCGTCCCTGTGCCGACGGGCTGGTCTTTCTTGTTGAAGGTCAGGGTGAACTTCTCGCCGTCCTTGAGCCGCTTGCACGGCAGGATGAAGCGCAGGTCAGTGTTCTTGCCAGTGTCGCTCTCGCCGATGACCGCAGTGCCGTCATAGAGATTGGCGCGTGCGTTGCCCACGTTGAGCGGCTGGCCGTTGGTGAAGCCGACGATGCAGTATGGTGGCAATTCCTTGTTCTCGGTCGACGAGACCTTGATCGTCACGTCGCAGGGCTCGCCTGCAGTGCATTCCGGTTTTGTCGGCGTGTAGCTGACACGGAGGTCGTCGCGGTCGATGTCTGTCGGTCCGCTGATAACGTCTGACTCTTCAGAAGTTTCCGGTGTTTCGTCCGGAGTCTCTTCTGGAGTTTCTTCTTCACTTGTTCTTGGCGGGTCGCCTTCCGGACATTTTATTACAGCAGGGAAAAAACGATGGGTATCAGACACATCTTCGCTCTGTGCAGGCTCGTCTTGTCGGCTGACATAGAACAATCGAACACGCTCCTCGCTATCAACCCATAATCCAGGGAAGAGATAGACACCGCTACCGCGGCCGTCAGCGTACTCGAACTCAAAACCAGCTTCCGGATGGTCTTCAATCATGTCAGGATCCATTGCCGGGTTCTTGCACAGTCCTGGCAGGACCGCGAGCTGGATCGACGTGAGCGGTTCCTCCCCAGGAAGAAGCAGGGGAGTGGCTGGTTCCCAAGTGACAGTTACCCAGTCGTCATCCCCTAAGAGGAAGGTACCCTCGGTACCCCACGCCTTATACAGCGCAGAGAACAGGCTGAGATCGGGGATGCTGTCGATAGGAACGCAATACAATTGCAGATATTCTTCTGCAGACATTGCTGGCTGGTCGTCGTGGGGTTCGCAGGCATAGAGCCGGTCGTCTTTCTCTGCAGCCACGATCGTGTGGTCTGCATAGGCAGTGCCGCGTTGGAAATAGATACTGTAGGAGCTGCGCGTGCATTCCGACACTTTCAGGCCTGCGCGTCGCATGCCGGTCACAGAACGCGGTGTGGCCGTTGCTTGCGCTACAAAGGTGCCTGGTTTCATGCCGTAGCTCGCGTAGGCTTCTGGCTTCGGGTCGATGTTGACCAGGCAGCCGTCCTGCACGTCGAAGTGGAGGTTCAGCAGCAATCGCTTGTAGGCGGAGATGCGTTGCTCTCCTTCAGTCGGTCCCGGCGCTGCTGGCTCGCCCTTGTACGGCACAGAGCCGCCGTTGATGATCTTGTACGGATGTTGCGGTTCCTCTTCGCTCGACGGTGTCAAGAGCAGTTTCTTCCCGTTCTGGCTGATCCACACCCGATATTCGAGGATGCAACCGGTCTGGTCGCTTGGTGATCGGCAAATGGCTGACCGTTTCATGCTGGTATAGATTGGTAAGGAGGTGCGGAGATATTTGACACGGATGAAGGCATCGGTCTTGAAATAATCCCTGAAGCCGCGGTCGATCCTGTTCGCGCGGTCGCGTTCGCTCGTCGCGAGGAGGTTCTCGACAGTGAATGATTCTGTCTGCAAGAGCTCATACGCCGGGCTGCCGCTCTCTTTTTGTACGGTGTAGGTGTTGCCGTTCTTGGTGAACACCAGTCCGGGCTTTGGGAAGTTGCCCTTGTTATACTTGTTCGCCGCGAGAACAAGGCTGGCGACCAAGAGTATGACAATAAGTGTGCTCAACACTGTTTTGTATTTCATTCGCTTTCCTCCCTCACCCTACACACGTTGGATAATATCGTGATGCGACCAGCGGGTTGCCCTCGCTGTCCAATTGATTGTAATCATAGAAGATGATCGCGCAACTGCCATCATCATACACCAGCATGTCTGCGAAGATGCCTTCGTCCTCGAAGGCTCCAAGGTCGACATAGCCGTCGTCGTCGATGAACGATTCGTCGCCTGCAAGCCCGTCAAGCGCTTCCTGTATCTGCTCATCCAGTGCTGCCTGCCGTTCGATGACCCTGGCAAGCTCGGTCGCTATCTGGCCGCTGAACTGTGACATGCGATACGTGAGATCCATATAGTGCCCTTCGACACTATACTCCGCATCGACGAGCATGCTGTCGTCCACGAGGCTGACGATGATGCGCGGCTCGTCAAGGTCGGTGATCACCAGCTTTTCCCGCGTGTTATAGCGGAAGAAGCAATTCGGGAAGTTCAGGGAGATCTCGTCAGCAAGATAGGGCTCTGCTTCGGCAGGCGTCGCTACGGGGATGCCGACTCCAGCAAAGTCAGTGGCTGCCTCAGCAGCGACCTCTTCAAGGCAGCGCTCGACGCGTTCGCGCATGCGGGACACTTCTGCCTGCAGGTCAGGATTGCCTTGCAATATCTCGTCCGGCGTCTCTGTCGCGATGTTCACTTCCTGCTGGTTGAACAGGACGATCGCGAGGATCACACCGACAAGCACGATCACGCCTATCAGTACATAGAGAGCCACCTGGCCACGCACCGTTCCACCCATACAGGCCTTTCTCGACGATAGGCCTATTTAAAGGTTTCGGCCTACAAGTATTGAGAAAAGATCTCTTCATCGATTTGAGCGAGTTTCAATACGCCTTTGAGAGTGCCACGCTTCAATTGCGGATGCAGTGGCACAACAGTAACTATGTTTCCTTTTCGCAGCACGACATGGCTTCCGCGCTGGCGTCGCTTCTCAAAACCAAAATTCGTGCAGAGAATCTGAACACACTTCTTGCCAGAGAGCTGTTTACGCCTTCCCAAGCGCCGCCACCTCAAAGGTGGAGAGTATGGGGCGTGGTTTTGGCGCAGCGTTTGTCTCTTCAAGATAGAGCTCAGTCGCTTCCTTCAGGTTTGCTATCGCTTCTTCGACACTCAGACCCTGGCTGGTTGTGCCGATCTCAGGGCAGGAAGCAACATACTGATCATCTTCTTTCTGGATAATAGCAGTGAAGGTCACCATAGCACGCTCTTAACTCTCTGGTTCTTTTAAAGTTTGCGCGCTTGAAAAACCTTGTCGTCGCGCTCTCGGACGCGCTCCGGGTTCACAGCAAGAAAAACAGCATGACCGGCAATAAGAGACAGCCCATCGCGTGCACGCGCGCGACTTTCACTGTTGCGGGGATCACTCCAAGCGCTGTCGCTGTGAGAAGAATGAGCACGCCGGTCCACGACGAGAGAATCGGGGTGAGGAAAATGATAAAAAAGATAATTCCCCATACTAATCCTTGATAATTAACTTTTGAGATGATTCTTGAGAAAAACCTGCCGATCCATAGTGCCAAGCAGGCACCAATTCCCGCTGCAATAAGGGTCACGGCTAGGTACACGATGATATGCGGTACTGAAACGGTCTCTACTAATTGCTGCACAGCGATAATACTGCCGTTGCGTGCTTTGTCAAGCACGAGAAGCGTTGCTAAGGAAAGTATGAAGTTCACAGTGCCGATGCTGCCTTGCAGTATCATATAGCCATGATCGCCAAGATCGCGCGTGATCTGCAACGAGAGCACTGCTGCTGTAGCAGCGCCCAGCCCTGGCAGCATGGCGGTGAGAAAACCGGAAAATTGGCCGGAAACTAAGGCCTTTATTCCTAGGCTCTTCTTGACCTTTATCTTTGGATCAGAGGTAGTCTGTGGCGGTATTGCGGTGTTATCGTTTAGGCTGATGAGGAGAGTTGAAACGCCAAACAAGCCTGAAAGCAAGGGAAATAATGGGTTTTCCAGGCCCTTAATATTCAAGACTATCACGCCCAGCGTGCCTGCGAGCAGGAACACGAGCGCTGCCCAGAGCTTTTTCCTGTCTCTGAGTATCATGAAGAGCGCCACAGCGACGAGGAGCCAGCCCATGACGAGCTTGAACAATGGATAGGCATATGTGACGACAAGGACAAACAGTGGAAACAAGACGACACTCAACACAGCAGCGCCAAGCGAGCCGATGATCGTCAGTTTCACTGCCATCAAGCCCCAACCTTTCAGCAAGTAGCGATGTCCAGGCAAGACGCCCAAGGCTGTCGCTGCGTCTGGCGCGCCGAGGAAGATGCTGGGGATGCTGTCAAGGAAGGTGTGCACAACACTCATGCTGATGATGAACGCTGCGAGCGCCAGCACCGGGAAATACACTGCCAGGACAGGACTTGCAGTGACGAGAAGGACAGCGACGAGATTGATGTGAATCCCTGGTGTCAGGCCGGTCACAATGCCGGCGAGGATGCCGCACAGTATGGCTGTAAAGACGAGGATCATCGTGTCACCAAGTTCTCGACGATCAGCTCTGGCTCGCCTTCGTACATCGCGACTTCGCCTTCAAGCTCCAATCGCATTCCCTGGCTGAGATTGACGAAATCGAACACCACAGCCTTTCTCGAGACCTGCTGCGAGATCGTCAGCAGCGTGATCGTGTCGTTCTTGACATGGCGGACGCCTTCGATCTCGCCCACGACACGGACAGCATCTCCTTCATGGCCTTTATCCACCACTGTCAGCTCAGCTACCGGTAGTTGAGAGAGTGAGAGTACACAATAGAGTCCTAGAATTCCCAGCAGCGAGATACTCAGGCCCCCTATGATCACCACGCGTTCGCTCAGCATGGCCTGGCAAACGAATTCCGGCTTAAGAGCATCTCTGCGTCAAATTCGGACCTTATTCGGTCCTACATATAAAAAGATAGCTTTAAAAGTAATCTGGCCTTCGCCCTATGAGGTGAGGTCGTGGCGACAAAGAAAAACGCTCCAAAGCCTGAATTCTCGTTCAAGACGACAAAGGAGATCGCAGTCTCGAAGACGATCATCGAGCAAGTCATCGGGCAGGAAGCGGCAGTGAATGTCATCAAGAAGGCGAGCAAGCAACGACGCCACGTGCTCTTGATCGGCGAGCCAGGCACTGGGAAAAGCATGCTCGGCCTCGCGCTGGCTGAACTCTTGCCAAAAGAGAAGCTGGTGGATACGCTTTCCTTCCCGAATCCGAATGATGAGAACCAGCCAGTCATCCGTGCAATCAAGGCAGGGCAAGGCCGCCAAGTTGTGCTCAAGGCGAAGATGGAATCCGGCGGCGTGTTCAAGAACTTCAACATCCTCGGCCTCATCATCGGCTTTGTACTCATCATGCTCTCGTTCTGGGGCTTTGACCATTACACGACCAAGTTCAACGCGACTGTGGGCGCGATCATGTTCGTCGCGTTCTTCATTTCAGCCTTGCTGATCATCGTTGTCATCGGCATGAGCGCGCAACTGCCAAAACGCATGGGGCAGCAACGCAACGGCAGTCCGCCGAAACTGATCGTGGACAATTACGGCAAGAAGCAAGCGCCGTTCTTCGACGCGACAGGCGCGCACGCCGGCGCTCTCTTGGGCGATGTCCTGCACGACCCGTTCCAGTCAGGCGGCTTAGGAACGCCAGCGCACGAGCGCGTTGTCGCTGGGATGATCCACAAAGCGCACATGGGCGTGCTGTTTGTCGACGAGATCGCAACCTTACAGCCGCACACGCAGCAGGAATTGCTGACTGCCTTGCAGGAAGGAAAATATTCCATTACTGGACAGAGCGAACGCTCAGCAGGCGCAATGGTCCGTACCGAGGCAGTGCCGTGCAACTTCATTCTTGTGGCTGCTGGCAATGTCGAGACGATCAAGAACATGCACCCAGCCTTGCGTTCACGCATCCGCGGCTATGGCTACGAAGTGCACATGGAATCGACCATGCCGGACAACAAGGAGAACCGCATGAAGATCGCGCGTTTTGTTGCGCAGGAAGTGGTCAAGGACGAGAAGATCCCGCATTTCAACAAAGCTGCAGTCGAAGCCATGGTCGAAGAAGCGCGGAAACGCGCCAATAGAAAAAAACGCTTGACGATGCGCTTCCGCGAGCTCGGCGGCCTGATCCGCGCAGCCGGCGATCTCGCCCTCGAGGAGAATGCCAAGCTGGTGACGCCAGCACATGTCGAACGCGCCAAGGGTATTGCACGAACGCTTGAGCAACAGATCGCTGACAAGTTCATCGAGCAGAAGAAGGAATACGAAGTCATCGTCACAAAAGGAAAACGTGTTGGTCGCGTGAACGGCTTGGCAGTCATGGGCTCTGGCAGCACGTACAGCGGCATTATTTTACCGATCGAGAGCCAGGTCACGCCTGGGGGCAAGGAAAGCCAAATAGTGGCGACTGGCAAATTGGGCGACATCGCGCAAGAAGCCATCACGAACGTGAGCGCGATCGTCAAGCGCATCTTCGGCAAGGACCTGAGCAAGCACGACATCTTCATCCAGTTCCTGCAGACCTACGAAGGCGTCGAGGGCGATTCGGCGAGTATCGCTGTCGCGACGACGATCATCTCGGCATTGCACCACGCGCCGATCAAGCAGAACTACGCCATGACCGGCTCGTTGAGCGTGCGTGGCGAAGTGCTTCCTATCGGTGGCGTCACCGCAAAAATCGAAGCAGCGATCGAAGCCGGTCTTGAGTATGTTATCGTGCCGAAGGCGAATGTCGACGACATCGTCTTGAATGCGGAGAAGACGAAGAAGATCAAGATCGTTCCCGTAACCAGAATCACAGAAGTCCTCAGCCAAGTCATCGACTGGAAAGGCAAGCAGGCCATTCTCACGAAGATCAAGAAGTTCGGCTAGAGATGTTTCTTGATCTCGTTCCTGACGCGTTCTGCAATCTGCTTGTTGCGTGTGATCACGAGCTGGATCTCGTTCCTGCCGTGCGTCATCTCGACCAATTGTTCGAAGATGTTGAATTTCAATATACCTTTGAGTTTGTAGACTTCATCCATTTTTTTCCGAAGTGCATCACTCATGAAAATCTCAACAACTGTATCGCCATGCACAATATATTGGCAGGGCATCGCGCTCTTCACTTTTAATTTGACTTTTCCGAAACCTCTATACCAGGGAAGAAGAATGCGATCGAGCAGCGAACCGCTGCCAATGGCCGCCAGTGTTGGATTCCGCTTGAAAAGTGCCTTTAATCTATCTCTGCGCTCGTACTCGACGAACGGGATCCAGAGGTGATCAAGCAGCAAGTGAATCTCGCCGCCATCCTCGAGCTTGAAGTATTTCTGCTCAAGGCTGTACAGCACGAAGTAGCCGAGCTCGCCAAGGCTTTTCAGCGAGACTTGGGTCGTGTCCTTGTTCATGATCCTGATGTCCTTTCGTTTCGCGACTGCGCGTTTCAAGGCAGCGCTGACGTCAAAGAGCTCTGAGACCCATAAGGGATTGAGCAAGTACAGCTTCCCCTCCTTGATCACTGCATCACGCTCACACAATTCCAGCACAGCTTGACGCACTGCCTGGTAGGAGAGCGTTCGGTTGAATTCTCGCTTGATCGTGCGTTGGAGATCGACCAAGGAGAGTTCTCCTGTGGCTGCGAGGGTGCGCAAGATCAGGCCTTTTGTCGACGAGTCCTTCGGGCTCGCGAGGAAGAGCATGTCATAATCCATGCGAACGAGGAAGGAAGCCAAATAATTAAAGCTTTTGCTTCAATTGTTGCTGAATGATTGTTTAATAAAGATGTATTCATGGAAGTGATCCATGAGTATTCGTATAAGCCTCGATCGCGCACGTCGAGGAAATGAACTGATTCGCATCCTCACGGAGAGCATAAGCGAAATGGACGGATTTCAAGTTGCAACCATTGAGAGCAAGTACACAAGAGGCAAAACCTACGTCAGGGGTCGAAAACCCTACAAGTGGTGGGAACACATCGTTATTAACTGGAAAGACTATGTGCACAACGATCCAGGTGGGCTCCCTTCAATGCAACCCATTGTCCCGTTCATTCCAGTACTCGGACAAATATTCTGGGCTGTCGATCTTTTCTGGAGAGAAAGCGGTAAGTGCCTGTTCAGAGCAGAGATCGCACCTCATGATGATTATGAAGAACTCGAGGTAGTAATGGGTGGGTGTTGGGCTTACCAAATCGGTGAAAAATCAGTCTTCTACAAGGAACTCAAGCCTTACGAGGACGAACTTGAAGGAAATATACAGAGGCGATTGCATGGGGTTTCTCAATGACCCTTGTCGCATTGCAGAAGACCGGAAATCTCATCCATCAAGTGAGCTATGAATGGTCTACCCTGCGTTCTGAAACGCGCGATGTTACGACAGGAACGGTCGTCCAATCGTTTCAGAGGAATCTCTTTCCTTATAGACATCATTGGTATTCCCAGATTTGTGGTGCCCGGCAGATCGGCGATGTGATTCATGTCCTCGGTTTTTCACCGCATCGGGAATCGCGGTACATCCTTGAGCTTGACGCAGGCAGTGGACGCGTGCTTGAGAAACGACGGTTCGCACGGTACAGGGATCCGACAGTCAACATGGGAATCATCCAGAGTCTTCTCTATGAACGACGCCGTTCTCCTGAAGACAAAGAACAAGAGAGAAGGTTGAAAGACCTATTAGAAGCATTCGAAGTGCAATGTGAGCATTTCAAGAAGAGAAATTGGCAGGATATCCTGATTGAGATTGAGAACGTTGAGATTTTCACGGAATCGATCGACGCCTTGACCAATGAAGGGCTTCCTCTTGTCAGAGCTCCCTTGGAAGGGCCGATGATGTACCTGGAGAATGATACTCTCAACAGGCTCTTGATTGCAGCGCGACGATTAGGTGCTGACGCAATCACGAACTACCATTTTATTCCTGTACAAGAATCATGGGGTAAGATAGAAGGCGTTTTGCGAGCGACGCCAGCATTCTATGTCCGAGACTGATAAGAAAAATCGTTTTATTCCCATTCGACGCCAGGCATCTTCTTGGTCGCGATCAGGATGAGATCGATCAGCCACCAGATCCCGAAACCGCCAAGCAGGATCAGCTTGAGAATGCCGGTGCCGATTTTCCCAAGGTAGAATCGGTCAATGCCCAACGAACCCAGGAAGATCGAGAGCAGCAAAGCGACCAAAAAATTCTTCTTTCCAGATCCCCCTTCAGGTGCTGCGGCAGGAGCAGCAGTTGGTTCAGCGACAGGTTCTGCAGCAGGCTCTGCTGGAGCTTCTGCAGGCTCTGCAGCTTGTTCATCAGGTACCATGCGTTTCCCCTCCACTCTTTTCCTGGTTTTCCGAGAACAGAAATTATAAAGTTTGTGTTTATCGCCACCGCACTTCGACGTCGTCAGTGCGCTCATAGGGGTCGATCGTGAGGGTTTTTGGATCATGCGTGATCCCGCCTTTCGTGTGCATCAAGAAGCCGGTCCAGGCGATCATCGCCGCGTTGTCGACAAGCAAGCCGTTCTCCGGAATGTAGCACTTTGCTTTGCGGTCCTTGCACATGATCTCCGCCATTTCCTGCAATCGTTTGTTGCATGCGACCCCGCCGCCGAGCACGAGCTCGTTCTTTTCGCAGTGCGCCATCGCGCGTTCCGCAACCTCGATGAGCATGGCGAAGACAGTTTCCTGGACAGAGAATGCGACATCTTCTTTTTTCTCCTTCCCCTTACCAATATATTTTCGTTCCAAATGCGTCAGTAAACCGGAAAACGCGACATCCATACCTTTGACTGAATAAAGTAAAGGGAGATATTTCTTTCCTTTTGACGCCAATTTCTCGACGTGGGGGCCGCCAGGGAAGCCAAGGCCGAGCTTTCTTGCAAAAGTATCGATGAAGTTGCCGATGCCGATGTCGAGGGTTTCACCGAAGATGCGGTACTTGCCGCCGTCGTACGCGATCACTTGCGTGTTCGCGCCGCTGCAATAGAGCAGGACCGGATCCTTCGCTTTCGAGACAAGCGACGCGACTTCGAGATGCGCGATGCAGTGATTCACGCCGACAAGCGGCTTGTTGTGCGTCATGGCAAGCGTTCGGGAAAAGATGCTGCCGATCTTGAGAGCATGACCGAGTCCTGGAGCGTTCGAGAACGCGATGAGGTCGACATCCTTCATCGAGAGCTTGGTTTCGTCGAAGGCTTTACGCAAGAGTTCGTCGCAGATCTCTTCGTGATGGTCTGCAACCTTATTCGGCACCATGCCGCCTTTTTCTGTCGTGTAGAGATCGCGGAGATTGCACAATATCTTTTTCTTCTTCGCGTCGAGGAGCGAGATGCCGAACGTATGCGCCGTGCTTTCAATGCCGAGGACGATCATGGCAGTGAGAGTCACAGAGTGCCTTATATATCTAGTTGTTGGGTAAGGAATGCATACACATCCTCAGCAAGATAGCCAAGATCATAGGACAGGGATAGGAGGAGTTGGAGTTCTTGTGCTTTCCCATTATCTTCCGGTTCCAGGACCATATCCGTCACGATCTTCCGTATCCGTTCGACGAGATTGCGGGATTCCTGTTCAGGAAAAGTATCGAGTAAAGGATACATGTCGAGGAGGAGTTGATAGGCGTCCATGCACGCTGCAAAGATTCATCCTAGACAAGCCTTTCGTGTGAAGAACTGGAATGCTTCCGGTCAGGAGAGTGCTTTGCAGATCGCTTTCACTCGTTTTGCGGCGCTCTTGGAGATGTAACAAAGGTCAGATTGGAGGTCACGGGGTAATGCTTCATTCTCGAGCCTTGGCCGGCGCCATCGCAGATCCTGCAGGTGGTACTCATCGTCTCCGAACGCGAGCCTGATAGCCCTGCCGGTCCAGGGCACGACGCCCTCTGGATCGATCTTGTCCAGCATCTTCAGTGTGCCACGTTTCATCTCGTCGATCGACGCATGCACCACCATATTGCCATACCGGAGCAGGGAGGCGCCACCGTCAAAATGCCGGACATGCAGTGATTCAGCGCACGCATGCTCCTGCGACATATCGACGCCGCGTAGATTGACCACTCGGAAATTCTCTGTCGGAGGGACGCTGTCAGCGATCAAGTCGAACATCAAGCCGAGAGCGGTTTCGGCAGTCGGTTGATAGAGGCTGGGAAGGCAGGTTGGCGAGCCGCCTTGCTGCACATACGTGTCAGCGAGCTCTCGCTCCAGCACCACTTCCTCCTGTCGCCATTCCTCCTCGGCACGGCTGCTGCCATCAGGAGTGAGATAATTGATCACTCGCAGATCAAGGTCTCGGCCATCCAGAAAGGCCATATGCGCTTTGAAGCGTGCCAGGAGTTCAGAAGCGCCGTACGCGAGCAGCGGGACGAGAAATGGCATCGATGCGATAACTGCCGGTCCTCGAGTAATCACTGTTCGCCGATCGATGCTCATTGGCGCTGGAGAGCGGCAGCTCATATATATAATTTCGTATGATACTCATTCAAAAGTGGGGACGAGCCTGTCGGCTGATTCTTGTAAAAAAGAAAAGGACAAGAACCGTACAGGGAGCAATTGTCACTTGGTCGGACTGTGTAATACGGACGGTTGGTAACAGCGGGCTGAAAATCTCGCCGAAGCTCGATTCTTACACCCCTGTCCCATCAACCCCATCTTCTATGGGGGTCCTCATGTCTCTTTTCGAGGAGGGCTTCGTGCTTAGATGCTTTCAGCACTTATCCCCGTAACGCGTAGCTGCCGGGCGTGCCCTGCCGGACAACCCGTCGACCAGCGGCGTCGAGCCACCGTTCCTCTCGTACTAAGTGGTCCTTCCCCTCAGACATGCAACACATCCAGTAGATATCAAACATACTGCCTCACAGCGTACTGAACCCAGCTCACGATCCCTTTTGATGGGTGAACACCCCCACCCTTGGCCGCTTCTGCACAGCCAGGATAGGAAGAGCCGACATCGATGTAGCAAGCCGCGCCGTCGATATGAGCTCTCGGGCGCGACAACTCTGTTATCCCCGGAGTAACTTTTTGGTCAACACTAGGCCCCAACAAGGAGCACTAATGGATCGCTAGGCCAAGCTTTCGCTACTGAAACTCGTCACGTTTGAATCCCAGTTAGGCCGGCTTTTGCCCTTGCACTCTACAACCGATTTCTGACCGGTTTGAGCCGACCTTTGGGCGCTATTGATATTTTTTCAACAGCGTGCCACCCCAGCCAAACTGTCCACCTACTGATGTCCCGCGCTAGCGGTGAGTGGCGCAAAACTCAAAGAGAAGTGTTACATTGTCGTCTACACAAGAACTGGCGTCCTTGCTTAAGAAACTCCTTCTTACGCTATACAACAAGCTTCACGTCACAACAACAGGCTACAGTAAAGTTTCACGGGGTCTTCGCTTCCCACTGGACGTCTCTGGCCTTTGCACCAGAATGGAATGTTCGGAGGGTTCCGGTTAGGGACAGCGGAGATTTCGTTACGCCATTCATGCAGGCCGTCAATCAAACGGCAAGGCATTTCGCTACCTTAAGAGAGTTATAGTTACTCCCGCCGTTTATCAGCCCTTAGCTCCCTTGGAAAGGAGTTTTAGGTACTGACACTGGGCAGACGTCACCAACTATACACACCATTCCTGGCTAGCAGATGGTTACGTTTTTGTTAAACAGTCGAACCTCCCTAGTCACTGCGCCCTACAAGCGCATCCATACGGATACACAAATAGGGACCCCTTATGCCGAAGGCACGGGGCGAATTTGCCGAATTCCCTTAACCGGATTATCCCTACTCGCCTTAGGCTACTCACCCAGGGGCACCTGTGCTGGTTCTGGGTATGGATATCCATGATCTGTCCACGTTCCCTTTTCATGGGTTCCAGGCATCACCTGAACGATCCTACAGGACCGCTTTTCCCAGCATTACTCGAGTTCTCATCGTGACGATACTCCCTCGACTTGCACTGGTTAACACACTTGGCAGCTTGTGTCAGGCTAGCCCGCAACGTCAGAAGCGTGGCTTGCGTTGCCGCACATACATAGATAGTACCGGAATATTAACCGGTTTCCCTTTCGCGAACACACTCCAACTAGGAGCTCGCTTAGGACCAACTAACCCTTCCCTGATCTGCATTGGGAAGGAACCCTTGCCCTTTCGGCGACGGTGATTCTCACACCGCTCTGTTCCTACTCTTACCAGGATTCTCATTCCTGCTCGGTTCACGTACACTTGCGAGCACGCTTTCGCCCAAGCAGGACGCCTGCCTACCACACGTCTTGCGACGGTCTACAGTATCGGTAGTCGCTTTAGCCCCGTCCATTTTCGGCACCCACACCCTTGACGAGTAAGCTGTTACGCACTTTTTAAAGGGTAGCTGCTTCTAAGCTAACCTCCTCGCTGTCTGTGGACATGGACAACCTTCACCCTTTCACACTGAAACGACATTAGGGACCTTAACTGTAGTCTGGGTTGTTCCCCTCTTCCGACTCACCCTTACGACGAGCCGGCGTTTCCTTGCGTCAACGGCACACAAGCGTTCGGAGTTTGACAAGAAACCGAGGGCGGTAGCCCCCTAAATCCCCAATCAGTATCTCTACAACTCGCGTCACCTCAACAAAGACTAGACTACGGCCTATTTCGGCAGGAACCAGCTATCGCCGGTCTCGATTGGCTTTTCACCCCTACGCCCAGATTACGAGAGCACTTGCACGTAGCACCTCTACGGGCCTCCACGAAGTTTTACCTTCGCTTCACCCTATCCAGGCGTAGCTCGACCGGTTTCGGGTCGTGTCCAGGTGACTTGAGGCGCTTTCACACCTTAGCCCTCATTGCTTGCGGCCATTCGCTTTCGCTACGACTCCCCCTTTACGGGTTAGTCTCGCCACACAGACACACTCCCTGGCTCGTTATTCAAAACGGACGGCGCACGCCCGAAGACGCGCGCCCCTCTATACCTTGCAGGTTTCGAGATCTTTTCACTCTCTGTGAAGAGTGCTTTTCAGCGTTCCCTCACGGTACTGTACGCTATCGGACTCGAGTCGTATTTACGGTTGGAGCTTGTTGTGCCCCAAATTCATGCCCCATTTCCAAGGAGCCTTACTCAGGAGACTTCCACTGCCGTCCACTTTTCCAGTACGGGGCTTTCACCCTCTCCGGCACGCCATTCCAGGCGACTTCTCGTCTAGTGACGAGGCATAAAAGGAAGTCCTGCAACACCACATCTCCTACATCTCTCAATGCAGGATTCAGTTTGCCGTCAGACGCTTTCACTCGCCGTTACTCACGCCATCCCAATTGGTTTCTTTTCCTGTCGGTACTCAGATGTTTCACTCCCCGACGTTAGCTAACCTTACGGTTTTTGAAGGAAGTCCTATTCGGAAATCCCGGGTTCAAAGGCCACATGCACCTCGCCCGGGCTTATCGCAGCTTGTCACGTCCTTCATCGCCGTCTCGAGCCAAGCTGTCCACCTACAAGGGTTGGAACAGTCTTTAACCTAAGATTGAATCATGGGATTCAATCCGTGACATATTGCTCCTCTGCACGGTTCTCATCGAACGCGAAACAACGCCCGCCTCAGCGGCAAGCACTGCTTTGCCATCTTGCGATGCACTGTCCCGGGGGGGACGGTTCTAAAACCCTTAACCCGTCAACATACATTGACGAGCCGCACTCGTGATAGTTGAGTATGATTTGTGAATAGAGACTGGACCCAGCGGAAAGATTTCCTGGGGTGCCATTTCAGCTTCGCTGAAATGGACCCGTCGGGATTTGAACCCGAAGCCTTCCCGTTGCAAACGGGACGCTCTACCAGGTTGAGCTACGAGCCCAGAATGAATAGGAATGGTAGGCGTGTGACCCAAAAAGATGTTCGGCCAATCGTGAGATTGGAAAAAAATAAGGAGGTGATCCAGCCGCAGGTTCCCCTACGGCTACCTTGTGACGACTTAACCCACCTCACTGAGCTGAGATTCAGTTACTTCAAAGGAAAGTAACTTCACCTAAACCCTGCTCGGTTGGTTTGACGGGCGGTGTGTGCAAGGAGCAGGGACATATTCACCCGCATATGATGAAAGCGGATTACTAGGGATTCCGGCGTCACGAGGCTGAGTTGCAAGCCTCGATCCGTACTAGGATCGCGTTTGGAGGATTAGCGTCACCTCTCGGTGTAGCATCCCATTGTCGCGACCATTGTTGCGCGCGTGTAGCCTAGAAGATTCGGAGCATACAGACCTACCGTTGCCTGCACCTTCCTCTCCCTTACGGAAGCAGTCCCCACAGTGTGCACGATCCACATGTGTCGTTAGCAACTGTGGGCACAGGTCTCGCTCGTTACCAGACTTAGCTGGACACCTTACGGCACGAGCTGACGGCGGCCATGCACTACCTCTCGGCTCGTCGGGCAAGCCCTTCAGACTGGCCTTCATCCTGCCGTCGCCTCTAGTGAGGTTCTCTGCGTTGAGTTAGATTAAACCGCACGCCGCACCCCTTGTAGTGCTCCCCCGCCAATTCCTTAAAGTTTCAGTCTTGCGACCGTACTTCCCAGGCGGTGAGCTTAGCACCTTCGTTTCGACACAGCCCATCCCCGTAGGATGGGCTACACCTAGCTCACAGCGTTTACGGCCAGGACTACTCGGGTATCTAATCCGGTTCGCTCCCCTGGCTTTCGTCCCTCACCGTCAGATCCGTTCTGGCAAGATGCCTTCGCCATCGGTGGTCTACCGCGGATTATACCATTTTACCAGTCCCCACGGCATACCTCTTGCTCCTCCCGGTCTCGAGACAGGCAGTCGCCACTGCACGCCGTCACGTTAAGCGCGACGATTTCACAGCGGATTTACCTGTCCGGCTACGGACGCTTTAGGCCCAATAAACGCGATTGCCACTCGGGGCGCCGGTGTTACCGCGGCGGCTGGCACCGGTCTTGCCCACCCCTTATTCGCCAAGGTCTCTAGCCTTGGCAAAAGCCCATGCAGAACATGAGCACGAAGGATCCCCCCATCACACTTTCGTGCATTGTGGAGGTTCCGCGCCTGCTGCACCCCGTAGGGCTGGGACCAGTATTTCAGTGTCCCTCTCCGGGCTACCACTCTCATGGCCCGTACAGATCAAAGGTTTGGTGGGCCATTACCCCACCAACAGCCTAATCTGCCGCCGACCCATCCTATGTTCAGGGAAAGCACATTCCAGTAGCAATCCCCTATCCGATATTACACTCAGTTTCCCGAGATTATCCCAGACCATAGGGTAGGTTATCGACGTGTTACTGAGCATGCCGCCGGTCTTGCGACCTGACTTGCATGGCTTAGTCGAATCCTTCTAGCAGCAATCTCCCGCAGGATCAACGGGAACTCGTGTCAAAGACATTTGAAGCCGCGTCTCTGAACATTGACATCCTGTTTATTTTCGTTCGCAATTTATTTTGAAACTCTTTTGTCACAAAGAATTGTCAAGGGTCTTGTATCTGAGCAGATACATATAGAGAATAAATTCTCTACCACGCCTACCAAGCATACCTGATTGCTAGCTCAGGCATGAACATGCTATGCGCTACCACAGAAGTGGTCGTACCTTGCCGCTGCGCTTCTCGGTTGCTCCGCGCGTGTTGCGGCAGATGGAGGTGATAGCCATCGTTCGATGGCAGGACACCCGACGTTTCAGGCGCCCATCCAAATGCGCAGCCCCGTGGAGAAGACGTCTCTTTATAAACCTTTATATGTTAGAGCATATGTTGCGAGCATAAAAACCCCTGCCCCAGCAACAATATGACGTCTTCCGAACAACGGGGTATGGTAGATTATTGGTAAAATTGATTTATAAAGTTTGTGAAGCATTTAAAAATAAACTGAAAAAATTGCATGGGCTCATATGATAGAACCAACAGCAGCGATCACTACTCGGATATCATCGATGGAAAGCAATCCATAAGCTGCTAGATAGGCGACAACTGAAATCAATATCAGTAACAGAAGCACGAGGACACCCTTGTAATGAGTACCTAAATACCTTATGGTACCGTCCAACAACTTCAGAAGACAGCATAGCCAATTCACGAAGGAACTCACTAATTCTACTGTAGCGACACTCAATTTCTGATTTGACGATTTCATCTCACATGCTACTTCCTCAGCTTTATCACAAGCAATCTACCAAGTTTACGGTCATCATACTCGATCGCTTCATATCGATCACAATACTTTTCATAATCAATGCCATATCGCTTGAAAAAGGCCTTACACTGGAATAAACCATATGATGGCCTTGGATACTGAATCTTGAGCATGCCGTGTGACCTCTCTTTGCTAAAGAAAAAGCCGATATAAACATTATTCACATCTTGAGCGTACGTCAACCCCACATATGCTGGTTTGTCGCCCATATATTTGCTCACAAAGGAGTTGTTGAAGCCCACTCCACCCTTGGAATGGATGCTCACCACAGGATCTCTGGAGGGAGCACCCTTGCCAGAGACGAACTTTTCAAATTCCAGATTCCCATCCATAATATCACGCTCCGTTATCAACAACAAGAAGCTTCGTATGAGTATTTAATACTTTCCCATATTATTCATAGACTACTAACAAAAATTACCCCACATAAGCCATTATTGACAAATAACGGTGGAATTCGACTGTTATCTGCCGAACACAACTTTTGATACGGAACCCAATTCTCTCCTCGTTAGAGGTGTTCAATGATCTTAAGGCCGCAAGCTGAGAGCTCCTAATGCCGCGAAACAAATTGAGTTTTTAACTTCGAAGATTAGAGGCAGTCCCGAAGCTAGCCTTCCGAGGATTGAGGGTCTACAACCGTTAGACTTGCGAGAAATGAGCAGGAGTTAATATAATGGATATGCCATTTGTCCAATTGATGCACTGGCCAACCATCATGAAAGGATTTATAAATAAGTTTCTGGCTATCAGGTCTAGGATGGTAGGTCACAAATCTCCGTATGAAGTAGAGATCCGTAAAGCGGTTGAGTATTTCTGGTCAACGAGAGAGAAACAGGCTTCTTCACAGAAGGAGCGGCAAGTCCGAGATCAAGGAACGCGCGGTGCCGTAACTGGCGGGAAGCAGATGGACGGCTTTGTTGCACTCTTGCGAAAAATTGCTATAGATATGGGCGTTCCTCAGGACTGCATTTATGTTCGGGGCAATGAATTGCCAGGCTATTTCCGAGCAACCAAAGACTGGGATTTCATCATTATTTCGCCAAAAAAACACCTGATATGCTGCATCGAAATGAAATCGCAGGTTGGCTCATTCGGCAATAACTTCAACAATCGCACCGAAGAGGCCTTGGGCAGTGCAGTTGATATCTGGACAGCGTTCCGAGAGGGTGCATTCTCAAGTCAAGAAGCTCCGTGGCTCGGCTATCTCATCGTTGTCGAGAAATCAAAAAAGAGTATGGCATCTGTCAGAATTAGAGAGCCACATTTTTCCGCGCTAACAGAGTTTAAGGATACTTCCTATCTCGATCGATACAAGATTCTCTGCACTAAACTCGTCATGGAGCGTCATTACACGAGCGCAGCTCTCATTTGGACTGCTCGAACAGAGAACAAAGCGGATTTCGGCTATCTCGACGAAACGACCTCTATGAGTAATTTCGTTGATTCCTTCATTGGTTATCTGAAAGGGAAACAAGTCGAGTGGAGTTAATTAAATGGTATATAGTAATCGTGCCCGAGGTGGCGTACACGGCTCGGTCGACACAAAGAAAGAAGTCATCCGATCGATGTATCGATTGGCCGGAGTGACTACTCATAAGAATCTTAGCACTTTCAAGATTCTTGATCCGGCCGGAGGAGATGGGCGTTTCATCGTGGAGTACCTGAGATTGCTCTGGAACTCTGCGAAGAAAAATAAATTTGATTTTGCAGCTGCGTTGCCAAATGTGAGAATCACAGAGATTGACAAGAAAAAATGTGAAAACATCCGCTCAAGCATCAAGGAATTCTTGAAGCAGAACGGCATTTCCATTAAACAATCTGTACTTGACACAATGATTGTTCAGGGCGATTTTCTCGATCAGCATTTTTTCGGCGGGCAGTTCGATTTAATCATCGGAAATCCACCATATATCCGCTATGATAACATTCCTGACATGCAAAAGAAAAGATATCGGAAGATGTTCTCCACTTTCAGACATAGAAGCGATATCTACATCGCTTTTTTCCAGAAATCCTTCGAGCTTCTGAGTAAACAAGGAAAAGTTTGCTTCATCTGCGCGAACAGGTGGTTGAGAAGCCAATACGGAGAACCTATACGACAGGCAATCGCTAAAGAATATGCCATACCTGTGATTATTAACATGGAAGAAGCCGACGCTTTCGACGAGAAAGTCGATGCCTACCCCGCAATTACCATATTCGAGAAAGAGAAAAAAGGGGATTTCGTTCGCTATTACGACATTAACAACATCAAACTACTTGACAAAATATCTGTGAATCAGGAAGCTGTTAACTATACTAAGCTTCCTCAGCCCGTGGACGGTAACTGGGAGAGTATATTCATGTCCGACCTCCACGCGGATGACCGCTTCGCATTCCTCGAAGAACAGGGATTCAGTTTGGGAATTGGTGTAGCAACCGGTGCCGATAAGGTTTTTATCGGAAAAACTCTGCCCGAAAAAATTGAGAAGGATCTGCTCTTACCTTTGATTGTTTCCAGAGATATAAATGATGGTGTGGTAGAGTGGTCTGGTAATTACTTGCTCAATCCTTACGCTGAGAATGGAGAAGTAATCGATCTTGATGCATACCCTCGAGCGAAAAAGTATTTTGAACAGCACAAAGAGCAATTATCTGCCCGCCACGTCGGGAAGAAGTCTCCCGATAAGTGGTACAAGACAATCGACAAGGTGAAAGCAGACCTCACTGCGAAACCAAAACTTATTCTGCCAGATATGAAAAAAAATTCCATTTTTGTTATTGAAGAAGGCAAGTTTTATCCGCACCACAATCTTTACTACATCACTAACGATATGGAAGAGAACTTAGCAATCTTGGGTGCAATACTCAACACGGATTTCGTGATGAGCCAGATGGAGCACATCAGTAACAAGATGAACGGTGGTTATGTGCGCTGGCAAGCCCAGAATCTAAGAAAAATCAAGATTCCTCGACTGGAAAAACTCAGCGAAGCACAGAGATCTGCTCTCTTGAAATCCTACCATGAACGAGACCCAAAACTTGCAGAACAAGCTATTAATTCGTACACTTCTAAGACTGGTGCAGAGACAACAGATTTCCTAGCTCCCAACTCCCAAAGTAAAATTCGAACTTCGTTAAACACTCGTTGTGTGTAACTAGTTATGCTTTATAAAGAAAAACGCGCCCACCCCAACCAAATCTTTTTATAAAATCTCTATTCTCTCCTCGTTGGGGGTGGTTGCAGATGCGATGCGTGCAGCGACTATGTGTGATTCTGATTGTGGCTATGTTTATGCTCTCAGCTGTGAGTGCTGAGACCGATTTCTATGGCTTTGGCGAGAAGCAGGCAGAGCCGACGATACCGAAGGATAGTCTGACTGATGATGATTATGATCCTGACACTGATCCTGATCTCGAAGAGTTCGATAAGTTCATGGAAGGCCTCGAAGAGCAGGAACAAGGTGGCGCCGCAGGACAAGGTGATGGTGATGATGGTCTTGGTGATGGTGGTGAAGGTGGCACCCCTACTCCTGACGCTGGCGCTACCGACGCCTCTGGCATCCAGAAGGATCCGAACTGTCCTGAATGCGATCCGATCTATGACATGCTCGAACTCGCACGTGCGGAACTCCAGGAACTCAAGGACGCGATCGAGGAAGCAGAACTCGCAATCAAGCATTACATGGAAGAGCTGCAGGACTTCGAAGAACCCAGTAGTTCTGCCTCAAGCGGCGGCACAACCCTGACCTCAAGCGATCTTAAAGTGCGGGACTGGGCTCGACAACACGTCTGGCAACAATACCAGGATGGCGACCTAACCGCGCAGCAAGTTGAGGATTTCTGGGAGAACATCGATAATGAAGATCTCAGCGAGTACGAGGATGCGTATCGCGATGATATCCAGGCTGATATTGACGAATGGACTGACTACAAGAAAGAGCTGATGGATTATCTCGAAACCTACACTGAAACAGTGGAGGAATGGGAGCACGCCTATGCTGACTGCCTGGACAAGTGCAAGAAGGGCGAGAAGGTCGACATGGGCGTCTACGGTCTTGGCGGGAATTGGTTCGGTGACATGATGGAAGCCTTGGGCGGCATCTTCGGTGGCGGCGGCGAAGAGGAAGAAGAGCCTGCTGAGCCAGACAAGCCAGAAGGCCCTGACAAGCCTGCTGAAGGACCACAGGTAGGCGAGGGAGAAGCAGAATCACCGCCTGAAACTGAAGGCAGTTCTGAATGCCCAGAATGCGATCCAATAAAAGCCCTGCTTGAACTGGCACAGTGGGAGTACGACCAGCTGAAGGCTGACGAGGCAGAAGCAGAACTGGCAATTAGAGACTACATGAATGAGCTGCAGGACTTCGAAGAACCGTCAAGCTCAGCCTCAAGCGGCGGGAGAACACTGACGTCAACCGATCTCAAAGTGCGCGACTGGGCACGTGCGCACGCCTGGGAAAAATACCAGAACGGCGACCTAACGGCGCAAGAAGTGGAGGATTTCTGGGAAAACATCGATAACGAAGACCTGAGCGAATACGAAGATATGTACCGCGACGATATCCAAGCTGATATCGACGAGTGGACTGAGTGGCTCAAGAACATCCAGGACCAGCTCGAACCAGCCTACGATGCAGTCCAGGAATGGGATGCTGCGTACAAGGATTGCCTCGAAAAGTGCAAGAAGGGCGAGAAGGTCGACATGGGTGTGTACGGCTTTGATGTCGGCTTCTTCGACGGCTTCATCAACTGGATCGGCGAGATGTTCGGTGGCGGCACCACTTCTGAGGATGATGACCCTGAAGGCACAGAGACTGAACTGGATGATGACGGTGCACCCAATGATGAAGACTACGACCCTGAAACCGATCCGGACATGGAAGAGTTCGACGAGTGGGTTGAGGAACTTGAAGAGCGAGAAGCTGATGACTCGGACGCTGTCCCAACAGAGCCAGAGGACAGCTCCTTGACTGGGGACGACTACGATCCAGAGACTGATCCAGACCTTGACGATCTCGACGAGTTTGTCGAAGAGCTTGAAGAGCAGGAAGGCTGCCAAGGCAGCACCGATATCAAGGACGTGTGCGAGAGCACGTGTGACGTGGGCAATTGTGAATTCGCGAGTACTGCAGACAATGGCGACAAGTGCTACAGCTGCGTTGAACCAGAATGCCCTGATGGCACGTTCGACAGCGAGAGCGCCTGCGAATCCAGCTGCGAATTAGGGGATTGCGAGTGGGAAAAGGAAGATGGCAAGAAGTGCTGGAGCTGTGAGAAGAACTGCTTCAAGGTGTGCGACAACCTCGAGATGAGCTATGATCCCTTCGACCACACCGACTCGATCGAGGACCAGTTGGAAGGCTATGAGTGCGTCAGCAGCGTCACGATACAGCTGCCGAACAACGTGCAGACCGACGACTGCTTCTGCCACGGCACGCAAGCGCCAAGCATGACCTTTGACGAGACCACGCCGGATTGCACAGGCACAGCCTGCGGCGACGTGCCATGCAACGAAGAAGTCAGTTGCCAGGTCGGCGACGATCTCGTCACTGTGAGCTGCGTCTGGGGCGGCTGGGACAAGCTGGACCAGTACCTCTACCAGGCGAGTGTTGGCGTGGCAGGATAAACTTCTTAACAACTTTTAACTAGTCCTTAAGAAGTGATTTCTTTAATGAGCTGATGCACATTGCAAACTGGGTTATTCTGAACATTAAAAAGTACATCTTCTTCGCAGTGATTGTAAGAAGCAATCAATTTTTCTGCATTAAGAATTGCATTCGTTTCTAGAGGCTTGAGAATATCATAGTAGTCAACATTCTTTCTATAACCATCAGCATCTAGAGCATCAAGTTTCCGAATTATTACCTCCTTATTCAAAGGATCGGTAAGATACTCAAAGTGCAATAGAAACCACAATTCAAAACAAGGATTTGATAGCACCAAGTTTATACCACTTCCAATTTCCTTTTTCGCCTTGTTAAGCATTTGCTGACGTTCATGGCTACTCTCTTCAATATCGAAGACAATCCAAATCTCCTCCAAACTATAGCCTAACCTAATGTGGCACTTTTTAGCAAAAGAGATGAGACTTACTGGATCAGTCTCACTACAAGTAGGTACTCGAATATGCTTATCCCTGACTTGTTGAGCGTATCTCTTAAAATAAATTCGTTCGGTTTTTGAGCCCTCGCAGATGAGAAGCATTGATTTCCGCTCAGTTAATTTAGGTATATGCCTTCTTTTTTGCATCATAGAGTATCCTCAGGAATGCGCTCGTCTCCTAAATGAGGAAGGCCACCAAATTTACCCAGCATGTACTTTCTGAATAATCTTCTGTCACTTCGTTCTGCATAAGAGTGCAATGAGATCAGAGATGTTGACTTATCCTCTTGTTTGTCTGTTATCCAGATCTGGTCAGTTCTGAATACGTCAATATCGTCTAAAAAAACAACACTGTGACTAGTGAATATTAATTGGGCACCTTTATTGTTCATCTCGGGATCATGAAACATCCTAATCAGATAGTTTTGCAAACCAGGATGTAATTTCACGTCAAGTTCATCAATTACAATAATCCGGCCTTTCTTCAACGTGTTGAAAAGAGGTCCGAGGAGGTGGAAGAATTTTTGTGTACCATCAGATTCTTCAGAAAAGAAATCAAATTTTATTGGCTCTCCAGCATTATTTCCCACAGGTTGATGAAAAGTTTTTAGATCCACACTGCCTTTTTCCAAGAGTATTTCACGAAAAATATCAGGCGCGTCCTTTAGCTCCTCTTCCTTGTATTTTCGAGTTCTAGCAGTAATATCTTGGATATCCAAGTCGGCATTCTTAAGAGCCTGCAGAACTCGCGTCTTACACTTGGAGTTTTGGTTCATAAAAGCTATCGTTTTATCAGTGTGTATAAGATCTGTTGGACCTATAGTATACAAGACGTCCTTAAACCAAGAGAAGATTCTTCTTATAGGCTCATAACCAAGCGAACTTGCACGTGATAGATATAGTACATTTTCTGGAGTCTGTTTACTTCTGACTTCCTGCTCCTCAGGATCAACTCCAAACTCAAACTCTTTTTCTCTGATAAAGATTATTCGCTCTCTACGAATCTTTGTAAAGCGAACGAGTTTTTCCTTGAGAATCCGTTCACTATTATGAACCAACTCGTATTGATGCTCACAATTGTCAACAATAAAATTGATTATGAAGTGAGTGGGTTTGGTGCTAAATTCTGTGTTCAGTTTAAATGGAGTATAAGGTAGCTTATCACCAACGTTATGTTTGTCAGATGATAAAATCATTTGTTTTAAAGTCTCAAATGCAAATAACACATTTGTTTTGCCCGAAGCATTCTGACCAATCAGGACGGCTGATTTAAGCAAACGCGGAGGATCCCTCATTTTGGTATCAATAAGATTATCACTAAGATTACGAATTGAGCTTGGAATCATCGAAAGGCAAACTTCATTCTTAATCGAACGGAAGTTTTCAACCCTGAATTCAATCAGCATTTGAACTCAAATGTGGCAAGAGTCATTTATTTATAAATGTTGCGAATTTTTGTCATTTTTTGACATTTTAAGCTCGTTTAGGTACGTAGTATTTATAAATAATGACTGATAATCTGACAGCATGGCCTCAGTCGACGAACGCATGGAGCTCATACGCCAGGTAGGCGAAGAGATCATCGAAGAAGCAGAGCTGCAACAGCTCCTGCAGGAAAAAGGGGAATTCGTCGCGTACGACGGCTTCGAGCCTTCTGGAAAAGTCCACATCGCACAGGCTGTTCTCAGAGCCATCAATGTCAATCGCATGATCGATGCTGGCGCGAAATTCAAGATGTATGTCGCTGACTGGCACGCCTGGGCCAATCTCAAGCTCGGCGGCGATACTGAGAAGATCGCAGCTGCCGGCGAGTACATGGTCGAAGTGTGGAAAGCAGCTGGCATGAAGCTCGACAAGGTCGAATTCGTCCGCGCAAGCGACATTGTCAAGGATCCTGAGTATTGGAGCCTGGTCATGCGCATCGCAACCTCAAGCACATTAAAGCGAGTGCTGCGCTGCACGCAGATCATGGGACGTTCTGAAGACGAGACCCTACACGCCTCGCAAATCTTGTACCCGTGCATGCAAGCAGCTGACATCTTCCATTTCGGGGTCGACGTCTGCCAGCTCGGCATGGACCAACGCAAAGTCAACGTGCTCGCCAGAGAGCTTGCGCCAAAGCTTGGCAAGAAGAAACCGATCATCGTCAGCCATCACATGCTCATGGGCCTGCAAGAACCGCCAAAAGACGTGCAAGATCCGACAGAGCGCGCCATGGCGATGAAGATGAGCAAAAGCAAGCCGAACACTGCCATCTTCGTGACTGACGACGACAAAACCGTTGTCAAGAAACTCAACAAGGCCTACTGTCCTGAAGGCGTTGCTGAAGAAAACCCTGTTCTTGAATATTGCAAGTACATTGTCTTCGCGCTGAAGAATGAGTTCAGTATTGAACGCCCGGAAAAGTTCGGTGGGAATGTTACTTTTAATTCCTATGAAGATCTGGAAAACGCCTTTGTCGCGAAGCAAGTCCATCCTGCTGACCTCAAAGCAGCAACCGCGAAATACGTCAACGAGATTCTCCAGCCGATCCGCGACCACTTCGAAAACGACGCAAACGCCAAGCAGCTGAAAGAGCAAGTAGAAAGCTTCGCAGTGACGCGGTAGAATTCTTGGTTCAGAAATCGCTCATCGAACCTCATCAAGACCGTAGACTGAAGAGTGAGATCTGCCCGCAGCTCCAGTATACCTGAACATAACTGCTGTTCTTTGTATACTTGCAGAGTGTTTTACGAGATATTGAGCCACTGTTTTCAACACATCGATCTCAGGACTGTCACGAGGGTGATCTGACATCGTGCTAAAAGGAACCATGCCAGCGATGAATGTTAGACCGCTATCAGCTCGCATTCCAATCTCTTGAAGAGCTCCCAAAAGAAAACGAACATTCCTCACTGTTTGATCGGTCGCTCCGCCTTCAAGAACTCCATCCCAATACTGGCCGAGATTACGTGTGTAGGCGACGGGATTGGCGTTGCCATCCCAAGAAAAACCTGCCACATTGGGAAATAGCCAGCCAGGTTTTTCGTCAGCAAGACTAACATCACGTGGATCAGAACAAAGTTTGAAACGAGAATTTTCCACAGAAGAGAGTGCATCATGAACCGAGCTCACCATCTCAAGTCTACTTATGGGTTCTCTTACTTGCAAAATTATCGTCATGAAGAGCGGCAAACGAATATATTATATAAATATTCTTTTTTTATTCACTTAAAGGTGGTATTGAAAAATTACAGAAAGCTTTTATTCTTTCTGCGCTTCTCTGGTGCAATGAAGGGGTTAGTTGTGGTGCTGGTACTGCTCCTTGTTGGATGCTCAGCAGAGGTACCAGAGCCACCGCCTGCAGCGACGCCATTGCTCGAGACAACCGGCACCATTGAAGTGGAGGCGCCGATGGAATTCACCAAAGAACGGGTCACGTTCACAGCTGCTGACAGCACGCAGCTGGTGGGCACGTATTACGCAGCTGAAGGCGAGAAATCGCTTTTGCTCGTGCACCAGTTCAATAAGGATCGATCTTCCTGGGACGCGTTCGCGAGCGAGGTGCAGCGCAATGGCTTTGCTGTTCTCGCGTTCGACCTGCGCGGCCACGGGGAAAGCGCAGGCACGCATAGCTCGTTCACAGACGCTGACTTCATCGCCATGCTCCAGGATGTCGAAGCAGGCGCAACATTCCTCCGTAATAAGGAAAAACGGCTCACCGCGCTCCTCGGCGCGAGTATCGGCGCGAACACAGTCTACAAGTACAGCTCACAACACCGAATCCCGGCCGTCCTCCTGAGCCCAGGGCTCAACTACAAAGGCATCGACATCAATGACATCACGTCCAGCGCACCAACCCTCATCATCGTCTCAAAGGACGACACCTACGCATACCAATCAAGCCAGGAGCTCAACGAGAACAACCTTTTTGGCGAGCACGAGCTCTACGAAATAGCAGGAAGCGCGCACGGTACTGACATGTTGAGCAGCGCAGCTGCCAAGATCGGCTCGTTCGTCGCAAGCATTGAATGACCTGTTTCTGAGTACCAACAAATATATAAGTAACGTAATGACTTGCACGCGCATGCTCGAGACAACAGCGCTGAAGATACTCCTCGCAGTAGCGGCACAGGACAAAGAGACTTCGACAGTGCAGCTCGCAGAAGAAACCGGCATTTCCCAGCAATCAGTCAGCCGCGTCCTCGCAGAACTCGACAAGGAAGGCCTGGTGAAGAAACGGCAGCTCAGCAGCGGCCTGCATCTCGAACTCACTGGCAAAGGCCGGCTCGGCCTCCTGAACCTGCTGGGCAAGCTCAACACCGCAGTCAAGGCAGCGCCAGCCAAGCGCCTGACCGGCACGCTCGAACGCGGACTGGGCGAAGGCAAATACTATCTCAGCCACACCGGCTACAAACGGCCACTCGCACGACTCCTGGGCAAAGAACCTTTCCCTGGTACGCTCAACCTGCATGTCAAGCCAGACGAGCGCGCATTGTTTCTCGCCGGCATGCCCTACACTGAGATCGATGGCTTCACCACAGCGCAACGCACGTACGGCGCTGTCCGGTTCTACAAGATCACGATGGGCGACCGCGACTGCGGCCTCTTGCTGCCAGAACGAACGACCTACGGCCCAGACAAGGTCGAGATCGTGGACACAGTCGATCTCAGAAAGACGATGCAATTAACAGACGGTGATGAGGTGACGATCGAAAATGGATAAGCGAATACTCGGTGCATTACTCATTTGCGGGGCAGCGATCGCCTGGGGCTTTGACGGCGTTGTGCTCACGCCGCGACTCTACAACTTGTCAGTTCCCTTTGTCGTCTTCCTCATTCACGCGGTCCCGTTCGTACTCATGCAACCCTTCCTGTACAAGAGCTACCTGGCCTTGAAGAAACTCTCGCCGCAAGGCTGGCTCTCGCTCTTCCTCGTCGCCGGCACTGGCGGCGCCTTAGGCACGCTCGCGATCGTCAAAGCATTATTCCTCGTGAACTTCCACCATCTCAGCGTCGTCGTCCTCCTGCAAAAGCTGCAGCCCTTATTCGCGATCCTGCTCGCAGCATTGCTCCTGAAAGAACGCGTCTCATGGAGATTCCTCGGCTGGGCAGTCCTCGCCATCTGCGGCGCCTACCTGCTCACCTTCGGCCTGGCACTGCCTGACATGGCAACTGGCGACGCGACCGCGCTCGCCGCGATGTGGGCAGTCATCGCCGCTGCTGCCTTCGGCTCTGCCACAGTGTTCGGCAAGCAGCTCCTGGGCAAGCTGGATTTCAAGGAAGCCACGTTCGGCCGCTTCGGCATGACCGCCGTGATCATGCTCGTCTACCTGCTCGTGACGGGCGTGTTCTTCCCGTTCGGCACCATGTCTGGCATCAACTGGCTCATCATCCTCATCATTGCCATAACGACGGGCAGCGGTGCGATCTTCGTCTACTACTACGGCCTGACCCGGGTGAAAGCCTCGGTCTCGACCATCTGCGAGCTCTGCCTGCCCTTGAGCGCGATCTTGTTCGACTGGATCATCAACGGTTCAGTGCTCGCGGCGTGGCAATGGGTCGGCGCAGCTGTTCTTATCGGCGCGATTCTGAGAATTACCTTGCAGCAGGCGCAGCTCACCAGTTCAGGATGAGCGAGAGGATGATGCCGATCACGACAAGGATCAGTCCTGTCAGGAAAAGGCGCATCGCAGTGAACACCAGACCGAGCAGGAGGCAGATAACGCCCACAACGATAAAGAAGCCGCCCACTGCGGTGCCACGCTTGTTGTTCAGGAAGTTTTCCATTACATCTCCCCCAGGGTAAGAGAAATATTGTAGTTTAAATTATTTATTCTATGCCCCTGCGGAGAATCGAACTCCGATCTCGTGGACCGCAACCACGTATTCTATCCATTAGACTACAGGGGCGTATCGACTGAGGGGCGCTTGGTGTTTTTTAAAGCTTGCTCTAAAGGAAGAAAAACACCACTGTCGTGAGGAGCAAGGGGAGCCCCATGAATCTCACGCTGTTGCCAAGCGTCTGCAACCACGGTTCCCTGGCCTTCGCGATCAACGTTGCCGCGAACAAGGTCGCAAGCAGCAAGAACGAAAGGCTCCACAGCTCGAGGCCACGAGCAACGGCAATGAACAACAAGGGCCAAAGCAGCCAGCGATACAGGCTCAGGATCGGCAGGACGATGCAGCCGAGCAGGACAAGCCCAAGGGCAAGCGCGTGCAACCACCAGGGCACAAGGCCGTAGGACGCGAGTCCCAAGCTCAGCAAGAGCGCGGCGCAGAGCAAGAACGCGGCAGGCTGTTCCGCTGCCTTCAATTCCTCAGTGCACAATTTCGCCACCAGCACTGCTGCAAGGAAGAGCGCGAGAAACACGAGAACGAGCCAGAGCATACGGCATCAGCTGTAGGCGTCCCCGCAGGAATAGGTGCCCACGCCTTCGATCGTCAGGTCAAGATGGTCCTTGCCAAGCCCGACACGGTTGCCGGTCGACGAGTTCCCGATCAGGATGATGTTCCCGTCCTGATCCTGTAAGACGATACAGAAATCGTCGTGTATGCCTAAGAGCTCCTTCAGCTCGTCATAGGTGTAATCGTCGATAAGGTCGTTCAGCTTGTCATCGTTGATCAGCGTCCCATTGGTGATGCTGCCCTGCTCGTCGCCTGTGAGCTTGTTCGCGATGAGCTGGCTCTCCACATACAGCTTGGACGTGTCCTCGTTCGTCCGGCTCTGGGTGAAGAAATAGAAGACTCCAATAGCTAAGAGGAAGACAACAACCGCGATGATCAGGTCCATCGACCAGACTTGCCCCCGCCTCTTTCTCCGCATGCGCTGCATCCTTGCGTGCGATATTAAAAAACTTTTCTATTCACCCGAGAGGGAAACAAAGGGGTGCAGAGGAAATAATACCGGAAGCTTTTTAAATAGATGCAAGCTCTCCTATATAAAGATAGTGTATCGTACGGCTGTGGGGGGTATATAAGCCTTACGATTTGAGGGGGAATATGGCGTTTGTCAAGAAATGCCCGGAATGCGGCTCGATCAATCTCCTGCTGAACAAGGAGAAAGGAGAAGTCATCTGCCGTGACTGCGGCCTCGTTGTTGAGGACAAGATGGTCGACTTTGACCAGGAATGGCGCGAGTTCGACTCAGACAGCGCAGCGCAGAAGCGCAGAACCGGCGCGCCGATGAGCTACACCCACTTCGACCAGGGCCTCGGCACTGATGTCGGACGCAAGGGCGATCTCTACAGCCTTGATTCCAAGAGCAAGAGCAAGTTCTTCCGCCTGCGCAAATGGCAGCAGCGCATCTCGACAGCGATCGAGCGCAATCTCAAGCTCGCGCTGAGCGAACTCAAGCGTGTTTCCAGCTTCTTGAAATTGCCGCGTTCCGTGGAAGAAGAAGCTTCCAGGATCTACACCCTGGCAGTGCAGAAAGGCCTGGTGCGCGGACGAAGCATGGAAAGCGTGGTTGCAGGCGCGTTGTACGCTGCTTGCAGGCGGCACGATGTTCCCCGAACCCTTGACGAATTGTCCGAAGCATCCTCAATCGAGAAAAAGGAAATTGGAAGGACCTATCGGTTTATCACAAGGGAATTGGGTATCAAAATTTTACCTTCAAACCCTGCGGATTACATCGCTCGCTTTGCCAGCGCGCTCAACCTCACGGCTGAAACGCAGAGCAAGAGCGTGGAGATCATCGAACGCGCGCAAGAAGTCGAATTAACAAGCGGCCGAGGTCCCACTGGCATCGCAGCTGCTGCATTGTACGTCGCAGCCTTGATCAACGGCGAGAAGCGCACACAGCGCGAAGTCGCTGACGTCGCTGGCGTCACAGAAGTCACAATCAGGAACCGCTACAAGGAACTCCTGAGCGAGCTGGATCTCGAGAGCGAGATCAAGAAGACCAAGAAGAAGAAGGAATAAGATGCTGATTGGCGTTGTTTCGGATACGCATGACAATCTCCCGACATTTCTGCAAGCCATCGAACTCTTCAACAAGAAGAAGGTCGACCTTGTGTTCCATCTCGGCGACTGGGTCTCACCCTTCATGCCAGCAGCGTGCAAGGCGCTCACGTGCAAGGTCTACACTGTCGACGGCAATAACAACGGCGACTGGCTCGCGACGATGCGCATGACCAAAGACGTTGACATCGAGTTCTGTGGCCTGACAAAGGAATTGGACGTCGACGGCAGGAAGTGCTTCCTGTTCCACGGGCACTCACCGCAACTCCTCAACGCTGCAATCTCAAGCGGCGAATTCGACGCAGTGTTCTCAGGACACAATCACAAGGCAGAAACGACAATGCACGGCAAGACTCTACATGTCAACCCAGGAAGCACGTGCGTCGGCCTTGGACACCCGATAACCGTCGCGATCTACGACACTGAGAAGAACGAAGCCGAGATCATCACGCTTTGAAATGCTCGAGAAGTTCTGGCGAATTATTTGTCATGCTCGCGGCAACACCGATCTTAATCAGGCGATTGTTGCCTTTCACGGTGTCTTCGTTCACCACAATGACTTCAGGCACAAATTTCTTGAGCCGTCTCACAATGCTGGCAGTCACCGGCAAGCCGACATGGCGAAGGTTGACCCGGTCGAGCGGCACGGTCTGGTTCCGGATAAAGGCAGGCAGCAGTATCGCAGGCCGTATCGGGAAGCCGTTGGTCTTCTTGGTATAGACTTTCGGCACGATCGTATAGGCCAGTTTCCACGCATGCGCCTGCTTGTGCACTTTCTCGAGGCATCTCGCCGTCCAGGAGACGATGACAACCCGGTCTTGCAGCTTGTATTTGCGGATCATCGCCACAAGTTGATCTTCTTCGCCGTATTTCTTGATGTCGATGTTGAGCAGCTTGCCCTTGCCTTTCCGCTTGAAGGTCTTGAGCAGGGTTGCGCAGCTCATCAGGCCGCTCTGCTCAGCCTGCTTGAGGGTCGTGGTGCTAATACGCACCCGCTTGCCGCTCATGGTGTGATAGCTCCAGTCATGCCAGACCACGAGCTCTCGGTCTTTCGTGATCTGGAGATCCACTTCGATCTCGTCGACATCGCTCGCCAGCGCTTTCTTCAAGGCCGCTAGCGTATTCTCTTCTTCGCCGAAGCCGCGGCAGCGATGCGCGATGATCTTGAAGTCTACCACCGATATCGCACCTTCTCAAAGTTCAGAACGACTCCTCGCTTCACGTGTACTCCCTCTTTGTTGAGGAGGGCTATCTTGTCCTTTATCTTTTTTCCTCTTACAGCGCCGCCAAAGCCGCCGATCGTGCCGTCGCTCTTCACAACGCGATGGCACGGAATCTTGGGCGCATACGGATTGCAACGCATGGTTTGCCCGATTGCGCGTGCTGAGCTCTTCATGGCGCGTGCGAGGTCTCCATACGTTGTGATCTTGCCTTTCGGCACCTTCTTCAATTTTGCATAGACACGCTCTTGGAACCGCGTTGTGTCAGGCATGCTGCACCACCTCTTGCATTAGTTGAAAGATTGAAATATTCTCTTTTTTCTTATTATTTTTTATATTATGCTTATATTTTTTAGCTAATGCTAATAATTTTGAGCTTTCAATCTGCATACCCTTCTCAGCGAGCTTCGCAGTCAAGTTGCTGCCAGTGAGAAACTGGCAGAACTGCGTCACGTTCTTCGGGTTCGGTGTCTCGGCACAGCGCTCGAAATCTATCAGGACCGGCTCGCCATTCTCCTTGACAATGATGTGCTTCCACGGCCGCGTCATCTCGAGCTTGTTGATGCCGAGTTCATCCATGACATGGCACTGCTCCAGGATCGTGAGCAGGACATGGCGCGCAGCCTCTTTCTCCGCGTCAAGCAACCACTTCCGGAATTCCAGGCCTTCGACATATTCCCGTACTAATTCTCCCTTTCCCTTATCGTATGAAATGAATGCTGGACCAATTCCCTTTGTATTGAGTAATGTGTTGTACTTGGCTTCGTTGGCAATCGTGTCGACATCGCTTTTCGGATTTTTTACTTTGACCAAGACCTTCTTGCCACGCTCCTCCCTGAGAAAGACCTCGCCACGCTTCCCTTTCGCCAGGAATTCATCCATCGCCAAGCCTCCAGAGCTTGTAGACATACAATCGTTCAAAGAAGTGCGCTTCCATCAATAACTGCTCAAAATGATAGCCGAGCTTCTTCGCTTCCTGATCAATCCGCTCCTTATTCGTCAGGCTGCTGAAGAGCAAGAGGATGATTCCTTGTGGCTTCAGATGTTTTTTTGCTTGCTCCAAGAACTGCAGCGTGAGCTCGTAGCCCTCAGCACCACCATACAAAGCTTGATGCTCATCTTTCTCTTCTTTCGGCAGGTAGGGTGGGTTGAAAATAATCGTGTCGAAGGACTCGTTCTTGAGGTTCGAGAACAGATTGCTTCTCAGGACCTTGATTTTCTTGTTCTTGACTTTGTTCCTGACATGTTCTAGCGATTCGTCATCGATGTCGACAGCAAGGACGTTCGTCACTTCCTTTTTCGTCGCTGCAGCCAGCGCGAGAAAGCCACTCCCTGAACCCATATCCAATACCTCGCCAAAGGCGTATTGCTCCACAGCCTGCTTCAGCAATTCGCTGTCTTCTCCTGGTTCGTAGACTGCCATGCAGGGCCGAAAATGGCGCGATATAAATAGTTTCGGTAGTTCGCCGGGTTTTCTGCAACGTTTCTGGAAAAACAGGCGCAAGGACCTTTAACCAGCACACCATCAACAAGACAATGACTGACATGACCCTGGCAGAATGGCAGGCACAGCGACACGAGCTCCAAGCGCAACGGCCGTTCGCCCAACGATTCATCGATGCTACCAAGCGAACGATCTACACCGGCGCACTCATCGCAAGCCTCGGCCTTGCTGCAGTCGCAGGCACGTACACGATCAGCTTGTATCGCGGCTTCCAGCACGTAACTGACGAGATCAGGGAAGTTATGGAGAGCGAGGGCTTCCAATCAGCAGTCGACCTGTCAGTCAGCTCGCATCGCGTCTACAACCACCTGCACCGCGACGGCTTGTTCAAGAAGATGAACCATGGCTATCTCGGACTCAAAGGGCTTGCCAACGACGAGTTCGCAGCTGACTGGAACGCATGCATGAGCGATTGGGAACGGTTCGAAGCGAACAGGAGGATACTCGCGTACGAAGCGCAGAACCTCCAAAGCGAGGTAGAAACATTCCTCACTGCTTCCCAAAGACCTGATCGACTGCTGCGATATACTCTTTCGCGCGATTGATGATGCTGTCGAGATAGTACTTCTCGATGTTCTCCTCGAAAATCGTTTTGAGCCGGGCATTCTCGCGGATGCGGTAATTGTTCTTCACCTTCTCCACAAGAAAGATATCCCGCAAACGCAGCAATTGCCGGCGGATGTTGCTCGGTGCGATGCCGAGGAGCTCGAGCTTCTGCTCCTTGCGCTTCGCGACAACCCGTTTCTCGACCTCTGTCGAGGTGAGCTCTTTCTCTGCCTCCAACATGACATGCAGCACATCAACAATGACATCCCGAGAATCCCCTGGTTGCAGCAGGCCGAGGCTCAGGCAGAGCTTCCGCACCAGATCTCGCTTGGAGATACCCTCGGCAGGACGCTCATACTTGCGCAATGTCAATTCGGCTAGCGGCGTGTCAATACTGATCTTGGCCACAATCACTCCCCCATCACAGTTGGAAGCAAAATGGTTTATATACTTTTCGGAAACGACTAGAAGTTTTGAATAAAATCAGGAAGAAGTGAGCAAAACAAGCGTTCTTTGTGACAACCGGAACACATATTAAGCGCGTTTTCGCACACGAAACCATGCAATGGGATCTGTACCTCACCCGGCCATCGACACTGCTCGGCACGAGCATCTGGTACGCCTGGTACAGCAGCGAGTTCTTTGACACGGCCTTCGGCATGCACATCACAGACGCGCTCTTCATCGAACAAGAACAAGGAGGCGTCCGATACTATTGGTCACAAGACGAAACAAACGCATTTCTCAACGCAGTGTCGAAAGGGCCTGAAAAGATCAAGGAATGGAAAGCCTTGCTCGCACGCGGCCAGGAACTCAACACGAAAGCGCAACACTGTATCGAACAAGGACCCGGAGCATTCCCGAACTATCGAGACGCTGTCGACTTTCTCAACGACCTCGCGTTCCACGCGACGGTCTTCCCGCACCTGACTGTCAACATCACCGGCGAACTGCTTAAGGACAAGGAATATGCCAGTACAGTTGCAGAACTCAAGAAAGTCTCGTTCTATCCTCCCTTCCTCGAGAAGGTCGTCGTCCCGCTTGTCGAGCACTACCTTGTCGAGCACAACATCGACCCTGCGGGCGCAACACTGCTCACACTGAACGAGCTCGACACCAAGGCCTTCGACCGTGTCGAGGGACGCCTCACGCGACACGAAAGCGGCGAGCGCTTCATGTACGAAGTGCATCCTGGCAAGGAGCTCGTCACATTCACGGCAGATATCCAGAAAGTCATCGAAAGCATCGAGGGAAAGCCCGAAGCAGCGACTTGCCTGACCGGCACTGTCGCGTGCAAGGGCAAAGTCAGGGGCCGGGTGCGCATCGCGCAGACCAACGACCCGGCAGCCGTCACCTTCGCACCCGGCGACGTCCTGGTCGCGCCGAGCACCTCGCCGACCTTGATGCCGCTCATGAGCATCTGCAGCGCGATCATCACCGACGAAGGCGGGGCGATGTGCCATGCCGCGATCGTCAGCCGCGAACTCAAGAAGCCGTGCATCATCGGCACGAAGAACGCGACCAAGCTCCTCAGCGACGGCGACCTCGTCGAGGTCGATGCAGAGAAAGGAGAAGTTCGGCTGGTCTAGACTTTCTGCACGCCGATCTTCGCGTGCTTGCCCTTGATCTTCAATTGCGCGGTATGGCTGCCGTCGCACGTGCCAGTCGCCAAGCTTTTCGCGCCAGTGCGCTTGACAATCTCCTTCTCAAAGGCAGTGATGCTGCTCACAAGCTCAGGAGCGTCGATCGTGAGCGCGATCACGTCATTCTTCTGCAGGCCAGCCTCTTTCCGCAATTGCTGCGTTCTCCGGATGAGTTCGCGGGCAAAGCCTTCTGCCTCCAATGCTGGTGTCATGGTCGTGTTCAGGAACACTGCGCCTTTCGGGAAGCTGCCCATGCTCCAGCCGTTCGGCACGTTCCTGCTCGTGACAAAATGATCCGGCTTGAACTCGTAGCCATTGGCAGTGATCCGTCCTTCGCCCGCGCTCTGCGTGAGCAAGCCCGCGAGTTTTGACTGGTTCTCCTTGATGAAGTCTGCGACGTTCCCGGTCTGTTGTCCGAATTCCTTGCCGAGTGTCTTGTAGTTCGGCTCCACCTGCAGTTCTGCCTCTGCGAAGCGTTCCATGCGCACTGCTTTCACATTGACCTGCTGCTTGAACAGGGCTTCGAGATGCTTGAACGCGGTCAGTGTCTGCTTATCGCTTGTCTCGATCACGAGCTCTGCCGCAGGCCAGCGCACCCCGAGCTGCACACTATCCCGCGCGGCAAGCGCTGCGCCGATCACAGCGAAGAGCGCCTGGAAATCCTGCTCGAGCTGGGTGTCGATCAGCGTAGCTTCATAGCTTGGCCAGGCGCAGAGGTGCACGCTCTCCTCCTCGAGCGGGAAGCTCTCCTTCAGGAGCTGGTACACTTGCTCTGCGAACATGGGCGCGATGATGCCGAAGAGCTTCATCGCTTCCAGGTAGGTGGTGAACACAGCATAGAGCACTGCTTGCTTCTCCTTTTCAGTGCCCAGGCTCATCTTGTCACGGACAAGCTGGATGTAATTCCTGCTCAGGTCAAGCAGCAAGGATTCGATCAGGTGCGGCACTTCGTTGAGCCGATACTCGTCCATGGCCTCGGTAACGGCCTTGATGGTCGAGTGCAGCCTGCTGAGCAGGTATCGTTCCTCGATGCCCAGATCCTTGCTCGCCACGTTCGTGAGTTGGACGCCCTGCACTTCTGTCATCTCGACGAGGAGCTTGTGCAGGTTCCAGTAGACGAAGAGGTTGCGGTGCTTGAGATCGACGTCGTCGAAATTATAGTTCATGTCAAGACCAGGGTTCGCGGCGCCGATCATATAATAGCGCAGGGTGTTCGCCCCGTACTTGTCCACTACCTCATCCGGGAGGATGTAATTGCCCAGGCTTTTGGACATCTTGCGTCCTTGCGCGTCGTTGATAAAGCCGTGCATGTACACGCTCTTGAAGCTCGGCTTGCCAAGCGCGAGGTTGCTCGCGATGTGCAAGAGGTTGAACCAGCCGCGGATCTGGTCCTTGCCTTCGAGGATGAAGTCTGCAGGGAACAACTTCTTGAACGTATCAGTCTTATGCGGATAGTCGAGACAATTCCAGCTCGTGGTGCCGGCGTCGACCCAGACGTCGAGGATGTCAGGGATGCGGTGCATGCTGCCTTTGCAGTTCGCGCATTTCCAGGTGACCTCGTCGATCCAGGGCTTGTGCAGATCCTTCGGCATGCCGTTCTTGCCGACATGCTCCTCGAGCTCTGCACGCGAGCCGATCACGACATAGTGCTCGCAGCTGTCGCACCGCCAGACAGGAAGCGGCGTGCCCCAGTAGCGCTGCTTTGTCACGCTATTGTCGCGCAGGTTCTTGAGCCAGGAGTCGAACGCGTTGTACGCTGCCTGCGGCACCCAGTCGATCTTGTCGTTCTGCGCGACGAGCTTCTCCTTCAGGTCCTCGACCTTGAAGAACCATTGCCGCGTCGCTCTGAAGATGACAGGGCTGTGGCATCGCCAGCAGTGCGCGTAATCGTGCGTGACCTCGACAGTCTTGATCAGCACGCCTTCCTCGTCGAGCGCGTCGATGTAGAACTGCTTATCCTCGTGCGCTTTCTTTCCGGAGAATTTTCCCATGTTCTCAGGGAAGACGCCGTATTCGCTCAGCGGGTTGTAGGGAGGCATGCCGTTCGCATGACCCACCTCATAATCTTCAGGACCGCCGCCAGGCGCGCAATGCACCAGGCCAGAGCCGGCGCTGGTATCGACATACTCCTCGCTCAGGATGACTGTGTGGATGTTCGGATGTTCCAGCCGCATCTCTTCGTAATCAGGGATCTCCTTGTTGAACGGGTGCTGGTAGCGCATCCCTTTCAGTTTTTCGCCCTTGAATTCTTCCTCTACCTCATAGGTCGCGTCTGCCACTGTCTGCACGACCGGGCCTGCGAGCGCAGCGCTGAGGATCCAGCGTTCTTTCTTGCCGTCTTGCAGGGTCACCAGGCATTTCTGATATGGCAGTTCTGGATTGACCATGATCGCCAGGTTGATCGGCATGGTCCACGGCGTCGTTGTCCATATGATCAGGTAAGTGTTGTCCTCGCCTTCGACCGGGAACTTGACAAAGATGCTGGATTCTGTGACTTCCTGGTATTCGCACTCGTGCTTGGCGAGCGCGCTCCCGCAATCAGGACACCAGGTCATGGTCTTCAGGCCTTCATAGAGCCGGTTCTCCTCATGGGCTCGTTTGACCAGCCACCATTCGCCGTCGATGAACTCGTCCTTGATCGACTGGTACGCGTTCTCAAAATCCATCCACACGCCGAGGCGGAGGAAGTCCTCGTTCATCACGTGCATGTTCTCGACGCAGAGCTTCTTGCACGCCTCGATGAATTTCGCGAGCCCGTAAGCCTCGATGTCCTCTTTCGTCGCGAGCTTGAGCTGCTTCTGCGCTGCGTGCTCGGTCGGCAGACCGTGCATGTCATAGCCAGCGCGGTCCCACACCTTGAAGCCGCGCATGCGCTTGTAGCGCAGCACCTGATCCTTCAAGGCCTTGTTCCAGGCAGTGCCGAGATGAACCTTGCCAGACGTGTATGGCGGGCCGTCAAGGAAGTAATAGTCCTTCGTGCCGCGGGCTCTCGCCTTCTCGTAGATCTTGTGCTGTTTCCAGAACTCGAGCATCGCCTGCTCGCTGGTCTTGAAGTCGTAGGTCATGGTCGATCGTGTCCTCACGCGGTTTTTATGGGTTTTCCTTCTGGGTCAGTTCGCCGCCAGTCTAGAAGGACGACTGGCTCAAATGATAATAGCATGCTGGCGTGCTCGCTGCGATGTCCTCTCTGTGCTCAGCATTGCCATACGCCTGAGTTCAGCGCCACATTTATAAATCTATTGGCCTGGTAGCGTGCAGGAGAGGAAGAAAATGCGGGTTCCGAAAGGCTGTCCATTGTGTGAAGGCGACGTGCTCGGCACCATGGCCACGGGCTTCTACTGCAAGCATTGCAACCTAATGTTCCGCAAGCGGCACGTGCGTTTCAAGCATTACAAGCGCGAAGCGCAGCTCACGATCAAGAAGCACTTCACTGGCTACGAAAAGGTTGAGGAGGAACACGCTTCCCTGGAGGTCGACAGGATGGAGCTCCCCATGCTTTCTGCAGACGTCGATGCCGAATTCCTCGACACAGTGTCTGAGAAGATCAAGGACAGTGTCGCAACCTTGAAAGAGGCGAGCCCGCATATCGAGGCGATCGTCGATAAGATGGACGACGGCTATATCGAGCTCGAGGTCAAGAAGAAAGGCAAGGCCAAACGTAAGGCAAAAAAGAAAACCACCCCAAAACCCAAGAAAACCGCAAAGAAAGCCATACAAAAGAAGAAGCCGGTCAAGAAGCGTCCAAAGAAGACCGTGAAGAAACGAGCAAGCACGAAACGCAGCGCTCCTGCAGCGAGCACGCCAGGCAAGAGCTTAGAACATCTTCTATAATCATCAGCAAGCTTTATAAAGGGCCTGTTGTTCTCGCGGGGCTATGAAAGGCATCATCACAAACTACCGCCGCTCAGTGCACCGCACCAAGGGCAACCACGTCATAGTGCAGCCAGAGGGCTGTACCAGCCGCGAAGCCGCTGCAAAGCTCGTGGGCAAGAAAGCAGCCTGGAACACGGGCAAGCGCGCACTCAACGGCGAAGTGGCAGCAGCGCACGGCAAGAAGGGCGCGATCAGGGTCCGCTTCGAAACAGGGATGCCAGGCCAGTGCCTCGGCCAGGAAGTCCAGATTTCTTAGTCCATAATAAAGCATCCCAGCATGAGGAACAATCCTTCCAGCATGAAGAGGATGTAGTAGACGATCGGGCTCAGGAAGGGCACGCTGAAGCTGATCACGTTCATCGAGCTCAGGATGACCACCAGGCCGAGACCGAAGACGACCAAACCCACGAGCAAGGTCGTGATGCCGATCCCGCTGTGGAACGTGAACTCGAAGAAGCTGTCAACGATAATGTACAAGCCGCCAAAAGCCAGGATGTACACGAGGACATTGCCAAGCACGCTGTTCACAGGGCCGAGCCAGGCTTCCTTGCCGATCAGGGGAAACAGGCCGAGCAGGAAGATGATCACGCCGGCGAAAAAGCTCAACCAATGACGAACGCTATGCATGGATTCACCTCAATTTCTCATATACAGGAAAGGGGTTTATAAAAATTACGCTGCCGCTCCTTGCAGGCGCGCCATCCGCCTGAATGCGTCGACGCCTGATTTGAGCGAGGTGTGCTCTTCTGTCCGCGCTTCCTCATAATGCGCTTTGAGCTTCTCCCAATCTTCCTGCGGAAATCCGGTCTCCCGCAAGTGCTCCAGGATCTTCTCAATGTGTGGCTCGTTGACGTCCTGGTAGTGGATCTCGAGATCGGCGATCACCTTGAAGATAAAAAGGAAATCTTCCAACACGCCGTGGAGCACAGGCATCAGGTGCTCAACGCCGCGCTCGATGGCAGTTGCCAGTTTGTCAAGCCTGTCGATCTGGCGGTCGCTGAGTCGCTGCTGCTTGATCTCAGCTTCCATCTTCTCGATCTCGCCCATGGCGCTCTGCGCTTCGTCCATGATCTTGTCGACTTCATGCGAAGCCTCGCGGGTCTGCGAGCGCTGGGTCCAGGCATCATTCATGAGCTGCATCACCTCGTTGTACGAGACGACAAGGTTCTGGAGCGTGCCACGCTTGTGCTGTTCAGAGCGGAGCAGGGCGTTATACTCTTTCTTCAACGCATCCTCTTCTTCGGTGGCAGCACGATCAAGTTTGTGGTGCAGCTTCTCGAGATGACCCCAGATATTGCTCAGGTGCTGTCGCGCTTTCGAGTCAGACGGGCAATGCTGATGCAGGGCGTGGATCTTCTCCACATACTCTTTGAAGACCTTGCGCAGATGAGCAAAATCCTCCAACGGGCGTTCTTCCGCAGCAATCGCGACCTTCTCGCCTTTGACGAGCTTGTCCATCTCTTCCTCGACAAGGTCCATAGCCTCGTCGAACTCTTTGTCGACAGTTTCCACACTTCCTGTTTGCTGGCTCTGTTCCACTTCTGGAAACTGCTCTTTCTCGAGCTCTTCCTGGATACGGATCGCCTCGCGCAAACGTCGCCGGAGCACGATCATCAAACTGCTTTTCGTTCTCCAGAACGTATCGAGCTTCAATTTTGCATGACTGAACATCGTGTATCACCCGGTCTTCGAGTATTTTGCCTGTTCTTGCTTCGCCACTTCCTGCAACCACGCGATGCGTTGGAGGAGTGGTTTTTTGCGAATTTTTGAGAGATAATCGAGCATCTGCTGCCGCACGATGCCTTTTTGCGCATCGTTGTACACTGAGACACTATACCCCAGCATCTTCTGGACATAGGTGTAGGCTTGGCGCACTTGCTGGTCTGTGCGCATCCGGTATGCGAGCTGTCCGTGCAAGGCCTTGGTTTCGTCGAGCTTGCGGCGGAACTCAACTGGATCCTCACCGTGGTGCCACTTGAGGGTGTCGCGCTCGCCGACATGCTTGAGTTCCATCTCTGTCCATTTGCCGAGATCGTGGATCGCTTCCTCGACAGAGATAGCTTTGCCTTCGACCTGTGCCATGGTCTGGACTTTCTGATAGGTCTCGCTCCATTCCTCGCTGTGCGCGTAGCGGCCGCCGCCTTCGTGCCAGGCATCGGCGAACAGGAAGCGCAGGGTCAACTCCTGCGCCGGGAAGTCGTCAGGGAGTTCGATCTCGAACGGTACCTCTGTTTCCTTTCCTTCTGCGATCCTGATGATGAAGGAGGGCTGGCTCATCGCTGCGTTGTGCGCGAACGTGTCTGGGCCCCGTTCTTCCGCAACCATGAACTTCTCTGCTGGTCGTACCATGAAGGTGAGCCGTTCCCGTCGGTCGCCGCTATACAGGACAGGCTTCACTGCGAGCAGGATGATGCCTGATGCCCCTTCATTGAAGGGCACGAATGTCTTGCTGGCAGTTACTTTCATGGTTGACCACCTGTGGGTGCTGCATGCGCAGTCACCTGCGCCGCTGACGTCAGGACAAAGTCGATGTAGTTGACATCCCAGAGCAGGTTCTCGTTGCCCACTGCCTCGCCGCGTTCGAGCGCGCGGATGATGCCGTCAGTGAGCGGCTGGATCTGCGCCGCTTCGGCTCCTGGCTTGCACGCCACGCAGATGAGGCGATAGGTGCCGTAATGGGCCTTTCGCGCGCGCGGGTTCACTGCGATCTCTGGTGTGAAGGTGATGTTGTTCGTGATCTTGACTGCCTGCTCTGTCAGGGTGCCGAAGCTGAAGCTGCCAGCGCTGGTTCCTGGGTAGAGGCTCCGGGTCTTGTCGTAATGGAGCGAGGGCAGCATGACAATCTTCGAGTCGTTCGCATTGACGAACGCGTCGCTGTACCGGCCGGATCGTGGATCGCCATTGCGATACGCGAGGATGAAGTAGAGCTTTGCTTCCACCTCTCCTGATTTCTTGAGCGTGAAGCTGAGTTCTGAATTGCGCATGCCCATGCTCATGAGCTTGAGCAGTTTCTTCGCAGCGTCAGGTACGCGGTACACGCCATTCGCTTCGCACCATTCCGGACCGAAGACCGGCGCGAGCGGCGTCTTGTGCGCTGATCTTTTCCTGTTCTCGAGTTCAGCTGTAGGGTAGACGAGCAGTTTCGGTTCGTTCTGCTCAGCTTCGCGTTTCTGCACCACGACAATGACATTCTCTTTCGTGTGGTCTTGCTCTGTGAGCGCGAAGTATCGCCGGAACGTGCCGGTGTGATCGTTGAGGGTCTCTTCCTGTCCCTCGACAGGTTCGACATGCGGCGCCCAATGCTCGGGATCCAGGCCGTGATGCGTCCGTCCTTTCTTCGCAAGCAGTTCGATGTGCTCGCCGTAATACGGCAGTCGCAATTCGAAGTGGCCGTCTTCCTGCGTCCATTCTTCGTATTCTGGCTCGACAGTCGCGTTGTCGATCAGCTTGAGCTCTGCCTTGTCCACGCCGATGCCTTGCGCTTGCAGCACGCGAGCGATCTGTTCGTCGCTCAACTCAACCTTCAAATTGACAAAATCTTCGTAGGAGCAGGTGAGACCAAGCAAGGGCTTCACGCCCTGGTCGCCGTCTTCCCACACCACGACGCGGCCAAGGATGGTCGAGGGGCTGGGCTCGTCACTGGGTCCGTGCCTGATCCAGTGCCATTTCCAATGCAGCTCGTACGGGCTCAGGCGGGCGTACGCCTCCGGATCTGTTGTCGCGAGTTCGCGATCCTTCACATGAGAGACTGCGGCGCCGAGGCCGACGATCGGGAATTTTTTCCAGTCGTTGTTGTCTGCAACCGTGTCTGCGAAGAACGTGTTGATCTCGGTGAGGCCGCTCGCGCCGAGGAAGTTGCCGACTGCGCGTCCTTCGTCCTCTTTGGAGTTGGAGAGCAGGGCATCGACATCCTTCTGCTTGCCTTCGATGTAGCGGGCGAGGTCTGCCTTGCTGAACACGCGCGGGTATTCGCCGTGCTCGTTGAGGGTCATCACGTCGTCTTCTTTCGCGAACGCGAAGAACATCCAATAGAGCTCGCCTTCGAATGGCTTTGCGCCTTTGCGTTTCTTCTTCTCTGCCTTCGCCGCTTCTGCCTGCCGTTTCTCAGCAAGCCGTCTCGCGAGGAGTTGCGCTACCTCGTAGAAGCTACCCAGTTTCTTGACGTCATAGGGTACTTTATGGAAATACTTGCGGAAGAGGATGTTGCGATCAGAATCAAGACCGCCCAAGCCCCAGGGACGATGGCTCTGGAAGATGAAGAATGCGAAGTGGCGTCGCTGAAAGAGCAGGTCGCGAAGATTTCTTTGGGTGTCGGCATCTGCGAGTTTCGCATCGATCTCTGCCATGATGTCTGCTTCGGTCTTGCCATTCCCGAGCCAGATATACTTATGCATCTCTCGCCAGAAGACAATCTTCAGGCTCCAGATAATTGGCCTGAGATTCGGCTGGGTACGTAAGCGGAGATTGTCGATTGGCCAGCGCGGGCTGAGCTCCATGCGTCCCATCTCTGTAATAAACTTGCGGCTGTATTCGTCGAATGGGATTTTAAACGCGTTGTTGCCTTGCGCGCGCATCTCGCGGCGCATGAAAGCGATGAAATGATTCGTGACCACGCCGAGGGTGCGCACTTCGCCGATGATGATATCGACGATCGCCCGTCCGTCTGGTGCGGTGAGGATGGCTCTATACTGGAAGATACGGCATTCTTCAGCGAAATGGTAGAAGAGCCTGCCAAAGATGTTTCGGCGATTCAGCGCATATCCTTCCTGGTCGAAGTGCTTGACAATGTGTGGTATCACTCCCCACGCGTTCAGTCCCCAGTAGACAAAGAACTTTGGCCAGGCACGGAAGCGGTGGAGGAAGGCGGCCATGAAGAGGTTGCGCATCACCTCATGATTCTCAGGCGCCATCAGATCGTCCATGAACTTCTCGATGTCCTTGCTTGTCCAGTTGCCCAGGTACAACGACTTGTACATGGGCTTGAGCACGTAGAGCATGCCATATTTCCAAACCGGGTTGCCGACTTTCGTCGCGTCCAAGGCCATCGCCTGGATGTTCAGCGGACCGACATCTGCCCGGTCGTCAGCGCGCTGTGGATTGGTAATTTCTGAGAGCTTGATGCTCCCATTCGGATCTGAGAGCGCTCGCAAATACGTGCGTGCGGTGTCGAGATCAAATGTTGCCTGGTCGATGAGTGTCTGAATTTCAGTCTCTGCTGCGATTCGCTCAGCCTGGTCAGTGAGTTGCCTAGCGTTCCTGAGCTGGTCCTGGAGCCCTTCCAGCTGGCCTTCGAACACCGCGATGTCACGTCGCGTGTCTGCGATCGCGTGCGCATAGACAAGGCAGCGCGGCACTTCGATGTCGCCAGCGCTATTCACGAATTCGCTGGCAAGCTCGTGGAATTTCTTGTCGAAAGTGAAGTGCTCGTGCACGTGGAGCAGGTATCTGACGAAAAGGACAGACACGACGAGCTGCTTTGGCGAGGGGATGTCCTCGCTTGAGGCGATCTTCAGCCTGTAGAACAGGCCGATAATGCCATCGTGCAGTCCGGTAGCGAATTCACCAATGCCGTCCGCGACTTTGCGCCCCTGCTGCTTGATATCACGCCCGAGTTCTTTCCGCTTGAGCTTCCGGCTGAGCTTTCGCCGCATGCCTTTCAGCGCGAAGTCGTGCTGATTATCGAGATTCTCGAGCCGGACATTGAATGCGTCGGCGTCGTAGCTCAGCTCGAGCGCGTGCATCTCTCGCTTATGGATGCGTTCTTTCTCCTGGAGAATCTCTTGTCGTTCTGCTTCTTTTTGTTGTTTCTCGACTTTGAATGCTGCGACTAGATCCTTTGTCGCAGCTTTGGCTGCAAAGGTACGGTCTCGTCGTTCCTTTTTCGCTTCTCGAATTTCCTCTCGTCGACGTTGCCAATTCGCAGATGCGTCTCTTCGTCGCTCCCGATGTTCAAGCGCGCTTTGGCGAAATCGCTGCGCGATCTGCTCACCCGCATCTGCGCGTCGTTTCCAGAATTGCACGCTCTGCTGCCACACCAGCGCTTGCAGTTCTTCCGGTTGGTTGCGGAGTTTTCTGATGGTTTCTGCAGCGTCGTTCGCTGCTCTTTCCCGTTCAGGGTCGTTCCTGCGTGCTTCAGCGCGTTGTTCGTTGAGTTCAATGAGTTTATTAAGGAAGAGTTCTGTTTGCCGATCGAAGTTCTCTGCTCTGTCAGCCCAATCCTGGGCGCCAGCATTCGCGAGACCGGTAGCTGCTGCGAGGACGCCGCCAGAGGCTTCTTCCAGCCCTCTCCTGAGATTCTCAAAGAGCGCTTCCGCTTCCTCTTCTGCCCGTCGCCAGCCTGCGAGAGAGTCTCGCTCATCTGTCTCGATCTCGTCGAGAGGGAGCTCGACGCTCTCTTCGTCCTCCTCTGGCGCGACCGGATCTTCCGGCGTGTCTCCTTCTGGTGGCGTTTCTTCGTCTGCCATGGTCACAATGGTTTGATGATGCCTTTGTACTCGATCGTCTTGTCCTCGTTCGGTGTGATGCTATGGATGAATGGTTCGAAGCCTTCCTGCGATTCGCTGTAGAAGTCGAGCGTGATGCTGACGTCGTGCGACTCTTCCTTCTTGATCTCGATGTCGCTCTTCACCTTGAATTTGCGTCTGCCAAAGCGTTGCGCGCTCTTGTATTTCTCACCTTTCGGCAGCGTATACCGCACGATGTACTTCAGCGTGCCGCTGGGCACTTCGAGATAGCCGCCGTGCGAGGGGAAGATGCCGTCTCTGTTCGTCTTGTCTGTGTAGTATCGTCCTTTCTTGCCAATCTTCTTGAAGAAGATCTTCGCCTTTGACGGATAGATCACGACACGCGCGCCTTCGATCGGCTCGTCGTTCCTGTTCCGCACGAGGAAGCGTATCTGGCCGAGATTCTCGAAGTCGACGTATTCTTTTTTCTTCTTCCGTTCTTTCTCGTCGGCATCGTCTTCGTCTTCTTCTTTCTTCTTTGTCTTCTTCTTATCAGTAGAGGTGTCTCGGTCCCGGCTCTTGCGACTTTTGTCGCTGTCATCGCCGTCCCTCCCTTTGAAGAGGTTCCCGAGAGCACCCAGTCCTTTCCCGTTTGTAACGAGCGCGAAGAGCATGTAGATGATGCAGAGGACGATCGCGACTGAGAGCCAGTCAAGTATGACGCGCATAACACTCATCACGACTTGTTCGACTGCCACTTAGCGACGCCTCCATCTGTTTCGTAACATGCTCACTGGAATGAAGAGGATAATGGGTGCGAGATTGAGGAATTGCTGGTAGATCTCAACGATGTAGAGCAGGATGAAGAGCAGGACGAGCGCGATGATGCGCAGGGGGAAGTTCTTGTTCAGGCCTTTCTCCTCGCTGACAGCGAACCAGATGCCGCCGGCGACGAGCGCAAGGGGTATCATGCCGGCGAAGACGACGGTGATTACGCCGCCCTGCACGATGACAAGCTCTTCTGGCATCAGGAAGGCTGCGATGATCGAGAAGGCTGCAGCGATGACGCCGCTTGTCTTATTGCTGTCGAAGAGCTTCTTGAAGACCCAATGGCTCACTGCGAGAAAGACGAGGAATAAGCCGAAACGGATGAAGCCGATCTGGACATATTCGTTCTGCAGGATCGGCACGTTCACCATCCAGCTCATGGTCTCAATGACTTTATTGAGCGGGCTGATGCCGGTATGGTAGGAACGGGCGAATACTGCCGGAAGAGCCGCTATAGTAAGAAGAAGGAAAGAGAATACTCGCATCACTGGCACGAACTGCCGCCTCACGTTACCACCGGGTTAAAGGACTATGTCATTTTTTGAGAGAGAGGTTTATAAAACTTTCTGTGGTCGATAGCGATTAATCCTCTGTAATTCACTGAGACGGAATTTGTAATTATTGCTTAAATGTTTTATTATATACTAGAGACTATTATAGTATTAGCAATATATAGGATAAACAATAATTGGAAAACCAATAAATATGATTTTGTAATAATGGAAATTTTAATTTTTGACTAAAGTTTTTAGAATAAACAATATCTGGAAAATTTACGATTTGCTTAAAGTTTTTAGAATTTAATTTCTAAATATATTCTATATGGAAAATAAATATACAAAGAAAAAATCACAACGTGTCCAAGGGGCTGACAACCTTGCGTTTCTCCTCAGAAGACACGTGCGTGTAGATCTCTGTCGTCTGCAGATTCGCATGCCCCAAGAGCTCCTGGATCACCCTGAGATCAGTCCCTGCTTCCCTCAAATGCGTCGCGAAGCTATGCCTGAGCTTGTGCGGGCTCACTGGCTTGGTGATACCTGCGCGTTTCGCTGCTTCTGCAATGATCTTATGGGCATTCCTGGCTGTCATCGCACCAGTCCTGCCAGGGAAGAGCAGACCAGCAGCAATCTTCTGATGACGTGTGTAGCGCTTGATTTCAGCCACAAGAGCCTCTGAGAGGATCACCATACGATCTTTCCCCCCTTTTCCTGAGCGCACCCAAGCGATACGCTCGCCGAGCTCGAGATCCTCTACCTTCAACGCAAGACACTCGCCAATACGCAATCCTGAGGCATAGAGCAATTTAATCAACAAACGGCTCTTCTCATGCGTTGCAGCCTCGATCAGGCGCTTCACCTCTTCTTTTGTGAGCACCACCGGTAGTTTCCTGCCGATCTTAGGAGTCTTGATGCCAGTGAAGCCTTTTTCCAGGACTTCGTTGTACAAGAAGAGCAAGGCGCTGCGAGCCAAGGCAACAGAGCTATTTGCCTGGCCCTTGTCCAGCAAGTCAGCAAGATAGAGCTTGATGTCTCGCTCAGTCATCTGAGCAGGCTCTTTTCTGGCAAAGTCAAGAAACGCCGCATTGATTCGAAGATATTTGTCCCGGGTATATTCGCTCGAACCTCTGAGTTTCAGCTCAGTCTCGAGGTCTTTGAGCACGATATTTGGTGTCTGCACGGACGAAACCCCCTAAAGTTCCGATAATGTATATTACAAGAACTTCTTATTTATATAGTTTGCGGAAACGTGCATGGAATGGCACATTTCCACGGAAAAATCCAGTGTTTTGCGCGCGAAAAACCCATAGGCATAAAAAACGCAGAATGACTCCCGAGTGATACAATGAGTGACACATACCTCGCAGTCACACTCTCCCTTGGCATGGCAGCGGGCTGCGCTTCAACCCAAAGCACTGACTATGTCAGAAATTGCTCACCGCAACAAATGGCAGAAGCTCTCAGGCCTAGTGTCTCGCTGCTGGCGCAGATTCAACGTGCCAGCGCCCACGATATGACGCCTGAGCTGGCGACTGAATTGGGCGTGCTCCTGGACCAGATCATCAGCACAGACGGCACTGTCGGAACAGGACCTGTGTTTCCAGGAGAAACGTCTGCACTCGCGCTGGAGACCAACCTGGCAGTGAGCCAGTACCGACTGGCTGTGGAAGCGGAGAAAGAGGCGTGTGAAGCGCCGCAGACAGACCAGGCGTATCATAAACGATGCGTTCCTGCACAGCAGCAGCGAATCAGCCGCCACAACATCGCCCAGCACCAGATGAAGACGCTCAGACGGGTGGTCAACGGTCCAGGGCATCACCACGGCGTCAGCCGCTGATTATTTCCCAAAGCGCCGTTCTCTGCCTTCAAATTCGTCGATCATGGCGTTGAATTCTTCCTTTGTGAGCGCTGGCAGGAAGGTTTCTGGAAAGAACCACTCGCTGTACGTGCTCTGCCATGGCAGGAAATTCGAGGTGCGTCGCGCGCCGCCAGTGCGGATGATGAAATCAGGGTCGCTATTGAGGTAGAGATGCTTCGCAACGCAGTCCTGATCGACCTCAGAAGCTTTGAGCGTGCCGTTTTCGACCTCCTCAGCGATTTTCTGCGCCGCATCAGTGAGCTCTTCACGGCCGCCGTAGGCGATGCAGACATTGATCGTGTAGGGCTTGTTGTCCTTGGTCGCGTCCATGAGCTCATTGATCAGGCTGTGCAGCTTCTCCGGCAGCTTGTCCAGACGGCCGATACAGCGGATACGGAGCCCGTTCTCCTTGAATTTCGCTACTTCCTTCAGGGCGCGCTTTGCCGCTGTGGTGAAGATCCGCATCAATTCTGCGACTTCGCGCTCGTCGCGCTGGAAATTCTGCATGGAGAAGGTGTAGAAGGTCAATTCCTCGACACCAGCTTCCTTGGCCCAGTTGACGATCTCTTCGACGCGTTTCGCGCCTTCTTCGTGGCCTTTCCACGGGTGCAGGTCGCGTTCGCGGGCCCAGCGGCGGTTCCCGTCGAGGATCACGCCGATGTGCTTCGCCTTTTTCATTTCTTCCGCCTCTGTCGTCGCTGTTTCGTCGTTTTTCGCATTGCAGGGATCTTCTTCCTGAGCCCGGTGAAATAGCGGCCGAAGAGCTTGTAGAGCTTCTTCAGCTCTGTCTTTCCCGACGAGGTGAGCGTGTAGATCTTCTTGCGCCCGTCCTGAGAGAACTTGACGAGCTTGTGCTTCCGCAGCTTTTTCAGCGCTGGATAGATCGTGCCAGGCGTCAATGTCTCGCCTTTCCGCTTGCCGATGCGTTCTGCCAATTGCTCGCCATAGAGCTTCTCCTTGCTCAATTCGTGCAGTATGAGAAAACTGAGCAGGCCTTTGAATTCGATGTGTGGATTGCGTGCCATGGTGCTTCGCGCGGGAGCGTTGATGTATTTAAATTTATTGGTCATCCAAGTAATGATTCTTATTTATTGGTTACCCTATGTACCTCTGAAGAATATAATATAAATTATCATATTTGCTTAAAATTTTTAGAATAATATTAATGATAATATTTAGTTTTTGACTAAATATTTTAGAAGTATTATCTATTGGATACACTATCTATTGGGAATACAACTATATTCATTGGTTATCCAATCATAAAAAGAAAGAAAAGCAAGAAATATTTCCATTTTTTCTTTTTGTCGACGAGAATTAAATAGCTTTTTCCGTCAACAACTGCGCTGAAACTGATTCGTTGATGTTCAGAACGTTCTTCCGCGCCTGCAAGTCCTTGAATTTCAGGTCAAGAGAATGATAGACCTTGCCATTCACGAAGGTCTTGAGCACCGGCACGCCTTTCGACGCGATATTCAAGAGATACCGATCGACCATCTCGACAGTCAAGCCAAGGCGCTTCGCGATCTCAACAGCAGTGATCGGGTCTTCCTGCACATAGAGGATCATGAAAACCTCTTGCTCCCGATGCGTCAGGGAAATCTCGATCTGCGCTTCCTCAGGCTCGAGCTGGAACTGGAGCGCGTCCATACGCTCCGCAAGCTTATCGAACTTTGCATCCAGCTCGGCAAGGTACTCATAACAGGCCTGGATCTCGTTCGTGTTCTGGTTGATCGCATCCAGATGCTGGGTCATCTCGTCCTTGACAGTGCCGAACGCGTGCTTCACGCCAGCGTTCATCTTCTTGAGAGAATCATACAAGCGCCGTGTCTCTTGCTGTGAAACCATCATCACCCCAACAGGTACAAGGGCCAGGAAATCGTTTTTAAAGATTCCTGTCATGAATTATGACGATTCAAGGTAGGGAAAGAAAATCTTTATAGCAGGAAACGCGTCCCAGGAGCCGATGGTGAGCAAGCAGAGCCTGGCAGTGGCGCTCTCAGAACTGGAGCAGTTCACACAGCCGGACCAGCAGCTCGAGCAATACGCCACAGACCCGAATATCGCAGCAGACCTGCTCTGGCAAGCGCATATGGCAGGACATCTGCAGGGCACAGTGATCGATCTCGGCGCAGGCACCGGCATCCTCGCCATCGGGGCAGCACTGCTCGGCGCAAACGTCATCGCAGTTGAAAAGGATGAAAAAGCTATTGAGATATGCAAGAAAAATCTCACAATATTTGAGGGGACAGAGTCAGTAAATATTATTCAGGGTGAGATACAAAACTTCTCTGAACACGGCGATGTCGTCATCATGAATCCGCCCTTCGGCACGAAAGAACGGCATGCTGACCGCGTGTTCCTCGAAAAAGCAGTGCAGCTCGCGCCAGTCATCTACACCATGCACAAAACGACGACAAGGAAATTCGTCGAATCCTTCTGCACAGACCATCATCTCGACATCATCTGGGAAGAAAACAAGGACTTCCCGCTCAAACGAAGCATGGACCATCACCAGAAAGACAGGGAACACATCGACGTAACGCTCTTCTGCCTTCAGAAAAGGTAATAGATCTTCGCGAGCATGATGTTCGCGACAGCATTCATGCCCATGTACAAGACATACTTGAGATCAAAGCGTTGCAGCGCGTAGTTCACCAAGGCGCCGATCACATGATACGCGATGATGATCGCAAAGAGGTTGTGGATCAGCAAAGCAAGATACCCGACAAGGATCGTGACTGGCAGCACCAGCCAGAGGAAGCGGAGATCCTTCACGCCTGTCGCGGCATAGGCGACATTCAGGAACAAAGCGCTGACAACGATATTGTTCCCGTTCCAGGCCAGGATGGCGATCGCCGCCGGGCTGATCTCGAACGCAGAGAAATGAAACACATAGCGACCGAGAAACGCAAGCAACACGTTCAGGACGATAAACAATACCAGGAGCATGCAATGGCGACCCAGGGCGTGTTTATTAAGCTTGTCGTGCACACTCGGCATCAAACTGTGCTTGCGCCAAGAATTCCACTCGCTTGTCATACGCCCGCAGCGAGACAGCCTCCGCAGTCTCCTGATCAAAACGCCGTTGTTTCTCAGCAAGAAAGGCGTCAATGCCGCGGATCACATCTTCAGCTGTCAATCGTTGCTCTAGCGTGTCAGACTCCACCAACAACTCAGTTTTTGCCATCGGTGCCAGCAACGCTCGCAATCCGAGATTTGTGACGACATCCTTCACGTCACGGCCTGAAAACGTGCGCGGAACCTTTCCAGGAATCAGCTGCCCGGCAGCGTATTCGCCGATTGGAAGCCAGTCATCGACCTGCGCAGCACCGTTGCAATGGCGCTCGAACGCAAGCGCATACTCTGCAGCAGTCTGCGGCCCAGGCGCGTAGAGAATCAGCTCGCTCAGGCGACTGTCTAAGGCAGGATCAAGCTGCAAGGCATGGTTCGAGGTCGAGATGAAAAGATAATTGCCACGATCAGAAGAGAGCACGCCATCCAATTCGTTCAGGATAGCGTGCATGATATTCCGCTCCTCAGGAGAACTGCCCAAGGTTCGTCGGTCCTGAAAGATCCCGTCGATATCATCGGCAAACAGGACGTACGCAGCATTCCCTTCCCGAACCTCCTGAAACAAAGCGCGCAAGTTCTCAGCGCTCTTGCCGAAGAACGAGCTCTTGAACGCGGTCGAGACCGGCTTGAAGATGAAGGGCACGCTCATCTGCGGTTCCAGCAGCTCCTTCGCGCACGCGTACACCTGACGCACGCCAGTCGTCTTGCCAGTGCCAGGCGGCCCCTGGATGCTCACTGTCTTCGGTACGCGCAGCTGCAAAGGATTCTCGACGCCATTGAAATGCGCGAGCCCGTAGAGCGCGCTCGAGAGCCCTTGCAGCATGTCCTCGTTTCCGACCAGAGGCTCGGTGATTCGAAATCGTGTCGTGGCAAGATGGCTGGTTTCAGCGAAGCCAGCGTAGTGCTTCTCGCCGATCGCGACAGAGAACGCGGCAGTCAAGCTCCGGAGTGGAGCATATTGTTCATCGCTCGACGCGGAATGAGCTGCGTGTCTCAGGCCTCCGAACAAGGAGCCCAGCGCTTCATCGCCCTGCAGATAAGGCTGGAGCGCGCTGTGGAACAAGACGCGCCGGCGGTCATACTGCTCACCGCTGAAGTCCACATGCACAGACGCCATTCCGGGTTCGAGCGTCTCGCTTGCCATCGCATGCTGGGCTGCGACACTTACTGCATACATGTCCAGGAAGCGCGTCTTGATCTCAGGCGGGAACTCGCCATTGATGGCCTGATGCATCTGCTCCCTGAGCTCATCATACACAGCGAGGAATTCCTGCAAGGCGCTTTTCTCACGTTCGCCGATCTTCAGGGGCAAGCCGCCATTCAGCTCATACTGCAGTATGCCGATAGCGCGTTGGCGTCGCTGTGCCAGCAGCGTGTCCTCTAGCTGAATAGTGTACTGGCTCCGCATCGGAATCACGCGTAGGGGATCTCCATCTCCATGATCTTCCTGCCAGCCGTCTTGGCATTTTCCAGCCGGTCATTCTGACGCATCCGATAGCCCAGATCGTCGTCCTCAAGACCTGCCATCTTGATTCCTGATTCATACCCCGCAGTCAGTCGTTTCGGGATCGCGTCACGCACTGCCACGGTTGTCGCTTCGAACGACTTGTCCAGATCGCTCAGCACGCGCTGTGCCTGATCACGGACTCCGCCCAGGCGGATCATAGCTTCAGGATTCAGGACCGAGAACTGGTCATCCATGTAGAGCTTGATCGAGCCTGCAAGGAGATCCATCTCTGCCCAGAAATCCATGACCTCGTCGACAAGCGGCGCGATCAGGCCGAGCATGTACCTTCCTCGCCCAATGCGGAGTTCGCTGATGCTGATGTTGTTCGCTGACAGGCGCTTGCCACGCTCATAGATGCTCCGTTCATGACGAAGCTCGCTCAGCTCGCTTCGGAACTCGTTGTGCTCGCTGCCGGCCTGTTCATAGCTCCGCACCTTCTTCTGCAGGTCTTCGATCTCGCCAGCAATAGTGATGAGCCTGCCTTCAGCGATCTCGATATCGTTCATCTGCTGCGCGACAGTGCGCTGGCTCTGCACCAGGCTGTCGATCGTCTGGTCATAGAGCTGTTCGATCTGGGTGTTCATCTGGTCCAGCTCGCTCACCGCATCGTCCAGTTTTGTCGTCAGATGCTCCTTGAAGCGCTCGCGCACCACCGGCTTCATGCTGCTACGGTACTTTTCAGCAAAAGTCGTGCCTGCAAAGCCGAGCATCGTATCAGCGATTTCAAGACGTCTGAGGCGTCGCTGCTCTGACGGGGTGTAGAAGAATTCGGGATTCTCCGGCATGAACGCGGCGTCATACGCTCCCTGCGCTTCCTGCAAGACATCCCGGAAGCTTCGCAGTCGCTGGTTGATCTCCTCAGGACGGATCTCCGGCACTTCAGGAACAAGGACGTGGTACTGGTTCGGATTCTTCACCAAGTGCTCTGCGAGCCGTTCTTTTTCGCGCGGATTCATCCCCTTGTATTTTGGATGCAGTTCTGCGAGCCGTCCGACAAGCTCCATCGCCTCTTCCTTGCTTACCTCAGTAACAGTTCGTTCTTCCAGTGTTGGTTCCATCGAGTTCCCTCCTCATGCGATCTTTCTGAATTCCACCGGCAATCTGACGCCGGTCTGATACTGATCAATGAAGCGCGATAGTCTGTGCCTGAATCCTGGATGATGCTTGTCGTGTGGTGCAAACCGGACCACATAGAGCCGCACGCCTGCCTTTCGCGCATAATCGATCGCGAGTGGCTGGTAGCCGTGCGTTGTCACGACCAGCCCCTGTTCGCGGGCAATCCCGCATACGTCCAGGTCTGCAATGAACTTGGACACGTCGCGTTCGCTGGCGACCTTGTCCTCGCGATACTTGCACTCGACGTACTCGCTGATCATGAGCAGTGGCGGAACCGGGTACGCGATGTCGAACGGGATCGATCTCCGTCCCCGAGGGCGCACGATGCGTTTCCGCACTTCGTGCTCCAGCCGGACACGGACAAAGCCGTCGCGTCGGAGCAAGCCTGCAATATACTGCGCATACGGATGCGGTGGCCCCATCACTTACCGCCCGGCAAGGTGTCCGCGACCTTGATCGCGAATTCCATCGAGCCAGGGTGTTGCTGATAGGTCGCGAGCAGGCGTTCTGTCGCGTCAGGCATTGGCACTTCCGCGCCGGTGCGCGCATTCGTCAGGTAGGTCTCGACAGCGCCGTGCTGATTGACACGCGCATCGATTGAGTACATGCCAGGATACTCGAGAAAGCCCTTGGCAGTCGGGTGCATCGTCATTTCCTCGAGGGCGGTCGTTGGCGCAGCCCCTTCGCGCACGCCTGCATGGTACCGGCACGAGCCGTAACCGAGGAATGCGCCTATGGCGACTGCACCGATCACCGCTTTCTTGACAAAGCTTCGGAGCCTTCCTGTTTTTTTTGGTTGAAAACTTTCCATGAACACCACCTCCGCTGTTCATGCTGTGAGAAATCTTAAAGAGCCTTTCCGCCGATCTATTGGAAACGCTACAAGAACATGAGCAAGGTTTCCGTTATCCGGAAAGAATGCCGAGAGAGTCGCAAGCTTTTCAACCCAAATGCAGAATGGAGGTTTTCTTCGCTGCCTTGACGCGGATCCGCTCGCCTTCGCGCAGGGCGCGGCGATACTTGAGATTGTCAGCAGCGAGCTCAGCAGGACCGCGCAGGATCCTGACCTCGATTTTCACGTCCTCTGCAAGGAGCAGAGGCTCTTGTTCAACCGTAACGTTGTTCAACGCGAGGCCGAGGCCGTTCTCGACCGTGTCCTTCGTGATGCTGTGATAATACGCAGTGCTGCCGAACGGCGTTGCAACCACGAGCCCGTCACCGATCAAGTGTTCGAATACTTTCTTTTTGTCAATGAACACGTCGAAACGGATCGCGTGCTCCACTCCCTTGTTGCGGATGATGATGTCATTCAGGCCAAGCAGCGTGTCGTTGCCAACTTTGGCTTCCAGCTTCTTGTGTTCACTCGTGTGAAACGTGCCGTTCTTCAGGAGCTCAAGCGCGTGCGTCATCTCGTGATCATGGCATTTCTTGCAGGTCGGGCTCGCCCGCAATGGCAGTTTCGGCACGCCAGGATAGACGCGTTCAGCGTGGAGCAAGGTGCCGTCGCCGCCATACGTGATGACAAGATCGGGTTTTTTCGCATCATAGACAAAGCCGTATTCCTTGACGTGCTTCCTGCAGAGTTGACAGGCTGCCTTATCCTTTGAGACAATCGCGATACGTTTCATCGACGCCAGCACCCGGATTCGAACCGGAACAACCTCGAGCGAAGCTCTCGGAGCCCCGCTTCGAACCAGCACAGTGGAAGGGTGCAAGACCCTTCGACGCCAGCACCCGGATTCGAACCGGGAATTCCCGAAGGAACCGGTTCTCACGCGTCCTTGCGGACAGTTCGAGACCGGCGCAATACCAGGTTATGCGATACTGGCAAAACTTGTTTTGCCAGGAGCGCGCTGGGAACGATAGTGACCAGATGCGATACTGGCAAGTAAGAAACGAGATGAAGAAGGTGTTTAAAAGCTTTATCCGCTCACGCCAATGAAGGTGATGTGATTCTCGCCCTTGTCGAGGTGCTGGTGCGGAATCGTGATCTCATTCACATGACGCTGCACCTCGCCGCTGTACACCTCTTCCTCATTGACAAGAACCACCAGCAAGCCTTCCCGGTCCTGGCTGTCAAACGCGAGAATGAGATCGTCCTCTGCTTGCTCGCTCGTCAGGCTGACTTCGTACTCCTCGTAGTTCTGGATGCGCACGTCAGTCAGGGTCCTGACAGTCTCGCGATCAGCATCGCTCGGCGTGAAACTGATCGAAAACAAGTCCTTCGTCGTATTGCTGCCGTTCAGGAAGGTGAGATACAACTCGATGTCCTCAAGCTTGTAATCCTCATCGCCAAGCGTGGTGAACGTGAACGTGCTACGTCCGTAGTCAAACAAAGCAAGCTCGAGATTTTTCTCTACAGGCTCGTTGCAGGGCGGTTCTCTCTCATAGACCTCGTCACCCTCGAGCTTGATCACCAGGGTGCCGGGATCGACACAGTCAGCAAGGAATCGCAGCGTGGCTGTCTCCATGGTATCGAATTCCTCGTCCACGAGCTTCACGACCGTGATGTCCTCGTCCTTGCCACGCTCGCTCTTCAGGAGCTCGACATCGTCGAGATGCAGTTCGACATAGCTGCCCTCAAGCTCGCACTCAGCTTCGGGGCATTCAAGCACAGTGCACTCTTCGCATTCCTCGCACACTTCGCACGTCGGGCAGAGTGATTCGTTGAATTCGCATTCAGTATCCGCAGGTTCGTCACCACCGCAGGCAGTGAGCGGTAGGGCACACAGGAGAAGAATCGCAATATATTTCATGACATCCACCTCATCCGATGCAAATCATGAGAAAGAGGGTTTTTAATTATTACTATTACGAAAATGCGGGTGGGGAGACTTGAACTCCCGACCTCCAGATGGCTCAGCGCCGTGTCCAGTCATCGCTCCGAAGAGCTCGTCACTCACGGCATTTATGAGTCTGGCGCTATAACCAGCTAAGCTACACCCGCATAGCAAGATACCGAGGCAGAAGGCCGTATAAAAAGCTTTGGGCCGCTGCCGTCCTGAGATGAATGCAGCGCCGAGTATGAGCGCAGCTCATGATTGCGAGGCGCTGATAAAAGCGCGACCAGAGGGAGCGTGAAGGCGACGGCAGCGTTACGCCTTGAGTATCTTCTCCTTCAAGGCCAGGAGTTCATCCTGACTCACTTCTTGGGGTGGCCACGCGGCAAGGCCATCTCCGTCAAAGCGCGGGATGATGTGCGTGTGCTGATGCATCACCACCTGGCCAGCAGCCTCGCCGTTGTTCATGCCGAGGTTGAACCCATCCGCAGCGACAGCCTGCACAATCTTCGCCGCCATGTCCTGCGCAAAGGCGAAGTATCCCTCGTCAAGCTCTTTCGGGAATTCCATGACATCCTTGAAGTGCCGCTTCGGCACGATCAAGGCATGTCCCTTGCTGATCGGGTTGATGTCCAGAAAGCAGAGAAAATCATCGTTCTCGCCGATTTTGTGACAGGGAATGTCGCCCTTGACAATCTTGCAGAAGATACAATCCATAACCATCACCTCGCTGTTGTGGAAGGGAGAATCATTAAAAAGTCTTTCCTCAAGAATACAGCAATGGCAGTCAATCGCGAAGTGGTCAAGCTCGGCCTGTTCGGCTCGTTCTTCAGCTTCGCCACCTTTCTCTACGTGCCATTGATCTCACCCTACCTGAAAGACATCCTCAACGAGCTGCCGTTGTACGGGCTCGCACCAGAAATCTGGCTCGGCATCATCTTCGCGGCATACCCGATAGCGATCATCCTCGGCACGCACGCGATGGGCACGCTCAGCGATCAAGTCGGGCGGCGCTCTGTCATCGTTGTCGGCCTGCTCTTTTCCATCGCGTCCATTCTGCTCTTCCTGCTTGCCAAGCATCCGCTACTCTTCTTTCTCGCGAAAGGCCTGGAAGCACTGGGCTTCGCGTCAGTCGCCATCCTGCTCATGGCCAAGGTGAATGACCTGATCAGCGACAAGCAGCGCGGCACGCACTCCGGCGTGTACCTCAGCCTCCAGCGCGTCGGCGGCATGCTCGGCCCCCCGATCGGGGCCTGGCTCACCGTGCTCCTCTTCCCGAAAGCGCCATTCATCGCCGGCCTGATCATCACTGCCTCCCTGCTCGCCTTCCTCCTGATCCAGCAGCCATTGCACCTGCACAAGGCGTCAGCGCGCAGCTTCAACCTGATCAGGAACGTGCGGCAATTCCTCGGCTTCCGCAAGCTGAAAGGGATGGCAATCCTCGGCGTGGCGATGCACACCCATCTGCCGACCCTGAACTTGTTCCTGCCGCTCTTCCTGCTCGAGCGCTTTCCCGGACGCTACGAGGTTATCGGGTACGCCTTCCTCGCGCTCGGCGCGATCAAGCCCCTCCAATTCATCACCGGCAGGATGGTGGACCATTATGGCAAGAAACGCATGACTGTGCTCGGCTGCGTGATCGTCGCCATCGGCCTCTTCCTCGTGCCGACAGTGCAGGGCTTCTGGCCGCTCATGGCTGTGTTCCTGCTCATCTCTGCAGGCAACGCGCTGTGGAACGTCGGCGCCTGGACTGTCATGAGCGTCATCGGCGAAGCGAATCATATCGAGGGCCACGTGGTCGGGAGCTATTCCAGCATCGCCAAAGTGGGCGACCTCGCAGGCAGCCTCGCGTTCGGTTTCATTGCCGCAGCAGCGGGCACCGCGCTCATCTTCCATATCAGCGGCTATATCGTGCTCGCCGGCATCCTGCTCTCGCTGATCTTTCTCAAAGACTGAACGGCAAGCATAAATAAGCAAGAGCATTCCTCTTTTGTATGCATCAAGAAGTAGTATCATGCATACCCGACACTACCCAACACGCCGACTACCGCAAGATAGTGCTGACGCACGTCGTGTACGAACTTGTACGCAAGGGTGCTCTTCCGGCCATTGAAGGGAAACACTGCTTGAACATCGGGCCGAGCAGCAGCGGTCTCGACGGCCTGGTGCTCCACCAATTCCAGCCAGCAAGCATCGACGCCGTTGAAATCAACAGAGACCACTTCAATTGTCTGCACAGATTGAATGCATATCTTGCGCAACAGCACGAACGATACCGGCAAGGACTGTATAGATATATCTTCCACAAAGATGTTCACGCAGCGCCCAGTATCCTACCCCAAAACGCGTATGACCTTATCGTCGCGTTCAATATGCATGCAGCATCGATGCGTTGGGAAGAGCTCAGTCCGACACTCGGCAGACTTCTCAACACCCGAGGACATCTCTTGCTGTCGGCAGCATTACCCGACCAAACAAGTGTGTATTTGGGACATCATTTTGAAAGCATCACGATATGGCCGCTCAGCTCCTTTCTCGAACAGCATCCAATCGTCTGGTATGGGGGTCGAGGAGGAATTTTTCGGGACAGATTCGGTTTCACCAAGCCAGAAGATCAAGCCAAAGGGAGAATGGACGAGTATATCATTGTCGCCAAAAGCATGAACGCTGGGACAAGCTCACTCGCTCCGCTCATGGACGCTGCGGGATTCGCACCCGCGGCCTCAACGTTGCGAACGTTGCGCTCTGACTAGACTGAGCTAAGCGCCCGTTTTGCTCCGCAAAACGTGCGCAACTTCTGGGTATAACCCAGAAGTAAGCGCCCTTCTGTGAAGCAACGATGTTTCCACCGCATGGACCCTGCGATATCCTCACGCCGCTGCGCAGCGTTCGGGACCGCAGCTTCCAAGGGATCTCCGATCCCTTATGGACCCTGCGGGATTTGAACCCGCGGCCTCCCGATTGCCAACCGAGCGCTCTACCAGACTGAGCTAAGAGCCCATACCGGCGTGCGAACTCCAAGGGCTTTAAAAAGCTAACTCCCAGGGACAAGATATATAACTGGGCCTGATTCTACACAGGAAATGGATCTCTCACCAGAAGCATTGGCACGCACACTCGCATTGCAGAACGCGGTACGGCACAAAGGCACGGCGAATCCGAAAGCGCTGGTCGGCGGCATGCTCGGCGCGCATCCGGAATTCAAGGAACGCATGCCAGAGCTCGGCGAACTGCTCGAGCGAGTGGTCGCGGAAATCAACGACCTGTCGCCTGAAGAGCAGGAAGCAGCGCTCCGGGAAGAACGCCCGGACTTCGACAAGGTGGAGAAGAAAGAAGACCTGAAAGAACTAGAGAATGTCGAGGGCAAGGTCGTGATGCGCTTCGAACCAAGCCCAAGCGGCCCATTGCACATCGGGCATGCCTATCCCTTCAGTCTCAATCTAGAGTACGCAAAAAAGTACAAAGGAAACTGCATTCTCCGCATCGGGGATACCAACCCGGAGAACATCAGCGAGGACGCGTACGAACTCATCCCTGAGGACGCGTGCTGGCTGGCAGAATGCAATGTCGATGTTGTCGTCCAGAGCGACCGTCTCGACCTCTACTATGGCTACGCGCTCAAGCTCATCGAGGAAGAGCACGCCTATGTCTGCGAGTGCGAGGCTGAGGAATTCAAGAAGATGCGAGATAAGGGGCTTGTCTGTCCCTGTCGCGAACTCGCAGGGAATGAGCATGCTGAACGTTGGCGAAAGATGAACAGCGCACCGCCAGACGGCTACGAGCAAGGCGCTGCAGTCGTCCGTTTCAAGACAGACATCGCGCATAAGAATCCGGCGATGCGCGACTTCCCACTCCTGCGCATCAACGAAGAGGAGCACCCACGACAAGGAAAGAAGTACCGGGTCTGGCCATTGATGAACTTCAGCGTCGCGATCGACGACCTGGACATGGGCGTGACCCACACGCTTCGTGGCAAGGACCATGCTGACAACGCGAAAAAACAGGCCTTCATCCACGACGCGCTCAAGCACACGACGCCGACCGCGATCAGCGTCGGGCGCATCAACTTCGACGGCTTCCCGGTCAGCTGCAGCGCGACACGGCCGCGCATCGAGAACGGCGAGTTCACTGGCTGGGACGATCCGCGCATCCCCTTCCTGCCAGCCATGCGAAGACGCGGCTACCACCCCGCGGCTTTGCGAAAGTACGCTGTGGAAGTTGGTGTGACGCGCAACGACAAGAGCGTGCACATCGACGAATTCTTCAAGCACATCAACGCCTTGAACAAAGAAGAACTCGATCCGGTGGCGCACCGGTACTTCTTCATCCCCGACCCGGTCGAGATCACAGTCGAGAACGCGCCAGCGCAAGAGCTCGAGCTTGACCTGCACCCAGACAATACGAAAGGCGGCAGGAAGTTCGCAAGCAAGAACGAATTCTTCATCAGCGGTGACGATTTCGAGAAGATACAAAGCATGAGCAAGGTCCGGCTCATGGAATGCATGACGCTCAACGTGAACGATAAGAAATTCTCGTTCGACAGGAAAGACTACAAGAAAGAAGAGACTGACACGATCATCCACTGGCTGCCGGCAGAAAACCATACCGCCAGGCTCGTCAAGGTGCAAGTGCTCATGCCCGACGGGAGCGAGAAGCACGGCCTCGGCGAACTCGGCATCGCTGATCTCGAGCCTGACGCCGTCGTGCAGCTCGAACGTTTCGGATTCTGCCGGTACGACCGGACAGAAGGAAGCATCCATGTCTTCTATTTCGCGCATCGCTGAAGTTGCAACAATAGCTTTCTATGGCCTCTAGCAGCAAAAAGTATTTAAAGAAGGCACTGGTGGCGTTTCTTAGAACGTACATCGTTCACAAACCAACATGAGGTGGAAAAATGCTTGTAGTGAAAGCAAAAATCAAGGACTATGCTACCGGTTACAACGTCGCTGGTGACTTCGCAGAAGCGCTGGACCAGAAGGTTGTGCAGTTGATCAAGGATGCAGTCAAGCGCGCAGATGGCAACGGCCGACGCACGGTGATGGCAAAAGACATCTAGATCATTAACTCTTTTTCCTTAATCTTCTTCTTGATATCCTTGAATGTCTTTTCAAAACCCTGCACCGCGATCGGATCCAGCCGTTCTTTGTAGGAGAGCCAGAGCTGCTCGAGAGCATCGAAATCACGCCTGATCATCTGGATCTCGAGATGGCGCGCCTCGCTGCGCAAAGGCTTGTTGTGGCGCTCGATCTTATGCAAGGCCTGCGCAAGCTCGGAGTCGAACGCCTGATCCTGGGCATTGACATCGAAAGAACCCATCTGGTCAAGGAGCTTGTGCACCTTGGCGCTCAACGCGAGCGAAGAGAGTGCATATTTTGACATAGCGGTCATCGGCTCACCGGGGGGGAGGGGGAGGGACGTCGCCGATTTCGATCTCCGGCTTACGAGATGGAGGGTTTGATGGCGGTGCGCCAAACGAGGGCTCGAATGTCGGAGCTCCAGCAGGGCCTTGCGGCAAGACCGGGCTTGCCACTGGCGGCGGAACCACACCTGGTTCAGGGCTTGGCTCGCCTGGGGCGCTCACGACCGACGTTTCGGGATGCGTTCCCTTCAGTTCTTTCAGGAGATCGGCAATCGCCACGATGCCCTTCGCGAGCTTTTCGTTCTGCTCCAGGACCTTGTTGATCTTCTCAGAGCTCGAACTGTCCTTGTAGTCACGGACGATCTCGTCATTCGCAGTCTCGAAGATGCGGACAAGCTTCGCCACATTCCTGTTCAGCTCTGCCATCGAACTCAGCAGGTCCTTGCTGCTGCGGGAATCGCCGAACGGATTCTTCTGGATCTTCTCGACCTCATGCTGCAAATGCTCGAGCTGATCACGACGCACGAGCTCGTACTCGTCAGGATGCTGCTTCTGATCCATAGCCCAGATCCAAGAATCAGGATTTATAAGGTTTTCGAAGGAAAAGAAGGGAAAAAAGGTTTAATCAGGCGCCTAGCCGCTCGCATTGAAGGAACAGGCTCCCTGATGGCAGGTCGTGTTGTAGTACTCCCGGCAGTTGACAATCTGGTAGGTACACACGCTGCTGTTTGAGGAATTCGTCGGGTACCACTCTTTCAGATTGCTCACTTTGAGACCCGGACTTATTGTACAGTGGTCTGTGTAGTTTCCAGAGCCATCTGAACACGTTCCCTGTTCCCAAACATTGAACCCGCCGTCGCTGTCGTATGCCCACGCATACACCAAGAACGCAGTGATCACCACTGCGAAACACGTTGCTACTATCCATGTGGTTCTTTTCATGCAACCACCTCCCGCAGAGGAAGAATGAGGAAAGGATTTATTCCTAACTACTACCATTAATATTAATCGGTAAGCAGTTTGATATTATTCCAAACTAGCTCCTGGATTCGGTCGGGCACTCGGCACAGTCGTCTCCCCATTGATCACGTCGTCGATCCTGAGAATCATCGTCGCCACTTCTGCAGCGCTGCTCACCGCTTGCGTCTTGATCTTGAGCGGCTCGAGAATACCCTGCTTCCAGGCGTCCATCTTCTTGCCAGAATGCACGCAGATGCCAGCCCATCGCTCTTTCTTGTCATGCGCAGCCTTCAGCTCAGTCAGCGCGTCGATCGGATCAATGCCCGCGTTCTCAGCCAAGGTGCGAGGGATCACTTCCATCGCGTCAGCAAAGGATTGGACAGCGAGTTGCTCACGACCAGATAGGCTGTTCGCATAGATGCGCAACTGCCGCGCAAGCTCGATCTCCGGCGCGCCAGCGCCGGCAACGACCTTCCGGCTCGTCAGCGCAGATGCGACAACGCCGATCGCGTCTTCGAGCGCGCGCTTGATCTCAGCGATGACATGCGCAGTGCCGCCACGCACCAGGATGGTGAGCGCCTGGGGGTGCTTGCATTCTTTCACATACACCATGGCTTCGTCGCCGACAGTGCTTTCTTCGACTGTGCCAGCGCTGCCAAGATGCGCCTTGTCAAGATCGTCAAGATTGCTCACGATCCGCGCGCCCGTCGCCTTGGCGAGCCGTTCGACATCGCTCTTCTTCACACGCCGCACCGCGAACACGCCGCTTTTCGCGAGATAGTGCTGCGCCACATCGTCGATGCCTTTCTGGCAGAGGACGACATTGGCTCCTGAAGCGAGAATCTTATCGGTCATACGCTTGAGCATCTGCTCTTCCATATCGATGAACTCCTGCAGCTTCGCAGGATCAGTGATATTGATCTTGGCATCAGTCTCAGTATTCTTGATCTCGAGCGCAGTATCGAGCAGCAGGATCTTCGCGCCCTTGACTTGCGTCGGCATGCTTGGATGCACCCGCTCCTTGTCCAGAACGATGCCGTGGATCAAGCGCGTCTGCTCAACACTATCGCCGATCTTCTTCTCGATCTTGATCGCGTCACGGTCGACCGTGCCATTGTGGGCGACAGCAAGGACTGCGTCGACAACAACGCCGGCAAGATGCTCTTTCGCGGTTTCCGCGCCTTTGCCAGTCGTTGCAGTCGTGGCGATCTTGAGCAAGGCAACACGGTCCTTGTCTTCGATCTCCTCAGCGATGTCATGCAAGACTGCCCTGCTCTTCTCGCCAGCCAGGCGGTAGCCTTTCGCGATCACGGTCGGGTGGATCTCCTGCTCAAGCAAGCTCTCAGCGCGTTTGAGCAGTTCGCCAGCAAGCACGACAGCAGTGGTTGTGCCATCACCCACTTCGTGCTCCTGCGTCTTGGCAATCTCGACAACCATCTTCGCAGTCGGATGATCAATTTTCATCTCTTGAAGAATCGTGACGCCGTCATTCGTCACCGTGACCTCGCCGAGCGAGTCGACGATCATCTTGTCCATGCCTTTCGGACCAAGCGTCGTGCGCACGATCTCAGCGACCAATTTCGCGGCCTGGATGTTCATGCGCTGCGCTTCCCGGCCTTTCGTGCGCGTCGTCTCGTCATTCAGGATGAAAATGGGTTGCACATTATCACTTGTCATAGCTAACCACCAACACAGCGCGAGAACGCGGGACGCTATTTAAAGTTTGGGAAGCTTTATTAATCCAGGACAGGCCGAAGCCACATGGCCATCGTCACGATCGTCGGCACACCAGGAAGCGGCAAGAGCACGCTCGCGAAGATGCTCGCGACGAAGCTCGGCTACAAGCACTACAGCATGGGCGACCTCCGTCGGGAGATGGCGACAGAGCGTGGCATGTCACTCGCAGAGATGAACCAGCGCAGCGAGTCAGGCGAAGAAGATACTGACACACCAGTCGAGCAGCACCTCAAAGAGCTCGGCCAAAAAGAGAACGATTTTGTCGTTGACTGCCGCACCGGCCCGCTGATGATACCGAAGAGCATCAAGATCTACATCGACGCAGACGAGCGCGTCCGGGCTGACCGCCTACTCCACAGTTACCGTATCGCAGAAGAAGCGCATTCGATCGAAGAAGCCATGGCGATGAATAAGGCGCGCGTGGAGAGCGGGAGCATGCGCTACAAGAAATACTACGACTTCGACCCCTGGGACACGAAACACTACGACCTCGTGCTGGACAGCACAAATACGGGTCCAGACGAGCTGCTCCAGCAGGTCCTGGAGAAATTTCCAGTCTTGCAGCAATAGGCCACCAAGGCAGTGGTGACCTCAATAACAACTTTTTTAAATCATCCAGCGCTACCCGACGATATCATTCTGGCTCGAACGTATCGCGAGGTACTGGAGAGTCCAGGAGGCACAACCATGGCAATCAAGAAAGGCGATTTCGTCGAGCTCGACTATACCGGCAAGCTCGCAGACGACAACAAAGTGTTCGACACCACGATCGCGAGCGTCGCGACAAGCGCAGGGCTGAACCCCAAGGCACAATACAAGCCAGTCATCATCTGCGTGGGAGAAGGACAACTGCTCAAAGGCCTTGACGAGTACCTCGAAGGCAAGGAGATGGGCACGCACAGCGTCGCCATCCCAGCAGAAAAAGCGTTCGGCAAGAAGGACGCGAAAATGCTCAAGCTCATCCCGAGCAAGAAGTTCAAAGAGGCAAAGATCGATCCGTTCGTCGGCCTGGAAGTCAACATCGACAACCAATACGGCATCGTCCGCTCTGTTTCAGGCGGCCGCGTCACTGTGGACTTCAATCATCCGCTCGCGAGCAAGGACCTGGTCTACGAGGTTGAGGTGAAGCGCCAGGTCACAAAAGCGGACGAGCAAGTCGCAGCCTTGTTGGACATGATCGGCATGCACCACCACGGGACGAGCATGGAAGGCGAGAAACATGTCGTCGTCAAGGTCCACGAGGCCCTGCCGCAGCAGGTGGCTGAGAGCCTGAACAAGATGATCACCAAACTCACAGACGTCGAGACGGTCACATACCACGTCGACAAGGAGTCACACCACTAAGTATATAAAGGAGCGTTCCGCGAGAAACATAGGTGGAGGTGCCACTCATGGATTCAATCATTCAAAACGCAAAGGAACAGGCCGAAGAGCCTGAGAAGCCACGAACCGCAGTCGACGACGAGCTCGAGATGCTCCTGACAGAGCAGAAAGCCAAGATCAAAGTAGTGGGTTGCGGCGGCGGCGGCAATAACACGATCAATCGCATGACAGAAGTCGGCATCACCGGCGCAGAGATGATCGCGATCAACACCGATGCGCAGGACCTGCTCTACACCAGCGCTGACAAGAAGATCCTGATCGGCAAAGACCTGACAAAGGGCTTGGGCGCGGGTAGCATCCCGAAAGTGGGTGAAGATTCTGCACGCGAACAAGAGCACGAGATCAAGAACAGCCTACAGGGCAGCGATATGATCTTCATCACCTGCGGCCTTGGCGGCGGCACCGGCACAGGAGCAGCGCCAGTCGTGGGCGAATTAGGCAAGAAGATGGGCGTCCTCGTCGTCGGCGTCGTCACGATGCCCTTCGAGATGGAAGGCAACCGCCGCTACGAGAACGCGGTGCACGGCCTGGAGAAGATGGAAAGTCAGGTTGACACGCTCATCGTCATCCCGAACGACAAGCTTCTCGAGCTCGCGCCAGATCTGCCATTGCACACCGCCTTCAAGGTGGCTGACGAGATCCTGACCAACGCGGTCAAAGGCATCGCAGAGCTGGTGACCAAAGCCGGCTTGGTGAACCTGGACTTCGCAGACATCCGCGCAGTCATGGGCAACGGCGGCGTAGCCTTGATCGGCGTTGGCGAATCAGATACTGACAACAGGGCAGTCGAGGCTGTGGAGAAAGCGATCAACAATCCACTCCTAGACGTTGACATCGGCGGCGCGAACGGCGCGCTCATCAACGTGGCTGGCGGCTCGGATATGACGCTGGAAGAAGCCCGACGCGTTGTCGAAACCGTTTCCGTGCGGCTCGACGAGGACGCGCGGATCATCTGGGGCGCGCAGATCAGCGAAGACCTGGCAGGCACTGTGCGTGTCATGCTCATCGTCACTGGCGTGCGAAGCAGCCAGATCATCGGCAAGAGCCTCTTGTCGGAAAAAGAGAAACGAGGAAAAGACATCGAGGACGAGCTCGGCATCGAGTTCGTCGACTAGAGGTGCACACATGGCAGAATGGTGGACCAAGCTCAGCAGCTTCATGCTCCAGACCAAGCGCGTGATGCAAGTGACGCGCAAGCCGACCGCGTTCGAATACAAGACGATCGCAAAGATCACCGGACTCGGCATCGCGGTCATCGGCGCCCTGGGCTTTGTTCTCCAGATCGGCAAGCAATTGCTATTTTCATGAGTTGATCGATAATGACAGAAGAAGAGAAAACCGCTCCAGAAGCAGAGAAAGAAGAGACTGCGACACCAGAAACAATGGAAAGTTCTGAAGAAAAAACCGAAGAGACAAAGGAAGCCAGTGAGACTCCTGAGACAGAACCGGAAAAAACAGAGATTCCTGAAATTCCCACTCCAGAACCAGAAACTCCTGAGCCTGCAGAAGAGACTGCAACACCAGAACCGAGTCCAGAGCCAGCTCCTGAACCGGCTGCTGAGGAAGCGCCGGCTGAGCCGACGCCTGCAGCTCCAGAGATGCCGGACCTGGCGCCGAAGAAGAACGCGTTCACCGACGAGACAGAGCAGGAAGAGAACAGCATGCCAGTCGTGAACACGATTGAGAAAGCGAAGCAGGCATTACCGACGATCAAGGGAGCGCGCGACGTTCCTGAAGAGGCAGAAGAGGAAGCGCCGGCTGAAGAAACTGATGAAGACGCGATTCCTGAAGCGGCAAAGCACGCACACATCTTCGCGCTGCGCACGACCGCAAATCGCGAAGACCAGGTGCTCGCGTTCGTGTCATCCAATGCTGCGCGCAAGAAGCTCGGCGTATACTCCGCGATCGCGCCGCACGGCATGCGCGGCTACATCTTCCTCGAAGCGGTCGATCGGCACGAAGCAGAGCAAGCGGCATACGGCGTGCCCTACGCGAAAGGCCTGCTGCCGAACGAGATCGAGTACGACGAGATCGAACACATGCTCGAACAAGTGAAGAAGGACATCAACATCCAGAAGAACGACATCGCCGAGATCCTTTCCGGGCCGTTCAAGCGCGAGAAAGCGAAGATCGCACGCGTGGACAAGGCCAAGGAAGAGGTCGTGGTCGAGCTCCTCGAAGCGGCAGTGCCGATCCCGATCACGCTCAAGATCGACGCGGTCAAAGTCATCAGACGAGACGAGAAGTAAGCTTTATAAACAGCTTCCTGTTCTCAGGCCTCGCTGTTACGCAATGCTTCAATAGGAAAAAAGGTGTATATTCAATGGCTTCACAAAGTGTCGAATCACTCATCGAAGGCGGCAAAGCAAGCGCTGCTCCTCCATTAGGCCCGGCTCTGGGTCCGCTCGGCGTCAACATCGGCGCAGTCGTGGCGAAGATCAACGAGATGACCGGCGACTTCAAAGGCATGAAAGTGCCTGTCAAAGTCACGGTCGATACTGAGACGAAAGAGTTTGACATCTCAGTCGGCACGCCGCCAGCTGCACAATTGATCAAACAAGAGGCAGGCATCCAGAAAGCTTCCGGACGTCCCTCGACTGAGCATGTCGCAGACCTCGCTATCGAGCAAGTGATCAAGATCGCGAAGATGAAGCAGAGCTCGCTCCTCGCTGCAGACACGAAAGCAGGCGTGAAGGAGATCATCGGCACCTGCAATTCCATGGGCGTCAAGGTCGAAGGCACGCACGCCGCTGACACGATCAAGCGCGTCGAACAAGGAGAGTTCGATGAGAAGATCAAGGCAGGCAAGACAGAGCTGACAGCAGAAGAGAAGCAGAAGCTCGAAGAGGAGAAGAAAGCCATGCAGGCCGAGCTCGCTGAGAAGCACGCTGAGATGGAGAAGCAGGCCAGAGACATCCTCGCGAAGGCAGGCAACGACGTGGACAAGGCGCGCAAGGCCATGGAAGAGGAAGGCATCGACCAAGTCATTATGGACAAGGTCGCGCCGAAGGCTGTTGCAGGCGAGGAAGGCAAGGCAGAGGACAAGCCTGCTGAGAAAGCCGAAGAGAAGAAATAGCTTTATAAAGGGGCCTGAGCTTCCAGGAAACGTTCTGTGGGCGACAACGTCCATTGACGCCGCAAGGCGTAGAACGAGGATCACACCATGATGTTAGACGTGAACCAAAACAAGCTGATCACAGCGCTCGCAGCAGAGCTCAAGCGCCAGAACGTGGTCGTGCCCCCAGACTGGGCTGCCTTTGTCAAGACAGGGCATCACAGGGAACGCACGCCCGTCGACGAGAATTGGTGGTACACAAGAGCGGCATCAGTGCTCCGTACCGTGTATGTGCGCGGCCCGATCGGCACAGAGAAGCTCAGGGTGCGCTACGGCGGCAGGAAGAACCGCGGCGTCGCGCCAGACAGGTTCTACGCAGCCGGCGGCAACCATCTCAGGAAGATCCTGCAACAGCTCGAAGCAGCAAAATTGGTCGAGCAGGCAGTAAAAGCAGGTCATAAAGGCCGCGTCATCACCCCGCTCGGCAGGAAACTCCTGCACGCGGTTGCAGGCGTTGTCCGCGCACAAGGCGTGAAAGAGGCTCAATAATGGCACGATTCATCCACCTGGCACGGAAGAAACGACTCGCGAAGCGCGGGCGCCAGACACGCTGGGCTCCATTCTGGACTGTGCCAAAGATCTACGGTGCAGGGCGACGCGTCCACCCAGGACGACACACAGCTGTGAAGCGCAACTGGCGACGCGGCAAGACAAAGGTGTAAGGCATGGCAGAAAGCACGGAACTGGAACGCGTCTACACCATCCCACTGCGTCGCGCATTCCGGCACGCGCCTCGCGTGCAGAAGACCAACCGTGCAGTCAAAGAAGTCCGCAACTTCCTCGTGAAGCACATGAAGGCTTCGGACGTGAAGCTTGGACAGCATCTTAATCATTTTCTCTGGGACCAGGGCATCAAGAGCCCGCCGCCACGCGTGACAGTGAAGGCTGTCAAGGACGGCGAGGGCGTGGTCCGTGCTGAGCTCGAAGGCAAGACCTTCACGGAGAGCGTCAGGCCGATCCCGAAAGAGGAAGAGCCTGAAGGCCTCAAAGAGAAGCTCACGAGCAAGCTCGGCGTGAAGGACGACAAGACAGAAAAGCCCGAAGAGAAGAAAGAAGAGAAAGCAAGCGAGAAGCCAGCAACGCCAGCTCCGAAGAAAACGGCTCCGGCAAAGCCAGCAGCAAAACCTACACCTTCTTCATAAGACCCTTCAATGCGGCATCGAGGGCAACAAAAAGATTCTGTGCACTCGCAGTATTTGTAGTCGTCGAGCTGCCGATCGTGCACTCAGCATCAATCGCATGGCTGCCAGGCTTCCCATGACCAAGCGCGACCTTCAGGCTTTCGAATTGAGAATGCTGATCGCTAATCTGACGCGCGTACCGCCCAACAATTTTCTTGACGACAATCAGCTCCGAATAATCGCGGCCGCTGAAGCCGTCGAGGGTGATGTTGCCACCTAGCTCTATCATGTCACTGCTACCCCCTCGCCAAATGGGATAATAGCATGCATCTATAAAAAATTGCTGTTTTATTGAAATAATTTATTTTCCATATATACATTTATTATATTGTAACCACCAAGAAGTAAATAATATATAGGAGTAGTCTTCCATCGACGCGATGATGCGAAGTCTCCTGCTAGGAACACTCTGCACTATGCTTGCTACTAGTTGTGCCACGATGCGCAGAGTCGACACCTCTGCAGCACCAACACCTGCTAAGAGCACCGAGGAGCAACTCCTCGAGCAGGCCGCCACTGCCAAAATGCTCATCGTCGGAGAACTTCACTGCGCTGACACAGATAACCAATATCTCCTCTCACTCCTCCCAGCACTCCGTGCCGCAGGGTATCACCAACTCGGCATCGAAATCGAGGGAAAGTACCAGCCGATCATCGATTCGCTCGTGGCAGGAGAACTCTCAAGCGAAGAGCTGCAAGCGATGGCAGATGAGGAATCGACAGAGGGAACAGGACTCCAGTTCATTTTCGATGGGCCGACTGTAGAACTGATTACAGAGGCATACAACCTGGGTTACGATGTGATTGCCATCGACAAATACAACAGGGATAAGGCCTTCATCGATGAGTTTCCAGAAAGAACGAGATCGGTCCGTCGAGAAGGATTGATCACTTGGAAGCTGAGTCAGTATGTGGAAGAGGGGAGGATGGTCGTCCTCATCGGTGCTGCACATATTAATGGCTGCTACCCACTCCTCGATTACCCTGTTGGAGAACGTCTACAAGATCAACATGGCCCTTCAATCATGCTGGTCGATCTCGTCAGATGGACCCCCAACGTCAGCTCCACCTTTCATTGCGATCCCGGCACAAATGAACGTATTGCAATCCATAAGCCATTGAGTGCCTCAAAAAGAGATTGCCCATACCACTAGAGCAGATAGCTTTATAAAGAGTCCCTTGATCACGAGATACATGGCCGAGATGTGGGGACTGCTTCCCTGAATCGGCGGAAGAACACAAGAACGGAGGCGGAACAATGGGATATCTCAAATACCTACGCGATCTGTGGAAGAAACCGCAGAAGAACAATCCAGAAGGCTATCGAGCGCTCTTGCTGAAAGTGCGCCGGGAGCCGAGCACGCTCAGGATCGAGCGACCGACAAACATCTCACGAGCGCGCAGCCTGGGCTATAAGCCGAAGCAGGGCGTGATCATCGTGCGACAGCGGCTCCTGCGCGGCGGACGCATGCGCCCCAACATCACCGGCGGGCGACGCAGCGCACACGCGCACCAGAGCAAGATCGTCAAGAAGAACTACCAACAGGTTGCAGAAGAGCGCGCGCAGGCAAAATACAAGAACTGCGAAGTGCTGAACAGCTATAAGCTCATCGAGGATGGCAAATACTTCTGGTTCGAGGTCATCCTCCTCGACCGCGAGCATCCAGCAGTGAAGGCTGACAAGAATCTCAAGGGCGTGGCCAAGCAGCATGGGCGCGCACATCGTGGCTTGACAAGCGCTGGGAGGAAAGCGCGCGGCCTGCGCAAGAAAGGCAAGGGCTCAGAGAAGAACAGGCCTTCGCTAAGAAGCAAGAAGCGGCTGCACTAGCTCCGCCACCCTCTCGTTTTGCGCCGCCTTGGCGCGGCATACGAAGTGAGAGCGCCGCGGCGCAAAGTTAGGTCTGCGCTTGTTCCGGCAGGTAGACAATCTCACGCACGACATGCACGCGAGCACCGCACCGCATGTCATACTGGTATTCCTGCCACTCAATATCAGGTTCCATCGACACCACCCTCAAGAATCACTGCATAGAGATCGCTGCAAATGAGTTAGTGGTATAGAAATATAAAAAGGTAGCGAAATTTCGAAGAAATACCACTCTTGAGTACTAAATAATGGGAAATTTTAAATATTCTGGCAGTGTTAAGGTTTATATGAGCAACGACATATGGCTGCGAGAAGGAGAACAGACCAGAATAACTCGGCGTGTCAGAGAGCACGTTAGGCGTTTGCACGATGTTGATGTGCCACGAACTGACAATCCCGTGAAGCACGTCATCTATCAAACAGTCGCATACATCAGACAACTGCCTCTTCTCGAGGGAACAGTGCAGCACCCTCAGACTGAAGAAGAAAAAAAGCAGAATCGCGAGATCAAAGAACAAGTCTTCCGAAAGCGAACCATGGACGAGGTTCTGAGAGACGGTGTCTTTCCCTCTTGTTCAGACCGAGGACTGCTTTTCCGCGGCCTTATGGTCGCACAAGGAGTTCCAACAGCATACATCGAAACTTTCGCTGAAGAGTATCTGCTCAATGAAGCGTTCAGTGGTCATGTCTTCGCTCGCGTCTTCCATGACAGGGGATCATACATTGTCGATCCACGAAAACGTCCACGGCTACTTCGCGATGAAGAAGAGATGTATCCATTCCTTATCGTCGGCGAGGGACTCGACAGTTGGGATCTTGGCATTCATTGCCAAGAGGATTTAGATCAACTCAGAGATCAGCACCGTCTCCCCATGCTCCGTCGATGCCAGGAATACGTGACTCGTCGAGCAGAGGCAGAACTGGACAAACTAAGACAGATCCAGAAAGCTTTAGGCCATTAGCGCACAAACAAGTTGTGCTTCTCGTTGCCTTCTATCTCCTTGAGGACGCGGTTGATCACGAGCTTCTTCGGGTCGCTCAAGAGCTTGACCCGCTTCTTCACGTCTGCGAGCGTGGTGAATTCCTTCTCTTTGCGCTCCTCGAGGATCGCCCACATCTGCTTCTTGCCGACGCCAGGCAGTAATTCAAGCGCGTGCATGCGCGTGCTCATCGGCTGCGCTTTGTTGAAGAACTCGACAAACTCCTGCTCGCGCTCTTCCACAAGCGCTTTCACTGCGTGCTGCAGCTCGGAACGCGCTGTCTGGGTCAAGCGGCCGATGCCGATCCTGCCATTGACATGGTGGATCCGCGGCCGCTCATCGTCGCCGACATAGACCTTCTCAAAGGGCTGGAGATGCACGTCCTTCTTCGGCACGAGCTCAAGCAAGGCGAATTTCGTCACGCCAAGGGCCTGCGCTATCGGCGTCTTCAGATGACTGGGCCGCTTGTCGAAAGGGTAGCCGTGTTGCAAGAAATCGAGGACAATCGCATGTGTCTCTCTCTTCCGTTCGATTTCCATAGGTACCCTCCAATAGTCATGCCCGATGGTATAGTGGCACGCCTGTATTTAAGATTTTCGTCAAATTAGCGCGGCGGCGGCGCTGCAGAATCACAGATAATTCTTGATGACGCCGAAGATCTTCTTCTGATTCTCGCCACTGACTGAGAGGGTGTAGCCCTGGAGCACAACCTTGAGGTGCTTCTCGCTCACCGGCATGATATCCACAATCTTCTGGATGTACTCAGGCTTGAGTCGCGGGATATTCAGGTCCTCGAGCTTCTTGACAAGCTCTTTCGCGTCCTTCGGCTTCAGCTTCGCAACCGCATTCACATACTCTTCAGTGCGCGCAGCACGGAAGTTGAGCTCCTCGTCCCGCTTCTTCATCTTCTTCAGCGCGTCCTTGACCTCGACAATGCTCATCGGCCGTTTCTCGATCACTTCAGGTTTCATCAGCTCACCACCTTCAGATGCACCGGATGGACGATCAGGCGCTTCTCCTTATTGCCATCCTTGATCAGGACCTCGTAGCACGTGCCCAGCTTCTTCGAGACAAGGCCGACCTTGCCGTGGAAGCGCCGGAAGTAGGTGCCGCGCTGCACGCTCGGCTCAGTCTTCAGGGCCACTTTCTGGCCTGGCTCCAGCTTCTGCAGATATGCGCGCATCGAGAGCTTTCCTCTGGAGCGGCGCTGCTTGGACATCATCGAGCGCGTCTTGCGGCGCTGGCCGCCGATACGAGTAACCATAGAGGCGCGTGAACCGTGGGGGGTTTATAAAGCTTACTGACTAGAAAGCGATCCCTAAGAAGTGCAGTACCAGCACGATGATGAAGCCGAAGATGCCCAGAATGGCGGTGATGAGCACGCTCCAGAGGTTGATCACGAGCTCAGTGCGCCAGAGCTGGACCGCATACAAGGCGAAGAAGCCGATGATGCTGTTCAGAGCGAGCATGACTGCGCGCTTGAATCCCCACCAGAAGATACCTGTCACAAAGATGAGTGCAACAACCAGAACCAGTATGAGGATGAACCACCACGCCATGCAATGAGTCAGGCTGAGTTGTTTTATAACAATTCCGCAAGAAGCTATATAAACTGCCTGGAATCACTGCTCAGGATGACAAAAAACAATGAGATCAAGACGATTGCCGAGCGGGAATGGTACTTGCAAGGTTTCAACGGCACTCCATTTCTCGTGTCAAGCTGTGCAGCTAGCGCGTTCGACCTCGAACCAAGCCTCGGCGACAAATTCAGCATTATTGTCTACGATTTTCAGGAAGAGAGAGCAGACATGTTCTATCCGCAGGATGATCTCGAACGCCTGGGGAAAATCATTCGACAACGGCTCACAGAACCAACATTCCTGACAGATATCAGAGATGAATACCTCACTGTGAACAAGCAGGAGCTTGCCAAGCTGCGAGAAGTCATTGGCGACGACCCAAAAAAACTGAGCGATGACAAGCTGCTCGTCGCGCTCGATGAAGCCAGCAGATTGCTCAGGACCAGCGTTGCGCAAGCGCACATGATCGAGCCCTTTGCACTCACAGCCGATAACATCATGAAACAAAGTCTCAGTAAATACATCGACGGCCCTGAACTGAACCAAGCGTTTGCATTGCTCACAACTCCTTTGGAGAAGAGTTTCGCGCACGAACGCGAAGAAGACCTGCATCGCATCGCCCAAGCACCCGCTGCTGAGCAAGATGCATTGATCAAGCAACACCTCGCCCGATTCCACTGGGTACGCAACAGCTATGCTGACGGCAGCCCAATCACGGCTGAAGAGCTCAAGGAAGAACTGCAATCAGTGAAAGAAGGGAAAAAGCTTGATCTCAAGAAGATTGAGGAAGAACAGAAGGCATTGACCGAGAAGCTCGGAATCGACGAAGAACTCCAGCGCATGCTCAAGGCAAGCGCCTTCCTCTCCGCATTCCAGGACGAGCGGAAGAAGAACATCCTCATCGGCGTCGGACAGGCGGATTGGCTCTTGAAAGAGCTCAGCACGCGCATCGGGATCAGCCAGCAATTGCTCCGCTACCTCGACTACGACGATGATTTGCAGGAGATGGTGCATAATCCACAACTCAAGGAGATTCTTGAGGAGCGCCGTGCCGGCCTGCTCCAGATATCCAGGCCTGAAGGCATAACCCGGTATGTCGGCCAGGATTTCAAGGAATGGCGGAAGCAACGCGAAGCGCACGATACGGTGGAAATCCTGAAGGAACTGAACGGCTTGAGCGCAAGCCCGGGCCACGCCATCGGCAGGGTGCATGTCTGCAACAGCCTCGACGCAATCAAGACCTTCGAAGAAGGCGACATCCTCGTCGCGGCTATGACCAGGCCAGAATACCTGCCAGCCATGAAGAAAGCCGCGGCGATCATCACTGACGAAGGCGGCATCTCCTGTCACGCCGCGATCGTCTCGCGCGAGATGGGAACGCCGTGCGTTATCGGCACCAAGCACGCTACCAAGCTCTTGAAGGACGGCGATCTCGTGGAAGTACGCGCAAATCACGGACTGATCATCGTTATCGAAAGGAGTGAGGTGTTACACCATGATTAAACTCGTCATATTCGATCTCAGCAATGTGTGTTATAGTCTGGAAGAGCCGCAATTCATCGAGGATTTTGCAGAGAAACATAGCATTGATCATCAAGAACTTGATGAGCTGTATCAATCGCTGCTTGTCCGCGCCGAAGTCAACGAGTTCAGCGGCACAGAGGTGTGGAGACGCGTCCTTGCGCATTTCAAGATTGATGCAGACGTTGACGAGATCATCAAAGAGATGATTGCCATGAAAGAGGAGAAACCAGAGACGCTCGCATTCGCAAAACAATTACGCTCGAAGATCAAGACCAGCTTCTTCACGAATTACAACGAGGATTATTGGAAAATCATCGAGGAGAAACTCAAGCCTGAACAATGGTTTGACTGGGGCCTGGTCAGCTATCAAGCAAAGACCCGGAAGCCGGCTGGAGACGGTTTCAAAGTAATTCTCGAGCATTTTGGGGTCAAACCCGAGGAAGCTGTGTTCACCGACGACGACGAGTACCGTATGGAGAACGCCGCGAAACTCGGCATCAACACGATACACTTCGAGAGCGTTGAGAAGCTCAAAGAGGGACTTGCTAAGCTCGGAGTTGCGGTCGATTAGCGACGCAGCTGTCGCCACAATTCATCGATCGCCCATTTCGCGAGCGGCTCGAGGTTTTTACAATCTGCTTCGTTGTATTCCAGCAAGAGTTCGACAAGTTCGTCGTCGCCAGTCAATTGGTATTCGTACCACAACAACGCGGCTTCCTCGCCAGTCATGCCGTCGAGTTCGCCGTCGCGATTGATGCCAAGCACGCGTTCGATGGTCTTCAGGCCGCCATGCAGGCCGAGACGCGCGCAGACATGGCGAAGATCGATGTGGATATAATTTTCAGGAAGAACGCCCCCAAAATATTTCTCGATTATTGGCAGGTCGAAGGATGAGCCGTTGAAGGTAACAAAAATTGTGTGTTTGGTGAAAAGGGTTTTGACCATTTCCTTTTCCAGGTTGCATCCTTTGACGAATGAATAGTATGTTGTGCCGTCCCACGCACCAAGGACTGTGATGTCGCCGTAGCGTTCCGCTGTTTCGATGTCGACATAGAGTATCTTGTCAGCGAGGGGAAACAATCGCCAGTGTTCTCGTTTCGGCAGTAGCTGTGCAAGAGTTGCGAGATCGTTCTCTCGAAGTGCGGTTTCGCATTCGATAAGTTTTTGTTCGTAATACTTTTTCCTCTTCTCTCCAATGCCGTAAATCTTTTCTTTTTTCTTGAAGGATTTCCAGTTCTCGACGCCATTCATCCATAATTTCCGCTCACCATCGGCAGATATCCGGTCGAGGAAGATGAAGCTCTGTTCAAGCATACGCTCATAACGAGAACGGGTGTTTAAAAGCGCTACGGCTCTCTGTCCAGTGCTTGGAAAAAACCATAGAAAGCTTGAATCCCTTCCGGCACAACACCAGATAGCTTCATTAAAATGGGCTGCTCAAAAACAGCATGCTCACGCCGAAGCACTATGATCTCCTGCGAGAACTCAGAGATGACGCACGCCTCAGCCTTGCAGAAGTGAGCAGGCGAACCGGCATCGCGTCGAGCACGATCTTCGACTATTACCAACAGCTCGCCAAGCACGCCATCCTGCGGCACGTCACGATCCCTGACTTCGCCTCACTAGGCTATCCGCTGCATAAGAAGTTCCTGCTCCAAGCCAAGGATCGGAAAGCAAGCCTTGCCTGGCTCAAGGCACACAGCCTGATCAACAACCTCTATCGTGTCGACGCCTGGAGCGCGTTCTTCGACGCGCATTTCCAGAACGTAAACGAGTTCGAAATCTTCAAAGAAGAAATACAGCGTTCGCTCAAGCCCCAGACGCTCGAGGAATTCGACGTGCTTGAAGAACTGAAGCATGAAAGCTTTATTCCTACATCGCCTCGAGGCGCTTGATCCGCTCATCGATCGGCGGATGCGTCGCGAAAAGGCGGCCAGCGAATTTCTTCTTCCGGAAGGGCGTGCTGATGAACAGGTGCGCGGTCGCGCGGTTCGCGTGATCCACCAAGGGGTCGGGATCGCTTCTGATCTTCTTGAGCGCGCTCGCCAAGCCTGGTGGGTAGCGTGTCAGCATCGCGCCGGTCGCGTCAGCCAAGTACTCGCGCTTCCTGCTGATCGCGAGCTTGATCAACTGCCCGATCAAGGGACTGAGGATCACAAGCGCAAGCCCGATGATGATCAGCACAGCATTCCCACCGCCCTTGCCGTCCCGGCGACCGCCACCGAAGAGCAAGCTGCGCAGGAAGATGTCGGCGATGAGCGTGAGCACGCCGACGAGAACAGCGGCGAGGAGCATCACCCTGATGTCGTAGTTCTTGATATGGCTCATCTCGTGCGCAACAACGCCCTCGAGTTCCTGGCGGTTCAGCTTCTGCAGCAAACCGGTCGTGACGCAGATCGCGCCATGTTTCGGATCTCGGCCGGTCGCGAACGCGTTCAACGCGCTGTCCTCGATGACATAGCATTTCGGCTTGGGCACGCCAGCAGCGAGGGCGAGTCCCTCCACTGTATGGAACAGGTGCGGGTATTCCTTCTTCGTCACTTCGCGAGCGCCGGTCGTGGCAAGCACCATCGAGCCGCCGGAAAACCATGCGATGAGAAAGTAGATGCCGCCAGCGATGAACGCGAGGACCACGCCGAATTGCCAACCGCCAGGCGCGCCAGCTGCGTAGTAATACCCAAGAAATCCACCGACGACGAGCACAAAAGCGAGGAAGAGAATGATGATAATGAAGGACTTGATCTTGTTGATGCGGATCTCGTCGAAGAACGTTGCCATGAGAGTACCTCAAAGTGTTTAGAATTTGACCTTCACGTTCTTCTTTTCCGCGGCAGTCGCCTCGAAGCTCGTCTCTGCCTTGAAACCGAGCATGTTCGCGAAGACATTGTTCGGGAAGGTCTGGATCTTGGTGTTGAACTTCATGACGATGTCGTTGTAGAACTGGCGAGCGTACGCCACCTTGTTCTCTGTGCCAGTCAGTTCCTCCTGGAGCTGCAGGAAGTTCTCATTCGCCTTGAGCTGGGGATAGTTCTCCGCGACCGCAAAGAGACTCTTGAGCGTGTCAGTGAGCATGTTATCAGCCTTGGCCTTGCCCTGAACAGTCGTGGCTTTCATCAGGCCGCTCCTCGCTTTGGTCACATCAGTGAAGACCTTGCGCTCGTGCTTGGCATAGCCTTTCACCGTCTGGACCAGGTTCGGGATCAGGTCAGCGCGGCGCTTCAGCTGCACGTCGATCTGCGCCCAGGCATTCTTCACCTGGTTCTTCAGCCGGATCAGGCTGTTGAACAGGAGAACGACAAACAACACGACCACTGCAGCGATAATGATAATGACAACACCAGTACCCATAGGGATCACCTCACACGCTCAAGGGCCATGCACAGGATATTTAAAAGTTACGTAGCAGAGGAAGGGAATCCCAAACTGATAGTTAACTACTTATTAGTAGTTATAAACAGAAACATTTTTAAATGGTGTGGCACAAAACACCGCCATGAGCGACGATATCATTGCCCGAATCGTGGATGACTTCACTGCAGGGAGCCTTGACACCAGACCCTGGATTAAAGGACAGGTTCCTGCATTACGACGGGAACTGACAGCAACGTTGGAGCAGCATCTGGGCGAACCTGTGCCAGACGCCGAGCCAGTAGTCGAGAGCAGACCGGCTATTGAGATGAGCGTCAGGGATGGCATCCAGCACTGGGGAGACGTCGCTCTTGATCAAGAAATGTACACGATCGAAGGCCGCTGCACTGAAGTCCGCAGCAGCTCGAAAACCGGACAATTGGTCGCATTCTTCCTCGAGCACCAGGGAAGCCGCTACACGCACAGTGAGCTGCAAGAGCAGCTCGACACACGAATAACCTCTGAGATATACGCAGCGCTTCGCTTTCTCGAACAGTCAACACTCTTCGAACGGATGGAGAGTGGAAGGGCGCCAGCACGCTACGGCATCCAGGCACGCCTCACGCCAGGTGAGCGTCCGACTCCACAGCAAAGCCTCGGCGATCCCAAAGAATGGGAAGGAAGCTTCGGCGAGTGGAGGTTCTCAGGAGGGAAAATGCGGTTCAATGCCAACATCACCGGCGCAGGCAGCAAAGAAGGCCGCGCAAGCTGGTATCTGCTGAACCGTATCGGAGAATCCTACACCCTCGCAGAGATTTCAGATGCAACCGGGACTTCCATCACGCCGAGCACCATCCACCTGCTCCGACGCAAGGCAAAGGTGTCTCGAAGCCTTCGCCTGATATGCAAGCCCGGCACAGGCACCTACGGCTTCCACCCAGTCCAGCCAGAAACCATTAGGTATGTCTAGTTCTCAGATCACGAAGTACTTGGTTTTCAAGATAAAAGTAAGAAGGAAAAAAGGTTAATTTATTTCTTGAGCCAGTACCAGACGCCGCCGATCAGGACAACCAGGCCGAGCAAGATCCACAGCCAGAGGAGGCTGCCCATGGCACCGCCGCCAACAGCTGCGCCAGTCACGTCGCCTGTGATCAGGTTGTCGTCTTCAGGCGCTTCGTCAGGCTCTTCAGGCACGTCATCGCCGCTGCCACCGCCAGTCTGAGTGTTGCCGCCAGTGCCATCGCTTTGCGTGTTTGAGCCGTCGTCGCCACTGTCGCTACCATCGTCGCCATCATCGCCAGTGTCGTCGTCTTCGACAGGGACACAGCGACCGTCGACTTCCTCGTAGCCTTCTCGGCAGTCGGTCACACTGGTGCCGCCGCCTGAGCTGCCGCCACCGCCGTTATTGCCGCCGCCGTCGCGCTCGCCCAGGAGCTCGATGAGCAGCGGATCCTCGGTGATGTAGCGGAAGTGACTGCGGGAATACCTGCCGTCACCGCGGGCATTGGCTGAAAAGTGGAAGGTGTACAAGCCAGGCTCGTACTCGTCAGTCACCCAATTGACGCCATACGCAAGGGCAACAGGTCCGTAGCCATAACCGTAGCCATAGCCGAACGTCCGGTCATCCCAGCCATAGGGGTAGCCATAGCCATAGCCCCAGCGCCATTCCTGTTCGTAGACATAATCGCCACGGGTAAGAGTGAAACCCTGACAGATCTCATCCTCGCTCAAGGTGGAACCGCCCTCGACCGGGAACTCGCATTCCACGCCATTCACGAAGAGGGTCACTGTCCTGACCGGGATGTTCTCGTCAATCTCGACCGTGACCGTCACACCGACATTGACTTCCTCACCGACGTGCGGCGCGTTGTTGTCCGGTGTTCCGAACGCCACAGTCACGGCGAACGCCGGCCCAGCAATGAGCAGCGTCACAATGACTGCCAACGTAATGATGATACTGAGAAAACGGTTACCATGCAGCAATCGACCTGCTCTTTGAAGTGCTTTCATAAGCGTAACCCCCCTAGGTTAGTAGTGTTATGAGTGATTCTCCATTTATAAACGTTTTGGTACTGAGGAGTAGTATTTATAAAGGACTTACGATACTGCCCGCACATGCAAAAGACAGGGTATCGGCAGACCTTGCTGACACTGCTGGTCGGCCTCATTCTCCTCGAGGCGTTCGCGCTGTACCAGCCACCCTGGACCTTCCCAGGGCTCGCTGCCAGGACCCTCTGGGTACTCATTCCAGTGGCCCTTCTCACACTCGTTTCCTACCTGCCACAAGCGTATGGGATGCTCGTCAGGCTCCTGCCTGAGAAGAAACGCGTGGCATTTCCTGCCAAGCTCAGGGATTTCATGGGACAGGTCGAACGCGAAGACACGATCGTCGCGCTCTTCCTCATCTGCCTCGTGCTCGCGACCTTCATGCCCGGGCTTCGGGCCATACTGCTCCCGTCAGGCATGCTTCTCGGCATCCTGACCTTATGGCATGGACGGAAACGCGTCCTGCGGCTTTTCTCGCGCAGAAAGGCACGATCCACGCTCAAGAAATACCATCCATTGCTCCTCGCAGGGCTTGCCCTGCTCGTCCTTGTCATCTATTTTCTCCACATCCCCACCATGGCGTTCATCTACACTGACGAACCGCGATTGCTCTATGATGCAGAGCTGATCCTTGAAGGCAAGACGCCATTCGAGGATTTCAACGCACGCGCCCCATTGATCATCTACCTCCTCGCGCCCTACCTCGCGCTTGTCGGCAATAGCCTTGTCCCGTTCTATGTCCTGAGCGCATTGCTCGCAACCCTCACTGTCACGCTCCTCTACCTGCTGGCACAACGGCTCTTCGGCAAGGAACTCGCGCTGCTCGCAGCAGGACTGTTCGCCATCGCGCCGATCATGATCAACCTGCTCCATGTCAAGACGCAGAGCTTCCAGTTGCCGCTCGTGCTTGGAGCCCTGATCCTCTACGACAAGTATCTCGCTGAGAACCGATGGTGGCAGGTCCTTGCATCAGGTGCCTTGATGCTGCTCGCCTTCTTCTGCAGGGAGAGCACGATCTTCTTCTTCGCAGCGATCGCACTGCTCATCCTCCATAGAACAGAGCTCACCTGGAAATCGCTGCGGAAGCCGACGCTCGTCTTCGTCCTCTACGCCATGATCATCCTGGTCCTGTTCGTCGGGATCACTGCCACATTCTTCACCTACAAGAGCGGGGTCATCAATTCCCCCACCGCATTCTCGCTCTCCATCAATGAGCAGAGCCAGGAACGGTTCAAGCTCATCCCGCATTACCTCAGCCCAGCATACCTTATGCTCCTCCTCATCTCCCTCGGCATTCTGCCGCTCCTGTTCCGCGCCCGGCAACGGCAGCGCGCGTTCTCCTATCTCCTCCCAGTTATGGTCGTCCTCTCGCTCGCAGTCGGCTATCTCTACAATACCCTGCGCCATGGGTTCTGGCCGCAATACCTGATGGAATTCGCGCCGTTCTACGCACTCCTCGTTGCTGTCACTGTCGTCGCGCTCGTGAAAGCACCGTCGAGAAAAGCATTGCGGATCGCCATGGCAGTCCTCCTCGTCGCATTCATCATCGCAGCGAACGTCAGCTCGTACGTCTTCATCAAAGAATACAAGGGGGTGTATCATCGAGCCGGAACTGAACGGGTTGCGGAATACCTGAACGAGCATAGCACGCCAGGAGATGTCATCCTTGGCGGCAACCCAGTCTATGCCTTCCTGACAGAGCAGGAGCATTTCATGAACCTGTCCCATATCTACTACAGCAAGGAGAGCGCCGCGCTCATACTCGCACGAATGGAAGCGGATCCGCCACGGTACATCATCAATGACCATTACTTCAGCCGGTACACCCTGTCGCGCGGCAATTTCTCTGAGTACATGCACGCCAACTACCGGCTTGCCGCGATGTTCAGCGCGACCAGCTATGGCAAGCCATGGAACGCCCAGGTGTGGGAGCTTGAAGGAGTGAGTGAGGAGTGAGTATGGAACTGCTGCGGACCGTCGAGACAGAGCTCAAGCGGGGCAAGGGATTTCTCACCTTCATGACCCTGCGCGCGTTCAGCCATGCCATACTGTTCATCATCCCTCTTCTCCTCGCGGCAGTGCTCGCGCCGGCAGGGTTCGGCTCGTACGCGCTGAGCCTCATGATTATCTATTTTTTCACTGCGCTCTTCGTGACCTCAAGCCAGAGCCCGTACATCGTCTACGCGAGCGAAGAGCTCAAGAAGACGCGCGCCATCAGGAAAGCCTTCACTGTCAGGCTGACGATCATGGCGGTCGCGAGCGTCTTCTTTCTCATCCTCGCGACCATCTTCCATAATCCGCTGCTCAGCTTCGCCTCCCTCACCGGCAAGCAATTCGTTTTCCTTGTCCTGGCATATTTCGGCGTGACGTTTCGCTTCCTCATGGAAAGCACGCTCCTGGCGCTGAACAAGCGCATACTCAACGCAGTCTATGCCGTGCTCACCGGTGTGATCAGCATCGCGTACATCGGTGCGCTCTACCTCCTCGACCAGCTCTCCCTCGGCAATATCTTCCTCATGTTCATCGTAGCGCCGGTTATCAGCGCGCTCTTCATCCTGCCGAAGATCCAGCTGCGCAAACTGTTCCCCCTCTCGCCGGATAAGAAGTTCTTCATCGAGATGTTCAGCCATACGAAATGGCTCATCCTTGGCGCTGCGTCGATCTACTTGATCAATTGGGGCGACAACCTCGTGCTGCGGCATTTCGTCAGCCTCGAGGACATCGGCATCTACAATCTCGCGTACCAGATCTTCAAAGGCGTGATCATGACCATCATGCTCATCCACACCTACTACCTGCCATTCATCGCGCGAAACATCAACAACCCTGCAAAGATCCGCGAATACCTGCATGTCAAGCGGTGGAAGATCTTCGGGCTCATCAGCATCGGCATCTTTGTCGCAGCCTTCATCATGCCGCTGCTCATCTCTTACTTGTATGGGGAGACATACCAGGATGCGGTCCCTGTCGTGATCGTCCTGCTTGTCGGCGCGTTCTTCATGCTGTACAAGGTTTTCATCAATCCGATCTTCCACGCGCTCAAGCGCTTCAGATTCACGCAGCTCCTCGACGTCGCGGCAGTCGTTCTGAATTTGTCGCTCGACTATCTGCTTGTCGCACGCATGGGCATCATCGGCGCAGCGTATGCGACCGCCTTCACCTATTTCTTCATGGCAGCGCTCTTCGCCTACTACTTCCACCGGCATTGCCGCGCAGAGCTGGCTATCGACACATGAGGTACCACGCGAGGCAGAGGTGGTACAGCGGCAGGTTCAGGCTGTTCTGGAAGCCGAGCCAGCCAGTCTTCCAATAACCACGGAAGAAATACCAATAGAGGAAACTGTAGATCGGCACGATGAACAAGGCGAGCAAGGGCCAGTTGCGCTGGAACAGGAGTTTCCGCCGTTGCTCCAGCGTCTTCTCTTCCAGTGAGCAATTGAACGTGGGGATCTTGTCAAGCGGCCCTGCCAAGACCTTCGCCGCCATCTTTGCGCGTCGCTTGTTCTTCCGGAAGTCGGAGCGGATCTTCCCTTTGCGGCCCGCAGTGTCTATGAAATGATGCTCAAGGATCAGATCTGAACGACCGAAGGTGCCGCGCGTCTCGCCAAGAATATGCGGCAGTCCGATCTGGTACATGCGGTCTTTCCGGAACAGGACTTTCTTGTACTTCACCGAGCCAGTCTCAAACGGCTTGCCGTGCTCATCATAGAATGGCCAACGGATCCAGTACGCGTCGTATTTTCTCGACTGGGCAAGCTTCCTGATCCCTTTCCGCAAGCCTGGACTGAGCCGTTCATCAGCATCGACGACTATAACCCAATGGCCTGTCGACTGTTCATACGATAGATGACGGACGAATTCAGAGCTACCCTTGCTCTTCGCTTTCGAAACAAGGACCTTATCCGCATACCTGCGCGCGATCTTCACTGTCTTGTCAGCGCAAGGTCCATCATGCACAACGACGATCTCATCGACCGCACCTTTGATGCTCTTCAGGCAGTCTTTTATCAGGTCTTCTTCGTTGTGGACAGTCAAGCAAGCAGAGATCTTTGGCTTCGTCTTTCTGTGTTTCATTTCATGACCTCGCTGATCGTGTAGAGGAACTTGCCGCTTTTCGAAGCAGGGATGTTCCTGACCTGTTTCCATTCGATCCGGCACTCACCCATCATTTTCCTGATCTCTGATTCGATCTTGGCCTTGTTCGCCAGGAATTCGTTCTTGTCATTGAGGACGACCTTGATCACGATGTGATCAATCTTCTTCTGGATAACCTGGAACTTCTTGATGAAGCCCGTGTTGAAGACGCTGCCCACAAAATGCACGAAGAAACCGCCGCTCACCAGGTCGCCCTTCTTGGTCCTGAACATGTTCACCACACGGCCTTCGATGCGGTCGATCATCGGCGTCTTCCTGCCGCAGGCGCAGCGCTTGTGCTTCGACGGCACTGCCACATCGCCGATCTCGTAACGGATAAGCGGCATGGCATAGTTGTTCAGGTTGGTGACATAGAGCTTTCCTGGTTTTCCCGGCTTGCACGGCCGCATCTTCTCATCGAGGATCTCGACAAAGTTGTTCCACACGCTCAGATGCAGCCCCTGATCCTTCTGGCAACTGCACGCAATATCGCCGACTTCGCGCGAGCCATAGCGATTGTACACCTTGGTCTTGAACACCTTCTCGATGAGTCGCTGCATGTTCGGCTGCAGGGCTTCTGCTGAGGAGATGATGCCCTTGGGAGAGTGCAGCCGCAGCTTCTTGTCCCTGACAAACTGCGCGAACGCATGGAGCGTCAGGGCATAGCCTTCGACCCACGACGGCTCGATCTCGTTCCACAACCGGGCGAAGCTCTCCATGTCCTGCTTCGTCATCCTGAAGGTGTTCAGGTCTGTCCGGTCGTACAGCCAGTTGCGCAAGCGGATCGACAGTTTCTCCTTACCTTCGAGCACTTCCGCTTCTGAGCTCCAGAGCCGCAATTCCGGTTCGCCGATCTCCTGCCTGCCGAAGCTCTTGTAGTAGAGCTTGTTCGCGATGTTCCATTCTGCGTAGGTCTTGTCCTGGATCACTGAGCTCGGCTCGCCAGTCGAGCCGCCAGAGTGGTTGACAAACCATTTCCGCTTGTCGAGATCATCGCTCTGGAGACGGTGGAATTCCTTGCGGAGAGTCGCCTTTGTCAGGATCGGAATGTGGTTCCAGTTCTCGAGCTGGACGTCGTCGTTCTCCACAACGCCGGCCTGTCGCAAGACCTTTGTGTAGTAGGGGACATGCTGGTATGCGTGCAGCAGAACGTTCTTGAGTTTTTCCTGCGTGTATGTCTCCAGCTTTGCAGATTTCTCAAGCCCTTGTATCGTGCGGAGGTGCCGGAGGATCTTGCTGTTCGTAAGCGTGAGCAAGGCACGGATTGCCGACTGTCGCCAGTTCATCTCCCGAGCCTCCGCAGGCAATCGGTGAACATAAACCAATATTTCCTGGGCAGGCCGAAGAGCATCCAGATGAATGGTTTCTTGTCGTCGGTGTCCCACAACGCGAACACCTTGTTTTTCTCGCGATACGGTTTGATATACTCCTTTAGTGTCCAGGGCATGCCCCGGTCGCGCAACAGGAAGTTGATGAGGTCTGCGTAGATCTCTATCCAGTAGACGCCGAGGGTGCGTTTCTGCACAGTTGATATTTTCTCATCATTGTAGTCGCGATAGACGAGCTCAGGGATGTTCACGCCCGCTTTTGTGAACAGGGCGATCGGCCTGATGAACCGCACGTTGACCTCGATGAGCTTGTACTTGCCGTCGCGATGATCGTGCTTGAAGTTGGCTGCAGCTAGGCCTTTGTATTTGACTGCGCGCATCAGGCGGCGCATGCTCTTCACCAATGGCGGCTTGTGGGGGTTTGTGTAGCCCACGCGGGTGACGCCTTCCTGCGGTGGGTTCAGACGGACCTTCGCGTATGGTGCCATCACGCGTTCCTTCCCGCGCCGGTCATAATACACGTACTCGTCGCTGATCTGTTCATCGCCGCCGGGAATCCATTCCTGGACCATCACGAGATGGCCTCGTGCGCGGGATCGCTTGAAATCGCGTTCGAGTTCTTCCCATGTGTTCACTCTGAAGAGTTTTGTGTTGAAGTCAGCCACAAAATCATGGCTCGTGACCGGCTTGATGATCGCAGGCAGCATGATCTTCTTCCTGAACTTCCGGAGCGCAGCCAGGGTTCGCGGCGTGTAGGTTTTCGGACACGGGACGCCGATGCGATCGCAGAGCCGGTAGGTGTTCTCCTTCTCGATGAAGAGCTGCGCATGCTTGAGCGAGGGTGCGGCGACACGGAAGTGTTTTTCCAGCCGTGCCCTGTTGCGCACCAGGGCCATGACCGACTCGTCGTTGGTCGGCATGAGGATGCCGCCTGGCCAGTCCTTGCCGATCTTCAGCAGTGCCGCGACAAAGGCCTTCTCATTTTTCTTGGGATCCGGCACGCGATAGTGCTTCGAGACATACCGAGAACAGTAGGTGAAGTCATTCGTGTTGAAATGCACGACCACGATCGGCACCTTGATCTGCGCGAGCGATCTGATGACGCCAAGCGCGTTGATATGCGCGCCGATGACGATCGCGGGCCGTGCTTCACGGGTCAAAATGACGCCTCCGTTTGATTCTACCGAGCAGGAAGAGCGCAGGCTTCATGAGCAGACCCCTGACTGGCGATACTGCTTTCAGATGAAGATAGACTGGTTCGCGATAGCCACCGCGAGCGAGCTTGTAGCCATACGTGCTCGTTCCGGCGTTCACCCGCCTGATGCCGTGCTCGCAGGCGAACTTGATCGGCGTGTACAACGCTGTCACAAAGGTGCTGAAGCTTCCCTTGGCAATCTCGTGGTTCTTTCCCAACCGATAGAGGAGCATCTCGTCCTTCGAGAAGATGTTCAGGCTGGCGGTGACAAGCTTGCCGTCTTTCCTGTCGGTCACGATCAGCACCCTGCCAGGAAAATGCTTCTCGACAAGCTTCAGGAAATGCTCGTCGAGCCAGGCTGTGCCTGGTCGGTACTTCTCATAGGTTTCGTTGAAGACCTTGGAGACTTCTTTGAGTTCTGCATGATTCCTCAGCAGCTCTTCTGTGACAATCCCTTTCTCCTTGTTCACCTTGAGCTCGTGCTTGAACTGGCGACGCCTGTTATGGAGGAAGCTGCCGAGGTAGCCGTCGAAGCTGTCCCACTTGATGTCGAAGAAGACCTCTGCAGACAGCGGGATCGTGTCCAAGCCTTCGCGTTTCATGGCAGCATCGAATGCCTTTCCCGCTCTGGGGTTCAGGAAGCCATAGCTCGCGACCTTCTCCTGCTTGGCAATGCGTTTCATCTCGTCAAGGATGAGTGTGAAGACTTTCTGCTGCTGCGCAGCGGTCAGTTTCTCGTCAAAGAGGAAGCCCGGGCCGGTCACGCTCATCGGCGCGTAGCAGAGCAAACAGGGGTTCAGCTTGAGCCCGAGCAGGTGGCCAAGCGTCAGGTGCTGGCCGAAGAGGCTCTCTTCCATGTTGTTGCCGAGCGCGTCGTGCTGCACATACGTGGCAGCAGCGGCGACGAGCTTCTTGTCCTTACGCACCAGGATGTGCCGCGGCGTGATGGTCATCACCTTCGCGTCCTCCACAAGAGAGTGCCAGGCATGCTCTGTCAGCAGCGTATGGCTTAATCTGTTCCAGTCATTGCGAGAAACGTTCTTGATGCTGGTGATAACCTCGACAGAATAACTCATGCTTTCTTCCTCTTCCAGATTGTTCCGGGCGTGAAGTCTCCGCTGAGAATCCTCGCTTTCCCGTACGGCAGGACGACAAGCTTGAGCCCGATCTTGCCTGAGATGAAGTGATCCCGCGCTTTTATCGCCGGGATGTTATTCTGGTCGACAAGGTTGCCGAGGAATCGATTGCCTTTCTTCCTGTTGTAGCGGATGACTTCTGAGATGATGTTCTGGAATACTTTCTTTCCTCGGTATTCCGGGTAGACAACCGAATCGAACATGAATGCGCTGCCTTTGGGCAATGGCTTGATCATATGGCTGTCGACTTTCACCATGCGGTGCGAGAACCAGGTGTAGCCTGCGATCTTCCTGCCATGCAGTGCGACAAGACAGGTGTCACCCTCGCGGCGGGCGCGCTCCATCCGTTTCTTCTCAAGCCTGTCTGCACGGCGCCAGATCCTGTCCTTCTCCGCTTCAGTGGCAACGCGGATCTTGAGCGCGATCTTCGCCTTGATCGGCGTGAAGCTTTCACGGAGATTCTTCTCGCAGTAATAGCTGTTGAAGAACTGTATGCCGAGCAGCTTCAGGGGCTTCTTTATCCATTTGGGCAATAAGGGCCGTTTTCGTGCCTGCAGCATCATTCCACCTTCCGCAACCCGAGCATTTCCCGCACTTCCTGTGGCGTTGCGATCTCCACGCCGTGCGCTTTCGCGACATCGACCACGCGTTTCACAAGCATCTCGTTCGTCGCGAGGATCGTGCGCTCTTCGTCAAACCAGATGTTGTCTTCAAGGCCGACGCGCGCATGGTAGCCACTCACGACCGCGAGAGAGTTAATGAAGCGCTGCCAGTTGCCAATGCCGGCAAGGCCGATGACCGACTCTTCGGGGAGCTCGTGGATCATGAGCCCGACACTCATCAGGTTGGCCTGCGCGCACGCGATGTTGCCAAACAGGAGATTGAAATAATACGGCGGCGTGATCAGCTCTTTCCTGATCAGATACTTGGCATAGTTGATCATGCCGAGGTCGAAGGCCTCAAGTTCCGGCTTGATGCCCTTCTCGAGCATCTTGGCAGCAAGCTGCTTGATCGTGTCCGGATCGTTGATGCTCGCAGTCTTGTTGAAATTCAGGCTGCTCAAGGTGAGGCTGGCCATGTCAGGCTTGACTTCACCGTCGAGATCCAATACCTGACCGCGTTTCTCGAATTCCGGATAGTTCCTGCCGCTCGTGGTCACGCAGAGGACCAGTTCCTTGTTCTCCTTCCGGATGCCGCGGATGATCTCCTCGAAGACCTCTTTCTTATAGGTCGGCTTCCCGTCGCTGTCGCGCGCGTGGATGTGGATCATGCTCGCACCGAGCTTTGCGCAGGCCAGCACGTCCTTGACGATCTCTTCTGGCGCGATCGGGACGTGCGGCGTCATGTCTTTCGTCGGTATCATGCCTGTCGGGGTGCAATTGATGATCAGCTTTCGGTTCATTGTTCATCACCTGATGAGCGATTTGACGATCTTGTACTTCCCGCTCTTCTCGCGCGGAATGCTCTTGACTCTCTTCACCGTGATCTTGACCTTCTTCCCCAGCTCTTCCTGGAATGCTGCGATGATCGCCTGCTCGACCTTCTTCGTGAATCTCTTGTTCGGTTTCACATTGATGACAAGCTCGTTCGGTTTCACCTGCACGATCTGGAACTGGTCGACTTCGCGTTTCGCTGCTTTCTTCACTGCGTTCGTGCAGAAGAAAGGTGCGATGCTGCGCCCGTCACCGAGCCTGATGTAGTCGACGCTTCTGCCGAGCACTGGCTTCATGATCGGGAAGGTGCAGCCGCATTCGCACACGCCGTATCGGGGCGAGCCCTTGTCGCCCAGGCTGTAGCGTATGAGCGGCATCGCCCTGTTCAGGAGCGAGGTGATGATGATGTCGCCTTCTTTCTCGTGCGCGACATGCTTTCCCTTGTTGACGAATTCGACAAGATAGCTGTCTGCGTTCACATGGTATTGCTTCAGCTTGCATTCCCACGCCACTTCCTTGAATTCTGTCGAGCCGTAGATGTCATGGACAGTGCAGTTGAACGTCTTCTCCAGCTCGCGTTTTGTCATCGGGTCGACGAGTTCTGAACTGAGGAAGATGAGGCGCGGTTTCAGCCATTTGATGTTGTGTTTCCTGACATGTTCCATGAGCTCAATGAAGTATGACGGCATGCCGTAGAGCACTGTCGGCTTGTACTTCTTGAAGACCTTCAGGGTGGTGTCGAGGGTTTCGTAGATGCTCACGTAGCGTTTTCGCAGCAGGCGGTTCAGCGCTTTCCTGTTCTCTTCTTCGAGCTTGTCGGTCTTCTCATCCTCCATGATGGCGAGACGGTCGCCGTAGCGCAGGCCGCAGAAATGCTTGGAGCGCAATTTGAGGAAGTGCTTGAGCAGGAACCATGAGCGCTTGTCGAAGTATGTGGTGGTCGCCTGTCCTGTCGAGCCGCTGGTGTTGGATTCCATGAGCTGCTTTTCCTGATAGGGAATGGCGACGAGCCGTCTTCCGGCTTTCCGTATCTCATCCTTGGTTATGACCGGGATCTTGAGTAGGTCGTCGTAGGTCTTGATGTCAGCAGGCGTGATCCCGACTTTGGTCAGTTTCGCCTTGTAGAACGGGACAGTGTTGTAGGTGTAGTCGAGCATCTGCTTGAATTGTTTCCACTGGCGCTTGAGTATCCGCTTGCGCGGCTGCCGAAGGTTGCGCCAGAACCGCATTATTGTGAAGAGCATTCTCTGTACACCTCCAGGTAGTGTTGCGCCACCCTGTTCCAGGAATGTTGTTCTGCAATCTCCCGGGAACGTCGTTGCATCTTTGTGAGTTTCTGTCGATGCTGCATTTGCGTGATGGCGCGCGCGATCGCCTTTGGCGAAGTGCTGCGCAGAACGGTGCCGTTGCCGTCGACAAGCTCTTCCGTGCCACCGGTGCGCGTGACGATGACGGCGAGTCCGGACGCGATCGCCTCCAGCAGAGTGTTGCTCATCCCTTCATTGCTCGACGGCAGGACAAAGATGCCTGCGTGCCGGTAGTAGGGCGCGATCTTCGCGCGGGGCACGTAGCCGATGAAGTGGACGCGCTGAGTAAGGCCAAGTTGTTTTGTGAGCTCTTTCAATTCTTTTTCTTGGCGGCCTTCGCCGATGATAGTGAGCTCTGCCTTCGGCACATACTGCAGTGCAGCGATGAGGTGATGAATTCCTTTTCTCGGCACAAGCCGCGAGACACAGAGAATTTTCTTCCCGTCTCCTGGATTCTTTGCAGGCGTGAAATGCTTGAGGTCGACGCCATTCGGAATAATACCAATAGTCTGCTGGCTTGTTCTCTGTGCCAGTTGTCGTAAGCCCGCGGAGTTCGCAATGACCGCTTTCGCATGCTTCCATACTCTTCGGCACAATGGTTTGAAGATGAACGGGTCGAGGAACTTGGTTCGGGCACTGAATCCTGGGACGTCGCTCCCTCGCAATCCCACAATGTAAGGCAGGGTCTTGCGATGCCGCCATGCCAACCAGCCAGGGGGCCAGCTGAACCATGCGTGGCAGAGGTCATACGTATTTTCTGCTAGCAAGTGTTTCATCTTCTTGTTGGCTTTGCGAGTCCAGGTGAGGAATTCCCGCGCTGACCAGTGGTGCAAGCGCTTCTTGCGGATGCCCAGTTGATGGATCGTGATGCGCTTCGAGAGTTTCACAGTCTTCGCTTTTCCTTCGCTGGCTGTGATCAGGTCGACGTCGATATTCTTTTTTGAGAACGCCTCCAGCAGGTGCTTGTTCGCTGTCGCTGCGCCGCCGCCGACTGGTGGATACTCGAAGTTGAGCATGAGTACGCGCATGATAACCCCCGCGGGCCTATTTGACCCGTTTGATGATGTACCGCTCTTCGATGCGTGAGCTGTTGAAATAGTTGCGCAGGAGGACATCAAGCATGACTCCTGAGACGAAGAGCTGCAAAGCGATGAGTATGAAGAAGAACCCGAGCGGGAAGAGCGCATGATCGCTCAGGTCGATGTTCCGCGTGATCTTCAGGTAGGCGAGGTAGAGCTCGCTCAGGATGCCGAGTCCGAAAAGGAGATAGCTGAGCGTGCCGAAGAGGTGCAAGGGCCGTCGGGAATACTTGTTGATGAACCACATGAAGACGAGGTCGGTGAGGCCGTTGATCGCCTTCTTGCCGGTGTACTTGCTCGTGCCGCTGTGGCGCGCTCGATGGTTTACTTTGAGCTCGCCGGTCCTGAAGCCTTTCCAGCGGAGCAGGGCGATGATGTAGCGGTGCATCTCTCCCCAGAGGTCGAGGCTCTGCACTGCGGCGCGCCGGTAGACCCGGAGGGTGCAGCCACTGTCATGCACCTGGTCTTTGATCAGTATGCCCCGGAGCAGTCGGCCGATCCGCGTCAGGACGCGCGTCAGGATCGGGTCCTTGCGTTTCTGTCGCCAGCCGGCAACAACGTCGAGCTTGTTGCGCACCAGGTGCGTGTAGAGCCGCGGGATGTCTTTGGGATCGTTCTGGAGGTCAGCGTCGATCGAGATGACAAAGTCGCCTTGCGCTGCCTTGAAGCCTGCGTCGAGCGCTGCGCTCTGGCCGTAGTTGCGCTGCAAAGTGATGACTTTTCCTTGCAGGCTGCCAAGAACGCGAGCTGTGTTGTCTGTCGAGCCGTCGTCCACATAGATGATCTCGTGGCTGCCCATGCCTTTCATGACAGCCTTCAGCTCCTTGTGCAGGCGCTGGAGATTGCCTTCCTCGTTATAGACCGGGACGACAACACTGAACTTCATGCTGAGGCATAAGTAGCGTTTCATTTATAAATGTTCAGTCGCCGAAGCGATAGACAAAGGCGCGGCTCCAATACTCGGTTCCGTGCTCGGCCACAAGGGTCTGGTTCTCAATGACCGCTTTTCTCGCAGGATCAAGACGGGCCAGGGCGAAATCGTCGACAATCACATAGCCGTGATATGCCTCGACAAGCGCTGCGAGATGTGCCGCGTCGAGCACGCCAGGCACGCCGGTGTAGAATTCCTGGTCAGTCTCGAAATCGTACCGGTGCTCCCGTTCAAGACTGTGGCCAGTGTAGCTGATCGCGAGCCAGTAATCCGGCTTTCTCAGATAGAGCTCTGCTACCGCAGTATGCGCCACGATGAGGATGTCGTCTGGCTGCAGTGCGAGTGTGTGCGCTGCCTCAAACGGTGGTTGCGGCGTCCCTTGCTCGAGGGTGTAGCTCTGCTGTGGCAGGAAGAGGAAGCCACTGGCGACGAGCGCGAGGATGAGCAATGCTGCGGCGGCGTAGCGATACCACCTTGGCTTGAACACAGTGGTGAGATAGATGATACCCTGCGCTGCCAGGAAGGCGAGCATGGGAAGCGCGATGAGCAGGTAGCGATAGTTCAGCGTGCTCACGAAGAAGCTCGCGCCGAGGAACAGGCCGAGGAAGCTGATGAGGAAGAGCGCGTTGCTTGAGAAACGCTTTTTCTCCGCGAACAGGCCGACGACTGCGAAGAAGGCGATAAGCGTGTGCGCACCGAGGAGGTAATAGCGGTATTGCGCTGCATAGTTCGCGACAAGCGAGTCGGTCGCGATCCAATAGAAGAGCATGCCCAGGCAGAGGGTGATGCCGAGCAGGATCGTGATGAGCGTGTTGCGCTTGAGTCGGGCGATAGCCTTTTGTGTGTGTTTCCAGATCTCTTCTCGTTGGAGCAGGAGGAAGTGGAGTCCTATCGCGATGGCGAGGATGAATCCTACTTTATGCAAGGCAAAAGTAAGGACTAGGAAAGCGAGCAGCCAGAGCAGGTCCTTGAGCTGTTTGCCCTCAAGGAACCTAACGTAAAAATACACTGCAAGGAAGAACGCGAGTTCGAGAAGGATGTACATGCGTGCCTGCCTGCTCCAGGCTATTTGCAGGCTCGAGAACGTCACCAGCGCTGCTGTCAAGAGCGCAGTCTTCTCGTCGTAGAGCCGTTTGCCGATCAGGTAGAGCACGAGGATGAGCGCTGTGCCTGCGAGGACTGACAGGATGCGCATTGCCACGTGACCATAGCCGAAGAGCGCGCCGATGCCTGCGAGCGCATAGGTGTGCGGCCAGCTTCTCCAATATGATTCGCCGCTGTCGAAATACGGGACGCCTTTCTCCTGAATCTGTTTCGCTGCAAGCACAGAGTATGATTCGTCGATCCAGTAGGAGTCAGTATCAAGCGCGTAGCCGCGGTAGAAGAGCCCGAGCAGGATGAGCAGTCCGAGTAGGACGAGCTGCCATCGTTTCATTCGAGCATCACCTTTGCGGTGCCGAAGACGACGAGTGCGATGATGAAGAGGAAGAGGCTGAACCTGAGCAGGCCGGGGTGTGGGAAGACTGCTTTTGCGACGAGGACAAGGAAGACGAAGATCGCAAGATTGCGGAAGACCTCGGCAATGATATCCCGGGTTTTTCGTCGCATACAGGAATGGGGTTTGTTGTAGTTATAAGGGTTTCGTGTAGCAGCCTTGCTGCCTTGGCGCGGCATACGAAGTCACAGAAACGTTCCGTTTCTGGGATGCCAGGAAGCTTCGCTTCCTGAGCATGAGAGCGCCGCAGCAAGGCTGTGCAGTTTTCGCTTCTCAGAATCACTCAAACACTAGTTATTTAAAATGACATGAGTTCACGTAGCGAATGATTCTAAGGGTGAAACAATGAATATCGGCGATACGATACCGGATATGGAATTGGAAGCATACTACAACGATAAGACTGTGAAGATCAAGCTGGGTGAGTGCAGGGGCAAGTGGACTGTGCTGCTCTTCTATCCTGCTGACTTCACCTTCGTCTGTCCGACGGAGCTGACAGAGGCGGCGCATCTCTACGATGAGTTCAAGAAGGAAGGCGCTGAGATCATGTCTGTCTCGACCGATACTGTGTTCGTCCATAAGGCCTGGCACGACCACAGCCCAACGATCAAGGACATCAAGTATCCGATGTTGGCAGACCCGACTGGCGAGCTGTGCCGCGCGCTCGGCACGTACATCGAGAAGGAAGGCTTGAGTCTTCGAGGGACATTCATCTTTGATCCTGACTGCAAGCTCGTCGCGATGGACATCCATGACAACAGCATCGGCAGGAACGCCCATGAGATCCTGCGCAAGGTGCAGGCTGCGAAGTTCACACACGACAATCCAGGACAAGTCTGCCCAGCATCATGGAAGCCCGGCGGCAAGACGCTCAAGCCCGGCATGGACCTTGTCGGGAAGCTCTAGCCAAACAGTGCCACTGTCGCTCCTACGCTCCCTCTGGTCGCGCAAGTATCGATGCCTCACATAATGAGCTACGCTCATATTCGGCATCGCCTTTAACTCAGGACAGTGGCGCCAACAAACATTTTTTATACTTCTTCGTTTTTTTCCTCTACAATAGTGATTGGGTGGTAGTGTGGAACGTGGCCAAGTCTACAAGTGCACCGGAAGCGGTGTCGTCATCGAAGTTCTCGATCAGGGTCAGCTGGAAAAACCGTGCACAGAGCAGGATATGCGTCCCTTGCTCGAACGCACTGCAGCTGAGGAAGGGAAGGAGAAGCACGTCCCTGTCGTTGAGCAGACCAGCGAGGGCATCCATGTGAAAGTCGGGAGCGTGCCCCACCCGATGGAGCCTGATCATTGGATCAAATGGATCGAGCTGCGGACAAGCGATAAGTGCTATCGCCACTGGCTCAAGCCTGGCGAGCAGCCAGAGACGACATTTCCGCTGGTCGAGGGTGAGTTCGCGATCCGCGAGCATTGCAACAAGCACGGCCTGTGGAAGGCGTAGTGCATATTTCTGACGTTCAGCACCCTTCAACAATAGCTTTATATATGTGAATATCATTTCACGTTTCAACAAATTCTCAGACGAGAATCAAGCACGAGGTGACCTCTATGGTACATGAATTGCCAGCATTAGGATACGATTACAACGCGCTCGAGCCCCACATCGATGCCAAGACGATGGAGATCCATCACACGAAGCACCACCAGGCATACATCGACAAGTTGAACGCCGCGCTCGAGAAGCACCCACAGCTACAAAGCAAGGCTGTCGAGGAACTGCTCGCAGACCTCAACGCTGTTCCTGAAGACATCAGGAGTGCGGTTCGGAACCATGGTGGCGGGCATTGGAACCACAGCTTCTTCTGGCCTTTGCTCAAGAAAGGGGTTGAGGCAAAAGGCGCTGTGATTGACGCGATCGCCGAGAAATGGGAAAGCTTTGAGAAGTTCCAGGAAGAATTCTCCAACGCAGCCGCGCTTCGCTTCGGCTCTGGCTGGGCCTGGCTAGTTGTTGACGAAGACGGCTCGCTTGAGATCATCAGCACGCCGAACCAGGACACTCCTGTGAGCGACGGCAAGAAGCCAGTTCTCGGTCTCGATGTCTGGGAGCACGCGTACTATCTCACATACCAGAACAAGCGGCCAGCCTACATCGAAGCGTTTTTCAACGTGATCGACTGGGACAAGGTCAACGAGCATTATCAAAATGCCAAAGCATGATCTGAAAGAAGTGAAGAAAGACAAGAGCTTCTGGTCAGCCATCGGCCTGAGCGCGTTCGTCGCGAGCTTCTGCTGCCTGACACCAATCGTCCTGGTGCTCTTCGGCCTGAGCAGTGTCGCGTTCGCGTCCTCGCTCGGCCTCACCTTGTACGGCGAATGGAAATGGGCGTTCCGTGGCGTCGGCCTGTTGCTGCTCGCTGCATCCATGTTCTTTTACTTCCGCAGCAAGGGCATCTGCACCCTCGATCAAGCCAGGAAACGAAGGAACGAGATTATCAACAAGGTATTGATCGCGCTCATCGCAGCGATCATCGCATACGTGATCTTCTTGTATGTCATCCTTCATTATATCGGCGTATGGATGGACATATGGTAATGCAGAGGTGAAATCATGGCTATTACTATCGGTAAAAAAGCTCCGGCATTCACATTGCCAGACCACGATGGAAAAAAGGTCTCATTGAAAGATCTGAAAGGCAAATGGATCGTGCTGTACTTCTACCCGAAAGACAACACGCCTGGCTGCACAGTCGAAGGCATCGAGTTCACAGCAAAGAAGAAGGAATTCGAAAAGCACAACGCTGTCGTGTACGGCATCTCCGGTGACAGCGCAGACAGCCATTGCAAATTCATCAAGAAACACAAGCTCGGCATTCCCCTGCTGACCGACGTTGACAAGAAGATGATGGAAAACTACGACGCGTTCAAAGAGAAATCCATGTATGGCCGCACCTTCCTTGGCATCGTCCGCTCCACAGTGCTCGTTGATTCACACGGCAAAATCGCGCATCACTGGCCAAAAGTCAAGGCCAGGGGGCACGCAGATGAAGTGCTCGCTACCGTAGAACGACTGGTCACGCGACCGTAGTTTTTATAAAGAACCCCTTTGCACTCCATGGTATTGTGAGGTGTTATGATGGCAAAGATCAGCGAGGCTGCAGCGAACCAGACGATCAGCCTTGACGCAATTGAAGTAGTAGAGAAAGGCGACACTCGAGAGTTCAGCCGTTTCGGCAAGCTCGGCAAGGTCTGCACATGCAAGATCAAGGATGATTCAGGCGAGATGGACCTCACCTTGTGGAACGACGAAGTCGACACCGTTGCTGAGGGCGACAAGCTCAAGCTCAGCGATGGCTGGTGCAAGGAGTGGAACGGCCGCATGCAGGCCTCGACCGGCAAGAACGGCAAGCTCGAGAAGCTGTAAACCTGTTTCAACTTCATCTTTAACCCTCCAAGACATATTGTAAATACCTGGATTTCTTCTGCTTTGCGTATAACCATCTGAGGTGATCAGGGTGTTCCTGAACAAATTGGATTCATTACAAGAATGGAGCCCGCTCGCGATGCGAGTGGTGGCTGGCATCATCTTCATCATGGCCGGCTGGATGAAGATCACAGGCATCGACATGTTCGTCGGCATGCTTGACGGCGGCGGCTTTCCGCTTCCGGCGGTGCTCGCATGGATCGTCGCGATCGTCGAACTGCTCGGCGGTATCGCGATTCTTGTCGGATTCCTCACGCGGGAATCGGCAGCGCTGCTCGGCATCACGATGATCGTAGCCTTCTTCGTCGTGCTCGCAGGCCAGGGATTGCAAGCCGCATGGTATCCGCTCGCGCTTGCAGCTGGCATGGTCGGCCTCTTGTTCTCAGGAGCAGGCAAGCTGAGCATCGAAGGCGCGAAACAATAAAACCTCTTTCCTACTTCTTTTTTTTCTTCGCTACGCTTCTCTTCGTGAACAGGCGCGTGGTCCACGACGCCGCTGTCCTGACACGGTGGCGCGCATCCAAGAACTTGAACAGGTAGATCGTTCGCCAGAGCCACCACATGAAGAAGCCTTTGAGAAAGAGCGTACCCAACGGGGTCCGCAACTCGCCGACTGCGCGCTTCTGGCCAAGCGAGACGAGAAAGCCTTTGCTCTTGAAGATGAACGGTTCTGTCCCAACGCCATTGATCCGGCGCACAAGGTTGCGCGCAGCATGCGCTCCTTCCTGCACCGCGACCTGCGCCAAGGCAGGCGTGGGAACAAGCCCGCACGACTCGTCGTAGCATGCCGCATCGCCGATCGCGAAGCAGCAATCGTCGTCAACAAAGGAGAGATCAGCATTCACATAATAGCGGCCATTCCCCGCGCCTTTCACTGTCTGCGAAATGATCCCTGCGACCCAGACCGTGATGTTCGCTTGCTGCTTGAGATTTTCCGATCGTCGCTGATAGGCCACTTGCTTGTTTTTCACACCTCGCACTTTTGCTTCGAGCACGACCTTCACGCCGATGCGTCGCAAGGTCTTCAAGGCAGTGTCGCGCACGCCCGAACTTGCTGCTGGTAGTAAGATCGGCGCGCCCTGGAACAAGGTGACGTTCGGCGCGTTCTTATCGATCATGCGATATTGTTTTTTGATCCGGTGGCGGAGGAATTGCAGGATCTCAGGAGCAAGCTCGACGCCAGTCGCGCCGCCACCCACTACGGCGATGGAGAGCAAGTTCTTCTGCTTCTGTTTGTCGTCAGTCTTCGCAGCATCGACGAGCGCTTGCTCGAGCTCGAGACGCAATCGTTGCGCATCCTCTTCGTTCTTGAGTGCACACGTCGAACGCTGTAGCGCCGTATTGCCAAAATAATTCGTGGTTGCTCCAGTGGCGAGGATCATGTGGTCATAGCTGTATGATTTCTTGGCAGTGAAGAGCCGCTGTCGCGTCCTGTCGACGCGGATAACGCGCTCTTTCACATGACGGATCCATGGCTTGCCAGCAAAGATTTTCTTGAATGGGATGGTGACCTGCGTCATCTCCAAACCCGCGGTCGCAACCTCGTGGAGCAAGGGCGTGAAGACAAAACTGTCGCGTGGTTCGAATAAAAGCACACGCAGAGGTTGTTTGACCGTGGAACGGAGCTTCTCAAGCTCCTTGATGAAATAGCTGCCGCCGAAGCCGCCACCCACGACCGCAATGACGAGCTCATCCTCTTTCATTGCTGCTGTTGAAGCCATGGCTTTTTTAAAACTACTCTTGAAGGGTTGAGAGAAGGAAGTTTTTTAAAGCGATTTGCCCCGAAGACGCGCATGGCAAAGCAAGTCAGGGAACGGCATTGGCTGAGCATTCTCCTCATGTCCATTCTCCTCATCCTGATCATCCTGATCAAGTCAGGGATGCTCGACCAATGGGCCATGGCATTGCCCTTCAAGGATGCGCAGATTTACTTCTATCCCTTGCTCGTCCTGCTGATCACCGTCATCGTGGCAAAACTAGTGAGCATCGGCTTGCACAAGTATTTCGAGAAAGCGGCAAAGCACCTGAAAGTCGTGGACAAGACACGCTTTACCCTGGGCGCGCAACTGACCACCCTGCTGATCTACATCATCGGTATCGGGGTTGCAGGAAGCTTTATCCCGGCATTGCGCAATCTGTCGGTCAGCTTGTTCGCCGGCGCTGGCGTGCTCGCCATCATCATCGGCTTCGCCACGCAGAAGACCCTTGGTAATCTGGTCTCCGGAGTGATGATCGCAGCGTACCAACCGTATCGCATCGGCGATAAGATCATGTTCGGCGAGGAATACGGTGAGATCGAAGACATTACGCTTCGCCATACTGTGATTTCCACCTGGGACAACCGTCGGATCATCGTGCCGAACAGCAAGATGGACGAGGAAGTGATCAACAACTACACGATCAAGGACGCGAAGATCCTCGGCTGGTTCGATCTCGGGATCAGCTATGACAGCGATGTCGAGCTTGCCCGCCAGATCATGATCGACGAGGTGAACAAGCATCCGGATTACCTCGACGTGCGCACTGCTGCTGAGATCTTGGCGGCGAAGGATCCTGTCTGGGTGCGTGTGGTGGAGACTGCCGATTCCGGTGTTGACTTGCGCTTGTATTTCTGGGCCAAGGATCAGCCGACAGCATGGAAGATGAAATGCGACCTGCGTGAGGCGTTGAAAGCACGCTTTGAGAAGGAAGGCGTCGAGATACCCTTCCCGTACCGCACGATCGTTCAGAAGAAGCACCTGCCCAAGCCGAAGAAGGCGAAGAAGAAAAAGACCAAGAAGAAGTAACCTTTATAAACACTTCATTGTTCTCGCGCAGCTAATGGAACTCAATGTTCTCGAGAAGAAAAAGAACCGGCTCGTGTTCGAGCTGCCAGGGGCGGATCACACGCTCTGCAACGCGCTCAAGACCGAGCTGTGGAACGACAAGGACGTCAAGGTCGCGACCTACTCGATCAAGCACCCGCTCCTCGCTGTGCCCAAATTCATCCTCGAGACCAAGACCAAGGACTCGTCAAAAGCCTTGCTGGACGCGAGCGCACGCCTGAAGAAGGACTTCAAGAGCTTCTCCACAGCGCTGGCAAAGGCGTGAGTATCTTTCCCACATAACTAAAAATTACTATAAACTATCATATTTATTTATTTTTGATCATTATTTTTAGTTTTTGGCTATTATTTTCACTATACTAACTTTTATTAAGAATCGTGCATTAGCACTCCCATGGGGGTGAGCAAGCTCATCACACTGGCACGCGCAGCGATAGAGACTGCGTTCACGAAAAAAGAACTTGATCTCGAACCGTATAAGGAATTGAAGGACGAACGCGGTGTGTTTGTGACGCTCACTAAAGAAGGCGAACTCCGCGGCTGCATCGGCTATATCAAGCCCATCGGGCCGTTATACGAAGGCATCGTGCATGCGGCACGTGCCGCAGCGTTCGACGATCCGCGTTTTCCACGGCTCGAGCCAGAAGAGCTCGGCGCGATCCGTGTCGAGGTGAGCGTGCTCACACCAGCTTCGCCTGTCGAGGTGGAGAAACCGGAAGAATATCTGAAGAAGATCACTGTTGGCACGGACGGCCTGATCATCAAGCACGGCTTCCACACCGGCTTATTGCTGCCGCAAGTCCCGATCGAGTACGGCTGGAATGTCGAGACATACTTGGAACACCTCTGCCTCAAAGCTGGCTTGCCGCGCGAGGCCTGGCGCGATAAGAAGACTGAGATCAGCGCGTTCCAAGCAGAAGTGTTTGAAGAGGAATGATCACTCCTCGACATTCTGCACGCAATCTGGGCAGACAGTGACAGAGCGGACTTCCTTAAGCTTTTCAGAATAGTTATGGCACAGTTCGCAATTGCCAGCACTGCCTGGCTGCTTGCTGATCGGCTTCCGGTCTGACTCGCGGATGTCGTATTTCTCTGCGATGAGTTCGAACAATTGGGGCTGAAGCTTGAGAATGTCCTTCAGCGTGATGAAACCGACAAGCTTGCCCTCGTCAATGACTGGGAGGTGCCTGATGTCGCGTTCGCGCATCATGTTCAATGCCTTGAACACGTCCATGCCTGGATCCGCAGTCGCCAATTCTTCCGCTGCCGTCATGACCTTCGAGGCTGGCGTCTTGTCAGCATCGAGACTTTGCGCCATCCCGCGACGCACAAGATCCCATTCAGTGACAATGCCGACGAGTTCCTCCCCGTCTTTCAGCAGGACGCTGCCGATACCCTTGTCGCGCATCATGACTGCGATCCTTCTCACTGTGTCTGTCGGTGACGCTGTATACGGTTTCCGTGTCATCGCGTCGATGACCTTATAGCCAGTGTGCATGGAGAAACCGAATGGAGCAGATTATTTAAAATTAATGGCTTGTGCTGCCGGAGTGCACCCGCAAACAGGTGACGCTGCACGATACGCTTTTTCGAGTCGCTGCTGGTAGAGCGAGAGGATCTCTTCTGGACTATGGCGTCCATGGAGTTGGATGAGGTCCTCGAGGTCAGGCATAAGCGTTCCGAAGTAATAGTGTTTACCTTCTTCTTCCCATCGTTCAGCGCCATGCAGCCAGTTGATGTTAACCCAGAATCGCGCATAGGATGCAAACAATCGCGGATCAGACTGAAGAAGACTGAGCTCATCCCTGCACGCATAGAAATGTTTATCGTCGGATTTCACCCGTCTTCCGTTGACGAATCGAACTCTGTTTTTCAAGTGCTCGTGCAATCCTATAACATCCCACAGGTTCTTCGGTATGTTATCAATCAAGACGAAGAGTTTGTCTTCGGATTGTCTACCAGCCTGCAAGCTATTGGAGAACTCCTCAATCATCATCTCAATGGTGGTCGTATACTGATCTGCAAGAGACAACATGGCATAGGTAAAGGAGTGCCCAAAAATGTCAGCATGACGGATCATGCCCTTGGCTCTCGCTTCCTCATACGCAGCTGGAAGATACTGCTCTGGATCGATCAGACGCATATCCAATTTTAAGCCCATACCAAGTCCCATAGGGCAGTGTTAGCCTTCATCATTTATAAATACTTCTATTTTTACTACTATGAGATAACGAATTACTCACAACACCAAGCTCGCCAAGTACAGGAAGACGAAGAAGCCGCAGACATCAGTGGCTGTTGTGATGAAGATCGTGGCGCTGGTCGCGGGGTCCTTGCCCATGCGCTTCATGATCTGGGGGATGAGCGCGCCGAACAAGCCGGCAAAGAGCAGGTTGAAGAACATCGACACGCCCAGCACAAAGCCGAGCCACGGACTCCGATTCCATAACAAGGCGACGCCTGCCACGATCGCGCCGATGATCAGCCCGTTCATCGCACCAGCAGTCATCTCAGCGAAGACGACACGGCGCGCGGTTTCTGGCTTGACCTCGTGCAAGGCCATGCCGCGCACTACGACAGCCAGTGTCTGCGTGCCGGCAGAGCCGCCCATGGCAGCCACGATCGGCATGTATGCTGCAAGCAGAACGAACGCGGTCAAGGTCTCTTCGAACATGGCGACGATCGCTGCTGCGATAAAGGCAGTGCCGAGATTGACGATCAGCCATTTGTAGCGATGCCTGACTTTTGCGAACGCGCTGTCGAGGATGTCCTCTTCCTGCGAGACGCCGGCGAAATCCGCCAAGGTATTCGCTTCCTGATTCTCCATCAACCTAAGAATGTCATCGCTATAAATCACGCCGAGGATGCTGTTCTCGTCGTCGAGCACGACGATCTTGTCGTGCGGGTGCGTCTTGAAAATCCTGATGACTTGCTTCTGGTTGCTGTCGAAACGGACATGCGGCACGCGACGACAATGCGGCTCGATAAGTTCCTTGGCTTTCCGGAGCACAAGCAAATGCCCTGGGAGCTCGCCGACAAGAAAGCCTTCCTGCACAACCAGCACGGTCGGGAATTTGCCGGTGCGTTCCTCGTGGCGCTTGATGATCTTGCTCACGTCGCCGAAGCTCGCATCTTTATCGACTTCGATATAGTCGAGGCTCATCATGCCAGCTGCGGTTTTCGGATTGAATTTCAACAAGAATTCTACCTTGCCCCGGATGTCTCCGCCCAGTGCTTCGAGCACGTCAGCGCGGCGATGATGGCTCACGTTGTGGAGGATGTCTGTCGCTTCGTCAGGATCGAGATAGTGCAGGATGGCGATGACTTCCTTATTGTTCAGATGATGCAGAATGTCGTGCTGCTGCTGCCGGCTCATGGCGAGCAGGACAAAGCCACGCTTGTTCAATGGCAAGCCTTTGAAGAACTCCACGCGCTTCTTCGTGCTTGTCGGCATCTGCGCCACAAGCTCCTTGATGTCCGCAGGGACCATACCCATTCCGAGAATTGTGGATTCTTAAAGGTATTCATTGACGAATCTGTCAACAGCAGTCTTGAGGGATGCGTCGCGTGCATTCTGGCCCTCTGCAATCGTATGATGCATATGACCTGCAGCCGGTACCAAGTGAGGGTCGGAATTTCTGGTTAGCTCAACGAGCAACATTGGCAAGCCAGCCCTGCGCAAGTTCTGGTAGTGCTGCATTCGCATATCGATGAAGTATCGAGTACTTGCCACGAACACCAAGGCATCAGGAGTCGTTTCGCTGATCATCTTCGAGATAAGCTGTCGAGTCCCGAGGTGGACTAAGGGTTCATCGCTCGGAAGCCGTTTCCATTGGCCTTGAGGAAAGCTTCGTTCATACCACGTCAGAAAGGATTCGGCCTCAATCTGAGCAGGAAAGGCTCGCACCATGCTCTCTCCAAGAGTGCGCATGCAGGGATAGAAGACCGGGGCTGCAAAAGTCATGACTTTCATAAAGAATCAGAGGTAGGAAATCGTTTATAACTCTTTAGTAGTTCACCAATATCTCGACGTCCTTGCCGAAGATCTCCTTGAGATCCTCGAAGATCGGCTCTTTGATGAAAGCCTTGTGCGGGATCTTCAGGTTGGCCAGCGCTTTCTCGAGCTCCTCGAGATTGCTTTCTGTTATCGTGCCGAGGCTGCCGTCCTGCTGCACCGGCGCTTTGGTGATCTCCCGCTCTTCTGCGTCAATGTCATGGATGATGAAGGCCTGGTTCTCGAGCAGGATGACCTCGCCGAACTTCTTGCCGTGCTTCACGCGCAGCTTCGCCCGCTCCAGTTCACGGCCACGCTTGCGCTGGATGTGCTCGACCATGAAGCGGAGCAGATCGCGGCTGTCCTTCTTAATCTTGTGCGCTTCTGCCATGGTGAGCTTGCCCTTGTCGTAATCCTTCTTTGCTTTCTCGACGTCCTTGAGCACGCGCAGATACTTTTCCGGAATGATGCCTGCGTGGACGACTTCCGATTCGAAGATCTTGATCATGGCCTCGTCGCTGACTTTCTCGATGCCTTCCAGCTTCAGGATGTCGCGCACCACTGTCACTGTGGATTCCCACACATGCACCACGTCCTGCTTGTCCTTCACGTCAGTGATCTGCTCGAACAATTTGCCGAGGCGCTTGAGATACTTGTCCACGATGTCGACAAGCTCGTCGAGCTCCTTGCCTGAGATGTCCTTCTTGACAAAGTGCTCCATGTCCTTGCGCACCTTGAGGATCTTCTCGAGCATCTTCACATACTGGTCCTCGAGCAGCTTCTCCTTCTTGACAAAGATCTCACGCATGACTTCCGGCGTCTCTTTCGGCGTCGGCGGCGGCAAGCCATAGAGCATGATCGCAGCCTGGCTTGGCGTGAAGGTCGCCCAGAACGTGTCTTCCATCGCCACCTCGTTCATCTTGAACTTCATGCGCTGGAGCATCTGGTCGCCGGTCGCCTTGTACATGTCGATCGCTTCAGGGCTCGGCTTGACCTTCCCCATCTTCAACAATTGCTTCCACGGCATGAAGATGCCGCGATCGTAGAACGGGATGCCGTCCCTGAGGAAGGTGAAGATGATCGGATTGGCTTCCTTGATGTTGTCCCAGAAGTCGGTCATGATGTAGACCTGGATGTTGAGCTTGTTCTTGATCCCGGTCATGTTGCCGGCGTCGATACCCATGCCGACGATGATGGCGCGGAGCTTGTCTTTCAATTCCACGCGCGTCATCTTCTTCACGTCGGTGTCGTCGATGACAATGAAGACATCGATGTCGCTTTCCGGCGTCGCCCGGCCTTGCACAAGGCTGCCAGCGAGGACATAGCTGACGATGTACTTCTCGAACTTCTTGAGCACCATCTCCTTGTGGATCTCGGCTATCTTGATGGCTGCGAGCATGCCACCGTCCATGACCGGCGCGCTCATCGCGATCATCTGGAGCAGGTCCCACTTGGCGTCATAGCACGCCTGCCAGAGCTCGCTCAGGAGCAGGACTTCAGGATTAAGGTTCTTGTCAACCTCCTGGGCCTGCTGCGTGACGAGCTGTTGCAACCTTTGTTGCAACTCAACCTTGCTCATCTTGGTCGAATCGGAATCGTCCATGAGCACAAGCACGTTGATCTTGTCCTTCTGCTCCTCCTCCTTTGCCGGCGGCAGGAGCGAGATGCCCATAGTATAGTCTTCGAACTTGGTCGAGACTTTCTTCGCGAACTTGTCGAGCGTGCCCTTGATCTTATCCAGGCGCTGCTGCGCCTGCTGCGGCATCTGCTGCATGTCAGGAAGCTGTGCCTCAACGCCTGTCAGAGGAGAATCGTTTTTTGGAGCCGTGTACTCCGCAGTCTTCTTTGCTTTCTTGGTCAAACCTATCACCTGCTTTTTGGAAGAATCATCAATACAGTCAGAACCACGACGAGGTTTATAAATATTACCGTGGAAAGAACGGAAGAAGAACAGGTTTATTGGTCTTTGATCCTTTCCTGAATAGCTGCGCGTCGACGCTGTTCCAGCTGGGCCGCCGTGCTATTGTACTCCGGATCACCGCTCATGATCACTGTGCGAGACTGAGGAGTTACACCATCGCCAGCGCGGTTCGCCACATAATAGCTCTTGCCCCGAAGCATCTCAAGCGGGATGTTACCATCATATTGCTTGAAGGCACGCAGCAACTCTGCCATGTCGCTCTTCAGCAAGCGCTCGCCAAGGATGTCGTGGGAATGGCCAATGGTTGCTGCCACTGCAGGACCGTCGGTATCACGCAAGTACTTCTCCGGGCGTCCCATGATGTCCGCTTTTGCGAAATTGAGCAGGTTGCGGTTGTCTTCCATGATGTGATACGGATTGCTACCGATGGCTGACGCACGAGATCGCACAGTGCCGGTGATGTGCTCACGGGTGAGCGTGTAGGTACCACGCATCGCAGCAGCAACCTGCGCCTCATCCCATTTCGCCTCCTTCGCTCCCATTCGTTCCTTCAGGAAAGGAGTGATCTCTGTGAACACAGCATCGACATACTGCTGCTGGAACTCATCCCTGTCAAGAAGGCTGGAATCGACATTGCCGTTATCATCTGTAACGACGTCAAGCGCCTTGTCAAGCGCCATACGGAGCGCTCGTTCCTGGGTATCGAACTCGAGCTGTGCAGCGTGTGCAGCAGTAAAGAACTCGTCAATACGGTCTTCGAGTTTCGATTCCGGTTGGGCTGGTTCGTCAGTCACAATAACACCTTATTTACTACTTTAAGATGGTAAAAAATATATAAATGTTTCGGTTTTGTAGAAAAATAGCTTATAAACAAGCTCTAGAGGGTTTGAAAGCTAAGAATTCAGTGGTTTCAGCCTTTATAGGCAATGCTTGGAACGCCCAATTGACGCAAGGCGCGCTTGTTCGGCTTGCCTTGGCGCTCGTGATAGTCGAGCAAAGCTCCTGCATATTGCACATCAAGGCGTCCAGGATCCAGCACGTCCTCGAGACCGACATGCTTGATCACATCCTTCATATGGCCTTGCTTGATACCCTGAGCTGCTGTCTGGCGCAATTCCTGACGCAACTGGGCCATGTGACGCTCACGGAACTGCTCATTAAAGGTCTCGAACTTGAAATCACTCCCCAATTGCTGAATATAATCGCCAAACTGTTTCTTGGTGAAGCCAGCGTACGCCTTCATCAGGCGATCCTTCTTGATCGGATCAAGCTTCTTGGCATCCTTGTCAGTGTTGAAATAGTCCTGCGCAGCACCAACGTACGAGTCAACAAGCTTACCGAGACCTTTCTGCTGAAACTCTTCCTTATCCAGAAGCGTATAATCAACTTCACCATTCTTGTCGACGATCGCAGATTCAAACTCATTGAACGCGATGCGATGATGGCGATCTGTTGTGTCGGCAGCCTTCTCAGCGGCACGATGCAGTTTCTGATGTTCTTCAAGATGCTTTGGCAGCTTGGGCTTCTTTGCCATAGCTCGCAATCTGTTACCACTCCAATATAAATGTTTGTATGCTCGATCACCCAGACACGAGGCAAAGCAGAGAAGCTTTTTAAATGATCTCGCTTCCTCCTCGCTTGGTGTTGTTGGGGTGAGCGGCAGTCTTGCTGAATATATCGGTAGTCTGATCAATCAGGGCTATACTGAACCCCAGATTCGGGAGTATCTCCAGAAACAGAACTATCCCATGAGCATGATCGACGCCGCGTTCCAGGCGCTCAACCAAGGCGGCACGACAGGCCCGGCGCCAACGCAACCAAGCGCGCCGACATCCAATCCAGTCGTCGAGCAGCTCACCAGCTATCTTCGCACGTATCTGAGCCAGGGCTACCAGGCAACGCAGCTCGCAGCAACGCTCCAGCAGCAAGGATACAATCAAGCAGACATCGACGCAGCGATAGCAGCAGCGACCGGTCAGCAGACCGTGCGGCATGAGGTCCATTTTCCTGGGGCGACGATCATCAAGCTCGCATTCCTCTTCCTGCTTGTCGGCGGCATTGTCTACGGCGTCATGCTGCTCACCGGCGGCGATGAACCAAGCCCAATTCCGATTCCTGGCGAGATGCGCCTGCTCGACGTCACCATGTCGCTGGAAGAGTATAATGTCAAGCCTGGCGACAAGGTACGCGCTGAAATCACAGTCACGAACATGGGCGACGCGGCAAAGTTCGACGTGGACCTCCGGTACGAACTCTACGACACAGACGGCATCCTGTTATGGAGCGAAGAAGAGACCAAAGCAGTGAGCACGAGCTTTGTCGACACGCAGGCGATCGCGCTCGACGAGGACACGCCGGAAGACACGTACGAGCTCAAGGTCGTGGCCACGTACGGCGGCGAGGCGCCGGCAACAGCGTCGCGACGCTTCACTGTCACCGAAGAGCCGGAGCCGGGTCCAGAACCCGGACCTGAACCAGGTCCAGAGCCAGGGCCTGGGCCGATCATTATCATCCCGGGCGAGCAGGACACGACAGTCGACGACGCAGTGGCAGAAGCAGAGCGCGGGAATGGCGCGCGCGCAGAACAGTTGTGCATGGGTATCACGAACCAGGCAAAGCGGGACAATTGCCTCACCAGAATCGTGATGATCGACAATGACGACACGCATTGCGACAAGATCACGAGCGCGAGCGAGCGCGACGCGTGCTACATGGCTTTCATCATCGACGGCCGGTACGATCTCTGCGACAAGCTGACCGGGCAGGACAACAAGAACCTGTGCGAGAACCTGAAGCATCTCAGCCAATTAGAGATCCCGCCATTGGATGACGACGACGGCAGCATCGACGACTTCGCGACCCCGACCTAGCGCTACTCGAAATGCGGCATTGCCTCGTCGATCCAGCGTCGGGAGAAGCTTTCTCCACCATCAAGGCCTTCCAGATCATTCAGGCAGAACGGTGGCGGCGCGACAAACACCGTGACGACAATCGTGTTGTGATGATAGAGCTCGTTCCTGCCGAGATGCCACAGCTGGGTCGCGTTCGTCAATTGCACACCACCCCATGGCGCTGGCTGAATCTCGACCGGATCCTCAGGGATCAGGTTGCCTTCGACCTCCATGCAGCCTGCGGGAATGATATGGCCGTGGTCGTCGATGTAATGCGCCCGTACTTCATAGAGCCCGGGCACGAGCTTCACCATCGTCAGGTTGCTCGTGTTGCTCATCATCGCCATCGCGTTCACAAAACCCTCACCAAGCGTCATCGGCACCCGGGTCAGGGTCGCGAACACGCTCTCATGCCCTTCAAGCGGTTGCGCCGCGCCAAGGCCGAGCGCGCCAGTCACCGGGTTGCGCGATACCTGGCGTTTCTCGAACCGGATCTCTCGTTCGACAAACGGCTCGAGCGTGATGTCTGGCAAGCGTTGCGACTGGCCATTCCTGGTCGAGACCCGGAGGTTGAGGGTGTTATACCCTTCCTTCTCAGCCTTCAGCGTGCCGCCGAGGCATTGCGGCACTTCCTGATCCAGCTCTGCGTACATCCCATAGGTATCCAAGCTGCTATAGCCAGCACGGCACGATGCATACAAACCGCAGGTGAAGCTGAACTGCACCTCTGACAATGGCTGATTGGTCTGGCCGTCGAAGGTGCGCACCTGGAGGCGCGATAATCGCTGGCTCGGATCGCACAGCAGGGTCTCGAGGCTCTCGTTGTGCGCGTAGCCCGGTTCGCCGCTTGGCGTGCCGTTCGTCGCGTTTGTCGACGGTGGCGGATCAGCGCCTGGGCCGGCCACTTCCCACGCGACGTTGTCATGCGTCCAGGGGATGGTGCCGCGGCCGAGCATCCATTCGACAAGGTTCTTGTTGTCGCGCAGGTTCGCCTCGAGCGCGAAGAGGAAGCTGATGTCAGTGCCGGCAGTGGCGTTCTGGTGCCGAATCTCGATGATGAACGGCGCGCTGACATCGTAGAAGAAGTCGTAGTAGTTCTGCTGGCGCGAGGGCACGAGCAGGATTCCGCCGGTTCGTTCAGTGCGTGGCTTGATCAATTGGTCTTCGCTCGGCCGGACATTCATGTAGATCGGCAGGTTCGGGTAGAGGATGCTCACCCTGACGTCCTCGGCTGTCCAGAGGCTTTCGTTGAGCAGGTCCAGATATGTCGTGGTGAGGAAGCCCTGCACATAGGGATCGCTCACGCTCGGTGGTGGCTGCACGCCCTGGGTCCGCATCACCTGCAAGGCCGGGGTCGTGCTGTAGAGGATCTGCCGGAACTTCTCCTGCACTGCGAGGAGCGCCCAGATCTTCGGCGAGAAGCTCTCCTCATATCCCCCAAGGGGTGGCAGGTCAGCCTCGATGCCACTGTAGGCAGAGATGAGGTAGAGCATCCAGTTCTCGAGATATTGGGTCTCAGCCTGCTTTCGCGTCATCTCCCGCGCAAGATGATGATAGCGCAGGAAGGGGATCTCAACGTCGCTGATGAACGTGGTGGCGAGCTGGCGGTTGTCGCCCTGCCGCATCTCGACCCGGCGGAGATACACGACCTCGACGCTCTCGTCGAACATCGTCACCTCAACGTCTTGTTCAGGGTCAGGCAGGACTTCGATGTTGGTGAACACGCCGAAGTTCAGGCATTCATGCAGGTGCTGCAGGACATATTTGCGGACCTGCTCCTGCATATGCTCGCGGCTGGGGATGAGCGTGACCAACGGACAGCTCGTGCACTGGTTCGGGCCGTGATAATAGAGGTAATACGGGATGGCGCTTTCCGGGTCGCCAGGGTGCAATTGGACAAGATCGGACTCTGTCGGCGCGATTGGGTTCAGGGTCAATGCTTCACCCACTTCATCCTGGTCAAGCGGGTCGAGATAGCCGCCGTGCAAGGCCATGCGTTTCAGCGCGTCCACTGTCGCGTCGTGGAGACAGCTCACCACTTGCGTCTGGACCGGCTGGAAATCCGCTGGCAGGATCTCCATCTCCGGCTGTGCTGGCTTTCGCAGCACGAAGAGGAGCGCGACGAGGATGAGGACGAGGATGCCGAGGATGACATACAGCGCGATCTGTCCTCTACGCATGGCTGCCACCTCCAAGCGAATCGAAAAGGTAACGTCCCCAGGCAAGGAAGACCACGAGCCAGGCAAGGGTCAGAAAGGCGTAGAGGCCCTGGCTCACGATGCTGGTGAGGGAGATCAGGCCGATGCCGATGAGCCAGGTGATCGCCATGGCAAGGAGGATGCTGAACAGGTCCCGCAGGAGCGGCCAGAGCGTGCTGGACTGGAAGCTCAGCAATAAGAGGGCGAGCAGGCCGGCAAGCACGATGAGCGTGAGCAGGGCGAGCAGCGCATTCCCCACAGGGGCAAGCAAGGAGCTCACCAAGGTGATGAGCGCGAGGAGTGTGAAGAGGAAAAGTTGCAATAAGGCGAGGCCTGCAAGGTAATGCCACCAAGGCGCTTTGGGAAATTTCTGCATCGCATAGCAGAGCGGAAGCACGACGCAGACAAGCCCGAGCAGTGAGAGGAACGCGATCGCGACTGGATAGGGATTCTGGATCAGCAGCAAGGGGATCACCAAGACAAAGGGTGCGAGGAAGAGCAGTGCAGTGACGATTAGGCGACGCCTGGCAATGCGCCACTCCCAACGCCGCTGCTGCAGGTTGTTCCACAACAGGCTCTTGGCTGCGACGTAGAGCACGAGGAAGACGAGGAGGCAGGCGATCGCGATCAGGACCACCTTGAACACGACCAGGTTGAGGTTCGGACGCAGGCCTTCCAACAGTGCCAGACGCTGGGGATCCGTCGGGTTGCTCGCTTCGAGCTGGGCGATCGCGCTCAGCACCGGGGCGAATGGGCGCGCGACCATGGTAGCAAACATTGCGTACACGCCGAACAGCAGCATGCCGAGGAAGCCGAGCGCGACATCGATCCCGACATGCCCGAGGGTGCGCCAGTCCCAGACGCGTCGCCACGCGTGGACATAAACCGCGAGCTGTCGCTGCCAGTATGCCCGCAGTGTCTGTTTCCTCACCTTCTTTTTCTTGCTCATGTTCTTGCTCATGTGCTGTTCACATCGATGAATCCTGACAAGAGGTATTGCCAATCGCCAGTGTGATTTGTCAGTGTGTGCCGCCATCGCAGGCGCACTTGCCGGAGCTCGCCTGTCAAGGGAATGCAGGTATATATGTCAGGATCGCACGGGAGCGGGATCGCGTAATAGCCGTCAGAAGCCCGTGACGAGCTGGCAGTATTACTCACCAGGGTATGGTTGATCCCGGCAGCGTTGTACAGTATCACTTCGACATCATACGTGCCTTCATACGGCTGCATGTACCAGCCGACCTCATAATACATGCCAGGCGGACCAGTTCCTGAATCGTACGGACTCTTTTTCGCGAGCACGGTCACTGTGTCCCGATAGATCGGCGTGTTGAGCGAGACCTCGACGATGTTGTTCGCTGCCGGGTCAGCACCGTAGCTGCTTGTGAGCCCCTGGGTACACACCTCCACTTCCCACTGCGACACGCCATACCAGGGAAGGCCCAGATCCGATTGGTTCAGTTCTGTCACCCAAGAGAATTGAGGCTGGGTCAGTGGGCTTGTCAGCGTGACTGCGCCATTCGCTGTGACAAGCGCAGCCAGGCAGATCAGGAGGAGCATGGCAAGGAACGATCTACGAATCAAAACAAGCCACCTCCATCACCAGTGTCGTCAGGCTCGACCCCGTCGAGATCAGCGCAGAAATCGCTGCCAGTCGGCACAGCAGGGTTGCCTTCCCGCAGGCTGTCTGCGTATTCCTCAAGCTCGTTGAAATTGAGCGCGACGCCCACGAGACCGCAGACTGTCGCGATCAGGCCGCACATCAATGGATCCCACGCATCAACCTCATCGCCAGTGCATGTGCTGCTGCCAGCTGCGCGCGCGTCCGTGTACAATGGCGAGCAGACTTCTTCGTACGCCTTCACGACCAGCCAGCCGATCAGGGCCTGCAAGGCTGCATACCCGAGCTGAATGAGCAGGTTTTCCATCGCGCCGTGCTCGCGTGCCTGCGCGCTTTCGAGGTAGAGGCAGGATTGCGCAGCGTACTTCTGTTCGCAATGCGTGATCGGCATGCCAAGAGGTGCGCTTTCGCGGATGCAATCAAGTTCGATGCATTTGAGCATCTTCTCCTTACGCAGATTGTACAATTGTGCAGGGATGCAGAGCGCGTCGTAGCGCGTCGACCGGTAGGGGTTCACAATCCAGTCATCGCCAGGGATGGCATCGACAAAGGTTTGATAGTTAAGGAGTTGCTGCCCATACGGGGACATGCCCACTTGCTTTCGCGGCGTCAAGGTGAGCCTGTCAAGACCCAGATTGTATCCGGAGCTTGAACCGTCAAGCACTTCTGGACTGAAATGATCTCCCAATTGAGACGGTGATTCATACGACACTTCGTAAGGTTGTTGGTCGCCATACCAGTTCGGAATCTCGCTGCCGTGCATCGCCCGCATCTCCAAGCCGAAGCTCATCCATTCGCCAGCGTCGTAGAGCTTGCAGGTGTACAAGCCGCAGATCCATTTGATCAGGTAACCGATAGCTGACAGACCACCTTCTTTGCTGAAGGCTTTGATGAGGCCGACTGTGCCATCTGCGCCGCCGCCACTCACCCAGCCGACCGGCCAGATGTACGTGTTGACAAACTTGTGGAAGCCAGAGAAGAGTTTGTTCCCGAACTCCCACAAGCTCTCGCCGTCGTAGCCCCACGCTTCGAGGATGAGCGCGATCGCCCAGATGATGCCTTTGACGACCTGGATCACCTGATTGATCTTGCCCAACGCTTCTGCCATGCGGCAGATCTTGCCCAGGCTTTCATCGATGCTCGCCTTGCTCCCGATCTTGCCTTGCAGGCGGTTGATCTCGTCGACAAGCATGGCGTCCTTATCCAAGATCGCCTGGCCGGGATTGCCGATCTCGTCGCGCGTCAGGGGCAGCGCAACAGAGAGGTTCTCCTTCTCAGCCTGGGTATAGACGACATTGCCCCGTCGCATCGTGAAGTCGAGCGAGCAGTTCATGTCGACTGTGCCGTTGGGCCAGATGCTGGTGTAGTGGTAATGCGTCACCAGGACCGGCTTGGAGCTGAACTCGTTCATCAGATAGGTCGGACCCGCTATCTCTGGCGTACTGCACTGGATGCGCCGCACCTGGATGACGGTCGCACCGCCAGTGACAGAAAGCGAGAGCGGCAGGACAACACGGAAGGGAACAAGCGAAGCGATCCGCTTGTCCACCAGCGGCAAGGTGCCAGTCGGCCTGACCGCAGTGATGAAATTCGGCGTGATCTCGGTTTCGGCCTCGCACACTTCCAGATTGCGGATCTCAAGCTCGCGCGTGTTGCCTGCCTCATCCCTAAGCACGAGGGGCACGTTCCCCTCAGTATAGACGCTCAAGAAGCTATTGATAGCCAGGTTGCAGACAAAGTTGCCGTCGCCAAGCGCTTCGCACACGGTCGTGACTGTGTCGCGGTCAGTCACTTCGCTCACATTCGCGGTGAGGTAGAGCCGCGGCGAGTAGGCATCATGAGCGTCGACTGTCACTGTCAGAGTCTGGCCAGCGACAGGACAGGCTGCGTCCATCGAGGGCTGGCCGATCACTTGCGGCACTTCGTTGTCGATGGTGAACTCCTTCTCGAGGATGCCCACGATGCGGTTGCCCAGGTCGTCCATCGAGGTCGGCAATACTTGCAAGGTCTGAACATCGCCGTTCCCGCCGGTCGCGTGCACAGTCGCAAGGCATTCCCACGCGTCGCCGCCAGTGTTGGTGCAGTTCCGCGCCGCCACTGTGCTGGTCCGGAGCTTGAAGAACAGACCGTTCCCGGCCATGCCGCCGGGCGCGTTGAGGAGCGCGAGCACGTCGTTCGCACCACGGGTCAGGAAGCAGGTGTCGCACCCATCTGGCCGGCCGAGGTAGGTGATGACTGGTTGCGTATTCTCGATCATCAAGGTCTTCGCTGCGCTGCCGGTTGCGGTGTTGCCGCTCGTGTCAGTCGCGGTGATGGTGATCATGATCGTCTCTTCCGCAGGGTTGAGCTTCAGGTTGGGGTATTCGCACTGGTGCACGCCGCCCTGGTCATTGCAGGTCATAGTGAGATCGGTGTATTGCGAGGCATGGCCCGGGTCGGCAGTGAGCGCGCTTGCGTCCACAGTGACGGTGTCGAGCGAGCGTTCCTCGACAGTGAAGCGCAAGGTGACCCTGATGTCGACATCGGTCGTGGTGCTGATGTGCTGGATGTCCTGCCCCGCCCTGAGCAATTCGAAGCTCACCGGCAGGCTCGGCGCGACAGTGTCAACCTCGCGCGTGATGACCTCGCTCGTGCCGGTATTGCCCAGGCGGTCGGTCGCGATCAGGAAGATCTCGGTCTGGCCGCTCAGGCCCGCGGCTTCGCCGGTGATGATGCCGTTCGCCTGGCACTCGCCGCCGAAGTTCTCTGTCGCGACATTGTTCTGGTTGACGATGAGCTGGAGCGTGTTCAAACCAGAGCAGAGCGGCACGGTCCCGCTCGACACGTCTGCGATGTCATAGGTCGCGCTCAGGCTGCTGCCAAGCTGTGCCACCTGGATATTGTTGAACTGCGGCGGCAGGCCATCGACAGTGTACATCGCGGTCGTGAGCGGTGGAGAACCGCCTTCCTGTCGCAGGTTGAGCGTGTAGGTCCCTGGCGCCTGCCAGGTCTTGGGGAAGACGTAGGTGCAGTGGAAGCCGCCTGTATCTGCTGGCGTGCAGGTCAGGTTGATGCTGGTGCTCGCGCCGACAAGGCTGACCAGGTTCGAATCAGCGTAGACAGTCACGGTCGTGGTGTCGTTGGCCCGGCGGAACTCGGGGAGCTGGTCCTCGCCATACACTTCTGCCTGGAACACTGCCTCTGCCCGCATCGAGAGCAGGGGAATCACGCCGAGGCTCATCACCAGGTAGATCATGAAGATCGCGAGTGGTTTCAGCCAGTGCTCGGGAATCAGTCGTTCCGCATCCATCATGGTTCCTGCATTCATTCAAAGCTTGGCATCTGCATCAAGCGCTTGCTCCGCAAAAAGTCTTCTGGCGTGTCGTATTCTTCGAGGTCGTGCCAATTCGCGGGCAGTTCCCGTTCGAGGACATAGAGCACGTATTCGTCGAACCGGTAGAGGGTGCTCTCGCTGAGCAGCCAGGGCTCGCTCGCATTGATCATCGCACCGCCGTTCAGCCAGGTCGTGAAGTTCGTCGCGTTCAGGGTCATCTCCTGCCTGCTGAGGCAGAGCGGGTCAGCGCAGAAGTCCCTCGTCTCTTCAGGGATCGTGAAGGGCTCGGTATAGAGCAGGAAGGCTTCGATCTCATAACTTCCTGGCGCGAGTTCGGCGTGCACGACTGGTTCTTGTCCTGAGAGCGTGAGGTTGAGGCTCTGGTTCAGGGCGACAAGCCAGTCTTCGACATCCTGGGCAGTGAGCAAGCCCTCTGCTTGCAGCTGTTCGAGCTCGCGACGTTTCGCGTCCAAGTCGAAGGTGCTGACATGTTCCTCGACGCTGAATGTAAAGAAGCCGACGAACGGCACGTCCTCGTCATAGGGCGTCTCCTTGATCCGCTTGAAGTTCAGGATGACCATGTCGCTCGCGTTCAGCATGGCTCGGTGCTCGCGCACCAATGCTTGCGTCAATGTCCGGCCGCTCAATTCCTCGACCTGCGCCGGCGTTCTTTTCATCATGGTGAGCGTGACGTTCCGGAGCGGCCAGAGCTCGAGCTGGAAGCTCTTGGTGATGCCCTCCTGGTAATTGTCGTACTCGAGGCCGCTGCCCATGTAGCCCTCCTTGCTGTACAAGAGCACGCCGCCGTAGCGGCAGTAGGGCAGGGTCGTGACAAGCTCGCCGTTCTCGTCGCTCTCGCCGATGAAATATTCCTCGCCGCAGGAATAGCTCACCCTCGCAAAGGGCAAGGGCTCGAGCGTGTACTTGTCCCGGGTCTTGATGAGGAGGGTGTTCTCCACGCGCTGCAAGGGGCTGGTGAAATCGATCTGTTCGTCGAGGATGAGGAAGTCGTCCGCGCTCGCGCTCCTGTTGAGCGGCTTGTTCCGCCGGATGTTCGCCTCGAGGGCAAAGCTCCAGTCCAGGCCTTTGCCGTCGAAGGCTTCTGCATCGGTGAGGGTGACGATGACCGGGTAGGCGAGGTCGTATCGGAAGCGGTAGTCGTTGATGAACACGCCGGCGATCCTGCTCACCAGGCCGCCGGTGTCTGCGCTCCGCGGCTTGAGCAATTCCTGGCCGCCGTTGATGCTCAGGTAGGGCTTGGTGCCAGGATAGAAGAAGCGCGCGCTCAGCTCGGGATGGATCTCCTCGCTAACGTTCAGGTAGAGGTAGGTGAAGATGCCGGCATAGAGCTGCTGCTCGAGCTCGGTCATGCTTGCCATCTTCTCTTCTGAAGGCCAGATCGGGACAAAGTTGCCCATCGCGTTCACCACCTGGATGAAGCTGGTCCATGGTAGGACTTCTTCGGCGATGACCTGCTCGACCTGCGTCCTGATCCAGAAGTTCTCCTCGCCGAGCAAGGTGACTGCGCGCATCGGCGGCAAAGGCTGGTCAACCCCGCTGTACACGCTGAGCAAGTGAAGGGTGAGTCGTTCAAGATAGGCTGTCCGTCGTTCTGCGTCTGCGAGCTGGTGCGCAAGGGTGTAGAGCCGGACCATGTCGACGTCTGCTTCTCCGGTGAATTCTGTGAGGGTGACGCGCTGTCCGCTTGCGAGCTCGGTGATCACGACCGGCATGTCGACAGTGCCGAGCACGCCGCTCTGGGTGAAGAGGACCTCCACGTCGAGCATGCCGGTGCGCTCTACTTCGAACTGGTCCTGCAGGTTCTCGAAATCGTTGAGGCAGGCTTCAAGCTCTATGGGGAGCGCAGCCTCAAGTTGTTCCTGCAGGCTCGGGTGGTCGTTCTGTACGATGACCGTGATCGGGCAGGGAGCGCCGCGCTTGCACAAGGGCGGTTGTTCGCTCGCTTCGCAGCCGAGGATGTTGCCGCAGGGCTTGACATGACTCCAGTACGGGACCACTTGCGGCGGGAAGGCGACGACTTCAGCGTCGTACGCGCGCGGGCTTCTCCGGAGATGGTTGGTCTCGAGGAAGCCGCCGTTCGCGCCCGCAGTCCGGAGCAAGCGTTCCAGACTCACTTCTGTGCAGCTCGCGATAAACTCAGAAACCGGTGCGACTGCCCGCACTTCCGGCGTGGCGATGTCCGAGTCAGGCGAGCGTGTGAGCAGGAAGAGAATCAGGATAAGCAGGAGGAGCACGACGCCGATGACCACGTAGAGCGCTATCTGCCCGCGTCGCATCAATAGCCACCTCCAGGATTACCGTAGCCAGGATTGCCATAGCCCGGGTTGCCGCCATAGCCGCTGACATCCCACGGGCTCTCGTACGGATCGGTCTGTCCAAAGTCGATCGTCTCGTTCGTCACACCGCCGCGATCGTACGCGCTTGGCTGGATCGGCCTGCAGTATCGCTTGTCAGCGCCTGGCTGCGGGAACGATTTGGTGAAGGTGATGCAGATTTGTGCGTATTCGATTGAGCTGTTCAGGCTCCAGTACTCGTTCACGACCTCGCCTTCGGCAAGGCTGACCGGCTCGCTGGTCAAGGCTTTCGCGCCTGGCTCGAGCGTGGCAGTGTAGGAATTGTCGTCCCATGGGCTGACAGCGACGGCGCTGGCGATGTACAGAATCTGATCGCTGCTCGGGTCGTCTGCACGCTCGCCGACGTGGAGGAATTCTGCGGCAAAGGTCAGGACTGCGCGGTAATGTCCTGCCTGCCAGGCATAGACTGCACCATCGTCCTCTGTGAGATCGCCAAAGCGCCCGGTTGGATTGCACAAATCGTCTTTCCAGCGCTCGGCGTTCAAGGCTCGGTCGATGTCGTCGGCGAGCTCTTCGTCGCCCCAATTGCTCATCAAGGCCCAGCTCGTCGCTTCCTCTCCATAATACTGGATGAAGACATTACCCATGCCCTCGACCCAGTTGTAGAACGTCGCTGTGGTCTGTGGATTGTAGCGCGATCCCCGGCCGGGCGCTGACTCGTCCTCAGCAGTTTCGCCAGTCTCGGTTTCCTCTTCTGCTTCCTCTTCAGGTTCTTCTTCAGTTTCCTCTTCAGCAGGTGGAGTCGCGGATGCTGTTTGTCGTTCCCGCGCTTCGCGCTCGTTCGCCTGGCGCCTGATCATGCGGTAATTGTCACCGCTGTAGCCAAGGCCTGGGATGAGCTTCTCGATCAGGCTGTTCGTGGTGAGCTCGCAGTCTTCCTCTTCGCACAAGGCATTCTGGCACAGGTCTGCCTGATAGGGGTAGATGAACTGATCGCTCATGCTGCCAGGGCCTGTCACGTAGGAGAAGTCGTCAGTATAGCTGAGTGTGGTGAGGAGCCGGCAGCCGAAACCCTTGAGGGAGATGTCATTGTAGAGGGTTTCCTCTCCACAGACAGAATCCTCATAATAGCTCTTCACGAGGATGAGCGGGTTCTGGATGACGCGGTTGACATTGCCCATCAGGTTGGTGATCGTCCTGACATAGGGCAGTTCGAAGACTTCGCCGAGCACCTGTCGGCACATCAGCGTGCCCCGCGTTTCTTCGCACACCGCGATGGTGTGGCCTGCTGCAGCCTGTTCTTTCAGGCATTGCAGATAGCCGCATTCGATCTGGCGCCACTTATTCAGGTTGAAGACGACGCCGCTCCAGCAGCGCGTGGCGATGCTCATGATCAGGCTGTTGCTCACATCCGGGCGGCTGAGGTTGCCGGTCATCTTATCGACCGCAGCACTGTAGAACTGATCATCGCCGCCAACCCCTTGCAGTCCTTGGAGCCATTCGTCGTCTGCGCTCACCAGTTTGTTCTCGACGTAATTCGGATCATCAGGATCGTTCATCCGCTGGGCTGTGTTGCAATGGACCCAGTCGCAGAATTGCCGCAGCTTGCCTTCAGCCTCTTCGCCGGCTTCAGTCACGGTGTTCACCGCAGTGTCTGCCGCTCCTTGCGCCCCGCTGCGCGCCTGGCCTGACCAGGTGCTCATGCTCATCATGAGCATCGGCCCGGTGATGCCGCTCCCTGCCTGCATCAATGCCTGACCCACAGGCAAGGCCATCATCAACCTGCCGATGCCTTCTGTGCCGAGGCCGTATTGCGAGATGATGTTGACCACCTGCTGCATCGAGCAGAGTTGGCTGAACGTGGCCATGAGCTGGTCAGCGTAGCCGATGAGCTTCATGGTGTCGCCTTCGAGGTAGTCGCGTTGCTCATTGATCTTATTGATGAACGCTTCCCCTGGATCGCCGAGCTTGCTGTTGCGCAGGTTGACTGGCCAGTACAGGGTTTCGACTTCTGGCACAGTGTAAATCGTGTCGTCCTTCTCCACCGTGAGAGTGAGGTTGCAGCGCACGAGGATTGTCTCGCTTGGCAGCTCGCTCGTGTCCTGGCGCAGGAAGCTCGCGTCGATCCGGTTCGGCTCGTCCCAGTCAGCGTCAGGATAGAATATCTTCGTGTTCACATAGAGGTCTGCGCCCATTGTCCAGTTCTCATCATCGTCTGGGCCATAGGGGTTATCAACGCTCTCAGGGGCTTCGACAAGCTGGCAGGACTCGACATCCATGACTTGGCGGTAGATGCGTGCGCCTGAACTCTGGCGTTTGATCTCGTAGTTGATGAATTGCGGGTAGTCGATCGCGTTGTCGAGCGCGAGCTGTAAGGCTGCGCGGTTGATCGGGTCTGGCGTGGCTGCTGTCGCTTTGGCTGTGAAGAAGCTCGGCTTGGTCGTCGCGTTCGCCACCTTGAGGATGCGAGGGATGTACAAGGTGCTTGTCGTCTCGTGGCCCACTGCGTCGGTGAACACGAGCGGCACCTGCAGGTTGCGGCCGTGCGCGAGGTTGCCGATGCTCATGCTGCATTCCTGCTCGAAATTCTGGGTGCGATCGCACTCGATGCTTTCTGTGGCATTCTCTGAGACATTGCGCTGCACTTCGTACGTCCACGCAGTCATTGTCACGCGCGTGACAGCGTCGGTGAGTGTCGCAGTTATTTCGAGTTCGCCGTCTTCCGCGATCACGCCGAGCACACCAGTGCCGCGTGTCACCACATTCACGTTCGCTGGCGCTTTGGCGTCGCAGACCACGCGCGTCACCTCGCCAGGGTTTGTGACCGGATTGCCTGCGTCGTCTTGGCTTGGGATGCCGTTCGCGCTCACGACCGCGAGATCGAGCCGTGCCTCGTCGCCGCACGTTACTGTGGCTCGGCCGTAGCAGGTCGTGCCAGAGCAGTTGTTGGCATTGAAGGTCGTGCTGCCGAGCTTGTAGAAGATGAGATGGCGATGGAACGTTCCCACGCTGTCCTCGAGCTGTATCGTGACCTCAGTTGGGATGCCGCTGCCGACAAAGCATTTGAGCTCATCACAGAGCTCGGTTTCGATGCTCGTGACTGTAGGCGCGATCTCGTCGAGCTGGAACACATGCGTGATGTTGCCGCGTCGACCGCCGCCACCGTAGTGGAACCGGTACGGGATCGTCACGGTCGTGTTCGCCGGCATGATCAGCAGGTTTGGCAGCACGCAACTCGTGATGTTGCTTGTCGCGTTGTGCAGGCATTGGCTCAGGTCGATGCGGCGATCGACATAGCTTGCTGCGATTGCCGGATCGGAGTGAAGTTCGCTGAGGGTGAGGTAGAGATAGCCGAGATTGGTGTCAGTCGTGACCTCGACATCCACGAGTTGTGGGTGCACTGGACTGACATACTGGACTGAATGCCCGTTGACTGTCAGGTCGAAGGAGAGGATAGTTTCGGCAGCGACCACTGGTGCAAGGAGAATTGAGAGCAAGAGGAGAGGGAAACATAGCTTCCACTGCCTTGGTAGGACCACCCTTGCCAACCTCTCTTTTTGGATGGGTGTTTCTCGACGATAGAGCTTTATAAAGTTATTGAAGAGGCTAGTCAACCTTGCCGTTCGCGATCTGCGTCGACGTGACCTGTGTATCGTTGACAAGCACGCGCGCGTCTTCGCAATAGACCTTGTTCTCTCGCACTGTAAGATTTAATTTGAAGAAATCGTCAATACTTATTTCTTTTTCTCCGCGCTCAAAACCTTCAATCACTACATGGTCCCCTGGCTGTGCGTCCGGCACGACGAGCAGTTCGCATTGGTCATCCTTCTCTGCACAGAGGAGCATGCCCTGGCTGAGCACGCCGCGCAGCTTTGCCGGTTCGAGGTTGTGCACGAGGATGATGTTCTTGTCCTGGAGCTCCTCTGCCTTATAGTAGGGCACCAGGCTTGAGACGATCGTGCGTTCCTCTCCTGAGCCGTCGTCGAGCGTGAGGATGTAGAGCTTGTCTGCCTTCGGATGGAGCTCAACATTGGTAATCTTGACCACACGCAGGTCAAGGATTGCAGGTGAGAGGTCAGCGCTTTCCTTCTCTGGCGCGTCGAATTCCAAGGGTTCGATCGGCCGCCACAGTATTTCGGGCGTGCCGAGCTCGTGGTTCTCGAGGGTGAAACCCAAGTCGGCGAATGTCTGCTCGCCGAGATTCAGCTGTTGCTGCACTTTTTCGCAGAAGCCGGGCACGATCGGGCTGAGCAGGATGGACAGGTCTTTCACCAGGTTGGCGCACGTTGTGAGGACTGCCTGACTTGTCTCCTTGTTCTTCCACGGCTCTGCCGCCTGGAAGTACTGATTGCCAAGATCGGCGAGATGGAGAAGTTCCTGTACCGCTTTCCTGAATTCATAGTTCTCGTAATGGGCCAGGATATTCTTTTCTTTCTCCTTGACCTGTTCTTCAAGCGCTTTCGCTTTGTCGTCTGCAGCCTTACCGCTGAGTTTTGAATCATAGTTCTTGTTGATAAAGGAAAGTGTCCTGTACACCAAGTTCGCGACATTGCCGACGAGTTCCTTGTTGACCCGCTCTGTGAAATCGTTGATGTTCAGGTCGACGTCAGTCATGGCATGTCCCAAGTTTGCTGCGTAGTAGAAGCGCAGGAACTCAGTGTCAGCTATCTTGTCTGCGAATTCTGCCGCGGTCAGGAAGGTTCCTCGCGATTTTGACATCTTCTCGCCGTCGACGGTGAGGAAACCATGCACCACGAGGTTGTCAGGGACTTTCCAGCCAGCGCCGTGGAGGGTTGCGGGCCAGAAGAGCAAGTGGAAATACGTGATGTCCTTGCCGATGAAGTGCTGCACGTCTGCGTCTGCCCAGACTTGTTTGGTTTTTTCGAGGTTTTTGTCGAGCAGGTTTGACAGGCTGCTGATATAGCCGATCGGCGCGTCCAGCCAGACGTAGAAGTATTTCTCTGTGCCTGGAATCTTGAAGCCGAAGTACGGGCCGTCGCGTGAGATGCACCAGTCTTCAAGGCCTTTCTCGATCCAGCCGAGCATCTGGTTGCGCACCTCTGGTTGGAGGCGCTTGTTCGTGGTGAGCCAGTCCCTGAGCCAGTCGCTGTAGTCTGAGAGCTTGAAGAAGAAATGCTGGGTTTTCTTCAGCACCGGCTTGTCCTTGCTGATGACGCTGTACGGATCGATGAGGTCTGTCGGCTTGTACGTGGCGCCGCATTTTTCGCACACATCGCCGTATTGGTCAGGCGCTTCGCATTTCGGGCACGTGCCTTTGACAAAGCGGTCAGGCAGGAAACGCTCGTCCTTCTCGCTGTACAGTTGCTCGATTTCCTTCTCGTAGACAAGCCCGGCTTTGACCAAAGCGTCGAAGACGCCTTCGCTGAGTTTCCTGTTTTCTTCGCTGTTTGTGGTGTAATAGCTGTCGAATTCGATGTTGTACTTGGCGAAATCGTCCTGGTGCTCCTGCAGGAAGCGCGCGACGAGTTCCTCCGGGGAAACGCCTTCTTTTCTCGCATTGACCTCGATGGGCGTGCCGTGCGTGTCCCCGGCGCAGCAGTAGACCGCGTTCTTTCCCGCGAGCTTGAGATAGCGCACATAGATGTCTGTCTGGATGTATTCGACGAGATGGCCGATGTGGATCGGGCCGTTCGCGTATGGCAGCGCGCTCGTCACGACAATATCCGGGTTTGTTGTTTCAGTCACGAGGAGGAAGAAAACCAAAGGGGGTTTTATAAAGGTTAAGGTTGGGTTTATGAAGAAAGGAATAATCTATTTCTTCTTCGGCTCTTTCATCTTCTTCGTGAGGCCGATCTTCTCACCGCATTCCTCGCACTTGAAGACATAGGCTTTCACGCCCTGCCAGGTCCGCCGCTTGTACTCGACCGTGGTTTCGCCTTTATGGCCGCACTTCGGGCATTCATACTCAATATTGAGCTCTGCAGTCTCTTCATGCTCCTTCTTCGGCTCTGCATAGCCACATTTCGGACAGTCATACGTAGGCGAGGTCTTCTTGGGCTTCTTCATCAGGCCTTCTTTGCACTTCGGGCATTGCTTGCGGAACACCCAGGCGACAGCGCCGCCTTTCGGCTCGAATTTTCGGCGTGTGAAGTAGAGGCATTCATCGACAGATTCTGGTTGTTTCATGAGCCTTCTCCTCGAAGCACTGGTATTAATACTTTTCTAGTCGATGATCGTCGCGATGAACATCATCACCGTGTTGAGCGGGAGGATCGCGATGAGCGTAACAGTGACAAGGCCGCCCCAGAAAAAGGTGAGCACGCCCGCAGCAAGGCTCACAGCAGCAAAAACCCACTTCAGCACCGGGGCATCGCTGAGCAGGATGAAGAGGAGGGCTCCGACGATGGCAGCGACAAAGCCCAGCCAGGGAAATGACAGACTGAGATACTTCAGCACATCCACACCTGCCGCGATCGGTAACTTCCAGACGTCAGCCACAAAGTCGAAAAACAAAGCAATGGCGAGGAAGACGAGAACGAAGAGGATCAGGGCGATGGTAACAACCAACAATGCGTGGTCGACCAAGAGCTGCATGAGCGCAGTTTCTGGAAGTACTGTAGCAAGGGCCTCTTGGAGCTGTTCATTCATCGAAGCGAAGACGCTCATGGGGCATTTCGAGAACTCATCCTTTTTATGTCCTTCGGAGGAGATATTTTTATAAAGCGCTCGTTCACTCTCGCAGCTGTGCTCCCTTGGCGCAGCGGTAGCGCGCTTCCTTGGTATACGCAAGCGCAAAGAGGAAGAGGTCCCGAGTTCAAATCTCGGAGGGAGCTTGAGCGTAGCGAAAGCGACCTCCGAGGCTGGGAGTGAGCTTTGCGAACGACCCTGTCTCGGAGGGAGCTTGAGAGCACAAACCATATAAAGCTCATTCTGTCGTGATGCCACATGCCTCGCCCGGACGACATCCTCTACGAGATCGACGAGATACGCAAAGCGCTCAAGGAGATCAGGGAGCAGCAGCAGAAGATCCTCGAGGAAGAGACCATCATCAAGAACCAGACCCAGGCAGTGCTCGCTGAAGAGACAAAGGTGGAGCAGCGACTCACCAAGATGAAGTTCAGCGACATCACCTCCTGGAAAGGCGCGATCTGGGAGAACTGCTCATACAAGGAGAGCCGTGCTGGCGAGCGCGCGATCAGCTATTGGTGCAAGAAGATGGACGCGCCGTGCAAGTTCGAGAACTGTCCACTCAACCAATACTAGGTGACAACATGTCTGAAGAGAAAATTCTGGCCGAAATTGCGGATGTGAAGCGCCTCATCTACCAAGTCCTCAAGGAAGAGGAGCGCATCGAGGAAGAGGAGCAGACAATCGAAGCAGAAGAGCGCATGATCGAGAACCAGCAGGCGAAATTACTCGGCGGCTTATCAGCATTGAAGTTCGCGAACATCCAGGCATGGAAAGAGATGATCTGGGACGTGTGCGACGCGCGCGTCTCGCACCCAGGCGGCAAGGAAATCGACTACAGCTGCAAGCTGCAAGAGGGCGGCGCGTGCCGGTTCGAGCAATGCCCGAAGAACCAGCAGTAGGTTTAAAAAGCAATGACAACTCTTCTTATATATGCGGGGGTCGCATAGCCTGGCAATTGCGCAGGACTTAAACCTTCAAGGTAGAAATCCTGTCCCTTAGTGGGTCCGTGGGTTCAAATCCCTCCCCCCGCATATGACAACGCGCATACCATGGCGGTTCGGCGTGCTGCGGTGGAAAGATTACCCAGCCATCTTCGACCCGTTCTCAGTAGCGAGAGACTTTCGCGACCGAGCGATGTTCTCATCACGTGACGTGAAACCCAGCGTCGTGCAACGGCTGTTCCCTGAACTGCAACAGCACCAGGATCACGAAGGAAATGTCTTTGTGGCAAAAAACCGGAGGGATCTCAGAATATTCATCAATGAACCTGAGCTCTACCGCCTAGCACGCCTTGGAGATGCGTACGCGCATCATGATCTCGGTTTCCTCCTGGGCTATCCAGAATGTTGTACAAGAGCAGACCGCAGTGAAGAAGCATACATGGTTCCAGGAATACCCTTCTGGGCCTGCAGTACGAAATGCGCAGAGCCGTGGATCAAAGAATGGGATGCGATGTATCAGGCATTCCGCGCGCCGCGCCTGTTCCGCAGATTGTTCTACGAATAGCTAACGCCTCGCACCACGCCTCGGCGGACCCCTTCTCGGACCGCCACGCCTCGGACCACCACGACCTCGAGGACCATCCTCACGCGCCGGACTGGGCGGGATGCGCTCGAGCATGCCCCAGTTCTTGAACGTGAGCTTCTCGATCTCGTCGTCGTAATAGTCCATGATCGGATCGAACTTGCGATAATCGTCCTCAGCCAAGAGTGTGACCGCTTCGCCGTCAGCGCCCTGGCGCGCAGTCCGGCCGACACGGTGCGTGTAGGTCTCAGCCTCGTCTGGCAGGTCGTAGTTATAGACATGCGTGATGCCGTCGATGTGCAAGCCGCGTGCAGCCACGTCTGTCGCGACAAGCACCTTGATCTTCCGGTTCTGGAAGGCTTTCACTGTCTCTTCGCGCTTTGCCTGGGTCATCTTACCGTTCAGCGCGACCGCGTTGATCTTCTTTTTTCGCAGCTCGCCAGCGACATGATCGGTCGCGACGATCGTACGACAGAAGACGAGCACGTGCGCGTCCTGCTGCGGCTTGAGCAGGTTATGGAGGAGCGAGATCTTCTGCCAGGGATTGACAACATAGTATCCCTGGAACAGATGCCCGCGCACTTCGTCGCTTTCGGCGCGGATCGTGACTGGTTCGCGCATGAATTTCTTGCTGATGACCTCGATGCGGTAGTCGATCGTTGCGCTGAACAGCAAGGTTTGCCGTTCCTGCGGGGTCGCGTCGATCACTTGCTCGATGTCGTCGATAAATCCCATGTCCAGCATGCGATCAGCCTCGTCGAGGACAAGGTATGCGACATTATCGATGTGCAACGCGCCTTGTTCCATCAAATCGAGAACACGACCTGGCGTGCCGATCACGATGTCCGCCTCTTTCGCGCCCTGGATCTGAGGCTCGTAGCCGACGCCGCCGTATACGGTCAGGAATTTCAGGCCGGTGTGCTTGCCGAACTTGTCGAACTCACCAGCCACCTGCTTCGCGAGCTCGCGCGTCGGGCAGAGAATGATCGCCTGGATGTCGCGCTTGTGCTGCAGCTTCTCGAGCATCGGGATGGCGAACGCGAGGGTCTTGCCGCTGCCGGTCTCGCTCTCTGCCAAGAGGTCGTGCCCGTTGGTGATCGCAGGAATTGATCGTGCTTGGATCTCTGACGGTGTAACAATTTTATGTTTAGTGAGCCCTTTGACAAGAGCGTCGCTCAAATCCATCTCTGTGAATTTCATACTATTACCTCTGGGAAGAAATCTTCCCTGTCGCCACACAACCAAGCAACGCGCCCATCAGCTTGTATCAAGGGTCGTTTTCCGACCGAGTTGTGCGTCGTCAAGGATGTGTTATGAAACCGAGACAAGAAAGGGTTTTTAAACTTTCTTCTTCTTGATGTTGAACAGCTTGCGGTACTCGCGCTCGAAGCGCCATTTCTTCCATTCTTCTTTCTTCAGCTTCCACCAGAGCTTGATCTTGAGGATCTGCGCTTTTTTCCACTCGCGCCATTGCTTGAGCGGACGCTCGAGTCGTTTGCGTCGCTCTTTGTACTTGTCAGCGTCGCGATACATCGCGTCGTAGTTCTGCAGCAGTTTCTTGAAGTCGCGGTCGAACCGCTCCTTCGCTTTCGCGTACTCGACGCCTTTCTCGAGTTGCGCCAGCAGTTGCTCAGAGAGCATCTCCTTCTGCTCGTTGAACCACTCGTCGATATCGCCATCCTCGATCAGCTTTACCATGCTGTGCCTGAGAACAACTAGTATTAATAACTTTTTTATAGCGAGCGGTGCTTTTCCACCGTATGTACAAGCAGATGATCCTCGTACGCGCAGATCTGAAGCTGCCGAAAGGCAAGGCAGCAGCCCAGGCAGCGCACGCAAGCGTGGAAGCAGTCTTGCGCAGCGACAAGAGCATCGTGAAGGACTGGCGCAGCGAGGGCATGGCCAAGGTCGTGCTCAAGGTGAAGGATGAGAAGGAACTGCTGCAGATGAACCAGCTCGCAAAGGACGAAGGGCTAGTCACCGCGATGATCACTGACGCTGGCAAGACAGTTGTCGCGCCTGGGACACGCACGTGTGTTGGGATCGGTCCAGAAGATGAGGACAAATTAGATAAACTTTTTGGAGAATTGAAATTATTGTAATCGTGGCGTCGCGGCGCTCTTACTTCGTATGCCGCGCCAAGGCGACGCCACTGGAGTAGAAAATGGCAAGTGTGAATCGGTTTTGGGGCGACGTGATGGCAGAGGAGATCATCGCGCGCGTCGAAGCGAATCCGGCATTGAAGAAGCTCGTCGACGAGCACGGCTACTTTGTGTACGACGAGAAAACGCCAAGCGGCGAAATCCACGTCGGCTCAGGCCGCGGTTGGGTCATCCACGACGTGCTTGCCAAATGCCTCCGGGCGCAAGGCAAGAAAGCAAAGTTTGTGCTGAGCAGCGACGACATGGACCCGTTCGACAAGCCGATCAAGGGAAAGCCGGAGTTCGACAAGTATCTCGGCGTGCCGTTCAGGAACATGCCGCACCCTGAAGGCGGCGAGGGCAGCTGGGCGCAATTCTACTTCTCCCAGTCAACAGACCTGTTCCCAGAATGGGGAATCGATGCAGAGCTGGAAAGCACAGGCGAGGAATACGAGAAAGGGACGTTCAACGCTGCGATCAAGGCTGCGCTCGACAATGCCGACAGGATCGCGGCGATCTTCGAACGCATCTACGAGAAACCGTACGACAAACTGCCATTCAATCCCATCTGCGAACAATGCGGCAAGATCGGCACGACTGTCGCGACTGCCTGGGACAAAGAGAAAGAAGTGCTCAGTTATGAATGCCGCAAGGACGCTGTTGCCTGGGCAGACGGCTGCGGCCATAAAGGCGAGATGAAACCCTACGACGGCGCAGGCAAGCTCCCATGGAAGATCGAATGGCCGGCAAAATGGATCTCGAAAAGCGTCATTGTCGAAACAGCTGGCAAGGACCATTTCACCAAGAAAGGAAGCAGGACCATCGGCATCGCGATCAGCGACGAAGTGTTCGATTACGAACCGCCGTATCCAAGCACGAGAAAAAGCGAAGGACCTGGCTACGAGTTCATCAATGTCGGCGGCAGGAAGATGAGCACGAGCAAAGGCATGGGACACGGCTTCGCAGGGATGAGCGAGCACGTGCCCCCGCAAATACTCAGGTTCCTCATGGTGAGCTACAAGCCGTACAGCGTGATCGACTTCGATCCCACGCGCGGCAACGACCTCCTCTTGCTCTATGATCGGTATGACACTGCGGAACGCGTCTACTACGGCAAGGAAGAGAGCAAACGCGCAGAAGAGCTGAAGCGCGTCTATGAACTCAGCCATGTCGGACCGGTCGCGAAGCAGATGCCACCGCAGATCAGTCTCAGGCATGCTGGCGTGATTGTGCAGATCGCGAAAGACGACGCCGAAGGAGTCGAGCTGCTGAAACAGGAAGGCCATATCGCAGACGCAGACGAGGAAGCACAGGCTTACTTCACCCAGCGTTTCCACGCAGCCAGGAAGTGGCTGGCAGAATTCGCGCCTGAAAGCGAGAAATTCGAGGTGCAGGAAGCAGTGAGCGACGAGATCAAGCAGAAACTCTCAGACGGCCAGAAAAAAGCGCTACAGCTCCTGGTGACAAAGCTCAAGGAGAAGGAATACACAGACAAGGAGCTCTTTGACACGTTCTACGCGATCTGCGAGGCAGCCGGCATCAAGAACACCGAGTTTTTTAAAGGGACCTATCTCGTGCTCCTGGCAAAGGAGAAAGGGCCTAAGCTGGCCAAGCTCATCCTCACCCTGGGCCAGGACCGCGTGCTGAAGCTGCTAGAACAGCTGTAATGGCAAGATTTTTAAGGCAGAAGCCCTGTTCTCAAAGACGACAGCTTTTTAAAGGGACCATGAACCATGGGAGATCGCATGACAACGGATTTCGCTGATCGGACGATCGTCGGCCTGGTGGAACAGGTGACGATCAAGCATAACGGCAAGCAGGAGCAGCTCACTGCGCGCATCGATAGCGGCGCCACAAAGAGCAGCATCGATATCGGACTCGCGTCCAAGCTCCAGCTCGGTCCAGTCGTCGCCTCAAAAGTGATCAAGAGCGCGAACGGCGCGAAACTCCGCCCTGTTGTCGAAGCCACAGTGATCATCAAAGGACGCGAAGTCACAGAAAAATTCACGCTCGCTGATCGCGGCCATATGAAATACCAAGTCCTGATCGGGCAGAACATCCTCAAGCGAGGCTTTCTCATTGACCCCAACCAAGAGTAAGAAGGAGAGCAAGCATAGCGCTGCGCTCATCAGTCTCGGCAGCACGAGCAGCAAGTGGACTGCTGAAGCCATGTCGAAGTACTTCGAGAAAGTGGATGAGATCAGCCTCAAGCATATCGAGATCAACTTCTCGGGAGAGAGCGCACAGATCCTGTACAAGGGCGAGCCGCTCGACAAGTACGACTGCGTCTTCGCCAAAGGCAGCTTCCGCTACGCACCATTGCTCCAAGGCATCACTGCCTTGCGGGAGAAGAAATGCTACATGCCTATCCATTCCAGCGCGTTCAGCGTGGCGCACGACAAGTTGCTGACACAGCTGGCTTTGCAGCAGCACAACATCCCGATGCCGCGCACATACCAGGCCGCGACTGTCGAAGCTGCTAAGTCGATCATGAAGAGCATGAACTTCCCGATCATCATGAAGTTCCCCCAGGGAACTGGGGGAAAGGGCGTCGTGTTCGCTGAGAGTTACGCTTCGGCTTCGTCAGTGCTTGACGCCTTGACAGCGCTCCGGCAACCGTTCATTCTCCAGGAATACATCGAAACCGGCGGCACTGACATCCGCGCGATTGTCGTGGGTGACAAGGTTGTTGCTGCGATGGAACGCAAAGCTGACCTGACAGAGAAGCGCGCGAACATGCATTCCGGCGGGAGCGGGGAGAACATCGTCCTGGACGAATACACGAAAAACCTCGCAGTGAAAGTCGCGAAGGCCATCAAGGCAGAAGTGTGCGGCATCGACATCCTCATCGGGGCGAAAGGCCCGGTCGTTATCGAAGCGAACATCTCGCCAGGATTGCAAGGCATCACCAAAGCGACAAAAGTCGATGTTGCTGACGCAATCGCCAAGCACCTGTTCGAGCAGACTGCAGGCTTGCGTGCGGAAGAGAAAGTCGCTGACGCTGCGAAAGTGATGCAGGATACCGGGCTCGACGCGAGCGACACGCTGATCACCTCGTTGGATTTCAGAGGCGCGCGCGTCCTGCTTCCGGAAATGATCGTGAAGAAAGCGAAGTTCCTCGAAGAGGCCGATTACGAGATCACGACGCGGCCCAACTTCCTCTGCATCAAGAAGTTCAATCTCGAAGGCAATGGCAACGGGAAGAAGGAGTAAAAGTTAAATAGCTCCAGTTCTGACTTCTCGAACATGCTCCTACTCCAAGGGCTTGGGACAAGTCCCGGCATAGCCAAAGGAAAAGTCCGGATCATCAGTTCTGAGAACGATTATAGCAAGGTCGGCAAGGGGGACATCGTGGTGACGAGGATCACAGACCCTTCAATGACGACGATTCTGAACAAGTGCAGCGCCATCATCTGCGATATTGGCGGCCTGACATCGCATCCTTCAATCATTGCGCGCGAGATGGGCATTCCTGCCGTTGTCGGCACGAAAACAGCCACAACCAGGCTCTCTGACGGAGAGGAAATCGTCGTCGACGGCGCACGTGGAGAAGTGCATAGCGCTGATGAAGAGCTTACAGCAGCACCAGTGAAGAAAGGAACTTCAAGTCCTGCAGTCAGCGATGACTGGGTTGAAGCATCGATCAGCGCTTTTGTCAAGGGACAGGCGAGCATGGATCCGAAGTCATGGGCGCCTCCGAATGTCTGGCTGCTGGAACCGCTCTTTGCAGATTTGTGGATCAACAAGATGCTTCAGGTCTCGCAACACATTTCTCCAGAGGTGGCGGCGCAGACATTGCCCGGGCCTTCTGGATTGCGCAAGGAATTCCGCTGGGCGTTGTGGAACATGAAACTGATGGGCTGGAATGCAGAGAAACGGATGGAACTTCTCGATTTCTACAGAAACATCCTGGAAGAGAAGACAAGCGAAGACATTTTCGGCAATCACTCTACCTATTGGCACAGCGAAGAAGAAATCAAGGAAATCATCAGTTCGACAACATGGCACAGGCCTGATGAAACGCAGAAACAGCTTATCGGTAAGTTGTCAGCAAACACCCCGCCATTGTTGTGGGGCTTATACACTGATTTCTACTACAATTTCGCCTACGAAATGCTTGGCCTGTACAAGGGTCTTGCTAAGATGAGCGAGCAGTTTAGCGAGCGGGATTCCTTGATGATTCGAAGCTATGGACCATTCAATGCTCCTGAACTCTGGGCCCACAGCGCAAAGTTTCCGATTAACAAGATTACCATCGCATGTGTGTATGAAGATCTCGAAGGAGAGTTCGATTTCATCAATCATTTTGTTACTCATCAGAATATCATGGAGAAATTGAAGTTCTTCTCACTGTTTGTCGACGGCAAGGAAATCACTGATGCTATAGAGATTGAGGAAGTCAACAAACAGATCATTGCAATGGCCTTGGAACAGGACGGGCATGTGAAAGCTATTGATCTAGAACAAGAAAAAGAGCATGCGGTCAAGGCAAAATACTATGCTTTCAAGGATTTGTTTGAGCGTGCAGGTCTGGCATGGGAGCCAGAACAGGAAGTGCTTGAACGAGTGCAGAACAAAGAATTACTCAGCATTGATTTCTCACAACTCGATTCTGATGAGAAGATCCGCAATTTCTGGACAGAAGTATTCAACCCTGTGAAGGACTTTGAAGATGCTACTCTGAAGGCAGCTGCAACTGAAATACAGAGACGTGTAAACTAAGTGCAGAACTACAGCGCCTGCCTGATCTTTTCGATGCAACCAGCGACTTCTTCGCCGCGCTTGGTCAAGGCGAGCACTTTGAGGCGCCCGGACTTCTTGAACGTTATCAAGTCAGCCTTCTGCATCTCGTTCAGGATCTTGACGATATGACTGTAGGTGCAATCGACGACTTTCGCCAATGAAGAAGCGTAATGTTCATGCGTGCTGGTGAGAAGGGTGACAAGCATCATGGCCGGTTTCTCCCGGAAGAAGACGCTGAAGATTTTCTTGTTCTTGGCCACACGTACCCCCCACTGGAATGTATAGTTCTGCCCGTATAGGTTTAGGCGTATAGGTTTGGAACATTGTTTTCTATTTAAATGTTTCGGAACTCTCTTTCCGAGTTCCCCCATTGGAATACGCAACACGCAAACGCATATTTAAAATTATTGGTTCGGAATGCGTCGCGACAAAACAGCGAAGGTACTGCCAAGAACTTGTTGGCGGAAAGGCATAAAAAGTCGTACAAGATCCTGGACGGTATGTCCTTTGAAACAGATCAACAATGCGCCGAATTCAACGCAGCATACGAAGAGCATGTAAGGTCTGTGGCGCAAACACTGATGAGCATTGCTGGCTGGCATCCGCAAGCAGTACTCATACTCGGAACTGGCCAGCAAGAGCTGGTGGATAAACTTCTCACTGACAAAACAAGCTATCCGTACGAGGATCTTCAGAAGGAAGGCCATCCTTTCCCAATCCCAGGAAGCTCAGGACACAGGGGCAGATTCCATTTCGGGGTTGTGGAAGGCGTTCGGCTCATGATCCAGGAAGGACGGCAACACTACTACGAAAGACAAGGGTTGACGCGTAACGTTGATTTCCTCAGGATGCGCATGGGGATGGATGTGGCTGCTGCAATGGGCGTCAGGTTCCACATCGGCATGAATGCAGCGGGTGGTTGCGATCCTGCATACGAGGTGGGAGATCTCGTCGTTGCGAAAGAACACGGCACTGACATCCCAGATATCACGCAAGGACGCGTGCTGCGATTGAACGACCTCGAGGGAAAACCGCTCGTCCGTTTCAAAGACCAAGCGTATCTCTTTGATCAGGAGATGGGCGATCTTGTCATAGCAGCAAGCGAAAACTGTGGACTTGAAAACCACGTGCACGAGGGTGCGTATCATGCGATCCGAGGACCAACATTTGAAAGCCCTGACCAAGTACGCGAGCTTGCTCGACGACAATTCACCGCGCTCGGCATGTCCACAATCCCAGAAGCGATCGTCGCGCGATACTACGGCATCAAGAATGTCTGCATCTCCCTCATTACAAATCTTATGAATCCAGTCACAGGATTGAACATCACAGATGCCAGTGATCACACAGACATTGCCAAGTTGCCGCACATCATCGACCGGCAAGTACAGTTGCTGACACACACATACCGTCTCTATGCCGCGAGCTTGAAATAGACACGCCGGTTCTGCTTGCCTTTGTTCTCAGCTTTCATGAATTCGAGCTCGCCGATCTCCTTCACGTCGCTGACATGCGTGCCACCGCACGCCTGGCGATCGAGGCCGGTGATCTCGACAACACGGATCTTCTCGTGCGCAGGCAAGCCCTTTGCAAGACCTTGAAGTTCTGGCTCATTCAAAGCATCCTCCTGTGAGACAAAGCTGAACTCCAAAGGAGCGCCGTTCTCGATGAAGTCGTTGGCTTCGCTGACAATGCGCCTGAACATCTCAGGATCGAAGTTCTCCAGGCTGAAATCGATACGGACTTTCTCAGGCGACAGCTGGTTGCCAGTGATCAGCGCACCAGTCTGATTGCGGATAAGTGCGCTCACGACATGCGCCGCTGTGTGGCTCCGCATGAGATGATAGCGACGGTCCCAATCGATGCTGACCTCGACCTCGTCGCCTGCTTCAAGACCAGGATGATCAACCTCGTGGCTGATCTCATCGAACTTCTTAGCGAAGACAACCTTGAATTCCTCATCGCCTTTCTTGATCACGCCTTCATCGTGCGGCTGACCGCCACCCATCGGATAGAAAAAGGTCTCGCTGAGCACGACATACTTGCCGTCCTTGACACTCTTCACAGTCGCAGTCCATTCCTTCTTGTGCATATCATCGAGGTAGGTCATCGTAATCACCCGCGTGAGAGAAACACGAACTCCTTTTATTTCTATTGGAGCATCATTGCCTTGGCCTGAATTCCGAGCTCGAGCATGAGCAAAGCTCATTATGCGAGAGCTCGATACTGCTCGCACCGTAGGGAGAGTGGAAGGCCGCAATGATGCCTACTGGAGCAAGCTCGGCGCAAAGGTCAGCACAAGACCGATGATCACGAGCAGGATGCCGCCAGCGAGCTTGCACACTTTCGCATAGCGATCGCCAAAGGTCGTGCTGACAGCAAAGGCTGCCAAGCCGAAGATGATCAGATCGTCGAGCATGAAGAAGAGCACGTACAGCAGGATGTACAAGTAATGCTGCAGCGTAGAGACATCGCTGATCGCGAGGACCTGCGCGAAGATCGCAGGCAGGGCTGCGGAGCACGCGAATTCGATGCTGTTCACGACAAATGCGAGTGCGATGATGCCCAGCACAGTCGTCCAAGTTAATGGGCTCTTGACGATGTTCTCGATCCTATCCATCGTCTTCCGTCGAGATTTCGCATCACTGACATCGCAGACAAGCGGCCCTTTGCTTTCGATGAATGACTTGATATTCACGACTCCGAAACCAAGAGCAGCAAGACCGATCGCGAGGGTCACTGGCCGGAGATAGCCGAGGAAAAGGAAAGCGTTCAACCAGGCAGTCATGAAGAGGAAGTACAGGATGCCGGATGCGAGCACAAAGCTGCCGACAAGCAGCCAGACCTTGCGCCGGTCGCCGATGCTGATGATCAGGCTGATCAAGTACACCAAGACCCACATCGCGCACGGGTTGAAACCGTCGACCAAGCCGAGGATGATGGCAAGCACTGGCAGACTGTAGCTGAGCACGTCGATCTCGCCGAAGATGGGAAGCGTGATTGTGCTGTCAAATTCCTCCTCAGCAAGCATTTCTCCATTGACAATACTGCCTTCTATCGCAGCCTCGATCTTGACGGCAATCTCTTCGTCAAAGCCCATGAAGTGCTGCTCGCCGATGATCGTGAACGGCACGCCAAGATTCTCGAGGGGAATGTCAAGCTCTTGCGCTTTCTGCTGCAGCAAGGCAGCTTCAGCAGGATTCGACGTATCATGGTACACGATGTCAACACCATGACGCTCCATCAAGGCTTCGTTGAACGGCTTCTGTTCCTGGCAGTGCGGGCATTGCGGATGATAGAAGAAATGCACATCTCCTTCTTCCTGTACCTCGCTCGGCGCGTGCATGCCGAGCAGGAGTATCCAGAAGATAACTAAGCCTATCGTGAGAAAGCGCTTGAAGCGATCCTGCCAAATACCACGTAAGAGATTTTTCATAAAATGGGCCCGGCCGGACTCGAACCGGCGACCTTCGCCGTGTGAAGGCGACGTCATCTGTGGCGGCTCGCCGCAGGCGTGGGAGCCTCAGCGACCACGTAGCCACTAGACTACAGGCCCGTAGGAGATTGAGGACGAGAAGCGCTTTTTATAATTATCTGCTTTTCTTGATTCCCACACGTGCGCAGTGCTTCCTGACAGGACAGGTACTGCAATGCGGGCTGACCGGCACGCAGTGGTTCTGGCCGAACGTGACGAGGAGCTCGTTGTATTCCAACCAGTGCTTCTTGGGCAGCTTCTTCCGCAGAGCCATCTCGCTCTGGTCCGGCGTCTTGGTCCTGATGTAGCCAAGCCGGTTGCTGATCTTGTGCACGTGCGTGTCGACGCACATCGCGAGCTTCTGATAGCCTTCGATCAGGACGAGATTCGCGGTTTTCCTTCCCACACCCTTCATGGTGATGAGTTCGTCGATTTCGTCGGGAACCACGCCGTTGTATTTGGTCATGATGGTCTTTGTTACGTCCTTGATCCGTTTTGCTTTTGTCTTGTAGAAGCCGGCAGGATAGATGAGTTTGCCGATCTCAGCGACTGAGAGGGTGAGGAGCTTTTTCGGGTTTGGCGCTTTCTTGAAGAGCCGTGCTGCAGCCTTGCTCGTCACCTCGTCCTTTGTCCGGAGCGAGATCAGGGTGGAGACGAGCACGTGCCACGGGCTATGATGGTTGCGCGCGACAAGCGTGACAGCAGGTACCTTGTAGCGTTTGTTGTGCTTCCTGATCAGCGCGATGACGCGACCGATATTCGTGTTCGTGACCGGCATGCGAGGCCTGAAAAGGACTGGTTTTAAAAAAATGCTCTTCATCCGTCAGACAATGGATCCTGTGGAGAGCAAGCTGCGTTCGTGGACACGCCGCCTTGGCATCTGGCTGCGCGACCTGCTCTTTTTCGAGCGCTTCGATCGCGTCCGTATCGAGGAAAGCGTGATCCAGGACATCTGCGAGATGGCAGCTGGCTCCTGGCCGAAAGAGATGATCTCATTCCTCACCGGCGAGATCAGAAAAGAAGGGAAAGAGCGCGTCTTGTTGATCAACGGCCTCTATGTGAAGAGCTACGAGGCCAACGAGTTCAGCACCTACTTCTCGCTCCACGACCTGCCCATGACCAGCGTGTACGGCACAGTGCACAGCCATCCAGGGCACAGCAACCGGCCGAGCAGTGCTGACCGCCATCTGTTCAGCAAGTACGGCTGGTTCCACCTGATCATCTGCAAGCCATACAGGAAAGAGAGCATAGCCGTGTATAACAAGCATGGCGACAGGATAGAAAGCGTTGACTTCTAGCGCTTGCGCGCTTTCTTCGCTGGTTTCCTGACCGGGCGAGGCGCTTTGCGATGGTGCTGCTTCTGCTCAGTCACCGGGTGCTCCTTAATCTCGATCGGCTCAACACGCCGTTGCCCCTTGCGCAAGTAGGTGTTCACGCCGCTTTTCTTGCTGAAGAATTTCAACGAGTGTGTCACGCGGCCGAGTCGCGCAACCCTGGCAATCCTCGCAACGCGGATGATCTTCACTGCACCGAAGATGCCGGGGACGGGGATTGCCGCTATGATGTCTACCCAACAATTGCGCAGGAAGCTGCCAAAGCTTTCCTCGTGCTTGAACAGGACGACGAGGTCTATAATGAAGATCGCGATGACGACCCACTCGATGATCAGGAGCGCGTCGTGCACTCCCTGCGGAATGGAATAAATGGGCAGGCCGAGCAGGATGACGATGAAGGTGACTGCGACCGCGAGGAAGACGATGAAATGCCACACCTTGAGCTTCTTCGAGATTTCCCAGTCATCGATGCCTTCAGTGCGAGCTTCCATGTTCTCGACAGGACTGACGCGGTAGTTCTGGCTGCCGAACTCGAGGATGACCTTGATCGCGACGACAAGCGCCATGCTGCCGACGAACGCGACCGCGTTCTGGAAAAAGCGCGTCAGGATCACGAGGACAGTCTCGCCTGCGAAGAGCATGTTGAACGAGAGCACGACCAGGAGGAAAGCGCCTGCGCTCAGCAGGAAGTGGTGCTCCTCATCCTCTGTGACATTCAGGATGCCAGCGAAGAGTCCGAAGAAGATGAGCAGGACGTAGATCAGACCGCGCATCTCCTGGCTGGCAATGAACGCGCCGTCGAGCACGCTCAGGAGCGCGCCGATGATGAAAGAGAACATGCCAATCCGCGTGTAGAGGTTCATCAGGGCATTCTGGCAAATGCTCATTTATAAATGTTTGTGACTACGAAAGAGAAAAGGAAAAAAATTATCTGGACATGGGAATCGCAATTGCGACAAGTCGCTTGGGAGGTTCACAAACTCCTGCGCTTATGTCTCTTGCTCGTTGTCGACCCTCATACCATCTCCTAGCTGCAGCAGCTCCATACAGGCGAGGGTGCTGCTGCGCGAGTCGAGTACCGATCTGATTTATGGTATCGACGACCAATTCGTCAATCTTAAGGCCTGGCTGACCGACACGGGTGTAGACATTCGTACAAGGATGCTCTGTCCTCAACCAACCACGTCCATCCTGTGTACTAAGACTGTCAAGATCGACCCCACTCACAGCTTTTGTCGTATAGTTCCACGGGCTTGCTGTAAATCGAATTTGATACATGCTATCATCCGCGTCAGCCTGGACATACGCGATAGCAGTGACATGGCTCGGAGCGAAGACACGCTGCTTGAGCGGCGATCGTCCGAGCAGCGTCCTCACAGCACGCATTTCCCGATCATGCAGTAGTTTGCCTTTCGTCGCTGCAGCTCGTACTTCCCGCATAATCTCGTCCTGGAAAGAAGGACCATCGGCACCAGGGAGCTGATCCGTATTCACCAGCTCGACAACATAATCTATCGCCATCTTTGCATGCGCTTCAAGCATGGGCATCGGCAGCTGGGGATTCTCGGCTTCAACACCAAGCACTTCAAGGAGCTCCGCCTCAAGCATCGTAGCACCTGATTGTGCTTCAGTGAATTCAGCGGAGACGCTCACATCGACAGCTTGGATACCAAGATAATCGAGTCTGCCCTGAACTTCAGGCCAGAGGCGATCGGCGAAGGCCTTAGCCGCTGCTAGCCCCAGCACATCTGTTCGTTCGTCATACAACATCGCTCGATTGTGCGCAAGCTGGCGCTGGATTTCAATCTGCGACGATGACGTCAGGTTGTGCCTTTTCGATGTTACATCACGAAACACACGAGAACGAGGCCCTGAAACAGTCGGATGTTGTCGCCGACGCGCTTTCATCCTATCACTCATCCAAGATTTTGCCATTATATCCCTCCTATGATCTTTCGTTTATGTGGAGAAAAATAACAATATAAAAAATCTCTTATTTGTAACCACTATAAAATGGGGTTGATTCCGTGTCCTCTCTGAATACGCAGTAATCTCACAGTAAGCTTTATAAAAGGCTCCTAGTTTTCGCGGCTCCATGGCAAAACTACGCAAAGCGAGCGCGTATCGCAAGGTCGAGCGTCCGTACACGCGGAAGTCGAAATATCGGGCCAAGAGCTTCGTGCGAGCGAATCCGCACAACCTCGTGGTCAAGTTCGACATGGGCAATCCCAAGAAGACCTTCCCGCATGTCGTGCAGCTCGTGTGCAAGGAACCAGTGCAGATCAGGCACAACGCGCTCGAAGCCGCGCGCAAGAGCGCGAACAAGCTGCTCGAGACCAAGCTCGGCAAGAACGCCTATCATTTCAAGATCAAGAGCTATCCGCATCACGTGCTGCGTGAGAATCCGCTAGCTAGCGGCGCTGGCGCTGACCGTATGAGCACTGGCATGAAGATGAGCTTCGGCAAGAGCATTGGCCTCGCAGCGCAGGTCAAGAAAGGACAAGCAATTCTCGAAGTGCACTGCGAAGAGAAGGACCTGCCGACAGCGCAGCTGGCGTGCAAGCGCGCCAATCACAAATTTGCGTGCCCGACCCAGATCGTGGTCAAGTGATCTTAGAGAAAATCGCTCTCGAATAGTTTTGTGATCTCTTTCTTCACATCGTCAGCTGATGTGCAGGCCTGGCGCGTGAACTTCTTCACAATTTCCTCGTCGAGGATGTCGGTCTTGCTCAGGTAGAGGATGATGTCCTTGCCGTACTTCTTGAGTTCTTTCTCGAGCCGTTCCTGGTCCTCGAGCGGATACGGTTCTGTCAGGTCATAGATGTAGATGATCACGTGCGCCGCGTACTTCATGGCGAGATATGCTTGCTGTTCGATCGGGTTCATCTTCTCTGGCCGCGCCAATGTTCCGGGCGTGTCGATGCATTGGATCGTGTTGTGCCGGTACACGAACGAGCCGGCATTCAGCGTTTTCGTTGTGAACGCGTACGCCTTGGTCTCAGCCTTGCTGCCAGTGAGCTTGTTCAGCAGGGTCGACTTGCCGACATTGGGAAAGCCAGCGATCGCCACGGTGAACAAGTCGGGCTTGATTGCAGGATAGCCTTTCATGATCTTCCTGGATTGCTCGAGATAGCGCAAGTCCTTCTCCAGGCGTTTCACAACAGAACTGATCCTGCCGATCGCCTGCCGTTTCAGGCTGAGCAAGCGATCCTTGCTGCCTGCACGGCTGTACTGCCTGGCGAAGTCGTTCGCAAGCTGTCGCACATTCTTCACAGCTGTGGCAACACTGGCCAGGCCACCTCGCAGGCGCTCTGGGTCAAGCGTGGCCTGCAGCAGGTGCTGGTAGAGCTCTGGCAGGGCCTCGAGGTTCGGAAACTCCTTCGGAATCCGGGACAGACTCTTGCCCAAGGCCTCTGCCATCTTCTTCAGGCGCTGCTGCTCAGCCTTCACCTGTCGATCGAGGGCTTCGCCTTTGCGAAGCTTGCGCTTGAACTCGCTTGCTTGCTTGGCTGCGTGCTTGATCGCCTGATCGAGATAGTCCTGCGGCGCATCGACCACAGGCAGGGTTTGGAAGTTCATAACGAGGAGAAGCACGGTAACCTTTATAAATGGTTCCGTGTTTGCAAGCCCTGCTGAGCCACCTCAAAGGGTGCAGCGCTCCGTGAGACGCTGCTTGGGCTCGGGAGGCACGGACAATGGCAATCAAACTGAATATCGGCGACCCGAAAAGCAAGAAGACAGTACAGCTCGAGCTTGACGAGCAGAATTCTCAGGGCCTGATGGGCAAGCAGATCGGCAACACCTTCAAAGGCGAGCTTGTCGACAAGCCAGGCTACGAGTTTGAGATTACCGGCGGGAGCGACAAGGCCGGCTTTCCGATGCGCAACGATGTCGAGGGCGACCAGCGCAAGCGCGTCCTGATCACGACGAGCGTCGGCAATAGGAAGCGGCGCAAAGGCATGCGACTGCGACGCACTGTCGCAGGAAACACGATCGGCGCGACAACCGTGCAGGTGAACGCGAAGATCGTGAAGCAAGGCAAAGGACCGCTTGTGGAAGAGAAGAAGGAAGAGGCTGCAGAAAAACCTGCTGAGGCTCCGAAGGAAGAGAAAAAGGAGGAAGCTCAGGAAGAGTCAAAGCCTGAGGCAGAAGCTCCGAAGAAAGATGTGAAGGAAGAGAAAGCCGAAGCTCCTGAGAAGAAGCCAGAGCAAGCTGACGAGAAGCCGAAGGAAGAAGCCAAGCCTGACGAGAAAGCAGAAGCGCCAAAGGAAGACATTCCAAAGGATGCTGCTGAGGATAAGCCTGAGAAATAATTATTTTTTCTTGAGCATTTTTTTGAGATCGTTCCATAGCCCGTGCACGATGTCGAGGACACCAGGCTCGTAGCCTTGTGCAGCATACTTCACGATCTGGGTAAAGGTAACAAGAGCGACGAGCCAGAACGGGAGCACGCTCATGAACGGACGCGGGATCCCCATCCAGAGAAAGACAAGAATCTGGATAGCCGCGCCGAGTGTCGTCGGCACCAGGTTCCCGAGCACTTGACGACGAAACGGAGAAGTGCCACGTCGGGCAAGGTGCTCGCCCAGCTTCGGAAAGAGAAGATTCAGGACAAGACTGAACACCAGGCGGAATACAGCTGCACCCCACACCCAGATGCCAGTTCCGACCCAGTTGATGAGCAGAACCGCAAAGGCCATTGCAAAACCGGCGAGTCCAGTCTCGATATTGAAATAAGGTGAAGAGAACCTGATCAGACGGTACTTGCTCAGCTTTGCCATGAGCAAAAAAGAAAAACACTACTATATAAAACCAGAGTAAGTTTTATTAAGCCTGATCGAGTCGAAGACGACAATGGAACTCAAAGAACGAGTGGCAGAGAAGCTCACGACAGAGCTCAAACAGGAAAAAGAGCTCGTGACCGCACTCCTCGAAGTGCCGCCAGACGAGAAACTGGGAGATTTCGCATTCCCGTGTTTCAGTTTCGCGAAAGCGCAGCAGAAAGCGCCGGCGCAAATCGCTGAAGAGTTCGCGAAAGCCGTCCAGCTGGACGATCTCATCGTCGAAGTGGCAGTGAAGGGCCCCTATCTCAACCTCTTCCTGAACAAGGAACGGGTTGTGAAGGAGACTGTCAGCGAGATCGTTGACCAGGGCGAGAAATACGGCACTGGCGACAAGCAGCAAGACAAGGTCATGGTGGAATACAGCCAGCCGAACAGCCACAAAGCATTCCACGTCGGCCACTTGCGAGGCACGAGCATCGGCGAAGCCTTATCAAGAATTCTCCGGCACGCTGGCTACGAAGTCGTGCAGACAAACTATTCCGGCGACACGGGCATGCACGTCGCGAAGTGGATCTGGTGCTATCAGAAATATCACGACGGGGAAGAGCCGCCGAAAGAGGGAAAGCTCGGCAAGTGGCTCGCATCGTTCTATGTCGAGGCAGTGCAGAAGCTCGAAGCGCAGCCAGAGCTTGAAGAGGAAGTCCGCCAGCTGAATCTGAAGCTCGACGAGGGAAAAGACGAACAGCTCATGGCACTCTGGGAGAAGACGCGGCAGTGGAGCATCGACGAGTTCAACGAGATCTATGCAGAGCTCGGCGCGCATTTCGACTACTGGTTCTGGGAACGGGCAATGGAAGAACGAGGAAAAGAAGCCAGTAAGGACTTGCTGCACAAAGGAGTGGCAAAAGAGAGTGATGGCGCGATCATCATGGATCTCGAGGAATACGGCCTCGGCATCTGGGTCTTGCTACGCGACGACGGAACCCCGTTGTACAGCGCGAAAGACCTCACGCTCGCCGAGGAGAAATTCAGGAAATACAAGATCGATAAATCCATCCACGTCGTGGGCAAGGATCAGGAACTGTACTTCAAGCAGTTGTTCAAGACTCTCGAGCTCTGGGGCTTCAAGCAAGCAGAGAAATGCTTCCACCTAAGCTATGAGCTCGTTCGGCTGCCGGAAGGGAAGATGTCCTCGAGAACCGGACAGAATGTTCTCTATACCGACTTGCGGGACGAGGTGTTCGCACACACGGAAAAAGAGATCCGCAAGCGCCACGACGACTGGGATGACACACAAGTGCAAGCTGTGGTGAAGGCTGTCGGCGTCTGCGCCCTGAAGTTCGAGATGATCCATCGCGATCACAACAAGAACATCATCTTCGACGCTGCCAAGGTGTGCGATTTCGAAGGCGATACCGGCCCGTACATCCAGTACACGCACGCGCGCTGCAACAGCATCCTGAAGAAGCTCGGGAAGCCGCCAAGCGTTGAGGGTGCAGTGTTCACGAGCGCGACCAGCGAGCACGAATACGCGCTGGTGAAGAAGCTCGCAGCATTCCCTGCAGTGATCACGCAGGTAGCTGACGCATTGTATCCAGAGCATCTCGCAAAATACGTGCTCGAGCTTGCGAAAGTGTTCAACAAATTCTATCACGAATGCCAGGTCGTGGACGAGAGCGCAGAGGTCGAGAATGCGCGCGCATTGCTTGTTGATGCAAGCAGGACCGTATTGCAGCGAAGCCTTATCCTGCTCGGCATCGAAGCGCCGGAACAGATGTGATCATTTCTGCTTCTTTTCGTGCTGTTTCTCACGCCAGGAACGCAGTCTCTCGAGGCAGTCGTCACAATAGAGGGTTTCGCTCTTCCCTACAAGGCGTTTACCGCAATTCCTGCATTTAGAGATGACTTTATACCCAGAAATCTTCTGAAAGTGTCTTGTCACGGTTGTCTCCCATGAAAACAGAAAGAATGCCGGATTTATAACACTTCCGACGGTAAAACGAAAGTTTTCCGGCTGGGAAAACATAAAAGGAACAGCGGATTCATCCAAGACATGAAGCTGGAGAAACGCAAAGCGAAGATACCCACGAGTATCCACTCACTCTTGGAACGACGCGGCTTTGCAGAACTGCGACCTGCGCAATGGAAAGCGATCGACGCAGGCCTGTTCGACGACAAGAATCTCTTAGTCTGCACGCCAACAGCATCAGGAAAAACCCTTGTCGGCGAGTTCGCAGCCTTGAACGCGGTGCTGCACGACAAGGGGAAAGCGGTCTATGTCGTTCCCTTGCGCGCCCTGGCGTCGGAAAAACATAAGCAGTTCACGAAAGACTATCCCAATCTGAAGATCGCACTGACGTCAGGCGATGTCGACAGCGCTGACAGCTATCTCTCGCGCTATGACGTCATCATAACAACCTCTGAGAAGCTCGATTCGCTCATCAGACACCGGACGCCCTGGCTCACGAGCGTGAAAACGCTTGTGCTCGACGAGATCCACCTGCTGAACGACGCGTCGCGCGGACCGACCCTCGAAGTCCTGATCACGCTGATGCGGAGCTTCCTGCCGAAACTGCAAGTCATCGGTCTCAGCGCGACGATCGGAAACCCGCACGAGCTTGCCGACTGGATGGACGCTGCATTGATCCTTGACGAATGGCGCCCCGTCAGGCTGGACAAGGGCGTGTATCTCGAAGGAAAAATCGAATTTGTTTAGAAATTCAGGTTCTTCGCGAACTGCCCGATCAGGAAGAGCTCTTTCTCCTGGCCGCTCAGGCTGTACACGATGCCTAGAATGACCCATATCAGAATGAGCAACTGGCCCAAGGGCAGGATGATGAACCATCCGATGAAGGGCAAGATGCTTCCAACGACCCCGATGATGATCGATACGATCAGAAGGATGATCCCCTGCTTTACGTGGAACTTCGCGAAGTTGTTCTTCTTCATCTTCTCATCAGCAAAGTACCAGATGATACCAATGAGCAGATACGCGAGCAAGGCACAGACCTTGCCGTCTTCAACTTGGTTGCCGGCAGCCTTCGCCGGCTTCGCCGCCTTCGCAGCTTTCTTCTTAGCCATTCAACACCACCCCGAATATGATAAGAGAGAAAGGAGAAAGGGAGTTTAAAAAAGTATTGGTGTCTTAGCTCACCCACACCATCCTGTTGCCAGCCCAACACCAGGTGCCCCATTCCGCGTCCCCTGTGTGCGGATTGGTCCCCCTGACTTTCGAGCTGCTGCAGTGGGTCCCAGCCATGCCGACAACATTGCCCTCTTCGTCAAGGACAAGATCGTCAGCTGTAAGTGGTTCAGCCACAGACGCTGCATGATCACCATTTAATACAATGGCTGTGACGCCAACGATCGCAACGAGCGCGACGAGCGCGACGACTGTCAAATTCAACGTGTACAATTGGTCTGGTTTTTTCATAGTATCACCTCAATCATCATCAGATTCCTCGAGATCGTTTGGAATACCGAGTCGTTGCGTGGTCGTGATCCCTTGCCCGACAAGGTTCTGTGCGCTCACGTCTGGATTGTCATAGTTGTAGATCAGTGATGTGAAGATCGTGAGGTCGTCGCTGCATACAAGGCCATCGCCATTCAGGTCGCAGACATAATCGCCAGTGCAGTGCGCGTCGCCATACAGCACGTCACGGAGGAAGAGCGGATCATCACGGTCGATGATGCGGTTGTGATTGTAGTCATACACGCGCACGACGAGGAGATTGAACAATTCCTGGTCAAGCGAGTCGATAAAGCCGTCATCGTTCAGGTCGCAATCCATCGCGTTGCAGTCCGCAGCGCCAGAGAGCACATCCATGTAGTCGTAGAAGTTTAACATGTTGTCTTGGTTGAAGTCAAAGGAAGCATAGTTGAATTGCTGGCCAACAGGCACGCAGTCGGCACCATAGTCGACAGCTCGTCCCACGTTCTGCGGCGCGCTGACTGTAACGGGCTCGATCGCGCCGGGCGTCAACTCGACGACCATGAGCACGACAGCGATGATCGCCACAAGTCCAACTACTCCGGTCGAGAGGGTCATCCGACTCTCTTGATCTACCTGCATCGTGTCACCTGGGAAAAGAGTTTGCGTTGTCGCTGCAGTGTCATCGATAGGATAAACACACGCGTTGGTATATCTAGGTATACGAATTTGTATACTTGTTTATAAAAGTTTCGCTATGAGTATATAAATGACATCGAACTTCAACCCACTCGACAGAGTCGAGCGACCAGAATCCTCAGATTCTACGCTTAAAGTCCTATGATTTGCGCGTTGCGTCAAGGGGTCGCCTGTGACCACATTATTTGGAAGAATTGCTTGCAGGAATCAGCTGCTTCTTTGTTCTTTATCCTGATAGTGATTGGGTGTTCGAGGAGCATCATGAAGAGCACCGTATCCTTGTATATGTTCAGTTCAGCAAACGTGTTCTGATCGAGGAATCGGATTTCATGGATCTTGCTCTTGAGAAAGTACCCGATCCTGTCTTCATATCCCCTGACGTTTTCGTTGTAGATTATCTTTATTCTGTATCCTTTTTGATCGACTTTCTTGAAATACTGAGAGAGGAGAATGTTCATCTGTTCAGGGATTTTCCCCTTGCTGGCGCCAAAAATGTAGTTTTCATCATTCTTTTCTAAGGCATCGGCCACATCGAAGAAGGCGGTTTTGAGTCCTTCCCACCCGTATAACACTTCGATATCTGTTTTATTGACTGATTCTTTATATTCTGCGAGGAGGGCGGGCAGAATTTCATCGACAATCAGTTCTTCATTGGCTATTTCATTTTTCTTTGTTTGTAGGTAGTCTTTCAACCTATTCGGGTTCAAAGCTTGAAAATGAGTCACGCCATTCTTCTTTACGGTCGATATTAATCCTTTTTCTCGTAATCTATTTGCAACTTCGTACACTTTGGAGGAACTGACACCTGATTTCTTTACAAGATCATTCTTTGTTGTCTCGCCAAGCTGCAATAGTGCCTCGTAGACCCGTAATTCTCCTTCAGTGAGGCCAATTTGTTTGAGGTTCACAATCTTCATTCCATGTTGAGAGATTCTTACTTGTATAAATACTTTACTATGGCAACCCCCTTAGGGGGAGCCTTATTTTATATAATAGTTATCTCTATTAAGTAGTATCGTAAAGTGTGTAATGACGATGGATGGCAGAAGAAATCCCGGCGGAGCAAATTTGAGAGAGATTATGCCAATTATAGGAATGGATTTCGCAATCGGAGTAAATTCACTTTTTGGAATAATTTACGGATGTCGTAGTATGGGTGAAAGGCTTGATCAAACGGCTGCAAAAATCCAACCGTATGTTGGTATAATTGGTGCAGGCGTTGTAGAGTATGGATATCCATTATTATACACATTTGCAATGGCTACGTTAACGTCTGCTGCAATTAGAATTACTCATAATGCCCTTACGAGTAAGTGCACTTGTGCTGGCTCGATGGATCGGACAGATAATACTACTTTAGAAGACCGGACAGGTACCTGACTTTGACGAACTTCGCCCGGAATGCAATGAGGAGAGTTCAGAAAAACTATATTCCGCGATAGAGGTTCGGAGAATAAATACTCACTTCATAGTGGTGAATATAAGAAACATTTATAAATGGCTCTTTTTGCCTTTTTTCTCATGGAAGAGCGATCATTGCTGAAGAAGTATTTGCAGACCTTGGGTATTGTGGAAGTGGCTGCCCTGGCAGGTTCACAAGTAGCAAAAGAGGTTGTAAGCCACTCGCCGCAAGCGCTTGACAAATTGCTCATCGGCGGGGACTATGTCGGATCAACTGTCGGCTCAGCCATCCAGCATCTTGTTGCCAATCATGGGAAGTACTTCGCAGACGGAACCCTAGATACGCGACTCGCGGTAGAGGATCTGGCCAGGGTTGTGGCAGTAAATATTCCTGTCTGCGCAGCCACCTACAGCATTGTTGCCGCTGCGAATCCCACAGAGACGATCGTGGAAATGACTGGGAGCGAATCGCTAGCCGCTGTTGCTCAATGGGCTGAAACAGCATTGATCTGGCATACCTTGAATTTCCCAGTGTTTTCGCTCATCCAACAGCAGGAGAGATTCGCGTGTGATCCTGGTATTCAAGAGCTTATCGAAGAAGCATCTGTTGACGATTTTAGAGAGGAGTATGGCGTGGTTCCTTTTCAATCAGTCTTGGCTGGAAGAGGCTGCTGGCCGCCAGAACCTGTCGCAGAAGTATTGGCAATAAGGGAACTTGGTGAGTATTCTCCTGGAAGCGTGAAATACATCTCATCTGGGATTCGAAGAGAGCTCTGCGGCGGAAGAGAACACGAGCCGATGGTGGATTTCGCACTCCTCTTTGATCAACGAGGAGAACCGCTCATGGAAATGGTGCGACTGGGAGATCGTCAAGATACAATAGGCTATCGCGGCCAGGTAGCGAAGATAGGTTTCTTCTATGTAGGTGGCGAACCGGGATCACTTGTGCAAGGATTCAGAGAGATCAGCAATCTCTACCACAGCGAATACAAGAACCCAGCGAGGAGATTGTGCAAAAAAGTTCCCTTGCTGCGAGACTTGGCTGCATGATGAGCAATACAGCCCAAACTCCATATTGTTCTTTGGACGATTGCTTATATAAATGCGGTGAAACCTTTTTATATCAACTGAAGAACCTTTTGTGTGATTTCATGACGACTGAGACATATGACAAGTTGATCGCGATTCTTGACGAGAACAATGCTCAATACAGACTCATTGATCATGAGCCTGAAGGTCGTACAGATATTGTCAGTCCGATGCGTGGCAATGATGTTTCCCAAGCGGCAAAGTGCATGGTTGTTATGGTAAAGATCACGAAGAAAGTGAAAAAGTATGTTTTGGCTGTTGTGCCTGGAGACGCGAAGGTGAATCTGAATGCCATCAAAGACTTATTCAGAGGAATATATGTCTCCTTTGCAACTCCTGAGATCGCTGAGAAGCTGGCAGGCAGCGTTTCCGGAACAGTACTCCCATTCTCTTTCAACGAAGATCTTGAATTGATAGTGGATCCGAAACTGCTTGAAAATGACGAGCTCTTCTTCAATGCTGCACGTCTCGATCGTTCAATGGCTTTAAAGACGAGTGATTACGAAAAACTCACCAAACCACGTCTTGAAAGGATTTCTCTCTATGACTGACGCGACCCCTTTCAAACTCAATCACAAATAACACCTGCTCAGAATCCCAAAGCGGCCCAGTAGACCTTCTGCAGAAGCGAACTATTGCCAACCACATACGTCTCGACCAGCGCGCCAATAAGAAAGATAGCGATCGCGATCAGGAACAGGTAGTAGTTGTACTGGAACACCTTTTTATGCCGCTTATCGTCGAAGACAAAGGAGAGGAAGTGCAAAGCGCCAAGGATCACCGCAATCTCAAGCACGCGCGCCACGAGCGGCATGCCAGCAAAGACAGCCTCGAAAAGGATGAAAACGAAGATGAACAGGATGGCAGCGCCCAGGAAATAATAGATGAAGCGCACCATTGCTTCGCGTTTCGAGACGATGTCGTCGCTCAAGACGCCGCCAGAGATCGCAGCGAGGATATACGCACCACCTTCGAGCACAAGATGCGGCAAGGTGATGATCAGGATGATCAAGAGGTTCGCGAGCGCGCCATACGCACCGCCATGCCCTGCAGCCTCGAGAGCCCGGAAGCCGAAGATCGCGCCCCAGGACGAAGCGTTCCAGACAATGAAGAATAAGGCGCCGTCGCCAGCAATCAGGGCGAGGAGAAAGCACGCCAAGAGCACCCACCAGTTATTGAGGAAGATCGTCAGGAAGGTGTCCATGCTGAAGGCCCCGCCGCGAAGGTTCAGCTCGAGCGCCAATTGCTCACGAAAGACGCTGCTCACGTCAAAGCCCAGCAAGGGCAGGAAGAAGCTGTACGCAGTGTATGTCAGGTAGATCCCCAGGAATATGATCCCATAGACCTTGATCGCTTTCTCATTATCCCGCCAGAAGTGCTGCAGCGTGAACCGCTTCTCCTTGAGCTCCTTCTTCTCCTCTTTCTGGAGCAGCTTGTTCAGGTAGGGAATGAGCAATAACGAGGTGATCGCCACGCTGACAATGCCGGAATTCGCAGGAAACAACAGCCGGGCGACGATAAGCGCGATCGAACTGTACACCACCGCGAGAATGAAGGCATAGCGCAGCTTCCGCTCCAGCCAGTCTTCAGGAAAGAGATGCTCAAGGACCATAGGCTTGTTTTCAGCAGAGTTATTTATAAAACTTTATGAGCACTGGAGAATTACTCACACTCGAACACAATCGGGAAGTTCGCTTCAGGCGCGCTCACCCAAACCTTGTTCTCGCGCAAGGTGCCTTCGCGAATGAGGGGCGCATCTGGGAAGTCGCAACGCATCTGTTCACCTGGTTCGAGGCGCCAGGTGCCGCAGCTCTCCTCGAAATCGCCGAAATAGGGCTCGTTCGTGTCGATGTTGATCGCTGGCGGGTCTTTCGCCGCATCATAATTATTCACAAGGATCTTCACTGCAGCCCTGTCAGTCGGTGGCGGGAAGGGGATGTTCCGGGAGAAGTCCCAGGTGATCTCGCCGATGTTCTTCACGACGATCACGACGCGCTTCCGATCCTGATCACACGAGACAACAGTCACCGCCTTGTTCGTGATGAGATCTTCTACAAGCTGTTCGTCCTCAGAAAGCTCATCCTCAGGCTCAGTCACTTCAGTCTCTTCGACAATCACGTCGTCCTCGACAACAATTTCAGGCTCGTCGATGACAGCAGGCTCGTCGACAGGTGTGTCATCAAGCTCAGGCTCAACAACCTCGACCTCAGCGGCGCAGCTGACAAGAAACGCGAGCACCAGCACGAGCACAAACCACTTCATAGATACCCTATTAGTTTCTCTCTTCTTAAAGGTTGTGATGAGCCCAGGACAACCTCGAGCAGAGCTCTCGGAGCCCTGGCCTCATTCGCTTCGCTCATGAGCCCAGGAGGATTCGAACCCCCGACCTTCCGGTTCCTTCTCGCTTTCGCGAACCGAAGCCGGACGCGCTATCCAGACTGCGCCATGGGCCCTTGGGAAAGTGTTTGTGGGCTTGACCGAGCGGAGCGAGGGAAACCCACGCGCCCCAGGGTCGCGACGCTGCTAGACTGCGCCATAGGCCCAAGTTGATCTGGAGGGTAGAGCACACAGATCGTTTAAAAGCATTGCTACAATGGAGTAATTATTAATCAGTAGTAATAAATATAAATGATGAGTTTCTCATAACAGCCATGCAGCCAATCGACAATCCAGTCCTCCACCTCATGCTCCTCTTCAGATTGAACTACGGCGACTTAGGAGCTGGCAAGACTCCTTTCGAGAGCCTTGATCAGGGAAGCTTTCACAACGACACACAGTACTTCCATGTCAGACAAAATCCGGACAGCCATCTCGACCTTATAGTAGCGCTTCGCAGGACATTCCAATATGTTTGCCGGGAAGACTATGCCGGCAACAGACAGTACCCCATCGTTGCAGCCAACATAACTACCGGATCTGATGGAGATGCGTATATTCCTGGTATCGTGCAGTTGAGCCTTGGCAAACGGAAACGACATGCCGGCATCTTCGTCATCGACGACGGGAGAAGGCAACGATTAGAGGAATTTGTGCAAGAACAGATTCGATGCGGTAAAGTTTACGCTAGATCTTCTCGAGAGCGATCTCGATCGTCGAAACGCGCACGAGCTTGCCTTCGCGGTTGGTGAACTCTTCAGAATCAAAGCCGACGTCTTTGATCTTTACCTGGTCCTGAAGGAAACGCTTCCGCGCAACCTCGACGACATCAACAGCGCGGGAGATGAACTTGCCACGCGCTTTCACAATCACTTCACCCGCTTCCTTGGTGGTGAACTGAATCACGACAGAAGTCACATAATTCATGAAGGGCTTGTTGCCGATGAAGATGACGTTATCCTTCATATCGACGCCTTCGGCTGTCTCGTGGTCCAGTAGTTCCTCGTCGGGTGCCATTGCACCTCACCCCCTACTCGCCGCGCTTCGCCTTCTTCGTCAGATAGCCGGCGAGAATGTTCCTGATCTTCTTGCTGCGCACCTCAGCGACCTGCGGCAACACCTGCTTGTTCTTCTCAAAGTCCTTTGAGAACTTGTCAGGATGGCGCTTATAGAGTCGATCGCCTGCGCTCTTCACTGGCTTGGTCTTGATGCGTCCCATAGTCGTTTCTCGTGATGTCCTATGGTGCGCGAACGCTCGGACGTTTATAAAGCTTGTGTCACGGCAAAAACTGACGCCAGGTTTATAAATGACACTGGCTTGTCTTAAGCTATGAACACCCGCACCATCCATCTCTCCTTCGCTCTCGTCAGCATCATCTCGCTCGCGCTCGTCCTCTGGAGCTTTCGGCAAGGCTTCAATCTCTCAGGGATCGCGATCACGATCGGCCTGCTCGCCTTCTTCTGGTACTGGGCAGCGAGCAAGCAGCCGCGAACGAGCGTCATCATCGCGAGCCAGGCGCTCATCCTGCTGGACGCGCTGGGCAACGGGTTCAGCCTGTACAGCACGAGCATTGCTGGCATCACGTACGACAGCTATATGCACCTCATTGCTGCATTCGTCGCGGCACTCCTGGCGCTGGCATATTTTGGGAGAAGAAAGCACGCTGTGCTGTATACAGGTCTTGTTGTTTTTGGTTTAGGCCTTGGCGTTGAAGTGGTTGAAATTCTTGACAAGCTCGTTTTGGGCAGCGGCTTCGCAGAATGCGCAGACCTCGTCTGCCATTATTGGCAGGACACGATCAAGGATCTGATCAACGACGCGCTCGGCATCGGGTTCGCGCTCATTTCTTCGAGATCCTGACGCTCTCGATGCGGTGCTGCCTGACCTTCTCGATCTTGTAATGCCAATGCCCGGCATCAATCGTGTCGCGCTCTTTCGGTACGCGCCCGAGCTTTTTCATGAGAAAACCCGCCAGGGTGTCATAATCATCTTTCTCCGGTATGTGGAAGTTGTACTTCCCGTTGAGGTCGCTGATCGTCGCCTTGCCCGGGATGACGAAGACGTCCTTGTCGATCCGCTTCACCGGATCCTCGTGCTTGTCCCGCTCGTCGTAGATCTCGCCGACCAGCTCCTCGAGCACGTCCTCGACCGTGACCACGCCGATGAACAGGCCATGCTCGTCGACGACAATGCCCAATTGGCGTTTCTTCCGCTGGAAATCGCGGAGAACCGAGTCTGTCTTCTTGCTCTCCGGGACAAAGATGGCTTTCTGCATCAGCGCCTTGAGGCTCATCTCCTGCTTCCCCTCGTGCACAGCTTTCAGCAAGTGAGTGACGAGCACGATGCCTTTCATCGCGTCCATCTTCCGGTTGTAGACAGGGACGCGGCTGTATCCTTTCTCCAATACTTCTTCGATGACATCGCCGACCTTGCGGTGCATCTCGAGGCAGTAGACATCCAAGCGCGGCGTCATGACTTCCGCAACACTGGTGTCGTCGAGCTCAAGCACTTTCTGGATCATCTCACGCTCGCGTTTCTTCAACGAGCCGTCCTCTTCGCTCGCCTGGACGATATCGCGCACCTCTTCTTCAGTGATCCGTTCCGGTTCCGGTTCGCCGAACATGCGCGTGAACACGCGGCTGATCCCGTCGATGACGATGATGACCGGGGTGAGCAGCCATTGCAGGCCGTACAGTATCGGAGTGATGGCGAGACTCATGGCCTTGCGATGATTAACTGCCAGGCTCTTGGGTATGATCTCGCCGAAGAGCAGCACGAGAAACGTGGTCACGCCGGTCGCGATGCCGACTCCGACATTGCCAAACACGTCAATGGCTAACTTTGTCGCGATCGCCGCTGCGCCGATATTCACCAGGTTGTTGCCGATCAGGATGGTCTCGAGCAGCTTGTGCGGGTTGGACTTCAGCTTTGCCAGCATCTCCGCGTTCCGTTTTTTCTGCTTGACCATGCGATCGATCTGCAGCCTGCTGAGGCTCATGGTCGCGATCTCCGCGCCAGAGAAGAACCCTGACAGGAAGAGGAGAACGAGGAAGATGATGATGGTCGCGAGCATCGCTGCACTACACCCCTGTTCCTGAATACATACACGCCCTTTTTATAGTTTTGGACTCCATTAGGCCAACAGGCTCGAGAATCATCTTATAGTGGCAAATCAAGAGAGGTATTTATATAGCCTGCGATGCTTCCCGGCAGTACAATGCCAGTGTCACGACGAGCATTTTTTGCCTTGCCGATCAGCACTGCAGTGATCGCTCTCGCCGCTGCAGCTGAAAAGCCGGGCATCGAATCCAAGGTACGCGAGGGGTATCGTTCGCTTGCTGGAAGAACGCAAGCGCTCTTCGAAGAAGTGCGTCCCTACTTTCACAATCTTTCAGAAACCGAAAACCATGCATTCGATCGTTTCAGCGGCAAGCTCGGCAGGATCAGCACAACAGGCGACATCCTCAGCATCGGCAGTGAGACAAATATGCGTAT
>JANQNB010000019.1 GCA_028279755.1 Candidatus Nanoarchaeia archaeon
CGGAGCAACAATGCTCAAGGAGATGGACGTACAGCACCCAGCCGCCAAGATGATGGTAGAGGTCAGCAAGACCCAGGACGACGAGGTAGGCGACGGAACCACAAGCGTTGTCATTCTAACTGGTGAGCTTCTCGGAAAAGCAACAGAGCTAATGGAGAAGAAGGTTCACCCCACAGTTATCATCGACGGTTACAGGCAGGCCGAGGAGAAGGCTCTCGCAATCCTAGAGGAGATCGCCGAGAAGGTAGACTCCAAGGACAAGGAGACTCTTATCAAAGTCAGCAAGACCACCATGGCAAGCAAGCTAGTTAACCAGCACAGCGACTACCTGAGCGATATCGCAGTAGACGCAGTGCTACAGATCGCAGAGCCAGAGGGCGATGGATACACGGTGGACCTCGACATGATCAAGATCGAGAAGAAGCCAGGCGCATCCATGACTGATACAAGGCTAGTCAGGGGACTAATCATCGACAAAGAGGTAGTCCACGACGGCATGCCAAAGCAGATCAAGGAAGCCAAGATCGGCCTACTCAACGCAGCAATGGAGATTGAGAAGACCGAGTTTGACTCAAAGATTGCCATCGAGACCCCAGAGCAGATGCAGGCCTACCTAGACCAGGAGGAGAACATGCTCCGTGAGATGGTCAAGAAGGTCAAGGACGAGGGAATCAACGTCCTCTTCTGCCAGAAGGGAATCGACGACATGGTACAGCACTTCCTCGCAAGGGAAGGCATTCTAGCATCCAGAAGGCTCAAGAAATCCGACATGGAGGCACTATCTAAGTCCACAGGCGCAAAAGTAGTCAACAGCGTTGACCAGCTAAGCGCAGAGGACGCAGGATACGCAGAGCTCGTAGAGGAGCGCAAGGTCAGCGACGACAGCATGGTCTTCGTCGAGGGCTGCAAGAACCCCAAGGCAGTAACAGTACTGATCAGGGGAGGCACCGAGCGAGTAGTAGACGAGGCAGATCGCAGCATCCACGACGCACTATGCGTCATCAAGGACGTTGTCGAGGAGCCCAAGATCGTTGCAGGCGGCGGCGCACCCGAGATCGAGACAGCAAGGCTGCTCAGGGAGTACGCCGAGAAGCTAGCAGGCCGTGAGCGCCTCGCAGTAGTAG
>JANQNB010000002.1 GCA_028279755.1 Candidatus Nanoarchaeia archaeon
TCTCAGATCTTTGTATCCTGAATTGCTCATTATCTCCGAAAACTAGTCGTGAATTAAAAAACTTCCGAGACAAGAAAAACCAATTGCCGTTAACACCGGACTTTCATGAAGTTCTTAGGGTGGCGTCCGCAGGACGCTGGCTAGGGTGGCGAGGCGTTAGCCGAGCTGGTAGAATTTGGAACGAACGAGCCGCAGGCGAGAGAGTCATGAAAGTCCTGTTAAACGAGCCGGAGATCCGTAGGATCGTAGGCCGCCGAGCGTTTAGCGAGGCGCGTATGACGGAGTCATTCTTGACCGTAGATTTCTAAGACCTCTCCCGAGTTCTCTAACTGCGTAGGCAACAACACATGTTAGGCCGACCAAAGCGATGGTTGTTCCTGCAACGGCCATGTTCTCATATTGTTTACTCATCTGAGAATAGTTGCCGGCAGTATTGAGAATTGCAGCTTGTGTTTCTTGCGGACTTGCATCAGGGCTGAGCGTTACTAACGGTTGGTTTGCTTGGTTCGCACCAGGGTAAGCACTCACTGGGTAGAATTCGCCAAAGCCTGCGTGAACATCAGTTGTTGCTTGCTCCATGCCGCGTGCAATCCACTTAGCATGTGTGGGGCTAGCTTGTGTTAATGCAACTGATGTGTCTATACACTGATCTGCATCACGCACGCTGCCAATGGTCATTGATGTTCCGACGCCGGTTAAGAAAATACCTGCAAACGCCGCGGTTTCAAGAGGGTTTTCTCGGATAAAGTCTGTAAGTGGCATATGTGTGAGAACTCGGGAGTAAATAAAAACCTTTCTTAAACTGTTTATAAAGGTCAAGAATGATGAGTAATATGTCGTTTAACACCAGGCCAAGACGAACTCCGAACGTAGTGAGGAGTTGGGAAAACGTCGCAACGTTTTCCGTTCTTGGCCACTGTTCTTCAAGCCGACCATCGGGAGGCCACCGACTGTAAGGAGGTGCGTATGACGCAGAGCACCTGTAAAAAAGGCGAGAAACCTAAAACCTCCTATCAATTTTTCTCTAGAATTCTCTGAAGTAAAAAAAGCTTATTCAGAGGCCTCTTTATAAAGGAACATAAATAACTTTATAAGGTAAACAATTATACGGGGTATTATTATGGGTGGTGACAAAGCAGCAATCTACGTCCTTCGTAGTCCGAACATAAAGTCTTTTGACAAGCAGATTGATGATTGTCAAGAGTACTGTCGCAATCACAAATGGGATTATGATATCTTCGCGGAAGGTCTTGATCAAGTTCGTGAGAGTCGTCTTGAGTTGGATCGTATGTTGAAGAGAGTTCGTTCTGGTGAATATCGTTCGATCGTAGTCTGGCAAATAAAGACCCTCGGAAAGAGTATCAAACACATGCTTCAAGTAGTGAGTGAACTACGCAATCGGAACGTCGAGATTGTAATGGTGAAGCACAATATCAGCACCATTTCTGTTGAAGCTCAACCTTTCCTCGAACTTCTCGATGAGATTTACGAACTTCATCATGAGTTCACAAGTGAAGCGGTTAAGGCTAGCTTGGCAACAAAGAAGAGAAAAGGAATTCGTGTTGGAAGACCTCCTGGTGCGAAAGATACGAAGCCTCGAAAGAAATCAGGCTACATCAATCGATGGAAGAAAGAACGTAACGAATTGGCACACAAGACAAAGCAAAGCTCACTCATTGATGCAGGGGATAGTGACAGGAAAACTTGAAAGGATGCTCACTTGTCCAAGGGTCCTTCCAAGCCGAGGGTTCGATTCCCTCCCCCTGCCTTTATACTTCAAGAGTATTCTTCTTTTTTAAATTTTTTTGGTTAGGTTTCTCGCCCCTCTTACACAGGTGCTCGAGTAATATGTTGAAGAACACCGGACTTTGGCGAACTTGCGACCGCAGGGAGCAAGTTGGGGGAATCTTCAGATTCCCCGCTTAAGTCCCTGTTTGGCGATAGTCGTCCTTGAGGGCGCCACAGCGAGGCCCTTGGGCCCTGCGACAGATCTTGGTCCGCGTAGCGGGCTAGATTAGAACTCTACACCCGCGCCTGTTGTAGGACGATTTCGCTTAACACCAATTATATGGCGTCAGCCGAATTCGTGAGGTTGGGGCCATAATATTGGTGTTATTGTACCCAGTGCTTGCAGGATATACTCGGCTGTTTTTCGGTTTAGCGAGGGCATTCTGTGACAAAACTTAAATATCCTGCAGCTAACTCTCTCACTATGCGAGAACCAAGCTTTGCCGGATATTTCTACCCTGCGAGCGAGACAGCGCTCAAGAAAGCATTGGAAGAAGCATTCACCGGCAAGAAAGGCCCTGGCAGCATGCCGCCAGAGACAGTCGACCGGAACGTGGTTGCGGCGATCGTTCCGCACGCCGGCTATCCTTACAGTGGCCAGTGCGCAGCATGGGCTTACCACGCGATCGCGGCTTCGCCAAAACCTGATCTCTTCATCATCATCGGCCCGAACCATCACAGTGTGGAATCAGGAACAAGCACTGAAACCTGGAAAACCCCATTGGGCATGATCCGCGCTGACCAGGAATTCGTCAGGACGCTATCGCAGAAAGGAAGCGTTCGTCTGGACGACGAGATCATGACGCGCGAGCATTCGATGGAAGTTCAGCTCCCCTTCCTGCAGCTCCTGGACGAGCACGCCAAGATCGCGCCGATCATGGTGAGCCAGGACGCGGATCTGGACAAGCTCGCCTTGGACATCAAGGAAACGCTGGTAGAGACGGGCAAGAAAGCAGTGTTCCTCGTCTCTTCTGATTTCACGCACCACGGCCCGGATTACCGTTATGTACGCTTCAACCAGGAACCGCAGCAACAAATAGCGGCGTTCGACAAGCAGATGATCGAACTGATCAAGGAGCAGGACGCAGAAGGATTCCTCAGCTTTGTCGACAAGGAAGCTGCCACAGTGTGCGGCGCGCTCGCGATAACGCTCCTGCTGAAGATCCTCAAGCCCATGGACGCGAAGCTCGAGCAATACTACACCAGCGCGGAAGTGACAGGTGAGGACAAGAACAGCGTCAGCTACGCAGCGATAGTTTTTGAGGAAAAATGACTGTCCAACTCGTAAGCGACGAGCCACAACTCGTTGAGAAACAAGGACTTGAAATTCTGCTCTTCTTCAACAAGCTACCTGCAGATTTTGATTCTATTGTTGGCATGCTGCATGCCGGGCGTTCTTTCGCCACAGATCTTGGCTCGGGTCTCACCCTCCCGACGTATGGATTCATGAATCGCTATATTGAAGATCACGTGGTGCCGGGTCTCGCGTCTTTAGGCTATGTCTCCTCAGATCTCGATCGCTTAGAAGAGGTGATGCGAGAAGCCATCTCGAATGATATTCGCCATCCATTGAAGAAAGGACTGCCATACCGCCCTATCGTAAGTACTTTCCTCTTAGAAGGAGAGGACTCCTTGGTATGGACTGAAGTGGCGTGTCCCAACCCTTTCTTTGATCCACGAACAGTTAAATGGCAAGCAAATTTTGATCCTGAGCGTCTGAAGGAATCAACAGGCAGAAGCATTTTGTACATGAAGCTGTTTGGTGATTTTGCCGCATATGTACGTCGCGACAAGGGCCTCTGGACTTCCTTCTCCGCAGTTTCCCTGACTCGATAATCGCACAATCTTTAAATAGCACGGCGCGGCAATTCTAGCCATGAGAGGTGAGCGCGGCCAAGTCACCGCTTTTGTCCTGATCGGCCTTGTGGTGCTGATCGTCTTCATCATCATCCTCTTATTGCGCAACTCGCTGCGCGAGCCAGGCGGCGACGAGCAGTTCTCAGAATACGACAAAGCCGCAGTCAAGGGACATGTCGATCATTGCATCGATCTCGTGGCTGAGGACGCGTTCAAGCGCGTCGGCAGCAGCGGCGGCCTGCTCAAATCACTTACCGGGACGTCGCTCGTCACTGCAGAGACCGATCACCTCCTGGGCAAGGAGATGGCCCTCGGCCTCCTGCTCGACCCGCCGCATTACTGGAACCATCTTCTCGCGCCTGACTATCCCTGGCCTGACACTCCTATCGACGACCTCCGCGCCTTGCCGCCGCAGGCCTTGCACAATAGCGGCCCGTTCGGGACGAGCGTGCTCCCTGACCTGTGCAACGAGACCGGGCCCAACGAGCGGAACGCGTCCAACCCGAATTTCCAATGCGCTGTGCCGCTGCTTGGCCAGGGCACTGTGCAGGAGGCCTTGAACACGTTCATCGAGGAACGCCTGACCAATTGTGTCGATCCGTCGACCTTGTCGAACCTGCTCGGCGCTGACGTCACTGTCGGCGACATTAAAGCAGAGGTCCTGTTCACCAGGACCGGGACTGACGTGGATGTCGTGCTGCCGCTCACCTTTCGGCACGACGCAGTCCTCAAAGTGAGCTCGTTCTCGCGCCAGTACCAAGTGCGGATGCACGAAACCTGGCTGTTCGCCCGCTACCTGCTCAACCACGCGGCGAAAGACCCGCACTTCCGGTTCGACGACACGAGCACATGGGATCCAGTCTGGGACCCGACGCTCGCGGATTTCCAGAGCTTCACCGTGTACCAGCAGCGCCAGATCGGCGATGTCGGCCCGGTATTGAACGTCTCGATCCTGGATGCGCAGAGCACGGTGAAGAAAGAGCCCTGGCGCCTCAGCTTCGTGATCCCGAACCGCGCGCCTGTGCTTGATTACACGCCAGTGCAGAGCGTGCTGCAATCGCCGCCAGGAACGCCCTTGCACAATCTTCCCAGGAGCGCGAGCGTCTTCGCGGCTGAGCCAGACGGCGACCCGGTCACCTTCACTGTGCAGCCCCTGGCTGGCTGGACTCCTGATCATTTGTTTGTGCAACCGACCACGCCAGTTGCCATGTATGAGATCTTCATCGTTGTTGGCGCTGACGTTCCGGGCAGCTATACGGCGCGCTTGACAGTCACTGATGCAGCCGGGGCTTCTGACTATCAGGACATCCAGATTGTGGTGACGCCGCCGCCATAGCTCACCTCGAAACATTTAAATACGTCGCTCTCCGAGGTTTTCACACGAAAGGGTGGTAGCTGGTGAGACTGAGACAGAGCCTGATTCTTGTATTTCTCGTCATTTTCCTCTTGCAGCTCGCGCTTGTCGAAGCCCGCTGGTGCAAGAAGCAGGTGGGCCAGGATTGGGAGTGCTGGGAAGAAGGCGCACCAGGCGTCCCGGACGGCAGCCCTGATTTCGAGAATTTCTGCAGTGGCGAAGGAGGCACGGTCTCGGCAACGCCAGGGCAGGAATGCACCCAGGTCTGCTGTTGCGACAACAACGACGAGCCCCATGGTGGGCTTCCAGAGTCAGTTTCCCAATTATTCTGCCAGGGCCTGATCGACAGCGATCCCCTGGTGTGGCATTTCATCCTGAACCCTGACGGCGAGTCCTGCATCACGCTCTGCGGCGCTGGCGGCCCGCCTGGCGGCGGCAGTGCCAGCGTGACCGGCCTGGTCCAGGACGTGAGCGACGCCACGCCCGTGCCCTTGAGCTTTGCCAGCGTCCGCTACGAAGCTGTCGGGCAAAGCCCGCAGACAGTCTTCACCGCCACCGACGGCACGTATACCATAGCCAATCTCGAAGCTGGCGACGCGACGATCACTGCCTCGCGCGGCGATTGCGGCGCGCAGAGCCAGACAGCCACGCTCATCGCCGGCACGCCCACAACCCTTGATTTCGACCTCACCTGCGTCCAAGGGGATTGCTCGCAACAGCCGGTGACTGACACGCTCGCCGCGCCAATAGCAGGCGAACCCGTCGTCTCTGTCAGCTGGAGCAGCCGCACCTGCGACCATAACGGCTATGCCATCTACCGGAGCGACGGCTGCGCGCCGGGCGCTGACGGCTGGGAATGCACTGGCACCCCAATCAAGATCGGCGAGACCGTAGACATGACCTTTCCAGACACTACAGTGGCAGCGAACACCGGTTATTGCTACGAGGCTCGTGTCTTGAGCGCGCCTGGCAATGTCGAAGTGCCCCAGGCGCTGCCTGACGGGTATGTCGCGAACTGCGTGCATGCCATGAGCCAGTATTGCATGGAGAACGAGCTCACGACAGTGAAATGCTTCAACAACGATCCGGATCTGCAACCGATCGCGGCTGACGGCACTGCCATCATCCCTTTCACCGGCGCAGCCGTATGCACAGCGCAGAACCAGGTGTCGATCGTCGACCAATGCACTGGCATCGAAGTCTGCGGCTATTATGCCGGCCAGTTCCAATGCTTTGATCCGGGCCTGTGCGCGCAGTGCAACAGCATCTTCGGCTGGTTCGTCGACCCGCTCGTCGCGCTCCGTTTCGAGATCGGCGGTTCCCAGATCAGCGAACAGTGCGACGAGGCGCAGTTCTGCGCCTATACGAGCCAGGGCTATGCGAGCGACACCTATGCGAACTGCGCAGACATCACGTCCTGCTATGATTACGGCACAAAAGAGAGCTGCGAGCTCGAGGACAATGAGAATAAGGACTGGTGCCATGTCTCGAGCGCAGGCTGCATCTGGGTGAGCGCGTATCCGGAGCTCGGCCTGGGCGTGTGCACGCCACGCGACGATCTTGGCGAGGTCCAGTGCAACCTCTGCACCCAATTGTTCGGCGAGTGCACTGAAGAGTTGTGCGGCCTGATCGGCGACGAGTGCTATTTCAACGAGTACACGAGCTCGTCGCCAGTGGCAGAACAGGCGTATGACAAGGCCTGCCTGTCGCCGGGCGAGATGGCCTGCCGCTTCTACGACGACGAGGCAGACTGTCACCAGGCGAGCGGCGGCTCTCCGACGAACGTCATCGTGAACGTCACGTATGACGATCCGACAAGCCTGCTCGATGCCACGCGGAGCGGCGGACGCCACAACCTCCTGCAGGAGAGTGACGACCTGAACGCGTACCGTAAATGCGAGTGGGTGGTTGACGACCAGCCCTTCTGCGTGAAGAACGCGAACGACTGGCTCCCTGAGATCCCGGTCTTGAGCGATCCGGAAGACGACTGCCTCGAATACTGGCATATCAAGAACGCGCTGGGCGAGCACGACCGGGCCAACGCGATCCAGGCGAAGATGATCGAGTGCTTCCGGGACGTCGAAGCTCCGGTAACGACGCTTCCCATCGCGCCTGGCGGCGAGATCTCGCTCGACGCGTTCAGCGCGATCATACCGAGCGTGACTGACGACACCTTCACCCTGGCAGAACGGCTGCTCGAGACATACTTCTGCCTCGACGCACAAGGCGCCTCGCCTGCCTGCTATCCGAACATGACCTTCGGCGAGCTCGCGCCGAGCGAAGGCGCGTACACGCTCCGCTATTATTCTGTCGACGCAGCCGGCAATCTCGAAGAGGTGCAGCGCCTCGACTTCACGATCCAGCCGGCAGAGCACGCCTACCTGGAACGAGCGACGCTCGTGGAGGGAACGGCATGAGAGTCTCCTTCCTCATCCTGCTCCTCGTGCTCATCCCTGCGGGAAGCGCAGCAGAGATCGACGCAGATCCGTTCTACAATCCCTTTCCCAACCTGGCGATCAACCTGACATACTCGGCGCCAGTCAGTTTCACTGGCGGCACCCTTGAAGTGTGCGACGAACTTTACACGACCTGCGACAGCGTCAGCACCTACGCGAGCGCTGATTTCATCCCTGATACAGACCAGACCGCGTACCTTGTCAATTTCGGCGCGCTGCCCGGGGCTGGCTTCTTCCGCTTTGTCATCGAGAAGACAGGCCTCGCCACCGACGTTGTCAAGTTCACCTTTGCCGGCGAAGCCCAGAACGATCTCATGTTCACGATCGTCGCACCCACTCCGGTGCTCCAAGGCGGCGGCGGCTTTTTCAAGACTGCCATCGCTGACCACGTCCCGTACGAGATCGCCATCGACGTCACTGACACGGTGGGCACGCCCTTTGACGCGATGTGCGAATACCAGGCCGGCGTGCAGTTCCCGCCAGGCAGCGCCGCTTCGCATCACGAAGTGACCGGCATCGATGAGCAAGGCGTGTTCACAGTCCATTGCGAAGACCCTGGCGACTCGTCACGCTACGCGACCAGCCAGATCACCTTCGGCTACGAGATCGGCACCCCAGTCTTTACCGTGACGCCAGAACCTGCCACTGTCGTGACCGAACCCCCAGTCACTGTCAACCTGGAGATCGTGAGCACGCACGACAACCACCAGCTCTACTGCGAAGTCATGGTTGATACGATCTACCACTCAGGCGGCGACTACACCAGCAGCGACGCTGCCGCGTACAGCGTCTATCCGATTATCCCGATTCTGTACACGACGGTGCCCACGACCGGCAGGCAGAACCGGACCTACACAGTCACGTGCACCAACCGTGCCGGCGCCGCTGCTGCCGAAGAGGTCACGATCACGTTCGACGTGGACGCGACGCCCCACGCTATGATGCGCAGTCCCGAGCCTGTCACTGACGATACCCGCCCGGCGTTCGAGTTCCAGGTCGAGAAAGGTGGGGTGATCATGCCAGCCGAGACTTGCACTGCTGCTGACGCTGACGGCAACGATCTCAGCCTGACCCCGACCGATGCGAACGGCGGGGGCTATGAGACCTGGACCCATACCTTTGCCGCGCCGCTGGAAGAAGGCGTGCACGAGATCACCACGACCTGCCGCCTGCCAGGCGACACGACAGATTATGTTGACCTCCTCAGCTTTATCGTGAACGAGCTCCCGCCGCAGGGCTACAGCTCCACAGCGCCACCCTATCTCTGCGGCGACGACGCAGCCTGGATGAACCTCACCCTCGACACGTTCTCGTACAATCCAGACCCTTATCTCGTGGCCTTCCACTACCAGCTCGCCTGCCCAACGTATGGGACGACGTGCGACATCCTCTATGAGGAATCAGACCAGGCGCCGAATGTGAACGGCTACGATGCAGAGATCATCTCCAGCCTTGACATCAGCACCCTGGACCCGCCGCTCGAAGGCCTGCCCATCATGTGGCGCACCTATCCCTATGACAATCTGGACCGTGCGTGCTACGGCACTGCGGCGAGCCCGTGCTCCCTCTTCATCCACGAGAGCATCGTCCTCGAGGAGGGCGACGGGCGTTGCGATCTCGACCCGCCGAGCTTCGCCTGGGAGTACAATGCCGGCCAGGGCCGTGTCGGCGTCTGGATCAACTGCACAGACGAGGGCGTTGGCTGCGACCTTGTCGCGTACGAGTACAGCATCAATCCCGAGGGCAGCATCACGAGCGCAGCAGCGTGCACGTTCGACGGCGACACAGAATATTATTACAACCCAGCGGGCGACACATACGGCGACAAGGTCTACCTCGACTTCTACACAGACCAGGACTTGTGCGTGCGCGTGTCTGACACGAACGGGAACACGTTCACCGATTATGTGACCGTCGACATTGGCGATTTCACCCCGCACATCAACTTCTCCAAGCCTCGCGAGTTCGAACCCGCGCTTTCCGTCCCGGTCGAGGTGGGCGTGCTCGGCTCGCAAAGCGCTGGAACCTACCTGCGCAGCCAGTCCTGCGAGTTCCTGCCAGCGCAGACAACGGTCATCTACACCAACCCGCTCGACCCTGTCGACGCCCTCTTCGAGGTCTTCGGCAAGACGACGAGCGTGCCGCAGGACAACACCTACATCGTTGGGGTCGAGTGCACCCTGATGGACGGCTCGACCAAGAGCGGCCACGAGACCTTTGTTGTGGACAGCACGAGCCCAAGCCACTACGAGATCGAAGGCTTGCCTCAGGTCTGCATCGGCCAGGTCATGCAGGTCGAGGTCTTCCCGGAAGCAGGCTATATCAACCACGAGAAGAACCTTGCCGGCTTCAACTATTACCTCGACCACGGCGCTGCTGGCAGCGACATTATCGACGAGGACAACATCACTGCCAGCACAGGGCAAAAGGCGGTCACGATCGAGTATGACGATACCGGCCATGATCAGCTCGAGGTCGACACGACCTATACTTGGCACGTCACTGTGCTTGACAAGGCAGGCAATACGCACGGCCTGACCTTGCAGCAGACGGTCGTGCAAGGCGACGCGCTCACCTGCGACTACGACGCGCCAACCGGCAACGTGTCAGTGCGCAACGGTTCTGGCGGCAAGCGCGTCAGGGTGGGCTGCGACGACAATAACGGTTCTGGCTGCACTGACAGCTTCAGCTACCAGGTCCTGCCGCTGGGCAGCTCGGCGTGCAGCATCGACGTGTCCAGTGCGTCCAGCACCTTTGACGGCCAGGACGTCGACACCAATCTGTTCTTCTACGAGTCCCTCACCTTCTGCTACCAAGTGAAGGATTATGCTGGCAACGAGTTCAACGGGAGCATCGACGTGGTCATCGACGGGAACGAGACTATAGGTCCGCCGCATTGCTCGAACCTGGTGTGGGATCTTGCTGACGGCGAGACTGATGTGGACTGCGGCGGCCCGTGCGACCCCTGCGCCGGCGGCGCGATCTGCGATGACAACACTGACTGCGCGTCCGGCATCTGTGACATCAGCACCGGCACCTGCCTTGCCGACACGTGCAGCAACGGCTTCCGCGACGGGAACGAGTCCGGCATCGATTGCGGCGGCCCGTGCGCGACAAAATGCCCTGACCTGTCGCCGTGCGACTCGAACAGCGACTGCGACAGCGGATACTGCGACCTGGTCACTGGCACGTGCGTCTCGATCAACTGCTCGAACGGCATCAAGGACGGGTACGAGACAGACGTCGACTGCGGTGGCATCCAGTGCACCCCCTGCGGCGGCTCGGCTGAGTGCTCGGCCAATCGCGACTGCGACAGCGGGTATTGCGACAACGGCGTCTGCACCACAGGGAGCACGCCGCCGGAATGCACGACTGACACTGACTGTGGTCTGGGACAGCTCTGCGACCGGAACGGCCAGTGCGTCGCAGGCTCTGGCATCGATTGCACCAAGGACAAGGAATGCGCAAGCGGCGAATGGTGCGAAGGCGGGCGCTGCATCTCAGGACAACGGCCCGGCCCTGTCGAGAAGCTGAGCATCCTCGCGCTCGTCCTCCTCATCCTCGGCCTGCTCATCATGGGATCGTCAGGCTACTGGCTCTACGTCCTGCACGAGCACAAGGGCGGCTCGTCGGCAGGGACACGACAGTCGGCGTACCAGCCGCAGCGACAGCAACTCTCGCCGCAGCAGCGCACCGCGCTCGCGCAGCAGCGCCAGCAGCAGGTGGCAGCAGCGAAGCAGCGGCAACAGGCGGGCGTGGCGGCGGAAGCGCAGAAGTCGCAGAAGCGGAAATCCATGCTCAAAGGTTTCGGCGAGGAGAAAGAGGAGAAAGCCGGGAAGAAAGACGACCCTGTCGATTCTGACGCCTATGTCGATCTCAGCGCGCTTGGCAAGAAAGCCAAGCCTGGTGCGAAGCCAGGAGCAAAACCTGGCGCAAAACCCACGAAGAAGGAGAGTAAGTCGTTCAGCGAGCTGGACAGCCTGATCAGTGAAGATGAGAAGAAGGAGAAAAAATGAAAGGCCAGTTCCAGCACGTCTTCACCTTCATCATGCTCATCATCATCGCAGGCGTCGTCCTGCTCCTGGGCTATAAATTCATCTTCGACATCGGCGACCGGGTCTGCGAGGTCGAGGCCCTGGAATTCAAGAACCAGCTGGCCAAGGACCTGAAGAGCTATTCGAGCTATGGCAGTTTCCACCTGCCGGAGCTGAGCGTGCCCTGCGAAGCGATCGCGATCTGCTTTGCCGACGCTGATCTCTATGGCGACGAGACCGAGGGCATCTACGCGGGCACAGCAACATTCACGCATACTAATCCGGTGATCCAGCAAGAGGTGAGAGCACCGTCAACCCCCCCATCGAACGTCTTCATCATCACAGCCGACGACAACGTCCAGCCGCTCCAGCTCTTCTCTGAGAAGATCGACGTGCTCGGCGAGGTGCTGTGCGTGAACGCGACGAGCGGCCGCTTTCATCTTGGCTTCGAGGGGAAGGGACGGACGGTGACGATAACGGATGAATCCTAAGGGCCAGTTGCAGATCTCCTTCCATTTCATCTTCGCGGTAGTCGGCGGCATCCTCTTCCTGCTCTTCTTCTTCGTCCTGATCAAGAGCATGATCGGCAGCCAGGAGGACCAGGACGTGCGCGGCCTGTCGTTCAAGGTCGAGACAATCATCAAGAGCGCCGCAACCAGCCCTGACCTCACATTCACAGTGACAAACCTGCCTAAGGCAAAGTATGAGTTTGTCTGCGACATGGACGCGTTCGGCATAGAATCGTATCCCCGGATCAATGACGGGGATTATCCCAGCACCGAAGTGTTCCGGTACACGTCGGTGTTCGCGCCGCGCGTCGTGGAAGGCGACCGGCTTTTCGCCCTGACGAGGACGTGGGAAGCGCCCTTCCCGATCGGCAACCTCTTGCTGCTGAGCAACAACCGGACACGCTTCGTCTTCATCGGCCAGAACATGAATGTCGTGCAATGGCTGCACCAGCTGAAAGAGGACGAGAACCTCGGCGGCTTCGACATCCAGGTGCTGCCGGCGACGTCTGCGGACTGGACCACGTTCAAGGATGAAGGGCATGACCAGTACCGTTTCATCTATTTCCGGACTGGCGGACATGCGTTCAACGGCAACAACGACCTCGGGGTACGCCAGCGTTTCGACGATCGCGCCACCATCCTGAGCGTGAACCTTGACCAGGACAAGCAAGGCGGCGAACTCACATTCTATGACGATATATACCCGCCTGGGGGCACTGCGATCGCGTCAAGCACAGTCGAGTTCCACGGCAGTGCCATGCTGCTCGCCGCGGTCTTCGCTGACAGCGCGACGTTCGACTGCAACATGGCGAAAGCGCTTGAGCGCCTGAATGGCGCGACGCAGATACTGAAGAAGCGGCTCGACCTCATGGCGCCAGGGATGAGTGTCGATTGCGCTGCCATCTATGGTCGCGCGCCCACAGTGGACATGCTGCTCGGTCAGTATGTGGGCGTCAATGACCTGCCAGGCCTCGCCACTTTGTTCGGGCATGCCGGCACGCTCGAGCAGCTTGAGCAGCGCAATCGCGAGATTCGCGCACGGGAATGCCCGTTGATCTATTGAGGAAGGAACATGAAAGGCCAGATACAGTTCGGGGAAAGCCTCATGGTCGTCATCGTCCTTGTCCTCATACTCACGATCGGCATGGTGTTCTACTTCAATGTGAGCAAGGGCGCTATCAAGGAAGAGGTGCGGTATCGCGAGGATGCGCAGGCAGTCACTCTCGCGAAGAATGTCTTGTCCACGCCGGAGATCAAGTGCGGTCGCCTGGCCGGGCGTGGCGACGCGTGCATCGACGGCGCAAAGCTCGACGCGCTTGCCTGGCTGATCGAGAACGATCCCAGCGTGAAGGCCTACTATGCCAGCGTGTTCGAGTATGCCACGATCCGCGTGCACCGCCTGACAAGCGCCGGCTTCCCAGTGTCTGATCCTGACGGCACGGTCTTCTATGACGAGCCGCTCGACGAGGCTGTGTTCGCGCGCCAGTTCATCTTCACCACACTCTATGATCCGGTCAACGATGTCCAGGACCTTGCGTACCTGAATGTGACCCGTTATTCGAGGGCGATCTCATGAAACGCGGCCAAGCAGAAATCATCGGGCTCATGCTCATCGTCATCCTCATCGCTATTGGCTTCCTCCTCTATGTCAGGTTCAGCCTGAAAGCGGATTCCGGGCCGAGTTTCAAGGAGAGCTTTGAGGAGAGCCAGCTCGGCCAGACCTTTGTGAACAGCCTTGCCAAGACGGAATTCGACTGCAACGGCCAGTTCTACACGATTGAAGAGGTCATCGAGGACGTGGCGAAAGGCACGCCCCGCTGCGCTGGCGGCGGCGTGACAACAGAGGAACGCCTGGATGATTTCTTCTCTCAGGTGTTGCTCGACACGCATTATCTCTGGGGCCGCAATTACAAGCTTTCTGTAGTGCGCCGCACCGAGCCGGTCGAGACCTTCGGCATCTCAAACCAGACCAATCCTGACATCGACGTCGACGACCAGTGCATGGTGACGCGTCGTATGCAGCGCACCCGGGACTATTATCCTTTGCCGGCGTATGACTTGGCAATCCCTGTGGAAATTCGCTTGGAACTCTGTTCGTAGCCTTGCTGCCTTGGCGCGGTTAGCGATACGCGGTCAGACTCACCGAATCTGATACACGTCGTTTTCAGATGCGACAAGCGCCGCAGCAAGGCCGAGGCTTCGCTCGTAAACGTTAAAAAGCCCGCGCCCCAGTTCTGCTGTATGACGAAGAAAGCTGAGATGCTCTGGCGCTCGG
>JANQNB010000003.1 GCA_028279755.1 Candidatus Nanoarchaeia archaeon
CAGTTTTGATACAGTTTTATATAGGATTGCAGGCACATTTCCATGAAACCATCAGAGTTGAATGACTTGGATGCTAACATTGCACTAGATAAAATACTCAAACCCAAGAGCCTAGCTGTCGTTGGCGCGAGCACTGACCCCTTCAAGTGGGGCTACATGATTCTCAACGCCATCCAGCAGAGCGGTTTCGAGGGACCAATTTACCCAATCAACCCCAAGGCAGAAGAGATCCTTGGTCTTAAAGTTTACAAGAGTGTCAAGGACTGTCCAGGTCCAATTGACATGGCTCTAGTCGTCGTTCCAGCCAGGTTCGTCCCAAGCGTCTTCCAGGAGCTTGCGGACATCGGAACCAAGGGAGCAGTCGTCATCACCAGCGGATTCGGTGAGGCAGGCGAGGAAGGAGCAAAGCTCATCGAGGAGACAGTCAACATTGCCAAGGGCAACACAAGGTTCATCGGGCCAAACTGCATGGGCGTCACAAGCAGCGACGCAAAGCTAAGCGCCTTGATGATCCCATTCCTCCACGACAGTGGAGAGGTAGCCTTCGTATCCCAGAGCGGCGGATACGGACTCCAGCTATACATCAGGGCGTCAGCCATGGGTATCGGCGTAGGAAAGTTCGTCAGCAGCGGAAACGAGAGCGACCTCAAGGGCTGGAACTATATGGAGTACTTCGGACAGGACGAGGACACCAAGATCATCGCCCTGTACATTGAGGGACTCAAGAATGGCAGGAAATGGTACGAGGCAGCCAAGGAAGTATCCAAGGTCAAGCCAGTCGTCGCCATCAAGGTCGGAGTAACCGAGGAAGGATCAAAGGCAGCCGCAAGCCACACAGGCAGCATCGCAGGAAGCGACGCAGTCTACGACGCAGCCTTCAGACAGGCGGGCGTCATCAGGGCATACGACAGCTCTGAGATGTTCGACTATGTCAAGGGACTGCTCTACGCTCCTCTACCCGAGGGTAAGAACATCGCCATCGTATCAAACAGCGGCGGCGTAGCAGTCGAGACAGCGGACAGGCTAATCCAGAACGGACTCAAGGTGCCAGTCTTCAGCGAGGAGGCACAGGCAGAGATCCAGGAGCTAATCCCAGGATTCGGTAACGCCAAGAACCCAGTCGACCT
>JANQNB010000015.1 GCA_028279755.1 Candidatus Nanoarchaeia archaeon
CTCGGCTTTTGCAGCAACATAAGGCATCGCACAGGTCTTTTGCGACCGTAGCAGCAAGTTGCCTCTAGCTTGTAAATCCTGTAGCCTACCTTCATCGCAGTCTGCTTTGGAGGTAGCACTATGATTCCGCTCTTTGACATCCCTGAGATCGTCCAGCACTACGCCGGGCACTTTAACGAGGTCTTCTCAGAAGAAGCCTTCCTCCAGTTTCAGCGCTATGTCAGTGGCCTGATCGTCTCGGAGAACAAGACCGTTGAGGGCATCAACCGCCTCTTCGTGCTCGATACCCGCAATCAGAGCAGCCTCAACCGCTTGCTGACTGAGAGCCCGTTCTCGGTCGAGGTCCTCAACCGCGCCCGCCTTGAGATGCTGGCGCGGCTACCGGGCACGCAGTTCAAACACCGGGGAGTGCTCTCAATCGATGATACACTCTTGAAGCACTATGGACAGCACTTTGACCAGATCGCCTTGCTCTACGACTCGACCGAGCGTCGGTATGTGTGGGCTCACAATCTGGTCAACCTCCATTACAGCGATGATCAGACGGATTATCCGGTCGCTTTTCGGCTCTGGCGACCGGCTGATCTCGAGCGTATCGAGGCCGGGCTCCGGGACGCTGGCGTGCCCATGCGCCAAGCAAAACTGACGCTCAAGCAAGCTGACCCGAAGAAGTGGCGACAGTATCTGCTGGGGCTGTGGCGGCGCAAGCAGAACCGACCAGAGATCAAGCGTCTCTACCAGAGCAAGCTGACCCTGGCCGAGGAGTTGCTCCGGGGCTTTGTGGCAGCCTATCCTGCGTTGAAGCTGCCCGTGGTCTTCGACAACTGGTACACGCAGTCGGCCTTTTGTCGGTTTATCGACAAGACGCTCAAACGGCCCTATGTCGGGACGCTGGCGGCCGATGACCAGGTGCAGCTAGCCGCCGGCCCGGTCTCACTCAAGAGATTTGCCGCGCACCTCAAAGACGAGCATCAGCACAGCAGCAAAACGGTCTTTGGCAAGATTACGATCCGCTACAAGGCAGAGCGCGAGACCTACTACAGTTACTGCGCCAGCCATCGCATCAAGAGCTTCGGCAAGCAGCGCCTGGTGATCAACCACCGCCAGGACGATCTATCGGATAGTCCGGCGTTTTATATATCGAACCGCTTGCACTGGCAAGCCCCTGGCATCACGCGGATTCGTCGCCACCGCTGGCCCGTTGAAGTCTATCATGAAGAGGGCAAGGCCGACGGGTTGGACCAGTATCAACTTCGGGACTTTGCGGCGATAATCCGCCATATCGCCTTGGTCGCCGTCGTCTACAGCTTACTGCGTGCGGCCCAACATGACAAGGCGCTCTTGCAAAGACTTCAAGGACAGGTCGAGACCAAGCTCGATGGTACAGCCGGATCCTGGCGACGCAGCACCCAGGCGCAGGCGCTCTGGAGCTTTGCGGTGATGGTCAGCACGGCGCTCTCGCAAGGGCAGCGGCTAGAGGAGGTGATGCTGCCGGTGTTGCGTGCGTTGTGTTACTGAGCCAGGGCGTGTAAGTTGGAGCGATCCGGGGGCTTGGTTGATGAGCCAAGCTGACAGGAGAGGTACACGCCTTTCCTGGCGTAGAGACCTTGAAATTGGTCAAGAAACGCACGTTTTGACGTGCAGACCAATGCTGCAAAAGTCGAGT
>JANQNB010000014.1 GCA_028279755.1 Candidatus Nanoarchaeia archaeon
CTAACAGAAACGTAGCTAACAGAAGCGAAAGTGTAAAACAAGCCGATTTTCATAGGTTTGTTCAGGGGGTCTTTTTTACATTTGACGTCGAAATTGAACATCCTGCAGCCTAGTTTCAGGTCGACAGCAGCGAGGATTGGATCGGTCTATACCTTTCCATCCTGGCTCGATCTGTGCATATCCAGGAGTTCTAGATAGCAGAGGTTATATTGAAAAATACAAGTGTTAGGAACGGTAGAAGCATGAGCAACGGTAATGTAAAAGAGCAGACCAAAGTAAAAGGCGACAAAAGACAAAAAGCTGCCGAGGCGCTGTCCGACCAGGAGCAGCGCTACCGCACGTTGTTCGAGCACAGCAACGACGCGGTTTTCCTCATCGACCTCGACATGCGCATTATTGCGGTCAACCCACAGGCCGCAGATTTCTTGGGCTACAACAGCGATGAACTCGTGGGAGCAGCCGCCAATGACTTTATCGTTGACCACAACCAGGAGAGCTCAGATCAGAAGCTGAGCGAATTGCTGGAAAAGAACTCGCTGCCCCTTTACGAACGCATCTTTATGCGCAAAGACGGCAGGCATGTGCACGGGGAGATCAACTTGAGCCTCGTGCGCGCGAAAGATGGGAGCCCAAAGCACATCCAAAGCATCGTGCGTGATATCACCACCCGCAAACTGGCCGAGCGAGTCCTACGAGAAAGCGAAGAGCGCTACCGCGCGCTGGTGGAGGTCTCCCCTGACGCAATCGTGGTACACAGCCAGGGAGAGTTGGTCTACGTCAACCAGGCTGGTTTGGACCTGATGGGCGCCTCAAGTGCGGATGAGGTGCTGGGCAAACCGGTGTTCGAGTTCCTGCACCCAGACTTCCATCAGTTAGCGGCGGAGCGCATTCGTATGGCGCAGGAAGGTGAGACTTACCTGCCCCCGGCGCAAGAAAAAATCGTGCGACTCGACGGCGAGTTTGTGGACGTCGAAATTCTGGGCAGGCCGCTGACATTTCTAGGCCAGCCAGCGATCCTGCTAATCGTACGGGATATCCGGGAGCGCATGAAAGCCGAAAAGGCATTGCGACGGGAGCGCGATCTGGCCGAAGCGCTCGTAGAGGCGGCCGCGCTGGTCAGC
>JANQNB010000013.1 GCA_028279755.1 Candidatus Nanoarchaeia archaeon
CTACGTGAACGCGACTGGCAGTATTTTTGACACTAGCGGAAGAGTCTGCACTGCAGCGAACGGTCTCTGCTCAGGATCCTCTTCCGGTGGTGGCTGGACGAACACGAGCACAGAAACGAGTACAGACCTCAACGTCAATCTCACAGCAGGGAATCTCAGTCTGGAGCACGAGAATGCAAGTATATGGATAGGCGGCGAGCGCTTCCTCTTCATATCAGAAGGAACTTCTTTCAGTAACACCTTCATTGGCCGCAGTGCTGGCCCGACGAGTTATGTTGATAGCTTTGGCGGCAACACAGCAGTGGGTTCTGAGGTGCTCTCCAATCTAGAGACTGGCGCGGTGCCTACACAGAACTCTCGGTACAATACAGGTGTCGGAACCAGTGCGCTGAAAGCTCTTATTAATGGGAGTGAGAACACTGCTGTTGGTTATGGAGCCTTGACTTCAGTTATTGCTTCTAACAGTAACACCGCAGTAGGGTATAGTGCTTTAACAAGCGTCACTTCAGGAGAGGACAATGCTGCTGTTGGTGCTAGCGCGTTGTTCGACGTGAGTACAGGCTCGAGAAATATCGGTATCGGAAACAATGCTGGCGACGAGATCAGCACAACGAGTGATAACATCGTTATCGGCCACGGTGCGTTGAGTACGGGTAGTGGTCATGCCTACAACACTATTCTCGGAACGTATTCAATGCAAAATGTGAATACTGGGAATAGTAATATCGCTATTGGTGAACGAGCCATGCGTTATGGCGACACCCCATCCAATAATGTCGCCATCGGTTATTGGGCAGGGTATGGTACTGCTGGACAAACAGCCAACAACAATATTTTTGTCGGTTATCAGGCAGGAGATAGTGTCACGAACGGTTCCAACAATATCGTGATCGGCTATGATCAAGACTTACCTGATCCAGCTACAAATTATCACTTGAATATTGGTGGAACTATCTACGGAAACCTCAGCAGTGATAATATTGGTATTGGGACAAGCACTCCAACAGCAATACTCACTATTCAAGGGGATGGTTCAACAAACCTCACTGAATGGCTAAATAGCAGTGGTCATGTGCGACTTTATCTCAATGAGAACGGTGATTTTATCACTGATCCGAGCGACACGAGCAGTATTATATTCGGGCTTGATGCGCTCTCTCTCGGTCCAACTCCTGGAAGGCATGTTGTGATTGGTACAAATGCTCAAGCCTCAACAGGGCAGGACACGGTTGTTATTGGTTATCAAGCAGCAGGACAATCATCGTCTGTTTCTATTGGTCGAAGTGCGAGTGCTGGCTACAATGTTGGTGTTGCAATTGGTTATGAGGCGACATTGACCGATACTGGAGGCATGGCTCTTGGTTATAGAGCTCAAGGTGGTGATTATGCAATAGCCATTGGAAACATGGCTGACGCGGACGAAACCAATTGCATCGCGCTCGGACGCGGGGCGAATTGCACGGTATCCAATCAACTCGCCCTTGGATCATCTCAGTATCCGATTAACCAGATCCGCTTCGATAACGGCGACGCAACAATCCACTTCAACACCACTGGCAGAACCTTGAAAGTCAATGGCAGCCTTAACGTGACTGCTGGCAACGACATCTGCATCGACGGCGGCGACTGCCTCAGCGACATCACTGGCTCTTCCAGCGCTGGCGGCTGGACGAATAACAGCTATCAAACGAGAACTGCCCTGAATGTGAATCTGAGCGCTGGCAATCTCACCTTGGAAGGATCTGGCCAGCATGTCTTCTTGCCTCTCGAGGACGATCCGACAACGCCGACATTGTCGTTTGGAGATTCGGACACTGGCATGTATGGGTTTGCTGATAATGTCATCCGCGTGTCCGTAGCCGGGACTGCGGAAGCTGCCTTCACCTCGGGCGCGTTCCAAGGTGTCAGCAATGGTCCAGCCATGTATTGGGAAGTGCCGAGCGCGACAAACCCGACTTTGCTTCCTTCTGCCGGAGATCCGGACACGGGGATTGGCCAGAATGCTGCTGATAATATTTCCTTAATTACCGGTGGTGCCGAAGCCGTTAGAATCAATAGTGAGCAGAACATAGAATTCATGACAGGCAACCTCACCTTTGGTAACACCCAAGCTTTCATCTTCATGGGCACCGAGCGCTTCATCCACTCGTATGACAACGGGAGCAGCTTCCCGAATACCTTCGTGGGCAAGGGTGCCGGTTCGCTCACTATCGATGGCAGTTCATTAGGAGCGAACACAGGGATTGGCAACAACGTTCTCTCCTCGCTCACAGATGGAGAATACAATACGATGGTAGGTCATCTTGTGGGTGAGGATCTGACGACTGGCACAGGGAACACAGGAATAGGCAATAGTGCATTTTTGCAAGCGATCTCAATTACCAATTCTGTTGCTCTGGGTTCTAATGCTTTATTTACTGTTGAGACGGGCACTGCGAATACTGCTCTTGGCTATCATGCCCTCCAGTACTTCGATGGGAAGAACTCCAACACGTTCGTCGGAAGTCAGGCTGGCCAGACACATAATGGCTCACGGAACACGGTTGTCGGCTCTCTCTCAATGTATCTCTCCTATGATGCGAATGATAACGTCGCTGTCGGTCAGCAAGCCATGCAGCACCTGAAGTATGGCGATGATAACGTTGCTGTTGGGCAGGATGCACTGAACGAGAACAATAACGGTTCAGGAAACACTGTGCTTGGCCATAGCGCTGGCTACGGTGTTGCAGGGAACAATTACGACGGCAATATCTTCGTCGGCTTCCAAGCTGGCAACAGTGTCACCACAGGCGACTATAACATCATCATTGGTTACGATGAGGACCTGCCAACAACTACGACGAGCAACCATCTCAACATTGGCGGTACTATCTTTGGCGATCTGAGCAGCGGTCAGGTCGGCATTGGAACCGCTTCACCGAACAACACCTTGACTGTGATTGGCACTATCAACGCCTCTGGCAACGTCTATGACAATGGCAATAGGGTGTGCACGGCCGCGAACGGTCTCTGTGGCGGCGCGAGCAGTGGCGGCGGCTGGACAAACACGAGCACGTGGACCTCAACTGATCTGAACGTGAACGTGACGACAGGGAATATGACGATAGCGGGCGATCTCGGCATCGGGATCGAGGCGCCGGCAGGAAAGCTCCACATCTATGGCGGGCTCTCAGGCCAGGGACAGCTGGTTGTCGCGTCGAACGCGAGCGATGAGCAGGTGAACATCGCATTGCTCAAGGATGCGACACGCGAATGGGCGCTCTACATTCCTGCGGCTGACAGTACCTTGCGGTTCTATAATGAAGATCTCGATGAGGACGTCATGACAATCACAAACCAGACACGGGTCGGCATCGGGACGACCGAACCGAACAGCACCTTACATGTCGTCGGCACGATCAATGCGAGCGGCAATGTCTACGACAACTACGAACGCGTCTGCACCGCAAGCAACGGCCTCTGCGGCAGCAGCTCAAGCGCTGGCGGCTGGACGAACACGAGCACGACAACCTACACAGGATTGACCGTCAACATCACGAGTGATGATTCGAACAATATGCTGAACCTGAGAAACAGCTCAGGAACAGTATTAACGTATGTGGGCCCGGATGGAAATCTTGTGATCAGTGGAGACAATGCCGGAACAGACCTCATCCATGTTGACGGTGTTGCGAGCCAGACAGCAGATTATCTTCAGATTCAAGACAGTGGTGGAGGCAACGTTTTCACAATAGGCGCCACGGAGCGTGTCAGCATCGGAGACGGCGCAGGCAGCAGTGCAGACCTGAACATCGGTGGCGCGAGAGCAATCTACTTTGATGGTGGAGCGGCGACCGTCAGATCGAGTGCCGGATCGTTGAGCTTGCAGGGAAGCGATAGCACGTCAGAAATCCTGCTTATCGGTTCAGAGATCCGCGTTGGAGGCGATGTCGGCGCCAAATTCAACATCATCGGCGACACAACAATCGGGTCAACTATCTTAGGATTGCAGCAAGGAAATGCGAGTCAGACCTACATTGCCTTCGTCAACTCAACCGGATCCCAGATGTACAACCTCAATGAAAGAGGGCTTGGAATCGTCACGAGCGACAATGGGATCTTCAATCACACTATCTCCACAGATGTCGCAAGCCAGGCTCATGGCGATGGTGTCGGACTTGATTTCGTGTTCCAACGTATCAACGGCGTTGAGACTAGATATGGCAACATCTACGTCGCTGGCGACAACATCTCTACCGACGATTCAAGCATGCACTTCTCGATTGTCGATGGAGGAACCATGGAGGAGCACATGGAGATCAACGGCAGCGGTGTCTACGTTGCTGGCAGTCATGTGTGTACAGCAAGCAACGGCCTCTGCGATGGAGGAAGTTCCGGCGGCGGCTGGACAAACAACAGCCAGAACACGAGTACAACATTGAACGTTGGGATAGGAACATCCAATCCAGTCAATGAATTAGAGGTCACAGGGTCAACTTCGAACAATGTACTAATGAGAGTTACTAATACGAATACCTTGGGAGAATCAGGCATTGTCCTTGGAGAAACAATTGACACTTCAACACCATTCTACATACAGCGTTACGGATCCACTGATGCTTCCCGGCCGAATGATGTAGAATTCGTCGCTGCAGGCTCAGGTGCAGATATCATCCTTGATCCGACTGATTACGTCGGCATCAATACAGTTGATCCGAATAACACCTTGCATGTTGTTGGTGACATCAACGCCACCAACGGCGTGTGCGACGATGCAAGCGGCTACTGCCTGAGCGATATTAGCGGCCTTGGCGGCGGCAACGTCTCTGGCACTGGCGGCGCGAACACGCGCGTCGCGTACTGGACCAGTGCGAGCGACATCACAGGTAATGCAGGCTTCACTTTCGACGGCGACAATCTCACACTTCCCGGAGGCATTATCACTCCCACAGATATCGCCATCGGCCCCTCAGGAACGCATGCCGACGATCCCGGAACAGTCGCGATCGGCTGGAACGCGAATGGCACTGGAACGAATGCTGTTGTCATTGGTCGTGACACTCGTGTGGTGAACGCGGGTGGGAGTGTCGCAGTCGGCTATCTCGCCGATGTCTCGAGTGCATCCACAGGCACAGCCCTGGGACGCGATACTAGTGTTACAGCGAATTTTGGCACTGCTGTCGGTTCATATTCAACAGCTGTTGGCACAGCTGTCGCTTTAGGTTACAGTGTCAATGCGAGCGGCACTGGCACCGTTGCTATTGGTGATGGCACGAATGCGAGCGGTACGAACAGCATCGCGATTGGCACTGGTACCTGGGCAAATGATACCGAAGGCGTAGCTATAGGTGATGGAGCAGTAGCCTCTGAGCAGTACACAGTAGCTGTCGGCCCGAATTCTCTTGCGTCTGGCGGAGCGAGTTCAGTAGCTTTGGGAGCGTCATCGCGAGCAACCGGCTCAAGCTCTGTAGCTCTAGGACAATGGGCCAATTCTACCGGTACATCAGTCTCGGTCGGCGCCAATACACATGCAGCATCCGGGGACGTAGCACTCGGCTATGAAGCTGATGCACGTGATGACTCAGGATTCTCAATAGCCATCGGGTATCAAGCGGACTCCGCAACAGCAGGTGGTGGGATCGCAATTGGGTACTTAGCGCAAGGAGCTGCCCGAGGCATCGCTATTGGAGAAGAAGTCACTGGTGACCAATACGGCGTCACGCTCGGCCAGCAAGCGACCGGCAATACTGGTTATGGGGTCACGATTGGTGCGCAAGCAACCGGCAGCAATTACGGTGTCGCGATTGGAAACTTGGCCTATGCCGGCGCGCTCAGCTCGATCGCCCTCGGCGTCACCTCGAATGCTTCCAATCAGCGGGCTATGGCCCTCGGCGAGGACACAAGGGCAACAGCAGATTATGCTGTAGCACTCGGGTATGCAGCAAATGCCTCAGCAGCCTATGCAGTGGCGCTTGGCTATCAGGCAGAAGCCAGCGTTGCCAATCAGTTCATGGTGGGCAGTTCAGCGCAGAACCTGAACACGTACATCTACGGCGACATAAACGTGACGAGCAGTAATGACATCTGCATCGATGGTGGGAACTGTCTTTCCGCAGCTGGCAGCGGCAACATCACCGGCACTGCAGGAGCTGCCGACAGGGTCGCGTACTGGGACGGCAGCGGCAGTATCACTGGCAATTCAGGATTCACGTTCGACGGGGAGAACCTGACCTTGCCAGGCCATATCAACATGCCGAGCCTGTTCTACATCGGCAGCGGCGCGACTGTCACTGGTTCGAACAGCGTGGCGATCGGCAGCATTTCCTCCGCCACCGGCAGCCAGAGCATCGCGCTTGGGTACAGGGCTTCAACAGCGAACAATTACGCGGTCGCAATCGGATATAACGCGTCGGTCGAGATCCAAGATGCTATCGCCATTGGTCAGCAATCACGCGTGTATTCCGAAGGATCCGGCGGTATCGCGATCGGCAGGGACGCGGTTGTGAACAGGACGACCGGCATCTCGATCGGCATGAGCTCGGAAAGCAGGGACTTCTATGCCATCGCACTCGGCGACCGCGCCACTGCAATGGAACAACGTTCTGTCGCGATAGGATTGCAATCCAATGCCAGCCACCTGGGCTCTGTGGCGATCGGCGCAGAAGCCACGACCACGAAAGACAATCAGCTCATGATCGGCAGTTCCGGGTACAATCTGAACACCTACATCTACGGCAACTTGAACGCAAGCGGCAAAATCCTGGTCGGTTCTGCATTAGGTGAAGAATCCTCGGCAGTTACAATTAGTGGTGACGGCGGCCTTGACCGGCTCCATGTCGGCACAGTAGACCGTATGATCGTGGGCGAGCAGGATCCAGTCGGCAGCACAAGCGGAAGGATGATCTCATCTTCAGGCGGTATCCTGTTCCGGGCTGCAGAATCCGGCGCCTACGATTTCGTCATCCAGAACGATTCGACAGCGGGATTCGGGACGACCGATCCCAACGTGACATTGCACGTCGTCGGACGGATCAACGCCACGAGCGACGTGTGCGACGAAGGGAGTGGCAAGTGCCTGAGCACGACAGCCACTGATGAGGTTGGCACGCTTGTCAGCGGTAGGGCGTGCTACACTGTCGGCAGCGATGTCGATTGCGACGACGTATTCTATTGGGATGCGGGCCAGAACCAGCTCGGTGTCGGACTCAATCCGAGCTATAACTTCCACATGAACGGCACTGCCAACATCAGCGGTGTCTACATCAACAGCACCGGCGCGGTCGGCATTGGGACAGCGAATCCGACAAAACTCCTCGAGCTTGCAGCAAACGATGTGCGATTGCTGTTCAACGACACGAGCGGGGTTGGTAATCCCAACACCACCTGGCAGATCACGATCAACGACGCGGATGGCGGAACCGCGAACAAGTTCGCGATCGATGACTTGACAAACGGCGTGACACCATTAATTATTGAGAACAACACACCATCAAACACACTCTACCTGGACAATAGTGGATATGTCGGCATCGGGAACTCCAATCCTGCTGCGCCTCTCGATTTTGCATCAAGCGGGTATCCTCTCGATCTGGTCAACTTCGGCAGCCCTACCCGGGGCATTGGCGTATCTGCAGACGGCGGCCTCATCATCTGGGGGAATTCAAGCTCGACCTCTTCATTGGTTCTCAAGATGGATTCACGGACCGGAGGGAATCTTTTCAAGGTTAACAGCTCAGGCATCACTGTCGCTGGTATTAACTTCACTGCTGACACCGACACGTTCCACATCGATAGCACAAACGATCGTGTTGGCATCGGGACGACGAATCCAGTGAGCGATCTGCATATCTACACCGCAAACGCACAACACAATGATTACGGATTGTTGCTTCAAATACCAACATCAGGGATTGATGGGTATTACACAGGGATATATTTCAAAGGTGATACCGATACCAACGATGCAAGGAAGAAGGGTGCGATCCTTTTCGAGCGGCAAGCCTCGTATGGTCGAGGCAAGATGCACTTCGCACTTGAGGGAAGTGCCGACGAGACGAATGCGAATGCTACTGACTCGGTGATGACGCTAAATTACGATGGCAAGGTTGGCATCGGGACGATTAGCCCGCACGATGAGCTGACAGTAACAAATCCCGCGGGCTCTGCACCAGTCATCGAGATTAACCTGAACGACAGCAGCATCGGCGCAAGCCATGAGATCGGCTCGATCGAGTTCACAGGCGATCACGGTGGCTCTGGACTGGTCGGTGCAAAGATTGTAGCACATGCTGCTGGCACGTGGGGACAAGTGGCGAATGACGAGCCGACAGAAATCCAGTTCTGGACCTCTGAAGGCTCGGGCAACACTGTGACGCAGCGCATGGTGCTCAGCCAATACGGTGATCTTGGCATCGGGACTGATAGTCCAACCGTGCTGATCCATGTGAACGAGACGACAGAATCAACTACTGGAATAGTCGGCCGTTTCGAGTCGAACGCGAGTTCCATCACCGGCATCTACATCGAGAATACTGATGCTACTGGCCGCGAATATGGTCTGATGACCACGACCGACAACCACGTCTACGACGCTGGCTTCATGATCTACGACGAGACAGGAAGCGCACGGCGCATCTTCATCAACGCGACAGGCGCGATCTCAATGGGCAATGTCGATCCTGCCGCACATCTCCATGTCGGGACTGGCTCGCCAGAGAACGCCACAGGCATGGGTGACATCTACGCCACAGACGACATCGAATATGATGGCAATCTCTATGGTTCTGGCGCAGACGTGGCAGAGATCACGCCAGCCTCTGAAACAGGATTACAGCCTGGCACAGTGCTTGAGCTCGATCCAAACGTGCCTGGCAGCGTGCGCAGGAGTTCTGGGGCCTATTCGCGGCTCGTGGCCGGGATTGTGTCGACTGATCCGAGTATCATCCTCGCGAGCGACGAGCAAGGCGTGAAGATGGCGATCACTGGTCGCGTCCCGGTCAAGGCCAACAACGAGAACGGGCCGATTGCAATTGGTGATTTGTTGACAACATCATCGACACCAGGCGAGGCGATGCGGTGCAGCGAGCACTCGCTGTGCTTCGGCAGCATTGTCGGCAAGGCGATGGAATCACTGCAGGGCGAGGCAGGAACAGTGACTGCGCTCGTCACATTAAGCTAAAAGGTGAGAAACATGGGAAACATCATCATACCGAAGAAGACGATCAGCAGCTTCCTGCTCGGCGCAGGGATCATCATCGCCGTGTTCTTCCTCATCGGCCTAGCGACAGCTACCTTCTACGCCAACGAGAACATCTCGATGGGCGGCTACACCATCACCGGGCTCGGCGCCCCCAGCGCAGGTTCTGACGTTGCAACCAAGAGCTATGTGGATGCTGCTGGTGGCGCCAGTTATGAAGGCTTGACTGGCAGCTCCTACACCGCAGGGCAAGGAGGCGTCTTTGCCGCAAATGCCCTCTGCGACGCAGCGTACAGCGGCAGCCATGTCTGCACTGCCTCTGAGATCCTGGAGATTGGTCTCACGAATATCTCAGAGGAGGCGTGGATTCTTGATGATAGCCAGTTCGCCAGTGGCGAGACTAATTGCTGGGGCTTCAAGTCAACCTGTGACAGGATCGCTCTTGGCAACAGTGTCATCACTGCCAGGCTTGATATTGCTGTGCGTGATGATGGCCGTCCGATCGTCGCTGTGTGTGAGACTACCAACGACAACGTGACTGTTTTCAGTTGCAATGATACAGCATGCAACACATACTCAGAGTACCAGCTTGACTCAGGCAGCACCGATGCTGATGGGTGCAGTATTGAGATCCGTTCTGATGGCAACCCTGTCGTGGCGTATGAGCTTGATGATGATGAAGTAAAGCTGTATGATTGCGACGACGAGAATTGCTCCACTGGGAACATCCGGTCACTGGCCAGCACCGTAGCCCGATACCCTGACCTGGCTATTAACGATAGTGATGTCCCGTTTGTTGCATACGAGCGCCATAGTGGTGGCGGATGCACGGCCGGTAACTGTCTCTACGTGTATCAGTGCGCGAATAGTGATTGTAGTTCTGGGAATGAAAGAGAGCTTTCAGACGCTAGTGCACGCGACACTCAGTATAATCCAGACATTGAAATTCAATCGAACGGCTATCCAATTGTAGCGTATTGGGATAACGATGCCACCACCGATCAATTGGTTATTAACGATTGCGGTGCTCGGGATTGTTCAACAGGCGGAAATGAGAAGCATACGGAGACTGCAACACAGGATTTTGCTGAGATGGAAATTATCCAGCAACGGCCATACTTCATGTTTGGGAACAGTGGAACAGGCACACAAATACGGAGTTGCGAAGACACTGACTGCGACGATGTGTATCACGCTAATCAAACAGTCACGTTGCACACTAGATCCACTGACGCCCCTGACATAGATATGGCTGTTGGCCAGGAAGACAGGCTTGTCGTCGTCGACGGCACTGATGACGTCTACATGGTCTACGATTGCGACTCTGCTGACTGCGACAACATCAGGGAGTACAGAGTGGGCCTGATAGACACGCCTGCAATAGCGATCGACGAGACCTCTGGGCGCTGGATCATCGCATACGACTATGGCCCTCCATCCCTCGTAGATCAACCAGCCATCGGCACGACAATCGGAGAAAGCGGATTCGGCACAAGCATTTGCCAGGACACGCACAAGTTCGCGTGCTGCAGCTAGAATGAAACCTTTTTTTCTTCTCGGTTTGCTGCTCCTCACGAGCTGCGCCCAAGGGACCTGCGAGGTACTCGAGACCTACAAAGTGCGGGGAGAGTCCATGGCACCATTGCTGCAAGCTGGCGACACGATCGTCGTTGATATCAACCAGAGCTGCTTTAATATCAGCCGTGGCGATGTCGTTCTCTACGACTTCGCTGGCAATGAGGCGCCGATCCTCAAGCGAGTGATGGCTGTCCCTGGCGATACCTGGCGCTTGAATGGCAGCAGCATCATTGTGAATGAGAAGATTCTTGTCAATAGCGAGGGCGTCCCGTACCGTGTGACGGATCAAGAGATGCTCCTTCTCTACACGAATGACTATCCAGTCCTGGGCGGAGGTCAGTATTTGCTCCTGGGCAACCAGCCAGGGGGTAGTATGGATGCCACCCAGTTCGGCTTGATACATCGTAGTGATATTCTCGGGAAACTTTATAAATGAATAACATCATTGATAGTTCTTAAGAGCATTAATAAAGGTAGATAGCGACGCCTGAAAACATCAAAAGTAGTGAAAAAAACACATTTGATAGTTCTCAAGTAGATGACAAACTCGCAAAACTACGCGAAGAGTTGGATTGGCTGAAACAACGCTTCCACGCGTCAGACCACGATCTCCTGGAAGCGCTCGGACATCCGCCCTTGGGCGAGACCGTGCCATTGCAGATCTTCGCTGAAGGCCTCGGCATTCTGGAAGCGCTCGTTCTCCATCTTGTCAAGCAGGGGAAACATCCTGGCGAGGTCGCCGCATTCCTGAATCGACAGTATTCAACCGTCGCGAACACGCTGCGAAAAGCGAAAAGCAAAGAGCGGCAGCCTGCGCCAGAGGATGTCCCGCAGCTCCGAGTCCCTGTCACCATCTTCCGCGACCGCCTCAACGCGCCATTGCAGGCGCTGGTCGCGTATCTGCGAGAGCACGAGGGCATGCGCTTCACTGACATCGCACGCGCACTCAATCGCGATCCGAGAAACATCAACGCAACGTACAGGCAAGTGATGAGAAGCTAGCTTGTTGCCCGCGTAGTGGTGCGCCATTTCTCGACAGCGAGCATCACACCCCAAACCGCAATGATCGCGACAGTGATGACAAAGCCTAACAGGAGGTCCAGAAGCAGATTCTCTCCGCGAAACAGCAATTCGCCATTCCATGCATGATCGATAAGGCCGAAGACCGTTCCTCCGAGCAACAACAAACTCAATCTGTTCTGGCTTGTCGTCTGCAATGAAGGCTTTTTCTTCTGCAGTACTTTGTGAACAAGAAATGCCAGTGCAGGAACCGCATAACAACCCATGATCTCACCTCAAAATGATTTATTTCTTCACGTGCACGGTCTGTGTCGGGAAGGCCATCTCGATCTTGGCTTTCTCGAAGTCGCGCTTGATGCCCAGGTTCAGCGCGTCTTGCACATCCCAGTAATTGTCAAGGCCTGCTTTCGTGATCCAGTACTGGACACGGATGTTCAGGCTGCTGTCTGCGAACTCGACGAACTGCACAGCGTAGTCCTTGTGGTTCAGGCCCTTGACCGCCTTGATGTTCTTGATGATCAGTTCTTTGCCTTTCTCGAGCTTCGCGACAGGCGTGTCATACTCGACGCCGATGGTGAACACCATGCGCCGTTCTTTCTCAGCACTGACATTCTCTGTCATCGAGTCGACCATCGTGCTGTTCGGCACGACAATGATCGTGCCGTCGAAGGTCTCAATTCTTGTCGTGCGCAGCCCGATCTCGCGGACATAGCCGTCAACCCCAGACACTTTGATCCGGTCGCCCAGCTTGAACGGCTTATCAAGCAGGATCGCGATGCCGCCGAAGAGGTTGCCGACAAGGTCCTGCGCAGCAAGGGCGAAGGCCAGGCCGCCAATGCCAAGGCCTGCGAGCAGGCTGCCGACGTTGAAGCCGAGCTTGTCGATCACCATGATCGCGACGATCGCGACAATGACGAAGTTGACGAGCTTGCGAATGATGGGCAGCAAGTGGTCGTCCAGGTCTGTCTCTGTCTTCGCGGTCATCGGCTTGATGTAATGGATCATCGTGCCGTTGATCAGGCGCATGAGATACCAGGCGATGTTAATGAGGAAGAGGACCATGACGATCTTGCTGTAGATGTCTGTGACGCCCTCGCTCATCACCAGGAGGCGCTGCCCGAAATACAGCGCGGCGATGAAGATCGTGAACAGGACCGGGCCTTCGAGCAGGTCGACGACAAGGTCGTCCGCTTTCGTCTTTGTCTTTGACGCCATCGCTCTGACGAACTTCTTCGTGATCCAGGTGACGATCTTGCCTGCGAGCACTGAGGCGAGCACGACACAAAAGAAGATGAGCCAGTCAGGCACACTGTTGCCCAGGTATAAATTATCGAGGAATGCCATTAGCAGAGAGAAACTGAGGGCCCTTTTTATTGATTATCCTTCCACGGCTGTGCCGCTTCCCGCGCGATCTGCAGTTCTTCGTTCGCCGGGATCACAAAGACCTTGACGATGCTGTCAGGGCCAGTGATGTCGTGATGATTGCGTTGGTTCTTGTCTTCATCGATCTGCAAGCCAAGGAATGACAAGTTCGCACACACTGCTGCGCGCACATACCAGGCGTTCTCACCGATGCCGGCAGTGAAGACCAAACAATCCAGGCCGTTCAGCGTAGCTGCATAGCCGCCGATGTAGCGCGCGATCTCATAGCTCAGCATGTCCAGGGCGAGCGCTGACTGTTGATCGCCGTGCCGTGCGTTGTTCCAGATGTCGCGGACATCTCCAGATCCTGCGATGCTCTTCAATCCGCTTTCCTTGTTCAGGAACTGGTCGATCTTCTCCGGCTTCTGCTTCAGCTCGCGCAGCAGGTACAGGATGACTTCCGGATCGATCGCGCCGCTCCGCGTGCCCATGATCAGGCCGTCAGTCGGCGTGAATCCCATGCTCGTGTCCACTGACAGTCCGTTCTTGATCGCAGTGATGCTCGAGCCGTTGCCGAGGTGGCAGGTGATCATCCGTTTCGGCATGAATCCGAGGAATTCCGTCGCTTTCAGGCTGCAGTATTTGTGGCTCGTCCCGTGGAAGCCGTATTTCCTGATGCCGTGCTCAGCGTAGAAGTCAGGGTCGATGCCGTAGAGATAGGTCCAGTTTGGCATGCTCTGGTGGAAGGCAGTGTCGAACACTGCTACTTGGTGCACGCCTTTGAGCAATTTCTCGCAGCGTTCGATGCCGACGAGATTGTGCGGATTGTGCAAGGGCGCGTATTTGGAAAGATGTCTGATGTTCTGCTTCACTTCTGCGTTGATCAGGGCCGCGCTGTTGTACTTGTCTGCGCCGTGCACCACGCGATGGCCGACTGCGACGATCTCGTCCAGGCTTTTGAGGATGCCTTCTTTGAGCAGGTAGTCGAGGATGAAGGGGATGGCGTGCTTCACGTCCTTGAGGTGGAAGGGTTGCTGCTCGACGACTTCGCCGATGCCGGTCGGGCCTGCATAGAAGCGGTCGACTTTGAACGTGCACTGCTCACTGCCAAGGCGATCGATGTGCCCCTTGATGAGCAGGCTGTCAGCAGGGATGAGATAGATCGCGAACTTGATGCTGCTGCTGCCTGCATTGATGACCAGAACCTTCGGCCCGTCCATACCTCACCTCTGATTGCTTCTGAAGAAGACTTCTTTTTAAACCTTGTGGGATAAGTGCTTCAGTAGCGCCGCCGCCTTGGCAGCCTCTCTTCTGCACTTGCTTGCTCACCGAATCTGACGCACAGAGAGAGCCATTGGTGATGGCTGCCGCTGCGGCGCTACACCTTCTGAAATCTGGGGACTTGCTTCCCGTCAACTTCGACTTTTTCAAGAAACATCTTCTTCGGGCGGACCCAGAAACTGCCTTTGGGGAAGTCAGGCGCGTCGTAGAGCATCTTGTACACGACAAGCTCTTCATGCGTCTCACTATGCAGCGCAACGCCGAGCACTTCGTAGTCCTTGTCTTTGTAGTGGCGGTATTTTCCTGGCGGGACGTCCATCACGTATTCTCCAATATTGTAACACTCGCGCTGCTCTCGCTGATACTGTCAAGCCTGATGATGAAGTCGCCGAAGCTGAATTCCTCGCCGACGTGCAGGCCGAAGGTTTGCGCATTGACGATGATGCTCGCGCTGTCCTCGCCAAGCTCGGACACGCCAAGCGTGTACTCGTAGCCGAGGACCTTCACAGGAGTTTCCTCACCAAGTTCAAGTGCGAGATCCTGATTGTCCGCCAGCACAACCGCTTCCGGCTCTTCGATCTCAGCGGCGCACGCAGCCAGCAGAATTAGAAGCAAGAACCACCATCTCACCGTGCCACCTCAGTGGCAGTGATGGCGACCACGTCGACGATGTCCTGCACTGTGCAGCCTCGGGAAAGATCGTTCACCGGCTTTTTCAGTCCCTGGATGATCGGGCCGATGGCTTCTTCGCCAGCCATATACTCGCCGATCTTGTACGCGATGTTCCCGCTTTCCAGATCCGGGAAGATGAACACGTTGGCTTTGCCTTTGAGCGGGCTTGTCGGCGCCTTGATCTTCGCCACGTGCGGCACGAATGCTGCGTCGAACTGCAATTCGCCATCCACCGGCACGCCAGGCAAATGCTTCTTCGCCAGCTTTGCCGCTTTCCGCACGTGATCGACGCGTTCATGCGCAGCACTGCCGTGCGTGCTGAAGCTCAGAAACGCCACTTTTGGTTTTATCCCGAAGCGTTTCGCATTGCGCGCGCTCTGCACGCCGATGTCAGCGAGTTGCTCAACGCTGGGCGCGATGTTGAACGCGCAGTCTGCGAACAATAATGGCTGCTTCTTGTAGAGCATGATGAAATAGCTGCTCGCAAAGCCTTTCTTGGTGCCGATGACCTGAAGCGCGGGCTTGATCGTCTCGCTGGTCGGGCAGAGGTTGCCGGCGATGAAACCATCGGCGATCTTGTGCTTCACCAGCATGGCTGCGAGGTATTTCGTGTTCGTCCTGAGCGCTTTCTTCGCCATCGGCAGGGTCATGCCGCGATGACGCCTGAGCATGACGAGCTCTTTGGCGAGTTTGTCGCTGTGCTCGCAGCTGTCGTAATCGAGGATTCGGGCCTTGAGCTTTATTCGCTTTCGCTTGAGAGCAGCGCTGATCTTCTTCGGATTTCCCAGGAGAATGAGCTCAGCGAGTTTCCGGCGCTCGACTTTTGCCGCCGCCTCGAGAACGCGCGGATCGTCCGCTTCCGCAAGGATAATGGTCGCTTCTTTCTTGCGCGCTGCGCGATACACCCACTCGATAAACCCCATGGATGCGCTCTGAGAAGACACGATTATATAGTTTCCGGTCAGAGCTGCTGGATGCCTGTCGGCAGGCTCGCCTTGTAGGCTTCGAATTCCTTGCTCGTCACTTTCGGGTGCGTCAGCACGTACTTGTGCCGGCAGTACCTGCACTTGATCAGGTCGTGCTCGTGGTAGAACTTGGGCGGAACATCTTCGTTGATCACGCGCGTCACGCAATTCTCGTTCTGGCACAAGAGGTAGACATATTTCTCTGTGATCTCGCCTTCGTGGATCACGTTGATCGTGGCGTCTGGCGAGAGCAGCACGACGTGCTTCAGCTCGCGGTCAGTCAGGGTGAGCATGCTCGTCTTGAGCAAGCTGCCGCTCTTCTCCTTGATCCTCGCCGGGATGCTGTCAAAGCCACGTTCCACGAGCCGGAGAGCTTCGCTGATCTTGCCTTCTGTGCCTTTCTCGAGGTGGTCGAAGACCGTGCCTTCCTTGATGTCCTGGATCTTGCCTTCCGGCCGCTCATTGCTTGACTTGCTGCGTTTCAGACGGTTATTGCCTTGTTCCAGGACTGTATTGAGTTTTCCCTTGAACTGGACATACTCGCCGTCCTTGAACATCTCATAGAGCAGGGCTTTTCGCATGAAGATGCCATTCTCTGCTTGTCTGAAGAAGCCCTGGCAGGGCATGAAGTAGACTGCCACGTCGATCTCTGCGATTTCGCTGTTGACCGGCAGAGGATGCATGACCTTGCCCTTGAAGCTCTCGATCTTCTCCTTGTCGATCTTGTAGCGCTGCATGAGCTCGTTGACAATTTCCGGCGTCGCATCAGGCATGCGCTCGAGCTGCGGCCGGGTCATGTAGTAGAAATCGACTTCGTCAATCACTTCTTCCACGCTGGCTTTCTGGATCACGGTCACGCCGCGCTCCTGGAGCAGTTCCACGAGCTCTTTGGGCATGCCGAGGAAGTCTGCTGCTGCCCAGTAGATCGTGATGTCGTCGAAATGGCTCAAAGCCAGGCTCAGCGAGCGCACTGTCCTGCCGTGGCTAAGGTCGCCGCCAAAGCCGAGCTTGATCCCGTCTAAGCCGCCGTGAACCTCGTAGAGCGTGAACAGGTCGAGCAAACTCTGGGTCGGGTGCTCGTTCTTGCCGTCCCCGCCGTTGATCACCGGGATGCATGACACGTCGGCTGCCCATTGCACCGAGCCATCCAGTTTGTTTCGCATGACAATGCCGTCGAAATGGTTGGCTTCGAACATGACGATCGTGTCCCTGATGGTTTCCTTCTTCGCGACTGAGGTGCCTTCAGTGCCTGAGAAGCCTTCGTGCCCACCGCCGAGTTCTGCGATCGCGGTCTTGAAGCTCTGCGCTGTTCTCGTGCTTGGTTCGTAGAAGAGCATGGCCAAGCGCCGTTGTTTCTCGAGCTGGAGCTTGTAGCGATCCCCTGCCGCTTCGAGCTTGCGCAGCTCTGCGCCTTTCTTGCAGAGGTAGAGCAGTTCATCCCTGGAGAAGTCTGTGATCGAGATGATATCCCGTTTCGCGAAGGACATACTAAAAAGGGCGTGAACCCGGCATGGTTTATAGAGTTTACTGTTGGTGTTTATGAACATTTTTAAGCTCGATAATGCCCCTGTTTGTCAATGGATCACGAGGAGTTCATGAAGGCAGCAATCGAAGAAGCAAAGATTGCCAGGAGCGAGGGCAACCGGCCATTCGGTGCTGTGCTGGTCAAGGACGACAGGATTGTCGCGAAAGGGCATAATACTGTGCTGACGTCTGGCGATCCGACTGCACATGCCGAACTTGATCTGATCAAAAGCTACTGTGCAGCACAAGGACACGACCTCGAGAACCACACAATCTACGTCACGTGCGAACCCTGTCCGATGTGTGCGTCAGCGCTGGCTTGGTCAAACATCTCCACGATCGTCTATGGTTGTGATGCCAACGAGGGGCCGAGCAACTACCCTCGACAGAACGAACTGCGCTGTGAGGACGTGATCGAACAGTCGGGGAAGAATATCGATATCGTAAAGCACATTCTCAGAGAGGAGTGTAAAGAACTCTTCCAATAGACCCTTTTAAACCGTTCCTTGCGAGTAAAGAAATCCTTATATATCACCCCGGGCTTCACGCGCCAGGTGGGGGAATGAAGGAAGAGATTGCTCGTATATTGCTCTCGACAGGAGCTGTGGTGCTCCGCCCTGACAAACCAATCACCTATGTTTCTGGCACAAAAGGGCCCATCTACTGCGATAATCGGCTCTTAATGAGCCATCCTGAAGAACGGAAGATCGTCGTACAGGCTTTTCTGGAGATTGCCAAGACCCTTGAGTTTGACATTATCGCAGGAACCGCAACAAGCGGCATCCCCTGGGCAGCCTGGATGGCGGAGGCCCTTGACAAACCAATGATCTATGTTCGGAGCAAAACAAAAGGTCATGGTAAGCAAAACTTGATTGAAGGCAAGCTCGAGCCTGGGCAGCACGTGCTCGTGATTGAAGACATATTCAACACAGGGGGCAGTTCTATCAAGGCTGTCGAGGGTGTCCGCGAAGCAGGCGGGGTGGTCACTGACTGCGTTGCCATCAGTACCTACAACCACCAAAAATGCATCACAGGATTCGCAGAGATCAAATGCAATGCTCCAACCCTCACTGATTTCCAGGCACTCATCAGAGTAGCTACTAGCATGGAGAAGATATCTGATAAAGAAAAGCAAGCACTTCTCGATTGGCACAAGGACCCCGTCGGGTGGGGGAAGGACAAATGAGCCTGGTCCTGAAGAACGCGAAGATTCTTCAGGACGGTAAGCTTGTTCCTTCTGACATTCTCATCGAAGACAAGAAAATCTCGAAGATCGGCACGAATTTGACTGGCGATAAGGAAGAAGACCTTAACGGGCTCGTTGTTCTTCCAGGCCTTATCGATGTGCACGTGCATTTCCGCACGCCTGGTCATCCAAACAAGGAAGATTTCACAACTGGTGGCAAGGCTGCTGCTGCTGGCGGCGTCACCACAGTGCTGGACATGCCGAACACCAATCCGCCGATCATCTCGCAACAGGACATCGACGAAAAGCGGCAGCTGATCAAGGACTGTCCAGTGAACTACGGGATCTATGTCGGCGCCACTGCTGACAACGTCGACACGCTCAACAAGACGGATGCTGTCGCTATCAAAGTCTACATGGGTTCGAGCACCGGCTCCTTATTGCTTGACAACATCGCTGACTTCGCACGCCTGGTCGAGCAGACAAGCAAGCTCATCGTCACGCACACCGAGAACGAGGACCTGATCAAGTATTTCTCTGAACGGTACGGCCATACAAAGATGCATCACGAGATGCGCGACAATCTCGCAGCAGCGATCGCCATTGCCGATGCAGTCACGACAAGCCGGTATTATGACAAGCGACTCCATATCGCGCACATGTCTACGAAGGAAGAAGTCGAGTTCCTTAGGAAATTCAAAACAGATAACATCACGTGCGAAGCATGCCCGCACCACCTCTTCCTGACAAGCGCGTTCTTCAAGCAGGAAGGGAATAAGGGGAAGATGAACCCACCCTTGCGCAGCGACGCTGACCAGGAGGCCTTATGGCAAGGCATCGCTGACGGCATCGTCGACATCATCGCGACAGACCACGCACCGCACACCAAGGAGGAGAAAGCTGTTGACTTCGACACTTGCCCATGCGGCGTCCCAGGCGTGCAGACCATGCTGCCCTTGCTCCTCGACGCTGTCAACGCCGGCAAGCTCACGCTCGCAGACCTGGTGCGCCTGTGCTGCACCAAGCCGGCGGAGATCTTCAGGATCAAAGAGCGTGGCGCATTGAAGGAAGGATACTACGCCGACCTTGCAGTCGTCGATCTCCAGCGCGAGGAGACAATCAGCGACAAGCAACAGCATTCGAAATGCGGCTGGACACCGTTCGATGGCACCAAAGTCATCGGCTGGCCAGTCATGACGATCGTGAACGGCGCCATCGTGTACCGCGACGGCTCCTTCGAACAATCCGGGGGGATGGAAATTGAGCTTACCGACTAAGATCGCAAACGTGGATTTCGAGCATTGCATCTTCAACGCGTCAGGCCCGAGCTGCGCAACGCTCGAGGAACTGGACATCATCGGCAAGAGCGGCGCAGCCGCGATCATGACCAAGAGCTGCACCCTCAAACCAAGAGAGGGCAATCCAGAGCCGAGATACACTGGCTTGCCATTAGGCTCGATCAACAGCATGGGCCTGCCAAATCTTGGCTACAAGAAGTATGTCGAGATGGTGCCCTTGCTGAAGAAACACGGCAAGCCGGTCGTGATGTCCGTCTCAGGACTCTGCCTCGCCGACAACATCGAGATGCTCCGCGCGATCAATGACACTGACGCTGACCTTGTCGAGCTCAACCTCAGTTGCCCGAACGTGGTCGGCAAGCCGCAGATCGGCTATGACTTCGAGCAGACTGACGAGGTCCTGACCAAAGTGATGAAGCTCGTGCGTAAGCCGCTCGGCGTGAAACTGCCGCCGTATTTCGACTTCGCCCACTACAAGCAGATTGCGGAGCTGCTGAACAAGCATAAGGTGAAATTCGTCACGTGCATCAACAGCATCGGGAATGCCTTGTACATCGATCCTGACAAGGAAGCGCCGGTCATCAAGCCGAAAGGCGGATTCGGCGGCCTTGGCGGCAAGTATGTCAAGCCGACAGCGCTCGCGAACGTGCATAAGTTCGCTGAACTGCTCGATCCAAGCATCGACATCATCGGCGTCGGCGGCATCAATAATGGCACTGACGTGTTCGAGTTCATCCTCGCCGGCGCGAAGGCTGTCCAGCTGGGCACCGTCTTCCAGGAGGAAGGCCCGGAAACGTTCGCGCGCATCGAGAAGGAGTTCAACGAGCTCATGAAGAAGAAAGGCTATGCATCGATCGAAGAGATTCGGGGGAAGCTGAAGGCACTATGAACTACGCAGAACGCTTGAAGGAGGTCGCTGAGCGCAACCAGAGCATCGTCTGCGTCGGCATGGACCCTGACATCGACAAGATTCCGATCACAGGCGACCCGGAAACAGTCATCGCAAAGTTCTACGCTGACATGCTTGACGCCTTCGAAGGCGAGGACTGCCTGCCAGGCGCGGTCAAGCCGAACAGCGCGTTCTACGAGCAATACGGCATGCCAGGCTTGCGCGCGATGAAGAAGGTCATCGAGGCTGCGAAAGCGAAGAAACTGCCGGTTATTTCCGATTGCAAGCGGGCTGACATCGGGAACACGAGCAAGGCCTATGCGAACGCGTTCTACAAGTACTGGGGCTTTGACGCGATCACAGTCGCACCCTACATGGGCTCAGATTCTGTCAAGCCGTTTCTTGAATTCAGCTCTGCTGGCAAGGGCGCGTACATCCTCTGCCGGACGAGCAATAAGGGCGCTGTCGATCTCCAGGATCTGAAAGTCGAGGGAAAGCCGGTGTTCATGCAGACCGCGACAAAGATCCTCGAGTGGCACCAGCCAGGCACTGGCGCTGTCGTGGGCGCGACCTATCCGGAGGAGCTCTGGGAGCTCGCTGCCTTTTTCCAGCAAAGCGGCAAGGACGTGCCCTTGCTGATTCCTGGCGTGGGTGCGCAGGGCGGTTCGATGCAGCAGACGATCGAGATGCTGAAGAAAGCCGGCTACGACGTGAAGCTAGCACGAATCAACAGTTCTCGCGGCGTGAACTACGCATACCAGAAGCAAGAAACTGACGACTATGCCGGCGCTGCTGCGAAGGAAGTCAAGAAGCTGCATACGGAACAGGGCAGGCTGTAACCCATGGAAGTTCTCATCCCTCTCGTCTTGCTGATCGGGGGTGCAGTGACTGGCTTGTATGCATCTACTGTCGGCGGTGGCGGCCTTGTGACTTTGCCTTTACTCATCTTTTCTGGCTTACCGATCCATATGGCGATAGGCACAAACCGCTTCGCCATCGTTCTCTTGGAATTGTCAAGCAGCCTGAAGTTCTTGAAAGAGAAGAAGCTGGATCTGAAGCTCGGAGTCATCATGGGACTGGCTGCGGCAGGAGGCGCTGTCATTGGATCAAGCATCGTTTTGCGGATTCCTGAAAACGTCTTGAGTTTGGTCGTGGCGATATTGTTGCTTGCAGTGTTTGTTATCGTGTACAACAAAGACAAGTTGGGCATCACAGAGAAGCAAGTCAACAAGAAGAACCTCTGGCTGATGGCAGTTTTCAGCTTCTTCTTGGGAATTTACGGCGGATTCCTCGGTCCTGGATTCGGCACCTTTATCATGTTCCTCTTCCTGCTCGGCGGTCTCTCCTTCATCAAGAGCGCAGCTGTGAGCCGTGCTGTGGGCGTTTTCATGTCAGTGGCGGCGATGATCGTCTTCGCATATCATGGCATGATTAATTACACCTATGCTGTCAGCCTTGGCATCGGCTTGGCACTCGGTGGTTGGATTGGCGCAGGATTCGCGGTAAAGAAGGGCGACCAGTATGTCAAGGCGCTTTTCATCGTCATCATCATTCTGACAGCGGTGAAACTGCTCCTTGAGTTCCTGGGCATCAGCCTGATATAATCAATACTCCTGCCAGCTCTTGATCTCGAGGCCGTTCTTGCGGTAGTAGTCCAGGGCTTCGACAGTCTGCAAGGCTATCTTGGGATCAGTGATGAGCGAGATGTCGTGGTCCACAGCGGTGCGCCGGATGAGGTAGTCGTTCTCCAGTTCGCGAGCCTCGTTGTTCTTCGGGATGTTGATCACCAGGTCGATCATGCCCTGCTGCAGGAAGGTGAGGATGTTCGGCTCTTTCTTGTCCAAGGGCCAGTGGAGCTCGTAGATGTTCACATCGTGGCGTCGCAGGAATTCAGCAGTGCCGCTGCTGGCAAAGAGCGTATATCCCATGTCACGCAGTTGTTTCACGCTGTCGAGCAAGAGGGCTTTGTGCTCGATCGGCCCGGTCGACAGGAGCACGTTCTTCTGCGGGATCTTGAAGCCCACACTCAGGAGCGCCTTGAGGAAGGCGTCGTTGATCTCAGGGCCGATACAGGCTACTTCGCCGGTGGACGCCATCTCCACGCCGAGCAGGGGATCCACGCCTTTCAGTCGGGAAAAGCTGAACTGCGCTGCCTTCACGCCGACATGGTCGAGGTCCAGGGTTGACTTGTCGACTGCCTGGACTGGTTCGCCGAGGATCGCGCGTGTCGCGATCTCGATGAAGTTGTGCTTGAACACCTTGCTGCTGAACGGGAAGCTGCGGCTTGCGCGCAAGTTGCACTCGATGACCCGTATTCTGTTCTGGTACGCGAGGAATTGTATGTTGAACGGGCCTGTTATCTTCAGCTCTTTCGCGATGGCGCGCACGACGCGCTTGACCTGGCGTATCGTCTCGATGTACAAGCGTTGCGCTGGGAGCATCATCGTCGCGTCGCCTGAATGCACGCCCGCATTCTCGATATGCTCGCTGATCGCGTAGATCAGCACCTCGCCGTTCTTCGCGACTGCATCGATCTCTATCTCCTTGCTGTTGGTGATGAACTTGGTGATCACCACTGGATGCTCAGGGTTCACCTCGCTTGCCTCGCCGAGAAAGCGGATCAAGCTGGCGTCGTCCCACACGACGTTCATGGCAGCTCCGCTGAGCACATAGCTTGGCCTGATCAGCACCGGGTAGCCGATCATGTTGGCAAAGCTCTTCGCTGCTTCAAGGCTGGTGAGTTCTTTCCATGGCGGCTGGTCGATGTCGAGCTTGTCGAGGAGTGCGCTGAAGACGTGCCGGTTCTCTGCTCGGTCGATGTCTTCTGGCGAGGTTCCCAGGATGTTGGCTCCTGCGTTGTGTAGCTTGATCGCGAGATTGTTCGGGATCTGCCCGCCCATCGAGACTATGACGCCTTCCGGATCCTCGAATTCGTAGATGTCCAGCACGCGCTCCAGGCTGAGTTCGTCGAAGTAGAGCTTGTCGCATTCGTCGTAGTCAGTGCTCACGGTTTCTGGATTGTAGTTGATCACGATCGTGGTTTTCTTGAGCTCTTTCGCTGTCTTGATCGCGTTGACGCAGCACCAGTCGAACTCCACGGACGAGCCGATGCAGTAGGCGCCACTTCCTAAGACTATGACTGGCTTGTCAGAGGGCGTGACATCATGTTCTTGGCCGTGGTACGTGAGATAGAGATAATTGGTCTCTGCAGGGTATTCAGCGCCAAGCGTGTCGATCTGCTTGATGAAGGGCAGGATGTGTGCGCTGCGCCGCTCCTCGCGAATCTCGAGCTCGTCCTTGTCCAGGATCGTCGCGATCTCCTTGTCGCTGAAGCCGAGCTGTTTCGCTTTCCGCAGCAAAGGCTTGCTCAATCCTTTTTCCAATGCTTGTTTGCACTCGACGATGTTCTGGAGCTTGTACAGGAACCATTTATCGATTTTCGTGATGTCGTAGAGTTTCTCGACGCTCCACCCGGCTTTGAGCACGTCGCCGATGCAGAACACGCGCTTGTCAGTCGGGTACTGCAGTTCTTCCTCTGGATTTGGGAAATTGAGCGTGTGCATGGTGAGCCCTTGCACGCCGAGCCCGATCATGCGCAGGCTTTTCTGCAATGCTTCCTCGAATGTCCGTCCAATGCTCATGACTTCGCCAACGCTCTTCATCTCGCTGCCGATGCGCTGGTCGACTTCCTTGAATTTCTTCAGGTCCCAGCGCGGCATCTTCACCACGACATAGTCGAGGGCTGGTTCGAAACAGGCTTTGGTCTTCTTTGTCACCTTGTTCTCGATCTCGACAAGGCTCTGCCCAAGGGCGAGCTTTGCTGCGATGAACGCGAGGGGGTAGCCTGTCGCTTTGCTTGCGAGTGCGCTGCTGCGCGATAATCGTGCGTTGACTTCGATGATGCGATAGTCTTCGCTTTCCGGGTCGAGGGCGTATTGGATGTTGCATTCGCCGATGATGCCGAGATGACGGATCACGCGCGTGGCGATCTCGCGCAGCTTGTGGTACTCGCTGTTCGTCAGTGTCTGACTTGGAGCCACGACGATGCTTTCGCCGGTGTGGATACCGAGGGGATCGAAGTTCTCCATGTTGCAGACAGTGATGCAGTTGTCGAAGCTGTCCCGCACGACTTCGTACTCGACTTCTTTCCAGCCGCCGAGCCATTCCTCGACCAGGACTTGGGGTGCGTTGGCAAAGGCTTTGGTGCATCGCTCTCGTAATTGTTCCTCGTCTTCGCAAAGGCCAGAGCCCAGGCCGCCGAGAGCATACGCGACGCGGACCATGACTGGGTAGCCGATCTTCTTTGCTGCGGCAAGCGCTCCTTTGAGGTCATTGCTCGCGATGCTTTTCGGCGTCTTCGCGTCGATCTGGTCGAGCCGTTTCACGAAGAGGTCGCGGTCTTCTGTGTCCTTGATGCTCGCGATCGGCGTTCCTAATACTTTGACATTGTGTTTCTTGAGCACCCCGCTCTCTTCCAATGCCACGCCGCAGTTGAGCGCGCTCTGGCCGCCAAAGCTGAGAAGCAGGCCGTCTGGTTTCTCTTTCTCGATCACTTGCTCGACGAATTCCGGCGTGATCGGGAGGAAGTAGATCTGGTCTGCCATGCCGTCGCTGGTTTGCACGGTCGCGATGTTCGGATTGATCAGCACGGTGGTGATGCCTTCTTCCTTCAATGCCTTGATTGCCTGGCTCCCAGAGTAGTCGAACTCCCCTGCCTGCCCGATGCGGAGGCCGCCGCTGCCGATGATGAGCACTTTTTTCATAGGAGATCAACAAACATGTCGAAAAGGTGGTTGGTGTCGACCGGTCCGGGGGTCGCTTCTGGGTGGAACTGCACGCTGAAGAAGGGCTTGCTCGTGTGCCTGATCCCTTCGTTCGTGTCGTCGTTCGCGTTCTGGAACCAGGGCTGCCACTCCTTGGGCAGGCTTTTCTCGTCGACTGCATAGCCATGGTTCTGGCTCGTGATCGAGCATCGCTTTGTTCCTTGCTCCACGCATGGCTGGTTCTGGCTGCGATGCCCGTATTTGAGCTTGTACGTGTCTGCGCCTGCTGCGAGCGCCAAGAGCTGGTTGCCAAGGCAGATGCCGAAGATCGGCTTGTCGCCTTTCAAGGCCTTCTTGAGGTTTGCGATGGTCGTCTCGCATTGTTTCGGGTCGCCTGGGCCGTTGCTGATGAACAGGCCGTCATAGTCTTCGTTGGAGAAGTCGTAGTCCCAGGGCACTCTGATGACAGTGATGTCGCGATCCAGGAAGGCGCGGATGATGTTGTGCTTCACGCCGCAGTCCACGAGCAGGACTTTCTTCGGGCCTCGCTTGTAGACGTGCTTCTCTTTTGTGCTCACTTCTGCGACGAGATTGCGCGTGTTCGGATCGTCGATAGCTGTCTTGCCCAGGGTGCCGAGCATGACGCCTTGCTCGCGCAATTTCTTGGTCACAGCCCTGGTGTCGACGCCGTAGATCGCTGGGATGTCGTGCTCGACCAGCCAGTCGTGCAGGCTCTTGACGCTGTTCCAGTGGTTGTGGCTATGGCTGTAGTCTGCGATGACAAGGGCTGTGACTTGGATCGTGCTGCTTTCGAAGTGCCGGAGCAGCTCGTCTGTGATGCTGTCGTCCGGAATCCCGTAATTGCCCACGAGCGGGTACGTCAGGACGAGGATCTGGCCGCGGTAGCTCGGGTCGGTCAAGGTCTCCGGGTAGCCGACCATGCCGGTGTTGAAGACTACTTCGCCTGCGGCTGCTTTGTCAGCGCCGAAGCTATGGCCGTGAAATTCGGACCCGTCCTCGAGAAATAGGCTTGTCTTCCCCCCTGGCACAGCACCCATATGTCTTCGAGAATGGTATAGAAGCGCTGCTGTTTATATGAATTACCATTTGGGAGTGGATTAAATGCCCTCCTCCCTAATAGGATTCTCTGGGAGGAGGGCGCCCAGAAACGCATTGTGGCGTTTCTGAGGATCATTCTTCCCAGTCGACCTTTAAGAAGTGGGTGCTGCACGAGAAGCAGGGATCATACGAGCGAATGAGCTTCTCGATCTCCAACGGGACTTCGTTCTTCTTAACGCCCTGGTCGAGGAGCTGCTGGAGGTAAATCTTCACGTCTTCCTGCATCGCTTTCAGGTTCTGGCACGTGGGTGTCATGATGTTGCACTTGGTGACATACCCTTTTTCGTCGATCGTGTATGTATGGAACAGAATGCCGCGGGGCACTTCCACTACGCCGACGCCGGTGCCTGCTTTGGGCTTCACCGTGATTTTCTCGCGTGTGAAGCCTTTTGTGTAGCTTTCCAGGAGTTTTTTGCCGCGTCTGACCCAGACGAGGAGCTCGATCGCTTGTGCCACGTTGTTGTGGAAGGGATTCTTGCTCGGGAAGCTGATCTTTGCTTTCTTGAGGATGCTCTGGATGTCTTTGGACAGCGAGGGCAGGTTGTTGTTGAGCCGTGGAAGGGCGCCGAGCATGAAGCTCTTGCCTTTCTTCACGACAAATTTCGCGGTGCTCCACCGGTCAACGTATTCTGTGAAGTACTTGCCATAGTCTTTCTCCTTGATGCGCCAGCCAGTGTCGCTGACGATGTCGCCGAGCAGGAGCGGGAAGTCGTGCTTCTGCAGCAGGCTCAGGTGCTCTCGCTCCACAGACAGTTCTGGATATTTCAGTGTGCAGAAGAGCTTGAGCGTGTCAAGCGCTGGCTTTTCGCATTGCCTGAGCAGGTCGATGAGTTCCTTGATCTGTTCTGGGCTTGGATAGTGGGTGAAGCCGCCGACCCGGCCGCCCATCGGGTGCATCTGACGCCCACCAAAGGCGGTGACAATCTCGTTCCCGGTCTTCATCATGATGAGCGCGTCCTTGATCTGTTTCTTGTACTTCGGCGCCATTGCGAGCGCTGAGTCGTAGCCCATGTAGTCGGGGAGCGCGAGGAAGTAGAGGTGCGTTGCATGAGAGCGAATGCGCTCGCCGATGACGATGATCTCGCGCATGGCTTGCGTCTGTTTCGACACTTTGACACCCATGGCGTTCTCGAGCGCCTTCAGCGAGGCTGTGAAGTGCCCGCAGCTGCAGATCCCGCAGATGCGCATGACCATCTCTGTCGCGTCGTCGTAGGGCCGCCCGACGACCAGGCCTTCGAAGAAGCGGGCTCCTTCAGTGGAGCCAAGTTCGCACTTGACGACCTTGCCTTTGTCCACTTTGACCTTCAAAGAGGCGTGCCCTTCGATCTTAGTGATATGGTCGAGCGTGATCGTTCTAGCCATTCTTCTTCCTCTTCAGTTTCTTCTCCCATTTCACGCCTTGCATCTTGGCTTGCTCATCGACCAATAATGAAGCGTACGTGTGCAACCTGTTCTCGATGTCTTTGCGCTTGTAGCCCTGGTCTTGCAGCGCTTGGATCATCGCTGGCAGGTTGGCGTCGTCTGTCGGGCCGCGGCAGCCCATGCATTCGTGGCCTGCTGCTGTGCAGATCGCGTCGCACCCGCCGACAGTGATCGGGCCGAGGCAGGGTTTACCTTGTAGTAATAGACAATCAACTTCTCTTTTAACACATTCAACGCAGACTGGATTGTGCGTGATTCGTGGCGGCCTGCCAAGGACAAGATCAGTCAGGACTGCGTAGATCTGATTCGCGTCTGGCGGACAGCCAGGCAACTCGATGTCGACTGGCACGTGCTTGCTCACTGGTGTCGCGTCGAGGGAGTTCAGGTAGTCGACCTTGGCATAGACCGCGCGTTCGACTTCCGGGTGGTTCATGAAGTTCTTCATCGCCGGCACGCAGCCGTGGGTCGCGCATGCGCCGATGCACATCAACAAGTCGCATCGCGCTCTGAGTTCTTCTGCTTTCTCCTTGTCTGCTTTCGAGGACACGAGCCCTTCCAGGATGATGATGTCGAAATGCCCTTTGTAGTTCTGCTCTTTCACGAAGGGCACGGCGAGGATGTCGATCATGTCCATCAATGCCGGGAATTTCTCGCTGAACAGGATTGTGAGCTGGCAGCCTGCGCAGCCAGTAATGCCGAAGACCCCGACTTTGAGCTTCTGGCCTTTCGCGCGCTTGTCCCGGAGGCGTGAGAGATGGTCATTCATATCGGCCCGATGGCACAATATGTCCTGGCCGAGTTTTGTCTTCATACCGTCACCTCACGCACTGCCGCCTTGGCCCGACATGCGCAGCGAGAGGGCCGCGGCAGTGCGTGTTGCCGCAGCCTTGTAGAATTCATCCCTTAGCCTCCTTGATCCAGTCCCAGCGGAAGACCGGGCCGTCCTTGCAGGTGTATTTTCCTTCGATCATGCAGTGTCCGCACATGCCGGTCGCGCATTTCATGTGCCGTTCGTGCGAAATCCATACCTGATCGTCATTGAATCCCAAGGTCTCGAGGCTCTTAATAGCGGCGAGCATCATCGGCGTGGGTCCGCAGATCATGACTGCGCGGCGATGATTGCTCAGCCCGCTCTCCTCGATATATTTCGTGACAAAGCCGGTCGGGCCTTTGAACGACTTGGGCGGGTGGCTGAACGCGTAGTGGAAGGTGAAGGTGCCGTCTTTCTCCCACTTAGCCATCTCCTTGTCGAAGATGCTGTCGCCAGGGTTGCGGTAGCCGAAGAAGCAATGGATCTCGCCGAAGTGCTGGCGATGCTTTGCGATATAGTCCATCACGCCTTTCAGGGGTGCGACACCGCACCCACCGCCAACGAGGATGAGGCTGTTGTTGTAGAAGTAATGCATGGGATAGCCGTAGCCGAACGGACCGCGCAATAACAAGTAGTCGCCTGGTTTCTTCCTGATGACTTCTTTCGTCACAGTGCCGACCGGGTTGACGACAAGGTCGATGTAATCCTTGCTCCAGGACGCTATCGAGATCGGCGCTTCGCCAAAGCCGAGCACTGTCACCTGGAAGAACTGGCCTGGATCGTGATCAACCCTCGCCTCGACACGAAGCAGTGTGTGGCGGTCGCCGAGCTTCTGTTTCTTGAGGATCTTCACTTTGACCGGTTCGTACAGCAAGACTTTGCCTTTCTCGACGTGCTGGAGGTGGTTATGGCATTTGCAGCTCGATCCGCAGCCTTTGCAGCTCATTTGCCGTCCTCCATCTCGTTGATCAGCTCGACAAAGTCGATCTGTGTCGGGCATTGTTCAATACAGCGGCCGCAGCCTGTGCACATCGGCACCTGGCCGAAGATCTCAGGATAGTACACGATCTTGTGATAGATGCGGTGCTTGAACCGCGCAGTCCTGTCTGGCCTGAAGTAATGGTCGCCCGCCACTCTGGTGAATTGCTTTGAATGGCACGAATCCCAGGTCCGTTCGCGTGTGCCGTGCTCCAGATCGGTCTGTGTCTTGTCGTAGATGTCAAAGCACATGCACGTCGGGCACATTGTCGTGCACCGCTGGCAGGAAAGGCACTTGCTTTCTGTGGTCTTCTGCCATTTGGGATGGTCGAAGTATTTCCTGATGTCGTGGGTCTTCAGTTTCTTCGGCGTCCTGATCTTCGGCACGTGCTCGTGATGCTCTTTCAGTTTGAGCTTCATGGCTTTGCGCATCAGGATCTCGCCTTTCGGGCTGCCCACGTCGATGTAGATGTCTTTCTTCCCTGGCAGGTCGCGCAGCATGAGGTCGTAGTAGTGCGTCAGGTTCATGCTTTCGCAGAAGCAGAATTTCGATGGCGGCGTGTTGCAGTACCAGCCGACGAGGAAGATGTTCTCCCGCGCCGCCTGGTAATGGTCGTCGGTGAATTGGGGGTTGATGAAGAGCTGGTCCTGGATCTTCACTGCGTTGAGATCGCACAGGCGCAGCCCAAACAGGATGCGTTGCCGCGCCGTGATCTTCTTGTCTGTGAGCTTCTGGTTCTTCATGTTGTACGTGAATAAAGGTTCGTACGCTGGCATGAAGAATTTCTTCGCTGTGAATTGCGGGTTGGTGGTGAAGTCCAGGCGCGTGAGGTCTGTCTTGCCTTCCAGCTCTTCGAATACGACCACGTCGTCTTTCTTGCGCCGGACTGGTGCGATGAAGCTCGAGCCGTGCATGAGCAGCTCTAAGAACGTGTTCAGTTTGCTTTTCGGTAAGAGATACCCCACCAGCTCACCTCTACAAGAGCTGAGCAACAGCTGGCTATTTAAATATTGTGCAGAAGCTCTTTCACTTTCGGCAAGGCTTCCTGCACGCTCATCTCTGCAGGGATGGCGATGATCCTGACGTCGTGGATCTCGCCCAGGCGTTGCATGAGCTTCATGAAATAGGCCATGTCCAGGTCGTGGAGGCTGCAGAGACGGCCCAGGGTCAGTCTGTCGACGTTCGTGAGCAGCGTGACCTCCTTGATGCCGACTGCAACATCGATGATGACCCGCTCGTCCAGCTTGATATCCAGCAGTTCAAGCGGATTATTGACATGCCGGGTCGTATGACCTTCTTTCTCGAGCGCCTTGCCGACTTCGAGAGCGAGGTTATCGCTTGGTATCGCTGGATTGCCGAACAAGAGGATTTCCATTCGCTTTACTCCATAATCACCTTGGCACAAAAACCAGGCGGGAATACGACCCAGTCGTTATATGAGCGCCTGGTAAGCCTCGCACGGAGTGCGAGTAGTTAGCCGTGACGATGGCATTGTTTGAGGAAAAACTATTTATATGGATTCCTGTTGAGTGCTCAGCATGAAAAAGGGGTTGGCGCTGGTGCTCGGCACTGCGGTGATCAGCGGGGTTTCGATCTTCCTGAACAAGTTCGGGATTCAAGGCTTGGATCCTGCAGTGTTCACGACCTCGAAGAACGTTCTTGTTGCGCTTTTCCTCATCGCGACGATCCTCGCAATGAAGGAATGGAAGACTTTGAAGGAGCTGAAGAAGAAAGAATGGGGCCAGCTCGCCTTGATCGGCCTGATCGGCGGCAGCATTCCCTTCCTGCTCTTCTTCACCGGGCTATCGATGACGACAGCAGCGCAAGCCGGCTTCTTGCATAAGACCTTGTTCATCTGGGTCGGCATACTCGCAGCCTTGACGCTGAAGGAGAAAATCAGCAGGAACATGGTGATCGGCGGCGTGCTTCTCTTGCTCGGCAACCTCTTCCTCCTCAAGATTACTGGATTCGTGTTTGGTGTTGGTGATATCTTAATCCTCGCTGCCACCTTGCTCTGGGCTGTCGAGATCACCTTGAGTCGCCACGTCCTGAAAAGCATCGACAAACTCCCTGGCAGGGTTGTCGCGTTCGGAAGAATGGGTTTTGGCGCGTTATTCCTATTACTTTATCTTGCTATCACTCAAAAAATTACTCTTATTGGAGGATTAGGTTCTAGTTTTGTTTGGGTTATTATTACGAGCGTCTTCCTGTATGGTTACGTCTTCACTTTCTACGAAGGCCTGAAACTCGTGCCCGCGAGTACAGCGACAGCAGTCTTGCTCCTCGGGACTGTCATCACGACCTTGCTCAACCTGTTGTGGAACGGCACGATCGTGTGGCAGCAAGTCCTTGGCAGCGTACTCCTTATCGGCGGCGCAGTCACGTTCACGGGTATCCGTATGTGGCTGCCTGCTCCGCAGAAAGCTTCTCAGTAGCGAACTTGCGATGAGAAACCACTATATCTCCTTCTTCAATGTTTCCTGCATATTTTCCTAGAACTAATTCATTTCCATTAGGGGTTTTGAGAGTGATAATTTGTTCCTGTTTGACTTCCATGACTTTACCAATCGTACAACGGCATAGTTCCTTCTCAGTTGGGCTCATCTGTCCGAGCATGCCGTCGCCTTTATCGATGTACTCGTCATGGTATTTCAGAAAGTAAGTATGAATCGCGTCCTCGCTCCAATACTCGGAAAGCCCATCTCTTTCAGCCACCTCTTTCAAACGGCGTGTCAAGGCAGGGAAGAACTGCTCCAATTTCTCCTGCGGCAATGACCTTCCTGCAAGAAGCGCAGCTTCGATTTCCTCATACTCTTTTCTGGTTATATTCCCTAATTGTATGGAAATCTCGGCACAGGGAAAGGCATATCTCATCACAAGCAGGCCAGGATCAGCCATGTTTTTCGCCTGCTTCCTTGATCGTCTCGAGCGCTGCTTTCGCTTCCTCTTCAGGGATCACCTGGACGATCATCTTGGCCTGGACCAGCACGTACTCGCCGACCTTGACGTCTGGCACCAAGGCAGTGCCGACCTCGCGTTCCTCGACCTCGTAATCGACGATGGCTTTCTCACCCGCGACTGATTTCACTTTCCCGGGAATGACTAAACACATACACTCACCTTTATTTTCCATATGGAAAATATTATTATTCCACTGTGACGTCCTTCAGCACGACATCCTTGCCCGCAAGCACAGCAGGCAGCTCTGCCTTGCATTCAGGACAGTGGAAGATCGTATAATCATGCCCTTTGTCAGTCACCACAGGCGCTCCTGTGTAACCGCATTTGCACTGCACAACACCAGGCGTGGTGATGATGTTCAGCTGCCATTTCGTGAACTCCAGCGCGAGCTTGAGCTCCTCAACAGGGATCGGCGCGAGCTCGCCGACCTCGACAGTGACCGCTGTTACTGTGCCTTGTTTCGTGGCTTCGCCGACGATCGCATCGACATAGACATGCTCGTGGCTCACCCGTTCCACTTCCACTTCACACTGCAGCCAAGCGCCGGCATCTCAGCGACTTCTGAAGAAAGCCTGCTGCCAGCCAAGAGTGTTGAGATCGCGATCTTCAGGGATTCGTCCTTGACCTTCTCGCGGCTGCGCCAGTTGTCGTCGATCCTGCCACGATAGCACAACGCCCTGTTTTTGTCGAAGACAAAGGCTTCTGGCGTGACTTCAGCACCATAGGCCTTGGCAATGTCCTGGGACTCGTCCCTGAGATACGGGAAGGGAAAGCCTTTCTTCTTGGCCCGTTTCACCATCTCGGGAAAGCTGTCCTGGGGATGCGTCGAAGCGTCGTTCGGGTTGATCGCCACGAACTGCACGCCCTGCACGCTGTAGAACTTCGCAAGGTCAGACAGCCGGTCTTCATACGCCTGCGCATAGGGGCAGTGGTTGCAGGTGAACACCACGACAAGAATCTTCTTCAGCGCGAACGAGCCCAGGCTGTGCGTATTGCCGTCCACGCCTGGCAGACTGAAATCAGGTGCTGGATCGCCGATTTTCAACCCCATGGAACCACCCACTAGGGGTCAGCGTAAGCTGGTTTTTATGGATTCCCATTTCACCGTTTGTTATTACCGAAAAGTAAATAAAAGAAGGCTTTTTTCTTTTTCGTATGTCATACCAGAAGATGTTCAGTACAGCCAATGGAGCAGGAGACGCTCTCTATCTACAGAATCCTAGAACTGGGCTCTGGCTCAGACATCACAAAACTGATGGGCCGATCTACTATCTTGGCTCTGTCGATCCTCAGGTCAATCAGGCATTCAATGGAGAAGGGTACATACCACGGGATTTGGAAGAACAGATACTTGCAGGGGAAATCGAAGGATTCCTGCCGATTTTCCAGGTCGGTCGTGCCCCCATTGGTTTAGACATTGATCCGCGAAGAGTGCTTGCGCTCGGAGTGGATGTGGTCAAGATCAAAGGCTATGACATCGAGAACCCTCCTGCACTGCACGTTGGCCATAATATCCAGGAAATACTCAGTTCAAGATGTGCTTCCTTAGTGAATCTTCACCTTCATACTAGTTTCATTCAAGGCTTGAGAAGGCTGACGATGCTGCTTCCAACCGAAAAAAATCGACGAATGGATGCCGGTAGCACTGATAGAGTTAATACCTAAGCTTCAGTCTAGCGAAAATCCTATAAACACCTCTCCCATCCCATGCCCGACGATGTTGGTGGGTATCGTAGGCAAACCCAGTTGTGGGAAAAGCACCTTCTTCAAGGCAGCCACTCTGGCTGAAGTAGAGATCGCGAACTATCCCTTCACCACGATCAAGCCGAATCATGCTGTGGGTTTTGTCAAGGTCAAGGATCCAGCCCAGGAGTTCGGAAAAGTCTCGAATCCGCGCGTCGGCTTTGTCCACGGGCCGTGGCGCTTTGTCGCTGTCGACCTGATCGACGTTGCCGGCCTGGTGCCTGGCGCGCACGAAGGCTTGGGCTTGGGCAAGGAGTTCCTCAACGATCTCAATCAGGCTGATGCGCTGATCCACGTCATCGATGTTTCGGGCAGCATCAACGAGAAGGGCGAGCCAGTCGACGCTGGCAGCTACGATCCGGCGAAGGACGTGGCGTTCCTTGAGGAAGAGCTTGATTATTGGTATCTTGACATCATGAAAAAGGGCTGGGACAAGTTTGTGCGCCAGGCGATGCAGGAGAAGCGGCCGATCGCTGCTGCCCTGGAGAAGCAGTTGAGCGGTTTGCGGGTGAACGAGGACATGGCGAAGAAAGTGATCAAGGCCTTGTCCTTGGATCCTGAGAAGCCCAACGAGTGGAACGACGATCAGCTGTTGCAGCTGGCCCGCGAGCTGCGGAAACGATCAAAACCCATGATGATCGCTGCGAACAAGGTCGACCGGCCTGGCGCGTGGGAGAATTATGAACGATTGAAGAAAGAATTCACTGACTATCACATCGTGCCGTGCAGCGCTGAGCTCGAATTGGCGTTGAAAGAGGCGCACAAGCACGGCATTGTCGAGTACATCCCTGGGGAGAAAGAGTTTGCTCTCAAGGATCAAGACAAAATGAATGAAAAACAAAAACAAGGCCTTGAGTTCATTAATGAGTTTTTGGGAAAACGGGAAAGCACAGGCGTCCAGGACGTGCTGAACCACGCAGTCTTTGAACTGCTCAAGTACAAGCCGATCTTTCCAGGCGGCGTCGGCAAGCTCGAGGACAGCGACGGGAATGTCATCCCAGACTGCTTCCTCATGGAGCCGAAAAGCACTGCGTTGGACTTCGCGTTCAAGCTCCACACCGACTTCGGCAAGAACTTTGTCAAAGCGATCAATGTCAGGACAAAACTGCCGGTTTCAAAAGATCACGTCTTAGAACCTGGCGACATCATAGAAATCATGGCGAACAAATAGCTATTTCTTTTGCTTCTTGAGAACTGGGTAATCGTCCTCGCCTTCCACCATAACTTTCGGCTTCTCCTTCGGCTCGCCTTTGGGCGCGCTCATCTTCGCCACGCCGTACTTCTCCAAAAGCGCTTTGTACTCGATGAAGTCGTTGCTCTTCTTGAACTCGTCCTTCTGCCGTTTCGGCAATTTGCCGAGCCATTTGTGCACAAGCTTGAGCACGCGCTTCACGTCCTCGTCGATCTTCGGCACGACCTCGTCCTCGATGTAGTCGATCGCTTCGGCGCGTTCATCCAGGCGGTGCCGGTGCTGGAACCCGCGGAACATGTTGAAGAAGCGCTCAAGCAGGCTTTCCCGCACTTCCTCGAGCTCTTCGGTCATCTCGGGGTGGGCTTCCTCGGCTTCTTCGACCTTCTCGATCTCCTGCTCCATCGCTTCCAGGCGGGCCATCTCTTCCGGCGAGAGGTCTTCCTCGACGATCTTCTCCTTGGGCCCGAACATGCGTTCCCAGAATCCTGGCTTGTTGATCACCACGCGGACCTCGTCGCTGCGCAGGTCCTGCGGCACTTCCTCCGGCTCTTCCTTGACGAGCTTGACCTTTGGCGCGCTGAAGAAGCGTCCTTCCTCCTTGCTGCGCCGGTTGTTGAGATACTTATCGAGATCCTTATTGATGCCGATCATGACCACCCTGAATTTCAGTAAGATCATGCCAGGAAGAGGGGTATATAAAGTTTATCCCCCGAAACTGCTCCGGATCAGGTCCATGAACCAGGGCAGATTCACGGTTGAGATGTGCGGGCCCACGTACTGGATGAAGTATTTGTACCCGAGCCAGAGCAGGCCGAACTTGACGATCTTTCCTAAGGTAGTGTAGATCATCAGCCTGACAAAGCCATAGCGAACCGCGCCCAGGAAGACGGTGAACCATTCGATCGGGAAGGGGATGATGTTGCCCACGATGACGATGAACGCGCCTGCCTTGTCGATCTTCTTCTGGAAGTTCTGGTAGCTCTCCTTCTTCATGAACCATTGGAGCACTTTCGGCCCGATCAGCCAGCCGATGAAGTAGTCGAACGCGATGCCGATGAGGTTGCCTGCCAGGGTGATCACCAGGACTTGCATGAAGTAATAGTTCAGGCCCAGATAGTAGAGGAAGATGATCTCGACTGGCAAGGTGATGAAGAAGATCGCACCGAACATCGAGGCGTAGAACAGGCCGAGCAGGGTCTTTGCCGTGATCTCTGCTTCGATCGCCTTGTAGACTGCCCACACGTTCGGGTTCATCTGCAGCAAGAGCAGCGCCTGGTCGCGCAGCCAGCCAAAGGCGAAGTAGAGGATAATGAGAACGACGATCCAGAACGCCCATTTCAGGTAGCGCTTGCGCTTCTCCTCTGGCGTGAGCTTTTTCTTCTCTTTCTTCTTTTTTGGCTTTGGAGCAGTGTCCACATGCGCAGCCGGTGTTGATGAGCGGGTAACAGGAGGAGCATGCTGTGCCGGCTTCGGCGCGTGCCGTGCTGCGTCCCGCTGCCTGAGGTATGATTGGCTCCTGGAGGGCGTTCCCCGCCGCCGATCGCCGGTAATGACTGCCATGAGGTCAGAACTCACTGGAGAGTTTATATAATTTTAGTGCAAAAAGAATAAAAAGAGGAAGTCCTGGGGAAGGCTATGCAGCGACAACTGGATCACAGCGAGCGGTGGGCATTCTCCATCATGCTCGTGGTCGTTCTGCTGCTTGCCATCGCATGGCCTTTCCTTGCTGATTTCTGGAACGGGATCGACACGATCCTGCTCCTGCTCCCTATAGGGGTGCTGTATTGGGTGGCGCGATATCGGAAAATCCCGCTCTACGCCTATATCCTCATGTTCATCATCTTCACCCTGCACGGCTTGGGTGTGCTTGGCTTGTTTGGCCTGTCATTCCATGGTTTCGGCTATGACAAGTTCATGCATTTCATCGCGGCCCTAATGCTCTTTCTGTTCCTCAATGCCTTCCTGCCAGCGAAGCTGCCCCGTTGGGAACGCCTGATGTATGCATTCTTCATCACCATGGGCTTTGCAGCCATGAATGAAGTGGTCGAATTCGTCGGCAGCTTCTTCTTCGGGCTTGGCAAAGGCGGCATCCTCACGCTTGGCGATGACGTGCCGCTGGTGCTCGGCAATCCGCTCCAGGACTTCGACGGCTACTTCGACCTGTTCTTCAACGCTATCGGCGCGTTCGTCGCACTGCTTCTCGTTCTTGTGAAGTCAAAATTAAGAAAGTAATATCCCCCTGAAGGGGTTTCTCGGACATCCCGAGAGGCGAGTGGTGCTACACTAGCCCAGGGAAGCCAGCCAAAGCCCATACTGAAAGTATGAGCGACAAGCTTCCAAAAAGTACGGCCAGTTGCATGCTGACCATTGTTTCCGTTGTCATGGAAGGTGTGAATTTTGAAATGATTTTAAGGTTTTTGTATATAACAAAGAAAAAAGGCGAGGGCCGAAGCCCTCATACCCTAGATGGGGACGCTGGGATTTGAACCCAGATCGCGTGGTCTCTTCCTCCCGGAACGGGACAGACCACTGGCTTCGTCATCGCCTTGCGGCTCGGCGCTCCAGGAAACTGGAGCCACGTATTCTAGCCAGGTTAAACTACGCCCCCAAGGGCAATGTTTGAAAGCGACGAAGACTTTAAAAAGCTACCTTTTCAGAGCATATCGATGAACGCCCTGCTCCTGGCACTATTCTCGGCAGTGATGCTCAGCATCGTCACCCTCTTGCTCAAGCGCGACCTGCAGCACGAGACAAACACGCAGACAGTCTCGATTTATGCTGTTGTCGCCGCTGCGGTCATGCTGCCGTTCATCTCGTATGATTTCGCTTTTCTCTTCACAGCGACTGGCTGGCTGATCCTGCTCAAGACTGGTGCGGTTGCGCTCTCGGTGTTCTGTCATACGCTCGCTTTGCAGCACCTGCCTGTGAGCATTTATGCGCCGTTGCGGAACATCAGCCCGATCTTCCTGCTCTTCACCGGCGCGTTGCTCTTGGGCGAATATGTCAATGCGGTGCAGGTGCTCGGCCTGGTCATCATCATTACCAGTGCAGTTTTGTTGGATGTTGACATCCGCAAGAAGCACATCATGAATCAAGTGCGTCGCTTTGTCAAGAATCCGGCAGTGCTCCTGCTGATCCTGTCTGCAATCAGCATCAGCTTCGCTCCCTTGCTCGATCGGATCATTCTGCGCAGCATCCTGCCGACTGACGCCTTGTTCTGGTATTTTGCCATTCTTGCTGTCATGTTCTGGGCGGTGCACATCGCGAAAGAGCGGCGCCTGCCATTTACCGGCCTGTCAAGAGCGGAGTGGGGCTGGCTCGCCCTAACCGGCGTGATGGTTGCCATCACTGACATCGCGATCGTGACAGCCATCGCGCTTCCCGGAACCGCCTTGGTCGTGCTCATCGGCGTACGCCGCTTGAGCAATCTCTTCGCGACCCTGCTCGGCGGTCGCTTGTTCCACGAGGGCAACATCCTCTACAAAGGGATCTTATGTTTGTGCATGATTTTCGGAACGGTGCTACTCGTTTTGTAGTAGCGCGCCTTGGTCATCACTGCGGCGCTTGTCGCATCAGCATTCGATGTGTGTCTGATTCAATGAGTCTGACCGGGTATCACTAACCGCGCCAAGGCAGTGATGACCCAGAGGAAAGATTTATATACCCCCTCGACCGGGTGTGACTCGTTCGATGGCGACGTATGCAGTGACGAACCCGGATCAGTACTTCTACCTTCATGGTGGGGGCTCGCTCAGGAGTATCGAGGAACTCTTCGCAGAATTGCAGACCATGGATCAGACCACGTTCCGGCATCATGTCAATCAGCAGCGCAACGATTTCGCGTCCTGGGTCCGCGATGTCATGGACGACCGTTTCTTAGCCAAGAACATCGAACTGACGCAAGACCGCGATCAGATGCTGAAATTGCTCTTCATGAACCTTTTTCGGTAGCGTCTTTTGGCGCGTAGAGAAGTTCTTTCGAGAAAAGGCACAAGGCTGCGTAGTCTGGTTGCGCTTGCATTGCGTCTGCACCTTGGAGATGGGTAACGAGCTCTCCTTCAGCGCCAGGTATGCCTAGGAATGCTCGGAGTTCTGTCACTTCGCCTTGCAGTTCATTCGGCATGATGCCGTTCTCAGGATCGGCGCGTTGCTCTGTGAATAGGACTGTATAATGGCTGACCGGATTCATGAGCCATATCCGAAGCCGGCTGAGTTCAGTGGGTATGTCTCGTCGGGAGAACGAGGTTCCGTACTTTATCGTATCAGCATCAAAGCGGCCATTGCCAAGGTAGTGTTGAGGATCTGCTGACAAGAGTGGTGCCAGGAACCCTCTAGGCAGAGTGAACTCTGTTCTGTGGACAGTCCAAGGCCCTTCATTGACTGGATTGACCTCTTTCAAGTAGAGAGCGACGTGGCGTGCAGCGGTTGGTGTACTGTTTGGAGCGGACATGTATCTCACCTTAGTCTTCGAGAAAGATCTCTTTAGTAAGTTTTCGGATCTGGCGATCGGTCAGCGGCTTGATCTTCTGTCGCTTCTCTTTCTTCTGGAAGTGGCGCAAGAGCTTGCGCTCCCATTCCTGGAGCTTATAGACGGCGCTCATTCGCTCACCCCGAAATGCTGTTTGACATTGGCGTACACAGTTTCTCCGATGTGCCTGAAGACTTCTGCATAGCGCCGTGTTGCTTCAGGATGAGGTTTGTAAGTTGGCCATACCATAGGATCACGACCAGTCGATATCTTTCGCTGCACACCTTCAGGTGAAATCGCAAACTCCCATTCAAAACCTGGCAGCCAGCTGCTGGCACCGCTTTCCCTAACCTGGACTCTTGACGGCGTATCGGTGAGCTTGTCCCAAGGATGAGCACTTGTTGTTGTCACTTCGCTTACAGTTTGGAATCTGTTCCCTTCTACAGTATAGTTGATGAACAATTCTGCACGGTATTCGCCCCACGAGGTCGTTTGTTCTTTGACAGTCTGATACACTAACATTGCACGAATTTGATGTGTTCCTTGCGGCATGATCTCGTCAAAAAGCTCTTTCTGCTCTATGAACTCAAGGGGGCCGACAGAAGAGACATCGAACAAGTTCCAGGTCCTGATCCGGTTATGAGCTGCGAGAATTTCAGCGATCTCGCGCGTATTCGGCACTTGGATGCGCGCTTTCATCCGCATCACCTGTTGTGCAAGCGTCGGAGGACGTCTTGCTCCTTAAGGTAGCGGTAGAAGTTTGCTCTGTTCTTCGGCTTGTAGCCACGGCTCTTCTTGAAGTCAACAAGCACGTCTTGCAGGATCGCGACGTTGCGCGCGCTTTCCTTCTTGCCGTGCGTCTTCAGCACCTGGCGCATCTCGTGCGGTTCTTGCGAAACAAGTGCGCGGTCAGCTGCTTTCGATTGCACTGTCTTGGCCGGAGCCTTGGCAACCTTCGGCACGTTCTCCAGCCTGTTCAGGATCTTCTGTGATTTGAGATAAGCGTAAAACTTTGCGCGGTTCTTCGGCGTGATCCGAGTTTTCTTGAACGCCGCGAGCGCTCGCTGCAGGATGACGATGTTCTTCTCTGTCTCGCGCTTGTCATGAGTCTTGAGCACTTGTCGCATCTCATGCGGTTCAGCTGACACAAGCGCACGGTCAAGTGCCTTACTGAGTGCTTCGCGCTGCGCCTTTGTCATGGTTCGCGCTTTCTTCACAGGTGCTTTCACTGGTTTCGGACGCGGCTTGCCTTGCAGCTTGCCCAGCACTTTCTGTTCCTTGAGGTAGCGGTAGAACTGCTCGCGGTTCTTTGGATTGTAGTCCTTGCGCGCCTTGAATCGTGCGAGAGCTTCTTGAAGGATGACGATGTTCTTCTCGGTTTCGCGCTTGCCGTGGGTACGCAGGATCTGCTTCATCTCGTGCGGCTCAGCTGACACAAGCGCACGATCAAGCGCCTTGCTCAACGCCTCGCGCTGCGCTTTCGTCAAGGTGCGTGCCTTCTTCACAGGAGCTTTCTTGACTGCTTTCTTCTCGCCGAGCTTGCGGACCTTGCCGCCAGCGACGACCGTGTGCACTGCTCTTGTTTTTTTCTCGCCGACGCGCTTGACCTCGCCCTTCTTGGTCACGACGGTGTGCACGACGCCACCGCGCGGCTTGCGTGGAGGCTCAAGCACTGTCGCGTACGGGACGCGTGTCCGTGGCGCCAGGCACAGGAGGCTGATAAGCACGAGCGCGAGCAGGATGATCAGGACAAGGATCATCGTGATCTGGAAGCAGTAGCGGGCGTGCCATTGCAGGAAGCTGAGCTCCTTGCGTCGCAGGACGTTCAGGCCCATGATCGGGCTGTCGTCGATGCCGCCGCGCTGGTCGCTTGCAGTGAACACGATCCTGTCGGTGCCTGCCCAGTTGTGCTCTGGGATCAACGTCGCCTTGTTGCCATCGATAACAACCGCGATGTTCGCTGGCTGCGTGGCTGTGTACTCCAGCCAGTCCCTGTCCGGGTCCTCGAAGTAGCGGTCGAGGTCGAGCTCAAGACGCTCGTTCTCATACCATTGGAGGATGAGTCCTGAATTGTCATCGAATGGCTCTTCGTAGAGGTCTGCTTTCTCCGGCATCGGGGTGCCGAAGAGCATGACTGCTGCGACGATGAGCGCGATGACGAGGATGGTGCGCGTGACGACAAGGCCGGTGCTGGTGAATGGCCTGCTCTTGTTCCTGGCCAGCATGCTTGCCAGCACGATGATGCTGATGATCGCGAATGCGAGCAGCACGATGGTCATCCAGAAGCATGGCGACAACGAGCCGTAGTCGTAGTAGACGATGCTTCGCCACGTGTGGGTGAGCCAGCTGACATGCTTGAACTGGGTGAAGAACGGTTCGTAGTATGTCAGGTTCAGCTCGTGCGTGAGCGTGATCGTGCTGAGGTACTTGCCGTCGAAGTAATCGCTGATATTGTGCTTGGTGACAAGGTGCAGCACTGCTTCCTCGCCTGGCTCTAGCGTGATCGTGTCTTCGAGCAGGCCTGCGTAGAGCTGTCCTTCGATGTCCACGCTGTACACGCCGCCTTCGAGGCCGATCGCCTTGACGATGAACGGCACGACTGTGCGCTCTTCGTCGATCCTGATCGTGGTCGTGTCTGCATCGACTGCGTGGCACGTGCGCTGTGTCTGGCTCTCCACCTTGAACGTCACGGTCTCGGTGATGTCCGGGTGGGTGTTGAGCATGACTGTCACAGGGATCTCATAAGTTTCGTCAGTGCACGGCAGGCTGGCGTGGAACTGCACGTTCCTGTTCTCGCTCGGTTTCAAGCGGATCGTCTGCTCTTCCGGCATGAACCAGTCCGGGCCCTGTACGATGAGGTTGTAGGTCTCTTCTGTCTGTCCTGCGTTGTGGATGTTCAGGTCGTAGACCTTGTCCTTGCAGCAGGTCGTGTCAGTGTAGACGCCGTCCTGGCCTTCGAGGCCGACGAAGCCGAGCTCAAAGGCGAAGCAGTCGAAGACGTCGAGTTCGATCTCGCGCTCCTTCTTGATGTCGCCGAGGTCGCTGTTGACCCTGATCGTGATGCTGTGCTTGCCTTCCTGTCCTTTCTTCGGCTGGAGCTCCAGGGTGATGTTCTTGGTCTCCAGGCCTTCGAGGTGGAGGTCTTTGACTTCGTACTCGACAAAGCCCGGGCCGGTGACGATGACGTCGAAGTCGTTCGGCACGTCGATCATGTTCCTGACCTGGAAGGTGTATTCGCTGCCGACACGGCTGCAGATCTCTGTCTGCGTCACAACCACGATCTCGTGGTCGTACTGGTTCTCGATGAAGACGTATTCGACGCGCTTTTCAGTGACACGGTTGCGGTCGCTCGTCACAGTGAATGGGATCTCGACGTCGCCGAACAGGCTGACCGGCGGCGTGATCGTCACGTTGAACTTGACGCTCTGGTCTGGCACGAGGAAGAAGCTTGCCTGCTCCATCGTTGCGTGCTCGTTGAAGCTGCCCAGATCGAGCGTGAACGTATCCGGGAACTCTGCCACGTTCTTGAGGGTGAGCTGGTAGTGGAGCGGCTCGCCGATGTTGCTCTTGTTCTTGCCGCCCTCGACTGTGAGGAAGACGTTCTGGCACTTCTTGACATCCAGGGTTCGGGTCACGAGTCGCTCGCGGCCGTAGGTGCTCGCCACCTTGATAGTATAGGAATAGACGCCGAAGGCTGAGCAGCCCGGCTCTGCGTAGACAAGCACGTCCTGGTGCTCTCCTGGCGCCAAAGTGATCTCTTCGACGCTTGCGTGATACCATTCCGGCTGCTCGCTCAGAACTGAAACGCGATAGCTGGTGTAGAAGTTGCCTGTATTGGTGATCGTGATCAGGTCTGCGCGGTTCTCGCACGCGCAGGCTTTGACTGTGTCTGCATACGGGCTGCTGACTGCGAAATCGTTGCTGTACCGGTTGACGACGAGCTCAGCGCTGACTGCGTTGACGACTGTCAAGAAGGCGAGTATGATGCCGATGATGATCCAGGTGAGCCTCATTCATCCACCTCAATAGTAACTCTCGTAATCGTCTTCCGGTTCTTTCGGCTTCTCGTCCTCGTTGAGCTTCTTGTACGCGACAATGCCCGCGCCCACGATGAGGCCGAGCACGATGATGATCAGCGCGAGCTGGATGGCGCTGGTCAAGACTGTGGCGAGCGGCGCGCGCACGCTCTTGATGACGCGCAGGCCGAGCACGCTCTCGTGCACATTGCCTTCGCTCTCGAGGAAGAGATGCAGTTCGTTCCTGCCGACCGGTGCGAAGTTCTCGCTGTCCACATACAGATAGACAGTGTGGTCCCGGCCTGCTGGGATCGTGAAGGTGCTGCTCGGATCGATGCGGTACGTTCCGATGTGATTGATGTCCTGAATGCTGAGGTGATAGGTCTTCGCCTCGCCGTTCAGGTTCGTGACTTTGATGGGATAGATGACCCGCTCGCCCTGCTCGATCTCCTGGTGGGTGATGGTCTCGAGGATCGAGTTGTCGAGCGTGTTTGCTCCTGGTTCGCAGAAGCCAGTATTCTCAACGACAGTGAAGCGCTGGTACGCGACCTGTGTATAAACCTGGCTGCCTTCCTTGTGGTCAGTCGTGAATGTCAGGCGGTATTGTCCTGGTGTGGCACATCCTGGCGCTTTGAGCACGAATTCGACGACGTGCTGCTCGAGCGGCTTCATGCTGTCGACCATGGTTGACAGGTCGATGTCGAGCTCGTGCGAGCGCACGCGTGCCTGGATGTCCTCTATCTCATAGGGCTTGTTGTTGATCAGCTGCACGCGGACCGTGAAGAAGGTCGCTTGCTTGACCTGGGTGCCTGGATCGAGGTTGACGCTCACGACCAGGAGGTCGCAGGCGTCGCCGATGCCGTTCCGGTTCGTGTCTCGCTGGTCGCTGTTCGGCGTGTATTTGCAGTTGTCAGTGAAGTCGTCGAAGCCGTCGCAATCCCCGTCCTGGACCATGCCGTTCTCTGTGTTGATGGCGCAGCCGTTCGTTGGCAGGCCGTTCAGCATCTGGCCCGGAGTGCTGGGAAAAGCCAAAGCGAAGCTCGTTGCCAGAATAGCGATGATAAGGATTGTGATAACTCTGTTAACCCCCATTGTATCGCCGTGGAAGAAGGAATAATTTATAAAGGTTCTGGTTCTTTAACTATTATAGAGTGGTGATAGGATTGGGGTTCCCGTTCTTCAAAGCCAAAGCCAGGGCGCGATCGTAGGCAGCGTGCAAGTTGGTCTGATTCATGCCGTAGAACGAGGGAGTGTCTATGACGCGGTCAGGGGGAAAGCAGAGATGGGGCTTATCGTCAATGATCACATAATCACTGGCACGACCAGGGAGCTTGTCCAGATCCTTGCTCGCAGACGGCACGTAGAACCAGGGTGTGGGCGACACCACGCCGCGCTCGACAGGATGGAAGGCGCGTCCGCCGATAATGGCGAAGAAATACTCTTGCCAGTCTTGTTGCTCCACCACCTTTCGCACATCTCTGGCAGGTCCTGTTGACCAGCAGAAGACCCGGGCAAAATCGTGCTGTGCACGCTCAAGCACGGCTCGCGCTTGCGGATGAATAATAGGGAATAAGTATGTAGAGATCAGCACACCTTCCAGATCGAATATCAGTGTGCGACGGGTCAGCATTCAGATCACTTACGCTTCCGTCGCTCCGCCTTATGCAAGAAGATGCCGATAGCTGTAACGATGATGATGAGCACGACGATGACGATGCCCAGCTGCGTGTAACGCTGCGCGCTCGGGCCTGGCTCGTCCTGCTTGATCCGCGCTTTGAGCAGGACCTGCTGCGCGTCCGCCTTGCTGCGAAGCGTGAGCAGGAAACCGTGTTCGCCTTCTGCGTCGTCGTTAGCATAGAGGACGATCTCGCCTTCGCGGCTCTCGCCCGCCGGCACGACGATCAAGGAGCGCGGCCTGATCTCATAATTGCCCCATTCCTCAGTGCCTTCGATGGTGAGCACGTAAGCTTGTCCATACGGCTCTGCATTCACGATCGTGAACGGGTAGACGCCGCCATTCTCCTTGTCCACGTCCTGGATGTCGAGGATGTTGATGATGCTCTTGAAGTCTGGCAGGCCTTGCTCGCACATCCCTGAGCTGACCGCTCCCATCTTTGTCGGGATGTAGAAGAATTCCTGCATGCCAGGGCCAGCCGGGAATTCGACGAAGAGGACGACGTCGTAGTCTTTGGCTCGCACGCAGTTCGGCAGGCGCATGTAGAAGACATAGCGTCCTTGCTCTCCTGCTTCGATGCGGTCGACGTATTCCTTCATCTCAAGGCCGAGTTCCGGCACTTGGACAGTGAGCTGCACGTTTCGGAGCTCGAATGCGCGATAGTTGGTGAGTGTTGCGGTGACAGTGAACGAGCGGCCTTCCATGACACCTTGCGGATCGATGTCGATCCTGTCGACGATGAGGTCGCAGTCGTCGCCGACGTTGTTCTGGTTCTGGTCAGTCTGTGTCGGGTTCGGCACGCCGATGCAGTTGTCGACGATGTCTGGCGCCTTGTCGCAGTCAAGGTCTTCCAGCAGGCCTTTGCCTGTACTGATGAAGCAGCCGCCAAAGGTCTGGCGCGGCGCGAACGGCGGGGTTGCGTGGCTCTTGTTGTTCTCTTCCCAGTCTTCCTTCCAGTCGATCCAGTCGTCGCCACCGTATGGGCCGTAATAATCGTGGTAGACGTCAGCCAATGCCATGGGCGCGCTGAGCGTCAGAATGATGAGGAATGTAAGGAAGGCCTTCATTGCTCCATCAATTAACCGGCCAGTATTTAAAAACTTTTCTAATAATTAGCTACTGTGTAGTAGTTATTAAGGATGTTGATATTATTTCCATATGGAATATATATTGATACTAGAATATGCCTTATTGCATATTACTAAGAGTCATGTCAAAGAATTGTGGCCAGTTGTCTACTGATGCGTGATCGTCCGAGTAGGAGGGTGACCCAAGGGAACCGGAGTGACAGGCTTCCAATCCGAGTAATCATTATGAGCAGCGACCCTCATCAATCCCGCTTCAATGGGTTTTCCATCAAGTTGGTATCGAGCTGCCGCCGACACACAGGAATCGTAATGCGGATTGCCAGTCGATATTGCACCTGACGCCCACCACTTGAGTCTTCGTCTCGGATCACGCACTTGACTCGTATTTACCATACAGTGAAGAAAATTATGTATTGTTAAATATTTTTCTGTTTGTCGTATTCGATAATTTCCATATAGAAAAGAATTATCTTCCATTAAGTACATAAAGGGCCGGGAACGCACCGCGTGCATGCGAATCTTGATCACCGGCGGCGCGGGATTCATCGGCAACAACCTCGGAACCTACCTTTCCGGAAAAGGCCATGACATCACGCTCTACGACAAGGAACAGGCAAGTCTCGCCAGCTGCGCCGCAGTCCAGGGCGACATTCTCGACCAGGCAGCGCTCGAGCAAGCCTTGCAGGGCCATGACGCGGTCGTCCACCTCGCAGCCATGGTGAGCGCGACAGAGAGCGTCGCCCACCCGGAGAAGGCTGAGGAGATCAATGTCCAGGGCAGCACGACCGTGCTCGCAGCAGCACAAGCGGCAGGCGTGTCCCGCGCAGTCCTTGCCAGCTCTGCAGCAGTGTATGGAGAATCGCCGGCAACACCGACCTCTGAAGTCGAAGCAGCACAGCCGGTATCGCCGTATGGCGACAGCAAGGCCCGGATGGAAGATGTCGCAGCCGCATCAGCAGTCTCGACGTGCTGCCTGCGCATCTTCAATGTCTACGGCCCAGGCCAGAAAGCAGACAGCCAGTACGCGGCAGCGATCCCTGCCTTCATCACCCGCGCCCTGAACAACGAGCCACTCACAATCTATGGCGACGGCGAGCAGACCCGGGACTTTGTCTATGTCACAGACCTCTGTCGTGCCATCGAGCTCGCATTGACAAAAGGCGATGGTGTGATCAACATCGCGTCAGGAAACGCCATCACGATCAGCAGGTTAGCAGAAACTGTTATCAGGCTCGCAGACAGCAGCAGCAAGGTTGTGCATGAACCGGCACGCGCAGGAGATCCGCGCACAAGTCTCGCTGACGTGACAAAAGCGAAGGAAGCGCTTGGCTTCGAAGCAAGCACCTCGATGGAGGACGGATTGAAAGAGACAATCGATTGGTACCGTAATTCAAAATCTTTATAACTCGCATTTCTCTCGGACGTTCATGGCGGAACAGAAGATCGCATTGTCAGAGACTGACAGGGAGTTGATCAAGAGCGGCGTCAAATGGGTGCGCTTTTTTTCGATCGCGTACCTGGGGCTCTGGATCACGATGTGCATACTCCTGTTCATCATCCTGCTCGCTGTCGGGAGCAGGATCTGACGATTGTGAGGGAGAACGATGAGATGGCTTGGCGTTATGATATTATGTATATTGCTGCTTGCAGGATGTGCTGATGAAAAGATCGCTGCGCTCGAGGCAGAGCGCGACACCGCGCAAAGAATGCTCGACGAGTGCGAGACCACGAACAGGAATTGCGACCTCGCATTGGAAGAAGCCTTGGACAGCAAGGAGATCCTGGAAGCTGAACTGGCTGCGTGCGATCCGAGCGAACCGACCTGTACTGTGCCGGCAGTGGATGCTTGCGTCACTGACGCTGATTGCACGCTTGTCATCGGAGGGTGTAAGCTCTGCCCGTATTGCGAACGGTTCGAGCTCGACGATCCGCGCGTCATCGCAGTGAACAAGGACGGCTATTCGTGCGCGCCCGGCCCAGAGGGCTTGACCTGCGTCGCGTGCGTCGACAGCTACAACTTCATCCCTGACGAGAATGTCGAATGCGACGCAGGAAGGTGCGTGAAGAAATAAACTATTTTCCAAATCGCACTTTCAATATCTCCCAGAGGATCGAGAACGAATTGAAGATGCTCTGGCCTTTGCCGCGCGCGTAGTCGTCGTACTTGATCGTCACTGGTATCTCGACATACCGCAGCTTTTTGCGGTGGATCTCGTACACGATCTCAGAAGCGTGCGCCATGCGGTCTCTGGTTATCTTGATGGCTTTCGCTGCTTTCGCATTCATCGCCCTGAAGCCGTTGTGCACGTCTGTCAGCTTGACGCGCAGGACAACGCGTTCGACGACGATCGCGCCTTTCAGCGTGACCCACTTGTACCAGGGCATGCCCGGGCTGTCGCCCAGAAAACGGCTGCCGAGAGCGACATCTGCCTTGCCTTGCACAACCGGAGAGACAAGCCTGGCGATCTCAGCGGCCTGATGCTGGCCATCACCATCATACGTCACGAGCACGTCAGCCTTCCGTTTCAACGCTTCCGTGATGCCAGTGCGCAATGCAGCGCCCTGTCCTTGATTCTTCTTGTGTCGCACGACGCGTGCGCCTGCGGAACGGGCGAGCTGAGATGTCTTGTCTTTCGAGCAGTCATCGACAACGATGACATTCTTGTAGCCGTGCCGTTTGAGATCCCTGACAACAGCGCCGATCGTCAATTGCTCATTAAAAGCCGCGACGACGATAAAAACCCGTGCTCCCATCAGAAGCCAGAGAAAAAGGGGGTTTAAAGCTTTTATGAAAGATCACACCAAGCCGTGCGCTTCGAGCTGTGTCCAGTCGACCTTCCAGACGAGGATGCGTCCCATGTTGAACGCGTTCTGGTCGCTGAACAGTTCGAACGCGGTCGTGCTGTAGCCTTCGAGGAAGAAGAGCCGGGTGAACATGCCGGCCGCATTGGCAGGATCGAGCATGAGCACGCGCGGCGTGCCTCGCGTGTCGATGAGGAATGCCTGGTTGAAGCTCGAGCTGCCCAGGTCGTGGGTCACCAGGTCGTCATCCTCTGTCAGGAGGAGCATGCGTGGTTTGGTTTCCAGGTTCTCGCCGACGCGCCGCCCGTTCTGGTAGAAGCCGAGCACGAGCCGTGAGCTGTTCATGTCAGTCAGGTTGATGACAAGGCCTTCGAGTACGCCCTGGCTTCCCTGCTGCTCGCCGAGGTTGACGTTGATGCCGGTGCAGACCACCAGGGTGCCGTTCTCCTGATAGGTGCAGCCGCGCCAATTGCTCATCGGATAGCCGGGCCAGCTGCTGATCCAGGTGTTGACTTCGCGCTGGTCTGACAAGGTCTGCATGTCGTAGTAGATGCTGTTGGCGAGTTCCTCGTCCCAGCCGTACTTCTCCTGCATTTTCAGCGAGGCCTCTGCCTGGTCGAGGAGCCGCATGTTCTGGTAGGCGTCAGCGCGCTTGAAGTTCCACGAGCCGAAGTGGCCCCACACGCCGCCCTTGCCGATCATGTCAGCGCTGGTGATGAAGTAATTCTCCGGCGGTTCGCAATGGGTGTGGTTGAGCACGACTTCCGTCTGCGCTTCAGACACGCCTTCCTCGAGCAGGCGAGCGCGCGCATCGCCGGGCGGGAGCATGATGATCTCCTTGGTGAGCGCGATGGCAGTGTAGTAATCGTCTGTCGGCAGGCCTGCCCGCACGTCTTCGACCCCGAGATAGTTGCCGCAGTCGACCATGCGCAGGATGGCGAGCGCCTCTTTTTCGTCAGGCGTGATCAGGACGCGGCCGATCCAATGGGCATGGGGCACGTTTTGCGAACCGCCGTCGAACGTGACTGCGCGGTCAGCGACGTACTTGAACCAGTGGCCGAAGTCCCACCAGGAGTTGATGATCGCGTCTGGCGCGCTTTCCTGCTTGATCTTGGTCAGGGAGTTCCACCATGCGTCGCTCATCGAGGGCGCTTCCTGCAGGCCGATGGCATGCCCTTTCGCCACTGGCGGGATTAGGAGCAGGCTGAACAGGATGAACAATACCGGCGCGACCCAGAGCACTGAGAACTTCACGTTCTTGGTGAGCCAGTCGCGCAAGAGGCGATATGCAGCGCCGATCGCGATGCCGGCTGCGATGGCGAATGGTGGGATCAGGAGCAGGACGAAACGCACGCCTTTGGTCATGGTGAACACTGACGCGGCGAGCCAGAGGAAGAGGAAGAGGGCGTATTTCACGTCGACTTCCCGCTCGTCCTTGAGCAGGAGCACAAAACCCACTGCGACAGGGACTGCCATGATGACGAGGAACTGGAAGATGCTGAGCGAGGCGCCCGGCCCCACCAGGTAGAGGCTGACGAACAGGCCGATGCCGAGCATGAGCCAGTCCTTGAGCAGGAGCCGGCCGCTCCGTGGCAGGAGCGTCGCGAGGATGCCGAGCAGGGCCACCACGAAGAGGAACTTGCCGCCGATGCTGTTGATGATGCCGCTGATGGACGGCGCGTTCAGCTCTGCCACGGTTGTCTGTACGTTCGGCCAGAGATTGCCGACGTTCACCGCTGACTTGATCGCGCCAGTGGTTCGCACTGCGTTGAGCGGGGCTGAGAAGAAGGTGCTCACGCCCTTGAACAGGCTGACAAAGATGCCAGTGGAGACTACAAAACCGCCAAACGTGAGAGCCCAGGCCTTCATCCGGTCTGAGGTGAAGAAAGTCCGGAGTTCTTCCTTGTTCACCAATTGCTTCAGGACGATGAATGCCAGGTATGCGAGCATGACCAGGAGGAAGATGTCGAAGAAGTACCACCATTCCCAGGCTGTCGCGAAGAGGCCGAAACAGATGCCGGTCAGGCCGATGAAGATACCCCATCGTTTCCAGTCGCCCCAGGTGCATTCGAAGGCTTCGAGCAGGAACCAGCCGCAGAGCAGCGGGAAGAGGATGACGTAGGCGTCAGTGTCTGAGAATCCTGCCGCAGTACGGCCGATAAAGCCGGAATGGACCGCGACCAGCATCGCCGTGAAGAAGCCGCCGAGCAGGCCGGCTTTCCATTTACCGATGAAGAAGGCGGGAATCACCGCAAGGAGTGAGAAGATCACAGGGATCCAGAAGATGACACTGATGGGACGCGTGTCCGTGAAGATCGAGACGAACTTGTAGAGCAGCGTGGTCGCTTCGACGTGGAAACGGGTCTTTGACGGCGTGCCGATCGGCGCGTACATGTGCATATCATACGGCTCTCCATCGACGAGCACGTCGCCGACATGGCCATTCTCGATGTTGTTCTCGACCTGGCGGATGAACTGGTAGGGGTCGATAGCAAGCAGGTAGGTCTGTCCCTGCTCATCCTGCAGGCCTGCTTTGAAGAAGGCAGCAGTCTGCGCGACCTGCTGGTCAATCTGCTCCTTGTTCTCTTCAAGCGCGATCGCGAACTGCTCGTCCACCAATTGCTGCCGGTTCTGCGACGGCAGGTTGGGGTATTGCTGTGCCACCTGCGCGCTGATGCTGTTGCGCACAGAGTTTTCCACGCTGCTGCGCGCCCAGTTCTCAGTGGCGCCCATCTCAGCAGTGTAGGAACGGAAGAGGAAAGCAAGGAAGATCGGGAGCAGGATGAGGAGCACAGTCAGGACAGTGATGGCGGGTTTCTGGTATTGGGTCCAGAGCGCCATCGCCTGTTCTCCGAAGCTGGCTGGCGTGGGCTGTTCTGCACGTTTGTCAGCCTGCACTTCAGCGCGAGCATGCTTGTGCTTCTGAGAACTGTGCTTCTTTCGCCGTGCCAATATCACCCACCCAAGGGAGAGCGACCCAGAGCGGTTTAAAAAGCTATTGTTGGGCGCTACCGTCCGGCCTTGTTGAACAGGGTTTCCCGGAAGTCGAAGCCGAAGGCTCGTGGGGAGACGATGATGATCGGCGGGGCTTGCACCCGCTTGAAATAGCTCTGCTTGATCGCGGCAAAGGTGCTCTGGACAAGCCGTGAGAATTCGTCAGCATCCACCTTGTCATAGACGCTTTTGCCCTGCGGGTCGGGGGTCCACAACTCTGGATCAAGCTTCTGCTGCGTGAATGCTGCGACAAGTTCTGCCGGGCTGCGCAGGCGCTCGACCAGCTCAACCCCGATCGGAGATTCTATATAATAGTCGAAAGGGTCGCCTTTGCCTGCATCCACGTCCTGCTCTGCTGAGAGCTCTGCTGAAGGCGCGATGGTGAAGATGTCCTCGGGAATCACTGCTTTCCCGGCAAGCTCGTTCACATGGCGGCCGAGGGCGTAGACATCGAGCTTGTTCACATCGCCGAGCGGCATGAACGCGCCGATGATGTCCCCATACAGGGTAGCGTAGCCGCGCTGGAATTCTGTCTTGTTCCCGTTGCCCACGACCATGTAGCCCCGTTCCTGGCTGTATTGCATCAGGATGTTGCCTCGTTCCCGGGCCTGCATGTTCTCGATCGTGAGCGTGCCGGGCGCGCTCCCCGAGTTCGCTGTCAGGTCGGCGATCTTCTTGTCCACGACTTCCTGGATCGGGTGCACCAGGTATTCGCAGCCGAGGTTCTTGGCGAGCTGTGCTGCCGCTCCTTTCGTGGTTGCGCTGTTGAACTGGGAGGGCATGTTGATGCAGAGCACCGTGTCCTTGCCCAGGGCTTCGACCATGAGCGCCGCATCCACTGCTGAGTCGACCCCGCCGCTCAGGCCGAGCACAACGCCCTTGAACACGCCGCTCTTGTCATAGAAGTCCTTGATGGCGAACACGAGCGCCTTGTGCAGCTCTGCGACACCAGTCTCGACTGTTGGCATGTTCTTATTGTCAGAGACACATAGGCATTCCTCGAACTGCGGGCTCTGCTGCACGAGCTCGCCCGTGCTGTCCAGGATGAAGCTGCCGCCGTCGAAGAGGATGATGTTCTTGCCGTTGTCCTGCGCACCGACTGTGTTGCAGTACACGAGCGGCAGGCATGTCTCGCGAACGCGCCGTTTCGCCACCTCGATGCGCTCCGCGCGCTTGCCAAGATAGTAGGGGCTGCTGTTCAGCACGAGCAGCACGTCGGCGCCTTGTTCCTTAAGCAGCTGCGCCGGTTTCAGTTCCTCGTCGTCGTCCCAGATGTCCTGGCAGATGAGGATGCCGGCCTTGATCGTGCGGTTCGTGAGCGGCAGCTCGACCGGCGCGATCTCGTCAGCGCTTCCTGGCACGTAATGCCTGCTGTCGTCGAGAACCCCGTCATCGATGAGGAAAGTCTTCTTGCCGCGCGCGATGACCTTGCCGTCTGCGCACACTGCGTACGCATTGTACCGGGTGAAGAAGCCGTCTTTCATGCGCTTGCTCTCAGCGTCGATATAGCCGAGCACGACCACGATGCCCTGCGCTGCTGCCGCGATTTCCTTCTCGACCGCGTCGAGGTTCTCCTGGATGAAGGCCAGGCGCTTGTGCTTGTCCCCAATGGAGTACGCGGTCACGACTGTTTCCGGGAAGACCAGGATCTCGACTCCTTGCTGTTTCGCGCGTGCGATCTGGGCAAGAATCTTCTTAGTGTTCCCGGCGATGTCGCCTGGGTAGGGATTAAGCTGGCCGATGCCAATGCGTGGCAAGTCCATATCGTCGCTGGAGGGTCAGACGGTTTTTAAGGCTTCTGGAACAGGATTCCGCAAAGCACTTTGCTGAGAAATGAGTGCCTTTAAGAATGGAAGCGTCCACTGCTTTGGAGGTGAAACGACCGAGCGTGTGCTACGCCAACCCGGCATTCCTCATGCGACGCCCGATCAGCGAGCTGCTCGCACTCCAGGAAGGCGAGCGTCAACTTGGATTGCTCATCCCGGCAAAGCGAGGAAAGCTTGACAAGCGGCTGTATCACACCGGCTTGTTCAAGAATGTAGAGCTGCTTGGCTACCGCGCTCTCAGCATTCCTGTACCGTTCGAATGGCCGATCCCGATGTTCAGCTTTTTCAGCGCTGCGAGAAAGGCCTTGAGAGAGTATGATGTCGTGCATGCCTGGGCGCATTTCTACCCGAGCACCTTAATCCTGATGTTCCTCAGCTTGTTCTATCCCAAGACAAAGATCATCCTCACCATGGATACTCTGCCAGGCTATTCGTTCAAGCCAGGAAGCGTGCTCACCTTCCTGTTCAAGCTTTTCACCTGGACAGCTGGCAGAATCATCTATTGGGCGCCGGATACGATCACGCTCTATGGAAAAGCGCTGCTCCCGCACGCGCGACGCAGCGGCATCAACATGCAGAAGGTCACGGTGATCCCGACCGGGATGCTCGTGCACAAGCTGCCAGCGAGGGCAAAGAAAGGTGCACACCCAAGCGTCCTCTATGTTGGCTTGCTCAATCCGCGGAAGCGTGTCCAAGACATACTTGAAGTAGCCCGCCGGCTGCCGGATGCGCGTTTCCTCATCGCTGGCGACGGCCTGTCACGGAAACAGCTCGAGCGCAAGGCTCCTGGCAACGTGCGTTTTCTCGGCTGGCGCAAGGACGTGCTCAAACTCCTCAGCAGGGCTGACGTCTTCCTCTTTCCCAGCAGTGCCGAAGGCCTGCCGGGCGTGGTGATGGAAGCCATGCTTGCCGGCACGCCGGTCGTGACCACGAGGATTCCGTGCACGACCGACCTGATCAGGGACAAGAAAGAAGGATTCCTCTGCAGTGTCGGCGACACAACAGCGATGGCTCGGGCTGTGCAGCAAGCCTTGAACAACAAGCGTGTCGCTGCAGCGGCGAAGCGGCGGATCACTACACTGTACAACTGGAAGAAGATCCTGCCGATGTACACACAGCTCTATGCGCGCTGAGCATGCGTCTGCTGGACCAAGTCTGCATAGGCGGTGAGAGAGAATCCGAGTTTCTTGAGTTTGGCGTTGCCAAGATGCAGGCGTCGCGGCACCTCAGCAAGGTGGCACGGAGCCACGCTGAACTCGCGACCGGTCTGGTAGACTGCCTCTATCTGTTCTGCCATCGCTGCATATGAGAGGAAGTCGTCGCCGGCAAGGTGAAGGATGCCTTCACGTTTCTTGTCTATGAGGCTTGCGATGATACTGATCACATCCTCGACATAGATCGGGGCGCGGTACACGTCATCGAAGACAGTGAGCTCTTTGTCGCTGAGGAAGAGGCTGAGAAAATTGTCGTGCTCTCCCTCGAGAATCGGGCCTTGCACTGCTGCCAGCCGTAGGATGAGGTAGCGGGTAAGCTGCTGCACGATTTTTTCTGCCTCAGCTTTCGATCTACCGTACTCGTTGATCGGGTCTGGCGTGTCGGTTTCAGCATAGGATTCCTTGGCCCCGGAAAAGACCTGTTCTGTGGAGAAGAGGATGACGCGCGTGTCAGGCGCGCTCGCTCTCACCGCGTCTGCCACATGCTGCACCCCGTCAATATTGGTCTGTTGTATCAATGCTGGCTCGCTCTTGTTCGTCGAGATGGCAGCTGCGAGAATGATGATCTCTGGCCGGATTCGTTTGACGACTTCCTGGACGCTTTCCTTGTTGGTGAGATCGAGCGCTTCCTGCTGTTTGAACTCAGAATTCGGTCTGGTATGATACGTGGCAGTGATGTCATGTCGTGCCAATGCCGGAAGAAGACGCTTGCCGATGTAGGAATTCGCGCCGATCAGGAGGACTCGTGCCACCTCGTGGCGAAAGAAAATCTTCTTTAAAAGGATTTGGATGTCTGTTCCCGAAGACTTTAAAAGACTAGCACGTTAACGTGCAAGACATGGCGAATCAGGCAGCGCTGAGCAAGGCCTTCAAGGGCAAGACCATTCTCGTCACCGGCGGCTGCGGCAGCATCGGCTCTGAGATCGTGCGGCAAGTGCTCGAATTCGATCCGGAGGAGGTGCGGATCTTTGACCATAGCGAAGACAGCCATTTCCGTCTCAGCCAGAACCTGCAGTCAGAGCGCATCACCCATCTCATCGGCGACATCCGGGATCTCGAACGCGTCGTGATGGCGATGGAAGGCGTTGACATCGTGTTCCACGCTGCCGCGCTGAAGCACGTGCCGTACTGCGAGTACAACCCGTACGAGGCGGTCAACACGAACGTGATCGGCACCAAGAATCTCGTGGATGCGGCGATCAAGCAGCACATCGGCACCTTCATCAGCATCTCGACCGACAAGGCGGTCAATCCGATCAACACGATGGGCGCAGCCAAGCTCCTGAGTGAGAAGATCGTCACCAACGCGCCCCTGGGCAAGAGCAAGGTGAAGTTCTGCTGCGTCCGTTTCGGCAATGTCCTCGCCAGTTCCGGCAGCATCATCCCGATCTTCCAGCAGCAGATCGAAGAGGGCGACACGATCACCATCACGCATCCGGACATGACCCGTTTCTTCATGTGCATGGAAGAAGCGGTTGCGCTCGTGCTCCGCGCAGTGCTCCATGTCGAGAACGGCGAGATCTTCATCCTGAAGATGCCTGCTTTGAAGATCACAGACCTGGCAGCGGTTGTCGTGGAAGAGCTCGCGCCGCAATGCGGCAAGGATCCGAAGCAGATCAAGCAGCAGATCATCGGGATCCGGCCTGGCGAGAAGCTCCACGAAGCCCTGATGAGCGAGGAAGAAGCAGCCTATATGACCGAGCTGAAGGACATGCTTGTCCTCCACAATTCGACGCTCAGCCATTTCGGCATGAACGGCGCAACACGGCGTTCCGAGAAAGTGCAGCTCAAGGATTACAATTCTGATACAGTCCCTCATCTCTCGAAAGAGGATATTCGCAAGACGCTCAAGGACAACAAGGTCCTCTGAGGTGGCATCTGCATGAGCACGCACAAGAAGCGCCGCATCCTGATCTGCACCAGCGAGTACCCCCCAGTCGGGAGCGGGATCGCGCACGTGGTCTATAACCTGCGGCTCGCGTTCAAGCCGCACATCGTGAAGATCTGCTCGCCGATCGGACCAGACATCCAATTGGGCGGCAAGCACCTGGTCACCAAGGCTGGCGGCCTGGGCATCATCTGGTTCTGGCTCCGCACAGCCCGCTATCTCAAGAAGCACGTCGATGCGTACGACGCAGTGTTGCTCGAGAACCCGCTCATCCCGTACAGGCTCTATTCAAGGAATATCACGATCACTCCGCACACTTTGTACACTGGCTCCTACCCGATGATCAAGCAAGTGAGCCCGTGGTACTTGATACCTTATTATTGGTTCATGAAAGTCTATACAAAGTGGTGCTACTGGCGCCTGGACACGCGCATTCCGCTGACAAGCGCTGCTGACGATGTCACTGAGGAGATCAAGGCTTTGGGCGTGGATGCCAAGCGCATCACATACATCTCGAACGGTGCTGACCTCAAACGTTTCAAACCGGCGTCGAAAAAGGAGAAGCAGCGATTGCGCAAGAAGCTGGGACTTGACCCGGGAAAACCCACTATACTCTTTGTCGGCCGCCTGGAAATCGTGCACCAGCCGCTTGAGATGATCCGCATCTTTGCAGAGCTCCAGCGAAAGCGCGAACTCCAGTTCGTCATCCTCGGCGGCGGCTCGTACACTGACGGGACAAAACTGGCGGCGAGCTCTCAGGGCCTGACCGACATCTCTTTCATTCCGCGCGTGCCGCATGACAGGATCCACGAGATATACCAGGCCTGCGACTACTTCTTCATCAACAGCGTGTACACAGGACAATCCCTCACCGTGCTCGAAGCCATGGCCAGCGGCTTGCCTTTGCTCGCGCCAGACATCAGGTCGTTCCAACGGATCGCGACGCAGAGCAAGGCTGGCTGCCTCTTCACCCCCAACAATAGCGAGCAAGCTGCCAAAGACGTCCTGGCCTTCCTCAAGAAACCACGCGCAGCGAGCAGCAAGCGCGCAGCGAACTATGCACGCAAGCATTTCGACTGGCAGCGCATCGGCAAGGACTATCTCAAATACATGCTAGAAGGTAGGAGGCGTAAGCGATGACTGTGCTCATTGTCCAGCACGCAGACGTGCTGACACGCGAAGAGCGCGCCCAGCTCCGCAAGAAGGGCACGATCATCGTCGCGCTCTTCCAGCCAGTGCGGAAGGGCGTGGTCCATCGCGACAGCATCCTCGTGTTCCGCGAGAACTACAAAGTTAGCGAGTTCCATAAGGAGATCATCGGCAAGCTGCAGAACCTCTTCATCCAAGAAGGTAACAACTATTGGTACCTGTTCGAAAACCTCCTGTACGCGCACGCCGGCGAGAAGATCAAGCACTCCTTGGCGATCTACGAGGCGCGCTACCTCATCGACTTCCTCGAAGCGATCAAGCAGCGCTACCCTCGCCAGAAGATCCAGGTCCGGAACAACGGGCATAAATGGACACGAGCATTGGATTTCCTGCTGACCGGGAAGCAGGCCTTCACGACAACAGGGGTTGCGAAGCGCTGGCTCTTGCGCAGCCTGCTCAGGACCCGGATACGACTCGTTCGCAAGCTTGCAAGCATGCTCCGCGGCAAGAACGGAAAGCGCGCAGCAGTCATCGCGGTCTCGTCCGGACGGTTCAAACGAGCATCCCGGTATCAGAACCAGTTCTGGGGTCCCTTGCTCACAGCGCTCGAACAACGAAAGCTCACCACCAAGCTGCTCGAGTACGACCAGCTCAAGCAGCATACGAGCTGGCTGCCATTCCTCAAGCGCGGCGAGGACGCGTTCATCGGCGACTACTACAACGCGACCTACCGGCGCACGTATCGACGCTCGCTGAAGGTCATCAAGCGGATCAGAAAGCGGGCCGCGCCAGCACTCGCACGGCTGTCGTACAAGGGCTACAAATACGGCCCGCTCATCAAGAACCAGATCACCCTCACCCTGCATACCATGGCGCCGCATTTCGCTGACCTGCTCGCAACAGGTGAGGCAGTGCTCGAGAAGGAGCAACCGCGCCTTGTCTTGGTCGACCAGGAAGAGGGCGGTTATGGCAAGGCCTTCATGTACGCAGCCAGGAAGACCGGGACAAAGGTCGTGGCATTTCAGTACGAGCTCGTCTATGAGAACTGCCTCCACGCGCACCTCAAGACCAAGCGAGTCACGAACAAGAATGCGCCGAACTGGCGCCCGGTGCCTGATCAGAAGCTTGTCAGCGGACCGTTCCTGAAGCGCATCCTGGAGCAGCACTGCAACTATGATCCTCGCTCCCTCAGCGTGGTCGGCACGCCGCGCTACGACGAGTACTTCCGCTATGCCAAGAAAGCGAAAGGCAAGCAGCAGCTCCGTCGCAAGCTGGGATTGCCGAACAAGAAGATCCTCGTGTATGCCTGCGGCTCGATGACCCAGGACAGGAACTGCCTTGCCGCTGTCATCGACACTGTCACGAAAGACCCTGATGCGCATCTGGTGGTGAAGATCCATCCGAGCATCAACCGGGCGCGCTATGAGCAGGCGTTCGATCTGTCGCATCCAAACATCACGGTCAAGCAGCATCTGGACATGAAGGAGCTCTTGTCAGTGACAGACATCCTCATGACCATCTGTTCGACCGTCTCGATCGAAGCGGTGATCTTCGGCGCCATCCCCCTCCTTGTAAATCTCGACTTTGACTGCCCCTTGCCCTTGAAACGCTTCGGCGTCGCTGTCGAGGTCAAGAAGCAGGCGGAGATCAGACCCACCATCACCAAGCTGCTCACAGACAAGAAAGCAGTGCAGCGCCTGCGCAGGAACCGGCAGCGCTTCCTGAAGCAATACCTGGCCAGCACTGACGGCAAGAGCACAGAGCGCGCTGCACAGGAGATCGCAAAACTCGCAAAATGAGACAAGAGGCCATCCTCATATTTCTCTCACTCCTACTCCTCACCGCATGCGCACCAGCAGAGATTGACGATCCTGTCGAGCAACCAGTACCAGTAGTCCCTGAACCAGACAACCCAGATCTTCCAGACCCTGTGACCGGCTACATCGATCCTGATGCTCCAGGCGCGCCGGCCATTCCCAAACCGATCAAGAACTGGACCTATGACACCGGAAACCCGGACGGGGAAGGCGCGGGCATTCTCGGCTGCGCGCCTGGCGAGTTCTACGAGCATTACCGGCTCTACTGGCGGAACTATCCGGAACGGCAGGGGCATCATGGCACGCGCGATCCGAGCGATGCAGCGTGCTGCCCGAGCGACAAGCATTGCGTCTACCAAGGCGAGTGCTATGAAGCGAGCCCGACAACGTTCATCGACACTGACGGGAACGGCGCTGTGGATTATTTCTGCTATCCCTACGATCTCGGCGACGGCTGGTGGGTGAACATGGACTACCACCAGATGTATTGCGACCGCGCGTTCGGGCCTGGCCATTGGAACATCGGCGGCAACGCGACTGTCGAGGACAAGTATTGGAGCAATCGCGGCGGGCCGCGACCAGGCTATTGCACGATCGGCAATGACGGGCATCCGAGCTGGGAATGCTGCTGCGGCGACGACACTGGCGAGTACGTGGTCGAGACAGACGGCAGGCGCGCGTGCTGCGCAAGCCCAGAACAGTGCGTGGACGAGCAGGGGAAATGCACGCAGTGCGCATGATCAGAATCCTTTCTTCAATGCAGAACGGAGCAGGTCGACATAGCGCAGCCAGTATTCGAAATTGAGCAGGTTCCAGAAGAGCATCATGTGGTTGTCTTCGTCAGCAAGGTGCTCTTTCCAGTACCCGAGCAGCACGTCCTGCTTGACATAGTCGTAGATGCCCAGGTCTTTGTCTTTCAGCAGGGTCTCGATCTCTTCACGGAGTTCGTTCTTCATCCATTCGTACAAGGGCGCGTTGAACCCGACTTTCTCCTTTCGCGTCCTGACTTTCTCGTTCACGATGCCTTTCATCGCGTCCCTGAGGATGTTCTTGCCGATCCCGTCGCGCACCTTGAAGCGGTTGGGGATGCTGTACGCGAACTCCACAAGACGATAATCGAGATAGGGCACCCTGGCTTCGAGCGAGAAGGCCATGGTGTTCCGGTCTTCTGGCCGCAATAGGACAGGCACGCCTTCCATGGTGAGCTCGTTGTACATCCTGCTTGTCAGCAATGACTTCGCTTTGTGCGGGTGCTCGTGCTCATGCAAGGTCGCGAGCAGCTCGTCCTTGATCAGCGCCTGGTGCTTCTCCTTGTTCGGCGAGAGGAAGCTCGTGCTATCCAGCTTCTTGCGGAAGTCGGTCCAGAGCTTGCGCTCCTTGTTATGATTCTGCATCCAGAGCGTGATCTCCTTCTCCATCAGCTCGGTCTCGCCTGTTTTCTCCAGGTCGTAGAAGTTGTACCAATAATGGTCGTAATAGCCTGACGCTGACTCGTCGGCGCCGTTGCCAGTGAGCACGACGGTGAAGCCCTCATCCTTGATCTTCTGCATGACCTGCCAGTGCGAATAGAACGTGACAGTACAGATCGGCTCGTCGTGGTAGCTGATCATCTTCGTCAGGTTTGCGAAGAAGTCGCCGAGCGTGGGCTTGATAAAATGGGAATCGATGCCCAGGTCGTCGATGACTGCCTGGATGTATTCCTGCTCGTCGTAGCGGTTGCCTTTTTCGTAGACTGCGCTGAAGGTGATGGTCTCTTTCTTCAGGACCTTCTTCGCGATCGAGACGATGCTGGGCGAGTCCATCCCGCCGCTGAGCGCGAACGTATACGGCACGTCCGCACGCAAGCGTATCTTGACCGCGTCGATGAGGAGTTCGCGGTATTTCGCGACGATCTCTTCGTCGCTCAGGTCTGTCTGCTTGGTGAGGTCGAGTTCCCAGTACTTGGTGATCGTGCAATCCTTGCTTGTGAGATCGATGAGCATGTAGGTTGCTGGCTCGAGCTGCTTGATCTCCTTGAAATAGCTCTCGTCGTCGTCATCGACATAGCGGTAGCCTTGGACAAGGTTGCGCATCATCTTCTGCTCGTTCGGCGTGATGCTGGGCAAGGGGAATTGGCACAGGGTCTTGATCTCAGAGCCAAAGACGAACTGCGTGTCGCTCTTGTGGTAGTAGAAGGGCTTGATGCCAAAACGGTCGCGTGCGCAGAACAAGGTGTTCTTCTCCCGGTCGTAGAGGACAAAGCCCCACATCCCGTTGAAGTGCTGAAGACAATCGAGACCGTATTCCTGGTACGCTGCGATCACGACTTCTGTATCAGTGTCAGAGACAAAAGAATGTCCTTTCTTCTTCAGCTCGTCGCGCAGTTCCAAGTAATTATAGATCTCGCCGTTATAGACAAGCGTCACCGTGCCGTCCTGGCTGGACATGGGCTGATGCCCCTGGCGTGACAGGTCGAGGATGCTGAGGCGGGCGTTCGCCAATGCGAGATCATGCTCTTTCTCGCTTTCCTTGCCGGTTCCAGTGTCCAGGAGAACGAAGCCCTCATCGTCCGGGCCGCGGTGTCGCATCGACGCGACCATGTCTGCGATGACTTGGTCGGTGCCCGCGCTCCCGTCGAGAAGCCAGTATCCTGCGATGCCGCACATGGTGCCACGGCCTGGATAGCAGTTTTAATAGTTTTCCCCAGTAAAGTATATAAACCTCGTCGGGCTTTCTCGACGGTGATGGGCATCTTGCGAAAGATCTATACCCGGACGACCCTGCTCGAAGGCACAGTCCATCTTGTGCGTGGCTCGTGGAAGATGTTCCGGGTCAAGTTGATCTCGTGGTATTGGCGCTACAACTTCGCGCGCTGCGGCAAGCGCCTGGTCGTCTTCCCGAAAGTCAGGATCGAGTTCCCGAAGAACATCAGCGCAGGCGATGACGTCTCTGTCAATGTCAGCTCGTATCTGAAGAGCGAGAATCCCACAGCGCGGCTGATCATCCACGACGGGGTGGCGATCGGCGGCAATGTCGAGATTGACTGGAGCGGCGGCCTGGTGATCGGCACCAGGACCGTGATCACGACAGGCGCGAGCGTGCACACGCACGTGCATGGCGCAGACGGCCTGGATCCCTGGGCAAAAGCGCAGTTCAAGCCCTTGCGTATCGGCAGGAATGTCTGGATCGCAGCAGAGGCCATGATACTGCCGCAGGTGTCGAAGATCGGGGACGGCGCTGTCGTCGCTGCCCGCGCGGTCGTGACGAAAGACGTGCCGCCGCGTGTTGTCGTCGCTGGCAATCCAGCACGGGTTATCAAGAAACTGCCGAAGAAACGATAATTGTTCTCAGTCTTCTTCTTCGTACGGGAACCGGTCTGGCACTTTGTCTCCACCTATCCAGCCGTCGATGTACCACTCGCCGTTCTCGTCCTTTTTCCAGACCTCGTGGTTGCGGAACTTCTCGGCGACTTCCCAGAACTGCTCGACCGTGATGCCGATGCGCTTGCAGAAGTTCTCGATAAAAGACTTGGGCGGCTTCACACCATCTTTCTCGCGGACAAGCTTCACCGCTTCCTCACGAGTGAGGCGGCCTTTGCGGATCTCGTTGCATGCGTTGTCTGTGATCCTGTTGAAGCCGAACTTGAGCCATTTGAAGTAGTGGTGGATGACGATGTGTTCGCAGTCGAGGTCTGCATAATCATAGAGCCCCATGATGGGTCCTTTCTTCCTGCGCTGGAAGCCGTACTTCTCCGAGATCTTCACGTTCTGGTCCGCGTCCCAGGGGTGGTAGTAGCCGATGAACAATGGCGTGTAGCCGAGCGCGTCCAGGTCTTTCTCATCGGGGTAGACGCAGAACTTGATCTCCGAGAGTGGCAAGTCCGCGTCAGCCCAGTCCTCAGCAGTCTTGCCTTTGAGGATGTGCTGGTGGCGGAACCAGTCGCGGTTGAGCTTTGACACTTGCTGCAGGTCTGCCTGGCCGCCATACTCCATGTCCGGGTTCTCACCCCAGAGCACGAGCGGGATGCCGAACTTCACGGCTATTTGAGGAATGATGTTCCAGATGGCGAGATGGTCAGGGAGCGAGCAGTCGCCAAACTCTTCGAAGGTCTTCTTGCGGAGCTTGTTGAACCCGACAGGGTTTGGCGTGATGTCGATCTGGTCGACGCCCATCTCGCGCAAGGCCTTGATGTTGTGCTCTCCTAAAGGCGTGCGCGCGTCAGTCCTGAACGTCACCGCGAGCGGGTTCATCTTGTAGACGTTCTTCGCGATGTGGATCTGGTAGGTGCTGTCCTTGCCGCCGCTGACCGGCACGATGCAGTCCCACTGCTTGGGATCCTTTGTGCGGTATTTGTCGCAGTACGAGCGGAACTCAGCTTCGCGCGCCTTCCAGTCGATCTCTTGCTTTTTCTGGGCTGCGAGTACGCAGGCAGAGCACACACCTTCCTCGTTGAAGTGGATGTTCGGGCGTGTGTCCGGAATGACGCAGAGCTTACAATAACGCATAATTCGACCTCTTCAGCGACTGTAATCCTCATCGTATTTAAGCTTTATGAAGCCGATATCCTTTTCTCCAGGCCCAAAGTCTTTTTAAAAAACGAGCCTTTCTTTCAGGTCATGGCAGATCCTTCACGCATCCAGGAATCCAAGACCACGACAGCGAAAGAAGTCACGTTCCGCGAAGAGCTTGAGCAGCATTTCGACAAGGCGCCAGGCTCCTCGGTTGAGAAGCTCCAGAACTTCGCCAAGTACGTGCCGCGCCAGAACCTCGCGCGCTTTCTCAGCAAGTACGAATTGTTCAAGCAGGTCCTTGATGTGCACGGCTCGATCGTCGAATGCGGCGTCTATCTCGGCGGCGGCCTGATGACCTTTGCGCAACTGAGCGCGATCCTCGAACCAGTCAACCACACCCGGCACATCATCGGTTTCGACACGTTCGGAGGCTTTGCCGGCATGACAGAGATCGACAAGAAGGGCGGGTCGCAGCATGCAGAAGACGGCGGCATGGCTGCTGAATGCTTCGAAGAGCTCAGGGAATGCATCAAGCTCTACGACCAGAACCGCTTCCTCAATCACCTCGAGAAGGTCGAGCTGGTGGAGGGCGACATCAGGAAGACCGCGCCTGCGTTCCTCAAGGACCGTCCTGAAACCGTAATCAGCCTCCTTTACCTCGACCTTGACCTGTACGAGCCGACAAAAGCTGCGCTGAAAGCTTTCCTGCCGCGCATGCCAAAAGGCGCGATCATCGCATTCGACGAACTCAACGCTGCGAACTGGCCAGGCGAGACCCAGGCAGTGCTGGAAGAGCTCGGCCTGGGCAAGCTCAGGATCAAGCGCTTCCCGTTCGACACCTTCATCTCTTACGCTGTCCTGGAATAGGATCGCAGACACACAATGACAGTCATCTGCATCATTCAGGCCCGGATGGGCGCCACAAGACTGCCTGGCAAGATGCTGCTGGACATCGGCGGCAAGCCCTTGCTCACCCACGTCGTCGAGCAGGTAGCAAAAGCCAAGAAACTCTCGCACGTGATTGTCGCGACGTCAACGCACGAACGCGACGACCCGATAGCTGTTCTGGCAAAGGATGCTGGCGTGGAATGCGTGCGCGGTTCTGAAGACGACGTGCTCAGCCGTTTCATGCAAGCCTTGCAGGGAAAAGACGCTGCTCATGTCGTGCGCTTGTGCGCAGACCAGGCCTTCAACGATCCAGGATTCATCGACGAGGTCATCGCCAAGCACGAACAGGCAGGGGTCGATTACACCTCGACAGCGCTTGAACGGACTTTCCCGATTGGCTACGATGTCGAGGTGGTGAAGCACGACGTGCTCGAGAAAGTCGACACGCTCGCGAAAGACGCTGCAGACCGGGAGCATGTCACCAAGTTCATCGTCGACCGCCCGAAAGAATTCACACAGCAGAACATCGAAGCGCCGGCGGGATTGAAACGGCCTGACATCAAGCTCACCGTCGACACTGACCAGGACCTCCGCTTTGTCCGCGAGATCTGGGATGCGCTCGGTTCGAACCACACACCGACCATCAAGGACGTTATCGCAGTCCTCGACGCGCATCCTGAGATCAAACAGCACCCGCTTGTCGCGATCAGGGCGGACGGCAGCGAACAGCTTGGTATGGGCCATATCAGCGGCATGCTCCAGCTGGCGCAGGCCATGCGCGAGAAGCACGGCGCGGCGTGCGTCTTCCTCACACGCGAGAACGACGATGTCAAACGCGTGGTCGAGGCTGCAGGGCACGCATTCCACGCCTTGCCGAAGGAGATGACGCCAGAAGAAGAGGAACAGACCATCCTCGACCTTGTCTCAAACCTGCGGCCGAGCGCGTATGTCACCGACTTGCTCACCTTTCCCCATAATTACATGGACAAGCTCAGAGCCTTGAACATCAAGACCCTGTGCAACGACGTGCTTGCCACAACGCAACTCGCGCCTGATGCCATGGTGAACCGGGACTTCCTGCCGCAGCGCCTTGACAAGTACGACCGGCACGATTGCACGACCTACTATACAGGCCTCAAATACACGATCATCAATCCTGCATACTCAGACACAGAGCGCGAGCCGATCCAGGAACAGCCGAAACGTCTCCTGATCACCATGGGCGGCAGCGATCCGATGAACCTGAGCGACACGGCGATACAGGCGGCGATCGCAACCGGGATCGACTGGGAGATCACAGTCGTGCTCGGCCCTGCGTACAAGCAAGAGCTCAGCGCGGCGAAGAAGGCCAAGGATGCACGCCTTCGGATCGTGAAGAACCTGCCGGTGCTCGCGCCTGTCATGCTCGACGCTGATCTCGCGATCGCGAGCGGCGGCCTCACGCTCTTCGAGCTTGCCGCGACCGGCACGCCCGCACTGATCCTCTGCCAGGAGCCAGAGCAGATCATCAATGCAGAGGGCTTTGCCGAGAAAGGCACGTGCCGCACCCTGGGCTGGGGCGACAAGGTGAGTGTCGAGGAGATCAGCGCGGCTGTGAAGGACTTGGCGAACGATCTTGCCGTCAGGCAGAAGATGTCAGAAACTGGTCGTTCACTCGTTGATGGTCGTGGCGCTGAACGCGTCGCTGACATCCTAGGGAAACTCTTGCAGAAATAACTCTTATTGCTTCGTCTTTCCAGCGTAGTCTGCAAGTCCCATCGCGAGGGTGTACGCTGGTGCAAAGCCAAGGTCCTTGCTCGCCTTTTCCGAATCGAGGCACATGTTGAAACTGTCGTCAGGAACTTCTTTGCTCGCACTACCTTTGCCGCCGAAGGCAGTGTTCACCAGGCCAGCGAGTTCGCGCATCGAGACCTGTTCGCCAGTGCCGATGTTGTACGTGCCCTTCACGCCTTGCAGTGCCAGGAGGTTGGCGCGCACCACGTCCTGGACATAGATGAATTCCTGGGTGCGCTCGCCAGTGTTGTAGTAGGTGATCGGTTCGCCTGCCAGCGCCATCTTGACAAAGATCGGCAGCACAGACTGCGGTGCCTGTCCTGGTCCGTAGGGCGAGGCGTAGCGATAGATGACAGTGTGCGCACCGGTCTTCGCCGCCCACTCTGCAAGAAGTTTCTCAGCGGCGAGCTTGCTCTCCCCATACGGTGTGTGCGGCGTGAGCTGGTGATCTTCTGTGATCGGCAAAGCTTGCGGGATGCCGTAGACTGCTGAGGATGAGCTGAAGACGACAGCAGGCGCACGGTCATCGTAGGCAGCAAGCAGGTTTGCGAAGCCGTCCACGTTGATTGCCTGGCATTGCTCTGGTTCTTGGCCAAGGTAGGCTGCGAGATGGAAGATGGCATCCACTGCAGGAAGGCCTGCGAGTGGCTGTGTCAGGTCTGCATCGGTCCAGGTCACGCCGTGGATGGTGCCAGGCGTGCTGCGTGCGATCGCATGAACCTCAAAGCCGTCGTGGACAAGGGCGCGTGCGAGGTGCGCGCCGATGAAGCCGGTCGCGCCTGTCACGAGCACGCTTGGTCGTCCTTTCGCCGCGATTTCAGCGATGTCATAGAGGTCGCTGATCGCGCGCAGCTCATAGCTGGCTTGCTTGTACGGCGCAGTCATGAGGTATGCGCTATAGCCTGCCTGGGACGCAGTCTCAACTTCTGCAGGATCGTCGCTGAGGAACACGGCTTCGGTTTCTTTCTGTTTGGCAAGCCATTCGCCTTTCTGTTTCGACGTGACGACTGTCTCGACAAAGCCAAGCAAACCAGTCATTTCGAGGATGCGCCGCGCAAGCGCTGCTTGCTTGCAGGTGAGAATGACGATGCGGTCGCCGTTCTTGTGCAATTGGTAGAGGGCTGCGCGCACGCCTGGCTTCGGCTCGGCGATGCGCCAGACTTCCTCGTTTGTGATGAGTGTGTGGCGCCACTGGATGATCTCGTCTGCCTTGTCGCCTGCCAGCTGGGTGAAGATGTCAGCAGCAGTCTTGCCCTCGACACGGAGCTGTGAGATGGCTGCGTCGCCAGGGTGGTCGATGCCGAAGTGCTCGCACGACAGCTTGAAGCTGAGCATGTCGACCGGCTGGTTGTCGATGAGCGTGTCGTCCAGATCCAAAACATAGAGTCCCATTGTCTCGCACAGGCAGTCATGCCACCTCATCAAATGTAGTCGTTGATCTTCCCGGCCTTGTCCAGGCCTTCGCCCTTCTTGAGTTTCTCCAGGTCTTCGAGCGTGCCGATGACTTCCTGGAAGCAGCGCATCGCCGCAGCCTTCTTCGGATAGACCCGTTCGAGTTTCTTGCCGAGATAGTAATAGTCGATCGCGCGATCGACTTCGTTGACCCCGACGCCGACCCTGATGGGTTCGCTGCCGGAAAAGCGCGGGTTCATCTCGAACGCATAGGTCGTGCCGTCAACAAGCCTGCTCTGGACATTGATGCTGCCATGCAGCTGCAATGCTTTGGCGATCTTTTCAGCAGTGGCAGTCACTTCTGGGTATTCGTCGCAGGTCATCACGCCTGATGCGCCGGCGATGAGCGTGCGCCTGAACGTGACGCTGCTCAGGATCTCGCCGTCCTTGTCGACCATGACACCAGTGGTGTATTCCTCGTCCATTGAGCCAACGTACTCTTGGATGATCGGCTGGAGCTTCTTGCGTTTGAAATGCTCTAAGCGATCTTTTAATTCGTCCTCGTTCTCGACGATAAAGACGTTCTTCGAGCCGCCACCAAAGCGGTCCTTGATGATGCGCGGCCAGCCAAGCCCTGACGCGTCCTGGCCTGGCAGGTATGATTGCGGTGTCGGAAAGCCGTTCTCGGCAAGCCATTGGTGGGTGTTCCACGCGTCGCGGCAGATGTTCACTGTCTCTTTCGGGTGGACCATGACATACACAGCTGTATCGATCTTGTCGATGTTGTTGCTCACAGCGTCGCATTCAGCGTCGCTGCCTGGGATGAGGATGTCGACCTTCTCCTTTTTGCAGATCTCGTTGATGCGATCGAAATATGCAGGGTCGGTGCAGCGCGGCACTTGGTACCCGCCGTCGACTCTGAAAGTCATGGCTGACAAGGCGTTCATGTCGCAGCCGATGATCCGGTATTTCTGCCTGCCAAGCTGCGTGTTCGCGTGCTTCAGCGCTTTGACCACGCCTTCGCCTGGGCCGCAGCTGCCGATGCCAGTAGCCAACACGGTGATGGGCTTACTCATTCCTTCACCTCTATGTCTGCTTCCTGCAGTGGCTCTTCGGCTGCAATGTCTTTTGTCAGGTGGTAGTTCCCCTCGCTGATGATCTCGTACCATTTCGGCGCGAGCCCTGGCGTCTTGTTCGCATTGCGCAGCACGGCGATGTCGTCCTTTGTGATGCGCTCGCCTTTTTTCATGGCGCGCTTGGTCATCACGCTCCGGCGCGCGAACTTGCGCAGGTATTGCTCTTTCTCGCCCATGACCCGGTCTCTCGTGCCTTCAACAATTGGATCGTAATGTGGCTTCTTGCCGGCCTTGACATCCTTTTCTGCCTGTCGGACCGCCTGTACCATCTCGCCGAGCATGGCTGGCTCGAGGGCGAAGAAATGATCCGGGCCTTTCATCTTCCTGTCAAGGGTGATGTGCTTCTCGAGCACGATGGCGTGGTGAGCGATGGACGCGATTGCCGCGTCTGTGACTTCTGCTGTGTGGTCTGAGTAGCCGACGATCGCGTCTGGGAATCGCTCGTTGAGCAGGTCCATCATTGCCATGTTGGTGTGCGGCAAGGGCGCAGGGTATTCACTGATGCAGTGCATGATGATGATCTGGTCGTTGATCTCCTTGATCGCGTTGTAGGCTTCCTCAATCTCGTCGATCGTTGCTGTCCCTGTCGAGAACATGATCGGCTTTCCTTTCCGCGCCATGTGCTTGAGCAAGGGCAGGTGGGTGATCGCGAAGGACGTGGCTTTGAACAGGTCGAGGTGCTCGCCGATCTCGTCTGCGCTCTTCTCGTCGCACACGCTGGCGAAGAAGACCAGGCCTTTCTCGTGCGCATACGCCGCGAGCTGGCTCCACCACTCGCTTGGCGTCTCGAAGGACTTGTTGGCTTCGAAGATGTTGTACGAGTATTCTTTCTTGCCGTCTTGCCAGGTGACGTCGCCCGCGCTTTCCGGGTACATGTCTTTCGCTTTGAAGGCTTGGAACTTGACCGCGTCGCAGCCAGTCTCGGCTGTGGCGTCGATCAGCTTCTTCGCAAGCTCGAGATCGTTGTTGTGGTTGATCCCGACTTCGGTGATGATGAAGCAGGGCGCTTCCTTGCTGATCGTCTTGTCCCGGATTTGCAGCTCTTTCATTGTGTTCACACCCCTATGATCTCCTTGATCGCCTCGACGACGTACTCGACATCCTTTTCTTCCATACCCGGATAGAGTGGCAGGGTGATGAGTCCCTTGTACACGCTTTCCGCGCCTGGGAAGTCGCCTTCCTTGTAGCCGTACTGTTCCTGGTAGAAGGGGTGGAGATGGAGTGGGATGAAGTGCACGCTCGTGCCGATGTTGTATTCCTTGAGCTTGTCGATCAGGTCTGCGCGCGTGATCCCGAGCGTGTCCTCGTCGATCACGATCGTGAAGAGGTGCCAGCAGGATTCGCCGCCTTCCTGGATCTCCTGGAGCCTGATGCCCTTGATCTCGCTGAAGCGTTTGGTGTACGCAGCAGCCAGCTCTGTCCGTTTGGCGTTGAACGTGTCGAGTTTCTTCAGCTGTTCCACGCCCATGGCTCCCTGGATGTTGTCCATGTTGTACTTGTAGCCCTGGCCCTCGACCTGGTAGTACCAGCTGCCACCTTTACCGTAGCGGTCGTAGGCATCCTTGTTCACGCCGAAGTAGGCGAGGCGTCGCAGCTTGGTCATGAGTGCTTCGTCGTCTGTGGTGAGCATGCCGCCTTCGCCTGTTGTCATGTTCTTGATCGCGTAGAAGCTGAAGGCAGTGACGTCGCCGATCGCGCCGATCTTCCTGCCCTTATAGGTCGTGCCGAGAGCGTGCGCCGCATCCTCGATGACCACAAGCTTGTGTTGCTTGGCCAGTGCCATGATCGCGTCCATGTCGCACGGGTTTCCTGCGATGTGCACCGGGATGATGGCTTTGGTCTTGGGCGTGATCGCCTTTTGGATCGCTGCCGGGTCGATGTTGAATGTTTGGGGGTCGCTGTCGACAAGCACTGGTGTTGCGCCAAGCCACGTGACGACATGCGCTGTCGCCACGAATGTGTATGTCGGTACGATCACTTCGTCGCCTGGGCCGACGCCATGGGCTGCGAGGGCCATGTGCAGGCCGCCAGTGCAGCTCATGAGCCCGAGCGCGTGCTTCGCGCCGGTGTAGTCGCACACACCTTGTTCGAAATCCTTGACCGCTTTCCCTGTGGTGAGCCAGCCGCTCTTGAGGATGTCGACGACTGCTGTGACTTCTTCATCGCCGATCATCGGCTTGCAGAGTGCCAGGAAATCCTCTCGTTTCGTTAACGCCATTGTGTCACGCTCATGCATTGTACTTCTCAGGATTCTCCGCAATCTCTTTTGCTACTTTCGCGAGTCCGTCTTCGACTTTGACCTTTGCGGTAAAGCCCATGAGCTTCTCGGCCTTGGTCATGTCAGCCTGGCGCTTGGTCACGTACACGTCGCGTTCGCGGAAGATGGGCGTGACGTCCTTGCCAAGGGCCTTGATGATGATGTCTGCGAGCTGCGCGATGCTTGTGCTCACGCCGGTGCCGACATTGAACACTTCATTCTCTGCTTCGCATTCCATGGCTGCGATGTTGGCCGCGACCACGTCGCTGACGTGCGTGAAGTCCATGCTCTGGTCGCCTTTGCCGTCGATCGTCGGCGCCTCGCCTGCCATGACCCGCTTGATGAAGTGGATGACGACAGTAGTGTAGTAGGCGTGGGCTGCTTGCCGTTCGCCGTAGACGTTGAAGTAGCGGAGCGCGTTCCATTTCAGTCCCTGCTTTGCCAGGTGGTCGAGCAGGTGTTCGGTGAAGAGCTTTGCCGCGCCGTAGGGCTCTGCCGGGTATGGAGGATCTGTTTCTGCCATGGGCAGCTTCTTCGGGTCGCCGTAGACGCTGCTGCTTGAGCTGTAGATGACCCGCTTGACCTTGTGGTCGAGCGCGCTCTTGAACACATTGTAGCTTCCCTTGATGTCGATGTCGATGCATTCGTCCGGGCTTTTCCCGCTCTGCTGGATGTGGATCGCCGCAGTGTGGAAGACGTAGTCGACGCCTTGCATCGCCTCGTCCACGATGTCGCGGCACCTGATGTCGCCTTCGATGAGCGTGCATTTTCCCGCGTCGATGAGGTGTTGGATGCTTTCCTGCTTTCCCTTGTTGAGGGTGTCGAGCACCACGATTTCATGGCCTTTCTCCACGAGCGCTTCTGCGAGGTGGCTGCCGATGAAGCCTGCGCCGCCGGTGATCAGGGATTTCATTTTTTTGCCTCCAGCCAGTGCGCCTGCCCTGTCGCGTAGTACTCGATGCTGTCTGGCAATGGGAGTTCCTGCCAGATCGTGCGGTCGCTGTTGTCCAGGATCAGGGTGCAGTTCTCCAGGCTGTCGATGATGCTTGTGTAGTCGATGAAGTGGTACTTCATATGGCCAGCGCCAAGGAGGATGGTGTCGAATTCCTTCATCCCGTCAGGGAAGACAAAGGGTTCGCAGCCTGTGATGTCTTTGAGCTCTTCCTGGGTATAGTACGGGTCGTTCACCTTCACGGTGACGCCTTTTTCCTCGAGCAGCTTGATGATCTGCAATGCCGGACTGAGCACGTGCACTTGGAGGTCTTGCGTGTATGCGATGCCCAGGATGCCGACCTTTTTCACGCCGCGCGCTATCAGGCTCTTGACCACGCGTTCCGGCTGTCCGAAGTCTGTCTTCAGGCTGTCCTGGAGCAGGGTGAGTTCTTCCGGATGCTTGGCTCCTTCGAGCACGTATTGCGGCGCAAGCGGGATGCAGTAGCCGCCAGTGCCGAAGCTTGGCCTGTACGTGTTCACGTTCCACTTGGTGCCGACCATTTCCAGGATCGCTTTCATGTTCATATCCGGGTACGCTAATGTGAGCTGGTTCGCGAAGGCGATGTCGAGCTGCCGGTACGCGTTCTCGATGCTCTTCACGATGGCTGCGTGCTTGTGGTCCGGCGCCTTGATGATGTTCTGGCAGATGATGCCCAGAATCTCGCCCATGAGCTCTGTGGTTTCTGGCGTGCTCCCACCCACGACGCGTGGCAGGATGTTCAGGCCCTTGTCTGCAGCGGTGAACCAGTCGCGGCGCGGCGCGACGCCGATGCAGATGTCTTTCCCGACTTCGAGGCCGTTCTTCTCGAGAAGGGGGAGGACAAGGCTGTCCACGACTGTCGGCGTGACTGTACTTTCGATGATGACGAGCGGCGGCCGTGCTGTCTTCACGCCTTTGAACTTGCAGATCTTTTCCACGACGTTCTTCAGGATGTCGTGGTAGGGCTTGCCGTCGAGCTCTGTGGGGATGGTGATGAGATGGACCATCACGTCTGGCTTGATCAGCCGTTCCCAGTCTGTCGTCGCCTGCATGACTTTGCTTTCAGCGAGCGGCACAGTGTCGAAGCCGATCCAGTAATCAAGGTTCGGCGTGGTCGCCTCACCCCGGTTGACCTGCTCGACGCGCTCTTCGATGATGTCAGTGCCGAGGCACTTGACGCCTTCTTTGGCGAAGTGCGCCATGGAGCTGTAGCCGATGTAGCCGAGTCCCCAGACGCCGATCATTCCTGTTCCTGCTTTCAGATCATCACGTAATGCCATATTCACACCTTCGTTTCTTGTTGTCCTGCAGCCACAGAAGCGGCCTTTTAAATATTATGGAAGATTGCGCGCTTTTTTTCAGAATCTTTAAATAGTGGCGATCCCTTGCTGAAAGTCATTACAATCAAGCGATCGTGAAAGATCATGGCAATTATCGACGATAAAGCAGTGTTCTGCTTCTGCCCCAGGTGCAAAACGCGACGCCAGAAGGAAGGCAAGTATTGGAACATCGTCCGCCGTGGCAGGGAGAGAAACGGAATTGCGCGCTTTTTTTGCAAGTCGTGCAAGCTCTGGTTCAACGGCGCGACCGGACGCCACCTCAGCTGGCAGGGCCGCTAGCCTTCTTCTTCATGACATCCCTGACCGTGTTCCAGAGCGTATTCTTGAGATAGTGATAGTCGGTCATGGTGACTGCGCGGAACAGGAAGAGGAAGCCTGCGTAGCACAGGCCGGCAATGCCGAGGGTAGCCACTGCCTTGACGACGAGCGCAGCGCTTGCGAACACCCAGATCTTCAGCGAGAACAGGATAGCAAGCATGGCACAGCCTGCGAGTATGGTAGCGAGCCAGCGTCCCCAGGGCAGGACCTTGCCAAGGTGCTTGGTGACAGCGAAAGAGGAGAAGACGAAGAGGAATGCATAGGTCAGCAGCGTGCTGCCTGCTGCTGCGAGCATCCCAAACATGGGAATGAAGACCAGGTTGAGCACCAGGTTGGCGATCGCTGCATACAAGCCGAGGTTCCTGCCGATCTCTGGCTTGCCGATCGCGTTGAGCACGCTGAGATTGAGCAGCGCGATGAGGAGGAAGAAGACTGCCACGACGAGGATCTGCAATACCTGCGCGCCGGCAGCGTATTCTCCGCCGAAGATCAGTCCGAGCACGTCGTCAGGGAAAGCGATGAAGGCGAAACCGACCGGGAGCACTGCCATGAACATGAAGGCGTGCACCAGGCGCAATCCACGGGTGAGATCCTTCAGCCGCTTTCTCGCCCAGAGCTCGCTGATCATCGGGAAGAGGACTGATTCGAACGGCCGGAAGACGTACGTGAGCATCATGACCGTGACGACCGCGACGCTGTAGATGCCGACTTCTGCCAGGTCGCGGAAATAGGTCAGAACAAGGATGTCAGTGTAGAGGTAGACCATGCTGGCGAGCCCGGCGATCATGATGGCGAAGCCGTATTTCCAGAGCTTGCGGAACAGTTTCTTATCGTAGTGATACCTGGTCGTCCAGATCTTCTTGCCTTTCGTGCTGATATAGAGGTTGAGGGGTGTGAGCACAGCGAACGTGAACAAGTATGCGAGCACCGGCGTGAGCGCGGTCGTGTTCCATTGCAGCAAGAGGATGACAGCGAGGAAGAGAAGCACGTTCTCGAGCAGTTGGAGGCTGGCGTAGCCGAACATGCGTTGATAGCCTTGGAGGATGAACCGGCCCAGCTCTTTCGGCGCCTTGAAGAAGAAGGCGACAGCGAAGAGGGTCAGGAGGATGCCTGCGCCAGCGACATGGAAATAATGCGCTGCCAGCCAGTCAGCGAGCGGGATGACGAGCAGGAGGAGGATGACGCCAGTGCAGAGCAGGAAGAGGAGCACGGTCTTGACTGTGTTGGCAAGCCGTTGCTCGTCGTTCTTGACGAGAAAACCGGTGACATGCTTGACAAGCGCTTCGCCCATGCCCCAGTGCCGGAAGTAGCCGACCACGCCGAAGAAGGAGAAGATCGCGTAGAACAGTCCGTATTCCACGACTGAGAGGTTGCGCGCCAGCACGATGCGCATGACATAGCCCAAGGCCGCGGCCAGGCTGGTGAAGAGAAAGGTGAAGATAACCCCTTTGAGCGCTTTCTGGGCGTATGACATGCTGATCAGCCTAGTGCTGTTGATACCACTCGACGAATGCGCGCAGACCGTCTTCAAGCCCTGTGGTGGGCGCATAGTTGAGTAATTTCTTCGCTTTGGAGATGTCTGCGCAGGTATACGGCACGTCGCCTTGCTGCATCGGCTCCTCGTTAATGATCGCTTTCTTGCCGGTTGCGCGTTCGATCGTAGCGATGAACGTGTTGAGCGTCACCGGGCTGTCGTTGCCCAGGTTGAGGATCTCGTACGGCAGGTCGGCGTCGAGGGAAGCGAGAACACCCTGGACAATGTCACCCACATAGGTGTAGTCGCGTGCTGTCGAGCCGTCGCCATAACGGATGATCGGCTCGCCGTCGAGGATCGCTTTGGTGAACTTGAAGGGCGCCATGTCTGGCCGCCCGCGCGGCCCGTAGACGGTGAAGAAGCGAAGGCAGGTAACGTGCATGCCGTGGAGCTGGTGGTAGACGTGGCAGAGTTCCTCGCCTGCTTTCTTCGTCGCCGCATATGGGCTGATCGGTGTATCGACCCTGTCTGCTTCTGAGAACTTGCCGCCGTCGCGGCTGCCGTAGACGCTGCTGCTCGAGCCGAAGATGAATCGCATGACCTTGTGCGTGCGTGCGCATTCGAGCAGGCAGAGGGTGCCGAGCACGTTGACCTGGTAGTAGAGCTCTGGCTCGCTCAGGCTGGGGCGGACGCCTGCGCGCGCAGCGAGATGGATAACCGCGTCTGGCGCGAAATCAGCAAAACACTGCTCCATTGCATTCTTGTCACAGATATCGGAGTGTGAGAATGAAAAGTTTTCGTGCTTGAGGATGAGGAGGTTGTTTTCCTTCTGCTTGACGTCGTAGTAGTCGTTGATGCAGTCGACCCCGAGGACAGTGTCGCCGCGTTTGAGCAGGGCTTCGCAGACATGGCTGCCGATGAATCCGGCTGCGCCGGTGACAAGCACCTTCATTTTCTGCCTCGCATGCCCACGCCCTGGTAGGTGAAGCCCAATCGTGAGAGCTCGTCCCTATAGGCCAAGTAGATGTTCCTGCCGTCGATGAGGTATTGCTGCTTCATCAAGTCTTTCACGCGTTTCCAGTCCGGGTTGCGGAACTCGTCCCATTCTGTCACCAGGATGAGCAGGTCTGCTTTGTCCAGCACCTGGTAGGGATTCTTGCCGTAGTGTATCGAGGGGAACTCTTTCTTGAAGTTCTCGTTCGCTTCAGGGTCGAACGCGCTCACTGTCGCGCCTTGTTCGAGCAGCCATTTCGCGATGATCCGGCTCGGCGCTTCCCTGATGTCGTCGGTCTTCGGCTTGAAGCTCAGGCCCCAGAGCGCGACCTTCTTGCCCTTGAGCTCGTGCAGCATTTCTTTGATTTTCGGGAAGAGGCTTTTCTTCTGTTCCTCGTTCGCTGTGTGCACTGCTTCGAAGATCGTGGCCGAGCACTCGGCGTCCTTGATGCTCGAGATGAGTCCTTGCACGTCCTTTGGGAAGCAGCTGCCGCCGTAGCCCACGCCTGCGTGGAGGAATCGCGAGCCTATTCTCGTGTCCAGGCCCATGCCCCTACTGACTGCTGTGATGTCAGCGCCAACCTTTTCGCAGTACTGGCTCAATTGGTTCATGAAGCTGATTCTCGTCGCCAGCATGGTGTTGCTCGCGTACTTGATCAGTTCTGCGCTGTTCGTGTCTGTGAAGATGATCGGCCGCGAGGTCCTCGCGACGCTCCGGTAGAGCTTTTCCATGACTTTGCGTGCATAGTCGTCCCCGTTTTCGAGGCCGACCACAATCCGGTCTGGGTTGAAGAAGTCGTTGACAGCTGCACCCTCTCTGAGGAATTCCGGGTTGCTCACCACGTGGAAGAGGAGGTCCTCGTCCCGCTTCTCGAGTTCTTTGGTGATGATCTCCCTGACGCGTGCGGCAGTGCCCACCGGCACGGTGCTCTTGTCCACAATAATGGTCTCGCGCGCGAGGTGCTGGCCGATGCTCGCAGCGACAGATTCGACGTATTGGAGGTCGACCGTGCCTTCGCCTGTAGCCGGCGTGCCGACGCAGATGAAGAGGAGATCGCCGAAGTCCACCGCCTTTTTGAGGTCTGTGGTGAAACTGAGGCGTCCTTCTTTGGTGTTGCGCTCGAGCTTCTGCTGCAGCCCAGGCTCGTAGATCGGGTTAGCACCGCGCTCCAGCAGCGCAATCTTCTTGGTGTCGACATCAGCGCAGAGCACGTCATTGCCCAATTCGGCGAAGCACACGCCGCTGACCAGGCCGACATAGCCAGTGCCGAAGATCGCTATTTTCACGCTATAACCCCGTTATCGAGGAGCGGAAGGATGAACGCTTTAAAAGTTTGTGGAACTCCAAACCAGAAGGGTTTTAAAATAAAATACTCCCCGCAGGGCCATGGAGCTCCAGACTGAGCTGGCTGTCGCGAAGCGGCTGGCCACGGCTGCGGAACAGGCAATTCTCGAGATCTATCAGGAGGCGGATTTCGGCGTGCAGATGAAGCATGAGGAGGACCGTGAGAGTCCACTCACGAAAGCAGACCTGGCGGCTGACAAGATCATCACCGCAGGGTTGCGGGAGGCTTTTCCTGATGACGGCTTGCTCACTGAAGAATCCAACGACGACAAGTCGCGCCTGTCGAAGGATCGCGTCTGGATCGTCGACCCCTTGGACGGCACCAAGGAGTTTGTCAGCAGGAATGGCGAGTTCACAGTGAACATCGGGCTCACGATCAAGGGCGAGCCGGTGCTCGGCGTCATCGCAGTGCCGGCAAAGGGCCTGCTCTATTCAGCTGTGAAAGGCGCAGGCGCGTCTGTCGAACGCGACGGCAAGGAAGAGCCGATCACAGTCTCCACGAATAAGGATCCTAAGCAGATGACGCTTGTCGTGAGCAGAAGCCACCGGACAGCGCAAGACGACGCGTTCAGCGCCAAGGCGGGTTTCGCCGCGACACAGCCGTCAGGAAGCTCGATGAAAGGCTGCCGTGTCGCTGAAGGCAGCGCTGACGTCTACCTCCGTTCCGGGCCGCAGTGCGAGTGGGACGTGTGCGCGATGAACGCCATCATCATTGAAGCAGGGGGTGCGATGACCGGCTTGGACGGCAAACCGCTCGTGTACAATCAGGAGAACACCTTGTTCACTGGCGGATTCCTGCTCTCCAACAATACGATCCATCAAGAATTACTGAGGTTGATCACATGACGAAACGAGCAGTCTACATCGGACGCTACAGTCCCTTCCACAAGGGCCATTACACCATCATGCAGCAGAAAGTCGAGGAAGGCAAGGCCTTGCTCGTGCTCGTGCGGGACACGAACTACGACATCTATCCGGCAGAGATGCGCAAGCGGATGATCGAAGCAGCGTTCGCCGGCACCAAAGCGGACGTGAAGGTGATGATCATCGACGACATCGAGAGCGTGAACTACGGCCGTGGTGTCGGTTACGAAGTGAACGAGATCGAGGCGCCGGCTGACATCAAGGTGATCAGCGCGACTGACATCAGGAACCGGATCGAGAACGGAGACGAGTCCTGGCGCGAGTTCATGCCCAAAGGCGCTGACGCAGTGCTCGAGAAGTACCTGAAGAACAAGGGCGTTGTCGTCTGGCTGACCGGCCTGCCGCGCGCTGGCAAGAAGACGATCGCGAACCTGGTGCGCGACAAGCTTGAGCAGCGCGGCGTGCTCGCCGAGCGGCTCGACGGCGGCATCCTGCGCGAGACAGTCTCGAAGGATCTCGATTTCAGCAAGAAGGATCGCGACACGAACATCGAGCGCGCGACCTACATCGCGAAGCTCTTGTCGCGGAACGGCGCGGTCGTGCTGAGCTCGTTCGTCACCCCGTTCACCGAAGAGCGGGACAAGATCCGAAAGGCGGTGGATGAGAAGGCGCATTTCATCGAGGTCTTTGTCAAGGCAGACGTGGAGACGTGCAAGCAGCGCGACACCACCGGCATGTACAAAGATGCGGCTGCCGGCAAGATCAAGGATTTCACCGGGGTTGACGCGCCGTATGAACCTCCTGAGAAAGCTGAGCTTGTCCTGGATACTGAGAAGCATGGTCCTGAAGAATGCGCTGACCAGGTCGTGAAATATGTCGAGGCCTTGCTATGACCTCGCCGAACGTGCAGTGGCATGAGAGCCAGATGACGCGTGAAGACCGCGCACGATTGCTCAAGCAGCAGAATAAGGTTGTGTGGTTCACTGGCTTGTCTGGCAGCGGGAAGAGCACACTCGCGCACGCGCTGGAGAAAGCCTTGCACGACAAGGGCGTGCTGACCTACACGCTCGACGGCGATAATGTGCGCCACGGCCTGAACGCGAATCTTGGTTTTTCTCCGGAAGATCGCGAGGAGAACATCCGGCGTGTCGGCGAGGTCGCGAAACTGTTCTACGATGCTGGCCTGACTGTGCTGGTCTGTTTCATCAGTCCGTATGCGAAAGACCGTGATCGCGTGCGCGAGCTGATCGGCAAGGATTTCATCGAAGTCTTTGTCGACTGTCCGGTCGAGGAGTGTGAGAAACGGGACACCAAGGGCTTGTACAAGAAGGCGCGCGCTGGCGAGATCAAGGATTTCACTGGCGTGAATGCGCCGTATGAAGCGCCTGAGAAAGCTGAGCTCGTGCTCAAGAGCGCCGAGCAGGACGTCGACGCGTGCGTCGCTTCTTTGCTGAAGCTGCTGGCGTAGTATTCTTCCAGGCCAGATCTCTTTTGATCAGCTTTGCTGTCGCTGCAGTGTCTTTTGCGAACAGCTTGGTGAGCCGTGCTCGTGTTGCTGGTTTCATCGGCGGCGCGTTGCTCGGTTCGACATTCCATTCGTGATGCGCTTTCAGTAGCAGGCGGTCGACGCCTGCTTTGCGCAGGCCGCGGATGACAAAGCCTGCTTTGCTCTGCTCGACGCGCTGCGCTGTCTTCGCAAGCTTGATCACCGCGTTCCTGAAGCCGGGCGAGCGTGCCTGCTTCGCGACGTTCGCTGCTTTGCCGAGCGACGGGGGCGCGAAGTTTGGATTGACGCCCAGGAATGTGTAGAGGTCGCGCATGAGTTTTCTCGGATCCTTCCTGAGATCGTCGAACAGCAAGACTTTGATCTGCTTTTTCGGGAAGAGCTTGAAGTACATGCGGAGGTGCTTGCTGTATTTCGCGCGTTCGATGTATGCAGGGTAGCGTTTCAAGGCTTCTTCGAAGCTGCAGTCCATGGAATTGTAGAAATACCGGTCCATCTTGTAGAACGAGAAGAGCTGGTCCGGGTGGTTGCGGAGCATGATGATCAGCTTGGCTTTGGGAAAATGCCGCTTGATTCTTTCTGCTGCTTTCTTGTCGTGGAAATAGCACGTGCTGAACTCTCCCACGACCTTTGAGAAGTCGATGCCTGCGTCGATGAAGCGCTGCTCGTAGAGCGTCATGCCGCCGTCGTCGTAGGCAGTGTTCTCTGGCTCGTGGATGCTGTTCTCGGAGGAGAAGAAGTTCAGCTCCTTTGTCGGGTACAGGGAGATGCTGGGGTGTTCTGCCAGGTATTGCGCGACTGAGGTTGTGCCGCATTTCGGTGCGCCTAATCCGATGAAATCCACGTGAAAGCCCTTCGAGGCCATAGCAGCGTGGGAGAAGGTAAGGTTTATAAAGGGCTCGTTATTCTCGCAGGGTAGGACGGCCAAAGCGGCGTGGTACTACCCGATCCCATTTCGAACTCGGAAGTCAAGCGCGCCCACGTGCCGTATGGTACTGCGTTTCTGCGCGGGAAGTGCGGCTCGCTGTCCTGCCTTTTCTTTGCAATGTTCACTTGTAGATCTTGTCGTGATGATTATAATCCTTCAATAACACTGTTTTTGTTTCTTCGTCGACAGAGAACAACAGGATAAAACTCGAATCAACGTGAACCCTTTTCCAGTGCTTCATTGGCGCCCTGAGATTCTTGTAGCGAAGCGGATTCTGCAGGATTTCCTCCGCCTTCTTCAGAATCATCCTTGCCCGTCGAGGATGCTTTCTTGAGAGCTTCCGCAGCTTCTTGTCCAGCTCGGGCGAGATATCCAGAGAATACATCATCTGTAGCGTTTGCGAAGAGCTTCGACAGTGCCAATCTTGATAGGCTTCTGCTTATCAATGCGCAGGGCCTTCTTGACGAATTCAGGACGCAATTGCGGCTCGAGGATAGCATCTTCGTAGTGCTCTGCCATGAGATTGATCGCAGCAGATTTGTCACGAAGCCCATATTTTGCCTTGAGGATGTTGAGGACCCTGTTTGACTCTTCACTGATATTGATAATCGCTTGCACCATAGTATCACATGTATATATGGTATTAATACCGAATTAATATATAAGTTTTTCCCTATTCAACCACCTCCGAGCGCATCGTCACTTCGTTCCGAGAGTTGCGGAGATACCCGCAACCCATCATACGGATTCGGCAAGCCTTGAAAACTGCTCTTCGCGACGTGCGTGTAGATCTGCGTCGTGTTGAGTGAAGCATGACCTAAGAGCTCTTGGATAAGCCGGATATCAACACCCTGCTCGAGCAAGTGCGTGGCATAACTATGCCGAAGCATGTGTGGTGTGACATTCCGATTGAGTCCTGCACGTTTCGCAGCCTGCTTGACAACCATCTGGATGGATTTGACACTGTACGGACCGCGACGACCAGGAAACACATAGCCCTCGCCAGAACCCAAGAGCTTCACAAGCTCGGTCGAGAGATGGAACAAGCGATCCTTATTGCCTTTGCCTGCTTTGACTATCCCATATGCTCGTTCTGGAAACAGATGCTCATGCTTGAGCTTGCGGACTTCGGACAAGCGAAGCCCGGTCGAGTACAAGAAGCTGAGCAAGAGCCGATGCTTGGCATTCTTCGTGTTGTCGATCATCGCCTTGACCTCCTCGCGTGAGAGCAATTTCGGCAATTGCTGGGATTCCTTCATGCGCGGCACGTTCACCAGGAGCTTCTTCCTGAAGACCAAGCGATAGAACGAGCCGATCGAGTTATGCGCGAGATTTACTGAGGCGGGCGAGTGGCCTTTGCTAGCGAGGCGAAGCAGCCAGGACTCGACGTCTGTGCGTTGCACATAGCGAGGCTCTTTCTTGAGCCATCTGAGGAAGCGACGGACATGATAGGTGTAGGATTTCTTGGTTCGCGGGCTGTAGTTCCGCAAAGCCAATTGGCGAGCATAGAGCTTCAATAATTCCTCAGTTTCCATGGATTTTCCGAGGGGAGAACTCCTTAATATCCTTGCCGGGCACATGTCCAGTGCTACTGCCGAAACATCCGAAAAACAACCGAGTATATCCTGCAAGCACTAGGTACAATAACACCAATATTATGGCCCCAACCTCACGAATTCGGCTGACGCCATATAATTGGTGTTAAGCGAAATTTTTGAATTGCCTTAGTTTAGAAATAGGGGGTCTGAGAAGTCAAGTGCGTTCTTTGATTCGAATGCCTGCGAGAACCATAATTCATATAAAGCAATCAATGAGTTAGCTCATTATGGCTCCTAACGAGAATCTCTCATCCAAGGAAAAGTGGATGCTCGCCTTAAAACCGGGCTTCATCTTGTTGGCAGCGTGGTTTCTGATTTTTCTCTTCACCTTGTTCATACAGCTCACTGCAGATGCACCTCTCTCAGCAGCTTTTAAGAACGGCGCATTCATGCTACTCTTCACAACCATAGCCGCAGCACCTATAATCACAGCCGTCCGAATTGTTCACTCGGATAATCCAAAGAGGTTCTTTATTATTCCTGCGACAATCTTAGTCGTTGGTTTAGCATTCACGTTCATCAGCGCGAGAAGTGCTGAAGATTTAGCAGGGATGATCATCCTCCCGCTGTATGGCGGAATCACTATATCCTGGTGCGTTCTCATAGTGAGCTTCGCATTACCACCACTCTTAAAGAGCTTCCCTCAGAAGAAGAGCGAAAAACTAACGAGGAACAAATCAGCCCTTATCTCAGCAATAATCACCTTCGCACTGTACATAACAATAATCATATACAGAACGATCACCATTCTATCAAATAGCTGGGCAAAAAACGATCCCCTTCAGGCATGGAGAACTAATGTCAGTTGGGTCGCCGTTCTCCTATTACCCGTCGCAATCTTACTCTTCTTCATCCTGTGGGGAATAACAACCAACTTACTGAAAGAAAAAGAAGCTTCGTAACACCTCTCAGACCCCCCGTCCTTCGGACTTCTATGCTCCCTGCGGTCGTCTTATTTTATGGCAATTCAAAAGCTCTCGCGCCTTTGGCGCTCGCCCCACGGCTTCGCCTTCGGGTCGCTTAACAGGGCCTAAAGCGGATTTTTGTGCACAAAAACCCCAAGTTCTCCCCTACGGGTCGAACTTCGTTTAGGCCCGGTGTTAACGGCAATTGGTTTTTCTTGTCTCGGAAGTTTTTTAATTCACGACTAGTTTTCGGAGATAATGAGCAATTCAGGATACAAAGATCTGAGA
>JANQNB010000008.1 GCA_028279755.1 Candidatus Nanoarchaeia archaeon
CAGCAAGTCCCGCCCGATCACAGGCGCAAAGGAGAAAGTGGTTGAAAAGAAGGACAAAGTCGAGAAATCACAATCACCGGTGAAAAAGGATGGCAATTGAACGGAAATTCGTCGCGCAGAACCTGAAAGAGTTCAGGATCAAGGAATTTGTCTCGAGCCAGCTCTCAAGAGTCGGCCTGAGCAGCATCAAGCTCCAACGAACACCATTGGGCGACAAGATCATCGTCCGCGCCTCACGACCAGGACTCGTCGTCGGCCGCGCAGGCAGCAACATCCAGAAACTCACCGAGGCGCTCAAGAACGAATTCAACCTCGAGAACCCACAGATCGAGATCGAAGAGGTCACCACGATCGGACTCGACGCGAACATCATCGCAGAGATGATCGTGAACAGCCTCGAACGATTCGGCAGCCAGCGCTTCAAAGGCGTGGGACACCGCGCGATGGGCGACGTGATGAACGCCGGCGCACTGGGCGTGGAAATCCTGATCAGCGGCAAGATTCCAAGTCAGCGGGCACGCACCTGGCGATTCTACCAGGGCTATCTCAAGAAATGCGGCGACGTCGCGATCAGCGGCGTGGACATCGCATACAAGACCGCAGTGCTCAAAAGCGGCGCTGTCGGCGTCAAGGTCTCGATCATGCCACCGACGACAAAACTGCCGGATCAGATCCTGCTCCAGGAGCCGGACGAGCCGACAGTCGAGGAAGTCACTGACAAGAAAGTCGAGAAAGAGATGGAAGAAGTGGCCGAAGCTGCGCCTGATGTGAAGGAAGAGGCAAAGGAAGACAAGCCGAAGCCAGCCAAGAAAGCGGCGAAAAAGGCACCGAAGAAGGCTGTAAAGAAAGCTCCGAAGGAAGAGAAAAAGGAAGCAGCGAAAGAGCCTGCGAAACCTGAGTGATATTCATGACCAAGAAAGCGCATGCGGAACTCAAGAAGAAGACGCCGGAAGAGCTCGAGAAAGAGCTTGCACGGATCCGCATGGAACTGCTCAAGCTGAACGCGCAGGTCGCCACAGGTGGCGCGGCGAAAGAAGCAGGCAAGATCATCCAACTCAAGCGCAAAGTGGCGCGCATCAAGACACTGCGAGGTTCACAATGAGCGAGATATGCACGACCTGCGGCTTGCCCAAAGACCTCTGCGTCTGCGACCAGATCGCGCGGGAGAGCCAGAGGATCACGGTCAGCCTGGACCGGAGGAAGTTCGGCAAGACCTACACTGTGATCAGCGGGATCAACGAACACGAAGTGGACATCAAGGACCTGGCCAAGAAGCTCAAGAACAAGCTCGCCTGCGGCGGCTCGGGAAAGAACGGCGAAGTCAGCCTGCAAGGAAACCACTTCCGGACGATCAAGGAGGATCTTGTCGCGCTGGGATTCAGCCCTGACACGATCGACATCAAGCAACCGAGGAGATAAGATGGCGGAAACAGAAGAAAAAACGGCAAAAGCCCCGACAGAAAAGACGACACCCGCAAAGGCGGCAACACCTGTCAAGACTGAATTCCGCACCCACGGACGCACCTTCATGGGCACTGTCGTGAGCGACAAGATGCACCGGACAGTGACTGTGCAGCTCGAGCGACGCAGCTATGTGCCGAAATACCAGCGATACGAGCGCCGCTTCAGCAAGATGAAAGCGCACAACCCGGACGAGATCGACGCAAAACTAGGAGACCGGGTCACGATCATGGAGACTCGCCCGTTGAGCAAGACCAAGAATTTCGTCGTCATCAAGAAACACTGAGTGAACAATCATGAAAGCCATCAAAGCAAACATGACCCGCGCCATTCCGGTCGGAAGCCTGGTCCAGACCTGCGACAACTCCGGAGCGAAGCTTCTGAAGATCTTCACCGTCGTCGGACTGAACACGCGAAAAGGCAGGCTGCCAGCAGCCGGCATCGGCGACCTTGTGATGGCCAGCGTCAAGAAAGGACGCCCGGACATGCGGAAACAAGTCGTGTTCGCCGTGCTTGTCCGACAGAAGAAAAGCTATCGACGCCCGGACGGCACACGGATAAAATTTGAGGATAACGCGGCGGTCGTGCTCAAGGACAATAAAGGCAATCCGAAAGGAACCATCTTCAAAGGCCCGATCGCGAAAGAAGCATGCAGCCGGTGGCCCGGCGTTGCAAAGGTAGCAAGCATCATCATGTGATACTATGAAACAAGCGCACAGCACGAAATGGAAGAGCAGCACGCAACCGCGCAAGCAGCGCAAGTACGTGCACAACCTCCCAGAGCACCTCATCGGGAGCCAGCTCAGCGTGCACCTCTCCAAAGAGCTGCAGCAGAAGTATAAAACACGGGCAGTCCGTGTCCGCACTGGCGACAAGGTCAAGGTCATGCGCGGCAGCCACAAAGGAAAGGAAGGCAAAGTCGAAGGCGTGGACACCACGAACTACCGGGTGCACGTCGCAAAGGTTGAGGTTGCCAAGAAGCAAGGCGGAACGAGCAAGTACCCGCTGCGGCCGAGCAACCTCATGATCGTCGACCTGATCAGCGACAAAAGACGATTCAAGAACGCGAAGGAATGAACATGGCAAAGAGTCACCTCAAACGGATCAACGCGCCAGCGACCTGGCCGATCACGCGAAAAGCGACAAAGTTCACGCTCCGCCCGGAATCAGGCGGCCACCCGATGGAGTATAGTTTGCCGTTGAGCATCCTGCTCAAGGACGAGCTCAAGATGGCGCGGACATTGCGAAGCGTGAAGACCCTGCTCAACACGCAGGAAGTGCTCGTGAACGGTCGCAAGCAGCTACGCGCAGACGACATCGCAGGACTCATGGACGTCGTCACCTTCCCAGCGATCAAGACGAGCTTCCGCATGCTCATCGACGACAAGAAGAAACTGCACGCGATTCCGATCACCGGCAAGGAAGCAGGCATCGTCCCGTCAAAAGTCACGAGCAAGCACGTGGTCAGGAAAGGCAAGCTCCAGCTCGGCTTCCACAACGGCAAGACCCTGCTCGTGGACAAGTATCCGGGCAAGGTCGGCTCGACCGTCATGCTCAGCCTGGACAACAAGATCGAATCGGCACTGCCGCTCGAGAAAGGCATGTTCGTCCTCGTGACAAGCGGCAAGCACACCGGCACCACCGGCACAGTCGAACAGCTCGACAACGGCACCATCACAATCAAAACGAAGGAGAAGACCTTCACCACACAAGCGAAGCACGCCTTCGTCCTTGGCAAGGGTAAGAGCGAGATCAAGGTCGAGGCATAATGCAACAGTTGATAGTCATGAACAAGATGCGAACCATCAGGATCGAGAAGCTCACGCTCAACATCGGAGCGGGCAAGGACCAAGGCCTGCTCGAGAAAGCGGAGAAGCTCATCGAGATCCTGACAGGGATCAAGCCGGTCAAGACCAAGACGCAGAAGCGCATCCCGGGATGGGGTCTCCGTCCTGGACTCCCGATCGGCGTCAAGCTCACGCTGCGCGGCAAGAAAGCAGAGGAGATGATCCCGCGATTGCTGGCTGCGAAGAGCAACGTGCTCAAGCCGAGCAATCTGGACCAGGGCGGCAATGTCAGCTTCGGCATTCCGGAGTACATCGACATCGACGGCGCCAAGTACGACCCGGCCATCGGCATCATCGGCTTGCAGGTGTGCATCACGCTCGAACGCCCGGGCTTCCGCACCAAACGGCGGCGGATCAGGCCGGCCAAGCCAGGCAGCCATCACAAGCTCACCGTCGAGGAAGCTAAGGCTTTCATGACAGAGAAGTTCAAGACTAAGTTCGAAGAGGAATAATATGACGACCAGCCATCACACAAAGGTCCTCAAGCAGATTCGGAACAAGCCGGGCAAGTACTCCAAGTTCCTCAAGCACAACGTGCCAAAGGAACGAGCATTCGGCGCGAACACCAAGCGGTGCAAGAACTGCGGGAACCCGCACGGCCACATCGGCAAGTATGGGATCAACCTGTGCAGGAAGTGCTTCCGCGACTTCGCGACAGAGCTCGGATTCAAACAATACAGCTGAGGGAAAACAATGAGCCTGAACGACCCACTTGCAGCCGTGCTGAGCGCCATCCAGAACGCGGAAGAGCGCGCCAAGCACGAGCTCGTCACAAAGTGCAACAGCACCCTGATCAGGAAAGTCCTTGACATCATGGTCGCGCAGGGCTATCTTGAAGGCTACGAGGTCATCCCGGACAGCAAGGGTGACGCGCTCAAGATCACGCTCGGCGGCAAGATCAACAAGGTCGGCGTCGTGAAACCGCGCTACCAGATCAGGAAGCGGAGCTACGAGCGCTTCGAGAAGCGCTACCTGCCGGCGCAAGGCTTCGGCATCATCATCATGAGCACCAACCAGGGCCTGATGACCCACGAAGAAGCGAAGGAGAAAGGCATCGGCGGCACGCTGATCAGCTATTGCTACTAAGATGAAAATCGAGAAACTCGAGGAACGAGTCACACTCCCGGACGGAGTGACCGCGAACTACGCAGACCGCACGCTCACGGTGAAGGGTGAGAAGGGCGAGCTGGCAAAGCTGCTCTACCACCCGGCGATCACCATCGCGCTTGCTGACGGCGCGATCACCTTCACCTGCAGCAAGGCGACGATGCGCGAGAAGAAGCAATTGTACACGTTCAAGGCGCACACGCGCAACATGGTGAAAGGCGTGACCGAAGGCTACACCTACAAGCTCAAGATCTGCAGCGGCCACTTCCCGATGAGCGTCGGCGTCAAGGATCGCACCTTCGAGGTCAAGAACTTCATCGGCGAGAAAGTGCCCCGCGTGCTGACGATCAAGGACGGTGCAGACGTCGCGGTGGAGGGTGAAGCGATCACAGTCACCGGCTCTGACAAGGAAATCGTCGGCCAGGTCGCGGCAGACATCGAACGCCTGACCAAACGGCCAGGATTCGACTCGCGCATATTCCAGGACGGCATATTCATCACAGAAAAAGACGGGAAAAAAGCATGAAATTCCGACGACAAGACTCACACAAGAAAGCCAGGCTGGCATCGAGCTGGCGAAAGCCCCGCGGACGCCAGAGCAAGATGCGTCTCAAGAAAAGAGGCTACGCACGCCCGATCAGCGTCGGCTACGGCAGTCCGAAAGCGACGCGTGGCAAGGTCAAGGGCCTCGACCCGATCGTTGTCAGCACGCTGGCAGAACTCACTGCGCTGGATGCGAAGACCCAGGCAGCAGTGTTCGCCAAGAGCATTGGCGCGCGCAAGCGCGAAGGCATGCTGAAAGCGGCGAAAGAGAAGAACATCACGATCCTCAACATCGACGTCGAGAAAGCCCTAAAAACCATTGCCGACGGCCTTGCCGCGCGAAAGAAGGACAAGGAAGCGCGAGAAGCCAAGAAGAAAGAGAAGAAGACCCTCGACGAGAAAGTCAAGAAGGAAGAAAAGGAAGAAGAACTCTCCGATGAGGAGAAGAAGGAGATTGCGGAAGAAGAGAAACGCAAGGTCCTGACGCAGAAGCAGTGATCCGAATGAAACTTGCAACCCAGAAGAAACTCGCAGCAAGCCTGCTCAAATGCAGCCAGCAGCGCGTCAAGTTCAAGCCAGAGCACCTCCACGAGATCAAGGAGGCGATCACCAAGTCAGACCTGCGACTGCTCATCAGCGACGGCATCATCTTCAAACAAGGCGAGAAGGAAGTGTCCCGCGTCCGCGCCCGGAAGATCAGGGTGCAGAAGCGGAAAGGGCTCCGGCGAGGCCACGGCTCTAAGAAAGGGACGCCAAACGCCAACACGCCGGACAAGGAGCGCTGGATGAACAAAATCAGAGCGCAACGCGCCTTCCTGCAGGAGCTCAAGCAGAAAGGGCACCTCAGCATCGCAACATACCGGGCCTTGTATCGCAAGAGCAAAGGCGGCTTCTTCAGAAGCAAGCGCCACATCAAGCTCTACTGCGATGATCAACGCCTTTGGGAGAAGTGAGTATCATGGCAGATTCCAAACACGTCGTCACGTTCCGCCGCAAGCGCGAAGGCAGGACGAACTATAAGAAACGGCTCAACCTGCTCAAGAGCGGGAAAACGCGCCTAGTGGTCCGGGCGAGCAATAAGCACGTCCAGCTGCAGCTTGTCACCTACGAGCCTGACGGAGACAAGACGCTCGTGACGCTCAACTCGAAGATACTGCGCAAGCAGGGCTGGAAAGGCTCGACCAAGAGCCTGCCAGCAGCCTACTGCGCCGGCTACCTCCTCGGCAAGCAAGCCAAGGAGAAGGGCGTGAAAGAGGCGATCGTGGATATGGGCCTGCAGCAGCACCGCTCAGGCACGCGGATCTACGCCGCCATCAAAGGCGCTGTTGACGCGGGCTTGTCAATGCCGGTGAACGAGCGCGTGTTCCCGCCGCCAGCGCGGCTCGCTGGCGAGCACCTGAGCACGATGAAGGCAGCAGACGTCGCAGCGATCATGAAGAAGCTCGGCATGACACCGCCTGCAGCGAAACAAGCAGTTGAGAAAGAGCCAAAAGCACAAGAGGCATGATCATATGGCACAATTCCAGATGAAAACCCGGGAAAGCGCGATCGCAGCAGACCTTGACAGCTGGAAGCCCAAGACAGAACTGGGCAAGAAGGTGAAGAACAAGGAAATCATCAGCATCGACGAGATCCTTGACAACGGCTACGTCATCCTCGAGCCGGAGATTGTCGAGACACTCCTGCCGAACCTCGAATCCGACCTCTTGCTCATCGGCCAGGCCAAAGGCAAGTTCGGCGGCGGCCAGCGACGCATCTTCCGCCAGACCCAGAAGAAGACGCGCGAAGGCAATAAGCCGAAATTCACCGCCATGGCAGTCGTCGGCGACCGGAACGGCCACGTGGGCATCGGGATTGGCAGCGCGAAAGAGACCATGCCGGCACGGCAGAAAGCTGTCCGGAAGGCCAAGCTCAACGTGTTCAAGATCCGACGAGGTACGGGCTCGTGGGAAGACGCGAGCAGCGAACCCCACAGCATCCCCTTCGCAGTCGAAGGCAAGACCGGGAGCGTGATCGTCAGACTCATGCCCGCGCCGAAAGGAAAAGGCCTCGTGGTCGAGAAGGAAGTCGCGAAGATCCTCGAACTGGCAGGCATCAAGAACGTCTGGAGCAAGAGCCTCGGCCAGACAAAGAACAAGGTCAACTTCATCAAAGCGCTCGAGCAGGCGATGCGAAAGCTCAGCACGACCCGGGTGCAAGCACGACACAGGGAAAAGCTCGCCGTCCTCGACGGTGGCAAGCGTGATGCAAATGAGTGACGACAAGAAAGCGGACAAAGCCCCGGTCAAGAAACCAGCGAAGCTGGTGGCTATCGTCCTCGTCAGAGGGCTTGTCGGCATCCGCGCTGACACTAAGACAGCCTTGAACTCATTGAAGATCCGGAACAAGCACGTCTGCGTCGTGCTCCCTGATACTGCAGAGGTGCGCGGGCAATTGCGCAAGTGCAAGGATTACGCCACCTACGGCACGATCACCGAAGCGACCAAGAAACTGCTCGACGAGAAGCGCGGGCCTGGTCCGTATCGCCTCCACCCGCCCCGCGGCGGCTGGGAACGCAAGGGCACGAAGAAGAGCTTTGTCGAAGGCGGCGCGCTCGGCGAACGCAACAATATGGACGCGCTGATCACGAGGATGGTATGATGCGACGCAAGAAGAACACCAGGCAGCGAGGCGGCACCACTCATGGTTGGGGCTCGATGAAGAAGCATCGCGGCGCTGGACATCGCGGCGGTCGCGGCCATGCCGGCAGCGGGAAGCGCGGCGATGCCAAGAAGCCTTCGTATTGGAAGGACAAGCGACGCTACGGCAAGCACGGCTTCACCTCGCATGCTGCGGAGAAAGGCGCTGCTGTCAATGTCGGACACCTGGCGAGCGCTGCAGAGCGCATGGCTGCAGAGGGTCTTGCCACGAAAAAAGGCGATACTTTTGTCCTCGATCTCGAGAAGCTGGGCATCCAGCGATTGCTGGGAGCGGGCGCTGTCGGCGTGAAGATGGAGCTGTCTGTCGAATCCGCCAGTCCCAGAGCCCTCGATAAGGTGGCCAAAGCCGGCGGTAAGGTGGCAGTGACTGGTGTCAGTGCCCAAAGCGAACCTTCCTCGGAAGATTAATATATTTCCAGTTCTTGACTTGTTCCATGCCTGAGGAATTCGTCTTCAATGGCCGACGCCTGGTCTGTCCGCAGTGCCGGAATAACCAGTTTGAGCGGGCTGAAGGCCTGATCGAACACGCGTCTTTCTTCGGCTTCAAACGAAGCCGGCTAGCGGAGAATTATACGTGCGGCGAGTGCGGTTATGTCCACTGGTTTCTTCTCAAATAGCGCCACTGCCTTGGCGCGACATACGAAGTGAGAGCGCCGCAGTGGCGCCTCTCCTAGGCCAAAGCCTTTATAAATCCCTGGGCAGCCCTGGCTGGCAAAGGGTGTGACTGTGAGTCTCCTCGATACTGTCCTGCAAAACCTGCCTGAAGTCCAGGCGCCCACTGAGAAGCGGCTGGCGTTCAAGGAGAAGCTGAAATGGACTGCGATCACGCTCGTCCTCTACTTCCTCCTGGGCATGGTCCCGATCTTCGGGCTCGCCTCGACCGCGCTGGAGCAGTTCGAGTTCTTCGAAATTGTTCTCGGTGCAAGCTTTGGTAGCATCATCACCTTGGGTATCGGTCCGATCGTGACCGCGTCGATCGTGCTGCAATTGCTGAACGGTTCCGGCATTGTCAAGTTCGACAGGACGACGCACGAAGGCCGTGCCCGCTTCCAGGGTATCCAGAAGCTCTTGAGCGTGGCGTTCATCATCCTTGAAGGCATCATCTATGTCGCGACCGGCGGCCTGACTGCGATGCCCGGCATCCCGGCCTGGATGCTCATCTTCCAATTGTTCCTCGGCGGCATCCTCATCATGTTCATGGACGAAGTCGTGAGCAAGTGGGGCTTCGGCTCAGGCATTAGTCTGTTCATCGCTGCTGGCGTGTCGAAAGAGATCTTTGTCCGCGCGCTCAGCTGGCTGCCAAGCCCTGCAAACCCTGACGTTCCAGCCGGGCGTATTCCGAGCCTGATCCAGAGCATCGCAGGCCAGAACCTGACGCAAGCAGGGCTTGATCTTGCGGTGTTGGTCGCCACGGTTGTAGTCTTTCTCGTCGTGGTGTATACCCAGGCGATGAAAGTGGAAATTCCGTTGAGTTTCGGACGCTTGCGCGGACATGGCGTGCGTTGGCCATTGAATTTCTTCTACACGAGCAACATCCCGGTCATCTTGGTCGCCGCATTATTGGCGAACGTGCAGCTTATCGGCAATTGGGTGCCGAGCCTACAATGGCTCTCTGCCATCGTCGGGAATCCGAGCATCCTCGAGCCTTTAATCACGAACAGTCTTGCCTGGTCGCATATCTGGCAATCAGGCGTGTATCTCCTCTTGTTCATGGCCGGCTCCTTATTGTTCGGCGTATTCTGGGTCCAGACAGCAGGCCTGGATCCGGCGTCGCAAGCAAAGCAGATCATGGCCTCTGGCTTGCACATCCCTGGCTTCCGCAAGGATCAGCGCGTGCTCGAGCGCTTGCTCGCGCGCTACATCTGGCCGCTCACCTTTGTCGGCAGCATCGCGGTTGGCTTATTGGCTGCGGTCGCTGACCTGACTGGCGCGCTCGGCCGCGGCACCGGCATCCTCCTGACGGTCATGATCATCTATCAGCTCTACCAGCAGATCGCGCAACAGCACGTCGCAGACATGAACCCGATGATGCGCAAGTTCATGGGTGGCCGCTGATGGTCTTCGAGTTCCTTTCTGAGATGCTGGAGACGATCCTCGACCCGATATTCCGGCCGCTGCTGGCCTTGCCGTATTTCTGGGCGATCTTCATCATGGCAGCAGTGATTACTGTCGGCATCACACTCGTGTACAAGTACGCGACTGATCAGGAGCGGATGAAGGAGCTGAAGAAGAAGGTCAAGGAATACCAGGAGAAGATGAAAGCGGTGCGGGACCAGCCGGACAAGATGATGAAGCTCCAGAAAGAGGCGATGCAGTACAACATGGAGCTCATGAAACACTCGTTCAAGCCGACCTTGTACACCATCATCCCCATCTTCATCATTTTCGGATGGCTCAACGCGCACATGGCGTATGAGAGTCTCTCGCCTGGCGAAGAGTTCACGATCACCGCAATGATGTCTGAAGGTGTCGATTCGGCAACGCTGTCCTTATTGCCGCCGGAAAACATCACTGTCGACAACGCGACCAAGGACGTCGAAGAAGGCATCGTCGTCTGGACGCTTAGCGCCGAGGCTGGCACCTACAAGGCGACGATCGACGCTGGCGGCTCGCAGGCAGAGAAGACATTCGTGATCACAACTGAGCGCGGCGAGTATGAGCAGCCGCTCGAGGCTTACAAAGACAATGCAGTGACGTCTGTGACTATGGGCAATAAGAAGGTCAAGCCGCTCGGCGAGAGCGTCTCCCTGTTCGGCTGGAAGCCTGGCTGGCTCGGAACATATATCATTCTCAGCATCCTGATCAGCGTCATCTCGAGAAAATTGCTTGGTGTGGTGTAGTAATAATTTCTATATGGAAAATAATTACTTTCTTTCCAGTCACCTTTATAAAGAGAACGTCGCTCTCGTGCGTATTCGCTTGGCAGCGGAGTTAGAAAATGGTTCAAGGAAAATTCAAGAGCAGCAGATTACGCAAACGCAAGGTCAAAGTGCCTGGCGGCCAGACAAAGACGCGCTATCTCGAGCGCAAGCCGAAACAGGCGCGGTGCGGCACAACCGGCGAAAAACTGCACGGCATCCCACGCATGGGCGCCACGAAAGCGAAGAACACGGCAAAGACCCTGAAGCGACCAGAGCGGCCGTATGGCGGCGTGCTTTCCAGCAGGGCGATGCGTGTCAAGATGCGCCAGGAAGCCAAAGTCCTGGCAAAAGGCACGCCAGCAAAGGAGACAGCACTCTTCAGCGTTGGCAGGCTCTGCCTCAAGATCGCTGGCAGGGATGCAGGCAAGCGCTGCGTCATTGTCGAAGAAGCAAAAGACGGCGTTGTCATGATCGACGGCGAGACGCGCAGGCGAAAGTGCAATGTCCGGCACCTCGAACCACTTGTGGATTCGCTGAATGTCAAGAAAGGCGCGACGCATGCCGATGTCGTGAAAGCCTTTGCAAAGCTGGGTTCTGATCTCAAAGCGAGCAAGCCGAAGAAGGCGGCAGCGAGACCGAAGCGGATCCGCAAGAAGCGCGCGAAGCCGAAGCCTGAAGCTGCAAAGAAAGCGCCTGCAGCTGAGAAGAAAGCAGCGCCTGCGGCACCTGCAAAAGAGACGCCCGCTGCACCCGCCCAACCGAAGCAGGAAGAGAAGTCCCTCCCGAAAACAGGCGCGAAGGTGGCTGAGAAAAAACCTGCAGTGAAGGCTCCGGCAAAGAAGTAAACCTCTTATCACAATTCTTATATACGGCAACTTTTCTTCCCACGCCATGGTCGAGTACTTTCCAGAACTCTGGCAGAGCTGCAAGGACGCATACAAGAATCCGATTCTGATCGTGCCATTCCTGGTGCAAGGAGGGCTCATGATCGTGCTCATCGCCATCCTGGCGGTCATCGGCTTCTTACTGTACGGGACCAACGCCTTGACAGGCTCGTTCGACTGGGCGATGGCAGTCGCGCTCGGCGTCATCCTCGGCATTCCCGGATTGATCCTCTTCCTCATGCTCAACGCGTACTTCAGCGCCGGCATCCTGAACATGGCGAGCAATGTCACGCTCGGCAAGCGAGCAACAGGATTCTACACCGGCGGCAAGGAGTTCTTCTCGAACTTCTTCTTCTACCAGATCTGGACCGGCCTGCTCTTCCTGCTCTTGGCAGCGCCGATGATCCTCTTCATCATCCTCGCAGTAGGAGGTGTGGGTGTCCTCGCTTTGAACATCGTCATGGCGGTCTTGTTCGGCTTTGTCCTGGTGGGTCTTGGCATCGTGCTCGCTGTTGCGCTGTTCTTTGCGCAACCGTTGATTGTGCGCAAGAACGCAAGCGGCTGGGACGCGATCAAGGGCAGCTTCCAATTGATGAGAAAACACGCCGGACACGTCTGGGCATCCTGGGGCATCACCCTGCTCTTCGGCATCATGGTTGGCATGGGGGTCGCAGTGTTCACCGTCCCAATCGCCATCGCCGCTGAAGTGAGCCAGAGCCCAGCGATATTGATCCTGCAAGGATTCGCTTCTCTTGTCCGCGGCTTTGTCCAGCTCGTCGTGTCGATCATCGCGATCATCTACATGTTCCGCATGTACAACGCAATACCATCTCTAAAGAAAGGGAAGAAAGCATGAGGATCGCGATCTGCGCCAGCATGGTCTTCACCGAGCAGATGCTGGAAGTGAAAGAACGGCTCGAGGAAATGGGCCACGAAGCGACGCTTTCGAAATTCGCCCAGGCCTATGTCGGCAAGACTGAGAAAGAGAAGGAAGAGATCACCTTGTATCACAAGAACGAACGGGACGCGATCCGCGAGTTCTGGGAAGAGATCAAGACAAGCGATGCGGTCCTTGTCCTGAATTACGATCGGCGCGGCGTTGCAAACTACATCGGCGGCAACACCTTGATGGAGATCGGCTTTGCGCACGTCCTCGGGAAGAAGATCTTCTTGTTGAATCCAATCCCAGAGATAGAATTCTATGAAAGCGAGATTGCAGCATGCAAGCCAGTCATTCTAGAAGGGGATCTCAAGAAGATAGAGGATTAGGCTCGTTGGTAGGACTTGACTTCAAGCCCTAACCGTTCTTGATAGGCATCAGGATCCAATGCGTGCAGAACACCGGGGTTTTTGTACGCAACCGGAAGTCTATCGAAGTCTTTTCCAAACCAATGTCGTACTAGGCCGCCGATGAGCATTTCCCTACCGTGAGTTGCGAGCGATTTGCTCGGGGAAAATCCCCTGTCGACCTGATCATCGTACTCTACTCGTCTTTGATTCAGGTTATGAACGTGCTCCTGCATTTTGGGAAGAAGCTCCCGCAATCCCTTGTTTCTTTCGTGTGCGAGGAACAGGCTGTGAGCAGTCTCTGCCACTACACCGGTGGCGGCTGCAGCAGCGTATCCAGGATCATAGCTTGTAGCGGCGTCAAGCAGGCCTGCGCCAACCATATAGGTGATTGCGCCAGCACCACCTCCACCAACAGTGTGATTGAATGCTCGGCAAGCAAGATCGACTCCTTCCAACGTTGGCATGCATTCATGTGTGAGTGTGTTATAATCACTGATCATTTTGAGAAGAGCCCATCTTGACATGACTTCAGGATTGTGCCCCATGAGTTGCTGAGCGACCCTTGTTCCTGATTCAAGATCTTCTTCATAATCAACCAGAAAATCACGAAGCTTTGTCGTGCGATTGAGCACTGACCGAATCCCTGCGGGAACTACTTTGAGTGCTGCGCTCTTGATCCCGCTTAAGACCGCACCAAGACCTTGCAGTGTCGCTGAGACATACAATCCTAACTCAGCGCCTTGCCGCATCCCTTCTTGCGGGTCACCAGCGACTGCGCCTGTTACGAGGCCGACAGCGCTACCTGCCAAACTTCCGAGAGCAATTGGTGGCACGGCGCTCCTCACTCTTCCCAAAGGACTCCAATGCTCCCTGTACACTTCCGCAGTCTCGTCAACAAGCTGATCGAACAATTCAAACGCGCCCGTCCTTTCGAAGAATTCATTGCTGTCAGGTGTGATTTCTCGAACGCTCGAGAGATAGCGTCGGTGCATTTCGTCTGCGACAAGGGCTTGCGTATCAGGCACTTCTGTGAGTGTCGGATCGAGTTTCATGCCTTGTTTTACACAGTAATCATATATAAATGTTTCTATTTTGTAACTACTTTTTAGTAGTTATTTATAAGCTTCTCCACGAACGGCAAATCAGCCTCTGTGATGTCGTAGTCCTTCATTTCTTGGGGTGTGACCCAGGCATGGTCTTCGATGTCATGGTGCTCAATCTCGCCGCTGATGATTGTGCAATGATAGCCCATGAGCTTGACATGCTTTTTTGTGTCGGCGTAGACATGCTCGCTTGTCAGGAAGTGCTCGCCAGCTTTCACAGTGAGGCCGAGTTCCTCCTTAATCTCACGCTCCAAACACGCACATTCATCCTCCCCTTCTTCCTTTTTGCCCCCAGGGAATTCCCAACGTCCAGCACCGTGGCGATTGTCTTTGGTGCGCTGCGTGATGAGATACTTGCCATCTCGCTCGATGATCGCTGCTGTGACGAGAATCATTTTCTCTTCCACACCCAGATGAGGAAAATAATCCATAAAGCAAAGATAATTCCATAAATAGGGCTCAAGAACACCACGCTCAGTCCGATTCCCAGTGCGTCGCAACTCCCCCCTTCTATCTCGAAGAAACACGGTGGAAAGGGAAGATACATGAGCAGTGTGACAAGCCATAACAATCCAGCAAGGATGTATGCGAGCCAACGCGGCCTTTTCTGCTGAGCGCTGATCGTCACGCTGATCGAGATCAGCGTTGCCATGACTGCAGGCATCATCCAGACCAGCAGAAAGGCAAAGTTAAGCGCGTTTCCAACTATCATCAAGCTACCCAACAGCACAACAAGCAAGATGGTGATCCAGGCATGCGTCGGAATCTTCTTCAGTAGCTCATGCAAGGTGCTGCCCCACAACACTGAGATTGAGTTCAAAGGTCGCGATCGGCATGGTCATGTCGAAGTTCGCAAGGACTTGCGGGTGGAGTTCGCCGATGTAGGCGACCGCTTCCTTGCCGACGTAAACGCGCGCGACCCTGCCTGGGATAAAGCTCGGGTGCTCTGTCTCCTTGTACACTGCTTGCACGTTCAGCTTGGTGAGCAGGTCGTCAAGCACCTGCCTGATGGCAGTGTAATCCGCATCCTCGCCGCAGAGCGCGACCGCGACCCTGACTTGCTCTTTCACGCCAGTATCGGATTTGTCTGCAGGCTTTGCCTTGCTGAACACACGGCCGATCTCAAAGAAGTGCTGCGGGTATTCATAGCGCTTGTTCCGCTGCAAGGCTTCGATCAGGCTCGGAATGATCCAGGCGCGCAAGGAATCATATTCCAGGCTGACCGGATGCAGCACTTTGATCGTGTTGAAGTTCAGGAGCATCCTCTTTGTCTGCGCGTCGTGGTTGATCAGATGGAAGTTCTTGGCTTCGAGCAAGCCATGGCCGACAAGCAAATTGCGTACCTTGTCGCAGAACGTTTCGAATTTGTCAGCGCCGCCGACAGTCGCGATGTTGGGGATGACTTCCTTGAAGTTTTCGTACCCGTACGCTATTGCGACGTCTTCAGCGAAGTCTGCCTGGTGGAGGATGTCTGTGCGGTAAGCAGGAATAAGGGCCTTGCCGTTCTCGTACCCGAAGCCCATTCGTTCTAAGTACTTGCCTATCTCTGCGTTTGTGAGTTTTAGACCGAGGAGCTTGTTGATGTATGCGTGATCGACTCTCATCTTTTTTGGTGTGAGATCGGGGTAAGAGAATTTTTTGTCAGGATACACCATTTCAATTGAGTAAATCTTTCCTCCCATGTCCGCAAGAGCGGTTGTCAGCATCGCAAGTGATTCGACAATGGTTCGCAAATGGGGGCCCGTGCACTCAACAAAGATGTCTGTGGTCGTTTCGTCGATCTTGCCGACATCATGCGAGTTGATGATTGGTGGCATGGACATGTATGTTCCTTTGTCGTCGACGAATACTGGATATGTCTTCCAACCATCCATGATAAAGCCGTATTCTTTTCCTTTTGGATGATGCTCCAGGATTTGTTCCGCATCAATCTCCCTTGGAAACTCAAGTGGTCGGAACTTGATCTCTTTCGGTTTTTTTCCTGTGAATGTCACCGGAAAGCTGATTTTCTCCAAGGGGTAAAGACCAATACCGCCTTTCTTCCTGTTTCTCGTGAAGGTCATTCCGAGCTTTTCCTGGAGCTGCACGACTTCCTTGATCTTCTGATCATCGAATTTCAGACCTTTGACGATACATGCAACGGCGTATGACCATTCTTTTGGCAGGTTCTTGACAATGACTTTCTCGCCTGATTTCTTCACGTCGTACTTCTTCAGGCCGGGCTTGACCCCGACAAAGCTTGCGAGCGCTCGCTGGAATCCCTGCTGGCTGAGCAGGTCCGGGCGATTGGGAAAGATCTCGACGTTGATGTCGTCGCCTTCGATGCCTTCGAGATCAGTGCCGAGCATGCCGATACGGTCTTTCAACTGCTCGTCGCTCAGCTTCTTGCCGAGCGTCTTGAGCACTTCCTTCTTCGATACGGTTATTGTTGGCATCTTATCGCAACCAGGCCTTGATCGTCTTCAATTGTTCAATATCGTTGTTGTATATTTCTCTGAGGTCTTTGATCTCGTAGTAGCGCGTGATAATTCGTTCCATACCCATGCCCCACGCGAGAACTGGCACTTCCTTGCCGATGAGCGTCTTCGTGACTTCCGGACGGAAGATACCGCTGCCGACGAGCTCGATCCATTCTTCTCGCTCAGGATCCCAGACATCGACTTCAGCGCTCGGTTCTGTGTAGGGGAAGTGTCCTGGTCGTATGCGAATCTTTGGATAGCCCATTTTTTTGAAGAACGCGCTCAAGTAGCCTTTCAGGTTCTCGAACGTGGCGTCTTCGCCGACGACGATGCCCTCGACCTGGTGGAACTCGAACAAGTGTTTGTAATCGAGCGCTTCGTTACGATATACTGTATTGACACTGAAATACTTTCCTGGCAAGGCGCATTCGCCTTTCTTGATCCGATCCAAGGTCTGCGCCGAAAGCACGGTCGTGTGCGTGCGCAGCATGTTCTTCTTGGCTTCTTCGTCTGAGTAATCGTATCTCCAACCTAAGGAGCCGGTGTCGCCGCCGTTCTCGTGCACAGCTTTCACGCGCTTGTGCACATCCTTCGGTAACTCGCCAGAGCGCGGATCGTCGATGTAGAACGTGTCCTGCATCTCCCGCGCCGGATGGTCCTGCGGCACGAACAAGCTATCCAGATCCCAGAACCCAGTCTGGACATGATTGCCAGCCATCTCCTGAAACCCGAAGTCAAGCCAGACCTTCTTGATGTAATTGATCGCTTCGTTCACGAAATGGGCGCGGCCGCCTGCTTGCTTCGGCACGTTGATCTCGACATTATACGGCCGGAACTCGGTCTGCTTCCACGCACCAGTCTTCAGCATGCCTGGCGTGAGTTTCTCTGCATATTCCTTGCGCGTGATCTTGACTTTTGCCAGGCCTTTGCCAGTCGCAGTCAGGTTGTATGCTTTGCCCTTCTGCTTCTGGACTTCAGCATAGCCCTGGCGTTTCAACAGATCCTTCACTGCCGCTTCTGTGCCTTTGATCGTGACTTTCCAGTTGCGCTTCGCCGCTTCCTGCAGGAGCGCTTCGACAGGATTCGCTTGCACCGGGATGTCGATCCATTTGAACGCGGGCTTGCCATCCTTGGTGGTGATGAACGGGATGCCGAGCTTCTTCAATTTGCCAGTGACTGGACCGACCGCTTGCTTGTCATAGCCTGGCAGCGCTTTCGCGATCTCAGCAACAGGCAGCTCTTTTTTCTTCTTCAGCAGCGCGATCACGTGCTGCTCTGGCAAGCCTTCCTTTGCTGCGTGCTTGCCCTTGTCCTTGATCACCAAGACCTGGCGCTCTTTGCTCTGAATCTTGAGCACGCCCTTATTCTCCAGCCATTGCAGGGCGCGCATGGCCTCGACTTCCTGCACACCGGCAGCTTTCGCTAATTCTGCGAGCGTGCCTTCTGGCTTGAGATGGGGAAGGATCTTGCGCTCCAAAGGATGGAGGCCTTTTGCCAGGCGTTCTGCGTCCTTTGTCATCGTCGTGGACAGGTGGCCAGGTTTTTATATACTTACTGGTAGAAAAGCTTGCAATATGGAAAATAATTACTGTCTGCTGACAGCACAGTGTCATAATTCTGTAATCAAAAAGCCCAGTCTTCTCAGAAAGGGGTAACAAAACCAATACACATTTAAAGTAAGTACCATTATTCGAAACTAAGAAGGGGTGATTAGCCACAGTTGGGGTGGCGGTCCCTATTGAGGGGGTAGAAAACCATGATTGTACGAGATGAATTTCTCAGCAAGCTTCGCCGATACTTCGGCCTGAACCTGTATGAGGTCAAGATCTGGACTGCGCTGTTGAGCCGTGGCGTTTCCACAGCCGGAGAGCTTTCTGACATCGCCAATGTGCCACGATCCCGAAGCTATGACGTGCTTGAGTCTTTGGAGAAGAAAGGCTTTATCGTTATGAAGATCGGCAAGCCGATCAAGTACATCGCGGTTCCGCCTGAAGAAGTTGTCGAGCGTGTCAAGAAGAACGTCAAGAAGGACGCGGAAGTCAAAGTCACGCGCCTGGACGACCTGAAGAAGACCGACGTTGTCGACGAGCTCAGGAACCTGCACACGCAAGGCGTCGAGCTTGTCGAGCCGACTGACCTGACTGGCGCGCTGAAAGGCCGACACAATCTCTACAACCACCTGGAATTGACTATTCGCAGCGCTGAGCAGAGCGTCGTGATCATGACCACGAGCGGCGGACTCCTGCGAAAGGTCGAAGGCCTCAAGCCGGTATTCCAGGAAGTCGCGAAGCGCGGCGTCAAGATCCGCATTGCAGCGCCGCTCTCGAAAGAATCCAAAGCAGCGGAGAAAGAGCTGAAAGGCATTGCCGAAGTCAAGGACTGCGGGAAGAGCAAAGCTCGCTTTGTCGTTGTCGACGGCAAGGAGATGGTCTTCATGCTGATGGACGACCAGGACGTGCACCCGACGTACGACATCGGCGTCTGGATCAACACGCCATTCTTCGCGAATGCCTTGCAGGAACTCTTCGAATTGGCTTGGAAAGAGATGAAGAAAGTCAAGGCGTAAACTCTTTATAGGATTTCTTTTTCTCTTACATTCATGCGATACGTATTGTTGATTCTCTTGTTGCTGGCTGCCTGTAGTGCAGCTCCGAGCGTTGAACGATCACTCTATGACGACCTCGTTGATTCGCTGACAGCCGCGAGCGTGCCTCCAGACTATGACCTGGATACAGAGCCCTTGGAGACGCTCACACCCAGCGACACGCTTGTCCGCTTCTCTTTCGATGATGTCACGTGTTATGCGCGTCAGCCAAGGGATACCTCTTCCTGGTACTGGAATAGGGTCTGCTTCCAAGGCCCGGAGCTCGTCTCAGTCACTTTTTTCCAGCCAGGACCGTATGGTAACACTGAAACCTGGCTGCGAGAAGGCTACGCACCCTCATACAAACTAGGTCCTGCAGAGGGACGCGCATGGCATCTTCACAAAGTTGCTCAGGAATTGGCCGAGTGCGACTGCCGAGACTCTGCCTACGGCCAGGTGCTCGAGTTGCTCAGAAAGGAAGCAGACGACTGCTACGTCGGCAGCTTCACCATCCGGAACGACTCGACACAAGGCGAGCTGAACGAGTCATGGGAATACTGCAATGGCTACGTCTGGGCCGAAACTTCGCAACGGCTCCGCGATCAATATCATTCTCTTGTCCTCAACGAGACCAATCGCCATCGTTTCATCGAGGATTCCGAGTATCATCAACGATTCCGCTTCTTCGCACCGCTTGAATGCAAAGACGGCTTTGCAGAACACGAGCTGTCAGACGGGCGGACCTGCTATACGTTCAGAAAGATGGGCGGGTGTCCTCATTATATGTATTGGGAAGTCGCCTGTTTTGATGGCGAACGCCTGACAACACTCTACACTGACGACTGGAATGAAGGGAATTATACACGCGCCTGGGAGAAAGAGGGATACCCGGTGACCGAAGAACTACGAGCCCTTGTGACCTAATTCTTCTATTTTCTCAAGCACTTCTTGCCAGTCTTTTACCCGAAGGGCGCCGTTGGTTTCCTGGCGCTGGTTCCACGGCTTGTCGAGGAGCACGAGCGTGATGTTGCACTCTTCGCAGTCTTTCGAGTAGCGCGCGTCGTCGTCGATGAGCACGTTGACCTTGAGCTCTTTGCAGAGCGTTCCCTTGGTTTTCTCCTCGCCAGACCAGCCGACATGCTTCGAGAAATGGATCGTGCTGAACATGCCAGGAAAATGCTTGTCCAGCCAGGGCTTGGTCTTCTCTATCGCGCCGCTATGCCGCGAAGTGATGATGACAAGCTCGTGGCCAGCGTCTTTCAAGGCCTTGATGGCTTCCTGCGCATCAGGGAACGGCTGCAACGCGACGAGCAAGCCGCTCTCGTAGAAATCACGGACATCCTCGACCATCTCAGGCAGCGGCCGCTCCATCACCTCTTCGAGATGATAGGTCCAGATATCCTCAAGTCTGTAGTCCGTGCCGTGCCGCTCGTTGTAGAACGGGAGGAAGCTCTCCAGGAGCGGCGTGAGGATCTCATCAATATCGACACCGATGCGCATGCGGCCGGGAGATTATGACAGTTTTTATTCTTTTAGGATTGTGCCGGCTTGGGCATCCATGATGATTGTTTCGCCATCCTTGAGTGTCATCGCGTCCTGCACACCGACAATGCATGGCTTGCTGAGCTCGCGCGAGACGATCGCGGCATGGGTGAGCAGGCCGCCCTGGGCAGTGATGATGCCGCCAGCGCGCTGCATCAGGTGCAGGTAGTCGGGATTGGTCATCTCGCAGACGAGGATGTCGCCTTTGTCGATCTTTGCGTTCTTCGGATCAGCAACGATCCGGACCTTGCCTTCATGCCTGCCAGGACTGGCACACTTGCCGCGCATGTATGCAGGTGCATAGCTCTCGCGCACGACAAAGTCGTTGAACAACTGGCCAAGCAAGCGGTTGTAATCGATGAAGAACAAGCCGTGTTCATCACTGAGCGTTGTCTCGAAATAGCCATGCAAGTAGTTCTTGGTAAATCCAGCACCGAATTCTCTTTGCAGTCGTTTTCTCATGCTTGGCTTGCTTACTTTCAGGTGCGCAACGATCTCCTTGAGATGCTGCAATGCCTCATCGTCGTGCGGTGCGAGGTTCCATGCTGTGAAATCATACATGAAATTGATCGGCTCGTGTTTATGATAGCCTTGCGTCAATTGATGATGCCCGCCTTTGACGATCTCGCCGCTGATGCCATGGCTGTTGACCACGAAGATCGTGGCCCAGCGATCAGTGGCTGAATGCGGAACGAATTCTACGCGATACTGTCCTGGATCGATGTCAAGCGTGTCAAACCAGTCCATGGCTTTGTTGATTGTATGGCCGCGCATCCGGTACTTTGGTACGCCTTTCTTCAAGGGCACCAGGCGGAGGGCGCATAATTGCTCGCCGCAATGGTCAAGGAAGCGCTCGAGATCAGGAGTGCGAGCTGCCAGGCTCTTGGCAGGAAAGCCATGCGGCCGATCGTACGGAAGGCCGATCAGGCCATGCAAGACGCGAAGACGCTCGCGCTTCTCATTGTCCTCAAGCCGGAAGGTTTCAGCTTTGGGATGCCCAATCTGCTGCAGCCATTCAGTCATAGAGATCTGTCGCGCATAGAGTTTTGTGAGATCCATGCGTGCAGGATCACCGCAGCTTTTATATCCCTGATTTACTCCCTTAGTGAGTACTCAAACAGAAAGATTCTTATTTTGTCTTTATTTCCCCTCGAGAATGGCGAAGGAATTCCTGCAGAACTTAGGACTGACTGAGTATCAATCCAAGCTGATGGCTGCCTTGGCAGAGCTGAAGGAAGCCACAGCCAAGGAGCTTGCCCGACGCGCAAGGATTCCGCAGAACAAGACCTATGAGAATCTCGAGACCTTGGAGAAAGACGGCTTCATCACGTCCTTGCCACTGCGTCCAAAGCGGTATTCGCTGCAAGGGGTCGAGGCATTGCGACGAAAGATCGATGAGCGCCGTCAAGCTGTCGAACAGCTCCCAGAGCAATTGGCAGTCTTCGAAAAAATCCTTGCGCATCCATCCAGAGCAGAAAGCAAAGAACGCTTCTGGATCATCAAGGGACAGCGGAACATCATCAGAAAGCTAAATGAAGAGACTGAGAATCTGCAGAAGGAGTCCTTTGCTGTGGTGCGTTATCTCCAATCACGGCCGGAATCGATCAGATCTGTCACCAAAGCGACCAGCAGGGGAGTTAAAGTCAAGATCCTTTGCGTGAAAGACGCACAGGTTGTGAAGAACCTGCCGCAATGGCGGGACAGCGGCGCTGAAATCCGTTTGTATGACGAAGCATCGTTCGGCCCGCTCGGGACGCGTTTCAACGTGCTCGACAAGCAGAAAGTACGGATCACGATTGGCAAACCCGAAGTGGCGACGCCCGAAGAGTACATCACACTCTGGTGCGAAAGCGAAAGCTTCGCAGCCATGATGCGCTCGCATTTTCTGCATTTGTGGAAGAAAGCTAGTCCTTCTTAAGAAACAGATAGAGAAATGAACCCTTTTCTTTGACGTGGGTTCGAACTCTATACAATTTAATTGAATCAATAAGGGTGAATCCTGTGGCGAATTTGAGCACTTCTTTTTCTGTGAATCGTCGAACATACACCTGTTGGTTTGTCTTATGCTCCATGCTGGATTTGCCTTCCTTCAGACCCAAGAAGAGCACTCCTCCTGGCGCAAGTACTCGGTGCAATTCCGAAAGCGCTTTCCGAACATCTTCATCGTAGAAATTCACCAGTACTGTAAGGCACCAGATCCCATCAAAACTCGAGGCTTTGAATGGCAAGGACTTGATATCTGCCTGTAGCACCCTTGCCTTTGGAGCTTTCTTTCGAGCAATTTCCACCATTTCCTTACAAACATCAAATCCAACGGTTTCATAACCCTCGGAGCTGAAAAATTCTAGATCGCGACCGCCTGCGCATCCAGCTTCGAGAATTCGTTTTCCAGAAACGAGCTGCAAGAATCGATCGTGTAAGTGACTCACGTCTTGTGTCTCATAATACTTTGTAAGTTTGTCGGCGTTGGCAGCGTATCGCTTCTGCGCTATTGCTTGGGGATCCTTGAGAACAACATAGAACACTTCTTCCCCAATTGTTAATTCTTCCCAGTGCCAGCCTTTGCGCGTGAGCAGCTTTTCGAACCACGCGCGGCGCTCTTTCTTGATGTGCTTCCTGCCGCCGATGCTGACTGTTGGGAAGGAAACGATAAGCCAGGTGGCGTTAACTGCTTCCAAGAGCTTTATCGAGATGTTCTTCTTGACAGTCTCAAGCGAATCAAGGAGCTTGAACAGGAATGCGACGTCGAAAGGATTGTCTTTGAGGAGGAGCGCGAGCTTGTCGTATTCCTTGACTAAGTCAATGCCTAATACTTCTCCCTTGATCTTGTTCTTCTTGAAGAACGCTGCGATCTCTTTCAAGTCCTCGCTCGGCAGGTCCATCGCCATGTAGAATGGCGTGCAGCTGAGGTATTCGTAGCTGTACGGGTTGGCGCCGCAGCCCAAGTCAATAATCGTTTCTGGCTTTCCTGTGATTGTGAAGAGTTTCTGATAAATCTCAGGATAGTAGTCGTACCGTTCTTCTGAACTTTGGTGTGCGAGCAGGGGCGAGCTTCCTTTTTTCTTTTGGAAAACCCCGTACACCTTTCTCAATTCTTCCCTGACTTTGCTTTTGAGTTCTTTGAAGTCCTTGCTTCTTGAGAATTCCTTGAAGGATTTGGAATTATCGAGTTTGGTTCTGATTTTCTTTTCTTTTTTAAGAATCTTTTTCACTTTTTCGAGAACAAAATTATCGTCGAGGCTCGCGAGCTCGCGTTTCTGCTTCACCGCCCTGACAACCTGGTCGAGCATGCTACCACCGCTTGATCGCCACGACGCCGCCGAGGGGGTCGATCTTCTTCATCGCGTCTTCGGCGCTGAGCACGTGCACCTCGCCGCGTGTCGACTCGCAGGTCTTGAGCAGGGTCTCGAGCTGGTGAAACGTTTCCTGCTCGCGTGTCTTGCCGATGTGTGTCTCAGTCACGAGCAGCTTCGCGGCGTTGCCGGTGTTGATCGCTTCTTCCACTTCTTTGGGTCCGTATGCGAGTTTGTCTTTACCTAGCGCATCCAGCGCTTCTTCGGCCAGCGCAAGCTCGCGCAAGGTCGTGCTTTCCGCAAGCAGCTTGGCTACTTCCGGACGCGCTAATAGCTCTCGGATTGCGGTCCGCTCCACCGCACTGATTGTTGTGAGAACAGTTTGCTTTTTGAGTTCAGGCGGCAATTCCTTGTCAAGGTACTCTTTCCAGAAGGCCGGCGCGCCAGCAACGATGTGCTTGTACGTGCCACGGCTCATGTGCTCCTGCAAGGTCGCCACAAGCTCCTGGTAGAAGTTCTTTGCAGTCTTCTCGTCAACATCCTTTTTCGCCACTTTGCCCTTGAGCAGAGTCAGTTCTTCAACGCCACGGCGTGTCACGCTGTACAGCTTCGCCTCTTCGCGATCAAACAGGAGAACGAGTAGTGCAGAATCGACTTTTGTCGCCTCATCAAGCTTAGATAACAAATACCCGGGCCATTCCTGCTTCACGATCTCGATCTCAACCCCGGGCTCGAGCACAAAGGAATGATGCTCGCCGCGCGGCACGTCATCAGGACCGTCAGTGATTGTCCCTAACAATCGCAGAGAGCCTGCGTCTGCAGCGTATTCGACCTTCTCAACGCTTATCGCCAGGTACACGCGCTTCCGCACCACGTTGGTCTTCTCGTCTTTCGCGCTCCCGATCTTGAGCTTGCGCTCAGTCGAGCCTCTCGCCGTGTCCCCTGGCTGCACAACTGTGCGGAGCACCCATAAGTCGTCAGCGTTCTCCACGCGGACCTTGACACTTCCTGTTTTCAGCTTCTTCTGCAGTCGCATTTTCTCCTCTCGACGATACCTGCGTTGGGAAAAGAGAAAGCTTTATATATAAACTTTTGTAGGTTCGACGATATGCAATTGCGGAAGCGCGGCGCTGATATGCGCACGAGCACGCCCATCCTGGTCCTCCTGGTAGGACTGATCCTCATCCTCTACATCCTCTTCCTGCCGCCTGCAGAGCGCGAAGACCTGCTCAGCGGCGCGCCCGGCGGCGGCGGCATCGTCGTGCCGCCAGGTGGGGGCCCGATCGGCGGCGGGGTCGTGATCATCGACAAGTATGTCGGCAGTCTCCACGCGCAAGGACCTGGCGCGATCGAGCACAGCATCCCCAGCACGACGGTCTTTACAGCAGTGAATACCGAAGAGGTCAAGTTCATCGACAGCATGCTGGTGAAGAAAGGCGCGTTCAGCAACCAGGAAGCGACCTTATCCTTCCGCGCAGACCAGAGCGTCGCGAAGAATTACCTCCTCACCTTCAATGTCGAGGATGCGAAAGGTCCCTTGCAGATTTTCCTCAATGGTTACCTTATCTTCGAACGCGAGATCACCTCGCGCAGCCCTGAACCGATCAAGCTGCCGCAGGAACACCTTCAGGTGGACAACGAGATCATGTTCAAATCCGGCAGCGCAGGCTGGACCTTCTGGGAAGCCAACCGGTACCAGCTGCGCAACATCCTCGTGAGCGCGGACGTGACAAGCTACGAAGGCTCGCGCTCAGAACAGCACTTCACCATCCCGGTCGACGAGTACGAACAGATGGAGAAGGCCACGCTCCAGTTCGTGCCCCAGTGCGATCCCACGCAGAGCGGCAGGCTCACGATCACTGTCAACGGCCAGCTCCTTTTCGCGGGCTTCATCGACTGCGGTGTCGCGACACGGCAGGACATCGCCAAGACCGTGCTGAATGCCGGTGACAACGCGATCAGCTTCACGAGCAGCCAAGGCAGCTACCTGCTCGACCACATCCAGGTCACAAGCCAACTCGAAGAGGGCGACTACCCAGTGTTCTACTTCAACCTGCCGCCAGACATGTTCGAACAAGTGAATGTCTTCGCCGGCAGGATCGTCATGACTTTGCGCTTCACCGAAGGCAACCAGGCCAAGCGGGGCAGTGTCATCGTGAACGGCTACCAGGACAGCTTCCAGACGAGCAGCTATTACTACCAAGCCACGCTTGACCCGAACGTGCTCATCCCTAACGCGAACAGTATCCAGATCATTCCAGAGGGAGCTCCGCTCCACGTTGCGCAACTCCGGGTCGAGCTCCTGGGGTGATTGACGAGGCGTTCTCACCATGGTCAGCATTGAAGAGCTTGCGCGGCGCATCAAGGAACACGAGAAAGCCATTAAGATCATGGAAGGTCGTCGCGATTCCGCAGACGATCCACGAGCAGTCGACCACGAGGTGGCAGAACGCCTTGGCGCCATCGACCGGCTCACGAAAAAGATCTCCAAACTCAAGTCTGAGAGCGACGCAGTGCGGCGCGCCCGGGAAAGCTACGAGGGCGATGCTGCTGATTCTGATGATTCCGACGACGAACCTGATGAACCACGGCCGCGCCGCCGCCGCCCAGGATTCTTCGGCAGGATGCGACGCGGCTACGATCGCGTGAACACACCCTTTGTGCGAGCGCAGCGACGCGCCGGCAGGAAGATGCGCGGCGCTTACGACCGGGTCAACGACCCCTTCATGCGCGCCCAGGACCGCGCTGTTGATGCTGTCAAGAACACCGCGCGCAATCTCGACCAGCACGCACATCCCTGGCTCCTGGCCATCGTCGCCATTCTCATCCACATCTGGGACGTGCTGAACGAGTTCAGCCGGGGCGGCGACCATCTCCTCCTGATCATCACCGTGTACGTGCTCTTCGCACTCTATGCTGCGCTCTTTTACTACCGCACCGGGTGGGAGAAAGACAGCCTCCAGTATTTCGGCATCAGCCTGCTCGCCATCGTCCTGCCGCTCATCTTCCGGCTGCCGATACTCGGCGAGTTCTTCGGACGCTCAGACTACCTCCCAGTATTGCTCATGGTCATGCCGGTCTGGTTCCTCTACATCGCGCTGCACGAGAAACAGGACCAGAGCCTGCACTGGACTGGCAAGATCCTGATCTACATTATCATCATCGCCCTGGTCATCATCGGGCTGGGTATGTTCACGCTTCCTGACGTGTTCACCAGCACGGAGCGCGTGCAAATCGGGCAGGCCTGGAACCGTGTCTGGAACGACATCAAGGACGGTTTCCAGACGATCAAGGAACGCATGGGCGCCATCCTCGACATCGACGAATGGCAGGTGAAATTCGAGAAGACCTTCAACCCGGCGATGGCATACTATACCGGCGAGGTCGAAGACAATAAGGAAGAGCCGCACGGCGTGTACATCACGCGCTGGGAAAGCCTGTATCCGACCACGTACGTCGGGAGCGACCCGAAATTCCTCGGTCGTTTGGAAGCGAAGACATTTATTCCTGGCGGACTCAGCTTGACACCAGGATGCCGGCTCACACGTGCAGGCAAGACTGGCGGTTGGAAAGGCGAGGTCGACACTGGCAACGAGCCCATCGAGGTGAACAAGCTCATCACCCGCGACATCCTCTGCACGTTCGAGAGCAACGAGAGCATGACCCAAGGCAGCTACACTGCCGCGATGGGCATCGAATTCCCGTTCGAGACCTGGGCCTACATCACGAACACGTTCGTCTCCCGGCAATTGCTCGAGCAATACCTGCTCCAGGACCGGGACATCAACCGCGAGCTCGACATCCCACGAACGACCGAAGCAGTGTTCACGAACGGCCCGGTCATGGTCGGCGTGCTCGCGCCAGAGCAGCCGATCGATGTGGACCCGGAAGCGCGGCAGCCGGTCAAGCAACGCTTCGGTTTTACGCTCGACGACCGCTGGACCCAAGGGCATTTCGAGGAATTCATCGAGACGCAAGTCCTCGTGCCCGAACCCTTCCTGCTGGAGGAATGCGAACCAGTCCAGCCAGGCACGCCCGCAAGTGCAGACGGCATCAGGACCTACTCATTCGTCAGGTCGCCAGAGTATGATCCCCGTCTCGAATTGCGCACGATCACCTGCCAGCTCGTGCTGCCGGATAAGGCGGCGGCAGAGCGCGTCATCGCCTTTGGCGATAAGACACCAGTGACGTTTGTTGTCATCGCAAAATATAATTACGTGATCGAGAAAGAACAACGCATCAGGATAGAAGAATGAAACGACTGCTCGCACTCACACTCGTCCTGCTCCTCGCAGCCTGCGGCGGGCCCTCACAACCAGAATACCACGTCGGCACCGAAGGCGTAGTGCTCAGCTTTGCCCACGACACGCCGCCGCGCGAGGTGTACGAGGACAGCAGGATCCCCGTACTGCTGGAAGTGAGCAATCTCGGCGCATGGGACGTGCGTTTCGAGGACATCGTGGTCAACCTCACCGGCGACCCGTTCTACGTCGCGGTCCAGAACGCGAGAATGCCCAAGGACCAGCAGCCCTACGCGCTCGACCCAGTATTGTACGGCAAGCAGCCAGGCTATCCTGAGGGCGAGTTCATCACGATCCAGCCGAACGTCACGATACTGAACGTGACCGGGCCGCGCGAACAGCCACGAACGCAATTGTTCGCCACGATCTGCTATCCCTACGCGACCGTGCTCGGCACGACCGTATGCGTCGACAGCAACGCGTACAACCAGAACGAGCAACGCCAGGTGTGCAGCGCAACCACGCTCACCTATCGCAGCCAGGGCGCACCAGTGGCTGTCGTCAGCATCGAGAACCGCCCAGCGCCCATCAGGGTGAGCCAGAGTGGCGGCAGGGGCTATGTCGACGTGGTGCAGCCGACCTTCATCGTCCATGTCGAGAACCTCGGCACTGGTCGCGTGCTGCAACCGATCCCTGACGCGTACAGCGAACGCCTCGCAGTGTGCGGCGGCCATATCACGACCGAGAACCTGAACAAGATCGAGATCAACGCCACGCTGAGCGGCATCCAGCTGGACTGCCAGCCCTGGCCGATCGAACTCCGCGACGACAAAGGATACACGACCTGCGTGGTGCCGCCGAGCGAGACCAGCGCGCTCAGCCCGAGCAACTACCTCGGCGCCCTGAAACTGACGCTCAGCTATATGTACCAAGACAGCACGAGCGCAGACATCAGCATCCTCCGCCGCGGCTATGTCGGCGACTGGGACGATTACACGATACCGGAACGGGACGACCACCCTGGCTTCATCGAGGGCGAGGCGAAATGCGAGTATTGCCAGCGCAACCCGAGCGACAGCCGATGCGACTGGCCTGACAACGTCAACCAGAGCAGGTACTTCCAATGCGTGTGCGGCAAGGAAGAATGCCGAGACAAGGCGCCTGATGGAGAGTGCATCTTCGGCACGACCTGGTGCCCAGGCAGCAACTACTGTTGCGTGAGATGAGAAAAAGTTTAAAAATCACAAGGACGAGGAGACGAGTATGAAACGAGTGATCGCTGGAGTGCTGATTCTGGCCGTGCTGCTCACTGCCTGCGGCGGATTCCGGCGTGGCAACGACAACCAGTACTACGATCCGGTACGGGCCCGGTATTTCGAAGGGCACGACGGCGTACAGATGTTCTTCGATCAGATACCGCCACGGCTCTTCTATTACGGCAACGCGCCGCAGAGCGCGGCCAACGACTTCCCGGTGAGCATCGAGCTCCGCAACGAAGGCTCGAGCTATACGCGCGGCGGCATCTTCCTCTCAGGGTATGATCCCAACCTGATCATGTTTGACGAGATCCCCATCGCGATGAGCTTTCCTGGCGCCTGCAGCTTCAGGATCGGCGACTGGAGCCTGAACGAGCTCGGCTTCTTCGTGCAATGCGGCGACGACTTCACCTGGCGGGGCAGCGAAGAGAACCTGATCGACATGATCAGCTTCCACGGCATCACATGGTTCGACGACATCCTCGGCGACATCGACTTCATGTACCAGAACACTGGCGCAGGCGACCGCTGGGACATCAACTTCGGCGGCATGGACATTGGCCTGCGCGAGCACGGGCTCGCGTTGATCGCAACCCTCTCAGGCCTGAGCTTCAACAAGTTCCTCGGCCGCGAGTATGTCCTTGCCGGCGATACGTATGAGTATCCTGGCGGCGAGATCGAATACGTCGAGTTCAACGGTCATATCATCAACTGGCCGCAAGGCACTGACGAGATCGACCAGACCTTCCTTGTCACAAACTGCTACATGTACACGACCTTTGCAGCGCCGACGGTCTGTATCGACCCGCAGCCGTACAGCGAGAACCGCAAGGTGTGCAATCCTCAAGTGGCCACCTGGGGCCGGGGACAAGGCGCGCCCGTAGCAGTGACACGCGTCACGCAGGAAAACACGCCACGCACCGCAGTGTTCCACATCGAGGTCGCGAACATGGGCCAAGGCACAGTTTATGATGCAGGCATGCTCGAGAAGTGCAGTCCGTACTATCCTGGCGGTGCGCGTTCGTCTGACTTGAACATCATCTGGTTTCCGGACGTGCGCATCAACAACCGCGGCCTGGATTGCACGCCACGCCACTTTGTCAGGCTGGATCAAAGCGGCAGGGGCAGTTTCACCTGCACCTATCCTATTGAATACGCTGAGCTGAACAGTGCGTACCAGACTCCACTTGTGATTGAGCTCTGGTACGGGTACAGCGAAACCATGGAACGACGCGTGCGGGTCAAGCGCGTCACGTAAACATTTATAAATAAGCTTCCCAAATGGGCTATTGGAGGTCGATGATGATGAGATATGTGCTCGCAATCGTGATTGCTTCACTCTTCCTAATCGCCAGCTGTGGCGAAACCGGACCGGTCAACCCGGCAATTGACGTGCCGTTCATCGGCGGCAATGACGGCGTCGAAATGGGCCTGATCGACGGTATGCCACCTGCTGCTGTGTATGACGGCGACCGCATGACCTTTGGCATCGGCGTCGCGCTCAAGAACGTGGGCGAGGCCGACATCGGTCCGAGCTCCACGTACAATAACACTCATCTGGAAGTCACAGTCCAGGGATTCCCGCCGAGCGTGTTCGGCGTCACATCCGGCAATCTCACGCAGGACCTTGACGATCGCACCTTGCTGGGTGCGAAGAAGAACTTCGACGGCTCGATCCTTGACGGACAATTGCAACGTGTGACCTTCAACGGGCTTGCCTACCAGGGCGTGCTGCAGGGCAATTATGTCCAGAACTTCCTCGTGAACCTGTGCTACGACTACAGCAATGTCGCGACAGTACCGGTCTGCTTCAAGGACGACGTGATCGAGAACATCGAGGACGTGCAGATCTGCACACTCACTGGAGAAAAGCACCCGCAGAATAGTGGCGGGCCGATCCATGTGACAAGCGTGGTGCAGAACCCACTGGATCCGCACGAGGTCATGGTGAACTTCGTGATCGAGCACGTCGGCACTGGTGACTTCTACGGCCGTGGCTCCGGCGACTTCCCTTGGAGCATGCCGCCGGTTGATGGAGAAACCTGCGACCCGAGCATCACGAACACGAACAAGTACCGCCTCGGCATCGAGCTCAGCGCTGACACTGGCAGCGACATGGAGATCCGCTGCAGCAACTTCGGCGATGGCAGCCGCGGTGTCGTGACCTTGTACCAAGGAGCGCCCACGACCGTGACGTGCACGCTTACCGGCAGCCTTGTCGGCAACACAGCCGAGCGGCCGTACACAGAGTTGCTGACGATCACCACCTGGTACCGCTACGGCGAAAGCCTGGTGCAGCCAGTCGTGATCCAGGCAGTCGGTGCACGCGACGAGTAAACCTTTTCCACTTCTTTCATTTTTTCAAAATAGAAAGGATTATATACTTCTGCGAAAGTTCTGTGTCACATGCACACTACATCCAAAATCGGATTTTGGTATTGGTTCTAAGTAGTTAGTGGTGTGCGGGTTAAATTCTTACGCGATGACAGCCCCGTTACCTGTTGTCGTCGAGGACGAACGCCGCCGCCACGGATTCTCACATCAAAACTTTTGAAGAAGAAACGCAAAAGGTGATACTCATGAGTGGAGCAGCGGAAGCTCTGGCATTAATGTATAAGGATAGAGGCTTACCAACAACAGCGATCGGTTACACGGAACGCCCAGACCCTGGCGGCGATATGCACGAGGTCGTGTACCTCAACCTGTCTCGTCTGCAACCAGGGGGCATCCAGCGCGAAATGGCATTCCTCACTGAAGCACTTCCGCGACTGGACACGTTGCGCGGCCGCATCGCAGACCTTGATCGCTATCGATCGAAGCAAGCGACCACGACAGTGACGTATGGCGCGGTCAAGCGGAGGCTTGTCCATCATGCAGGCAAAGTCCGGAACGCTTCGCGCGCCTTGCCACGCGGAGAAGGTGAGCATCTTGACCAGCTTGAAGGACTCTTCGAAGAAGGCAAAGGTATCGTCCGCCACCTCCGGGTGCTCGAACGCCTGCAGCGAAGCAATGATCGCGATGTCACCCAGGCTGAAGCGGCAGAGCGTGAATACCCGGTGCTCGAACGGCGGATCTATGGCGCAGCTGCGCGCCTGGCGCACGCGATGGCGGTCGAACCAATGGCTGGCTTGCTGCATGACAAGCGCGCGGACAGGGAACGCACTGAAGAGCTCATGCGAGCTGCGCGACGGGTTCTGCGACGTCTCGATTAAAACCTATTCTCCTTGGCATTTCTGCGGCGCGTTCACGATGTCGCAGAGCAGCGCGAAGAAGATGACGAGAATGAAGATGAAAGGGTTGTATCCTGCAGCGAGCGAGCTGTTCAGGATCGCGGCGACGCCGATGAAGGAGAGATTGAGCCATTCCTGGCGATACGCCAGCGAGGCGGCGTAGATAAGCATGATGGCTGTGACGATCCAGAGCGAACTGAAGGGGAACTGGTGCGGCACGAGCGCGTAGAAGATCCACAAGGCGATGATCAGCACGATCCGGTATAGGACCCAGGGCGTGTAATCCTTGCAGACCCGGTCCATATTTGCAGTGACCATACGACGGGAAATGAGGTTTTTTTTAATAAATCTTTCTCCAATCTCACCAACAGCGCCGCCTTGGCAGCCTCTCGAGCGCACTCGCCGACACACTGAATCAGACGCACGTCAACAGCCACGTCAGATGGCTGCCGCTGCGCTGTTGGAGCCCATCACCTTTATAACGGCCTTTGGATTCCCTCGTCGATATGGAACACGCGATCTGGACCGAGAAGTACCGTCCGACGACCTTTGCAGAGGTGCAAGGGCAGCGCCAGGTCGTGACCAAGGTCAAGGCCTTTGTCGAGCAGGGCAACATGCCGCACCTGCTCTTCGCCGGCCCTGCAGGGGTTGGCAAGACCACATTGTCGCTGGTTGTGGCGAAGCAGATGTATGGTGACGAGTGGCGCGGGAACTTCCTGGAATTGAATGCTTCTGATGAGCGCGGAATCGACGTCGTGCGCGTGAAGGTCAAGGATTTCGCCCGTACCAAAGCGATCGGCGACGTGCCGTTCAAGATCATCTATCTCGACGAATGCGACGCGCTCACGAAAGAAGCGCAGCAGGCACTCAGGCGCACCATGGAGAATTATACCCAGACGTGCCGGTTCATCCTCAGCTGCAATTACTCTTCAAAGATCATCGATCCGATCCAATCACGCTGCACGGTCTTCCGGTTCAAACCCTTATCGCAGGCAGAATTGAAGAAGATTGTGGACACGATCGCGAAAGCAGAGAAGCTGACAGTGGATGCGAAGGCTGAAACCGCCTTGTTCGAAGTCTCAGGCGGCGACGTTCGTCGTGTCGAGAACCTCATGCAGGCCTGTGCTGCGCTCGACTCGAAGATCACGGAAGAGAGTGTGTACAACATCGCGTCGTATGCCAAGCCGACAGAGATCGGCGATCTCCTGGTGCTTGCGGGCAAAGGCGATTTTCTGGAAGCCAGGAAACAACTCCTGAAAGTCATGCTCGACTACGGCTTGTCAGGGCTTGACGTGGTGAAGCAGATCCAGGCTGCCATCTGGAAGCTTGACGCTGCTGATGCGAAGAAGCTCGAGATGGTCAAGGCCTGCGGCGAAGCCGAGTTTCGCATGGTCGAAGGCGCTGACGAGTTCATCCAATTGGAAGCGCTGTTAGCGCAGTTTGCGCTGTTGTAGTTCTGCCACTGTTGTTGTGTTCTGCTGCCGCTATTTCTCTCCCTCCGGTTCGAGTTTGAACAGCCACTCGTGATCATGAGCTGCGCTCATACTCGTGGCTGGATGTATCTCAGGGCAGCAGAACTCGTGGTTGTAATGGTGTGAAAGAAAATGGTGGAAAGGTTTTAGCGGCCGGTGCCGTAGTACTTGTAGTGCTCCCAGTACGGGCTGCCGAAGCTCGCATACGGGTAACCGTAATACGGGCGGAAGTGGCCCGGCGCCATCAGGCTCGGGTACTGCGGATACAGCTGCCACCGGACATTGCTGCCCCAGTGGTACGCAGCGCCATAGCGTGTGAGGCCGATCGGCGGACTGACATAGTTGTACATGCCCTGGCCATACCCCCACGTGCTCGAGTAAGCACCGATGCGTGGGATGCCGCCATCGAAATACGCGCCATACGGGCGTGTCACATGGTAGTTGTAGGCCAGTGTCGCAGGAATCAGAGTGAGAGCTGCGAACAGCGCGGCCATGCAGATCGTCAGGAGCTTCTTGATCAGCTTCATTGTAGTCACGGGTAAGTGGTCAATCTTATATAAACCTTTCGTTTTGGTACTATTTCTCAGTGGTAATTAATACACGGAAATAATATAGTTCTATATAGAAAATAATTGAGCATAAAAAAAGCGTTCAGACAATGTCTTCTTCCGCCACGACGATGAAATCGCCCATCGCGATGACAGCTGAGAAGGGAATCAGGGGTTCGCCTTCCTTGCTCTTCTCCAGATCGAGCTTTTCTGTATAGCTGGTCGGCTGGCGCACAACAAGATGGATGAGCTCTCCAGAGCCAGTCTCAAAGATGACGTCACCAACCTCGCCGAAGCGCTTCCCAGTCTTGGAGACAACCGTCTTGCCGACGATCTGCCGTGAGAGCTTCTTTTCATCCTCTGCCATCAAATCACCACCGATCGTGATGCAGGGGCTGACGCACGGGGAATATATAAATGTTTCTACTGTGATTTCACTCACTTCGACTAAAGATTTATATACATAAAGCACCATACCCCTCATGGTCTGCGAGGCATATGTGAATGAAACCAGGCTTAGACAAAGCTGTGTTCTCCTATTCCACCAGTTCTGATTCTGGGGAGCTCGAAGAAGAGAACAAGCTGCTGCGGGACACGGTCGAGCAACTCAGGGGTGAGATAGAGAAATATCGAAGCCCTGCGCTGCTCGTTGCAGAAGTCGGCGACGTCATCTGGCAAGGAGACGCCAGGCATGCAGTCATCAAGGTGCCGAACGGCAACCAGTTCTACGTCGAAGTGAGCGAGCATGTCAAAGACCTCGTTCCCGGCGACAGCATCCTGGTCGAGCAGAAAAACCTGACAGTCGTGGACAAGGTGAGCTCGACAAAGAAGTTTGCAGTCGAGCAGTTCGTGATCCTCGAGAAGCCGACTGTGTCGTGGAAAGACGTCGGCGGCCTGAAGACACAGGTCGAGGAGATCAAGGAAGTCATCGAGCTGCCGTTGAAGAAGCCAGAATTGTTTCGCAAGGTTGGGATAACACCGCCGAAAGGCATCCTGCTCTATGGGCCGCCAGGGACAGGCAAGACTCTCTTGGCGAAGGCTGTGGCGCACTCGACGAAAAGTACGTTCATCGAAGTTGTGGGCTCGGAATTGGTGCAGAAGTTCATCGGCGAAGGCGCGAAGCTCGTGAAAGAGATCTTCGAGCTCGCGCGCGAGAAAGCGCCGAGCGTGGTGTTCATCGACGAGATCGACGCCTTGGCTTCGAAGCGTGTCGACATGGGCACCAGCGGCGAGCGAGAAGTACAAAGGACGTTCATGCAATTGCTCGCAGAGATCGACGGGTTCAAGAACCTGGGCAATGTCAAGATCATCGGCTGCACGAATCGCCGTGACATCCTCGACGAGGCAGTCGTGCGCCCAGGACGCCTGGACCGGCTCATTGAAGTGCCGACGCCAAAACGCGACGGCCTGAAAGAAATATTGAAGATCCATACGCGCAAGATGAAAGTCGAGAAGCGCGCAGACATGAACAAGATCCTGAACAAGATGGAAGGATTCTCAGGCGCGGAAGTGAAAGCGGTCGTGACAGAAGCAGGCTATTACGCCATCCGCGCGAATCGAACCCTGGTGAAGGAAGCCGATTTCTTCAAAGCCATTGTCAAAGTCAAGCGCACCGAAGAAGCCGAAGGCAAGGACTTCATAGGCATGTTCGGCTGATGCAGCATCGCTGCCCCGAGTTCTCTGCAGACGCGAACATGAGCGAAGCTCATAATCGTGAGCGTCTGATATCCACACGACCAGAGGGAGTGAAGATGCGGCAGTGATGCATATCTTTATTATCTCGAGAATTTTCTTGAACCTTGTCCCGCAATGACGAAGTGAACACCCGTCAAGCCTTCGGGCAATGAGATGTGGAGTAACTGCGGAGCGGGACATCCTCATTCACTCCGTTCATTCGGAGCCCCGACTGCGTCGGGACGCTTATTCCAGCTTCTCTTCGTCCTTCCCCACGACTTCGGCATAGATCTTGATCTGCTTGAGCACGCCTTTCATCTCCTCCAGTTTCTGCAGGGCGTCTTCCGGCATGCCCTGCTGCAATAAGGCTGTCGTCTGCTTGACCAGCTCGTCGTACTGCTGCGCGAGATGCATCAATTGCGCAGCGTCGCTCTCTTCTTCCAGACCCTGCTGAAGGTATTGCTCCATCTCTATCGCAGCGATGCTGTGCTTCCCAGCCTCGATCAGCTCGCGATAGTGCTCAAGCTTCTTCCTGAAAAAATGCATAGCTCACCCAGCAGAGTCCTGGTATAAAAAATTATTCCACCACAAAATCTACGCACACGCGGAAGGTTCTTGGCGAGTGCTGTCCAGAAGCGACGATGTCCAAGATCTTGATCTCTTGCTTGTTGCGCTTCGCGCCTGCTTTTGCCTTGTCTGCCGCTTTCTCGAACTCGCCCTCTGCTTCGAAGTCGTAGAGATGGATGGTTGTCCCTTTCTTCGCGACGCTGAAGGCTTCGTCGAGGAAGTCGTGGCCAGTATGCGGCAAGGGCATGATGATCCGATCGAAGCCGATGTCCTTCTGCGCCAGTTTCGGCAGGACGTCCTTGACATCGCCCTGGATCAAGACAACATTCTTCAGCTTGTTCAGGTGCAGGTTTTCCATTCCCAATTCATGGCCAGCCTCGTTTAATTCGATCCCGACGACTTCGCGCGCTCCTGTGTTCTTCGCGATCACGCAGCAATATGGCGCCGCACCTGAGAACATGACAAGGACTTCCTCACCGTCTTTTATCATCGAGGCGATCCGCTTCCTTTCAGTGGCAGAGCGAACGCTGTAGTACACAGTCTCGACATTGATCTTCATTCTGACGCCGTTCTCAACCACGATCGTCTCGCGCGTGTCCTCGCCAGCAAGGCAGTCATAGGTCTGCAGGCGCAGCTCGCCTTCGTGCCCGCCTTGCTTCTTCAGCACGGTGGTGATCGCCTTGTTCCGCTCGAGGATTGTCGAGGCGATCAGTTGCTCCTTGTCCTTCAGCTCTTCGTCCACTTCGATGATCGCGATGCTGCCGACCTGGTCCATGCTGGTCTTGAGATGCTCAAGCTCCTCAGCAGAGAGCTTGTCGGCGAGGAGCTCTTTCAGGCCTTCCTTCTTGGGCACTGCTTCCAGATCTCTGTCCTCGAACGCGATGGTCAGATCCGACTCGAAGCTTTGGGCGACTGGGAAGTAGATGTATTTGTCCTCTTTGCCGTACTTGTACCCGTCGAGGAACAACCCTTGCTCGAGCAAGTATGCCTTGACTGTCTCAGCGTCTTTCAACGCCGCTTTCACGCATAAGACCATGCTTGCCAGAATTCGAACGCGGCTTTTAATGGTTTACTTCTGGGTCTCGAGCAGCTCGAGGAAGTACTGGTGCACCGCAGCCAGTAAGGCTTTCTCAGTCACCACACCGCGTAGTTCGCTCCCCGCCACAACCGGGATCGTGCGTGTGCCGCGTTCGATCATGACCTTGCTCGCTTCGAACACGGTTGCGCCTTCAGGGATGCCGCGCTGCTGCACCATGAGGCGTTCCGCGTCCATCTTCTCCATGATCGTCGTGAAATTATAGAGCTCTTCCATGATCTCTGCTTCTGAGAGCACGCCGAGCAGTTCAGGGACTGCCTTGCCTTTCACCTCGCGCTCTTTTGTTACGAGAATCAGGTCAGTGTGCTGCTCGCGCATGGTCGCGATGATCTGCTTCAGCGTCGATTGCGATTGCACATTCACTCCACCTTCGATCACGTCCTTCACCACCGGCATGTTGCGCGCGTCCACGAGGTTCAGGGTGAGGAACTTGTCCAGCTCGGCGAGCAATTCCTTGCGGGTCACCACGCCCAGGATGCGCGTGCCTTTCTTGACAACAATGACGCGCTGCCCGAGCTTTGCCATGTCGAGGAAGGTCTTGTCAGCCTCCATCGCGTTGACTGGCGATGTCATGATGCTCGTGACGATGATGTCCCGCTTTCCCGGCTCGACGCGTTCGATGATGTCAGCGGCAGTGACGATGCCGAGCACGCGCTGCTGCGAACGCACGAGCGCGAAGGTCGCACCTGCCTGGAGCAGCTTGCCGATGAGTTCGTGCACGTTCTTGTCTGGCTCGATGCTGATGAAATCCTTGTTCATGAAATACCGGATCGGCAAGGCAGCGAGCCGTTTCGCTTCCCTGCCGAACTTGCCCCGCATCCTGATTTGCAATAATGCCAGCACGCCAGCGCTCGCCTGGTGGTAGAGGAAGATCAATACCAGGATGAGCACGAGCAAACCAAGCGGGACATACCAATAGCTTGCCAACCAGTCGCGGGTGCCGCTGACAAAGCGTTCCCAGGTGCTCAGGTTCTCCTGCTCGACAGGAACCCGCTCGATGATCTGCTGCGGCTCCGGCTGCTCCACAGCTTCTTCAGTAGGAGGTGCTTCCTCTTCTGCGGGCGCTGCCAGCTCTTCTTCGGCAGCAGAAGCGCGGATGACAGTGAGCTGGTCGCTTTCAGACACGCCCAGGCGTCGTTTGTTCAGAAAGTAATAGCCTTCCAGGCTGGGATCGCCGAGCTTGATCGCCTCGTCCCTTGTGAGCGTGGTCGTGGTGTGCCGATGCACCTCGCCGTGCTCGTCAGTCCATTCGACAATGATTGGCTCGCCGCCGAGCGGCACGCCCTTCTCGTCCCGCAACTGGCCGATGATCAGGCTTTCCTCTCCAGGGAGACGCGCCTTGCCAGTATTGCCGTCTGACAATCCCCTGCCGCCGCCAGATGAAGTAGCACCGCCGTCAGGCAAGCTTCCTGAGAACGAGCCGTTGCTCGTGCTCGAGGACATGTCGATGATCTGGTCGCTGTCGCCCGCGCCGATCATGCCGCCGCCTTCGACATAGATGCGCGCGCCAGGCATGGAATGGATAAGCGCGCTGGGCAGGAAGCAGCGGTTGAGCAGGGAAGGATCGTCAGTCCCTTCAGCCGTGAGTTCGACACGCTCTGCTGCCGCAAGGGGTATGATCAGGAGAACTAGTATCGCTGCCTGCCAGATTCTCGTCCTGCTCACCTCAGAGTGTTCTGGAGGGCCTGGCTTAATATAGTTTGTTGCTGCAACATTGCCGCGGCGCTGATCCTATATCACTATCAAGACAGCGCCAGTCACCATAAGGCCGACGGCGATGACCCTGCGCCCCAATGCCTCCTCATGGAAGAGCTTGCCGCCGACGAGAATCAGGCCAAGCGCACTCAAGCGGTTGATGGGCAGGATGAGGGTGATCGGCCCGGACTTGACAGCAGTGTAATAGCAGAGCATCTGGATGAACAAGGCGCCAGCAGCGATGCCCAGCCATTTCCAGTCGCGCACCACGTTCCGTTTCAGGCCATGCCACTTGAAGCGCGCCAGGTGGATCAGCAAGAAGTTCAGGTTGATGAAGAGCCAGACCCAGAAAAAATACGTGAACGGATTGATGCCAGAGCTGATGAACAATTTGTCAAAGGTCTGGGCAAAGCTGAGCACCAGCGCAGACAGGATGATGATCCAGGCGTACTTGTCATGCCAGAGATGCTTCAAGGGACCGAAGATGCCAGGGTATTCCTCGCTGCCCTCGAGGATGTACGTGCCGCACACGATGAAGAGCACGCCAGCCAGTTGGAGTATGGTTGGCACCTCGCCGAGCAGGATGCCGGCGATGACAAGCAGGAAGAGCGGGTTGATGTTTGTCAACGGCGCTGCCTGTCCCACATCCATATGGCGCAATCCTCGAATGCGCAACAGCAGTCCGGCAGTGGCGAGCACGCTCACCAGATAGAGCAATGGCAGCGTTCCAAAGGGCACTGCAGTCGGAACGAAAAAACCGAGAATGATCAGCAAAGGAACCAGGAAGAAGCCGCGCGCGACGATCATTTCCAAAGCGTGTTCGGCATTTAATGCTTTCTTGTGCGCGATATCGCGCAGCATGATCATGAACGCTGCGGCAAAAGCGTAGACCTGCCAAGGGATCATAAGAAGTCACCTAAGCCTTTCTGCTTCGCCGCGTCGCTCTCTTGCAGCTTGTTCATCGCGGTCGTGATCCGCTCGCCGCTGAAGTCGTGATCGTCCACCAGGACTTTTCTCAAGGCCTGCTCGTCGACCGTGTTCCATGTAAGCTCGTAATCGTCAGTTACTGGCATGTCCTGAAAGGTCGTGAGCAGTGTTTTCCAGTCGAGATCATAGTGCTGCTCCCATTCGACTGCTGCGAAGAGTTCTTCATAGTTGGTGCCGTGCTCTCTGAGTAGCTTCAAAGCTTTCTTCGGTCCGATGCCTTTGATCCCTTGCCGGTTGTAATCAGTGCCGACGAGGATCGCCAGGATGATGAGCTGCTCCTGGGTGAATTCGAGCGCTTTCAGCGAGTCGTCAAGGCCCAAGAGCTCTGGGGAGATCTTCTCATACGCGAGCGTGCTCGCACGTTTGCGCCGTCCGGACAGGTTGAGGTTTTTCACCACTCTTGGAGCGCCGAACAGGAAGGAATCTGCGTCCTGGCTCACCACAGCGTACGCATCGCCTTGCTTGCACAAGTGGGCGCATTGGGCTTCGCCTTCGCTCGGCGCCTGTATGATCGGCACGCCCAAGGCTTTGAGCAGATCCTTCGCTTCCTCGACCATGTCGCCTGTGAGCTTTGCTGTTCTGCCAGCGTACTTCTGCATCTCTTCGACATCTACCTTGGCTTCTGCTGCCTTGAATTTCTGCAAGGCTTCAGCCTTGACAGCAGCTCTCCGTTGTCGTTCTTCCTGCTTGAGTTCCGGCGGCTCGCCGTCAAAGACAAAGACCAGCTTGAGCCCTTCTGCCATCAAGCTCGTTGTTCTCGAGAACAAGCCGATGAGGTGGCTCGTGACATTGCCCTTGCTGTCCTTCAATGGCGTGCCGTCCCGCATCCTGATCGTCGTGAGGAATTGGTAGAGCATGTTGAACGCGTCGATCGCCAGGACCTTGCCTTTCAGGTCCTCGATGGCGATCTCCTTCCTGCTCATCAAGCCAGTGATTGCGACACCCATACAAGGCACAGCGGCAAGATGGCTTAAAAGGCTTTCGGGCGTAACGCGAAATTTATATATCGGTATCCATTCGCGAGTGGTCATGGAATCTGAGCGCTTTGTCCCTGACAAGCTTGGAAAGCCAGCACGACGGCGAGCATCCAAAGCTGCGAGACCAGCACACAGCCTGACGCGACGGGATACTGCCGGAAAGGGAGCGTCAATCAAGACAGCGCCTAGTATTGCGGCACCGGTCACATCGGCAGCGCCCCGTATCGGTATGATCCTGCCTGATCGCGATCTTGAAATGCGGCGTTTCCGCCTGCCGGAAAGCATCGAAAGCGTGCTCCAGCGTGTGGTCAAGCAAGTGGCGAAAGCGCACGCTGATCCCTGGGAGCTCAACACTCTGTATTGGAAAGAGCACAGACAGAGCCTTCTTTTTGGCAGGTATCACTTGGTGTTCGCAGCTGCGAGCCTGCCGAACAGCGTGCTCCGAGGCATGCGCCATCATGCTTCTTACTTTGTCCTGGTCGGGAATTCCCGACCGATCGACAGGTTTCAACGCGGCTATTTAGATTCTGTACAGGCTGACCTGCAGGTGTTTGATGCGCGCGAACGTGTCACGATGGCGCCCTACAGAACAGTGTGCCGCGCGATTCTGGGAATGGAGCCACGGACTGCGGCGTTTCCGACAGGCTTCCATGTCTATCGGCAAATGCGACCTGGCTCGCAAGAATATTTCATTGTCTCCCAAGCCAGCAGCGTGAGGCCACTCACAGCTCCTTCACAACAAGCCCCTTGAAGTCGCTCTGGAGTTTTTCCTTGGCTTTCTTTGTTATTTCGCCGGTGGTGAGATAGATGACTGGAAGATTTCTCGCATTGCCCTGGAGCTTTGCCGCTGCAAGGTCGCCATCATTAGATTTCTTCTTGGCTTTTGCTTTACAGTAGTATTCGACATTGCCGACAGGCGTTGGCATGACAATGACAAAGTCGAGCTCGCTCTTCTTCCGGATGAGCTTCTGCTCCTTGACTGTGATCTTGTTGCGGTCGAAATACCCCTTGACCTTTGAGTAGAACGGATCCTGTATCGATTCGATCGGTGTGAGCTCTTGCTGCTCCTCTTTTGGTTCGGTTTTCTTGATCTTTTCCACCTTCGCGCCTGTGTTTGGGCGGGGCTTCTCTTCCTGCTTCGGTTGGGCGGGTGCTGCGGGCGCAACAGTTGGCTTCGCAGGCTTCGGTTCAGCAGGCGCTGGCTTTGGTTCAGCCGGTGGTTCAGGTGCTTTGGCTGCTTTTGCCATCCCCAGGTCCTCTTTGATCATCTGCTCTGCGTCAGCGTCAGACAGCAGGAAGTATTTCCAGTAGATCACCGGGCCTTCCGGCGCGTTGATCTTCAGCATGCGCGAGAAATCCTTGATGTTCCGCAACGAGACGCGCACGAGCGCTTCCTGCTTGTCGTCACGCAAGACCTTCTTATCCTTCAGTAGGTTGAACGTGCGCTGGTCCTTCTCGCCGAGATGCTCTGCGATGCGTTCCAGCCCTGCAGGATTTGCCGGGTCGTAGTAGTACGGCGAGCCGCCGAGCTTGGTGTGCGAGACTTTCACCAGGCCTTTGCTGCTCAGCTCTCCAAGGAGCGCGCCGAGGAGTGTCGTGTCGCCCTTGCCCAAAGCTTTCTTGAGGTCGTTCGGGATCAGCGGGCCGCGCATCTTCACCACGCGCAGGACTTCATCACGGTCGATATTCTCCATACGAGCAGAAAGCGCAAGGGATTATTTAATGATTTGGGCTAAGAAAATCCCAGAATTCTTGATTTCCGAAAAGTCCTTTTTGTTAAGTTTTCACTGAATAATGATTAATAATAAGGTTTACTTAACCTTTTTTGTGATAGAAATGAAGAAAAACAGAAGAGAATTTATCGGCTGCGCAGTGCAGGCAGCGATCGGAGGAACTGTCCTCGTGGCAGGAATCCCCAGCTCTGAATACGCAGACGTCTGGGGCTTTGACGAGAAATACCAGCAAGGAAGGACAAAGAATGGCTTGGCAGCAGTGGTCGCAGGCATCATTGGCCACGAGATGTATGGCGGCTCGAGCGTCGACCTGGCTGTGAAGAAGCGCTTCTGGCCTGATGCCAGAGTCACCGGCAGCACGAGCGAGGACTCGATCGACACCAACATCGATCTGTTCTGGACAAGTTCGCGATTCCGGGCGAACTACAGCGATGATCGGCTTCGTGGAGAGGTCCACAAGTCAGAGTTCAACTGGAAAGTGGAACAGACAGGCCCGTCGACATACCGGATCAAGCGCTGGGGCCCGAAGTTTGATTCCACCCTGGAATTGCGCGTTGCAGACGGCAGGATTCATGGCACCTACAAGCGACCAGGTCCGCACTTCGATTGGAGCATCAATGGCAGCTATGATGCGCAGGGCCACGTGAACGTCCGCATCGACGGACCACTGACTTTGGGAATCGAGCTGGAAGGAAGAGTGACGGCTAGAGCATCTCCGCGATAGCATTGCGGATTTGCTGGAGCTGGGCTTCTGTGATGTCAACAGCATCGAGAACATGAGCGTGGCTCTTCACCCCATCCTTCCAATTCATGCCTGCGAATTCCCGATCAGTGTCATACCGCGGGTAGACATGGAAGTGGACGTGCTTGTCCTTCATCATGAGCATCATCCAGTTCATGTTGTCAAACTGCCAGAGTTTTTTCAACGCGCCTTCGACATCCTTTGCAACCTGCTCGAGTTCACCCATCTCTTCCTGAGAGAGATCACTGAATCGAGGGTGATGCTCTTTGGTGACAACGACACAACTACCAAGCGTGCGTTGTCGCATGCGCGCGAGGAGCAGCCAGTGCTGGTATTCCTTGATCAGAAGATCGTCTGCCCTGAACTTCTCGAAGATGCCGCAGCAGGTCATGGTCGTTTCCACGCGATCTCGAAGTAGGTGACGTCGCTTTCCTCGTCGACAACACCGACAAGCAAGCGCTTCTTGGTGCTATGCGCCACGCGGTTCTTGGCAGCGAAGTCGTGCCATGTCAGCGTGTTGGATTCGTGGATCGGGAACAGGACCCATTTGGCGTGGTCCTCGCCTGGCTTGACTCCGCGGTCGTAGACGCGGAAGTCAGCGCCGAACTTCAAGGCAGTCTTCACGATATAGCCGCGGTCGCGCATGTCGCGGAACACCGCGTATTTTGTCCAGAAGTTCTCGTGGAGCTTCTTGGCCTTGCGGATGAAACTCTCGCTCTTCATGGTCCTGCCGGCAGGGCTCATGATCTTGAGCTTGCCCTTCTCAGCAAGATAGAGCGCTTCGAGCAAAGACAATTGGACACGGCCTTTGTCCAGCTCGCCATAGCGTGATTGCGCGTAGAGATCGCGAGCAGCGTCGCTATCCTCAGTCAGGACCTGCTCGCCGCCAAGGATGGCCTTGACTGGCACTTTGGCTGTGCGGATCTTGCTGCGTCGCTCGCCTTCCTCTTCCTCAGCGATGTCAGGATCAGCCTTCTTTGGCTTCGCCGCCTTCTTCACAGCTTTCTTCGCTGTTTTCTTCTTTGGCTTTGCAGCTTTCTTGGCTGCTTTCTTTGCTGGCATACTCGCCACGAGTGCTGACGCGTTTATAATGGTTGCTTTGGCAATTATTAACCATATAGAAAATAATTATTATTTAAGCTTCCAGGGGAAAGTTTTTATGTTACCGCTCAACAATGAGTGCGGGTGTGAACTGATGAAAGATCGACGATTCTGGCTGAAACAGGCTGGCATATGGGTTGGTACTGGTGTAGTCACTGGCGTAGCAGCAGCCTGCGGGCGTCGCGTTGTCCGCGGACTCGAAACCGTGGTCCTCACACCAGACACGATCGAAGACGGGTTCACGCCTGGCAACACTGAAAAGCGTATCAAGGCCACAGCTCAACTCCCACACGCTGGGGACGCGACACGCGCAGTCGTCACCTTCGCAGTCAGCGACTCTGATTTCGATTTCAGCCCAGATATGCTCGCAAACTCGCTTGACAATGCGATGGAGTATTTCGACGCGAACCTGCCGAGAGGCCAAGACTATGCTGTTGAAGTCTTCGCTGCCCAGGACGTCAAGCTCATCGCGCATGCCTCGGACGGTGATGCTGTCGACCTACTGCGAACACTCGTGAACGCGTACGCACTCGTTCGCCAGCCTTTGCTCAAAATTAAGGGTACGATGAAGCTCAACCATCTTGGACGACCGATCATGGCGGATTCGGTGTCGATTGGCGAGACGTCGTTCACGCTTGCCAATAGCGCACTCCTCGGCCCAGACCATCTCGACGTCAGCTATCGACCACCTGCGCCGAGGCAACTACCCAAAGCAGTCATTTACTAAGCTTTAAAAGCGCCTTCCTGCTTCTGTTGGATATGCCATACACGATAACAGTGCTCGGTACATCAAGCATGGTGCCGACGAAAGAACGGAATGTCCAAGCGATCCTGCTCGAACGAGAAGGCGAACTCATATTGTTCGATTGCGGCGAAGGCACGCAGCGGCAGATGAACATCGCTGGCTATTCGCGCGCGAAAGTCCGCAAGGTCTTCCTGACGCACTGGCACGGCGACCACGTCAGCGGGTTGATCGGGCTGATCCAGACCATCTTCAATTCAGAGTATCAGCACACGCTGCATATCTACGGGCCGAAAGGGACCAAGACGCGCCTGGAGCACCTGCGCAAGACTGTCGATTTCGAGCATAAAGTGTCGTTGGAAGTGCACGAGCTGCACCCAGCGCCAGAAGAACTGCTCGTCGCGTTCGAGAACGACGACTACAAGGTCGAGTGCACCCCGATGAAGCACACCACGCCGACGATCGCGTACTCGTTCGTTGAAAAAGACCGTGTCCGGATTGACATGGAGAAAGCCAACAAGAAATACGGCCTGAAGACCGGGCCCTTGGCCGGCAAGCTGAAGCGTGGCGAGACTGTCACGTTCAAAGGCAAAGAGATCACGCCAGAGGACGTCTGCTTCACCGTCAAAGGCAAGAAGTTCGTCGTCATTCCAGACACCACGCTCAACAATTCTGTGCCGATCATTGCGGAACAAGCGGATCTGATGATCTGCGAAGCAACCTATGGGAACGAGCACGAGGAGAAAGCGCGCGAGTACAAGCACCTGACAGCAGCGCAAGCCTCGCTCCTGGCGCAGCAAGCAGGTGTGAAAGAATTGATTCTCACGCATTTCTCCCAGCGGTACAAGCAAGTCGACACGCTGCTTGATGAAGCTGCAGTGCACCATCCTAAGGTGCGCGCAGCCTTTGACTTCATGAAGGTGCAACTATGAAAGCCGCAATAATGATTGCAATACTCTTGGTACTTGCTGCTTGCGAGTATTCGCCTGGGTTGACGCCGGAATGCAAACAAGGCATTGACAACTTCGACATCGAAATTGAGGAAGGTGACATCATAGCGAAGATCATAGATATCACTGAAACATGCCAAGGCGGCAACATGGGCGGCGGCTGTCATCTGACGCTCACCCTGCAAGGCAAACAGCGCAACGCGCAAGTAAGCGTCCTTGCAATCGCTTCTTCAGGAGGGGGAGTCAAGGCCGGGGGCACCTATTGCGAGAACCAGGATGCATGCGCTGCACATGTCGAACGCAAGCTGACAGAATACCAAGCGTGCGAATGCACCACTGACGACCTTGACTACGCATGCGTCTGCGACGACTACACCTACACAGAGACCTTTTCAGTCGAGGACGACGAAACATACCGATCAGTGAAAGAGAAACAACTCAATCTTGAACTTGACGAATCATCCATAGGGAAATATGTCAAGGCGCGCGTCACTGCATCGGATTTCACGCCGGTTGAATTAGTGGAGTGCGAGCAATGATCTGGCAGGACCTGGTGATCAGCGCGGCTGGCATCATCTTCGGCATCGCGCTCATCCCGCAGGTCTGGGAAGGATTCCGCGACAAGAAAGGACCGATCAGTCCGTGGACAAGCGCGCCGACCTTCCTCGCATTGTACGCGATGACCATCGCGTACATTACCCTAGAACTCTATCTCAGCACAGCTGTGCTGTTCTGCACCGGCACGTTATGGTTGCTTTTGTTTGTGCAGCGCTTGCTGTACACATCATGAGCTGGCAAGAGAGAGATTCTTTAGCGTGACTTCTTCGAACGCTTCCTTTGGCAATCGTTCGCTGACAGAAAGGAATTCAATACCAATTACCTTATCATCTTCGTCAAGATCAAGGATGGTGTAATCGTCAAGCTTCTTGTTCTTGGCAAAGGGTCCCTTTCCCAGAGTGATGTACAGCGCATCTGCGTCCTTATCATAGCTGATTTCCATTGTTACACCCAGTATACTGTACTGATCCTTATATGCCTTGTTGTTCGTTCACAGCAGACTTCAAATGTCCCTTGCCATGTTGAGAGTCGTGAATAATACTTTCCGTGCTTTTTCCGTGTTGGGCGAAGCAGCGCTTCCTCAACTTCCCGCTTTTCAATACTTCGCAGTGCCATACGATCGAGTGCATGCCGTGTGTAATGAATATGCATTCAGCATACGGGGAATGGATCTAAGAAAAGCCTTGCCGCGCTCTGCACGGAAACGGTCCGGTCTACTTCGCAGCAAGCTTCACGTCCTCAGCCTTGACAGTTCTTCGTCCGGCGTGTCGCGAGAGCTCCACCGCTTTCGCGCAGACAGCATCGGCATGCGCTTCGAGCACTTCGCGCAATTCCTCTTTCGCATCCTCAGCAACACGCGGAGCGCCTGATCGCTTCAGGAGCTTCTCCATGCCTAACAACGACAATATTTCGTTCTTTGCCATGAAAAAAGGGAAAAACAGCGTGTTTTTCAACTTTTCGTCAAGTATTAAAACAATGGAACTGTCACAACTGCATGTCCCACAAGAGTCGCGGCATCAATGCGGAACGAGACCTGATTCACAAGTTCTGGGAAACTGGCTGGGGAGCGATGCGCGCCGCTGGTTCTGGAAGTTCGCAGTTCCCAAGCCCGGATGTCATCGCCAGCAATAATGTCCGCACCCTTGCCATCGAATGCAAATTGACAACAGCGACGCGGCAGTATTTCTCTAAGAAGGAAGTCAAGGAGCTCGTGTACTTTGCAGAGAAGTTCGGAGCAGAGCCGTGGCTCGCAGTCAAGTTCTTCCGTGAGGAATGGTATTTCTTCAGCATCGACGATGCGAAAGAGACAAGCGCCAACCATGTCATCACCTTAGAACAGGCGAAGAGTCGTGGGATGACACTCACAGACTTGGTGGCATAAAGGTGCCGCGTTCTGCAGCATAGTGCCCTCGCACGACATTCGCAAGTTCAGGAACCCCAGCATACTCCAGCAATCGTCGGGCATCGCCATACGTATAGAATTCCTGTCCAGCAGCACGTGCCTGGGAAAGAAACTCGTCCCTGTTTGCGGCTGTCGTCTCTTCCAGACGTTGTGCCCGCGCATACGCCGGAAGCAGGAAGTCGCGTCGTGCAACGTCAATGCGAAAACTGCCAGGTCGCTTAAGCAATCTGCCAGCGATTTTTTGCGCTTTGCGGTAATCCGCTTTCCGATCCCGTTCCATTTCCCGCCGCTCACGCCGTGAGAGACGTTCGCCGTCAACAACTTCATCAAGCGGCTTGCCTGCCACCCTGATGAGCAGGACGCGGTAATCATGCACACTGCTCGGTTGCACGCGGGCGTATTCGCCATGAGCGCGCAATGCACGGGCAAGCGTTCCTTCAGGGAGGTGCAGGGAGGCGTCAGCCTCGCCTGTGTCGACCGCTCGTGTGAACTCATTGACAAGCAGATCGACGAATTTCCTGTCGAGCTTGCCGCTGCGCTTCACAATATTTTTCGCGTAGCTGGCTTGGGCACGCAGTGTTGCTTGATCGAGCAGGTGCCGTCCAGTGAAACGGTGGACAACACCATCCTGGAACAATGTTTTGTACGCTTCGAAATTGAAGTCATTCTGTTCCTGTCGCTTCGCTAGATATCGCTGCAGTGCGCCATTCAGACAGTTATCCAGGACATCAAAGACCTCATACGCTATCTGCGCGTTGATCTCTTCTGTTCCTGGCGGCGCTGTCGGCGTCGTGATCGGCGTGGTTCCGAGGTGGAAATCGTGGCTGTGCGGTGCTTGTTCCCGTTTTCCCTTTCCTTTTCTCCTCGGTACTCGTTTTGCGATGACGTCTTCGCTTATCTGTTCGTAATGTCTGTTGAAGATTCTCGCAGCGAGCCGGTCGACAAGGGTGTGGAACTTGCTGAGGCCTCCGAATTCCATTTTTTCCCCCACGCCCCCGTCGCCGTTTCTTCCTCTTCGTTGCAGGGCGTTGAGGACTCGATATTCCAGTCTGCGAAGCGCTTGCACCCCATAGTAGAAACTGCCGCCCACTTCACGGTCCTTATAGGCTTTTTCGAAGAACGGGATGCCTTTCCCAAGCCTTCGCAGGCCTTCGACATCCTTTGGTCCGAGAATAGTAGAATTTTTTACGACCCAGCATTTTGTTGTCCTGAAACTGAGACCGGTGAGTCGCGCAGCTTCTCTTGCAGCTTCGGTTATTGCGCCGCTGATAAGTTTTCCTTCCCGAACAGCGTCTTCAAGGGTTCCTTCCCGCGCATGCTCTCTTGTCAGGAGCCCTTTGAGCAATTCAGACTTGAAGCGCGGCATCACTCGTTTTCCATCGTCGAGAACATACGCGCATCTCTCGAGGATACTGAACTCTGGATCGCTACGGAATTCCTCCAAGGCCTGCTCTGGTGTGACGACGAGCGATTCTGCTTCAAGAAGGATGAGTTGATCACGCATCTCTTCCGAAGGCAGTGCGATGACATACCCGTTGGTGACACTTGCCCATTGATGGCCTTCAGGAGTCATATATTGTCAGCGTACGTGGACAACATATAAATCTTTCTAATTTCTTCACTGAGTAGTAGTTGTATTAATTGTCACAAGGTTTTTATACGGCGAAGACGCAGGAGCTTGTATGAGGTGGGTGCTGCTTTTCCTCGTGCTTTTGCCGTCAGTGCTGGCAGTGCAAGCGCTCCTCACCCTGCCGGACGATGTGGAAGTGGATGCGCCTTTTACGATCATCGTCGACCGGCCGGCAGCCTACGAAGTCCGGGTTCTGCTTGACGACGTGACAAACGGCATCACTCACACGTTGGGCCCGGAACAACCAGGCGGGCAGCCGGTGCAGTTCGAGACCTCATGGGGCATGCCGACAGAATGCGACGGCCTGGTTGTGCGCGAAGAATACAAGCTGACACAATTCGGCGGCTGGATGGACGGTGATGAACAGACCATGACTGTGGTGCAGAACCAGGACATTGATGGCACGCTCAGCTACAACGTGCCGGCTGGTTCGCAGATCGGAACAGCGCTCGCCTTCCCGGTGCAGGGCTATGACGAGAACCGGGTAGGCAGCATCCTGCTCGAGAAGCTCAATGGGCAGCCGATCTATGAGAAGCAGTGCAACCGGTGCAAGCTCGGCTGTCAGCACACATTCATGATAGCGGAAAGCACTGCTGGCGATCACGACTACCAGCTCACGATCACCGATCGCTATGGCAATACGGTGACTGAGCAGTTTATCATAACGTGGCAGGGTGATTGCCAGGAAGACAGTGATTGTGACGACCAAGACCTGTGCACAACCGACACGTGCGACCTGACATCGCAAGAGTGCGAATACACGCCGATGAGCGAAGGCGATCACTGCGATGTGAACAGCAAATGCCGCTTTGGAGCGACCGGCGACCTCGAATGCGTCCTGACCTGCTACGGCTTTGGCCTCACCATTTCCGGCCACAATCCTGACCCGATCCGTTGCCTGAACTTCTTTCCCACGAACGCCAACGAGCATCAGGAATATTATTGCACACATCCCAACACCTGCTATAGCTGCACAAACCTGTATCATTGGGAAGGCGACGGGGCGAGCACTGAATGCGTCGAGAATGCAATGGTGTATTGCGGCTTCGACGGTGCGCCAATCTGTCCAGACGGTTCCTGCGAATCAGGCTTGCAGGAATGCATCGATGGCTTCTGCCGCGAATGCTGCGCAGACGAAGACCAGCGTTGCCCGTTATCGACCTGTGTCGGCTTCCCGCTCGACGCGCCGAACTATGACCCTGACTGCGACCCGCCAGACGCGCCACTCTCGCCGATCTGCGGCGATGGCGAATGCTCGCCTGGTGCTGAAGACATAATGGGTGCTGACGCCTGTCCGGAAGATTGCTGCGGCGACGGGCAATGCACTGGCGACGAGGACGTTCCCGGAAGCAGTGTTGCCTGCCCAGCAGATTGCCACGTGCCCTGCCTAATCCGGGCCTCGACCGGCTGCTACAACAACAACGTCCATTACTTCGACAGCTGCGGCAACCGCGGGGCGCTTGTCGAAGAATGCGGCGGTGGCACGCATTGCGAAGAGGGCGACGACAGCGCAAGCTGCGTGCTTGACGAGTGCGACGAAGAACCAGTGTACGAATGCCACGGCCGTCGCGGCGTGAGCGTCGAATGCGGCGTGACCACCACGCACGTCATGTGCAACCAGCAAGAACGCTGCGTGGCTGACGACGACAACGTTGGCTGTGTCCCGATCGACCCGTGCGGCTCGCTCGACAAGTGCGGCGCGTACTGCGTGGACTTCGACACTGACCGGCGGCATTGCGGGGTGTGCTTCAACCCGTGCCGCCACGACGAGGAATGCAACCAGGGCCTGTGCGAGCCAGTGAACGACTGCATTGTGGAATGCTATCGCCAGCTCGATTGCGGTGAAGGTTTCATGTGCGTGCATCCAGGCAGTTGCGCGAGCCACTGCCAGCCACGGTTGCATCGCAACGGGGCTGAAGACCTCTTCACCCAGGTCGAGAACGAAGTGGATCTTTCCTTCGACGAGTTTGAGGAAGTGCTGGCTGAAGTCGATGAGGTTCTTGCCATGGGCTTGGGCAGCGAATACGACGGCGAGCGGACGACGATGAGCCTGTCATTGCAGCCGCAGGCGAATCTCGGGGATGTGTCGATCCCGTTGGAGATCCCGAAATGCATGGCAGAATACGTGAACGAGATGGAACTCACCGGGAACTACCGCGTCGTGAAAGACGATCCCTTGATCGTCTGGCAGTTCGACGAGCTGAACCACGAGACTGAGATCACGTTCAACGTGCCAGGCGACATCGACGAGGAATGCAAGGCGCAATTGAAGGCCTTGGCGTTCGCCGAACGGATACAGAAGCCCCTAAACCCCTGGATCGCGCTCTTGTTGATACCATTGGTTGCTGTCACGCTCATTTTCTTCCAACGCTTCAAGCCGCAACCAGACAAGAAGATGCCGATGTCGAAAGAGGAATTCCTCGCGACAGCTCGCCAGCAAGGCGTGCAAGAGTCAGAACTAGAGAAACATTGGGAAGCGTACAAGAAACAGGTTTAACGCTTCTTCTTCGCGACCATGCGCTCGATCTTGCGCTCCTCGACGATCATCTTCTCGGCAAGCATCTCGATGTGCTTGTCGATCCTCGCGACGCGTCGCTCCATCAGTACGAGAACGCGCAATGCATAGACGATGGCTGCGAGCGTACCGATAATAATTGCCAGGGTGACGTAGAGTAGATTCGAAACTTCGACTGCCATGGGTGCACCACCTCTTCTACGTGCTAGCTGCCACGGGAGTATTTAAAGATTGTGGCTATTCTTCCAGCACGGTCTTCTTATGCCGTACTGTACCGCCCACGACAATTGCCGCGGCAATGATCACCAGGTTCTTGATGATGTACTGGCCTTCGAGCGTGGGGACAAAACCGTTCCACGTGATCTCCGGCAACAGGATCAAGGGCAGGAAGGTGCCGGCCATCTGCAAGGCCATCAAGGCGAGCGCCGCCCTGATCAAGGGACGCCACGCGAGGCACAGCCCGATGAGGACTTCCCACGCACCGAGCACTGGCACGAACCAGCCAGGGTCGAACCAGAAGACTGTGTTGGCTACCAATTGCTCTGCCGGGCTGAGCCCTGGGAAGAGCTTCAAGGCGCCGAACCAGATGAAGATGATCGCGAGGCTGTAGCGCAACAGACGATGCCCGTGCAGCTCCATCCAGCGCGTGACTTGTATGTCCAGGCTTTCCCAATCCATGATGTGCTTTTTTCCCACACGGTTTTATCAAACTTTCGTTTAAATTACTATATGGAAAATAATTAGCAGCAAGTATTTATTGCCAGAAAACATCCCTTCTCGCATGTATGCCTACGTACTTGTGAACCTGGCAGACGCGAAGGAGCAGACCCTGCTGAAAGAGCTGCAGGACATGGAAGGGGTGGAAGAAGCGCACATCCTGTTCGGCGAATGGGACCTGATCGTGAAGATCAAGACCGGCTCGCCGGAAGAGGCGGCAGATTTCGTCATGAACGAGCTCCGCGGTCACCCGGACGTGCGCCTGACCTCGACGCTGATCGTGGCGAAGTAGTGACTCCTGAGTAGATAGGTTTTTATGCGACAACGCAGTTCCCTCCACGATGGAACGACGTGTTCTGCCACCAGACCATGTGATGAACACCTTTCTCGGCGAGGAGTATCTACGCAGACTCAACACAGGGATGCGATATATCGATAATCAGCCCTTCTTCCAGGTGATCAGCGATCTTGAAGGGCGGGTAGTGTACACTGCTGTCGAACACGAGAAAGACACAGAATCGGATTTTAGGGGTTTCCCTCTCATTGAGACACAGCTGGGTGATGTGATCCCGTTGCGTGCTGGCTATCTCGGTTTCAATGGCATGACTTGGGAAGCAAACGGCGTTCACTGCGCATATCCTGCCCTGCAAGTGGCAGGACAGGTCGAGCGGGACTACTTGCTCTTGCTGTTGTACCAGCCTTTACGTGTTGATCCGTTCGGCATCCATCGTAAAGGCCTCTTCGACAAACCGCATGCCGTTGATGTGTTTGCTCATCGGCTTCGTCAGATAGGCTATAGTGCAACAACCTTGACGATCCATAGACAAGAATTAGGCACTCCTAAAGCACGGCAGGACTTTGCAGAGCGGGCGCAGCAAGGCTTGCTTGCTGCGATGCACCTTCAGCAGACAGTGGAATTTGTTTCTGCACTCGAATTCGAAGATCTCCAAGGTATGTAGCAAAGGAATAAATACTCCTTGCGCACCTCTGAAGGCGATGTCACCGCCGTATACGTCACTCGGACGCGCAGTCTATAGAACAACGGCGGTCTTGCTCGCAGCATCAGCACTAGGGATGGGTATTGTCGCGTACTATCGGCACACACTGCCGGAAGCGCCATTAGCTCCTGCGCAACCCTCTGCCAGCCAATTGGAGCTGCGAGAAGTGATCGCACCGCCGATTCGCCTGGACCTGGACGGGAATATGATTGATCCTGTGCGGCGAGCACCGCCGACGCCAGAACCAACGCACACTCCGACACATCCGTAAAATCACCACTTATAAGTGGATAAAAGCGAAATGTTTATAAATGATAACTCCTTATAGACCCATAGACGAGGTGTATGCGTGACTGCTCCATTCGACCGAAGGCAATTTCTTGCTGGCGCTGCCGCTGTAGGCGTTACTACTGCTCTTCCCGGCATTGCTTTAGCAACAGACAGACCTATTCCTCGACCAGTCGCAGCAAGGCAAGTGCAGTCAGAAAAAGATATACGAAGCCTGCTCGAAGGACTCCGATGTGTCAGCCCTGGAATCAACCAGGCACTGCGCGAAGAGTCATGGAGACTTGAACGACGCATCCTAGCCGGCGAAATCCCTGCAGAACACGTGCAGCAGGAACTCGAGAACTTCGAGTACATGCTCGCAACCACAGCACATCAAGGCCTGCAGGAACTCGAGTTCCGACGCCACGAATTCCGAGAGATGCGCACAGCCATGCCTGACTACGAGGACCGCAGTCTCAAGGACATGACAACGCTCCACAAAGCCGCGACCGCAGTCCCGGAAATCGACGGCTTCATCGCCGCAGCAGCGAACAACGCAGGACTGCACGGCACCAACTGGGGCACGACCGCATGGGTCGCCAACCCGACAGACCAGACAGTCACTGTCACCTTCTACGCTGGCAACGCCAACGTGCCGGCAAGCACAGATCCGGAAGGATTTTTCCAACGAACACTCGCTCCAGGACAATCAGCACAGATCGAGAACATCATGGCAGGCTTCCCAGGCGTGCCAGCACCAGCAGCGATCTTCTACAAGATCGACGGCGCACCCGCAGACCAGATCGTCATCAACTCACGAACATTCACACTCGCACCGCATGGGCAACCAGGATCGCTCGGCCAAGGCATCCCCGGCATGCTCACAAGCGCATTGCCAAACATTGGCCAGAGCCAGATCGCGCCCTTGACACCAGATCCAGACCTGTATCGTGCCAACGTCGGAGTTTTGAACGCCGCACGTGCACCCACCAACTTCCGCCTCAGGATTCGTGGCAGTGGTGGAGCCATTCTCAAAAAGAGAGATTTCACTCTGCCTCCTCTGAGTTGGGTACAGTTCACCAATGTCTTTGATCAGGTCGGCATGGACGCAATTCCCAACGCCTATGCTGAGCTCATTTCCATGAACGAGGACTGGACAACAAGCGGCACCAACCTCTTCTACATGTATGGAAGCATCGTTGACAATCAGAGCGGCGATCCCACGCTGAAAAAAGCACAGTGGGATCGGCCAGATGAGAACTACGAAGACTTCATCCCTGCAGTAGCACACTTGCCAGGAGCGATGGGCACCTTCTGGCGAACAGACGTCGACACAATCAACTGGCGTGGACCAACAGGGGCCCTGAGCAACTTCATCTACCTGCCTGAAGGCCAGGATAACTGCCCGCCACCGCAAGGCGAAGGCGTGCTCATGTCCGGCAACGGCTATGTCCACCATCCTGACGTGGTCCTCAGCCTCTTCGGACAGGACAGAAGCAAAGGCGCACTTTGGAATCCCGCTACAACAAGCCAGAACCGCTGGAGTCGAACTTATACAGTCGGCGAAAACGGCAGCTTTGGCCAAGGACTCGACGCGCTCGAACGGATCGTTCATGAGATCAAGGGCGATGACGTCGGCCACATCGTCGGACTTGAACAGACTAGTGCTTTCCGAACCAACGTCGGCCTCGCAAATCCGAGCTGCCAAACATCATTCGTCGTGCTGACATACTTCGACAGCGAAGGCAACTTCCTCAAGCAAGATACAAAGGAGTTGGAACCGCACGGCATGTACCAGTTCAACTGGCCGCTCGACAACCTCGGCGACGTCGTGAACGGACGCGTCGAGATCCAAAGCGACAACGGCGTGCTCGCCTACGCAAGCCGCGTCGACAACGAAACCGGCGACGCAGCAAGCATGGTCGCGCAGAGGGTGACGCCGATTAATCTTGACCAGGTTGTTGAGACTTGGATGCAGGAGAAACTTGATCCATTCTTAGATAATTACTTCTGGATTAATGTAGCGGAATCAGACGATCTTTTCAATGAATCAAGTGCTTGGGGTAATCAACTACTCGCACTTATGTTTGCTGCTTCAGGCTACAGTGGAAGTCTCGATGAGTATAAGGAAATCTATCAAGGATGGTTTGATGGTAATCCAGACAACAGTGAGATCTGCCGAGATAGAGATCCTGTCTACCTTGATTTCAGAAGCAATCAGCGATGGGTGGGCATCCATGTTGGAGATCTTTGTAATAGATCAAACAATCCACTGAATGAAGGAGATGAGTTGACCGCTAAGGATGTTGTGAGAGATTTCTTCCGCTGGCGCTTGTTGACCAAACCTGCAGAGTATGGTGGAGATGCGGCAACTGGCCCCTCCATGGACTTTGATCCGACTTTTGATCAGCAGAATTTCTACCAGCCATAGCATTCCCGGCCACTTTAACATGGCACAACTTTTAAATAGTACAGAATGGGCAAATCCTCTATGAGGAGGGGAGGTTTGCGATTCATTCTGATCATGTCCTTGTTAAGTCTCACGCTGTTAACATCTTCAATAGCAACATGGTGCTCTGAATGCGATCCTTGGGATACTGTTTGTCTCAACACATGCACTCCAGACCCAACTTGTGGATCTTTTGGCTGTGAAACGGGAGAAGGTTGCGGCGAAGATTTTCCTTGTCCTGCAGATTGTGGAGCTTGCGAAGGACAGACCTGTCATCCTACTGGTGGATGTGAATCCGGCACTACATGCACCTCCTGTAACCTCTGTCAAGATATTAACGATGACTGCGATTATCCAGACACTTCTGTTTGCAGTGCGTACAGCGTGAAGTGGTGTGACAATGATTGTACATGGGAGAATTGCCAGTCTGTAGCGTGCACCCAGGCGTCACATTGCGACGATGGCGATTGCAAGCTTGATGCGTGCGACACGGGGAGCACTGGTTCGTATGTCTGCTACGATACCAGTTCGAACCGACCGAATGGATTTGGATGCACGGTTCCAGTGACTGGAAATTGTGAATATGGTACGTGCAAACAATCGTGTTCGAACCTGGCCGACAGTTTCTGCGAACCACCGACACCTCCGAACAGTGACTTGCATGACAGCTATTATTGTGCCGGAACAGAAAAATGCTACACGTGCGATGATGGCTACTCGTGGGACGGGAGTAACTGTGTTCAGGATTGCGTGAGCACATGCACGAGTGGCCAAGTCGGACAAACACAATGCAAGCCCTTGAATCCTGACGTGGTACAGACGTGCAACGTCATCCAGGCCGGCTGTTACAAATGGCAAGACACGACTGACTGCTCAACACAAGGAAAGACGTGTATCAATGGTGCATGCGACTATGACTGCAGTGGCTATGATGAATGCACTGTGCAAAGCGCAACCCGCTGCAGTTCCAATACACAACAGACGTGCGGTTATCACGGCAGCAATTGCCTCTACTGGGCTGGCAATGTTGATTGCACAGCCTTGCCGCCTGGCTATGACGCGACGTGCTGGTCTGGAAGTTGCACGAGCAACACGTGCAGCGAGACCTTCTACGACGGCATCGACTGCAACTACGACGACGGCGATGGCGACCTGACAGATGGTCATTGCGATCAGGGCTATTGTGTCGAGGACAGTTGTGTCCCTGACTGCACCGGCCTGCAATGCGGGCCAGATCCGGTATGCCAGACCAGCTGCGGCACGTGCACTGACCCGCGGCATCCGAACTGCCAAGGTGGCTCGTGCGTCTGCTTCTCTGACACCGAATGCGGCGCTGGTTACGTCTGCAACGCGACCGGCAATTGCGTCGCGTGCACGTCCTGCACCGGCGGCGAACCTTACTGCAACGGGAACACGCTCTACACCTGCAATCAGGGCTGCCAGGAATCAAGCGCGTGCGGCACGAACGAAGGGTGCTGCGGCGTCATCGGCCAGGGCAGTTGCGACAGCCTCACCGGCAATCCCTGGTGTGGTGCGTGCAGCGTCACGTGTACGCCGCCAGAGTATTGCCAGGACATCGGCGGCTGGCAGTGCAGCGACTGCATCCAATGCACTTTCCAGGATCCCTATTGCGACGGTGACCAATTGGTCGAGTGCAGCGGCGGGTGCGAAGAACGGACGACGTGCACCAACGGTTGCAACTCCGGAGCGAACCCGCCAGCGTGCTACCCGGCAGCGCAAGTCTCCCTGACTTCAAACAACATGAACCCACCGGTGAACACGCCCTTCACCCTCACTGCGACTGTGATCAACGGCATCGAGAACATCGACCTGTACGTCGACGATTCCTATGTCACGACAGAACCATGCATTGGCAACATGCAGAGCTGCAGCGCGGAGTTCGACCGAGCAGAATCAGCCGCAAACCTCTACGTGTACAAGGTAGTGCACCAGAACAGCCAGGCGAACGCCCAGCTGAGCATCCCGGTATGCGCACCAGCATGCAGTGCAGCGAGCACAACGTGCGGGCAACAAGTCGTGCCGAGCAACGGCTGCGGCTCGTGCGGCCAACTCTACGGCTCGAACTGCGTCGGGGATCCCGGCGGCCCAATCTGCTACCCTGACAACACGCCTGGCGCTGGCTGCGTGAACTGTACAGTGAACAACGCGCAAGGCGAGTGCAATGCCAACCAAGTCTGCATCAACTTCGACTGCAAGGCCTGCACTGACGACATTCCTGAAGAGGGCGACGTCGACTGCGGCGACATCTGGCAAGGCTACGACTGCTCAGGATCTTACCACGTCGTCACCGGAACGAAATGCGCCGACCCCTTCCAGTTCTGCAATTCCAACGACCAATGCCAGGACCCGCAGATCGCGATCGATCCAGCCCCGGCGAGCGTGGACGCGCACCCCGCAACGCCGTTCACTGTCGCCTTCGAGATCACGCCAGACCACGCAGACTTCGGCCTGAACGTCGTGGGCTGGCCGCACGACGCGACCTATGGCGACGGCTCGCCACGCACAGTCTCGTACACGCCAGGACACACAGAAACAGGAAGCCATGTCATGGACGTCCAGGTGTACAAAGGAACGCTTGGCGACATCTGGGGACAGGTGAGCGTGAACGTGGACGTGAGCTGTAACCCTGGCGCGAACAGCTACTATCGCTACTGCTGCGACGTCGCGAGCACGTCCTATCCGCATTATCTTCCTGACGGCACGACCTGCACGCCCGACGGCATGGATCCAGGAGAGACCTGGTGGTGCCAGGCCGGCTTGTGCGAGCAATACTGCCAGGACAACGCGGCACAGCACTGCCACGGCGACATCATCTACTGGTATGACAGCTGCGGCAATCGCCAGGACAATTTTGTCCAGGACTGCTCCGCTTCCGGTCAGGTCTGCACTGAAGACGTGAGCGGACAGCCCCAATGCGAGGATCCGCCGACAACCTGCACTGGTGAGTACCGCTACGAATGCCGCGGCCAGGAAGCAGTGAAGATCGACCTCGGCTGCGGCCTGGTGACAATCATCGACACCTGCGAGAGCGACGAAGTCTGCGAGGTGAGCGATGACGACGCCTGGTGCCGACAGATGGGCGCATGCGAAGACCAGCCCGGCACAGTGCAATGCGGCGACGACTGCATCGACCCACTCACCGACCGGGACCATTGCGGCAATTGCTACAACGGCTGCGGCACGAACGAGCAATGCGTGGACGGCATGTGCGAACTCATCCCTGGCTGCCACGTCATCTGCGACAGCCACGACGACTGCGAAGAAGACTTCATCTGCGTCAATGGCGGGCATTGCACCCTGAGCCATTGCGAACCAGTGGACGTGCTCAACCAGAACGAAACCAATGTCGAGTACCTGGCGACAGAACTCCTGCGCAACGGCCTGGTCCAGGTCGAGACCAGGCTGCTCCTGGACGAATTCACCTTCGATGTCACCAACCTCGGCCCAGAGCCGCTGACCAACGTGACGATCACGACAGAATTCAAAAAGCTCATCGCAGCCCATGCCAACCAGCTCAATGTCCGCGGCGTTGACTACGACGTGCTGAACGAGGATCCCATTCTCAGGTTCAAGATCGACGAACTGGAAGACTCATACCAGTTCAAGGTGCGCGCAGACCACGCTCTTGACCAGAGCCACATCAACTTTGTGAACATCCTCGACGTGCTCTACCTCTTCCCCGACCTGCTCAGCGCATGGAACGAGACCAAAGACGCGCTCACCATTGGCCTGAACAGCGAGTACGACGGCGAGCAGACGACTTTCCATCTGACATTGAACCCTGACAAGGGTCTCGGTGGATTGTCTGTACCGCTCGACATCCCAAAATGCATGGCAAGCTACGTGGACCAGATGGACCTGAAAGGGAATTACCGCGTCGTGAAGGACGATCCCTTGATTGTCTGGCAGTTCGACGAGCTGAACAAGGCGACAGAGATCACGTTCAGCGTTCCCGGCGACATCGACGAGGACTGCAAAGCGCAACTGAAAGCCATGGCCATCGCGCAACGGATCGGCAAGCCATTGAATCCCTGGCTCAGCCTCCTGCTCATCCCGGTCATCGGCATCCTCCTCATCTTCTTCCAGCGCTTCACGCCGCAGAGCGTGGGCCGCGAGAAACTGAGCAAGCGCGAATTCCTCGCACTCGCCAAACAGCAAGGCCAGAGCGACGACGACGCGCTCAGGGAGTGGCAGGATTATAAACGACGATTCTAGATTTGTAATCTCTCGTAAGAATTACGCTTGCTTCATCAGCTTTCCTGTAGGAGATTTGAGCTTGTCGCAGCGTCTCAGAAGGAATAAAATACGGTCGTGCTCCGAGCAATGCGAGAGCAATTCCTGCAACAATAAATCCTGTACGTCTCGGGTCTTTTGCCACACTTCCAACCGTGATTCTGTTATTCATATGATTTCTTTCTTGAATCACGGAATCTTTCTGCGTAGCAACAGAATATCCCCGTATTGGGTCTTGCGCATATAAACCTGAAGGTTTTCCGCCCAAAACATTTAAATACCTCCTCGTCGATTGCTCCTGTGTCAGACTCCAAGGGTGGTATCCATGCTGAAAATGAAGCGCATTAGCGAAACCTACGAAATGAAGGTCTTTACCGACACCGGCGACTACTTCGGCGACGTCGAGGAATCAATCGTGACAGCGAACAAGATCTTCGGCTGGAGAGTGCGCGCAACAAAGAACAGCTTCCTCAACAAGGTCCTGGGCAGCGCGAAAGGCGTGATCGTCCCGCACCAGCTCGTCAAGAGCATCGGCGACATCATGATCATCAACAAGAGCGCCGTTCCAAGTTATAATCCGGACGAGGAATAAACTAATATTCTATCAATCTCCCTAAGCGACCTAGCGCATAGCGTTCTTCCTGCGCAAACTGTTCAGTAATACTGCCCCGGGTCAGACGCATCATGATGCCCAGCAGGTAGCTTTTCTCATGCTTCTGCAAGAAACGTGGTTTCTCCCCGTCAAGCATGACGACTGTGCGGTTCATGTTCGCATGCACGTCGAACATCCTGCGACGCCAGCGAATGACAGGCGAATATTTTCTCGGAATGGTATTGCCCCGGTCTTGGGAATAGCGGATGACCTTGTCGAGCTGCGCCCATTGCTCTGCAGTCACGATCTCAAGTTCGCCACAGAGATCCTCCTGTTCCTCTGACGGTTGTCCAGCGTGGAGGACTTGATTGTATGTGCTGCCTGTCCGCCACTTGAGACGACGCCAGACCCGTCCAATGTGGCGTTTGTCGAACACATGCGGAACATGATACACTGCTCCCTTGTGCGTCCTTGGTTGTCGGCGTGACGGCACTTTGCTGAAATATGCCATGCCATTCCTTGCCAGTCGCTCGTCGAGATGCTCATCTTCCAATACCGGAAGCGGTCGGACTTCACGACCGATCCTCAAGAACTGGAGTGCGGGAGTCTCCTTTGGATGCTTATGGCGGTCATACCAGCTCAGCACAGCTCGCTCGAGCATTTCCTGCCAGGTCGTCCGCATGTATGTATTGTCTGTACCAGGGATGCGCCACTTGAAGCCGATTGGCACTGGCTCGCTCAACGATAATGGAAAGTGCTCCATGAGCAGTTCAAAAGGCGTTGCGATGTCAGGACTTGTCAATCCCGGACGTTCTTCCTCACGCAACTCAAGATAATTGCCGTAGCGCACCTTGGCTTTGGAATCAGCAGAGCCAGTATTGGCCTCGACCTCAAGCGGGATTCTGACGATGAGCACTTCCGGATGGCGCATGTGATCCATGAGAATCCGGGCAATCCCGATCGGGTTCTGGCGCGGATACGTGTATTCCGGCTGCTTGAGCAGCTGGGGAATGCTTGGAGGATCGAACAGGACCCGTTTTCTGCCGCGATGTGCCATACTCTCAGGAATCCTTTGCGCTTTATCTGCCTTTCCTTGTATATGCTGAATTCAGCCTCTCTGGCGGCTCTCCACAGCTTTTGCAGGGCGTCCGGCAACACTTTTAAACCCCTTCTGCCCACTGGAGGCCATGCAGGCAAAGACCAAGTATGCCGTCGCGCTCGTCGTGCTCACGCTCATCGTGTTCGCGCTCCGGCTCGTGGTGAGCTTCCAGGTGGCAGAACCGAGCTATGAGAGCTACTTCGCCCTGGTGCAAGCTGATAGCATCCGTGAGAACGGCCTGCCGCGATACGACGATCCGTTCAGCTATCAAGGGCGCCGCTTCGCCTTCGACCCTGGTTTCCATTACGTCATCGCTGCCGCAACGCTTCTCGTGCCAGAGCAGCTGGCTGTGAAAATCCTGCCCAACCTCTTCATGGCGCTTCTCGTTCCGCTTGTCTATCTCATCGGCCATAACCTCACGAAGAACCGGCCGGTCAGCCTGCTCACCAGCCTCTTCGCAGGCCTGAGCCCTGCCTTGTTCATCACTGGCATCAACGAAGCCACGTCGATGAGCCTGGCACTGCCTGTCATGGCAGCATTGCTTCTCGCGCTCCTCGATCTTGAACAGCACCCGCGGAGAGCCTTGCTCCTGACAGCAGCGCTCACGCTGTTGAGCCCGCTCATCTGGCTCGTCCTCCTCGCAGAACTCGTCTACCTCCTCATCCTCGCGGCAGAGCGCCTGAATATCACCCTTGCCCACCTCGAGATTGCGTTCGTCACCCTGCTCATGGCAGCGTGGTACACGCTCATCACGTACAAGGAAGCGCTCTACCGGCACGGCTTCGCCATCCTTTCCGAAAGCCTGCCAGCCACGGTGCGTGCTGCAACTTTCGAACAGTTCACGCTCCTGGCAATGCTCTACGCCGTCGGCATCGTGCCCTTGGCGCTGGGCGCATTCGCGCTCTACTACAGCACGTTCGAACAGCGCAACCGGAAAGTGCTCTTTGTCGCGAGCTTGGGACTTGTCGCGCTGCTCATGGCAGTGGTGCAGCAATTGCCCCTCGAGCCTGCGCTGATCCTGCTCAGCCTCGTCTTCGTCATCCTGGCAGCGCCAGGCAGCAGCGCAGTCCTGCGCTACTTCAGGCAGACACGGTTCAACTCTGTCAACGCCGCGCTCGTCACGATCGTCGTCCTCTTCTTCCTGCTCACCAGCCTCTTACCAGCATTGGTGCAGGGCATCTATCCTGGAAGCAGCCCGACACCGGACGAGCTCGCAGCTGCAGAATGGCTCGGCACGACAAGCGAGGACAGCGTCATCCTGGCAGCGCCGCGCAACGGCTTCCTCCTCAACCACGTCGCGCAACGGCAATACGTCGCTGACGAGGCCTACCTGCTCAGCACGAATCCGGACGAGATACTCAGCGACATCGACACGATCTACACGACGCCTGGAAAAGTAGCAGCGACTGAGCTGGCAGAGAAGTACCAGGCGAGCCATATCCTCGTCGGCCCGGTCGAGAATGACCAGTACGACCAGATCGGCATTATCCTTGAGGACGAATGTTTCCCTCGCCTCTACCAGAACAGCAGGGTCATCGTCCTCGGCGTGGCCTGCCGGACAGAGGTGGGATCATGAAACGCGTGCTCCGGACCCGGTGGATCTTCCTCCTCAGCAGCGTCTTGCTCGTCCTCCCTTTGCTGCTCCGCGTGCTCGCCGGCAGCCCGCTCATTCCTGGCGCGGAAAGCTATGCCTGGCTGCAGAGCAGCGACTCCTACGGCGTCCTTATCGGCTATCTCGGCGAGTGGAGCATCCTGTTCAGCCCCGTGCTCGGCCTGCTCAGCGTCTTCCTCTTCCACAAGCTCACGCCACGATTCGCGCGCCGGAAACAGACACGGCAACTCGCACTCCTCCTCTTCGTCATCAACCCGGTGTTCCTCGGCGTATTCACCCGCCTGAATCCCTACACGATCGCGATTCCCATCGGGCTCGCCCTGCTCCTGACCAGGCGGCGCGTGTATCATCTGCCGCTCGAGCTCTTGCTCGCACTCGTCGCGCCGCACCTCGCGCTGCTCTTATTGCCGGCGTTGTTCACGAAAGAGCGGCGCACCATGGTCCTGCCGCTCCTGCTCGCAGCAGCACTGACTGCAATACAAGGCTGGCCGTTCCACGACTTCGCTCCCCATCTTGTCGAGTTCGGCCTGCCAGGTGGCATCTCCATACTCTTCCTCGCTCTCGCCCTTATCGAGCTGGTGCGGCAATGGAACAGGAAACAGCACCGCGTCCTGCTCACCTGGTTCGTCCTCCTCATCCTCCTGACGCCCTGGAACGAGAGCGCGTGCGTGCTCGCAGGCCTGGTCAGCACGCCGCTCGCAGCGCTTATCGTGGCGAGGCTCTACCGGCGCAAATGGACGATCAAAGAGGCGAAGCCGCTCGCCCTCCTGCTCCTGGCCTGCGCCTTCCTCTTCCTCGTCATCACGAACATCTCCATGACAGTCCAGGACCAGCCAAGCGCGGAACTATTGCTCGTGCTCGATGCGCTGCCTGACGAGCCACGCGTCGTCCTGGCGCCGGCCGCCATGACACCTTTGCTCAAGCATTTCACCCAAGGCCAGGCCATCATTGACAGCTGCAGGGACACGCCCCGCGTCTGCCATGACGTCGAGGAACTTTACCAGACGCGAAAGCTCGAGCCTGCGGCGAGCCTGCTCGAACGCTACAACATCAGATACCTGCTGATCACCCAGGAGATGCGCGAAGGCGGTGTGTGGAAACACGACGAAGACGGACTGCTCTTCCTCCTGAAGCACAGCAATAGCTTCGAGCTCGTGGCGAGCAGCAGCGACGAGGAACTCTGGCACTACCGTCAAAACTTTTATTAACACTCCGGAACGCCGATACACAATGATACAGAGCTTCACCTTCACCAAAGTCTTCATCTGGATAGTCTTCATGTTTTTCCTCTACTACGCAGTCTTCTGGTTCCTGGTCCTGTTCGAACCAGAGCCGAAAGTCAAGCGGAAGCGGTACAAGCAGTGGCCGCACGTCACGATCGCGATTCCCCTGTTCAATGAAGAGAAGAGTGTCGAGCCGACAGTGAGAAGCGTGTTCGGACTGGACTACCCGCGATCAAAGCTGCATGTCGTGTGCATCAATGACGGCAGCACAGACAAGAGCCTCCAAGTGCTGCGCAGGCTCAAGAAAGAATTCCCGATCGAGATCATGAGCCAGACGAACAAGGGAAAATACGTCGCCCTCAACAAGGCGCTCGCGAAAACCAAAAGCCCGTTCTTCGTCTCGCTCGACGCTGACAGCATGGTCGAGCCCGACGCGCTCAAGATCCTCCTGGGAGAGTTCACCAAGAAAGAAGTGGCAGCTTCCATGCCGATCATGAAAGTGGACAAGCCGAAGAACTGGCTGATGCGCTGGCAACAACTCGAGTACATGACCAGCGTGTACCTCAAAACGCTGATGCAGGAACGCGACTGCATCCCTGTAGCGCCAGGCCCGTTCACAGTCTACCGGACCGAGGCAGTGAAGGCAGTCGGCGGCTATCGCAAAGCGCACTATGTCGAGGATCTCGAGCTCGCGCTCCGGCTCCAGGCGCATCATTACATCCTGCGGCAGAGCGACGCTGCTATCATCAGCACACGCGCGCCGCAGACCCTTGGCCAGTACTACCGGCAACGGCTCCGCTGGTATGGCGGCACGTTCAGGAACGCCTTCGACTACCGCTGGATGGTCTTGCGACGCGCGTACAAGGACTTCGGCGTGATCCAGATCCCTGTCTTGATGAGCGCGGGCTTCCTCGCAATGTTCGCCGTGTTCTTCGTCTACTTAGCCCAGGCAAAGTCGTTCTGGTACAACCTGAAATATCTCTACCTCACGAACTTTGACCTCTGGACCTATTTCAGCACCATGACCTTCACCTGGGACGTGCTGAACACCGACTTCTTCGTGTTCGCCTGCACAGTCACGCTGCTCCTGCTCAGCGCGCTCCTCATCAAGCTCGCGCTCAACACCGGACGGGAATCGTTCACGCGAAAGCACGTGCCGAGCACTGTCACCTTCCTCCTCTTTTACAGCACAGTCACAGCAGCGATATGGTTCATGGTCGGCTTGCGCACCCTGATGGGCAAGAGTGGCTGGACACGGTGATACAATGAGAAAAAACCTCCTCTTCAGCAGATACGCGATCGCGGGATTCGTCGTCTTCATGGTCTTTGTCACAGCCTTCATGCTCGGCACGTACATGGAAGGCGTCAGGAACGAGAGCCTCCGCGTGAACATCGAAGAGCAGCGCAACGAATTGAACGATCTGCTGCTCCAGTACCAGTACATCAGCGAGCTGGAAAAGCAGCAAAACTGCGAAGCGCTCGCTGTCATCTTCCACGAAAGCCTGGAGCAGCTCGACACGCAGAGCCAGCGACTGCAGGGGTATGAAGAGCAGCGGAAACTCGAGAACAGCGACTACAAGCGCCTGCGGAAAGCCTACACTGTCAGCCAGGTCAACTACTGGCTCTTGGCGAAACGGCTGAAAGATCTGTGCGGGATGCAGTATAGCGACATCCTGTACTTCTTCTCCTCGCCGAAGAACTGCGCAGACTGCGAGAACCAAGGCATCCATCTCGATTATGTCAAGAAACGCCTTGGCGATGAAGTGCTCATCTTCGCGCTCGACGGGAGCGAGGAAGGCATCATCGCCCTGCTCAAAGCCAATTATGAAGTCGAGCGCTTCCCCACACTCGTGATCGACGACGTGCCGTACAATTACAGCACCAACGAAGAGATCATAGAGATCCTCTGTGCTGAGAACGACTACGGATGGTGCGCATGAAACGCCTTGTCGACATCACTGTCAGGGACATCAGCGCGCTCGGCGCGATCCCGGCAAGCCTCGCGCTCGCCGTGCTCTTCCTGCTCCTCGGCGAGACGCGCCTCTGCGTGCTCCTGCTGACCGGCTACGCGATCATCTACGCGATCATCCTGCCCATCCGGGCGATCCATCACAAAGACCGGCCACGGCGCGTGGGCTATGCTGATTATTTAGAGAAGCTCGCAGCAGGCACCTTTCCCAGCGTGCACGCCTTCCGTGCGACCTTTATCGCGGTGTTGCTGAGCATGCACTACGCGACTATGTGGATGATAATCGTGTTCGCGATCTATGCTGTGCTGGTGATCGGCACGAGAGTGTATCTGAAACGCCACTTCTGGATGGATGTCCTTGTCGGCGCGATCCTGGGAGCTTTGCTTGGGATTGGCCTGTCTCTGGCCTAGAAACGGAGATACATCTCCACGTGCTCGATGCCTGCCTCCTTGAATTTCTTGCCTCGCGGGGTGAAGCCTGCATCCTTGTAGAATTTCTTGAGATAGTATTGCGCACCCATCACCACTTCTTTCACGCCGCGACGCTTGCAGTATGAAACCAAGTACTTCACCAGGCGCTTGCCCAGTCCCTTGCCACGTTGGCTCTGCAGGATGGCGATGCGCTCCAACTTGGCTTTCGTTCCTTTGAACCGGATCCTGGCGCAGCCGACAGGCTTTCCTCGGGATAGCACAATAACGTGCGTGGCTTTCTCATCAAATCCATCGCGTTCCATGTCTGCAGGCACGTCCTGACCCTTGATGAACACGATCTCACGGATCTTCAGCACTGCAGCAATGTCTTTCTTAGTCCGTGCCAGTCGTATGGAGATTGACATATTATCGCCGTTTGATCATGTCGCCAATGGTCAATGGACCAGAATCAGTCGTTGTCGTCTTGCTGCCTTCTTCAATGTGCTGCTCGACAAGCCTGATCTGCAATGCTTTCTCCAGCAAGCGCGCAGTCTCGAGATCAGGCTTTTTCGATCCTGTCTCGTATTTTGTGAGTTGGCTCTCCTTGATTCTGAGGCGCTTGGCCAGTTCTTCCTGCTTCAGGCCCATGCGTTCTCTCGCCTGCTTGATCGGGCCGCCGAAGTCAGGTCGCACAAGGAGGAGCACTTCGCCCTTTGCTGCTGGCTGCCGAGTCTGCGCAGCGTCAAGCGATGGCTGGACATAGGCTTCCCTGCGCTGTTCGCGCTTCGCCTCCTGCTTCAGCTCCTGGCTGGTCGGCAAGCGCTTGACAATCTCGCCGTGTTCCTTGCATGTGTCGCAGACAGTCAAGACCGTGCCTTCAACTTTTGCTTGGTAGAGCACTCCTTCAGCGCCACAGAGATCGCAACCCACACTTTCACCTACGTGGTCTTTGCCACCTTGGCGCGGCATACGAAGTGAGAGCGCCGTGGCAAAGACTCTTACCCAATTATCAGGAAGCAGATAATAAAGCCGATGAGGACGCCGATGACTAGGCCTTGGACGAATTCTTTGGCACTAAACCCTTTCTTCATCTCTTGACACCGTAGCCAGGCTCAGCTTCCTTCAACTCGATGCTTCCCAGGCTCCACAGAACAGCGCCGACGCCGAAAAGCAGCGGGAAGAGCAGCCATTCGCCTCCTGACACGAGGGAAATGCTGCGGTAATGGATCGTCCGCACGCCTGCCCACACTGACCAGTATATCCCTATGCCGATCGAGCTGGCTCCGAGGAACTGATACAAGAGCCCCAACATCTCATGCCGTCGAAGATTCTGTTTTGCCATCAACCCCACCTCATATCGCAAGGAAGCCTGCTCGTATTTAAAATTTATGGGCTCGTACAGCGAAATAGCCCATGACCGCGATGATTGCCACTGCGAAGATGACGAGCCAGAGGACTGCCTTTGACTCTTGTGACGCGACGAGTTGTGCTTCCTGCGCTTCTGGCGCTGGCATGTCTTGCGGTTCTCTCACTTCCACTGCTTCTGGTTCTTCAATCTCTTCTTCCGCTGCTGCCGCTACCGGTTGCTCGAGCTCTGTGATCGTGATCTCTGCTTTTCCGTTGGTGATGCTGCCGGTGTTGATCCTGATGTCGTTGATACCATCCTCATCCACGTCGATCTCGACAAAGGTGTTCTCTGGGATCGTGTATTGTGTCTCGCCGATGTCCACCACGACCTTGTCTTCCTTGACTTCGAGGATCGTGACCTGTTCATCCCCTGCATCGAGTGTGGTGCCTTCTTCGTAGCCGGTTTCGACTGTAGGTTCAGGAGCAAGCACTGGTGCGGGCTCCTGTGGTTCAGGCACTGCTTCCGGCTCGCTAGTCTCTGACCACGAACTTCCTTGCTGCTCAGCAACAGAAAAATGCAGAGGACCATCGTCGACGAACTTGCCGATAGTGACGTTCTGATCCGCGAATTCTCCGGTGAATCCGGCGCTATAGAAAGCCCGGCCGTCGCTGTACCCGACAGGATTCAACTGTTCCTGCCCTGTCGTTCCCCACGTGCCGTTCCAAATCTCTTCACCGGACTCGTTGATCTTCACCAACCAAACATCATGGCCACCAGCACCGGCAGTAGTCGTGTATCCTTGGATGACGTAGTTGTCGCCCCATTCGTACACACCATAGGCTCCGCCGCCAGCACCCACACCACTGTAGGTTTTGTTCCACTGATAATCGCCTGTTGTGTTGAACTTGAACAGGTTGATATTTCCTCCAAAGTCGTAGGTGGAGAGTAAGTAGCCGTTGTCAGGCATGACTTGTGGATTACCAGAGTAGAAATCATTGACTCCACTGTCAAAGGTCTTGTTCCATTGATGGCCGCCAGTCGTGTTGATCTTGATCAGCCAGATGTCATAATCTCCAGGGTTTGTCGAGCCCGAGATGAGGTAGCCATCGGCAAGCTCGATGGCTTTTGAGTTGCAGAAGTCAAAACTGCCTGAGTCGAACGTCGCGTTCCAAACATAATTGCCGTTGAAATCGAGCTTGACCACCATGAACCTGTCGCCCGGGCCGAAGGAACTTCCAAAGCCCGTGACGATCAACCCGTCATTGACTGCGATGACATCTGAAGCATAGTCATCCGCGCTGCCGCCGAAGAAGGTCTCCCACCCGACACCCCCTCGGTTGTTCACCTTAAGAATCCACATGTCGCGCACACCGCCACTCATGTATGAACCGACGATGACATAGCCGTCGCTCACTGCGATGCCGCCTTCGAAAGTATCTGATTCGTTCCCGCCATACGTACGGTTCCACACGACGGTACCGAGCTCGTCGATTTTGAAGAGCCTAGCATCATCACTCATCGTCGCAGTAAAGATATGGCCACCTTCATTCGCTGGGAAGATCGCAGTGCCAGAGTCAGAGCCGCCGCTGTCGAGCTCAAGGCTCCACAAGTTCTCTGGCGGCAGGTTGTCGTCGTAGTCTGTCGTGCCGACATTGCCTGCGTAGTCGGTGGCGTAGACAGTCAGGGTGTGCGCGCCGTTGTCGAGCAGTATCGAGCTGTTTGGTGTGAAGGTGACGTTCTCCTTGCCGTCGGCGCTGTATTGCCATCGTGCGATCGCTTCGTTCGCGCTGACCCTGAGGGGCACGTTCTGGTTCGCGTACGTGACGCCTTCAACAGGAGAGGTCATCGTGATGACAGGCGCGCTCGTGTCGTTGACTGTGAAGTTCTGCGCCTGCCGGTCGCTGCCGATCTCTATGAAGTAGAAATCGTAGGTTGCGCTGTACGAATTCGAGTATCCGAAGAGCACGTCACCTTGACCTTTCGGCGCAGTTCGCCATACGACTTCATGCTGTGCTGCGCCAACAGTCAGATTCCAGAGCTGATTGCCTTGCGCGTCGACCCCGATCAGCCAGGCGTCTGAGCCTCCAGCACCTGATGAATATGTATAGCCAACGAGGATATAGGTGCCATCATTCTCGATCATTTCGTTGCAGTTGTCATATTGTGCTCCGCCATAGGTCTTGTTCCATAGCACGTCGCCTGTCTTGTTCATTTTGATCAGGACGGTGTCGAAGCTGCCAGAGATATTCCCATCGCCGCAAAGGAGATAGCCATCACTGGTGTTCACCATGAATCTCGCTTCATCATTGTTCGTGCTTCCCCACGTCTTATTCCACAGCAGTGTGCCATTGGTGCTGATCTTCCGGATATCCATATCGGCAAGACCCGCCCCTGTGGAGTTTGTGTATCCAAGGAAGAAATAGCTCCCATCAAGCGTATGGAGGTTCCAGACTTCTTCGAAATCTGGTCCGCCATAGGTCTGGTTCCAGATATGCCCGCCAGTCTCGTTGACCTTCAGGAGCCAGTAGTCACGAACCCCCACGCCGAACGATGTGGTTGCGCCCCCGAGCAGGTAGCCATCAGCCAGTTCTCTGATGAAATAGCCGATGTCACTTCCAGGCCCGCCATAGGTCTGGTTGATAACGACTGTGCCATTCAGGTCTGTCTTGAGGAGCCAGAAGTCATAGCTACCAGCGCCGTAGGAGCCTGTGCCCATGATCATCGTGTAGCCGTCATCCTCGACGAGCAGGTCCCAGACGTATTCGTCGTTCGTGCCATACGTCCGGTTCCAGAGATGATTGCCGTTCTCGTCTGTCCTGACGATCCAGGCATAGAAATCCTTGCTACCATACAGGAGGTAGCCGCCATCCACCACTTCGATATCATAGCCGTAGTCAGTATTGCCGTTGTCAATGGTCCAATTCGCGAGCACTGCTGGCTGCACCCGGTTGTCGCTGTTGCCGACCTCGCCAAGGCTATTGCGAGCGTAGACAGTGATAGTGTGCACGCCGTTACCCAGCCCTACGATGGTTGTGTTAGGCGTGAACGTGACATTCGCACCACCATCCACAGAGTACCACCACGTGCTGACTGCCTGGTCTGCCGTGACGTTGAGATAGACGTACGAGGTGTTGGTCGTCGTTATAGTGAGATTGATGACTGGCGCTGCTGCAAGGGCTGTAGAACTCGCTAAGAGGGCCAATACTAGGTATGCTATGCCTCTCCAACCCATCTGGTTATCCATGCATTTTTTGTTTTATAAATCTATTTCTCAAGCAAGGCTTTATAAAAGATCCAGAGCTCCAGCGCGATGATGGATTGCAAGAAAGAGATGGCGCTCAGGCGCATCATGATCGTGCTTGCAGGCCTTGGCATTTTCCTCAGCCTCTACCTGCTCAAGGAGCACTGGGCGCCGAGCGGAAGCACGTTCTGCGATCTCAGCGCGACTGTGAGCTGCGACATCGTGAACAAGAGCAGCTATGCAGAGATCTTCGGCATTCCTGTCAGCCTGCTCGGCGCACTTTATTATTTCGGCGTGCTCATGGTCGCGCTCTTCCCGAACCGGCTGGCCAAACGCGTTGCAGAAGACGACAAGAAGTTCTTCTGGCAGCTCTTCGCCGGCTACATGCTCCTCGGCTTCTTCTTCAGCCTCTACCTGACCGCGATCGAAGCCTTTGTCCTCAAGGTCTGGTGCCCGCTCTGCGTGGCGAGCGCGATCATCGTCGTGCTCTTGCTCGCTATCGCCGGCCTTCTGGCCAGATATCAAGAGGAAACAATATAAATCGGCACCGATTTCTGGGCAATATGGGTGGTGGTACTTCTGAAAAGCAGCCGAAGGGCTTGAAATTCTCTGTAGAATTGCCACATATGAAGCTCGACCTTGACGGGAGCGAAGGCTCGCTGCCAGAAGTGCGGCGTATCATCGAAGCATTGAACACCGAAGAGCAGGACGAAGGTTTCTTCGAGATTCGCGCGCGCTTGACTGACGAATTCTTCCAGCACCAGCCCCTGATCGCTCGCTTGCGAAATGCCTTGGTACTCGACGAGGACGTCCGCATCCTGAAACGGATCATTCCCCTGGAGCAGGAATACGACCTTGACGCTGGCAAGGAGCACCGCCAGATCAACGCGGTGAATGTCAAGACCGTGGTTGCGAGCCTGTTTGACGAGCTCAGCGGCTCGATCCGCGAGTGCTTCATACACATCCGCGGCGAGCTCGGGCGCGAGCAGCAATGCGTGGTGATGGACGCGGTGAAGCAGCGCCTGGGTATGGAGGTTGAGACCCGGTTTTTTTCTACCAAGAAGAACCTCGAAGGCAATGTCCTTGTCGAAGCTGTCTGTTTCGGCGAGGCCTTGGGCGAGGTGTGGTAAGTGTTGTGCCCGTTCTGCCGGCATGCGGAAACGAAAGTTGTTGATAGCCGGGATACTGCAGACGCTTCTTTACGGCGTCGTCGCGAATGCCTGAAATGCGCGAAACGGTTCACGACCTATGAGCGGATCGAGACGACGAATCTCTTGGTTGTCAAAAAAGACGGGACGCGCGAGCAGTTCAGCCGTCAGAAGCTGAAACGGAGCATCTTATTGCCGTGCGAGAAATTGCCGATCAGCAACGACAAGATCGAGCGCGCTGTTTCGCGGATCGAGCAGAAGATCGCAGAGAAGCGCGGCGAGGTTTCTTCCAAGAAGCTCGGCGAGCTGGTCATGATGGAGCTCAAGAAGATCAACAAGGTCGCGTACATCCGTTTTGCAGCCGTGTACCGCGAGTTCGCTGACCTTGCTGACTTCGAAAGCGAACTGGGCAAGCTGTTGAAGAAGACAAAGGGAGCTGCGCGAAAGAAAAAGTGATTCTCATGGAGAAAGTCAGGATTAAGATCGAGAAATTGCATGATGATGTGAAGGTTCCTGGATATGCGCACCCTGGTGATGCAGGCATGGACCTGTTCTCGCGCGAAATGCGCACGCTCGAGCAAGGCGAGCCATACCTGTTCAAGCTCGGGTTCAAGCTCGAAGTGCCCGAAGGCTATGTTGCGCTAATCAAGGACAAAAGTGGATTGGCGACGAAAGGGCTTACGACCATGGGTGGGGTGATCGACCACACCTATCGCGGCGAGTACGGCGTGATCCTGAACAACGTGACGAACAAGGAGTACAAGATCGAGCCTGGCGACAAGATCGCGCAATTATTGATCGTGCCCATCGCGACTGCTGAGATCGAGGAAGCAGGGCTTTCTGAAACCAAACGGGGTGAAGGCGGCTTTGGTAGCACAGGACGATGAGCGACTACATCGGCTTTGATTTTGATGGTACAATCGTTTCTCGACAGGTTGTTGAGGCAGCCAGCGCTGCATGGTTCGAGCATATGAGCGAAGCTCTGGATGATCCTAGCGTTGCGAAGCTTGGCGGCGAAGACTGGTACGACGACACCAAGAATGTCATGGCGCGCGCTGGCGTGAAAAAGGATTTCCTGAAAGAGGCCCGGGTCTCGTACGCAACAATCTACCTCGAAATCTTGAGCCATCATACGAACGATGTTGTGAACAAGGATATGATGAAAGCTCTGGCGCAGCTGAAGAAAAGCGGCAAAAAGCTCGCGCTGATCTCAACCACTGCGGGGAGTATTATCGAGCCCAGCTTGGCGATCCTTGGCTTGAATGGAATGTTTGACGTCGTTTTGGTGAGTGTTGAGAATGAGAGAATGGTGAAGAAAGACCTTTTGGATGAGTTCTTGAAGAAGCATGGGGAATTGGAGTATTATGTAGGGGATGAAGAGCAGGATAAGCAAGCGTGTTCTGCATTGAAGATAGAATTCCGGAAGGTTTAGTGTTTATTCTCTAAAACTCACTGCGTCGACAACGCCGTCGCTGTCAAGGTCCTTACCCTCGACGATACGGGCCATGATGTTGGTGTTCTGGGCATTGCCCTGGATGAGCTCGTCGAAGTGCTGCAGGAAGGCGAGAATCGCTGCTTTCGTGCCAGGCTGGCGGCGCCCGGCGATGAAGAGGACTGCTTTATCCTCTGCCTTGGGATTCTGGCCCTTGGCGATGAGCCCGATCTGGTCGCTTTCATAGCTTGTCCCTGTGATCGTGCTCGTGATGGTCTTGCCGTCTTCCATGAACTGGAGCGGCATGCTCGCGTTGATCTTCGCCGCGACCGTATTGACGATCGGCCCGCCGATCACGATGAGGTTCTTGTTCCAGTCCTCCTTGCTGAACTCTGTATCGAGCTTCACGACCGGCTGTGGCTGTCCAGCGAGGAAACTTCCCAGGAACAGGGCGAGGTCGATCCCATAGCCGCCATCGCGCGCCTGCACCATCTGCGGCCCGTGCGCCATGGGAGAGCCGATCACGATGAGAAAATCAGCACGGCCTTCGTGGATGAACGGCTCGAGAAAGGCCTTGTGTGTGGGCTTTATTGCTGTTATCGCGCCTGTCGCCCGTGGCTGCTCGAGCAGCACGGCAAAGGCTGGCGCTGCTAATTTGTAGTATTTGGCGCTCGCGCCTGAGATCTCCTCGCGACGTTCCACCACAATAAGCCCTGCCGCTTCGAGCTTGCGCATGTGGTAGTAGATCTTCTGCTCATGCACCTCGAGCTTGCGGGCTATCTCATGGCTGTAGAGTGGCTGCTCTGCGAGCAGTGTGAGTATTTGTTGGGCCATCCCGCTGCCCGCTGCCTTGAGTTGGCTGAAGCTTGCCTCAGCACAGGGAAGACTGGACAGCTCAGCGTCGTGTTCAGCGAGATATCGGCCCATACTCCTATAAGATTTTTTATACTAGTATTAAAGTTTTTTTAATAATCCTTATATATAACTGCGGGCTCAACCAGGGGATGAACAGCAGAGGAGGCAGGGACAGCTTCTAGAACACCTTCCCAGTATGAAACAATGGCACAAGACAGACGGCTCTTCGGCACTGACGGGATCCGCGGCATCGCGAACCAATACCCGATGACACCAGAAGTCGCGCTCCAGCTCGGCAAGGCAGTCGCCAGGCACTTCCGCAAGAATGGTGAGGTCAAGGTCGTGATCGGCAAAGACACGCGGCTGAGCGGCTACCTCTTCGAGAACGCCATTACTGCAGGACTGGTAGCGGCAGGCGCGAAAGTCTTCCTGCTCGGACCGCTGCCAACGCCCGCAGTCGCGCACATCACCAAGAGTTTTGCCGCAGATGCCGGCATCATGATCACCGCTTCGCATAATCCAGCGAGCCATAACGGCATCAAGATCTTCGACAGCCAGGGCGGCAAGCTGCCGGACGAGGAAGAAGCAGCGATCGAGCACGTGATGCTCGATGCGCTCAAGAAGAACGGTGTGGACGAGAACAAGGATACCATCGGCAAAGCCCAACGCATCGAAGACGCCCGTGGACGCTACATCTCATTCGCCAAAGCAAGCATCAAGAGCGCAAACCTGGAAGGACTGACCATCGTGCTCGACTGCGCGAACGGCGCAGCATACTCGACCGCGCCAGTGGTTTTCAAAGAGCTCGGTGCCAGGGTCATCAATCTGAATAATTCGCCAGACGGCGAGAACATCAACAAGAACTGCGGCGCGACACATCCGGAAGTGATCGCAGACGCGGTCAAGGAACACGCGGCTGACATCGGAGTCGCGCTCGACGGCGACGCAGACCGGGTCATCATGGTCGACGAAACAGGGAAGGAAGTCGACGGCGACCATCTGCTCGCCATCACCGCCCTGGAGATGAAGAAACAAGGCACATTGAAGAAAGACACAGTGGTAGGCACGCAATACACGAACAAAGGCTTTGACGAAGCCATGAAACAAGCCGGCATCACAGTCATCAGGGTCGAGAACGGCGACCGCTACATCCTCGAGAAGCTCCACAATGAAGGCTACAGCCTCGGCGGCGAGCAAAGCGGCCATCTCGTGCTCCTCGACTACGCCACGACAGGCGACGGCACGATCGCAGCCTTGCAGATCCTGAACATCATGAAACAACGCGGCAAGAAGCTCAGCGAGCTTGCGCAATGCATGACCAGCTGGCCGCAGAAGATCGAAAGCTTTGCAGTCAAGGAAAAAACTCCTCTCCCCAAACTCAAAAAAGTGCAGGCAGCGATTGCACAAGCAGAAACAGCGTTAGGCGATAAGGGACGAGTCTTTGTTCGTTACAGTGGCACAGAACAGAAAGCCCGGATCATGATCGAAGCCAAAGACAGCGCGAAGATCGACACACTCATCACCAGCATCAAGACCGCATTCCAGGAGGAAGGACTATGAACGCAGTCATCACCTGCCTCAGCGAAGCTACCCTCGGAGCGCCGATCACCACAACCCGGCCGTACGCGCTCGTCCCAGTCATCAACATTCCAGTTGTACAACACCAGATAGCAGCGCTGAAAGGATACAAAGTTACAGTCGTCACGAACAACGAACAGCTCATGGCATACTGCAAGGACGCGAAGATCGCCTGCCTCCACGTCGAAGACAAGGACCTGGAAAAAGTCCTACCCTCAGCCTCGCTGATTGTGCCTGGCGACATCCTGTTCGAGAAACCGGTCGAGACAGGAAAGCCCACCATACTCACCACGCACGACGGCAGCGAAGAAGAGGAAGCAGTGAAAGCAGTCCTCGTCACCCTGGGCCAGGAGCCATTGCGCGAACAAATAGACGCGCTGCGCGTCAACTATCCTTGGGAGATCCTCAACGCGAACCAAGCGCTCATCAAGAAGATCAAGAAGCACGTGGACAAGAGCGTGCAGATCGAAGAGAACGTGACGATCAACGGCGACGTCGTCATCGGCAAAGGCACAATCATCAAAGGCAACAGCTATCTCGAAGGCCCTTTGGTGATCGGCGAGAACTGCACCATCGGACCATTGGCGCACATCAGGCCAGACACAGCCATCGGCGACAAATGCCACATCGGCAAGACAGAAGTGTACGACTGCGTCATCATGCAAGGAACAGTCAGCAAGCACCACGCCTACCTCGGCCATAGCGTGCTTGGAGAAGACGTCAACGTCGGCGCATTCACAGTCACGGCAGACTATCGCCACGACGCGCAGGAACACACTACCCTGGTGAAAGGAGAGAAAGTCAAGACAGGGCGACGCAAGGTCGGTGCGTTCATCGGCGACCATGCCCGCTTGGCAGTGAGCAGTTTCTTCTACCCTGGAAGGAAGCTGCCAAAGCAAGGAACCACTGTGCCAGGAGAAGTCATCGAAAAAGACAGAGGGTAAGGAAATGTGCGGCATCATCGGCATCAACGCAACAGAACCATATACGTCGCAAGAGCTCCTGAGCAGGCTGAAGAAGCTCGAATACCGGGGCTATGACTCCTGGGGCTATTGGAACGGCACGCAACTCGTCAAAAAGGTCGGCAAGATCGAAGTGAGCGACGACCAGCAGGCAGTGAACGTGGCGATCAGCCACACCCGCTGGGCGACGCACGGCGGCGTGAACGAGAAAAACGCGCACCCGCACCGCGCAGGCAAAGTCACGATCGTCCACAACGGGATCATCGACAACTGGAAAGAGCTCCGCACAGGCCTGGAAGCCAAAGGACGCGGCTTCCGCAGCGAGACCGACAGCGAAGCCATTGCCCATTACATCGACACTGCCTTGAACGAAGGCAAGGACATTCTCGCCATCATCAAGCTCCTCATCGAAGAGATCCACGGCACCTTCGCAAGCCTGATCATGATCGACGGTGACGACACGCTCTACGCGATGAAACGCGACAGTCCACTCGCGCTCGGTGTGTGCAAGGACCGCATGATACTCGGGAGCGACATCTACGCGTTCAGTGACACGACGAACGAAGCCATCTTCTTCGAGAACGACGAATACGCAACCATCAGGCCGACCGGCTACACCTTCTACAAGAACGGCGAAGAGCTGGTGAAAGAAGCCAAAGCCTTCAAATGGACAACCATGGAAGAAGACAAGCAGGAATACGCGCACTTTATGCTCAAAGAGATCCACGAAGAGCCGAGCGTGAACCAACGCCTGATCGATAGCCTGCAGACAGAGCAGGACGTGCACTTCAAGGAGCTCGTCGACCTGATCAAGAACGCGAAAAAGACAGTCTTCACCGCAGCCGGTACAGCATATCATGCAAGCTTGCTTGGCGCGAGTTTTCTCCATAAGTGTGGGGTGAACGCGCAAGCCATCATTGCATCAGAATTCGAGAACTTCATCACCATCGACGACGAAACCCTTGTCATCGCGGTGAGCCAGAGCGGCGAAACTATGGACGTGATCGAGGCATTGAAGTACAGCAAGGACAAGGGAGCGACGATCGCGAGCATTGTCAACGTGCCCTACAGCACGATCGAGCGCATGAGCAGTCTCTCGCTCCAGATCTTGGCAGGCCAGGAAGTGGCAGTGGCTTCGACAAAAGCCTTTGCCAACCAAGCGACTGTGATGCTCGCGCTTGCGCAGGAATTCGGCTATGCCAACGGCCTTGCCGGCATGCCCAAGAAGCTTGCTGGCGTGCTCGCGTTCGAGCCTGAGCTGCAGAAGCTGGCGCAGGAATTGCACGAGCACCGCGACTTGTATGTGCTCGGCCGCGGCTTGGGGTATCCGGTGGCGCGCGAGATCGCATTGAAGATCAAGGAAATCAGCTATGTGCATGCCGAAGGCATGATGGGCGGCGAGCTCAAGCACGGGACGATCGCGCTGATCGAGAACGGCACGCCGGTGATCAGTCTCGTGTACAACGACGATCCGAAGATGCGGAGCAGCACGCAGGAAGTGAAAGCGCGTGGCGCGCGAACCATCGTGATCGGTACGACGCCGCAGGCAGAACTCAACGTGCCTGCAGAGAGCGAAGCGGAATTCGCGATCCTCGCAAGCACGCTGGGGCAATTGCTCGCATACTACATCGCGCTCGCGCGCAACCTGCCAATCGACAAGCCGAGAAATCTGGCGAAATCAGTAACAGTACTTTAGGTGATACTATGGTTGGCGGAACGCCAACCTGGGAATGAACGGAGTGAATGACCATGAAACTGTTCGAACATCAAGGAAAGGCACTGCTCAAACAGGCTGGCATCAGGGTTCCCCCAGGAATCGTGACTGACAACAAGAGCTACATCAACCTGAGCCACCACAAAGAACGCTACAAGGACTTCTTCTTCGAGAACAAGGAAGTCGTGATCAAAGCCCAAGTCATCGGCGGCAAGCGGAAAAAGAAAGGGCTGATCGTCGAATGCAACGACTACGGGGAGAGCCTGAAGCTGATCGACAAGCTGTACAACGAGCAATGGAATGGCGGCCTGATCACGACCTTGCTGATCGAGAAACAATTGGAGATCGCGCAGGAATACTACCTGAGCATCTTGTGGGACACCAGGAGTCGAGGTCCGATGATCTTGCTCGGCAAAGGCGGCATCGATGTTGAGGAAGGAGAGAAACCGTGCGAGCTGCACGTCTCGATCCTTGACGGCCTGCATGACTACCAGGCACGCGCCCTGGCAAAGGATGCAGGCTTTAAGGGCAGGGCCATGAGCGGCATGGCAGGATTCATCAAGAAAGCATATGAGTGCTTCCTGCAATACGACTGCCGCATCCTCGAGATCAATCCAGTGATCAAGACTCCTGAGGGCTTGCTCTATGCTGGCGACGCGAAGATCACCATAGATGATTCAGGCGTGACACGGCAAGAAGCGTTCAAGGACGTGACAGAAATAGAAGATACGAGCGTCCTGACAGAACGCGCGTTAGAAGCGCGGAAGATCGACTATCACGACCACCGTGGCGTGGCTGGCAAGACCTTTGTCGAGTTCGACGGGGACATCGCAGTCCTGGCAAGCGGCGGGGGTGGCTCGCTGACAGTCATGGATGCTATCCTCGAAGCTGGCGGCAAGCCAGCCAACTATGTCGAGTACAGCGGGGACCCGCCAAAAGAGAAAGTGAGGAAGCTCACGACCATCACGCTGGGCAAGCCGGGCTTGAAAGGCTGCCTGGTTGTCGGCGGACGCGCGAACTTCACTGACATCTTCGAAACACTCAGCGGCGTGGCAGAAGGCATTGAAGCATTGCCAGAAATGCCAAAATATCCGATCGTGGTGCGGCGCGCAGGGCCACGAGACAAAGAGGGTTTTGAGATGCTGAAAAAGTTCGCGGCAAAGCACAAGCTTGACATGACCTTGTTTGGCGAGGAAGTTTCCATGAGCGAGGCTGCCAAACTCATGGTTGAAAAGGCTTATGGGGTGAAAGCATGAGCATCCTCATTGACCAAAACACGCGCGTCGTGGTGCAAGGCGCAACCGGCAAGATGGGCCAAAAAGCCACGAAAGAGATGCTCGCAGAAGGCACGACCGTGAGCGCTGGCGTCACGCCAGGCAAAGGCGGGCAAGAAGTTAAGGGTGTCCCGGTCTTTGACAGCGTCGCAGAAGCGGTTGCGCACGATCCGAAGCTGAACACGAGCCTGATCCTCGTGCCGCCACTCCTTGCCATGGACGCAGCCTATGAAGCCATCGACGCTGGCATGAAGCTCGTGGTCATCATCACTGAGAACGTGCCGATCAAGGACGCAGCAAAGATCGTCGAGTATGCCCGACGGCACGAGTGCCGGATCATCGGTCCGGGCTGTGCTGGCCTGATCTCGCCTGGCAAGGGCAAGGTGGGCGTGATCGGCAGTGCCAAGGAAAAGGACATGTACAGCCCTGGCAGGATCGGCTTCCTCAGCAAATCAGGGGGCATGTCCTCTGAAACAAGCATGCTGCTCACCAAGGCAGGGCTGGGCCAGAGCACGGTCGTGAGTGTCGGCGGCGACGTGATCGCAGGCAGCACGTTCGCGGATTTGCTGCCATTGTTCGAGGCGGATGACGAGACCGACGCGGTCGTGCTCTTCGCTGAGATCGGCGGCGCGTACGAAGAGATCGCTGCTGAGCTGATCAAGGCAAAGAAGTTCACCAAGCCTGTCATCGCTTTTGTCTGCGGCAGGTTCGCAGAAACCATGGGCACAGGATTGGCAATGGGACACGCAGGCGCGATCGTGGAAGAAGGTTTTGGCACGGCGAAAGACAAGAAGAAAGCCTTGAAGGAAGCGGGCGTGCTCGTGGCTGATTACCACCACGACATCCCGGAATTGGTGAAGAAAGCGCTGAAGAAATGAAGCGCCGCCTTGGGAGAATATCAAGGCCTGAGTGCCAGGCGCGCCTGGCTATACGAAGGCCGGTTCCTTCCCGCACCAGAGGGAGGGCAAAAACCCGCGGCGCAAAAAGGTGATATGCATGGAATTCAAGACCGCAATTTCAAAGATGACTGACGATGATTTGATCATCCACGGCAAGAAACACAGCGAGATGGTCGACTCGTGGGGCTTTCCCAAGACGATCTTCTTCCTGCTCTCAGGCAAGGAGCCAAGCGAGGCGGAAGCCGCAGTGTTCGACGCCATGCTGACGACTGTCATTGATCATGGCATGGGTGTGGCAAGCGCTTTGACCAGCCGTTTTGTCATGAGCACTGGCAATCCCTTGAACGCAGCTGTTGCTGGCGGCGTGCTGTGTCTTGGGGATTACCATGGAGGCTCGATCGAGAAAGCCATGAAACTCTACGCTGAAGTCAAGGAATCCGGAAAGACTGCTGCAGAGTTTGTCAAGGACGCGTTCGCGAACAAGAAATTATTGTTCGGCTTCGGCCACAAGGTGTACAAGGACAAGGACCCGCGCACAAGCCACCTTGCTGAGATCTGCAAGAAAAACTCATACACCTCCAAATACCTGACCCTCGCCCTTGATATGGAAAAGGCAATAGAAGCGGAGAAAGGCAAGCGGCTCGTGCTGAACGTCGATGGCGCGATCGCGGCTTTGCTGCTCGAGATGGGCTTTGACCCTGCGATGGGTAAGGGTTTCTTCATCATCGGCAGGACGCCAAGCCTCGTCGCGCAAGCAGTCGAGGAGAAAGCCCGCGAGAAACCAGTACGGCGTGTCAGCGAAGACGACATAGTTTATGACGGGAAATAAAGCGCTTCGTGCTGCCACGCGCTCAAGGCCATGACGGCTGCGCTGAGGTATTGGTCTTTTCTGTGATAGCGCCCCTTGGTGAAGAAGCCGCACGCGCCGTCCTTCTGCTTGGTGTTAGTCTCGCCACGCACGTCGTCCATGACCGGACCGAGCTCTTCGCCAGCGAGCAAGCGTTTCGCCACACTGTCTGGCAAGGGGAAGTGCGGGCTCAGGGCGAAGCTTTCCCTGCCTTGCTTATCCATCACGACAACGGCTGCGAAGCACAGCCATTTCCCTGCATGCTCAGCCACGCCGCCTTCCATTCCAACGTAGAAATCAGCTTCCTCGTGCTCCTGGAGGTATTTCGCGCGGAACTTCGCGCCTTCAAGGGTCTCGTCCCCGAACGGCTGGTCCGGCGCTCCTGGCACGCTCGTGCCTTCAACGCTGACATTATTGTAGTATTTCGAGAAGGCTTCTTCAGTCCCCTTGATCTTGACAGGGTTCTTCGAGCCGACGATGATCTTCATTGTATCAGCCCCTTCAACTGCTCTTTCCGCTGCTGGAAATCGTGCACAAAGCCAGGGGTGAATTGTTCCGGATCCTGCTCAATGAGCTCTTCAACCTCGTCGACCAGCATCTTCTTCATCTCTGAAAGCTCCTCGTTCAGGGTGAACGCGCCGTCATGGAAGCCAGCGAACACGCCTGTCAAGTACCGTTGCGTCACAGACTTCTCTGTGAACTCGTTGTAGACCTTGTCCAGGAACGTGAGTTCGCATTCGATGCCCAGCTCTTCCTTGAGTTCTCGCAAGGCTGCTTCTTCATGCGTTTCGCCAGCCATGGCCATGCCGCACACAGCAGCGTCCAGACGGTTGGGAAAGCTGCTCTTGCTCGCGGCGCGCTTTGCGATGAGCAGGTGCGTGCCGTCATGAAGGAAGATGGCCACGTTCCGCGAGAGCAGGCCTTTCTCTATCTTCTCTTCACGGCTTGCTTGTCCGATGACATTGTCATCTTCATCGACGATATCGACCATTTCCATGCAGAAGGCGACTTGGAGATAACTTTTAAAGCTTTGCCGGGTTCTGGCTCTCTATGAAGGATTCCTTGACCTCGCTGGATGTGCACTATCTTGTGAAAGAGCTGCAGGTGCTTGCTGGCAGCCGCCTGGACAAGGTCTACCAGGCTGGGAAGGAACGCAAAGGGGATATGACCTTCCAGCTGCGCAAGAAAGATGCGGGCAAGCTCTTATTGCGCCTCGTGCTGCCAGGCTTTGCCTGTCTTGTTGCTGAGAAGCCCGCATACCCGCCAATGCCGGGCTATTTTGCCGTGTTCCTGCGCAAGCATCTGGGGAATGCCACCTTGAACGCTCTTCGACAGCGGGATTTTGAAAGGATCATCGAGATCGAGTTCCAGAACAAGAACGGCATCTTCACACTCATTGTTGAGCTCTTGCCGCCTGGCAACGCGCTCCTGCTGAACAGCGATGGCAAGATCATCAATCTCTTGCAGCCGCAACGACATGGACAAAGGTTGCTCCGCGGTGGCGCCATGTACGAGCCCCCGCCGCCAGTGTTCAATACAAAGGACGCGAGCGCTGCCGAGATCCTTGACAAGCTCGCAGCGAGCGAGAAGGATTCGATCGTGAAAGCTGTCGCGATCGACCTGAGCTTCGGCGGCGTGTATGCAGAAGAGGTGTGCGCTCGCGCTGATGTGGATAAATCGCTGAAGCTGCCCAAGAACAGATTGGAACCGGTAGTTAAGGAGGTAAAGGACATTTTCAAGGACAAATTAAAACCCTTCCTCGTTGAAGAGCATGTATATCCGTTCGCTATGAGAACAAAAAAAGGGGAGGGGTGTGAGAGCTTTTCTGAAGGGATTGCACAGCTGATACCAGAAGTTGAGACTGCAGAGCAGGTTGAGGAAGCGGTTCAGGAGACAAAGCAGAAGAAGACCAAGAACATCCTCGAGCAGCAGACGCAGCAATTGGAAGGCTATAGGAAAAGCTCAGAAGAAAACCAGAAAAAAGGGGAAATGATTTATTCGCATTACCAGGATGTGAAAAAGATTCTTGACGGAATTAACAAGGACAGGAAGAAATTGTCGTGGAAAGAAGTGAAAGAGAAATATCCGAACGTTGCGATCGATGAGAATAAAGGGAAAATTACGATAGAGTTGGAATGATGGGTTTTTTTGAAAACAGATACGCGAAAATTTGTCCCGACTTTACTACAGATGCTACTGAGAAGAAGGCCTTGCGAGTGAATACCTTGCGGATCGATGACTGTGCGCTCAAGAAAAGATTAGAAAATAAAAAAGTGAAATTGGAGAAAATTCCTTATCTTAAGGATGGGTACTTTTACGATGCAAGTTTTTCCTTAGGAGCCACACCGGAGTATTTGTTGGGGTATTATTACTTGCAAGGCGCCGCGTCACAGCTCGTCGCTGAAATCCTTGACCCGCAGCCTGGCGAGACTGTGCTGGACATGGCAGCAGCGCCTGGCAGCAAAGCGACGCACATCGCGCAATTGATGAACGGCAAAGGTTCGATCTTCGCGCTGGACAACAACGCGCAACGGCTCGCTTCGCTTCGTAACAACTGCGAACGCCTCATGGTCATGAACATGCTCTTGTTCAAGAAGGACGCGCGCTTTGCCGCAGACCTTGGCATGACGTTCGACAAGGTCCTGCTTGACGCGCCGTGCTCTGGCAACTTCTGCAGCGAGAAAGGATGGCTCGCCAAACGCCGCATCGAAGACATCAAAGCGAATGCCCGGGTGCAGAAAGAATTGCTCAAGGCAGCTTACGCTGTTCTCAAGAAGGGAGGAGTCTTGGTGTATAGCACTTGTTCCCTGGAGCCTGAAGAGAATGAGATAGTGATTGACTGGTTCCTGAACAAGTTTCCGGACTTGGAAGTTGAGGATATCGAGTTCGGGTTAGGAGACCCTGGCACTGTGACGTGGGACGGGAAGGACCTGAACAAGCAGCTCCTGAGAACACGCCGCTTCTGGCCGCACAAGACTGGGACAGAAGGGTTCTTCATCGCCAGACTGAAAAAACGCTAAATCTTATTAATTCTTCTCCACTCCAGAGTCGAAAATGTCTGCTGCTCAACCAGTGGTGTGGGCTAATTTCAACCCGGCAAGCCATTACGCGGAGATGCCCAGGCGGAGCTGGACATTCTACACACCGCACGGAAGGTCTCTTGTCAATGATGTCTGCCGGCGACTGAAAGAAAGCCTCGCATCTTTGTACACACCGTTAGGATACCCTGCGTGGTTCGCAACGCCGGTCGTCTATGCTTCCAGGAACAGGGGCTTTTTCCAGCCAATCGACACCAGTATCTCAGATGTTGCAGCGTATGACCGCTTTGTCGTGACTGTGCCAACCCTCAGGAGCCATGTCCTTGAAGGCGCGCCTCCCCGTGTCGGTTTCTTGCAACGTTCTCCAACAAGTCTTGACATGTTCCGGAAAGCGCATAAGAAACGCAACATCTTCGGCGAGCCAGAGCGCGGGCTTGACTTCCCGAGCCTGTACCGGAGCCTGCAATCCTATGAAGACCTCCTCATGATCATCGCTTGCCAGCCAAATCGTGTGGACATGGATTCGTACGCATTGCGCACCCTGCCGGGCGTGGTGGGGATCTGCGACTACCTGGACGCGCTCCACTCCCACGCCAGTCCAACCAGCACGCTCGACGCACTGCTCGCTGTCGGCATTCCCGAAGCAGCGCTGGCGCAGCATGATGACTTGTGGCAGTTCCTGACTGGCGCACGACGCATCCCCTTCATCTCAGCGAATCCGAACTACGCGGTTTGGGACCGCACGTCGATAGCGTGGCGCTTGCGATTCCTGAAGACACTGGGCCGCGGCAATGTCGAAGCCGCAGCTACGTATCATCTCCACAAGCATCTGCCCTTTATCATCGAAGGGATGTCAGCTGAGCCCTTCCCCTGCGACGGTGGTAGCATCGTCCTGCAACGGGAAGTGAAAGCGATCCGTGCCGTGCCCTCGCTCGACGCCATGCTTTCTGTGCTTGCCCGCTTGCATGAAAACGCTGACGATTTGCTCGCCGCTGCGGGCTTCCAGCTGCCGGCAAAGGAATATCCTGATGATGATACGCTCAGAGAGCTCATGCAACGGTTCGCCCGGATCGAAGACTCGCTTGCAGTGCAGAGCATTGACGTCTCGCTCAATCGTCTCAAGGAATCAGTGGACTATCACCGAAGCGCTGCTCTTCGCCGGGCCATCCATGCAGATGTGAAACCTGAACACTTCATCGTCACCGAAGACGACGAGGTGAAACTCGCGGATCTCGAACACCTCTGCGTCGGACCGCTCACCTGGGAGTTTGCGAATGCCATGGTGCGCGGGCTCACGCCGCCTGAGCAAGGAGGAATGATACTGGGTCGTTACGGTAAATTCTCTTCCCTCTCTGCGGAGCAGCTCGCTGAGATAGAAGCAGGCCTGCCGCTGGGCTGCGTCCACCCGGCAGTCAAGGAGATCACTGACGTGCTCGAACGCACGCCGGAATCGCAGCACCGAGACATCTTGCCCAAGCTGCGTGTCATGGCCCAGCAGCGGCTAGTTGCATAGTGCGAGCACGCGCGAGCTGAGATGCAGGAGCCGCATCGTGATGCTGAAATGGTGCGCGAGAAATCCTGGCTCTTCCTGCATGCCCAGGCGGTGCAGGGTTTCCGGAGTGACGAGCTCGCTGTAGAAACGGTGATGCTTGTTCCACACTCGCATTGCCAGGGAGAAGCTCTTCTTCCGATAGGCTTTCTCCAATGCCTCGAAGGATTCGCAGTTCTGTTCGAAACGATGGGAGACCTGCTCCTTGTTCTTGACGAGATACGCTGCCAATGAGAGGAGTTCAGCATTGAGCTTCTCGAGCTGGGTGACGAGATCATAATAATCATACGAGCGTTCGGTCTGGTAATTGGTCGCGTTGATCAGCCGCAGGGTGTAATCGCGCAGACGCCTGCTGTTGTTCTTGACGAGCTCTTTCAGCCCGTCAATGTCGATGGGCTCGCGCTTCATCAGCTCCTGCAGCAGCATCGCGCCGATCTGGAACTGCTTGGTGATCAGCGGCTCGATATCGTCTTCCTGCGTCTCAAGGAAGCATTGGATCAGGACTTTCTTCTTGCTGTGCTTGATGATTTCCAGCCCGTGGAACGAGTTGATGATGGTGTTGAGTTGGGAGAGCTTGGCCTGCTGTTCGAACCTCAGTTCTATCTGCCTGTGCCCTGCCTTGTACGCTGAGGAAAGGATGCTGCGGAGATGCGAGTGCGTGATCGAGCTGTCGATCAGGATCTCTTTCACGTCCTCAGGAGCGGCGTGCTTCCCCTTGATGACGAGATTGTTCCCCTCAGCGTCGATGGTTACCTCGTCTCCTGGTGCAAGCCCTTGTTCCCTGACCCATTTGATCGGGAGGAAGATGGTGCGGCCGCCCACGCCCTGCTTGATGATCTTGCGATGCATGCTGCTGGGAAGAATCCACCCTTCTTATTTCTTTCTTTTTAATATTAATAATATGAGTTAGGACTTTATATCACGCCAGGCTTTGTGTGCGAAATTCAGGGACATAACCAGTATATGGAGCAAAGCATTTAGTTAAACCCGTTTCACCTGAGCAAAATAGGTGGGGTGATATGGTGAGGAAAACATTAGTTCTGTGTTTAGCCTTTTTGCTGTGCGTCTCGTTCGTGAGCGCCGAAACCCTGTTCTCAGACGATTTCGAGAGCGGTCTCGGCGAATGGACGGAATCAGTCGAGTACGACTGGACCACAGAGTACCCGGCTGAGAAGCAGGTGCCTGGTCATACGACTGGCAACGACGTGGCGCATGCAGACAATTGCGACACTGGTTGCTATCTGACGTTGACCGATGCGATCGACCTGAGCGACTACGAGGACGTGACGCTCGAGTTCTATCGCTATGTCGACAAGGCGCTTGACAGCGGCGAGTACCTCAAGGTCGAGGCGTATGACGGCAGCTCGTGGAACCAGATCTACTACTGGACACACGGGAGCGGTGACGACGACACGTGGCATCTTGAGAGTTGGGATGTGCCTGTGGGCTATCTCAGCGAGGATTTCAAGGTGCGCTACATCGCCAAGATGAGCGGTTCGCGCGAAGACGCTGAGATCGACGACGTCGAGCTGACAGGCACGCTCGAAGCATTCTGCGGCAATAATGTCACAGAGGGCAACGAGACCTGCGACGGTCCTGATCTGGGCAACCAGACCTGTGTCACGCAGGGCTTTGACGGCGGCACGCTCGGCTGCAACGCCTACTGCACTGGCTATGACACCAGCGGCTGCTGGTCAAACAGCTGTGCGGAAACCGACAGCGGCAACGACATCTGGAATGTCGGCACGACCTATGGCACGTTGAACGGCAGCGGGTACAACGACACTGACTATTGCGAGAACAACGCAACCGTGTTCGAGTACTACTGCAGCGGCGACTTCAAGCTGAGCGCGTCGACAAGCTGCGGCACCGACACGTCGAACAACTACTGCCAGAACGGCAGCGTGTGGACCAACACGACAGACTACTACTGCGCCGTGGGCGAATGCGAAGTCTCGACCTCGCAGACTTTCACCGAGTGGTGCCAGTATGGCTGCACCGCAGGCGTGTGCAACGCGCCTCCGAACACGTGCACCGATACTGACGGTGGCTTTGTCGTGTACACGGCTGGGAATGTGTATGGCTCCCTGAACGGCACGCCGTACAACTACACAGACACGTGTGGCGGTCCGGCACTGCAGGAGTGGTACTGTTCGAGCGGCTTTGCCTACAGCAGTTGGTTCAACTGCTCGATGAACGGCACTGGCTGCACCAACGGCGCGTGCTACTAAACCCTTTCAGTTTTTTCTTTTTTTTAGACAAATTATTTTCTATATAGAAAATAATTATCTTCATTGATGCCGGAATCCCTTCCTGAAGCCCGTCAGGGATTCGAATTCTGGCCCGTAAGGCATTTTAAAGCCTTGTTCTTTGCTCATGAGATCAATCGATAGGTGATACGAATGGGACTGACAGACAAGCGAGAAAAAGTGCTGAAGCAGATGCCGATCATCAAGACACGCGTCTTGAAGAGCAACGACGGCAAGTGGCTCATCCACAAGACAGAGATCACGCACATCAAGCCGATGAGCTATTACAAAGCCATCTTCGACAACACAGTCGAGGTCAGCGAGGAACGCATCGAGGACGAGCTGGCAGCGGCGCTTGACGTGGCAGCATGACCAAACTTTTTTATAGCCACCCTTTCTTGTTCCGGCGATGGCGACACTGGCAGAACTCCAGAAAGCTTTCTACAAAAACGGCAAGCTCAAAGCCTCAGTGTTGAGCAAACGGGCCTGCGACGTCTGCGGAGCCAGGAAAAGCAAGGTCTTGTTTGTCAAGGACCAGTTCCGCTTTGTCAAATGCGCGTGTGGCTTTGTCTATGTCAATCCCATGCTCAGCGTGAAAGCGCTCAAGAAATTCTACACAGAAAGCGAAGACGAGTACTGGGACAGTCAAGCAAGTGAGGGCTCGCGGGATTTGCTTGAACGAAAGTTTGACACAGAACTGCGCCTGCTCGAGAAGCATGTTGACAAAGGCGCGGTGCTTGACATCGGCTGCGGCGCTGGCGTGTTTCTCCACTTCGCCAAGAAACGCGGCTGGAAGGTCTATGGCACAGAATTCAACAAGTTTTGTCGCGCACACGTCAAGAAGATGGGAATCAACATCTCTGACGGCGACCTGTCACGGTTCAAGAAGTCGCAGTTCCAGCTCGTCACCCTGCACCAGGTGTTCGAGCACCTGCCAGAACCCAACGCGATGCTGAAGGACGTGCATCGGATACTTGAGAACGGCGGCGTCTTGTTCATCTCAGTGCCGTACATCTACGGCATCACGACCTTGCTGATGGGTCGCCGCGGCCCGCACTACGACGGGGTTGGCCATCTCAACTATTTCAGCAAGCGGACACTGAAAAAGATTCTTGCTAAGCACGGGTTTGACGTCGTCAGGTTCAGGACCGAAGGGTTGAAACTGGAATGGCTGCTCGCTAAGGGTCGGAAGATGACTGGAAAACGAAAGGCTGAACCCATCTCTCGCAAGACAGGAGTGAGCTTCAAGATCAAGGTGTACTATCTGCTCAGCTGGTTCTTCAACCTCTTCGGCCGGTGCGACTACATCACCGTGACCGCGCGGAAACGCGCGCGTTAGTGTCTCCGGGATAATCTGTGATTCTCGAGCTGGGTAATCAGGATTTTTTCCTGGATTTGAATTTTCCATAGAGCCAAGCGAGAAGCGCTCCCACTAAGAAGAAGAATATGGGGATCAGAAGATACGCCAAGGTATTTGCTCCTCGACAACTCAAATCAGAGCATTTCATATCGAAAAGCTTGATAATGAAATCACCCCCTTCGCCCGAGGTGAGCAGACTGATTATGAGTATGGACAGGGTTAGGAATATGTCCATGACCGGCAATAACAGCAGCGATGCGAGAAGAAAAACCATCCCGACCTTAAACCATCCAGGAACGCTCTTCCAGTCCATAAGTCACGAAGATTAGATCCTTACATATAAAAACATCGATTCACACTGAAACACCATACGCACTCTCATAGCGTCTAAGCGATTCTGAGCCCTGACAGTAGATTTTTATATAATGAGGTATTGCCTTTTCTCATGCAAAAACGGACAGCCTGGCTGATACTTCTCATTCTTGTCCTCATTGTTGCGGGTGGCTTCATTATCACGATTCTGCAACTCTCCCGAGGACTCGATCAACTGCCGCAAGGAGAGAACGCCACGCTGGCCATGACTGCCGAAGAGAGGAACTTCTTCTCCAAGATACAGCGGATCAACGGCGGAACAACCGAAGCCGAGGTCGCCAACATCCTCGGACCGCCAATCAAGGAAGGGGGACAGTATGGGTCGAGAAAACTAGAGCAATGGTCGTGTCCTGTGAATGACAAGGAATGCACCATCCGGATCAAGTTCATGGATGGTCGCGTCTTTGCGATCGAATGGCTGAAAAAGGACACGTTCTTCTATCACGTGGAATACGGCGAGTACATCGAGCTCGAAACACTGCAAACATGCGAGCACGACGACGATTGCATGAAGATCAACTATCGATGCAGCGTCGTAGGCGTCAATAAAGACTCGGACTATGAAGCATTCCTTGTGCAGGAAGGCTATTTTGGCCCATGCAATCAGAAGAACACCATCTGGCCATCGTGGAAGATGGCCTATTGCGAAGAGAATGTGTGCAAGATCAAGTTTGACTGCCGTAATTGCACCAAAGTGAATGAGGCGTGGAATCAGAGTTGCGACCCGCCGTGCATCTTCTGCAGCTCAATATGCAACGCACTCGAATCATGCGATTGTTGAACTCGTTGCAGACTATATCTGTGTATCATATGCTTTATAAATTAGGGGTTGTGATGAGGTCTTATGAGCTTGTTGTATCCGATTGTCACTGTGGTGGCTGAGGTCGTCGGGAAAACGATCGACAAATTCAATTTCAAGAAGAATCACATTAAACCTACGCAGGAGATATTTCTTGTTTTTATCACGATGGCGGTGCTCTCTTCTGCTTATACTTTGCTCACAACCCGCTCAATGCCTGTTCTAACTTTCACCTTGGCGGTTCTCATTCTTCTGATGGTTGGAGTTTCCTTTCTTCAGAATGTCTTTGAGTTCAACGGTCTTTTCAGTAAGGATCTGGCGTATAGGGAGTTGTTTGTTGGGATCCAGCCGTTGCTCACGAGTTTTTTGGCAGTGATATTCTTTCCTTCTGAGAGAGAAATCAAGTATGTTATTGGTATTATTCTGGGCGTTGCCATCCTGTATTTTGGCAGTTATGAAAATCATTGGAAATTCAAGTGTGACAAGGGCACGCTTTACATCCTCTTAGGCATTTTCTGTTCTGCTATTCTTTCGAACATCTACAAGGTGGGCCTTGATTTCTTATCGCCTCAGGCGCTCTTTATGGTCCGTACCATTGGAGTCCTCGCGCTCTTGTTCATTTTTGGCCATGTCGGAAGGCATTTCCCGAACAACCAATCAAAATTTGTTGGCTCTCTCGCCGGCTTCACATATTTTATAGGGTTCCTCATGCATTTATTGTCGATCAAATATCTCGGAATCAATCTGACAATACTTATACTATTTTTGCATCCTGTATTGGCTTATTTTATGAGTTTTGAAGTGCTGAAGGAAAAAATAAGTGTAAGACGTGTTGTGAGCAATCTCTTACTGATTCTTGTTGTGATCGGAATAATACTATTCTAACACCGGACTTTTATGCACTCTGTCGGAAGACAGAGCGGGGCTAGAATTTCAATTCTACCGTTTAAAGCCCTAAACGGAGTTAATTTGAAGCCCGATCTTTACCTAAAGAATCAGTGAGATTTGCTGCCGGTGATTTTCTGGATCATCGGATTGAGTTTTCTTAATTCGTCGGAGCTAATCTTGAAGATTGAGAATATTGATCCGCCCCCTGTGTAAACATACTCTTTTTCCAGAACCTTCGGATCGATGATAAGTGTTGCTTCATAGCCGAAACAAGGCATTCCTCCGACCGGGTAGCCTGTTCGTTTGTAGGTCTCGTTAGGATTGAGCATTTCGATGTCTTCCATTTCCATGAGCTTCTTCAGTCGTTTTGTCGACACGCGAAACTTTGCCGGGACCATTGCTGCAATGATCGATCCATGTTTGCCTTTGAAGATCATGGTTTTGGTGATTAATTCAATATCTAATCCGGTAATATCCAGAAGATCCTGGACTGTGTGAAGAGATTTATCGTATCGGATATGTTCACCGATAATTCCATTGTCTTGGACGAATTGCTTCTGCTTGGCCTCTTCGTTGACGATCATGATCGTGTGAGCTGTTGATGTAATATAAACGTTGTGGAAAAATCCTCAGGACTGCAAATTTATTGCGCTTAACACCGGTGTTAAACAGCGTCGCGAAGCGATGATGCTTTAGCGCGTGTTAGCCACTATTGAGAATTTGGAGGGTGGGAAGAATTACCTCAGACCTGTTCCGCCGCGAAGTCTGGCGTCTTTGTCTCCGCAATAGCCGCTGATTACGTTGACTGCTGAATCGAATGCGCCTTCGTTAAGTTCGCCGAATCGTTCTTTGTAATTGGCTCTGAATTCGTCAACATCGATGCTTCCTTCAGCAAGTACTTGACCAAGGAGTGCTCTTTTGTATGCTGCTCTTGTATGCGGAGAAATAGCCCTATCAACCTCTTCAGGCGCAATGAAATGAGTGAATGGACGTTGACGTTCAATTTGAGATCTTGCATCATATTCAGCAAGCTTTCTTTCGAGCTTCTGTACGGTTTTTGGATTGTCCGGTAATATGATTCTCATAAAGTTTGCAAGACAAAACCAGTTTATAAATGTTACTATTTATAGGTAGTATTTTCTAAATTCTTCCCACTCTATCCCAAAATTCTCAACTGCTCGAAAAACAAGTTTTCCTCAGGCTTTGCCTGACTAACACCGGACTTTCATGAAGTTCTTAGGGAGGGCGCGTAGCGCCTGGCTAGGGTGGCCGACTGAAAGGAGGCTGGTAGAATTTGAAGCGAGCGCCCGCAGGCGCGAATCATGAAAGTCCTGTTATTTGCCCTGACTGAAAGGAGGATGCGAACGAAGTGAGCAAGTTGCGGAGGGGCTTACCACGCATCAGCTTAGGGGATTTGACTAAAAATCAGTATTATAAAGTAGTAAATTATTAAAACGCTTGTCTATTGCTTCTCCTTCATGCAGCCTTCGGAGATTACAATTGAGAGACTCTTGCAAACTGAGCAGTTTCAAGCACACATCGCAACGCTGGAAGATCCTGAAGAATTTCTTCAAACAGTGGACTGGGCGGTGAATGACTATAAAGTGTCTCAGTTACTGAAGGCTTTCCCGAAGGACCTCACTGTTGATCAATTGGTTGCTTCTCTTCTGCTCAACCTGCAGCAGGATTACGATACAATTGTCACGAACCTCCCTCCATTTTTTAGTGCAAGAGAATCAAAAATTTGGATTCATCCTGGATACAGCAATCAAATCGGAATACATTTTGAAGGTAAACTCCGGAAAATGGATGTGGAGGACGCGAAGAGAAGAGTTGCAACCTTCGGCGTCCATTTTCGCGATATTGATGGCACGCAATGCATGTATTTGGATAGTATTCAAGGTGAATTGAAAGAAGGAAGACACACAACAGTAAGAGAAATTCGAAGAGTCTATGGAAAGCTGGCAACCCATTTCGGAGAGGATTGGAAAGTCGGCCTCTTGCGACAAGCGATGGAGCACGCCCATGCTCAGGACATGGACGTGAGAGGACGAGTACCAGGGATTTTTTGTCTAATAGGATCGAGTCGTCCAGAGTATCCCCTCTACTCGTTGAATTATGTCCGGACATACTTGTCCTTAGGGATTCCTCTGGAAAAAATTGAGTTCAACCCAGTGCCCGATGACATTCCAGCGAATTGGGATGGTGCGCTGAGTTTTCTACAAACAATAGATCCAGAAGAACAACAACAACGACTCGGGGCGGCTGCTCGTGACTACGCCCGAGCGGCTCGTCAGTTATGGAGTAAAATCAACATAACAAGACCGAATCTAGCAACGTATAATGCACTTTGGGACAACGCTTTTACCCAAGTATTCGAAGAACATCTTTCTTGAGCCAAGCCTTCTTCACATACAGTCAAAGCCCCTATTCGATCTTTTACTTCTTATGTTACAACAAAGCCCCGGAGCAACTGCAAATAACACCGGACTTTAGCGAACTCCGACCGTAGGGAGGAGTTGGGGAAACGCCGCAGCGTTTCCCGCTAAAGTCCTGTTTTTCGAGCCGGAGGCCCGCAGGGCCGTAGGCCGACCGAAGCCCCGCAGGGGCTGAGGGAGCGTATGACGGAAGGACACACAAAATTTTGAAAAGCGAGCACAGCGAGCCTACGATATGATATGAGGGGGTGGGGGGAAACTCTTCTACATCATTTTCTTTATAAAGGGTCCATTTGATTTTTATATGTGACGTTGTTACGTAAACGGCGATGGTCACTGTGCAGGAAATTTTTGATCAGAATCTCGATGAAGATCAGCAAAGAGCCGCTTCCGACACTTCTAACGAGATATTATGCCTTGCTTGCGCTGGGAGTGGGAAATCTCGCACTCTGGCTTTTAGGATTGTTCGGCTGCTAATGGAGGGTGTTGAAGCTAAAAGCATCTTGGCTTTCACGTTCACTAAAAAGGCCGCAGAATCAATAAAGCTTAGAGTCTCGAGCGCGCTTTCGGCTGCTGGACTTCCAACAACCCTCGTCGGAGCTATGTACATAGGGACGATCCATGGATGGTGTAAGGAGATTCTGGGAGAGATGAACCCTTGTTATCGGCAATTTGATGTTCTAGATGATAACAAGCTAATATTGTTTCTTATATCTCGTTATCTGAATCTTCAATTGCATCGCCTGAGAGCTGATAGGGGAGCAAGATATTTTCAGACAGTAAACGAGGTCTCAAAGGCCTGGAAAACTCTTAACGATGAAATGATAGATCTTGAGACGGTACGAAGAGAAGATGAATATCTTGGAGAGACTTTGGTAAGATTGAAGGATAGAATGGAACAAGACCAATTCACCGATTTCTCATCTATGATTCGTATTGTTGCAGAAGAAATCCAGAATAGTAATGAAACAGCTCTCAGAGCTATCAATCACATAAAACATGTGATGGTGGATGAATATCAGGATGTGAATCCTGCACAACAACTGTTAGTTTCATCTCTTCAAGAACACACAGATACTCTTTTTGTTGTTGGAGATGATGATCAGAGCATATATGCTTGGAGAGGGGCGGACGTTAATCACATACTCAATTTTCAACAAGAGTATCCCTCCGCTGTCATCCATACTTTGTCAAAAAACTATCGAAGTACCGAACCAATAGTTGATACATCAAATAGATTCGTTCAAACATACCTCGGACCGAGACGAATGGAAAAAAATCCTGTTTCTGATGATGCCACGCATCGAGGACCAAGAGATTTCAGAGTAATACAGTTCTCAGAGCGAGAACACGAAGCAGTATGGGTTGCAAGAAGAATAAGAAGTTTGCTTGGTGCAAAAATTATTGACGATGATGAAGGTCCTCGCGGTCTCACTCCTGGCGATTTTGCAATATTGATGAGATCTACCAGGCAATCTGAAGGTCCGAGAGGAAGCCCTCCTCGTCATGCAGCATTTACTGAAGCATTGAGAAATGAAGGTATAGAACTGAGTCTCGAGTCTGGAGGGAGTGTCTTTGATACAATACAAGTTGAAGCTTTAAGGGAATCTTTTGAGTTGCTTCGAGAAGGAAATCCCGACAGAAATGAATGTATGGAGGTCTTTCAAACATCTATACTTCCAGCATACCCCCAAGCGGACTTTGAAGTTTTTACGAGGGTAATAAGTGAATGGGGTAGATTAATTCACGGTCCCACCAGCGAACAAAGAAGAAGAGTTTTCCCTCAAAAGCTAGTTTATGAACTTCTGGAAGCGTTTCGCCTTAGAGAAACAGAACTTTCTGATGTAGTTCTTCATCACATTGGTATTTTCAGTAGAATAATCCAAGACGTCGAATCAGTTTATGTCAGCATTGATACGCGGGAAAGATACGAAAGCATTCTGAACTTTTTAAGTAACACTGCAGAATCAGGATATGATATTGATACGATGGATGCAGTAACTCGTCCTGATGCGGTGACTGTCAGCACAGTTCATAAGATGAAAGGGCTTGAGTTTCCAGTTGTTTTCATAGTTGATATGCAAGCACAGAGATTTCCGAGGAATAGAAGCCGCTATAGGGGATGGTTGCCACAATCTGTAATTCAAGAAGCGGTCGGAAGAGGGGCCTATCACTCAACAAGAGATGAAGAAATCCGATTATTCTATACTGCTATGACTCGTGCTGAGAGGTGGTTGTACGTAACTTGTTGTGAGCAATTACCTCGGGGGAGGAGGCGAAGCAGAATGTCTGAATTTGCAGCTTCTCTAGCACATGATGAGCTAAGGGACGATCCTGATATAGAAGAAACTACTGAAACAACAACTCCAAGGAGAAAAATAGAAGATTCACCGCTACCAACTAGCTTTTCAGAGATAAAATATTATCTAGTTTGTCCTAGAGATTATCTTTTCAGAAAAGTGTTTGGATTCTCACCCCCCATTGTTGAAATGTTTGGGTTTGGACAGACAGTTCATGCAACAATCGGCACATTACATAACAATTTTCCAGATGATGCACCAACAAGCGAAGAAGCTGGAGAGGTTGCAGATGATGTGTTTCATCTAAAGCATGTCTATCCAAGTGGCGAACCCGAAGAGAGAGTGGGTCCCTATGAACGAGCGAAGAATCGTTCAAAACAAATAGTGCAGGAATATGCAACCAGTTTTCAAGAAGATTTTCAAAACCGGCGGCAGGTAGAAATCCGCTTTGAAATCCCTCTTCCTCGGGCAGTCCTTACGGGTGCGATAGATTTGATGATTCAGAGAGATAATGAGGGGAATATTGTCAGTGCAACTGTTGTAGATTTCAAGACTTTGGAAGATAGTGAACAGAACCCGTTAGATTGGACTAGTCTTGCGCTACAGGTTCAGCTTTATGCAAATGCTGCCAATGAGGTTCTGGGCCATAATGCTAGAACTGGTGCGGTGCATCTGCTAAAAGACAATAACCGTGTACAGATTCCTGTTGATGAAAGGGCGGTTCAAGATGCCTTATCAAATGTGAATTGGGCTGTAGAAAATATACTCGCTGGAGAATATCCCATGCGACCCGCAAGAAATAAATGTGATGAATGCGATTTTAGACCAATATGTCCAAGGAGATCTGAGGATTTTTCCAATCAAAACTTTCCACCAACAATCCATATTTCTTCTGAAAGAAGAGAGCGAGTTCAAGCCACTCGTGATTCAGACATTTAATTTCTCCAAAATCATATGCGCGTGATGTTTGACAAAGTCTGGAGGGAATGCATTCCCAACAAGTCGGGCAGCCCCTTGCCGGCCCTGATCAAGAGGTATCACATAGTCTAATGGGAAAGTCATAAGCACTGCCGCTTCTCTAAGAGTGAGTGCCCGATTCTGAACCGGATGGAGAAATCTACCTTTGGAAGGATTGGTACAGCCAGAGGTAATCGTTGGAGAGACATCATCCCAACTAACTCGACCATAAATATCTTTGAATCCGTCACAATTCATATGACACTTGAGCTGATGCTTTTCCCCGAGATCATGTCTGCTACCGCCGTTTTTTGGAATCATTCGGATCCGTTTCATAACAATTTCTGTTCGTTCCTCTTCGTAGTCGTGAAGAGGATCATTACCTTTTCCAGGTACTGGAAGCCCCCCAATTGCTTCTTTCACAGTAACCTTCTTTATCTCTGGTAAGGAGAAGTCTGGCATGAAATCCTTCGCAGCTACCAGTATCATTCGCTTTCTTCTTTGAGGAACTCCAAAGTTGGCGGCGTCAGCCACCATAACGTTCTTCGCGTAATCCTTCAAATCTATTTTATAACCTAAAGAATTCAAAGCCTTCAGAAAGAGCTTTATTCTACGATTCTTTGCTAGTGCAGGAACATTTTCCATGAGTAGTGCTTTCGGCTTCAATACACGTACAAATCGTAAGTAGTCATCAATTAGATCATTCCTCTTGTCAGAAACTTCTGAACGTCTATTTAATGTTCGTAAGGTGCTAAATCCTTGACAAGGTGGGCATCCAGCAAGTAGAGAGAGTTCTCCTGGCTTAATTCCAAGGCGATTGAGAACCTGTTTTGCGGGAACTTTTCTGATATCACTCAACCATGTGCTTTTTACTTCCGGGTGATTGATGCGATAGGCTTTCATCGAAAGTTCATCATTGTCTATTGCACCGATAACCTTGAAACCGGCCTTTTTAAGGCCTAATGTCAAACCTCCACAGCCAGAGAATAAGTCAAATGCTCGAGGCTTCTTTCGGCTCATAACTTCATTTATATAGTGCTAGTATTAAAACTTTATTTATTTTCATCATGCTTTTTTGAGGAAAATTCTGAGTTCTTAACTGTGAATTAAGCAGTTAGTTTCCCCCCACCCCTTCCTCTTTTTTTTGTGTGTCCTGAGTAATATGTCGAAAAACACCGGACTTTAACGCACATCACGCAGTGATGTGGGGCTAGAATTTCAATTCTACCGTTTAAAGTCCTGTTAAAGGCGCCGGAGAACTCCGCAGGAG
>JANQNB010000017.1 GCA_028279755.1 Candidatus Nanoarchaeia archaeon
GGGCGCGGGAAGGTTGGTGCTGCCTACGGCAGCTGTGGGGAAGGATGAGGAGGGGGGGAATGGAGCCGGAATCAAGAAACAAGAATCTGGATCAGAACTCCCTGCGCTTGCTCGCAAAACCTCTCTATCTGTAGATGTTCGAGCAGAATCAGGTCGACCGCAGTCTGCGGAATCAGGATCGAGTGTCATGGCTCCTGAGTTCCTGATTCTTCAGGAATCAGGTCAGTTCTCTCCTCATTCTTAGTGGAGCGGGTAGGAAACATTCTGGACGGCAGGGTTCCAGCAGTCACGACAGGGTCCGCACCGAGCTGGCTGCATACGGTAGGCAGGACAGGCACGATCTTGTGGCGGCTCGTGCCGGTGGACGGTGCTGGTGGGCAGCCCGCGTACGTCGGGTGGCGCTCCGTCCGTCATGACTGCTGAGATTCTGATGGTGAGGTTGTCTGGCGTCGCGTGCCTCGCCAGATACTCGTTGACGAGGTTGTGCTCTTTTGTGGGGAGCCAGTGTTGAACGTTTGGGGTTGTGGTCGCCACGTGCACGATGCGTTCGAGCATGCTTGCTGATTGCAGGTCTCCGGTGTCGAACCAGCGGAAGAACGGTTGCCTGTTCTTTCGTGCCTGCCATTCCACGAGGAAGCGCATCGCGGCCGTCCAGTCGGGATGATCGGCCTGGGCGAGCCGGCGTTCATTCGCTGTGACGACGCGCGGCCAGGTGTAGTTGCCGGAGCGTGCATAGCAGCCGTGGCAAACCGAGCCCGCGACGCTGGCAAGATTAGCGCCGGTGATGCAGGCTCTCGCCGGCAACCCCCAGCTGTGGCATGGCATCTTTGTCGTGCGCGAGAGTCCGCCGACGATCTGCCATGCGTCGCGCAGGGTCGGGGTGCGTTCGTGCTCGGCGCGATTCCGGTGATCGGTTGCATGGCGGAGTTGCTCCTCCAGTCCCATCTGTTCGATGGGTTGGAGGTGTGTTGATCAATCTTGAACTGGTTTGCAGCTGTGAGGAGTCAACTCGGGACCGAACCGAATACTGTGGTTAAATAGGAGACTGGACTAGGAAGGCCAGTGTGAGTTCGAAGTACTCACCGACCAATGTGCGTTTTCAAGACACCGTGATGTGACTAGCGTGCATTCGTTGGTGCATCTTGTGTAGTGGCTATCGGGAGGAGGGCGTTCTTGGCGGGGATTTCTCACAGAATGCATAGCTCGGATGCAACTGAGAACGGGGCAACAGACCGGTTGTTTTCAGAGTCTGGGTCGTTACATGAGACTATCCAGCACGACCGGCAGTTTCGGGCAATGCGTGTTGCGGTTCTCACAGGAATGAAAGAACGCACCGCCGCTGCAACGCGGACTCTCCGCAGAGCGGTGGGGAGACTTGGGCTTTCCCGTCACCGGTCTGTGGCACTTACCGGATCTTACGGTCGAGGACATCCCGGTACCTATTCCGATCTTGACGTCGTGTTTGTTGAAGAGATAGGCACCCAAAGTACTGGTGATATCGAATCACAGCTTGAAAGATCAATGCACGGCTACTCGGTGAGTGTTTCGGTGCATTCTGCGGATGTCGTGGCACAACAGCAGGACCTGTGGTTTTGGCTGACTTTGACATCGCTGCGACTCGTCAACAAAAACCAGGGACCGCTGAACTGTCTCTTAGCCTCTGGGCGGGAGTACCTTGGCCGCGTATCGCTTTCGGCCATTCTTGCGGTCTATGTGCAGGATCCTCTCCACTGCGTTGATAGGAATGATCCTGGATCACCGTTCAGCTTCAACGTTAAACGAGGACAAGGGGGTGTAGTCGAGTACGGATTGGCTAGACTTCTTCAAATGAGACTCCATGCACAAGGTGGGCCGGTTTCGGCTGAACAGTTTGAGCTGATCGACAGAATTGAGTGGTGCTACCTATACCTAGTTCTCTTGCGCGAGAGCTTTGCCAACTCCAGGAAGCGCCCGCTTAACTCATACTTGGAGTTGCCAGAGGAGTCTCGTATTCTACCCTGGTTCTTCTTGAAACCCGTCGCAGTGGAAATCGGAGCAGGTCTTCACGATCTGGTCTGCAGGTACGTCGCATCGTTCGATGAGATCGAAAGCAGCTAGCAATTTGGACGCAGATGGAGTCAAGTATGAGTGACAGTGATCCGGCAATTTTCTGGAGCTATGCGCACTTTGACAATGAACACGATGGCGAAGCGTTGAGCTGGCTCTGTAAGCGATTGACAGGTGAGCTCCGCATACAGACAGGACAACCGATAGACAGCTTTTTCGATGTAGATAGTATTCATCTTGCAGCTGATTGGAGAGAAGCCATCTCGAAGGCGGTGAGTAGAGCTGGACTCCTAGTTGCAGTGATGACGCCGTCCTATTTTCAGAGCTCCTATTGCGAGCTTGAGTTTAGTCTGATGCGCGAGCGAGAGCTGGAGGCGGAAGGCTCTACGTTGATACTGCCCATCTATTATGTCGAAGCGGAAGAGATCGAGGATGCCGAGATTCGAGAGCAGAATCAATGGGCGGCCGAGCTTGCACGACGTCAACGGTTTGACTGGCGCGATCTTAGACTCAAGTCGCGAAGCACTCTCCCTGTTCGGCGTGCTATCCAACACTTGGCATCTAGTGTGAAGGTCCTCCTCGCGACCGCTCACACCAATCTTGAGTTGAACGACTCCGATTCCAGGGAATCGGATTCCAGCCAAGCCGAGGAGACCGCATCTTCCTACGCAGATACAATCGAGAAGGCATTTGTTACGCAGACAGGAACTCAGAGAGAGATCGTCAAATGCCTTTACTGCATGCACCGGCTGGAGATTGCGCTCGATGATCTATTCGCGTACTTCCGACTCAAGGTCGATCCAGAGGCGAAGAAGATAGAGACATCTGCAGAGTTCTACTATCGGTTGAAGGATCTTGCGTATTGTGGACTTCTCGATACACGGCCGATAGGCATCAAGACCACAGTTGTGCGCGTTCTCCCAGAGGTTGGGAATGTCTTGTTTGATCGAAACCATATCAAAACGTAGGTGAGACAAGTCAAATGAGCGAGTCGTACCTTCAGCTGCACCTAGACCTTCTGAAGAAGGAAGACAAACATTTCGCTGCGTTTTGGGACGCACTCAGCCAGGACCAGAGAGACGGTTATCTGGCAAACTGGCGGTTGCTCGATGGATTCGCAAGCCAACATGCTGAGAACCTCGAACGACTTCACAGTGGGGCTTCTGAGTTCACCCGACGTTGGTTTGTGCGCGTTCAGGAGAAGGAGTTCTCGTACTCCGCCATTCGTACGGACTGGCCTGTGATCGCGCGATCACCTGAGGCGCTGAGTAGCCTGCTCGATGGGACGTCCGAAAGACTTCAGGACTTTCTGGGAATTGTGCATCTTGAGCAGAGCGTGGCGTACTACGGCGGCGTGAAACCTCTCGACTCGATCGATGAAAAACTCTTGCAGTCGAGGGAAGGCGACGCGGTTCAACGAAGACTTACGGATCTTTGGGATCTTGTTCGATTCAGGTTAGTCACTGACGATCTTGATGACCTTCTGTCACTGGCGATACAATTCTGGGAGTTGTTCCTTGATGACGTTGTGCGTTGTCGAAACTACTACTACAGGCCGCGAAATGGTTTTTCTGCGGACGCATACCGCGCGATTCATTTCGAACTGAAAGACCGTGAATCCAATCTTGCCGAAATCCAGATGATGACATCGAATCGAGAGGCAGTCTCCTTGCTAGACCATTGGCATATCTTCAAAGGCTCTGGCTCTTTTGTGGATGCCGCCCACGAAGAATGGATCAAGTTGATGTCCTACTCCGCCAATGTAGTAGATTCAGAGACCTTCCGAGAACTGGATCCCCTTGGTGAGACTCGGATTTGGGAACCCTGACAGTCGAATCCGGACATCTGAAAACAGTGGAAGCACAGTACGGTATTGACGTGATCGCGAAAACTCGCGAGTGCGTTTTCTCAAAACCCTCAGCGCAGCTATCGTTCACTTCGTGTGTCCATCCCTCAAATGAGTCGAAACGCGTTTTCCCGAACTCCGATCTTCACTCTGTTGATCAGGAGTTCTTCGTGCGCAAGTTGTTGTTCGATCTTCGCTGCTGCGGTGGCGTTGGTCGCGACGATGATGATCGTTTGGAATCCTGACAGCAGGTTTTGTTTGACGTTGTGCACTGCGTTGCTGTTGCCGGTTTCGATTTCGATCGCGATCGTTGTTCCGGTTTTGGTTGCGAGTACGTCAACGGTTCCTTGGTTGCGTTTCGCTTCCTGCTGAACATGAAACTCGTGTTGTTCGAGTTGGTGCGCGTACCATCGTTTCCAATATTCGTGTGCGAGTGATCCGCGGTCGTGCGTGCGTTCGAGTCCAAGTTTCGTACGTGCATCTTTCGTGATGCGGAGAAGGGTGCGTCGCGTCCGTCCGATTGCCACGAGTTGCTCTTCGACGATGCGTTTTCTGAGTAGTGTGTTCTTGAGCTTGTTTCCTCTATCGCTGCTCATCCCGAGGCGTCGGTAGCGTGCATCGACGCCACTATCGGGATGAGTAAGGATGTCGTGAACAAAGGCGAGTTCGTCTTCTTTGAGCGCATCATCGCCGACCCGAGAGTCTCCGCGAGCGTCATCATGTGGGGCGCTGCGCGTTGTCGAGTCCGAGAGCGTGCGTCGCCGAGATAGACGAGAAGTGAGCGCGGCGTCAGTCATCCCGCCCTTGTTGACGGAAACGAGTGGTATCTCGATGAGAAACGGTTTGTTCCATCGGTCTTGGAGCTTGACGATTCCGTGGCCGGTTGGGAGCAGGCTGAGGTGGTGTTTGTCTCGGTCGTCGAGGAGGCAGAGTGCTGCTGCTTTGTTGATGTCGCGTGGGTCTTTCAGGTTGAGGCAGATCGTTGTGTACGTGTTGCCGAGTGCTGCGCTTGAGATGAGGTGCGGGTGTTGATCGACAATGATGATGCCGATGCCGATTTCGCGGCATTGTCGCAGCAGCATCTCCATGAGTGATTCGGTGTTTCCTTGGCGGCGGTAGAGGAGGTGGTGTGCTTCTTCGATAACGATGACGAGACCGAGCTGTTCTCGTTTCTGTGTTGGGAGTTTCAAGTAGTAGATCCAAAGACAGAGCAACGGCAAGAGGAATGCTTTTGCTGATGGTGCGAGTGCATCCAGTTCAATGATCGCGCTCGTGTTCAACAATGAGTGCATGGTTTCGTGTTGTGCGTTGTTTTCCTTTCTTGGTTCGAGCGGTGCGATTGCTTCGAGTGCGCGGAGTGCTGAGGCTTTCCATCCGCGCACGCGCTCGGTGTTCGGGATCGCGTTGACGCACTCGAGGACTTGCGTTGTCGTTGGCGGTTGCTCGTTCTTCTTGTACCAGTTCGTGAGTGCTTTGCTGATGACGCTGCGTGCCGCGTCGCCTAGCGTGTACGCGTCACCAAGTACATCGATGACATGGCGGTTGTAGACGATCGCTTCGAGTTCCGGTGGCGGCGTGAACGGACTGAACGGGAACGGCGCCAAACTCCTGCCAGGCGTGCAGAGCTTGACTGGTTTCTTGAGTTTCGGAAGGAGATGGCGTGCCGTGCGTTTCCAGTCCAAGAAGAGGCACGTGATTCCTTTGTCGAGCAGTTGCGTCAGCAGGTGGAAGACCGCGTTTGTTTTTCCTGCTCCGCTGCGTCCGAAGATGGCGAGGTTTTGGGTCAGCTCGTTCGTACCGATACCGGCCGGCCATTTAGGTGATTCGTAGATGATCGTGCCGAGGCTGATCGTTCCGCGAGCGCGGTGTTTGGTCGGCAAAGAAAGCAGCAACGTGTTTCTGAAGTCTCCGAGTCTTTGGTGTACGGTTGCGAGAATGGTCTTGTCGAGCAGGTTGCGGAGTTCTGGATCTGCGAGGTCGCGTGCGCGTCGCCACTGCTTGACGGTGTCGGGCATGAGCGGCTCGAGTTTTCTCAGTGCGTGTTCAATCATCGAATGCGAGGTGGAGGTGTTTCTCCAGCAGCGAGAGGAGACGGTGTTCGAGGGTTCGTGTTTGTTCCTGTGCGTGCATGTCGAGTCGTCGTCGTTCTTGCTGGAGTGCGCAGAGTTGCGATTCGATTCTGAGTTCGTCGGGGAGTTTGAGGAGTAGTGTCTCCAGTCGGCATTCTGTTTCGAGGATGCGTGCTTCGAGACCTCCGTGTTGTTTCCGAAAGGCGTCGATGTGCTCGAGCGTCAATGACAGTTCGCGGTGGATGGTGTCGCGCGGTGTCGCAATCCATGATGGCGTCCGGTGTGCGAGTTGTCGTGCTTTTCGTTCGATTTCGTGTGCGATGGTTGCTTCGTTCATGTTGGTGGCCTCGGGGATGTCACCTTGAGTAGGTGTTCTTGGAGTTGCCGTCCTGTGGCGGTCAGTTGGTATCGCGGGTGGGCTTTCTTGCGGAGGAAGAGTGGCTCGACGATTCCGTTTGCGGCGAATGCGTTGATCACATCGCGGACGTTGTTGGCGCTCATCCGCAGCTGCGGATCGTGTCGTCGTGCGCGTCGGGCGATTTCTGCCGATTGCAGCGGTTGGTCGAGTGTTCTCAACACGGCTGATCGTTGGCTGAAGCAGATCCATGCGTAGAGGTCCCAATCGATTGCGGCGTCTTTTTGAGTGGTTCTGTCGTGTGCTGATGCGTACTCGCGTGTCGCGTATATCCTGCTTCTCCGTACGGTTGGGGTGAGGCAACGGACGCGCCCTTGCTCTGCGAGTTTTCGGAGCTGGCGACCGCACAGGTATGGTCTGATCTGTGTTCGTTGGGCGAGCTGCGTAGCAGTCATCGGTTGGGTGAGGGCGTCAACAATACTCTGCTGTCTGGTGGTCAAGGCGGGTTTGTCGTTGTGCATGATGGCTGTGACTAGCCGGCTACTCTCCTCCCGTCAGCCGTTCTAGTGACAGCTGACGTGGACCCCAATTGGTGGTGGTGGTGGGTTGGGCGGTGGTGTTCTTATTGCTTGAACTGAATTTGCTACTTCTCTGTGATAACAACTCGTTCGCGGATTCGACAGAAGTGTGGTCGAGCAAATAAACCTTGCTATTTGTCACCACTGAATGGTGGTGACGAATGGGTATTGTCACCATCGAGCATTGATAAGCAACCCGGGCGATGGGGCTGCAACTCCGATTCGCGGTGGGAACCGGAATCAGCACCTTCAGAGGTACGGGCGACGGCCCGGCAGTCCGCCTAATCGTCGGGTTGCAGCAAAGCGATCCTCAGATCTTTGCCAGGCTTGAAGTAGGGGATTCTCTTGGCTGGCACCGCAACCGAATCGCCTGTCTTTGGGTTGCGGCCAACCCGAGCGGCTCGCTCTCTGATCCGAAACGAACCGAATCCGCGCAGCTCCACCTTGTCGCCCTGCGTGAGGGCGTCCACAACGCCGTCAAGTACGGATCTAACTGCGTTGGCGGAGGCTGATTGGGGAATGTCTGCGTGCGCAGAGACAAACTCAGCGATCTGCATCTTGGTAATAGTATTCATTCCTGCATTCTATACCGTCACTATCCAGCGATGAAGTCGCAACGAGGCTTCGATCCAGGACGGTTCGCTCGAACGACGCGAGAACGTGGGTTGACGGTACAGGCGGATGATCACGGAAGGAGTTCCACCAGGTGAGGAGCGATGACGGCGACAGGCGTGAACTTCTCCTGGATCAGCCGGTCGAATAGCCAGTTCAATGCTCTTGAACCAACCCACACATCGAAGCCGTCCATGACAACAACAACACGCTGCACCTACTGCAGAAAGAAACTCGACATCGGCAGAGACGCGATCAGCGCGCAGAACGGCGTGATCGGACACAAACGGTTCATCCCACTCGACGACATGCTCATCTTCTGCTGCGATGAATGCGTGCGACAACACTTCAACGGCGGACCGAAGGTGAGGCCGCGAATCCCATGACATTGAAGACACACCCGACGATTGACTTCGCCCGCCTTGTAGAGAAGGAACTCGAAGAAGATCCAAGAATTCCGAAGTCGCTCAAACACACCATCATCAAACGAGCGGAAATGATGCGCGTCAAGAGAACGCAGCGAGCGATCAGTGCACGTTGAATCGATTCACAGGCGGAAGATTTATTAACTCGCGTTCGCTGTTCGTAGCATCCTGCGGACGTCGGGGTCAGTGTTGGCAGCTAATGGGAAGGTTGGGGACAATAACCATAACTCGCCCTTCGGGTGGGGGGATTTAACTTTTGGTTACAGTCTGGGCGAAACCTTTTTAAATGAGAGCGTTCTTCCTCCTACCAGAATGCCCATCTGTGATTTCAAGGCGAAAGCAGCACAAGCCTACAAGAGCTGCATGAATGATGAGAGCATCAGCACAGCAAACAAGAACTCGCTCGCATCATTCAGCAAGATCTACAGAGAGCCAAAGTATCGGCCCGCTACGCAGGCCAAGTTCTACGCTCACATCCGCTTCTTTCTTCGGAAGACCAAGGATGCGAAGAAAGACATGCACGACCCAGAGGTAATCAACCAAATCTTCGCCGACCTCAGCGAAAATCTCAGCCCCGGCTACTACGCATCAGTAATCAACTGCACCAACCGCTATGTCCGTTGGCTCAACGATGGAATCAAACCGCGAGGGTTCAAGGATATTACGGCCCCAGACAAGAGAAGCCAGCGCCGCAACCTCGTGAAAGACGATATGTGGGAGTGGGAAGACGGGAAGAACGCCGCCAGCCTGACCACCAGCGTCCAACTGAAAGCGATCCTCCTCACACAGCTCAACGGAGGACTGCGCCCAAGCGAATTCGTCGACCTCAACTACGGCGACGTCGAAGTGAGCAAACCATTCATCATTCTGCACATACGAGACGGAAAAACAGGACCTCGAGAGGTCATTCTCTACTACGCTGTACCCTACCTGCTCAAATGGCTCAACCTGCACCCAACGAAACGAAAGGACGATCCACTCTGGGTGATGGAAAACAGCGAGAAAAGCCACCGCAAAGGCGACTGCAGCAACGACCGCCAACCATTCAGCATCAGGCGCTACCAGTACCCCGCACTGAAAAAGCGCATCCGAGTCCTGGCAGGAAAAGCAGGAATTCAAAAGCCGACAGACCTCTACACGCTACGACACAGCTGCGCACGGCTCCTCAAACTGTGGGGCGTCCAAGCAGAGGAAGCAGCAAAGAACATGGGCCACAGCCTCTTCGAGTTCACAGAAACATACGGACGCCTGGACACGAATGATCGGCAGGAACGCCACGGAAGAGCATATGGAGTCAGTCTTGAACAGAAGACGAAGACCATGAAAGAAACTCTGGGATGCAAGCGATGCG
>JANQNB010000022.1 GCA_028279755.1 Candidatus Nanoarchaeia archaeon
TAGTACGACGCACACATCGTGACCGCGCCCGCCGACAGACGCTCCCTAAGTCATTGGATCATGATCCCTGGACGAAATCGCACGATCCGAAGGAGGCTACAACCTGGTCGGAGGTGCTAGCGTTTCTACGCGCAAGAGGCGTCTCAGGGCACAGCTTGGTTGCATTTGTCCTGCATGATGCGTGCGATCTGGACATTGTGACAGCCTGCTGTGAATCCACGCGGCTCGGGTTCCCGACAACTCCAGCGAAACTAACACGGAACTGTTCTGCTGCAAGGCGGAGACTCAGGACAAAGTCAGTGAGGATCTGGCTCGAGAACCACAGACTTCCGCATGCCCGCGACCGCGTAGCTGTGCAGTGCCTCGCAGTTGCGCTGAGACCTTTGGGGTAACGCCAGGTCCACGTGAAGCCCCGTATTTAGGCCAGGCTGTAGCGGCCTCTGATCGGAATAAGGTGCTTCCTCGCACCGCCACCAAGCGAGAGGAGTAAGCACCTTGAAGGCTCACTATGTGATTTGGTGCCAGAGCCTTGCGACGAAGCAAGGTCCCCGAGCCTCTGGCGGCGAGTCTACCTCCAAGCCTAAAGAAATAGCTGGCTCACGAGAAGACAATCCACGCGAGCCAGCCATGAGGAGGAAAGCGCACCTCGCAACAGGCGCTGTCCTCCAGCACTCTCGGCAGAATCGATGTTCGAGGTACAGCTGCGCGAACGAGCATGCAGAAAAGAAGCGCTCCCTCTGTAGCTGCACAGCCATAGAAGGAGCACCTTGAGACTCGCCTGCCCAGCCGTCACAACCAGAGCAACGGCACAAGCCTCAACCTGTCAGTCTACGTGCTTCTACTGAAGTGCGAGGAGCAAAGCGGGAGGACCGGCCGAGATAGGTTTCAGACGTGGCGTGCTGCGAGTGGTGGTCAGCACGAGCGAGCTGGCCAGCCCTCCCTGTGTGTGGTTCCAGTGGTTTCTCAGATCTGACGAGGTTTCTCAGAAAGTCCCTGCAAAGTTGGAAGAACCCGAAAAAGGGGAGCAGCTTCCTTACCGAACTGCTCCCCCCAGACTGCCGCGTGTGATCCTGCCACAGACGACAGACAGCGAGGATCAATGTGTCGACACACGTTGCTCTCGCGTACAGCCTTTGAGGCTGAAGA
>JANQNB010000007.1 GCA_028279755.1 Candidatus Nanoarchaeia archaeon
AAATGGCATACTATACATCAGCAGGCGGACAACCAGTCATAGTCCTCAAAGAGGACACAGAGCGACAGCGCGGACGCGACGCACGCAAGTCCAACATGATGGCAGCTCAGATCATCGCAGAGGTCCTAAAGACCACACTTGGCCCAAGGGGCATGGACAAGATGCTCATCGACAGCCTAGGCGACATCACTATCACAAGTGACGGAGCGACAGTTCTCGAAGAGATCGATGTACAGCACCCAGCAGCCAAGATGATGATCGAGGTAGCAAAGACCCAGGACAAGGAAGTCGGCGACGGAACAACCACAAGCGTTCTACTCGCAGGAGCCCTCCTAGGAAAGGCAACCGAGCTCATCGAGGACAACATCCACCCAAGTATCATCATTACAGGATACCAGGCAGCTTCAGCGAAAGCACTGGAAGCACTGGAGAAGGCAGCCATCGACGTAAGCATGGATGACCGTGAGACTCTCATGAAGCTGGCTAACACCAGTATGAGGAGCAAGGCAGTCAGCAACGCAAGGGATCACCTGAGTGGAGTCGTCATCGACGCCATAAAGCAGATCGTCGAGAAGCGCAATGGCGACACCATCGCCGACGTTGACAACGTCCAGATCGTCAAGAAGGAAGGCGAGAGCCTCCGCGAGACAGCGCTGGTCAAAGGAATCATCGTCGACAAGGAAGTCGTCCACGCGGGCATGCCCAAGAAGATCAAGGGAGCAAAGATCGCACTAATCGACACACCACTCGAAGTCAAGAAGACAGAGTTCGACGCAGAGATCAGGATCACCAGCCCCGAGAGTATCAAGGCGTTCCTAGACCAGGAATCCGAGATGCTCAAGAAGAAGGTGGACCAAGTCGTCGCCACGGGCGCAAACGTCGTGTTCTGCCAGAAAGGCATCGACGACATGGCACAGCACTACCTTGCACAGGCAGGAGTGTTGGGCTCAAGGCGTGTCAAGAAGAGCGACATGGAGAAGCTAGCAAAAGCCACAGGCGGCAAGGTAGTAAACAACCTTGCAGACTTGAAGGGTGAGGACCTAGGTGTTTGTGGTCACGTCGAAGAGAAGAAGGTTGGCAACGACAAGATGATCTTCGTCGAGGAGTGCAAGGACCCACAGGCAGTAGCTATCTTCATCAGGGCTGGACTTGAGAGGATGCTGGACGAGGCAGAG
>JANQNB010000009.1 GCA_028279755.1 Candidatus Nanoarchaeia archaeon
CCAGGGCATTCGAGTCTTAGCCGCTTCGTGACGAATCCAAGAGCAGCGAGGGAATCGCCCCGCCCTGGATCTAAGCCAGCTGCAAGCTAAGAACCACTCGGGACTGTTCCTCGATGAATGGAGGTGGAATCGACATGGATTCACACAGCCGGAGGATACGACTCACATACCTTCGCTCGAACCAGATACATAGAATGCCTCCCAGCACTGTTGTGGGAAGTCGCCAGCTGTGAGCGTTGTGCCATCGACTCAGATACCTTCGCTCCTTCGCTCGAACCAACCAAGTGCTGAAGGTAGATAGCGGGCATGTAAGCCCACTGATTGGCCAATGACGTAGACGGCGACAAGACTGAAGGCATGCGAGTCTGAGATGTGACCGGAAGATGAGACAGCCAAGAGGTATCGGTATCCAGTCTGCTACTCGAACTCAGATGCCTTTGCCGGACAAGCTAATGGAGCCTGGAACGAGGGACCACCACGGAGCACTCCAACGAGGGCGCTCGGTCAATGTAGGATGCCGACCTTCACCACCAGTATCGTAGACGGACGAAGGGTAGGATGGCTTACACGCCGGACATGTATACGAGATGGGACGAACGGACAGAATCGTGAAGGCCACGAATACGCCAAACGCCTTACCAGTCGAGACAACGCCACGTATAGCTTCCAGGATACAGCCCTGCTCGTACAGCCCACGCAAGGCCTCCGTCCCGCCCAAGCCAGCACTATAGACACGTCTGCCAGTAGTTGAAGCTTAGGCTGCTAGCAAGATGGCCATAGCGCCAAGGTTCACTACCTCCAGGATACGCCTCGTTAGGAGGTGAACGGTTCGCGAAGAGAATAGCCAATGCAATTACCAAGCCGTAGATGCACAACGATTCCATGAACGCAAAACTCAAGAGCAGCAACCCTCGTAGACGTCTGGATGAATCGCTGAAAGGTCGCTGGCTTAAGCTGCAGCCACGGAGCTCTCGAGCACCTGTTTGATGGCCGCCAATCCAACGTACATGCCTGCCAGCTCGGCGATTGCAGCTCCAACCAACGGCTCCATCCTTCACGGACAAGTACATTCATGTTGTACGACGGTACATTCGTATGCCTATACTCGAGGCGGGTCACGAAACACGATAGCTGAGAACAATACGCCCAACGTAACCAGAAGTATAAGCGAATAGACTACAGCCTCCGACTTACAAACCCATATACACGTCGTGTGAGTCGAAGATGGATCATGGATCTCATGGGTCGCCCGTTCATGAATGTGCCCAAGTGACGCTTATTGACGCTTAGGAGCAGAGGGCGCCAACAAAGGGCATCGACCCAAACCTTCCAGTACTGGCACCTTGTTACAACTTCACTGGCATCGGATACAGGACAGCGTGATGGGCGGTGTGTACAAACCGGTGGCCAAGATTCACAGATGACTGAGTTCACCACGATTACTACCGATTCCGAGTTGACGATCCCGGGCTTCAGGGAACGAGCCCAAGACGCTCAATCCTCGGTCAATGTAGTGTGTGAGCAGCCGAAG
>JANQNB010000024.1 GCA_028279755.1 Candidatus Nanoarchaeia archaeon
CGTTCTGCATCTGGATGATCAATATCTCGTCACCCTGCGAGAACTCAGCAGCAGAATTGACCGTAATCGAGGTCGCGCTCGACGCAGCATTCACGGTCAAGTACGTGTAATTATTCACCACAGTGCTCGCAGCAGCGATGGTGATGTTACCGTCGTCGCCACTGCCGTAGGCGTCAGAATAGCTATGCATGCCATTCGCGAGCACCCAGCCGCATTCGCCGCCAGCGCAGGAAACGTTGGCTGAATAATTGAAGGTGAGTCCTTGCGTGACGTTGATGTCTGTTGTCGGACTAAGCAGCGTTCCTGTCAGTGTGCCGAAAGCGACGCTCCAGTTCATGTCTGCGTAACCGACAGGATTCTCACGGCAGGTCACATGCAGGTTCCACTTGCCAGAGTCGTGGATGACAATATCCGTATTGTTGTACATCCAGCCGCTGCTGTTGTCTGTCACGGTCGTGTTAAAGAAGATCTTGCTGTCGTCGATGTTCTGCAAGAGGAAGCTGACGTTCTGGATCTCGCCGCCGGTTCCGGGTGTACATTCAGCACGGACCGCGTCGAGCGTGTCGCCCCATTGCACGCCTGAACACGCGCCCCAGCCAGAGCCAAGCTCGTAGCATTGGATATTGGTGATGTTCGGCGGCGCCGGCCCTTGGAGGGTGTCGAGCGCTGCTGCGCTGAGCACGCTCACAGTGTCGCCGCTCGTGTTCTGCATCACCGTGACGTAGTTCATGACGCCTGCTGTGACATTGATGCTGATCGTGTAATCGCCGTTCGCATTGGCAGTGCCGCTGAAGTAGCTCACTGCGCCGTAATGGTCTTCAATGTGGACATCAATGTCTGCGTTACCAGTGGCTTTGCCAGCGACGGTCGTGTAGTTGAGGAACGTGATGCTCGGTCCGGTGAAGTTACTCGCGGTCTCAAGCGCGCCGAAGTCAGTTGTATCGGGAACGCCGTCGACGCGGACGCGACCAACGCCGCCAGCACCGCCGTTATTGCCGCCGTTCGCACCCCCAGCACCACCGCCTGTATGCAATGTCCCGCTGATCGTGGTATTGTAGGACGAGAGCAGGATTGCGCCGCCTGCACCGCCACCGCCAGAGCCGCCTTGCTCTGCGCCGCCGTCGTTCTCGCCTGCAGTTCCGCCATCGCCGCCAGTCGCGTTCACGACCCCGCTGATCGTGATGTTCTCAGTGGCGTAGATCAAGACTGCGCCGCCACCGCCACCGCCGCCACCGCCGCTGTCATCGACAGGGTTGCTGTCGTCGCTGCCACCGCCGCCTGCGCCAGAGCCGCCTGCAAGCGGCAGGAGCTGGGCATTGCCGTAGACCAGGCCGCCGACACCGTCGCCAGCCCCGCCGTCGACGCCGTCTGTGCCAGCAGTCCCGTGGCCGCCGCCACCGCCACCGGTTCCTTCGCGGTTGCCGCCGTCTTGCGTGCCACCGCCTTCACCGCCGCCACGGCCTGAGCTGGTGCCAGCGCGTTCGCCGCCACCACCACCAGAGCCGAATGGCCAGCCAGTGCCGCCTCCGCTGCCAGGGCCGACACCGTTCGCGCCAAGCGTGTCTCCTGAGATGGCGGCGCTCGCGTTGCCATACAAGGGCGTGCCGCCGCTGCCGCCTTCTTGAGCAGCAGGTGCGCCGCCCTGACTCCCAGAGCCGTCGCCGCCACCGCCGCCTGTCTGGCCTGCGCGTTCTCCGGTCGAGCCTGCGCCGCCGGCAAAGCCGTCCCCGCCGTCTTCGAGCGTCAATGTTGCGGTGCCGTCATAGCCGCCACCGCCGCCACCAGCACCGCCCGGGCCACCCGCACCCCCAAACGCGCCGTTGCCGCCGGTTTCCGCGCCGTTCTCCCCGTCCTGGCCGCGCACGTCGAGCGTTCCCTGGATGTCGACCGGGCCGTCGACAATGATATACGCTGGAAGATAGCCCTGATTGCCATTCGCTGCTGTGGCGTCCGGGTCGCTTGTGTCGATTTGCACGGTCACCCCTGCTGGCACGATGAGCTCATCGAGAAGGATGGCGCCGCCGAAAGTGCGCGTGCCGTTGTTGCCGTCGCCGATCGTGACCGTGCCGGACTCGCCGGTGAAGTCGCCACTGTTCGCTGTTGGCGTCTGGATGGCAAAGGTATTCGAGAGCGCGGTGCCGTTGATGCTGACTGTCACTGCCTGGTTTGCTGCCCCGCTCTTGATGAAGAAACTGGTAGTGAGGACACGGCCATTGTTCGCGACGACGTTGCCGCTTGTGTCAGTGATCACGATCGGACCGATGACGATGTCGCTCGAGCTCGTCGTCACAGTGTCTGTGCTGTCGAAGTCGTCGCCCACAAACTGGACCACGAGGTTCATGCCTGGCGCGCCGATATCTGGTTGCGGCGCCTGGACGCCTGTCGCCGGATCCACGGCCAGCCACCAGGCCCGCGCCTCGTTGAAAACAGTCGTGCCATCACTGACACGGCCCTGGAGAAAGTAGAGCTCTGGTGTCAGGAGCGGTGGCCGGGCAGTGTACGCGACCGTGCTTTGGTTGGTGAGCCCTGCCCATGCGAGGTAGATGCCAGAGCTATTGCTTGTGATCGTCGCCCCGCCGACATCGTCGAGCGTGAAGTTGACTGGCAGTCGCTCAACATAGGTGAAACTTGGTGCAGCAGTGTGGCTGATGATGGTGATGTTCGTTGTGAACGATGCGATGAACGGGTCGGTGGTGACCGGCGTTTCCCTGAGGATGTCGTAGTCGTACGCTGCTTGGACCGGGAAGCTCGAGTACATCGTGCTGTTGACATTCGCGCCGAGAGCTGTGACAATCATCGTGTAATTGCCTTGGATCGTGGTGTTGTAGCTCGTTTCATAGATGCCCCAGTCTGTCTCGTTGATCGTGCCATTGCTGACAGCAAAAGCGTGTGACTGGTTCGCCGGGTCGATGACTGTGAGCGTGACGTCAGCATTCGGGACAAGATGTCCGTCGCGATCGAGCACGACCATGATGATCTCTGCTGTCTCGCCTGGCTTGTAGATCGAGCGTTTCGTGTTGATGCTCGCAACCCCTGTTTCTGCATAGCCGGGATCTCCTGGGAAGAGCGCGATCGAATATTCCTCGCCTGGTGTCAGGTCCTGGATCTTCTGCCATGCGCCGTTGCAGGTCTGGGTGGCAAAGTCCCAGGCCTGGCATTTCCACAGCTCTGTGCCGGTCGCAACTGCAGTGGCTGCGCCGTCGGTGAAGTCCACACCGTCAAGATTGATCGCGAAGCTTTTCTGCACGTTCCTGCCTGGCAGGCGTATCTTTCCTGTGGGTACTTCGTCGATGCCGATGTCAGCTCGCTGGTCGATTGTCGCCTGTCTGAGCTCGATGCGTTTGAGCGCTGCGATATGCGGAACCAGTTCGATATCATACTCTGATGATCGGAGCAGGAGCCATCGTTTCTTTTGATAGAGCTGGATGGACGTTTTCACTTGCTGTTTCTCGCTGTCGTGGACAAGGAGCGGGAGCGCTGCAATCTCTTCGTCTGTTGGTTCGTCGTCCTCGTATGGCTGCACTGGCTCAGGGTCGTCGCGTTCTGTCTGGTTGCCGGTCTGGTTAAGGGTCTGGTTACTTGTCTGTGTGGCATTGTCTGTAACATTGATCGTGGCATTAATCGTTGCGTTGGTTGTCGCATTGGTCGTCGTGTTGGTTGTGTTGCCTGTCATATTTGTCTGATTCGTTGTCTGGTTGACAGTCAGGTTTATTGTCTGATTAGCAGTCTGGTTGGTTGTATTCGTCCTCCACTTTCCTACCATAAAACTGAGTTCTTCCAACAGCGAGCCGTCGCGGTCGCGCAGCTCGACATTGTGCTCGCCGGTATTCTTGGGCGCGAACATAAGCGGGAATTCGATGACTCCCATGAAACGATAATGGCCCTCCGGGGTTTCGATGTACAGGATCCATCCGTCCTGCGATGCGCGAGTACTGGTGATCGTGACTTCTTCGCCCAGGACGTAGAAATCGAGATCAGTGGCGAGCGTGACATTTGTTGTGTTCGTTTCGTTCGTGTGCTCGCCAGGATCCGCCGAGTGGTTTGTCGTATTGGTCGCGTCGGTCGGTGCTTCGAGCATGACGTCGAATGTGCGCTTGTCGCTGTATTCCTGATTGAGTTTGTCTTTCAGGATGAGCTCGTATGTCCCTTCGCGTGCTGGCGTGTGGCTGACGGGTTCGCTGAGGTCGCCGTTGTAGCGGAAGTCTCCGTCGGGGGTGCTGATCCATAATTCTGGTTTGGTGAGCCCGACAGAGTCGACAGTGATCGTCACGGTCTCGCCCAAGAGGTAGAAGTCCTTTTCCAGGAAGAGCTGGCTCGCGCCGAGCGGCAGGATGAACAGCAGGAGCGGCAGCAGGTACACATAGGGGAGGAAGCGTCGTTTCATACGATCACCTCCTTCCTGAAAAAGCGCGAGTAGTTGAGGAATAATTGGTCCTGGATCGGGCTGAGATTGAGCAAGAGGGTGTCGCAGCCGTGCAGGATGATCGCGTTGGTGAGAGAGGCGCTTCCTGCGAGGATCTCTTCCCGAAACTCCTGCGGCGTGTTGAAGGTGATGTTGATCAGGCCGGTCTTCTGGAGAATTGATTTGATCGCATCTTTATCGCTGACAAGAAAACGGAGTTTGCCGTACTGATAGATCGCAGCGAGCAGTCGTGGTTCCTCGATTGCGAGTTGCTTGATTTCTTCATCAAGGTTTCTCAGATTGGGAGTGTCCATTTGTTGCGCTTTGAGAATGAGATTCGCTTGTGTCAAAAGAGCGCGAGCGACGTCATTGTTCAGGTTGACCCGGCAATAGCGGGAGTTCCCGAACTTGTATTCGATCAGCACCTGTTGTGTTATGAGCCGCTGCACAGCCGCGTGCACGTGGGGGTATGCCGCGCCAGTCTTGCGCGCGATCTCGCTGATGTTGTACGCTTCGGTTTCAGAGCCTGCTGAGTAGAGAGAAAGGATTCGTTGCTGTATCGCTGCTCCTCCCACCTGCACCACTGTGTGTCGTTACTGTGTGCTATACTAGAAGTAATATAATCTGTTTTTAAAGGTTTTTATATTCAAGGTAAATTAATTATTTTCCATATCGAAGATATATATAGAATTATACTAAAAAAGATATAATTAAGAAGTTAATATCTCAGGTCCCTTCCTGCCAGCTTGCCAGGTATTCCTGCTGCTCAGGAGTCAGCGTGTCGAATTCGACACCCATGGCCTTCAGCTGGAGCTTGGCGATCTCATCATCAAGCTCTGGAGGCAGCTGGATGACCTCGCCGCCGGAGAATGAATCCTTGTTCTTCACAAGATGCTCGACTGCGAGCGCCTGTCCGCAGAAGCTCGTGCTCATGACTTCGCTCGGATGGCCTTCTGCTGCTGCAAGATTGATCAGGCGACCCTGGCCTAGGACGTAGAGCTTTTTGCCGCCGAGTACATATTCATCCATGAACTCCCGGATCCTGCGCTCGCTGCTCGCTTCCTTCTGCAGCGCCGCAACATTGATCTCTGCGTCGAAATGTCCACTATTGACAAGCATCGCGCCTTCCTTCATCAGCTTCATGTGCGCAAGATCGATCACGCTCTTATTGCCTGTGACAGTGATGAAGATGTCGCCTTCTGACGCTGCTTCGTTGAGTGGAAGCACGCGGAAGCCGTCGAGCGCTGCCTGCAGGGCGCGGAACGCGTCGACTTCGGTAACGACAACATTCGCGCCGAGTCCCTTTGCTTTCAGCGAGACGCCTTTGCCGCAGCTGCCGTAGCCTGCGACCACGACGGTCTTGCCTGCAAAAAGGACGTTGGATGCGCGCATGATGCCGTCGAGCGTGCTCTGGCCAGTGCCGTAATAATTGTCAAGCAAGTGCTTGGTCTTGTTGTCGTTCACTGCCACGACCGGGTATTTCAGCGCCTTGTCGCGCACCATGGCGTGCAGGCGGATGATGCCAGTCGTGGTCTCTTCGCAGCCGCCGATGATCTCTGGGATCAGGGCTTCGTGCTTCTTGTGGATCTCGCTGACAAGATCGCAGCCGTCGTCGATCGTGACATGCGGCTTAAATTCGATCACATTGGTGATGTAACGATAATAATCCTCATTCGTCTCTCCTTTGTATGCCCAGACATGAACACCTTCCTTTGCCAATGCTGCGGCAACGTCATCTTGCGTGCTGAGCGGGTTGCAGCCAGTGATCGCGACATCGGCGCCGCCAGCGATCAGGGTGCGGACCAGGATGCCAGTCTCTTTTGTCACGTGGAGCGCGAGGCCGACACGGATGCCTTTGAGCGGTTGTTCTTTGGCAAAGCGTTTCTTGATTTCCAGGAGCGCGCCCATATGGCTTTCTGCCAGTTCCATGTTCTTCGCGCCTTGCTCTGCGAGAGAAAGATCTTTCACTTCATATGTCTCAGATGAATCCATACTATCAAACCCCTTGCCCCCAGGAGTGCAGTGGCATGGATTCGTTTATAAAGATGGTGGTGTTGACTTGAGTAGCATCGCCCCCTTGGACGCCTCACCCGTACACTGACGGAATCGCTGAATCAGATGCACGTTGAGAGCCAGTTCAGATGGCGGCCGGTGCGATGCTACTCAGACTTAGAATTCTCTTCGCCTTCCATCTTGATGGGATTCTCTTCCTGCGGCTTCTCATCGCTCGGCTCTTTTGATAGCTCGTCGAATGCTGCTTGCTCGGGATTTGTGGATTTTTCTTGTTTCTCTTCTGCTGGTTTCTCAGCAGGGGCTTCGGCTGGTTTTTCCTCAGTCGGCGCTTCAGCCGGTTCTCCTTTTGGCTCAGGTGCTTCAGCCGGAGCCTCGCCTTCAGGTTTTTCTGCTTCTTCCGCTTTCCCAGGTTCAGGAGCTTCCTGTTTCTCTTCTCCGGACGCGTCTTCAGCTGGTTTCTCTCCGTCAGCCTGCTGTGCAGCTTCTTCAGCTGGTTTGTCGCCTTCTGCCGGCGCTTCTCCTTCCGCAGGCTTTTCACCCTCTGCCGGGGTCTCTCCTTCTGCTGGCTTCTCACCCTCGGCTGGTTTCTCTGCAGGCTTGTCGCCACCTTCCAGATTCTTGTCCACGACCTTTTTCTTGAAGAAGCCTTTGAAGAAGCCTTTCTTCGGAACGTCGCCGCCAGCCACGTCAGCGCCGGCTTCGCCAGGTTCTGCAGGCTTGGCCTCGCCGTCTGCCGCTGCTTCTTCCCCAGGTGCGGCTGGTTTGCCTGGTGCTTTCTTCGCAGGCTCGTCAGGCGCTTCCATATCGATCTCCGGCAGCTTCAGCTTGTTCTCAATCTTGCGCTTGAGCTTCTTGAAATCCTTTTCCAGGTCTTCCTTCAAGGTCTTGCTGCGCTCGTCAAGCAGCTTGAGCAGGTTGATCGTATGCTTCTCGAAATCGTTGAACTTGTCGACAAGCGTGACGAACTCCTTCTTGTCCTCCTTCTGCTCGACCTTGAGCCTGACCTTGTCGAAGTCGCTCTCCATCTTCTTCATGCCGGCCTGGAGATCCTTGACGATGCTGTCAAACTTGTCGAACTGGCTGAATTTCTTCTCGACCTCGAGGAAGATCGTCTCGACCTTGTCGGCGTGGCGCTCGATCACCGCTTCCATCTTCTTGATGTTCGCGAGCTCGGTCTTGACTTCCTCGTTCATCTCCGCGACTTGCTCGATGCCCTTGTAGAAGTTCATCTGCTCGCGCATCTTCTTGACTTCGCCCATCAAGTCTTTGACAATGGCCTCGTTGCTCTCGATGTTGGCGCGCAAGGCCTCGACTTTGCCGTCGCCTTTGCGCACCTCGATCATCAGCTTTTCAGGATGCACGCTCTCGACGAGGTCGACCGCTTTCGTGCTCGCCACTACGATCTTGCTCATCGCCTTGTTCGTGTCGACGATCATGCCCCGGACTTCGCCGAGCTGCTCGCTGATGCGTGAGAAGCGGTCGGAATTGGCCTTCCTGATCTCGCCGAAGCTCTCGAGCTGGGCGTAGATCTTGGTGAGCTCGATGTCGACCTTGTCGTTCCCGGTCTTGATCTCGTTCTCGTCCTTCTTGTCAGCTGCGGCTGCCGCCGCTTCAGCGTCAGCAATGCCTTGCTTAATGAGTTCGTCACGGTCCGGCTGTTTCTTGAACAGGGCCACTACGATTCGACCTCTTCTTTCTCTGCTGGTGTATTCACTGGAGTACTAGTCGATACCTGCGCCTCCTTCGGCTTCTCCATCACGATCGGCCTGGTCGCCTCGACGACCATGGCCTCCACTTCCTTCTTCACAT
>JANQNB010000005.1 GCA_028279755.1 Candidatus Nanoarchaeia archaeon
GCATACTGAGGTTGAAACTGAAGAGACAGTCGTGGCTGTCGACGAAGAGACAGGCGAAGAGGAAGTGGTGAGTGAGGATCACGAAGTCGCTGACATGGAGCCACCATCACAGTACACCTTCGACGAGGCGCTCAATTATGTCAGGGAAGCATTGACCGAGCGTTATGAAAAGCGCTTCCGGCACCAGCCGCCGAGCGATCTCAAGGATCTCTACGACGAGCTGAGCAGCGAAGTGATCATCCCGCACGAGGAATTGATCGGTCGTCTCGTGACGACAGAGGAGTTCGAGCAGGAACTCCAGGACGAGCTCTTGGGCATCATCGACGATTTCTTAGAGCAGATACGGTAAGATGGTGAAGAAGAAGGATATCGAGTTCGACGACGAGCAGGTTGTCGTCATCCATGACGAGCTTGCCGAGATCGAGTCGGAAGATCCCACTTTTGGTGGCATGCGCGAAGGCGCCCGTCTGGAAGAGGCCTATCCGCAAATGCTGGCTGGCCTGAAGGAGATGCACCTGGACCGGTTCCGCCACGGCGTTCCCGCAGATCCTGTCGACCTGTTCGACGAGCTTGCCGACGAGCTGCACTTTCCCGAGGAGGAATACCTCCGCATCTTCATCACGAAGAGCAAGGCGAACGAGCGCTTCTCAGACTTCGAGGAGAAGCGGATCCTCGCAGCGCTGAAGAAGCTGAAGAAAGAGGTCGGCGAGCTAACGTTTTCCGAGTAGGAAGATCTTCTTCACCATGCCTTTGTGCACGTACCATTCAAAGGAACTCTTTTCCTCCCAAAAACCCTCAAAACACTGATGTAAGTCAAACGCTGCGTCGATCGCAACAACGACGGTTTCTGTGATCTTCGACGCTGCACTAAAGAATTGAGTAAATGTCTCTTTGGCGTTCTCGAGCTTTGCGTTTTTCCCGAGGGGGAGATCAGTGACGATCGCATCGAACTCGCCAAATGCATCGCATTTTGTCGCGTCCCCGACGCTGAGCGTCGCCGCAAGGTCGTAGTGTGTCAAGTTCTCTTCAGCACGCTTCACTTGCCGCTCGTCGATGTCCAGCCCGGTCATCTGCCTGCTGACGAGCGCTCCCTCGAGGAGGATGCCCCCTGCGCCGCAGAACGGGTCAAGCACTGTCTCCACAGAACCGGCGAGATTGATCATGCTCCGCGCAAGCTTCGGGTTGAGGCTTGTCGGATGGTTCCGTGGCCGCAAGTGCGCGCGCCTGTCGAAGAAATGTTCCTCATTCGTCCACAAGAGCTTCACCACAAAAACTCGCGTGTCTGCCTGCAAGACAGTGATGAGGGTTTTGGGGTTGTTGAGATCGACACTGGGTGGCTGGCCAGCAGCCTCGAGTGCCTTCCAGATGTGGCCAGCGAAGGCCCTCTCATCAGGCCCCCGGACGGCAAAGGGCGGCTCGACGTGCTCGCTCCAGGCGAACCCGGCAGCATCTGCTTCCAGCCGCTCAGCTGTGGTCTCGAAGAGCAAATCGTGGATCTCCCGTGTGAAAGCGAGCCCTTCCTTGTGCTCCACATCCAGCAGGAGAAGGTCGCCGATCGGCTCACCGCTGTGGCCATGGAGACGCTCTGCTTCTGCCTGCGAGAGCGCCAGATTTTCCTTGCTCAGCACGAAGAGTTCCATCGCTGAGATCACTGCTCCCGTCGACGAGAAGCCGTTATTTAAGGTTATCGCTACTATAGGGAAAAGAAATATTTAAAAAGCCTCCGTCCAATTTCTGACACATGGGAAAACGTGGTCGGCCGACACGCTCAGTGATCCGTCAGAACCTGATCGAGATTCTCCAGTTCATGGGTGAAGCCTACGGATATCAGCTCTACAAGGCCTATCGCGAGATCTTCGCACCTGTCACCTTACGGGTCATCTACTACCATCTGAACAAGGGCAAGGCCATCGGCGAGTTCGAGGTGGCAGGCGTGAAGAAGACCTCTGGCTCATACTCATGGGGTCCTGAAGCAGAGCGCGTGTTCTACAAGCTCGGGCCCAAGGCCAAGGTGAACAACCTGCCTGAGGTCAAGGCCTTCTTCGAGAAGAAATAGCTAGGTCCAGCACCCACCATCTGATTGCAGGTTCGGCGCGCTCGCGTCGCAGAAAGCGCCGCACGCGCTCAAGGTCGTGTCATAGCATTGTTTGCCATCTGAAGGATTGCTGTTGTCGCACGGCCATTCGCCTTCATTGCCGCAGTGACCGACGCGGTAGTCGTACGTTGCGTAATAACAATGTCCTGGAATCACTCGGACAGGGCCATCGTTGTTGGAAGGATCAGGGTCGCCGACATCGTTGTCAGGATCTATCCGTGCCTGTACTCTGACATACTCATTGCAATTCATCCCCCATTCCACAACCCCATATCCCAGCAACCATTCTCCTCCAACCTCAGATGGCATGATCGTGCGTACCTTGGTCTCGATGGTGTTTCTGCCTTCTGAACTGAACAAGACATCGAGTTCAACATCGAAATTCGGCACTTGTGACGGGTGCGTGATCGGTTGGAAATGCACTTCCATGTCTCCGAAGTAGAAATCGTAGTAGTCAAAACGCAGATCAAGCGGTGCAGACCCTTGCTGCCATTTGTACCCAGTGCCCGCATCGCCACAATACCGGTCTGAGATCCCCGGGGGTGCCTGTCCCACTTTGCTCGCGCCGCATTGGTACCACACCTTGTCGACACAGAGGTATCGGTCATTATGCATGAGGCCTCCTTCTCTACGACAACCGAGGTTTCCTGAGAAGCTGCAGTCGTCAGGTTCGGGACAGCAGGTCTTGGCAAGCGGAGAGTCCACCTGGATATCGCTCCAGTCAGACTCCAGCACCCATTGCTTGTATGTCGGGACTTCCACAGCAGCGTCGTCGCCGCAGCAATATTCGCGATAGCCATATGGAGGCGTCCATGGGTAGAACCAGTAATAGCCCGCAGCTTCGCATCCTGCTTCGTCACGGTCGTAGTTCTCGCATGCGCCGCCAGCGCCGATGTCTTTCCATCGCCAGCCAGGAGCTGCAGCGTCCCAATAGCATTGCTTGCCCTCCCTGATCTCGCATTCCATCGCGTGGTTGCAGACACTGGCATCACCGAAGGGACCGCAGTAGATCTGTCCGTTGCCGAACACTGATTGATAGTTGGCACAGCCATCGCTCCACATCGGGCAGTCTGTCGCGTCGTTGCAGCAGATGTAATCCGGACCGCCATCAGTCGTGAACACGCCTGGTTCGCGTTCGACCTCTTTCTCGATGTAGTGCTCGTTGGCGTCATTGCCGCAACAGCCCGTGCCTGTCGTCGGGCCCGGATCTGTACCAGTACCGCCATGCCACGGATTCATCCACTGCCAGTCGGGTGGTACACAAGCAGTCGGTTCCTCGTCAGGGTCAGGACCGCTGCAGTCATCGATGCAGATGGTGCCGGTCCACTCGTTGTTATTCTCGTCAGTCTCAGTGAAATCATTCGGTTGATCGATGATGCAGCCCGCGTCGATCTCGCTCGTCGTCGGAAAACCCCAACTGTTCAGGTCAGCTATCGAGAACTCGGTGAGTTGCATGGAGCAGCCGCCTGTCGGGATGATGCCAGAGAACTCGGTTCCCGTCACGTCAACCCATCCGATTGTTGGGTGTTCTAGGCTGGCGGTTCGTTCGACAAGCTGCCCTGAAGGCAGATCGCCCGGGCCTCCGTTGCACATCTCTGATACAAAGCCCACCCCTGGGACGAACATGCAATTAATCGTCAAATCGTAGTCCGGAACACTGGCGCACCCGCCACCGATGCAGATCACGCCTTCCCAGTCATTATTGTCCTCATTTGATTCTGCCACCTGAAAATCACTATCAGTAAAGACTTTGAATCGTACATTATTGCCAGGACTGGTGTCAACGCCACATGGATTGAATATCAAATCAAGAAAGGTGTGGCTGTAGAAGTCGTCATAACACTCGCCAGGCTCGTTGAAAAATTCAACAATGATATCGTCAGCAGTCACTAATTGACACCAGTCTGTGCCTGTGGGCGGACCAAGCGACCATTCATTATCAATGGCCGTGACCCCAGTGATATACCCGCCTTGATTGCACGTCCTGACTGTTATCCCATCCTCGCCAAATTGGTTTTCTGCAAAGGCTTCTACGACAAGGTCGGGTAGCCCGCCGCCGCTGCAGTCGCTCGCGCACGTCGTCGAGGTTTCGCCGCAGTCGCAGGCGCCGTTCCCGCAATGCGCGCCGCAATCGCTCGCGCACGTGCATTCCTCGCCTGAAGCGCACGTGCCGTCGCCACAACCGCCACCGGCATTCTCGCATTGGTACGTAACCGGATTGCAGGTCTGGTCAGCCTGGCAGGTCTGGATGACTTTCCAGAAATTGCAGTTGTTCTCAGGGAACATCACTTTGCATTCCTGCACGATGTGGCGTCCGTCGCTCTGGCGTATGGCGCATTGATAATCGCCAGGAGTGCCGTAGCAGCGTTCATAGCCGTATTGGTTCAGATACGAGTCACAGTTTGGCGGATTGCACGTGGCGCCGCTGCACAGGTAATGCAGGTTGCAGATCTGGCTCTCTTCCCAGCAGCCGCTGGTGCAGGTCTCGATATAGTCGCATTGCGAAGCCTGTGCCGGCCAGTTGCAGCTGACCGTGCCTGGGCCGCACCTGGATCCTGAGCCAGTGCAGGTATCGCAGCTCTGGCACTGGCCGCTCACACAGGCATTGGGCGCGCAATCAGCGCCATAGATCTTGTCACGGCAGTCGTCGCCATCGCCTGCTTCGCCGCAGGTCCAGGGAACCGTGCCGTCGCAATCGGTCTGGCCGACATTGCATTCGTGGGTGCATGACGTGGTGCACTGTCCTGCGGTGTCGCAGGTCTGGCCGCCAGGGCACGTGCCGCAGTATGTGGACACGTCGCAGACCATCTGCCAGCCGCATTGATAACCGAGCGAGGCGCACGTGTCTGTGCAGCCGTCAGGCACGCACACGCCGACCTGGCACGTGCCAGGATTGCCATCGTCTGTGGTGCAGTCGAGGCCGCTGTTCTTTGGGGAGAAGGAGCAGGAGGTTCCTGAGCAAATCGGGTCTGCGCACTCACTGTCGACTCCGGCAGGAAGCGTCGTGCAATGGCTTGACAGCGTGCATTCGACGCAGTCGCCGCTCGAGCAATAGCCTGGGTCGCCGCCTGCCATCGTGCAGCTGTCGTCGTTGTTGGCTGGCGTGTGGACGCAGCTGCCACTCGAACAGGAGTCAAGGGTGCAGTAATTGTTGTCGTCGCACTGGCTCGCGTCAGTACATTCCTGGCACGCGCCCCCGACGCAATAGCCGCTGGAGCAGCGGGTGCCTTCGACATCGTAGGCTGTGCCGTTGCAGAGCGTGCCAGTATCGTGGGTGCCGCAGTCGACAGTTCCGGGGTCTGGCGGGATCATGGGGCAGAGCGCGCATTCAACAGTCGAGCCCGAGACATAGCAGTTCTCGCCGCCGGTGCAGTCAAGGGTTGTCAGGTCGAGGCAGCCGTCGCTGCCTGCATTGCAGTAGTAGATCTGGCTCTGGTCTGCGCTGCAGAACTCGTCACCGTCGTTCCTGTCCTCGCAGGCAGGATCGTTTGTGCACGTTGCCGGCTTGAGGAAGCGCTGGATTGTCCAGTAGTCGCAGTCTGTCGCGTCCCGGCACCCGCATTTCCATTCGTCGCCGCTCGGCAGGCAGGTGAAGACCAGTGCCCAGTTCTCGCTGTCCAGCTTGGCCACTTCCTGCTCGACAGTGTCTTCGCTGAAGTCTGCGATCCACTCAGTGCCTGGAAGCGGGGATTGCGGGAAATTGTAGGGTTCCCAGTCTGCGTCTCCAGAGTCATTCTCATAGACATAGTAGGTCTGGTAGATGATCATCCCATCATAGCTCACGTTGAGATCGATCGTCACGTTGCCGTCAGGCGAAACAACTGATTCGAGGGTCTCGACCTCGAAGAACGGCGTATTGCTGAACACGTCCCAGGGCGGCCCGTACTCTTCGGGAATCAGGTCCCCGGTGCCGTAGCCTGCGCCAGCCAGGTTCCCGCTGCGCATGGGCTGGATGATGAAGATGAGCGCGAAGATAGCGGCCAGGAAGACCATGAGGAGGATGACAAGCTTGGCATTCTCGAGATTCGGGTCGCCACGGCGGGCCATGCGTGTTTCTCAGCACCCCTGCTTTTTAAACGTTATGCCCTCATGGCATACTCGGCGCGGCACCGCTTTCCAAGGCAAGATCCTGCCTCGTGCAAGTGTCATCAAACAGGCGGATGACCCCGTTCCGCATGCTGAACAGGACCCGGTCATTCACGAGCAGGCTGTCGGTCACTTGATGCCACGAGTATTGATGCGGCTCGAGATAGCTCCATTCCAGATTCAGGTTCTGGTCAAGCTTGGTGTGGATGCGCTTCCCGTTGTAGTCGGCATAGTCGAGCTTGCCTGACAGATAGATGTTGTTCTCGTGTATCGCGAAGCGGTCGTTGAGCGGCATGTCATTGCCCAACCGGAAGCTCACTTCTCCGAGGGAATTCCCGGTGCCATGAGCTAGCTTGCGTATCTGGATGCCGGGAGTGCCGGTCGTGTTCTCTCGCATCGAAAGGTAGACAAAACCGGAAACGCCTGCAGCCAGTTTGGGATGGAGGGAGTCATATTGCGGGTTGAAGGTTTTCGTGTACTGGTGGTCGAACGCGGCTGAATAGGACATGACAAAGACTTCTTTCGGGCTGGAGAATATGCTGCCTGAGATGAAATAGCCGTCGAAGAACAGCATGTCGGAATAGCCGATATTGTCCTCGTCCAGCTTCCCGGGTAGCTCGTGCGTCTCGAGCAGGGTGCCTGACGATGAGACAATGTACACTGTGGAATTCGTAGTACCGTCTGGATCGCGGCGCACGCCGAAGTCGTTTCCTACTGCAAACAAGTTCCTAGGCCATCCTTGATAGCTTGCTTCGAGCGTCCTGCTCCAGACTTCGTTGCCTGCATGGTCGATCTTGGCAAGCCGGAGCGGTCCATTGCTTGAGGTCGAGGGATTCAGATGCAGGAGCAGCGCAACACTGCCGCCACTGGTCTCAAGCGCACCTGTCACGTAGACTTTCTCATAGCCGAGATCGTCCAGTTCGATCTTCTCGTCTATGACGAAGCTGCTGTCGAGCCGGTAACGCAGCGCCTCGCCACGGCTGTTGCTCCCGTTGTTGACGAAGAGGTACACGCCGCCTGGCGCTGCAGCGACGAAGGAGCTGTGGCTGCCGTCCATGTTTTCAAGCTCGTCTTTGATCAGGCACTCGTCGATTGAACCACAATCGCTGTCATCCCCGTCGACATACGTGTCGCAGTCGTCATCAATCAGATTGTCGCAGACTTCAGTCGCGCCGGGATTAACATCCTCGTTCGTGTCGTTGCAATCGTCGCCGCCGCATGCGATGTCCTCGTAGCCGTCGCCATCGATGTCGTCGCACCCAGCAACGGCAGTGCATGCACCGAGATCGCATGTTTCGCTGGTACCGCAAGCGAATTGTTCAGACATTGCAGCGCCGCTGTCACAATACCATTCCTCGAGCGTAGCCTGATCTATGCAGGTGTCAGTGTAGACATGGCAGAAGGGCCGCTTTCCCTCGAGCGGGCAGACAGTGACCACGCCTGGCACGTCATAGACACGGCCGCCATCGGAATCGACGCAAGGATCGCAGTCAGGATCAGTGATCGGGAGTTCGCCGTCACAATCGTTGTCTTCGGCATTTGTGCAGATCTCCGCGACTGGTGTGATCTCGCCTTTGCAGTCATCGCCCCAGACACCCTCGTCTGTGCAGGTCCTGGTGCCTTGCGTACATTCGCCGATGCCAAGCGTGCCTGGCGGTCCTGTGTAGCAGGGCATCTGCGTTTGCGGGGTGCAGGATTGGGAGACGCACGAGCCGTCAACGCAGGTCTCGTCGCTGCTGCAGGTCTGGTTCAAGAGCACGGTGCAGTTATTGGCGTCCTCTCCGCACCAGAAGATCGCGTCAGGATCTAAAGGATCGCAGAAGTAGAAGTCGCCCATCACGCTGATGCATTGCGGCGGCACGTCAGGACAGTCGATGTCCGGGACTGTGGTGAATTCCTGGATGCTCCATTTCTCGCAGAGCGTGTCTGCGTCAGAGTAGCAGCCGCATCGCCATTCGTTCGACACGTTTGCGCACGCATAGACCACGACCCAGTTCACATCGTCAAGCGTGCTCAACGGCCTCGTGACTGCGAGGGACGCTGTTTCGTCGATCCAGTCGCTGTTCGGGATGGTGTCCTGCTGGAACGTCATCGGATTCCAGTCCGGGGTGCCGCTCTCGTTCTTGTACACATAGAATATCTTGTAGAAGATCATCTGCGGGTGGGAAGCGACCACGTCGAATTCCAGGTCTTCTGATCCAAGCGCCCTGACTGTGACATCGAGGAAGTTCTGATCGTCGAACACGTTCCAGGGCGGGCTGTAGCCGAGCGGGATCTGGTCGATGCTCGTGTATGCGAGGCCGAGGCGGTTGTCGTTCGTTTCTGGCACCAGCACCCAAAAGGAGAGGATTCCGAGAAAGAGCGCCAGAAGGAGCGGCCAGTGGTGCGGCCAGGGCTCGTGCTTGCGCTTCCGCTTCTTCATGCAGTCTCCACAGCTTGTGGTGTTTATATAGATTATCGTAGCTTGCGGAAGAAGCCCATGAGCGCCATGGCCTCGCGCTGGGTGAGCATGCTCTTGCCTACCAGGCGTTTCCACAGGACTTCCTGCGTCACCTGCTTCTCGCTTGTTGTGAAGGGAAGTTTCTCGAGCGTGTCATCGATCGCTTCCAGCAAGGCATTCTTGGTGGCGGCTTTCACCAGCGGATACTTCTCCAGCAGTTCATCGCCAAGCATGGCATGCGTCAGCTCGTAGAGCAGCACAGCGACGGCGTGGCTCAGGTTCATGCTTGCGTACTCGGTGCTCGTCGGGATCGCCACTGTGAAATCGCATTTCTTGAGTTCGTCGTTGCGCAAGCCATCGCTCTCCCGGCCAAACAACAAAGCGACTTTGCTTCCACCACCTACGCCAGCGAGCTTCTCTGCTAGCTGCCGTGGCGTCAAAGGCGAACGCGGCAGGTTGAAGTCATCAGCTGTCTTACCTGTCGTCGCGACGACAAGATCATAGCCTTCCAGGTCTTTCCACGTCCCTGTCGTCGCTGATTCGAGCACGTCGTTGCCCCACTTCGCACGGTTCTTCGCCTCCTCATCGTTGGGATCGCACTTCGGATCGACGAGCAGCAAGTTGTCGACAGCAAAATTCTTCATAGCACGCGCGACCGCGCCGAGATTGCCAGGATGCTCGACCTCAAGGAGCGCAACAGTGAGTTCCATAAGAACGCGGAACAGAGAACGCTTTTTATGTCTTTAGAAGATGCTGCGCACGATCGGCACGATGAGCAGGATCACGAGCACGACGAGGACGAAGAGGCTGATGCGTGCCCAGACATATTTGCCCTGCTTCTCGCCGAAGAAATGATTGCTCGCAACATGGAGCATCCGGCCGCCGTCGACCGGGCCGAGCGGCAAGAGGTTCGCGAGTCCGATGCCGAGGCTGAGCAGGAAAGTCCAGGTGATGAGCTCGACCAATTTGCCGAGGAGTTCGAAGAGCCATCCCAACCCCGGGTTTTTGAGGTTTATTCCCAGGATTACGCCGAGATAGCCGTGTGCAGAATCCTCAGGATGTTCGCCTGCCTGGACGCGTACTGCCTGCCCTGTGGTCGAGCTGGCAAGCAGCACCTCATCGCCTGGCGCGAGTCCTTCGAGCGCGAGCAGGAAATCGCTGCTGGTGTTGATCGTGCCATTGTTCACCTGGTCGTACACCACGCCAGGAAGCAGGCCAGCGCTTGCTGCTGGGTAGCCTTCAGGGACCTGGTCGAACACCACGCCGTTGCTCGCGACAAAGCTGCCGAGCAGTGGTGCAAAGGCGAACAGGAGCAGTAGGATGAGAACCCCTGCGCTGAGGAGGTTGCTGAAGGGGCCGGCGGCGAAGACGCTCAGCTGCACCTTCTTGGGTTTCTTGCGCAGGATCTTCTCTTCCGGCTCGACGAACGCCCCGCCAAGCGGGCCGAAGACCATGAGCCCGCTCGACTTGACCGGGATCTTATGCGCACGCGCCACCACGCCATGGCTGAACTCGTGGATCACGATGACGAAGAAGAGCGCGATCCAGCCGATGATCAGAGGCACTTTGATGCCAACGCCCGGGATGATCACGCCAGGGATGACCGGCGCCACCACCGGGAGCGCGTCTGGCACGAAGATGAGCTCGTACACGCCCCTGACAAGCACGCCGAGGATGAAGAGCATGCCCAGGAAGCCGACGAACACGCCGATATACCCGAGGACCTTGAAGGTTCGCTCGTGCCTGCCCATGCGGTCCATGAGTTTCAGCCCGACTTTGGTGCGGTAGAGGCCGAGGAACTTGGCTTGCCAGTCGAACTTGGCGCGATAGTGGTAGATCAGGTAGATCACTGCTGCGTAGAACAGGATGGTCCATTTATGCGCGAGAAGTGATTCCAGGAATGCCATTGTGAATTCCCTGAGAAGTAGGGTTTTTAAGGGTTATGCTTTGGCAATGACTACACGACTGCCCTGAGACCCTTGCAGCCACGAGCATGCCGAGTGAAACGAGGTCATGATTGCAAGTGGCTGAGAATAGCGCGACCAGAGGGAGCGTACAAGCGGCAGTCGCTTACTTTTTCCTTTTCGGCCTGAGCGCTTTGGTCTTGCACTTGCGGCAGGAAATCTTGCCTGCGAGCACTTTGAGGATGGGAGCGCGGTTCTTGGTCTTGCACTTGCGGCAGACGAACACGTTCTTGAACCAGCGGTTGTCAGCTTCAGGAAACTTAGCCATAGTATCACGTCTTGTGCGTTTTATTGTGCTTTCTGCATGACTTGCTTGAGCACCTTATCGCTGAGGATCTCCCAGTAGAGCACGTTGTCGCCCTCGCCGACCTTGCCTTGGAGCTCAGCAGGCACTGCGAGGTCAAAGGTCTCGTAGGTCTCCATGTCCATGACATTGACGGTGTTGCCGCTCACGCTCAGCACTTGCGCGTTCTTCTTGCCGATGATCGGCACCTCGACTTTGTCGTGGCCAGGCATGACAATCTCGCGTTTCCGGCCGTCGATCATGCCTACTGCCTGCATGCGCACCTTCGCGTGCCCGTGCTTGCCCGGACGACTGGTCTGGGAGCCTGACACGACGCAAGCTGCGCCATCAATGATGATATAGTTGCCTTTCTGCAAGGTTCCGATGCTCTTGTGTGTGATCTCACCCATGATTATCACCAGAGGATATAATTGCTCAGAGATTAAGAACTGTTTATAAAGCTTGCTGCCACGGAATTAAATAGCGCCGCAGTCCCAGCGATCCTCAGACCACGGGCAGACAGGGTGTGGCCCTGGAATTGCACAAGTGGAGCCAGCACCGCCACTGTCCCATAAGTAGCAGGTGTGCATGCTGCCTGGTGGCATGCGGTCTGCGCACTCCATGCGCCTGCCGACCGTGACGCAGACGCTGCCCATCTTCTCGCAGCAGACATCCCCGACTTCCCCTGCTGAACAGACAAAATCAGTATGTGTCGGGTGACAATCGACATCGCAGCGATAGCCGCCCCCGCTTCCGACACAGAGCTCGCCAGGATCAGGACAGGTGCCATGGCATTCCCGGCCGCAGCCGTCATCGTCTCCGCATGCGGCGCCGGTGCAGTCAGGCGTGCACGCTGGCGGCCCGCCGCAGTCGTCTGGGTTGTCGCTGACTTCGAAGCCGAGGATGATCGTGTTGCCGCCAGCATAGCTCGGGCGCTGCCCTGAGAATGCCTTGTACAGGTAGTACTTGCCGTTCTTCTTCGTGACCATGAGCTCCTGGTGCTTGAAGCCTGCGAAGACCGAGCCAGCGTTCAATGATTCGTAGTACGCGATTGGCTCTGGCTCGTCCATGAGGAGCTCGCCGCTTGCGATGTCGATGATCTTGAATTTGTACGGGTCGCCGTAGCTCGAGCTGTGGATGAACAGCTTGCCGTCATAGACCTGGATGTCCTTGAGCATGGTGCGTGGCGTGTCGACCGCTTTTGTCCAGCCAGTGCCGGAATTCTTGACATGCTGGTACAGGCCGTCGTTGTCGTGGAAGATGTAGTAGGTGTTCCCGTCCCGCCATTTCGGTCCGTAGGAAGCGCTTATCGAGAACTGCTGGTCGTTCTTGTTGTCCGGGAAGGTGTCGATCAATTGCGCGCTGCGCGGGTCTGTGATGTCGTACAGCTTGAACTGGCTGCCGAGGTCTGCGAGAGCGAGTTTTGTCGGCGAGGTCATGCGTGTGTTGTACGAGCCGAGATAGTTCTTGTACGGCTCGAGCGCTGCCGCGAGCGTGCTGCTGATCAGGCCAAGGTCTTGCGGGCTTTGCACGTTCGTCGCGTCGATGAGGTGGAAGTCTGACGGCTCTCCTGAAGTGGCTGGTCGCAGGAGCCAGAGCCGTTTCCCGTCGCTGGTCTTCCAGAACATGACATAGCGGCCGGCTGGGATGCTGGTGCTGCCCGTGCCGATGACATGATGGCCGCCGCCGTTGCGCGTCACGACCTGGTTGTATTCTGTGCTCGTGTCAGTGTCGTAGTAATTGCCGAAGCTTGCCACGAGGGAGAACGCGCTGCCTGCTCCGTTGAAAAGAAGTTTTGTCGCTGGGAATGTGTAGCCGAAGGCTGTGTGCGCGTAGACTTCGTCCTCGCCAGCGAAGCTGCTCCACCAGCGGGTTCGGTAACCGTAGCAGTCGCCGCTGGTCGCCAGGCAGTTCGGCGCGCTGCCCATGCCCGGATACCAGGCACAGGGATGGGGAGTGCCGAATGTTCCAGATTGTCCGAGCAGGTAGTTGTGGACTTTTGACTGGGCAGGGTTCAGGCCGTTGAGCTTGAAGCTGCTCATGCCAAGGTAATCGAGCGAGTAGAGCGTGTCAGTGCCCGGGTTGAAGAGCAGGCTGTACATGTACGGCGCGTTCGGCTTGTACCGGTCGCAGGGCCCGACGTCGTTGAACTCGTACACGATCTCCCTGTCGACGATGCATAGCGAGCCGCTGCTTGAAGGATCCTCCTCGATGCATTCGCCTTCGAAGCAGATCTCGTTGGTTGCGCAGTCATCGTCAGTGAGGCATTCGACGCAGACGCCCATGCTCAGGTCGCAGCGGGGTTCTGCAGGGTCTGTGCAGTCAGCGTCGCTGGTGCAGCCGGCTCGTGCCTCGCAGATGCGCAATTCCTGGTTGCAATGCGGCCGGTCAGCAGGGCAGTGCCCATCGTTGTTGCACTCGACACACACCTTGTTGAGCCACCAGCAGTATTGCTGGTCTGGATCGTAGAACGGTGCTGCGGTATCGCGGCAATGCGGGTGGCTGAGGCATTCGACGCACTCGCCAGTATCGACATTGCAATGCGGCAGGTACGGATCTGTGCAGTTGTCGTCTGTTGTGCAGCCGGTCGTGCCGGGAGGCAGGGCTTCCGGTCCTGGGAACCATTGGATCTGGTAGGAGCGGCATGCTGGGTCAAGGGGTTCTTTGCATCCGCAGTCCCAGCTGTCGTTCAAAGCTTGCTCGTTGTACTTGCACGTGTAGATGAGCAGATAGTTCTCCTCGTCAAGATCGTCGTAGCGATACGTCAAGGTCTTTGTCACTTCACCGGTGAGCCAATAACCGTTGCCGAGCGTGTCGTTCTCCCAATCGTCGCCCTCAGAATACAGCAGATAATTGTAGATGAACCCGCCAGGCCGGTTGATGGTCAGCTGGACATCGACTGTGTCGCCAGGACCAAGACCGGTATAATCCGGATCCGCGACCGTGAAGAACAGGCCAGCGCCAGGATCGAACACGTCCCACGGCGGCGCATACTCCGCAGGAATCGTATCGCCGACACTATACACTTGCCCAGTGATGGTATTCAGAGCGACAGGAGCGCTTGGCATCATCGGCGTGACGATCAGGACGATACCAGCCACAGCCACGAGAAAGATAAGCGCCTCCATACCCATGAACAAATGGTTGTGTCGCTTCACAGAGCACTCCTAGCTTGTTACTTTTAAAAAAATGCTGGTTTGCGCTGCCATGGATGTAGAAGCTGCTATGTTGAGTCGCTATGTTCCAGGGTTATCGATGCAGGTATAGCCGTTCCAGTCGATGAAAGCATAGCCGCCAGCAGCGGCGTGGGCTTCGATCTCGTTGCGCCAGAAGGCTCCGGGATAGGTCGTGCCCCAGATCCACTTGCTGCATGCTGGGACGCCGTGGCAGGTGTGCGGGTTGAATGTGCAGCGGTGGTCGCTGGTCTCGCCGTTGATCACGAGTTTTGTCTGCCTGGGGGTGCAGCCGTCCGGGTTTGTGTAGCCGCATCTGCAGCTCGGTTGCGTGTAGTAGCCCCCGTTTTCCCACCATAAGGGTTCGCAGCTCATGCCGTCTGCGCAGCCGAGTGTTTGCCGGCAGTAGTTGCCGCAGCCGTCTGCTGCGCCGCAGGTCTTGCCTTCGCAGTTAGGGATGCAGAGGTTCGTCGTTGGCGCGGCGTTGCACGCGCCGCCGGTGCAGGGCTCGATCTCATAGCCCATGATGATGTTCGTGGGCGCGTCTCCCTCGAAGTGGCATTGTTTCATGATCGTGTAGAGGTAGTACTTGTTATCCTGCTTCATCACCGCACCCGCAGTCCTGGTCCTGGTATAGCCGCGGCATCGGGTCGGGGTGTAGATCTCCTTCTTATGCACCCATTCGCCAGCTTCGAGATCGTAGATCCAGATGTTGTGGTTATACGTGACGTGGAGCTGGTAGGGATGATACTCTGGGCTGTGCGTGTACAAGTTGTCAGGGTCGAACAATTTGCCGGTGAGGAAGAGCTTGCCGTCGTAGATCGTCGCTTTGTACGCTGGCACGTCCATGACTTTCTCCCAGTTGTCGGTGCCGAGCTCGTGCTTCCAGATCTGGCCGAAGTAGCACGGCCGGTTCCCGTGGCTGGTGTGCCAGCACCTGGTCATGCGGAAGCGTGGCTCTGGCAGGTTTTCCCAGTGCTGGTTGTCGTTCTGCGCCTTGAGGTGGACGTAGACGGTGTTGCCGTCGAGGACTGCGTCGTCGCCGTTGACTGCGCCGATGTAGCTGAAGCTTCCGCTTGGCGTCCATCTGTCGAGTTCGACGATGTCTGTCGGATCCTGATAGTCCACGAGGACGTGTTCGCTGCCGTCCTCGATGACTGCGAGCCGGTCAGGCGTGACGCTGCCGAGAAGGCGGCAGTACCACCGGTTGTGCGAGCTGGAGTAGTAGCAATGGCTCTTGATGGTCTTTTCAAGCATGGGGTGCGAGCTGAGAGTTCCCAGGTTCTGCATGTCGAGCGGGTTGGTGATGTCATAGAGCCAGGCATTGTCGAAATCGAAGTTGTTCATAGAGTTCTGATGACCATTTGATGTCATGAGCGCGTATTTCTTGCTTCCTGTGGGGAAGTAGACAGCAATCGCGCCGTTGATCGTGCCGCCGCCGATGTAGCCGATGCCGCCGCCTTGCCTGCTCACTGCCTTGGATGGGCCTCCGGTGCTGGCGACTTCAGAATCAAGACGTAGGGTGCCGCCTTCATCTGTGTAGACGAGCATGCTGTTCGGATGACTTGTGAGGTGGTGCAGGACTGACCAGAGGTAGTTCTTGCCGGCAAAGTAGACTGCGCCGCCGCGACTGCCTTCACAGCCGGCAGTGTCTGCCGTGTACCTGATCTTCTCGCTGACAAAGTCAGGAGGGGTGATCACACAGGAGCCGCATTGCCATCTGAAGAGTTCGATCGCTTGTTCAGAAGCGGGCTGCACGCCGTTGACTGCGTAGCGCCTGATGCCGATATGATCGTTGACGTAGAGGATTTTGTCCTCCTGATCGTAGGCCACGTCTGTCATCTGCGGCCCAGTCGACTGGTCCATGGCTTGGCTGCACTCGTTCGGGGTGCGCAGCTGGACTACGGCCTCGTAGCGTGACACGCGCAACTCGCCTTCGATCGGCGGCTCTGTCGGCACGCACACGCCATTGACGCACGTGTCTGGCGTGCAGTCGGTGCCCATGACCTTATCGAGGCAGTCATCGCCGTCGCCTGCTTCGCCGCAGGTCCAGGGCGTGTTCGCGCTGCAGCCCACATCGCCGTCAGCGCAGTCGTTGCTGCAGCCGGCGATGCATTCAGGATCATCCATGTCAGTGAAGGTGTCGCAATCATCATCGAGGAGGTTGTCGCAGATCTCTGTCCCGGGAAGGACTTCGCCGAGGCACGATCCCCAGGTGCCGTCGGCCTGGCAGGTTTGCGTGCCGTTGGTGCAGATCCCAACGTTCTGCGTTCCGGTCGGGCCGGTGTAGCACGGCCTGGTATCGTCAGGAGTGCATCCTGTGGTGCCGGTCGGTCCTGGGAACCATTGGATCTGGTACGAGCGGCATGCCGGGTCGAGCGGTGTCTTGCACCCGCAGTCCCAGCTGTCGTTCAGCGCGAGCTCGTTGTATTTGCAGGTGTAGATGAGCAGGTAGTTGTCGTCGACCAGGTCTTCGTACTGGTAGGTGAGGGTTTTCGTGACTTCGCCAGTGAGCCAGTACCCAGCGCCGAGCGTATCATTCTCCCAATCGTCACCGTCAGAATAGAGCAGGTAATTATAGATGAAACCGCCCGGGCGGTGGATCGTCAATTCGACATCGACTGTGTCGCCAGGACCCAGCCCAGTATAATCCGGATCCGCGACCGTGAAGAACAGGCCAGCGCCAGGATCGAACACGTCCCACGGCGGCGCATACTCCGCAGGAATCGTATCCCCAACAGCATACACCTGGCCGGTCAGCGCGTTCGACGATGCCGGAAAGCTCGGCACCAATGGACGAACCATGATGACGATGCCTGCGATCGCTACGATGAAGAGAACGACGAGTGTGAGGGAAATCAGCGTCTCATCTCGCTTCATAGGGCTTTCTGAGACTGGACGGTTTAAAAAAGTAGTGCCTATCTGAAGAGATCGCGCCAGCTGGGCAGGGATGGTCGGCTCTTGCGGAATTTTTTTCGTTTGAGAAAGGCTTCAAGTCGTTTCTCAGGGTTCGAGCCGTCCCGCATCCTGAATTGCTTCTCCTCGTCCCTGAACGCTTTAGTGTGGCTGCGGGTATAGCCGCCTTTGCGTTCGCTGAACTTGTGCTTCTTGTGCAGCATCTCGTGGAAGAGCACGTAGTCGAGGAGTTCCTCATCCTCTTTGAGCGCTGTCGAGATGCTGATCGTGTCGGTCGCGTATTCGTAATGCCCGAGCTTGGTCAGGGTCTCGTTGCCCCAGACAAGGTTGGGCGTGAGCATGTAGCCGTCGAAGTATTCCTGGTTGAGCTGGTCGAAGCGTCGCTTGAGCACGTGGTCGACGTCGTCGGTCTCGACATAATCGGCGAGCTTCTTGATGAAGCTGTTGTACAATTGGATCTCGACAGTGTCGATCTTTGTCTTGTTGAGCTTGTTCAGCAGGTGCTGCATCACGCCGATCCTGATCTCGTCGCTGACATCCTCGAACTTCCGCGACAAGGAGAAGGTGATAGTGCCTGGCCGTGCCAAGGTGCCGCTCTTGTCAGTGATTGTCGCGTTGAAGTCGTTGAACTTCGCAGAGTAGCGGAGCGTCAGCTGCTTTCGTAAGCGTTTCTCAGGGTAGAGCTGGCGGAATGCCTGTTCAGCGAGGGGGTGATGTTTCATGAACGCACAGAATGTTTATCGGGATTTAAAGCTATGCTAGAAAATACCACTCGCTTTTAGGATGAAAAAGAGGAGGATGAGAATCGCGATTATAGCAACACCCCAGAGCGGATTCCACTCTCCTTTCCTTGATTTCATCACTTGTTTTAGTCGCTCTTCGAGTTTAAATACTTTTTTGTGGATATCAAAGTTGTCAAGAACACGTGAAATTTCTTTTTGCAACCCGATGATCATTTTTTCCTGTTTCTGAAATTTACGATCAAATTGTTCAAGGCGAAGAGTGAGAAAGAGAAGCAGGAGTAAAAGCGTAAGTGAGAGAAGAGCAGCCACCCTGAGTGCTGGTGCCAAGAAGGTAATAACCCCTAAACCAATACTCGCTAGTGCAAGGATAAGTGCGACAGGATTCTCTTTCATTCACAGTGAAAACATCTGTTGTTTAATGAGGCTTTAGATTAATAATTCGAAAACATTACGGAATGTGACTTTTACGTCGAGAGCGGGTAGCGCAGGATCGCTGCGATCTTTCCCATGTCGCGCAGTTGCGCTCCTTCCCGGGTTTCTGTGCTGATGATCTTCACGTTCGAGCCCATCGGCTCTGCCGCTTTCTCGTACTCGTCGATGGTCGTGTCGTCGAGCTCTTCGCTGAGCAGGACGGTGTCGACAGCGCCCATCTTGATCGCTGCCATCACGTCGTCAGGGCCGTAGCCGGCGAGTCCGGTGTCCTTGCTGAGCTCGTTGAAGAACCGGCCCATGAGCTGTTTCTCCTCAGCGACTTCTTCCTCTGCAAGGAGGTCTTCGCTCTTGTCGAGTAACTCCTGCAGTCCGAATTCGCCGGTATACGAGAGGTCTTTGGTGCCGATGATCTTCTTCTTGAGCTCACCGGTGAGGTAGTCCTTGTTCATGAAGTCCGTAATAGTTGTTCCGGGGCCGCCGAGGATGATGCCTTTCAGGTCTTTCATCTCGAGGAACTCGTCCTTGACGTATTCTGCGATCTTCTTGTAGTGCTCTTTTGTCGCGCCTTCACGGAGGCGGGCGAATCGCACTGACGACTGGCCGCCGGCGCGCATCTTGCCTGGCACTTCGCTGTGCGTTTTCCGCACTGGCATGATGGTCTTGCCCTTGAGCAGGCCGATCATCGCATCCCTCCGGTCCATGACGATGAGGCCATACATGGACTCGTCTGCGAGCATCTCGTCGAGCGGATCGAGGATGAATGCTTTGTCGCAGCGGTAGAGCCGTTGTTTCATCGGCATGGGCGGCTCGATGCTCCACACCTTGACGTCGCTCCGGCCTTCCTGCTCTGAGACATTCCCTGCGAAGGCGGCGAGGCCGTGGGCAGGCGTGCGTTGCACGGTCTTGAGGTGCTGGATCATGCGCTCGAGCGCGTCGATGACATTCGTGCGTGTCTGCTTGCTCTTGATGTTCGAGGCAGTGCCTTGTTCCTGCTGCAGGTGGTTGATGATCGCGTCGAGCTGGTAGCCTGCCGGCACGTAGACTGTGACAAGTTCCGTGTGCCTGCCGCGCAGCCCCCGCAGTTCTTTTAGGAAGCTCTTGAGGTGGTAGCGCTCCGCAGCTGACAGTCGTTTATCGCTCATACTGCTCGCTAACAATGGTCGGTATAAAAAGCTTGTGAGAAGGAGTGAGACGGCGGACAGTGCGGAATCCTCCACATGATCATGAATCCGCGAGTCGGTGATCGGCACCTGAATTTCCAAAGGACTGGGTACTCACAGGTGGTGTAAGGATCTGCCTCCCCGCCGCCTCTCGATGAATGTGATGGTGCCCCAGTGGTTACCACCGAGATGAATGGCATAGCGCATGGACGTGTTGTTGGGGGTTATGTTCAGAAGGTCGCCACATGCAAAATGCCACCACCTGTCTTTGGCCACTGGGAACACCGATGATTACTCTTGCTGCACCTCCGCCTCTATGACGAAGCCGTTCGGGCTATGGTCTCTGAACTTGACGATCGTGCCTTTTTTCCAGCCTTTGAACTCGGCTAGTTTCTTTGGCACTGTGAGAATGAGTTGGCCGTTCGGTAACTGCTGGAGCTTGACCATTGCACGCTGTGGATTACTATTATTTATAATAATTTAGCAACTATTTTTTATAATACTCATAAATATAGTTTGAAGAATAGTGAAATTATATAGTATTTAAATATCTTTTTTATATGTTAAAAAGGTATTATTAAGAGGAAAAAGCACAAGAAAAGCACGGAAAAAGTCATAATCAGAGAATTAGGTTTATAAATATTTTAAATAATATTCGAATTACTATTAACAGCTCTCTCTGCAGAACACAGAAGAAGTCTTTATAAGCGTTCCAGCACTTCACCCGACGATGGCGCATCAATACGCACAGCTCAGGACCGCGCTGCTTGCCGAAACCCGGAAAAAGGTCGCGGCAGCAGTCAATCAGGACATGCTCGTGATCCAGGCGATCACGACTTTGAGCCAGCTTGAGCAGAGCATCCACCGCCTTGTGAAAAAGGCGCGCGAGTGGTATGCCCTGGAGAATCCTGAGTACGAGCATGCTGAGAAGGATCACGACCGCTTTGTGCTCGAGGCCAGCAAGCAGAAAGCAGGTAAGGACTCCATGGGCGCGTCGCTCGAGGCAGCGGACAGCGCAGCAGTGCAGCAGCAGCTCGTCATGATCAAGCAGATGACCGAGCAGCGCGATGCAGTGCTCGCCTATCTCGAGAAGAAGATGGACCAGCACTATCACAACATCACGGTTCTCGCAGGCGGCAAGATCGCTGCGCAGTTATTGAGTATCGCCGGCTCGCTCGAGCGCCTGGCGACCATGCCGAGCAGCACCTTGCAGTTGCTCGGCGCCGAAACTGCGTTGTTCCGCCACCTGCGGAACCGGCAGCGGCATCGCGCGCCGAAGTTCGGCGTGCTGTTCAATCATCCATTGGTGCAGAAGCTGCCTGCGAGCGAGCGGGGAAAGGCAGCGCGTGCGCTCGCTGACAAGCTGAGCATGTGCGCAAAGCTCGATCTGTTCAAGGGCGAGAAGAAAGCGCGCGAGTACAAGAAAGCGCTAGAAAAAAGATTCACGACATGGTAACATGAAACGAAAGACCAAACGTACATTCAAAGCATTGCTCGTCGCGTGGCATATCGTGATAATCATTATCATCTCCGCACTCCTCATCCCTTTGTTCCTGAAGAACGCGAATAGCCCGACGTTCTACACCTGGACGACGCTGATGAGCATCCTCGCGTATCTTCTCGTGACCGCAATCCATCTTCGCATGAAGAAAGGCGTGATCAAGGAATACCTTGAAAGCTTCTGCAGCCGGCTCTTGCTTGCAGTGATCGCGATCGTCGTCGCCTTCCTCGCGTCGATGTACAGCACAGTATTGTTCAGCCAGGTCATGCTCGTGACTGCCGCTGTCCTGTACGCAACCGCTTTGCAGAAGTTCTTCTTCCTCAGGGTGATCGGCTTATGAAGGAAACACTGCCAGGAATGTGGATCAAGCAAGGTAAAATAAAAAAAATACTCACCAAAAACCTGACACCAGGAAAGCAGTTCTTCGACGAGGAACTGATCACTGATGGCAAGACCGAGTACCGCGTCCTTGATCCTCGCCGTTCGAAGCTCGGCGCGGCTGTGGCAAAAGGCCTGCACCGTTCCGGATTCAAGAAAGGGAGCTTGGTGCTCTACCTCGGCGCATCGCACGGCCTGACGCCGTCGTACGTTTCCGACATCGTCGGCGAGGACGGCTTTGTCATCTGCCTGGACTTCGCGCCGCGCGTGGTGCGCGACCTCGTGTTCGTTTGCGAAGATCGCGAGAACATGGCGCCTTTGCTCGCTGACGCCGGGAAGCCTGAAGACTTCGCGGACAAGATTCCGGGAGAGGTCGATGTAGTCTACCAGGATCTTGCGCAGAAGAAGCAGCTCGAGATCTTCATCGCGAACTGCGATCGTTTCCTGAAAAGCGGCGGGCATGGGCTCTTGGCAATCAAGGCACGCTCGATGGATGTGACAAAGCATCCGAAGGAATTGTTCAAGCAGATCAAGAAGCAGATCGAGCAGCACAAGGACTATACCTTGAGCGATTACCGCGAGCTCGATCCCTTCGAGAAGGATCACGCGTTCTTCGTGGTGAAGAAGAAATGAATCACCGCCAGCGATGGAAACACATCGCGCTCCTCACTTTCATCTTCTGGGGCTTGCTCATCGCGGCATTGTTCATAGCTCTCCCCCGAATCGGATGCGAGTCTCCGACAACCTGTTCGCAACCGTATGATCTTCATGTGAAAGGCTTCGTGGTCATCGCTCCGCTGCTCTTCGTGCTTGCAATACTGATTAACTATCCGCCGAGCGTGCTGAAGCAATGGGTGAGAACATGACGCGCTATTCACGACAGACAATACTGCCGCAGGTCGGCGAGCAAGGCCAGGAGCGCCTTGCTGCGAGCACTGTCGCGATTGTGGGCATGGGCGCACTCGGAAGCATCAATGCCGAATTGCTCACGAGAGCCGGCGTCGGAAAGCTCATTCTTATCGACGACGACGTGGTTGAGCTTTCAAACCTGCAACGGCAAGCATTGTACTCAGAAGATGACGTCGGCAAGAAGAAAGTACTCGTCGCAAAGGAAAAATTAAACAAAATAAACTCAAAAACCAAAATTATTGTTAAGGAGAATAAGGTTGACAAGGATAATTATGAGTTCCTGTCTGATTCGAATGTTATACTTGATTGCACTGACAACATGGACAGCCGTTTCGTGCTGAATGACCTTGCGAAAGAGCTGAAGAAGCCGTGCGTGTTCTGCATGGTAGTGCAAAGCAAGGGTATGCTATACGTTGTCGACCCTGACAAGAAAGATAGAGCGTGCTTCAAGGACATCTTCGACCAGCTCAAGAGCATTGGGAATAGTGACGAGCTAGGAATTCTCAACATCACGACCCACTTCGCAGGTACCTTACAGGCAGGGGAAGCGTTGAAAATCCTTCTGGGCCAGCAATACACCGCAGAACTTGTCAATTTCGATGTGTGGGATCTGGAACTGGATAGATACAGAATCAAAAAGAAACAAAATTGTTAAGCCACCATCGCTTTGCGTCCTTCTGCGCGTTCGCGCGCGTCCAGTTGCATCTCGCGATGCTTGCTCAGCTGGTAGCGCAGGGCGAGGAGCGCGCTCTTGACTGCAGCGTCGACGCCGAAGGCCTCTTCTGCCACGTTGAACTTGCCCCGGTTCGTGACAAGGTTGACGTTGCATTGCATCAGGGGATTATTCCCAAGCATGCTCCGCAATCGTTTCAGGTGCAGGTGGAGGTGCATCTCGCGATACCGACCTTTTTCCCGTTCCAGAAAGGCAAAGAGTTCCTGCCGCGCTTCGAATCGCTCGATCGGATCAAGCTTGTCGAAGTCTCCGCTTGTCCGCACATACATGGATGCCATTCTACCACCTCCTCACAGCACTGGGACTACGCATATGGACATAAGAATCGGATGCTGGTTGTCCGTCCACCCCTGGAAAGCTCTAAGGCGCTGAATTATAAAAAAGTATTCTTTAGGGATGTAATTTATAACTAAAAGTAGTTATATAACTAGAAAAGTTTATAAATCCTGCTCATTATGGACGTGATGGACGCTTAGCAGTAACGACGGTGCAGTGATGCTGACAGAGAAGGAGCTCCACGTTCTCTCAGAGCGCGCTCGCGGCAAGAGCCAGCGCGAGATTGCTGGCAAGCTCAGCATCAGCCAGGCAGCTGTTTCTAAGTTCGAGACCAACGCGCACCGGAAGATACTGCAAGCCGAGCAGCTCACTGCACTCGTCCACAAGCTCGGGGTCCATACTGAAGAAGGCCTGGCTGGCAAACTCGTCCGGTACGGGGGTGGGAAACAATGACGCTTGACCACCTCACGTCACGGACTGAGCGCGAGCGCCAATGGCGTCTCCAGGCTGAGCAGGCTTTGCGCAAGGGGAAGATCTCGAAGGCTGAGTATGATTTCTTCCTGAGAAAGCTCGGCATGGCTCCAAAGAAACAGAGCGACCCAAGCACGGAATACGCGGCGCAGCCAACGCTGAAGGAACGACGCTGGTCCACCAGCACGAAGATGGTCTTGACAGTGCTCGTGATGGCGATGGTGCTCTCGTTCGGCAACATCATGCTCACCAGTCTCAGCGACAACTCCCTGACCGGCTATGTCTCTGCACCAGTCGAAGAGATCACGCTTGTCCAAGGTCTCTTGCTGGACGAGAACACAACAGTGCAGGTGAACGTGACGAACACCACCTTGTTCAAGCTCAGCGGCGAATTACGCGACGGCGCTGCCACGCTGAACCTGCTGGTAGATCAGCAAGCATATCTTGTCTGGGCTGGACAGACAGTGCAAAGCTACGAAGTGTACACTGACAAGGAGAGCTATGCGCTCAATGGCACAGTGAATGTTACTGTCATTCCTGAGGGTGTGAGCCATACGCTCTGGCTGACTGAAGACGAGAACAAAGTGCTTGTGCAGGACAGTTTTGTCGCCAGCGAAGCGGGAGAATTCATACTCGACGCGCTCATCAACGATTCCGGCAATGTCACAAAAGTCAGCACGAGCTTCACAGTGCGCAATGACACCAATGCAAGCAATGATGTTGTGCGCGAACCGCCAACGCAAACCCTGCAGTTGATTGAGGAATGCGTCGAGACCTGCGAACTGAACAATACTGGGAACAAGACCTTGCTGCTCGAGGTCGTGCTCAGCGAGGGTGCGAGCTTGCTTATCCAGGAGATCGTGATCAGCCAGCCGCGCGAGAACCAGGCGCCGGAACAGGTGCAGCAACTCCCAGACCTTGAAATCGACGAAGGTGAAAGCATAACAATCAATCTCGACCTATACTTCAACGATCCTGACGGGGATGAGATCACCTATGATTTCATGAACGCGCCAGGCGTGGAGATGAGCGTTGAGGGGAGCGTGCTCACTGTCACCGGCACTTATGCAAGCGAGCCAGAAACCATGATCTTCGCCAGCGACCTGTACCTGCTTGCGCAGAGCAACGCCTTCACGATCACAGTCAACGAAGTCATTGGTGTAACCTATACCAACACTACCAACCAGACCAACCTCACCACTGAACCAGACCATACAATCAACGATACCAACACCACAATCAACGTACCTTCAAACCTTTGCACGCATCCCGACGTGAACAAGCGCCCGGTCACCTGCCTGCAGGATGATTATCAGCAATACTTCAGGCCGCAGCCATTGCGCATCACAACGGCGAGCAGGGCGACGACCGCGATACTCACGCCGATCGGCAACCTCCGATTGACTGGCGAGGTGTTTGAAGGCGCGGACTTCAACGCGCGGCAGAGCGATTACCGCATCGGCTTCATCGACAGCTACGGCGAGTACCACGCCACTGTCTGGTTCGACAGCCAGAGCGGCAATCTCTACCTTGCCGGCAGCTTGCACGAGGAGAACACGAACAACGTGCCCTTGCCTGGCAGCTTCGCATTGACGAACAACGCAGGCGTCGTCTTGGCCTGGGCTGACAAGTACAACGGCGACCTCTATCTCAGGGGCGCGGCATTGACCAACAGGGGTGAGCTCGAATGAAGACGCCGCCCCAGACGATGCTGCCTTGGAGCAAGAGCAGACGCGAACATGCGCTTGCGCATGATGGTGAGCGTCTGAATGATTCCTGGCCAGAGGCCAGGATAATCTTCCGCAGCATCGTCGCCTTGCTTTTGTTTGTCGCATTTGCAAGCTCTGCCTTCGCTGCCAACGATCCAGGCCACGATACATTGTATCTCGAAGAAAGCGGCGAGCAGAACCTGACTGGCAGCTTCAATGTTTCAGACTGGATCAGGGTCGCGAACCTGTTCTACTCCGACAATCTCGACATCCTCGGCAACGGCAGCAATCCTGCGAACGGGCGTGCGGAAATCTATGCTCTCAACGATTACAGTCTCTACATGGAGAGCCCGGTCAACATCTACATCAACCCTGCAGCGAGCGGCCAGGTAGTGATGGGAAGCGGCGCGACCGTTCATCTCAACGTGAGCGGCAACATCACCACCGGCGACGTGCTGGTGCAGAAGCGCGTGACAGGCACATGCGGCGCCGGACAAGCCATCGACAGCATCGACGAGGACGGTAGTGTCACGTGCGAGAGCACTAGCGGCGCTTCCTCCGGCGGCGGATGGACCAACACGAGTCTTTACACAGAGACGGGCTTGATCGTCAATATCACTGCAAGCGAACCGACCTTGAACTTCGACGATGGCGAAAGCCTCTGGACGATTGTCAACGAAGCGGGCAGTGATCAATTGGAGATCCGGGCGAATGGCACGATGATCATGCGTATGGCACGCATAAGCCAGAACACGGCTTTTGCCGGTTCTATCAACGTCCAAGCAGGGACTGCAGCTGACCCGAGCCTCATCTTCACCACAGACTCAGGCACCGGTCTGTTCTTGCAAGGCATCGATAATCTTTCGTTTGCCACTGCACAAACAGAACGTGTAAGAATTGCTAACGGCAGCGTTCACATAATTGGAGATGATACCCAGAACATTATGGAGTGGCAGAACAGCTCAGGAGCAACGCTCGCGTATGTCAACGCATCAGGAAGCATCTTCGACGAGAGTGGCAGAGTGTGCACTGCAGCGAATGGCCTCTGTGGAGGCGCGAGCAGTGGCGGAGGCTGGACCAACACGAGCACGATGACGAGCACGGATTTGATTGTGAACTTGACTTCTGAGAATCTCTACTTGCAAACAGATAAACGTGCGTACTTCAGTTCAAATAATTGG
>JANQNB010000006.1 GCA_028279755.1 Candidatus Nanoarchaeia archaeon
CAATTGCCATCCTTTTTCACCGGTGATTGTGATTTCTCGACTTTGTCCTTCTTTTCAACCACTTTCTCCTTTGCGCCTGTGATCGGGCGGGACTTGCTGTCTTGCTTCGGTTGGGCGGGTGCTGCGGGGGCCTCTTTCTTCGAAGGCGCGGCTGCCTTCGCAGGCGCTTTCTCAGCTGCCTTCTCTGGCGCATCCGCGATCTTGCCGACGACCTTCGGAACCACAGGCTTGGCTCCTTTCGGCTTCTTCGGGGCTCGCTTGCTCTCCTCAGTCTCGACAAGCACGAGCTCGATGTTGGTTCGCTTGGCCTGCCTGCCGCGCTTCCTGCCATACTTTGCCGGCCGGCTCGCTTGCTGCGCCACCACGCTCTGGATCTTCAGAGGCGTGCCGAGTCCTTTGTTCTCAGCGTTCGCGACCCCGCTCTTGAGGAGCTCGAGGAATGCGCTCGCCGCTTTGATCGGGTACTTCCCGGCTGCCATGCCACGCTTGTGTCCTGCGCCGTCCATGAACTTCGTGAACTTGACTGGCTGCTTCTTCGCGATGACCTGGGTCAAGTAGCGTTCAGCCTTGTCGCTGCGCATGCCGCGAAGGCGTGCTGCGAGCTCCTGGCTCTTCTTGAAGCTGATGCTCTCGCTCCGTCGCGTGGCTCGTGCCATTGTCTCCGCTTTGTATCCGCTAAAGGTGTACGCCATGTTTCATCATTTCCTGATGTCGCCTTTTGATTTGGTGACGCCAGCGCTTGAATGCTTGGTGAGCTTGCGTGTCAATGCATACTGTCCGAGGCGGTGCCCGACCATTTCCGGCTGCACCACGACTTGGAGGTATTCCTTGCCGTTGTGGACCATGATGGTCTTGCCGATCATTTCTGGCAGCACGATCATCTCGCGTGCGTGCGTTTTCACCTTGTCCCGCGTGCCGAGCTTCTTGCGAAGGTTCTTCTCGTCATGCGTGAATCCCCGCCTGATCTTTCGTCGCTCGCTGCTTGGCAGCAGGTGCGCGAACTCGTCAAGGCTCATCGCCTGGAGCTCTTCTGCGGTTTTTCCTCGGTAGGTGAATTCTTTGCGTGCCATGATAGTGCCTCTTACTTATTGCGCCCAGTGTGTCGTGGCCTGAGCATGCCGACCTTTCGTCCTGGCGGCGCGTTCTTCGGCGCGATGGTCGGCCGTCCCTTGCGGCCGGTTCGCTTGCCGCCAAGTGGGTGGTCGACAGCGTTCATCGCAGTTCCCGAGACTTTTGGCCAGTACTTGTTCTTCGCTTTCATCAAGTGGAATTTGGTGCCTGCCTTGAGCAAGGGCTTCTCCTTCCTGCCGCCGCCAGCAACCACGCCGAGCGATGCTTTGCAGTCCGGGTTGAACGGCTTGCGCTTCTTGCTCGGCAATTGGACGATGACTGTCGTCTTGGTCTTGCCCACGACGCGGGCGACGCCGCCAGACGCGCGGACAAACTTGCCGCCGTCGCCTGGCTGCTTCTCTATATTATAGATGAGGCTGCCTTCCGGCAGGCTCTTGAGCGGGAGTGTGTTGCCGAGCTCGAGAGAAGCGTCGTCGCCGATCTCGATCTCCTGGCCGATGCGCAGGCCTTCTGGTGCGATGAGCAGTCCTTCCTGCCCGTCCTGGTACTTGACTTTCGCGAGCGGCGCGGTGTGGAACCGGCTGTGGAACAGGTCGAGGATGGTCGCGTTGCCGCGGTTCTTGACTTTCGCCTTTCCCGGGCTGCGGAAGCTATGGCGCCGATAGGTCGGTGAGCCCTTGCCTCGTTTTTGCTGGATCAGTCGTTTTCCCATTGTTCATCACATGAGTCCGAGCTTTGTCGCGACGTCGATCGCGGGTGTTTCTGGTTTGAATCGCACGATCGCGCGTTTTTCCGCTTTCGGCGTGGTGATCGTGTTGACTTTCTCGACTTTCGCATTGAACAAGGCCTCGATCTCCTTCTTGATCGCTGTCTTGTTCGCCTTGCGGTCCACGACAAAGACGAGCTTGTTCTCTGTCTCGATCGTCTTGATGCTCTTTTCTGTCGAGACGGCGCGCTTGACGATCATGCAGCCTCACCTGTGGTTTTTTCCTTATCCACCATTACCTTCTCCGCTTTCGGTTGGGTTTTTTTGGGTGGGGGAGACTTGCGAGCGGGAGCTGCGGTCTTAGCAGGTGCTTTTGTCGCGGGTTTAGCGGGCGCCTTCTTCGGCGCTGCTGCCGGAGCTTTCTTCGCTTCCTTCGGCTTCGCTGCCTGCGGCTTCTTGCCAGCGTCGAGGAAGAGCTTCTTCTCGGTCATGAGCGCCAGCGCGTTCTTGGTGAACAAGGTGGCGCGGCCAGGGTGCGTGCCTGGCGCGAGCAGTTCAGCGTTGAGTTCGTTGACCGACACGACGTCCACGCCAGCGACGTTCTTCGCTGCTTTCTTCAGGCCGGCGCCGTTTCCGGTGACGAGTAAGAGTGAGGTCGCGCGCTTTGTCTTCCTGCCGCGCATCTTGCCGATGCCGGCGCGCGTCTTGGTCTTGCTCGCGCGTGCGAGCTCGTCCTTGAAACCAAGCGAGAGCAGGGCTTTCTTGACATCCACGGTCTTGGCGAGGCTGTCGAAGCCGTCGATGACAAACGGATAGGAATCCGGAACCTTATGGCCACGCCCTTTGACAAGACTTGCGTCGACTGTCGCGGCGAGCGCGCTCCTGATCGCCTTGCGGTTCTCGCGCGTGTTGATCTTCTGGCTCCACTTCTTGGACGCTTTCGGCGCGTGCGCGCGTCGCCCGCCGACAGTGCCGGGTGCGAAGGCGCCGACCATGTACATGCGGGTTCCGCGTCGCGAGAGGATCTTCCTGGGAACGCGGCTCATGCCAAAGCCGTAACTGCCACGGTATTTTCTTCGCCTGCGTGAGAGTTCTGCGCTGGCGCGCTTGCCTGCTTCAGGGTCTGCGCCATAGGCTTGCCGAGCATTCGCTTGCAAGGCATGCACTGCTCGCGTGATCAAGTCCTCGCGGACTGGCTCAGAGAACTGTTGCGGCAACTCGACCTCGCCCTTTTTGGCGTTCTTCGTGTCGAGCACCGCGAGTTTCATGCAGCTTCACCCCCGGCACTCGCCACCGATTCGATCGTTGGCAGGGGCCGCTTGCGCTTGTCGTACAGGCGCACAGCCTTAGTGAGGGTGATCATGCGCTTCCTCGCGCCTTGCAAGGAGCCGCTGATGAGGATAAAATCGTTCTTGACCAGGCCGTAATGCTTGAACCCGGCTTTGGGATTCACTTCTTCCGGCTTGTCGCTGATCTTGAAGATGATATTATTGTACTGGGTGCGCTGGTGGTACCCGGTCTGGCCGGCGTGCGCGATTCTGTACATGAAGTGTTGCTGTCCTTTCCAGCCGCCGAGCGAGCCTGGAGTTCTCCTGCCTTTTTCGCTCTTGCTGGCTTTGAGTCCGATGCCGAAGCGCTTCACCGCGCCCTGGAAGCCCTTGCCTTTGGTGATCGCGTGGCTGTCGACATATTCTCCTTCGCTGAAGACTTCGCTCACAGGGATTTCCTTGCCGACATGCTCCTTGATCCAGGCCAGCTTGTCATCGTTGCTGCCGCCGATGCGGGCTTCGAAGATTTCCGGCTTCTTCTTGCCGATGCCGGTCTTGCTCGGCTGTGTCAGGATGGTGATCGTGATGTCTGAGAATTCGCCAGCATTGATGTCTTTGAGTTCGCTGGTCTTTTTCGTGAAGAGTTTGCGCCAGAGGTGCTTGTCCTTGCCGACAACGATTTCTTTGGCGACGTGGCGTCCGTAGCTGTCTTCAGTGTAGAAGCGGACGCTGTAGATCTTGATGGGCGGGCATTCGAGAACGGTTGTCGGCAGGCTGATGCTGTCGCCCTTGGAGATGTGGGTCTTGCGCGTGTCGATCGCGATGACTTGGGTCATGCCGACTTTGTAGCAGGGGAAGGCGAGGAGTCCTTTTTCTTTGGTGTTCCAGCTGCGGACGCGGGCGTAGCTGCGCTTGGCGCGCTTTCGTGGCCAGACGCCCATGCTGCCGTGTCGTGGCTGGACTCGTTTTCCCATTCGTATGCCTCAATCGTTCGTATGTATGAACCGGCCTTTTGCGGACACTGCTTGAGAACCACTAGTGCGGTACTGGGAAGCGCATCCTTCTCAGGCCTGTGCTGGCGACCCTCACGGAGTCCACCAGCCTTGCTCGCCCTTTCGGGAATTCGCGAGAATTATAGGGTGTTTATAAAGCTATAGGTTTTATGCACGAGAGAATTTTCTCGCTGTATGGAAAAGAATTCATAGTGTGGAGAATATATTTTCTATATAGAAATAATTGAATGATCGTTTTTTTATATGAGAAAGACATTCTAGTAAGATAATATTACAATCTTACCATGGCCGAGCTGACCAAAGCCTCAACCAAAGGACAGGTCGTCATACCGCAGGATATCCGCGAAGCACTCGGCATTCTCCCCGGCGATCAGCTCCAGGTTGAGCGCGTCGGCGAACTTGTTGTCCTGAAGAAAGTAGCCCTGGGCTCGCTGAAAGACGAACTGCGAGGTGGAAAACAATGACACTCGACCGCCTTGCCGCAACAATGTCCCGCCAAGAAGAGATCAGGCAGCGGGCTGACGACGCATTGCGCGCCGGCAGGATCTCGCAGGCAGAATACCGCTTCTTCCTCAAGCGCGAGCTCGGCATCGAGACTTCGAAAGAAAGGCCGTTGCAGCAACGGCGCAAGGAGTTCGCAACAAAGGTCGTGGCGATGTTCTTTGTGATGGCCATAACCCTCGGCTTCGGCGCCTTCCTGCTCTACACACCATCGCAAACCGGCTTCACCGGCTACATCACCGCACCAAGCGAAACAGAGCAGGTGATGGACTTGGTCGTGACCGAGAACACGAGCATCCCACTGAACATCACGAACACGAGCACGTTGCAAGCGAGCGGCAGCCACCTCGGAGACGTGAGGATCACGCTCGAGATGAACGGCGAGCAGCTGCTCGTCTATCAAGGCACGAGCCTGTCGCCGATCGTCTGGACTGACAAGGAGAGCTACGCCCTGAACCAGAGCGTGAACATCACCGTGAACGCGAGCGAGTATACCCTCTGGCTTGAATATGGAGGAGAACGAGAGCTTATCAGCGACGACTATATCACAATCACGCCTGGCGAGTTCATCCTCGACGCGCTCATCAACGATTCCGGCAATGTCACGATCGCGAGCACGAACTTCACGGTGAGGAACGAGACGAACACAAGCAATGATGTGGTGCGCACGAGCGAACCGGTGATCTTCACCGCAGCGTGCATCGACACATGCGAGCTTAACCAGACAGGAAACCTGACACTCCAGCTCGAAGTCGATGACGAACTCGTGCTCGACGAGCTCATCATCACACAGCCAGGCGTGAACACGCCACCAGAACAAATCCAAGAATTGTCAGACCAAGCAGTGCAGCAAGGGGAAACTGTCACGATACAGCTGGACGACTATTTCACAGATCCGGACGGAGACACAATCATCTACGACTACATGAACGCAGCAGGCGTCGACCTTGTCGTCGAGGGGAACGAGCTAATGATCACGGGGCGCGAACCCGGAAGTGTGGAAAGCCTGGTCTACGCCTCAGACCTTTATGGCCTGGTGCAGAGCAACCTGTACACGATCACGGTCGAACCAGGTCCAACACCATTCAACCGGTCAAACCAAACAGTGAACCAGACAGTGAATGCCACGACAAATCAAACAATGAATGAAACTGCAGAAGCCAGTCATGACTGCTCGCATCCGAACGTGAACCTGCGACCGGCATACTGCTTCCTCGGCGTGGAAGACCTAGCATACAACGAGCTCGTCGCGCCGTTGAAGAACAAGGAGCAGATGATCGTCGGCAGGTTCACGCGCTACGGCAACCTCATCATCCGCGGACTGCTCATCGAGAACGGCGGCGGCGTGCCAGGCAGGGACGACTTCGCCATCGGGCTCACCGAACGCATCGGTTTCGAAGAGGATTTCACACCAACGGCGTGGATCGCAGCAGACGGTGACCTGCACCTGCGCGGCAGTATCCATGAAGAGCAGGCGCAGCTCGTGCCGCCGCAATACAACACCTACATCGTGCAGAACAACAACGGCTTTGTCCTCGGCTACTTCGACCAGACGACCGGCGACCTGTACCTGAAAGGCAATATCGTGCAATTGGGGAACATATGATGAGACAGAAGACAATGCTCATGTTGGCCATCATCCTACTCCTCAGTCTGCCATTCGTCCTAGCGGCAAACGACCCAGGCCACGACACCCTGTACATCGAGGAGGAGGGCAATAGCGAGCTGAACGGCACGCTGAACATCACCGCTAACCTGACAGTCAATGGCCAGACAGACGTGAGCGCGCTCACCTTGTATGGCGATGGCACAGCGCCAGGCTCAGGGACCTACATCAGTTCCGCCTCTGGTGGCACGGACTGGCTCTACCTCAACGCGCCAGGCAACCTCATCCTAAAGAACCTTGGTGGCGACCAGGTCATCGTAGGCAGCTTCAGCACAGTCACAGACCTGAATGTCTCGGGCAACATCACCATGGGCAACGTGCTCGTCCAAAAACGGGTCAGTGGCACGTGCGGTGCAGGCCAGGCGATCGACAGCATCAACGAGGACGGTAGTGTCACGTGCGAGAGCACTAGCGGCGCTTCCTCCGGCGGCGGCTGGACCAACACGAGCAATACGACCAGTACAAGCTTGAATGTTACGACCGATCAGCGTCTTTCCATCGGCACGAGTGACTTCAGCTATGGACTCACGGTCAACGCGTCAAATACCGCTAATGGCATCGTCGCAGTCTTCGCCAATGAGGATACTGTGCCGTCTGAACCACAGGGAATAACAAAGCTCTTCCTCGGTGTGGGTGATGGAAGCGGCTACTCTCAAGGTTACGGTATGCTCGGCGGAATGAATGCCACTGGCGATATAACAGACTTCCTTCAGTTTGTCGGATCGACCACTGACAGTGTCCTGTTGGCAGCTGACTATTTCAGGCTTGGAAATAATGCCGCCGTGTCTTCAGTACCAGGAGATATTGGGGCCAATGTCATATTGCTGCAGATGGACCCTTCAAGTGTTGTCCAGATCGGTCCCCAGTACAGCAGGAACTACCCGGTAAATTTCTACATCGGCAATGCCTCTGCTGACTTTGATTGGCTGATCAACGAAGGTTCTGTGCAATTAATGAAGCTTGCGAGCGATGGCGACCTCACAGTCGAGGGCAATATCACGATGAATGGTGGCGATCAAGTCTGCACTGCCGCGAATGGTCTGTGCAGCGGCAGCAGTTCTGGCGGTGGGTGGACCAATACGAGCACGATGACGAGCACGGATTTGATTGTGAACTTGACTTCTGAGAATCTCTACTTGCAAACAGATAAACGTGCGTACTTCAGTTCAAATAATTGG
>JANQNB010000010.1 GCA_028279755.1 Candidatus Nanoarchaeia archaeon
AGCGCCGCAGCAAGGCCGAGGCTTCGCTCGTAAACGTTAAAAAGCCCGCGCCCCAGTTCTGCTGTATGACGAAGAAAGCTGAGATGCTCTGGCGCTCGGTTGCCACCTGGATCGTGTTCGCCGCGCTCGTGCTCCTCCTGATCCTCGCTGTCTCGCGGAGGTTCTTCTGATGCGCCGCGGCGAGCTTGTCTGGGAGCAGGTCGTGGTGCTGATCGTCATCGCAGCTGCCGCGCTCGTCCTCTTCACCTGGTGGTTCAACGCGCAGCGCACCTTGCTCGATGACAAGGAGATCGACGCGTGCAGGATCAGCGTGACCGGCTATGCCAAGGGCTGGATCGATCTCGCGGTCGCGCCATTGGCTGATGCGCATCTCGTGGACATCGACTGCATGCGGCGGGTCATCACTTTCACCGAGGATCATGTCGAACTGAACGGCAAGCAGGCGCGTTTCTACGATCGTGACGCAGGCAGGAACAAGCGCAGCTATTCTGAACTCACGCCGGAGATCGTGAACAGCGTCGCCGCTGCTGAGATGGCCATCTGCTGGTACGAGTTCCTCGAAGGCCAGAGCTACTGGACCAACGAAGTGGATATCGGCAGCAACGACCATTCATGCTTTGTCTGCGCAGAGCTGCATTTCGACGCGGACGTGCGTGCGAGCGGGTACACTCCCGCGCCCTTGTTTGAGTATCTCAGGGAGCGCGAGAGCAGGCCGTATCCGCGGGGATTGCCAGGCGAAGCAAAGCCCGTGTTCCATGAGTACCTGTATATGTCTGAGCGCTTGTGCAATCACGACCGGAACTGGCCGGGCGACACGTGGTACGAGCGCTATCTCGAGCGCTTTCCTGGCGCGAGTTGCGAAGAGGCCTTCTACCATTTTATTACGGTTGAGCAGGGTTGGCAGGACGAAGCCATCGAGCTCGCGGCTGACAAGTCCTACCGTGTCCTGTTCCTCCAGCACGGCCGGGACATGGGCAAGACCAAAGAGGAGGATCCCACCGGGACGAGCTACGCGCCGCTCATCGTGCCTGCATCAGAATTCGACAGGGAACTCTGCGGCGCTTTTCTGGGGTGACCATGGGACTGAACAAGCGCGGTGAGGAGGCGAGCAAGAACGAGCTTGTCTACATCTTCGTCATCGTCGTGGCCTTATTACTCTTCCTCGCCTGGCAGATGGATGTCTTTGAGCGCGGCAGTCTCGCCGCGGAAGAGGAACATTGCCGCCAGACGATCACCATGCATTCGCGCCTGGTGCGCAGCACTGGCGAGCACGCTGCGCCGCCGATCGAGTGCGCGCCTGACGAGCGCGTGATCGACAATCGCGACCCTGAGAAGGCCAAGCGGCAAGTCGCGGACGCGCTCGTGTTCTGCTGGGAGCGCTGGCAGGAAGGCGAGATCCAGCTCTTCAACGAGGAAGGCACGTTCTGCAACCCGTGCAGCATCGTGACGTTCAGGAAAGCGGACGGCGAATTCAGGGGCGTGACTGCATACATGGAGAACGCGAAGGTGAACGGCGTGACGTACGCAGACTTCCTCTACCCTTTCGAGAGCGAGCTGTATGGTGAAGAGAAAGACATGACGCATCCGGAACTCGCGTTCGACACGAGCGAGACGTATGCGATCGTGTTCTACCATGACAAGAACCATTCGACACGCGGCTTGTGGGAAGCCGTCACCGAGGATCCGCTCAAGCTGACGAACGCGATGCGCGAGGCAGGCACTGGCGCGACCGTAGGTGCGCTTGTCGTCGGCGTCCCGGTGCTTGTGATCGGCGGCGTCTGCACCTTTATCAGCGGCGGCATCTGCGCGCCTGTCACTGCGACTGGCACGCTCGCCGCGACAGGTATTGGCAGCACGATCGGCGCAGCAGTCGGCGGCGGCAAGTCGGTCATGGACGGCTTAACCTATCCTGAATGGTTCTCGATGATCTTTGTCATACCGCACGAGAGCGAGGCCTACAAGGCCCTGGGCTGCGAAGCCGTGTTCCAGCAGGGACGCCCGGACATGGTTGGCACCGCAGAAGATTTATAAACAATAATTTCTCAGGAGCTTCATGCTGAACAGGAAGGGTTTTATCGGCACTGACGAGCTCTATCACGTGCTCAAGATGGTCGCGGTCCTGATCGTCATCCTGGTCGCGCTCGCAGCCATCGGCAAGTTCCTCTTCGGCATGGAGATCTTCGGATGGTGAGCAGAGCAGGAAAAAGAGGCAGCTGGGATCCGCTTCTCGTGGGCATCATCATCATCGCCTTCCTCTTCCTCGTGGTCATCGTCTTCTGGGCGCGCCAGGGCGGCTCCTTCATGGACTTCCTGCAAGGCCTCTTCGGCATCGCGCAACAGCCGCCGTAGCGCCATCGCGGCCTTTTACTCTCCCTCTGGTGCGAGCATTATCCGAGCCCTCGCGATAATGGCGTTCGCCACCTTGGCGCGACATGCGTAGCGAGAGCGCCGCGGCGAACGCCATGCTCGGGCTCGGCAAAGGTGCCAAGGCGATGGCGCTGTAGAGTGAGGAGCAGTGCTCAGACGAGAAAATCCTCGAAACCTTTCGCAAGCTTTATAAAGAGCCTTTCCTCGGGTTCTCGTGAGGTGGTCATGATGAAGCGTGGCGTTGAACTCTCCATGAATGTTATTATCATCGCAGCGATCGCGCTCGTCGTCCTTGTCGTGCTCGTCCTGCTCGTTACCCGCGGTGCGGAGCAAGTGGGTACTGGCACAGGCTGCCGCTCAGCAGGCGGCTCATGCTATGACTTGGGCGATACCGGCACGTGCCAGGAAATCGGCGACGACTATACAAGTCTTGGTCGTAAGGACTGTCCGGAAAGCGAGTGGTGCTGCATCCAACCAGTATGAAAATGAAGCGTGGTGTCGAACTCAGCCTGAACACGGTCATCCTGATCGTTATCGGTCTCATAGTGGCGGCTATTATCATCTACATGGTCGCTACCAGTGCTGGCGGTGCTGATGACGACCTGCGTTCGTGCAGAGCGAAGGGAGGTGTATGCAAGGACCAATGCGACCCTGGGGAAACCGGGAGTCGTGCCTTCATCAAGGACTGTGACAACCCAGATGATATATGTTGCAGGTCTGATCCCTGGTAAGGTGGTATTATGAGGAATCGGGGCGCGTTCAGTATCTTCCAGCTCCTTCTCCTCATAACAGGACTGCTCGTTCTCTTCTTCTTCATCTTCCCGGCACTGAAGCAGATGGTGGCTGGCGGCAAGTCTGTCTTCCTCTGCGATGGCGAGTGTCGGCAGACATGTGACTCTGACTACAAGAAAGCATGGAAAGGGCACGCCTATTGCCGCGAGACCTGGGGTGAGGGCGACAGCGCCGGCGGCCCGGTATGCTGCGAACCGGTGACAAGCTCGTCGCCGATCATCGGCCGACAGAGCGACATCAAGGTCATCTACAACAACGACAAGGACAGCCCCTTGCGCAACGGCGCGACTGCAGAGCTCCTGCCGAAATCCGACAGCAGCAAGTACTGGGCTGAGGGCACGTTCAGCATCTCCTTCGGCGACAGTGTGAAAGACAAGCCGTGCTATTGGCAGGTCGGCGAGACCGACTGGGCAGAAGACGTGGTGCAGAACATGAACGGCAACCAGCTCATGAGCCAGCTGTACGGCAAGTACAAAACGTATGAGGATGGTGGCACTGGACCGCGCCGAACCCTGCGGGACGTGAGCTGGACCTGCGATGACTACAAAGGCAAGTCGACCCTGAAAGTCGGGGAGAACACGGAAGAATCGTTCAAGTATATGGGGAACACGCTCAAGTTCAGCCTGGTCGTGCTCGATCCTGACAGCTGCGAAGACGACGAGGATATCGACCTGTGCGACAGTAGCACTTTCACGTTCAACGCCGCGGTGCCGGACAAGAATCCTGTGATCAGCTTGGAAGTCGATGATATCACCCCAAGCTCTGGACACATGAACAAGCTCGCAGTCGACGACACGCACAAGTTCGAGCTCACAGTGAGAGAGCCGTTCGGCACGTGCACAGTCAGGTACAAGAACATTCTCAACCTGACAGAGAATCTCCCATTGCCTTTCACTGGCGTGGATGGCACCTTCCCGGTCCTGTTCGAGAACGACAAGTGCTTTGCCAAGGATCCCTGGAAAGAGCAGTTCGAGCTGAACATCCCTAAGGAAATGGCGCGTGCCATCCCGTTCGAGCTCGAAGTCAACACGACGATGGAGCTGAGCGGTGACGATCGCGTCTATTCAGCCAGCTATCCTTTCCAGATCAAGCCGGAACAACGCGTCCGCGTCACTGGGCCGAGCCCTGCGATGACGCGGGAGAAGAACATCGACATCAGCTGCCACGACGTCTCGTGCAACAAGTTCGAAGTGGGCTATCCGACGAACCCGCTCGACTGCAGCCCAGGCCGCGCAGCCCAGGTCGAGACCGGCTTCGAAGAGATCCAGAACCTGACAGCGTACGGCGGTCCTGACAGCGCGATGTGGCGTTTCACCGTCAAGACAGAGGAGTATAACGGCAGGTATGTGTGCGTCAAGGCGTCGACCGGCCAAGGCGCGATCTACAGCCTCGGGCTGCATCAGGACCTGCCGGCAAAGATGCTCCTGGACATGACGCCCCCAACCTTGACAGTCAATTTCAATTCCTGGCAGGGCTTCCTCAGTTTCGAATGCGTCGACACCGGCGAATTCGTCAGCGGGTGCAAGGAACGGCCGTTCAGCTACGCGTTCATCACCGATCCCCTGATGTTTGTGACGAACATCCTCACTGGCGGCACGCTCGACGCAGAGTTCAACGGCTGCCCGAATGCCGAGACTGGCTACTGGGTGCATTACAACAGCGATAAGGCGGAAATGCCGTATGTCTCGCGCGACGTCCGGGTCATCTGCGTCAAGGCCGAGGACAACGCCGGGAATTATGACACTCAGAGCAAGCTCTTGTTCAGCAGCCAGGAAGTGCTCGCGCTCTTCTTGCGGGAGGTGGCAGAGTGAAACGCGGCGCTATCACGACCTTGCAGCTCGTCCTCATCGTGGTCGCGATCGCGGTCATCCTGATCGTGGTCGGGCCGATCATCGCCGGCACGATCATGCCAACGCTCGACGGGGTGAAGAGCATCAGGCTCTGCGGCGATCTCATCAGCGGGGAAGCGCGCTGCATGCCGTCGAAAGAGGCGTGCGAGGCCAAGCCGGGCTGGGGCTCGCCCACACCGCTCGGTTGCGAGGCTGGTGGGTACTGCTGCCGGCTTGAGGATTTCAATGAATACTATCCTGGCGGCACAGCCCTGGTCGCGTTCCGCGCCGGCGATGACAAGGTCGCGACCTTCCGGTTCAAGAAAGCAGGGAGCGGCACGAGCGACCTGGATCCTGACGGCGTGTTTGTCGAGGACGCGGAAATATTGACAAGCAATAAGGGCATGGCTGCCAAGAACCTGTTCACTGTCAGCTACGTGGCGAAAGAAGGCGAGAATTATTGCCAGGCGAAGCTCAGCGACGGCAGCACGACCGTGGAATACACGCCAGTGCCGTGCGGCCGCAATGCCTGGACTGCGGTGATGCACCAGGACGGCGAGCAAGTGTATCGCAGCCATTGGTGGCTGCGCAAGAACAAGGACGTCGACTGCGCTCTTGAGAACAAAGCATGCACGTTGACTGTCCACCTCCTCACCGGCGCTGACGCGAGCAGCCTGTCGCCAATCGCCGACTCGCCGTTCACGATATATTTTGCGAGGCGATAAGATGCGGCTCGTTCGTTCGCGCAAGGGCGATCTCCAATACATGCTCAGCCGCCTCATGGACATCATCTGGAGCATTATCATCGTGGTCGTGATCCTCGTGATCGCGTTGACGCTCTGGCGGGCCTTCTACGGCACAGACAAGGCGGCGTTGAACCAGTACAAGGTGTTCGGCGACCTCCTCGAGGGCGTGATTGAGAGCGACAAGACCGGACTTGCCAGCGCACGCGAGTTCTCACTTACGCTTGACTTGTCAGACCCGATGGACGCACGCGACAGTTACAAAGGCACGGTCCTGGCCCAGTCGAGCACTGGCAAGTTCTCGACCCCGATCCCGCCGACGATATGGTACGCTGATGTCGACGACGAGGACCATATCACGACTGCAGAGCTGAATGCTGCGGTGGAAGCGATGGATGCATACCCGAAGCAGGTCCAGCGCTATTGCGAAGACAGCGCCTGCCTGTGCTTTTCCCGCACCATCCTGAATGTTGAGGAACAGATCGCCAAGGCTTTTAGTAATATCGTGGAATGCAAGCAGTTCGCGCTGCCTGACGGGAAGGATGCCATTGTCTTCGACTTTGAGGGCTTGCAACCTGGCGGCACGAACGAGGGCTTGTTCGGCTGGAAAGACCCGTTCTATGACTATGAGGGTGAGAAGATTCCGGTGATCCATCTTGCCAAGGGCGCGTGCGACAAGGCTGGCGAGACCTATGGCACGACATTCGACGACGAGAGCACGATCTGCGTCTATGCTGCAGTCAAGCCGGTGGCAACGAGTTAGGAGAGCACTGCGCACGGCGCGATTATGAGCTCGTCGCTCATGCGCCTCAAAAGGCGGCAGTGCTCTTCCAGGCGAGAAAACATAAAAAGTGCATTTTCAACGAGGTTGTTATGGACGAACAGATACGCGACTTATTGGTGCAGCTCGTCATCCTCGGGCTGATCCTCTTCGCCTTCCTCTTCGCAGTCAAGAACTTCACCGATCCTGAGATGTTCTTCCTGCGCTATCATGCGAAAGACGCTGGCACGATCGTCGAGGCCATGCACGCCGCGCCCGGCGAGGTCGAGCTCGTGTACAAGGAAGTGCATCACGATCACCAATTGCTCCTGGATTTCGCGCACGAGGACGTGCGCGCCGCGCCCTTGCTCACGAACATCTCAGATCGTTCCGAAGTGATCTGGCGCGTCCGGCAGCAATACGGCGAGGTGCGCGATCCCAGCGCACGGTTCAAGGTGAGCCCCGAGCTGCTCGTCGCGCCGCTGGAGATCGACATGCGCAAGGATGCCAAGAACATCACCTTCGGCGAGCCCATCGCGCGTTGCGCTGCTGCGTTCGACAGCGTGGTGATTGCAGAGACCTACCTGACAATCACCGCTCCTTCTGGTTTCACCGAGAAGCTGGAACGCTCGCCGACAGTGCAAGCCTTGACCCAGCCGAAGAACGCCCTGACCACGATTGCGCTCGTGATCGAGGACGGCGAGCGTGCAGAGATCAGGCTCGGCATTGGCGATCACCTTGCCGAAGCGGCGAAGCTCGGTTGCCTGATCCAGGAAGAGTTGCGTCACGCATTCCTCGCCGAGGTGCCGGTGACGCACACGCCTGACGTGCAGGAGCAGGTCCAGGTGACTATTATCTTGCCTGAGATGAAGGGTGCGCAGGACGAGCTCGTGGTGCGCGCCCTGATCCTGGCATTGGAGGATTACACGAAGTAAAATGGAGATCGGCGAAAGCGTGCAATGGATCATCAGGATCGCGGCAGCTGCGCTGCTCTTGTACCTGCTCATCGCGCAGATCGTCATGATCACCGGGTATCGCGAAACTCCTGAGCTCATGGAGCTCGGCCTGTATCAGCAACGCCTGCTCCACGGCCCGCACGGCGTCTGGGCGCGCGAGCCAGAGACTGAGCGCTTGCTTCCTGGCGTCGTGGATCTCGCCCGCCTGACCAACAAGAGCCTGAGCGAGGCGTATTGGCAGGAAGTGCCGGTGTATGGCGCTCGCCTGCGACTGTACCTTGATGCGGGCAAGATCGACACTGACGACACGTTCCGGAGCGCGTCGCATTACGGCGACGAGGTCATCCGTCCGTACCTCCCGCTCGCGCGCGCTGGCATCAAAGGCAAAGGCGGCGGGTTCTACGAACGCAGCGTGCTCCCGGTCCTGATCCAGACCGACACAGGAATGCAGCCAGCATGGCTTGAAGTTGAGGTGGTGAAACGGACATGAAACGCGGCGTCATCAACCTCAACGACATCGCAGCCTACACCTTCCTGGTGATCGTCGGCGTCATCCTCTTCACACTCTTCCTGCTCGTGCGTGCCGGCCTGGCCGGCGACTATGCAGAGCCTGGCTTCAATGTGGATAACAGCATTCAGCGCGGCAATGTCGTCCTGCAGGCGTACCTGCGCACGCCATTGGACGCGGACATCGCTGCGTATAATGTTTCTGTGCCTGACGTGACAGCGCGCGATATGACCTTCCGTGAAGCTCTGGACATCGACGAGTCCTGCGCTGCATGGCTCGCCGACCGTGACGCGAGCGTGCCTGACGATGACTGCGCTTCCTTGTACTACCGGAGCACGGCGTTTTTCGAAAGCGTGTGTGAGGATTACACCCTGGCTGTTGCGACGCCGAGCGCTCAGTTCCGGATGGGCTCTGGCGTGAAGGCCTATCTCAACGAGGACGATTTTGTTGACGACTTTCTCGCTGGCGAGGGCAGCTTTTCCCGCGAGTATCTCGAGGATCCCCACACGCAATTCCTGCTCGGCAGCCAGGCAGTGCCGAGCGAGGCAGGCGTGATCAGCCTGCGCTTCCTCTGCGTGGGCAAGGGGGTGGTGCTTGTATGAACAAGCGCGGCAAGGTCTTTTCCCTCGGACTCATGCTCCTCTACATCTTCTGCGCAGTCAGCGCGCTCATCGCGATCTACACCCTGCTCCTCGCCGACCTGCCCGAAACCGGAATCGGCGCGTACCAAGGCGGCCTGGTGAGCGCGTACGACCGGGCTTCGCAAAAATTGTTCTATATCGAACAAGGAGCAAGTGACGCGCTTGCCACCACGCTGGACCTGCTCTATGCCGACCAGCGCGCCTTCTTCACCATCGAGGCTGGCGACGGCGCTGCCTCGCTGGAATGCGGCGCGTACGGCTACCAATTATGGAACACTGGCGAGCAGGACTGCCTGCTCGGCGAACCATTGGCCAGGATTCTCGACATGCTCACTGTGCGGAGCAATGAAGCCCTCGCTGCAACGACGCGACAATATCCTGACGGCAGCTTCGCGTTCAAGTATGACGTGCTGGCGAACACACCCAGCGATGGCACGCGCTTGTTCGTCTTCCAGACCGGCGAGACGCTCGAGGAGCCGGTCTTCCTGAGCTTGCCGCCAGGCGCTTCGGCAGCAGACGTTCGCCACGCGTTCGACGGCACGAGCGTCGACTGGCTGAGCTGGCCAAGCTCTGGCTCGACGACGATCACGAGCTGTTTCGGTCCGCGCGCCGGCGTCGCTGCAGCTTCGAGCAACATCCACAAAGGGATGGACCTTGGCCCTGGCGGCCAGATCCTCGCCGCTGCTGACGGCGTGGTGATGAACGATCCCAGTAGCACGCGTTTCGGCACGGTCTGGATCAAGCATTCAGACGAGTACAGCACTGGCTACCTCCACCTTGAGGACGTGTTCGTGAGCAAGGATGAGGTGGTGACCCGCGGCCAGGCTATCGGCATCGCCGGCGATACCGGCTGCGCTGCGCGCGGATGCGCACCCCACCTGCATTTCGAAGTGCTTGTCAAGGAAGTCCCTGGCTCGAGCAGTCACGCGTACAGCTCGCCGTATGCGCCTGGCTGGTACGCGGTGAATCCTGTCTGCTTCCTTGCCGAGGACGAGCTCGACGCTGCGAGCATCGCGAGCAGCGCCACGCAGAGCTGCTTGCACCCTGACTATCCACAGCCTGCGAAATCAGCATATTGCGACGAGTACGGCTTTGTCATCGACGAGAGCACGCCAGTGAGCAGCGAGACCCTTTCCGAAGACCCGCCCGAGGGCTTGGAAGACGTGTATGATCTGACTGACGTGCAGCAGGACAAGTTCTCCAAAACAGAGGATAACCGGTTCACGCACGGCTGGGGTGATGATGTCATCGCTGCGAGCGCGACTTATGGCGTCGACCAGGCCTTGATCCTCGGCGTGATCACCCAGGAGAGCCTTGGGGATCCGCTGGCTGTGAGTCCGACCGGGTGCGCTGGTATCATGCAGATCTGCTACAACACCGGATTGGAGCTGCCCGGGCTCGGCGCTGGCAGCATGGTGCCGTGCGGCGCGAATTGCGGCTCGTCGTGCGCGTGCACGATCGAGAACGACAAGCGACTCGATGCACAGGTGGCGATCCCTGCAGGCACGTCTTATCTTGGCAGGCTCATGAACCAGTTCAGCGGCTATACTGATCAATTGGCGTTCGCGGTCGCGGCGTATAACGGCGGCCCTGGTCGTGTGTCAGGTTTGATCCGTGCTGTCGGCGGAACTGACCCGTCATGGGCAGATGTCAGCGCGTACATGCTGGCTCATGACATCCCGAACACGGCGAAAGCTGAGGAGATCGCGAACTACGTGCCGAACGTGCTCGCGTATGCTGAGGCGTGGAACGGCGGTGCGCTCGACCCTGGGCGACGCGATCGTTTGAAGGATCTGGAAGAGGTGCAGAAGGTCGGGACATACCGTATCAATCCCAGCGTAGCTGTCGAGGCTGAGGACGTGCTGACACCTTTTATCGAAGTTGTTGAGAAGGCTGAGGAGATTCTGGCGACGTGCGTTGGCTCGAACGACCCCGGCAATTGCCTGCTGAGTGAAGCAGACAGTGCCGGCTGGTCGCAGGACTGCGAAGAACCGGAACTACAATATTATCTCGAGGTCTACCAGGCATTGCGCGATTGCGCCGAGAACCAGCAGCGCGATTGCAAGTGCGCGATGCCGGTGCCGACCGGCGACACGTACACGCTGCGTTTTGTTCCGCCTAATAGGGCGTTCATTCTGGATAACGGGAGCGAGCTGCCTGGCTTCTCGTTCGAGAACATCTCGCTCCTGAGCTCGTTTGACGAGCTCGACTGGGATCCCACGCTTTCTGTCGAGAAGGGCGTGCACCGCGATGGCGTCCTGTTCCGGCTCGAGCCGAGCAATGCTTCCTCGTGCGCGCCAGTGAAGAACAAGTACGCGTTCTGCAAAGACGATCTGAAATTCGCGCTCACCTTGCGCGACGAGAACGCGCCGAGCGTCAGCGCGAGCTACGATCCTGACACGAGGATGGTGAGCCTCTCGACCACGAGCGCGGACGTATCATTCTACAACGTGTACGACGAAGCGCCGAGCGACGCAAGCGTGCCAATTCTACAACTGCAAGACACGAGTTTCGACGCGAGCGCGTACGCTGGCAGCGCGATCTACATCACTGCAGTCGACAGGGCTGGGAATGAAGGCGTGGCTGTGAGTGTGATAATACCTGCCAGCTAGTTCAACACCACTTTTTTATTTCGAACACATTTCTCCTTCTTTATGCGGACCATTACTGTCAACGACGCGTTCCAGCAAGGCTACAAATACGAATTGACTGAGCCGGAAGGCAAGAACTTCGATCCGGAATTCACGCCAGAGCTTACACCGCAGGAGATGTTGGAGCTCGGCGTGTTTGAGGGCGACTATTTCGGCGAGGTACCTGCAGAGTTTCCCAAAGCTTGGTTCAAGAAGGCGAAGCTCGGCAAGTGGGGGAAGGATCCCTCGCTGAATTTCTTCACAATAGCCGCATCAAAGCCCTTGGAATACTGGGAAGCCAAAGGCTGGATCAACAAGCAGGATCCGATGGGCTGGTTCCAGTGGTACTGCCGCTACTACCTTGGCAGACGCAGCGAGGATGACGCGCGCCAGATCAAGCGCTGGAAAGCCATCCAGCGCCATGTCGCGCAGGTCAAGAAGAACTGTGAGCAAGGCGACTTCTCATGCCGGCCGCGGCAACGGCAGGCCTTATTGCACTGGGCGATCGACAGCAGGAAGCTGTGATCTACTTGACCATCGGCGCGATGATCAGGCCGAGGCCGATGCCAGCGAGCAGGCAGCCGACGAACGCCATCGCGTTCGGCAGGAAGAAGAATCCCACGCCCAGGCCGAGCATGACGCCGCCACCCATAACCCATGAACTGTCCGCTTTCATCTTATGCACCGATGTACTTGAGCACGTCGAGCACGAGGAAGAGCGGCCAGATGATCGCTTTGAGGAAGCCGAGCACGCCGTGCCAGAAGCCTGTCGCTTGCGAGATGTAATAGATCGCGGCGCCGAGGAAGCCGAGGAAGTACGCGCAACCGCCGCAGCCGCTGCCACATTTTGACTTCCAGTCCTTGCAGTCTGACCAATCTTCTTCACAGCAGGCCTTAACTGCTGCTTTCACCTTCTTCTCTGTTTTCTTTTTCATGAGTATCACCTCTGCGACAAGCCTGCGCGCATCACACTTTAAAAATTTTCTCTGAACGTGAAAAGCTTCTTAAACCAGAACAATGCATTTCTGGCATCATGAAACTTCAGGCTATTGTCGAATTCTTGAAACAGCGGTATCAGGCGCGAGCTATAATCCTTGTTGGCTCCCGGGCCATTGGCGATCACTGCCCTGGCAGCGATTGGGACATATATGTGTTTACTGACAAAAAATTCCCTCGTGAGACGCCGAATGACTTTTATGGCGCACTCCCGGAATCGCTGAAGGATGAAGATATCGACGTCTACAAGAACTCGATGGATGCCAAGACCTTTCCGGACAAGTTGTGGCGCGATCTCCGAGTCTCTGAAGTCGTGCTCGATACGAAAGATGGCTTTGCTCGGAAGCTGAGAAAGAAAGCGCTCGCCTTGTACAAGAAAGGGCCTGCGCCATGGACACGAGCCTATGCCCAAGGAAGGGTCTACAAGGCGCAGCGCTACATGAAAAAATTCGAAGATAACTTGAAACAGAAGAATTTTGCAGAGTTATTCTTGAGAATATCCTGGCATTATTCAGAAAATATCATCGACTGGTGGTTTGGGATCCGGCAGGAATTTCCTCTTCGTCCGCAGCGAGCCTTTCCCCACATCAAAGAGCACGACCCTGTGTTCTACAAGCAGCTCCAGCGTGTTGTTTCCGAAAAAACGACCTATCGCATAAAGATCCAGGCGTTCAAGAAAATGCACGACTTGCTCTTCTCCTCAAAAGAGTTCAAGAAACTTGCGCGTTGAGAAACGCGCTGAGTCGGTATGATGTGCCGAGAGGTTTATTTAACCATATAGAAAATAATTCAGATCTATTTTCCCGATGCCCAACATCTTTTTATAATTCGCAGGGATTCCGGGCTCTGAGGGGTTCGGATGATTGACATACCAGTTGCAGACATCAAGGCGAAGATCAAAGAGCAGAAAGGGCTCTCAGACGACGAGATCGACACCAAGATCCAGAGCAAGCTCCAGCAATTAGCAGGCCTCATCTCAGAAGACGGAGCGGCGCACATCATCGCGAACGAGCTCGGCGTCACGATCGTCAAGGAAGCAGGCGAAGCAAAGATCAACGACCTCTATGCCGGCATGCGAAACGTCACAGTCCCTGGCAAGGTCACGCGCAAGTTCGACGTGCGCTCTTTCGACAAGAACGGAAGAAAAGGCAAGGTCGGCAGCTTCTTCATCGGCGATGAAACCGGGCAAGTACGCGTCACCTTGTGGAACGACCAGACCGACCTGTTCGAGCAATTCGCAGAAGGCGATGTCGTCCGAGTAAAAAATGCCTATGTGAAGGAAAACCGTGGTTTCAAGGAATTACATCTCAACACAGATTCAAAACTCCAGATCAAACCAAGCGATGTAACGGTGGGTGAGGTAAAAGCGTCATCTCGTCCAGACGCGACGAGGAAACAGATCAAGGACTTGGCCGGTGACGAGGAGAACATCGAACTCCTCGCCACCGTGGTCCAGGTCTACGATCCGAGGTTCTTCAACGTGCACCCGGATACTGGGAAGCGCGTGGATGACAGCCACGACGGACCGACACAGACAAACTATGTTCTGAATGCCTTCCTCGACGACGGCACAGGCAATATCCGCACGACCTTCTGGAAGAACCAGATCCAGCACTTGACTGGCAAAACTGACGCGGAGATGCTGCAGTACCAGGAGAACCCGCAGGCCTTCGAAGAAGTCAAGACCGACCTGCTCGGCGAGATCGTCAAGATCGTCGGCCGTTGCAAGAAGAATGACATGTTCGACCGCGTTGAAATGACTGCGAATGTCGTGCTCAAGGATGTCGACCCTGAAGAAGAATTGGCGAAGCTGCAGTCCGAGACTCCGAAGGCGACGACAGTGAAGGAGACAGCTCCTGAACCATCACCAGAAAAACCAGACACTCCAGAACCCACTCCTAAAGCAGAAACAACTGAACCTGCTGAGCCTGCAGCTCGTGCAGAGTCTGCGGCAGCGCCTGCCGAACCCGACGCGGCGCCCGCTGAACCCACTCCTTCGCAGCCAGAAGAAGAGTCCCTCCCGACGACAGGCGCAAAGGAAGAGGAACCTGAGAATGAATCCACTGACATCGAAGCTGGCGTGAAGCAGGACGTGAAAGACGAAGATGTCATCTCCTTGGATGACCTCGAAGACTTGGACGAAAAGCTCTGATTCTCATGAAACGATTACGTGGATACGAACCGACACAAGTCATCAGCATCTTTGACACGCCACGAAGTCCCACAGAGCACACGTGCAACATCCGCCCCCTCGGAACTTTCCCTCAGCTCTACCGAGAGCATGAACAACGCTTTGGCATACGCCTCTCATACCAGGAACCGCTCCTGGCTTTGCCAGGCAGAATTCCTGGAGCGCAGCCGCTCGACGCAGTCCTGACCACAATGCATCATGGCCATGCAGTGTGGACTGGCAAGGCCTATGACGTGCTGCCTGTCGGGCTTTCCGGTCTTGTCGAGACTGCCGACGGCTATGTGCCCTACGGTGTCAGGACGATGGGGCCGCAGCGCGGCGCGATCTGCAGCGTCCCTATGGGTTCTGCCAACAGCGCTTTGTTCCCGGCGTTCATCGAAGAAGCGCGCCACGAACTCGGGGTCACCGACTTGTTTAACGTGCGACTGCTCGGCTATCACTTCGTGTCAGGCGATTTCAGCGGAGCGGTCCATTACGTGCTCTATGGCAGAACGAATTTGCGCTTCGCAGACCTGGATGAACTTCACACTGCAGCCAGAGAAGCGGCAGCAATCAAGCAAGCCACGACGATCCCGGAAAAGCAGGAAGCAGTGCGGCAAGCCGGACTACTGAATATCGATTTTTGGGAGCACGAGCGTCTGGTCAAAGTGCGCGCTAGACCTGCGTCAATTGGTGAAATGGTATCGCGTAGGAGATTCATGAACGGTGACGGTGAGCTGTTGCCGGTCGCGGCGAATCCTCTGCTCATGGCGCTCCAATCCGGAATTCTGGAGAAACGGTTATAGGACTGCCCGGGCTAGCCCATAACTGTTAAAAACACCGGGTGCTGAACACCGCCATGGAGCGCCTCACTGTTCTGTCATGGCTTGGCGTGGTGGTTATTATCATATTCGCCATCTTGTACCTCAACGAGCCGGTCGAGGAAGTGCTGCTCAGCTTTGACACCGAGCTCGCCGACGATCCGGAAACTGTCGAGTATGTCCTTGGCGTGCTCGACGAGCATGACGCACGGGCGACGTTCTTCTTTACTGGCGAGTTCGCGCTGCGCTATCCGGAACTGACACGGGAAATTTCGGCAGCGCATGAAGTCGCGTGCCATACCATGACGCATCCGCGTCTGGCAGAGGTGAATGAGACGCAGCTATGGTGGGAACTCGGGGAATGCAAGCGCGTGGTCGAGAACATCACGAACACGACAGTGCTCGGCTTTCGCGCGCCGTACAATCTGGTGGACGAGCGCACCTTCGTGTTCCTGCCGGAGCTGGAGTATGTCTATGACGCTTCGACATTCGAGAACTTCGGCTGGTTTTATCCCAAACCAAGCGTGCACGAGATCCCGATCAGCGCGCTCGGGCCTTTGCCGCTCGAGGACCATCCCTTGATCATCACCCTGAAGCTCGGCGACTTCGCCTTCTTCCTCATGCGCATGGACAAGGACTCGCGCGTCTCGCTCGTGTTCCACCCCCGCAACGTGTTCGCGCGCCAGGGCGCGTTCGAGTATCTTGTGAGCAGATACGCTGACGATGACGTCGCGTTCGTCGCGCATCAGGATGTGCTGCAACCCGCCTATGTGAACAACGCGAAGCGGATGACGCCTGAGGTGTGGGAAGGCTCACCTGCAGAGATCCTCGGCATTGAGCCATCGGAATAATCGCACCAGACAACGGACGTTGTTCGAGAAAGTCTGAAAAAGCCGAATTCGACCTTCTCAGAGCTTCTCTTTCTGTTTGAGCACTGGACATCCACGCGCAGCGCTTATTAAGGATGCAGGCCTCAACACCAATAGTCGCACACGCGGCTCCTTCCCTCCTGTGCCGGGCGGCTGCACAACCTTCGCCGCCCCGCGCAGCCCTTTTACCGGAAGGCAAAGCGAAAGCACGGAGGTGTCACAGATGACACAAAACGAAAGTAGAGAGCAGGCTATTGGGCGAACTCCCAACCGGCCAGTAAAGAAATTCAGGGCGGGCGCGATCATCGCGACTGTCTGGAACAACCATGCCAAAGAAGGCGACAGCGAGTACAAGACTGTCAGCTTCGAGCGCAGCTACAAGGACAAAAACGACGTCTGGCAGACGACTTCTAGTCTTCGCGTGAATGATTTGCCACGCGCATCGCTCGTCCTGCAAAAGGCCTACGAATTCATTGCCCTGAGCAATGCGGAAGCCTGAAACCTTTTTACGCAATATTAATAATACACGAGGCGATACCCATGGATGCAGAAGCGATAACTGTTCAAGAGGAGATGGCACCTGCTGTGCCGAAGAAGATGGAAAAGATCAAGGAAGATGCGATCACTGACCTGCCCGGCGTGGGCGCAGCGACAGCGGAAAAGCTGATGAACGCGGGATTTGACGACCTGATGAGCATCGGCGTCGCGACCCCTGGCCAGATCGTGGACGCGAGCGGCGTGACAGAGATGGTCGCGCGCAAGCTGATCAAGGCAGCTCGTGACTCGCTCGAGATGGGCTTTGTGTCTGGCACGACAGTGATGGAGAAGCGGAACGCTGTCGAGAAAATCACGACAGGCGTCACCACTTTCGACGAGATCCTCGGTGGCGGCTTTGAAACCGGCTGCATCACCGAATGCTTCGGCCAGTACGGCTCAGGAAAGACGCAGGTGGCGCACGCTTTGGCTGTGAACACACTGCTCACCTACCCTGACGCCACCATTGTGTACATCGACACAGAGAACACCTTCAGGCCAGAACGGATCACGCAGTTCGCGAAAGCCCAGAAGCTTGATCCTGAACAAGTCTTGAGCCAGATCAAGGTGGCGAAAGCGTACAACAGCGACCATCAGATGTTGCTGGCTGAAAAAGTCGAAGACTTGATCAAGCAAGGCCTTGACGTGAAACTGCTCATCGTTGACAGCTTGACTGCGCACTTCCGTGCGGAATTCGTCGGCCGCGGCACGCTCGCTGAGCGGCAGCAGAAGCTGAACAAGCACATGCACGTCTTGTCAAAGCTTGCGGACGTGCACAACCTGAGCGTGTATGTCACCAATCAGGTGATGGCAAAGCCTGATCAGTTCTTCGGCGATCCGACAGAGGCGATCGGCGGCCATATCGTCGGCCACAACAGCACGTTCCGCATCTATCTGCGCCGCGGCAAGAAAGGCACGCGTGTCGCGAAGCTGGTCGACGCGCCGAACATGCCGGATGCAGAATGCGTCTTCAACGTGACTGAGCACGGGCTTGAGGACGCTTAAGGACCACATTCATGGCGGTGAGTTCCTCTCGTAATGACGCGCGCAACTCTTTTCTGCTTTCTTTTAATTTCTCGATTCTTTTCAACTCGTGAGACTGCTCTTTCTGCAGCTCCTTCAATTCAGATCTGAGCGTTTTCAGCGCGACAGATGACTCTATCCCATATTCTTTGCCAGGCCTTATCCCTGCTCTCTTCTCATTGATCAGCTTGACTTTTGTTATGATCGCTTCGCTGTTCATGTTAGCCTCGTCGAGCAGTGCGAGAAGAGTCGTTCCGTTATCTTTCTCAAGGGCAATTGCGAAGCCTTCTTTGTGGGCTCTGACTTTGCTCATCTGTTTCTGGCTGACGTGGAAGATGTTCGCGAGCGCTTTGAAATTGATCATGCTTCTCAGTTGATGGATATCCAGTTCTAATGCTCTCACACTCGATTCGCGCTCTGCTTCTTTCTGCTGCGCCGCTGCTGAACTCTTGCTGTTCTCTGCCGCGATGCGCCGCTCTTCGCGCTGACTCTTCTTCACCTTCTCATTCAATGAGCCGATGTTCTTCTCGATCTCGTGAATGCTCTCTTCGATCTCATCGAGCTGACTGACTTTCTGGCGGAGGAACGATGTTCTTTCTGAGGAGGTGATCACCCCTTTCTTCTTCTCTGCAAGTTTTTCCAGATCTCTGGAGAAGCTGGTGACGATTCTCTTGACCTCGGCTAGCTCTTTTCCAATCAAGAGGCTGGCTTTTTCGTAGCTGACGTGGGATTTCCTGTAGAATTCTGCGAGAGTGTTTCTCATCAGGACAAGATAGGGTCCTAAGTTCTCCTCCTCAGAGTCGTAGAGGCTCTCTTTCAGATTGTTCACGTGTGTGATATAGTTGTTGCGGTTGCTTTTGACTATCGACTCAGCCCTCCCACCCGCTTTTCTCGCTTCGAGATCAACCTCTTTCAAGACAGAGACTCCCTCTTCCAATCCTTTGTTCAGTTCTTCAACGCGTTTCTGCATCAGCAGGAAGGTTTCGCGCTCTTCATCTCCAATCTCTGTTTCTCGCTTCTCAATCCACGGGTCGAGTTCGTCGAAATTGAGTGTTGTCTCTTCAGCGCTCTTGACAAGGCCTTTCAGAAAGTCTGCCACACCCATAGGCCTGTGGAGTGAGGCACGATATATAAACACTGACTTTCAATTAAATTTATAAGCCTTCTCTCGATTGTGTGACCTGCGGGCACAGCTCGTCAAGAAACTAGGTGGGTACTAGACAATGTATGGGAACCAATACCAGAGCACCCCTCCTGTGAATGAGGGTGAAGAGTTGGATGTGACGATAGAGGCTGTCGGCGAGAAAGGCGACGGCATCGCGAAGAAGGACGGCTTTGTCATCTTCGTGCCAGGCACCAAGGCTGGCGATGAGGTACGCATCAAGGTGACGCGCGTCTTGTCAAAAGTTGGATTCGGCGAGAAGATCGGCGAGGCAGAAAAAAAGGCTCCGAAGGAGGAGAAGCCTGCAGAGCCAGAGTTCGATCCGCAACCAGAGCTTGACAGCGAGGATTTCGGTGACGAGCCTGAAGACGCTGATCCTGGCGACGAGCCGGAAACGGACGAGGAAGCGCCTGAAAAGGAGTAAGCTTTTAGTTCGAAACCCTTTTCACAATTCTCATGCGATTATTCGTAGCTGTGGATCTCTCGCCCGAACTGACGAGTGAGTTGGAGAAGATTGAAGCCGAGCTTGCAGACACGCCGCTGCGTTTCATGCCACCGAAAGACATCCATTTGACATTGAAATTCCTTGGCGAAGTCCAGGAGGCGAAATTGGATAAGGTGAAAGTGGCATTATCTGAAGTTGCGTTCTCACCCTTCAAGTTGCAGACAACAAAGCTCGGAACGTTTCCACGGGTCTTTTGGCTTGGAGTCAAGCTGACAAAGGACCTTGCGCAACTGCAGAAGAACATCCAGCGTGCTGTCCGTCCGTTTGCGTTGAACGATCCGCGGCCGTACAAGCCGCACTTGACCATTGCGCGTTTCAGATCGCCTGATGATCGCAAGCACGCCGTCGATCGCCGCATCGAAATCAAGTGGAAAGTCGAGCATTTCACTCTGTACAAGAGCACTTTGACGCCACGCGGCCCTGTCTATGAAGCGCTCGCGAGATTCTCTTAATACTACTAAATAGTAGTAAACTTTATAAAGGAAGAGTCCTTAAGAACTCTTATGACTCTCAGACGCCTCATCCGAGAAGCAATGCCTGCTGTCCGAGTCCCAAAAAAGGGTTTCTACACACCTCCACCTATTCACGCCGCAGTCATCTCGCGGATAGCGATGGACACTCTTCCAGGTAATAAGGAACTCTCTGAGCACATGCGTCTCGTCCGGAGGCACCTGGTCGGCCATAACTACACCCACAACTGGAAAGGCAACCTCGCCGGTCCGACTGCCTACAACTGGGTCGACCCGCGTGCCAGGCTCTGGCTCAAGATCGACGCTCCTACAGGGTACTTCACCCAAGTACCAATCAACGCCATCCTCGGAAAGCTCAACGACCGGCAAGCAGAGCAGTTCGCTGATCCTGATTATCATCCTGACCGATCACAACGCCTTGGAGAAGCACTGGATGCAGGAGAGCATCACCTCGCGCTCACCCCTATCCGACTCAATTATAATATTCGAACCGGCTGCATTGACATTGGTGATGGCATCCACCGCCTCAAAGAGGTAGCGCAACGACGCAAGAGGACAATCAACGCCAAAGTCTCTTTGGAAGAATAATTTTCTTTATAGAAAATAAATAAACCTTATAAACACTTCACCTCTCCTGAGCGCCATTACCCACGCTTCCTATGTGAGAAGCGGCCTGTAGCGGGTGATAATAGCTGCGGAACGATTCTGATCGATTCCGTCAAATGGTAGCACCACGTGCGCCATCGCGGCCACTTACTCACCCTCCGGGTGAGCAAGGGACGGCACCTCGCGATTATGAGCTTCGCTCATGCTCGGTGCCGTGCTTCATGCCAAGGCGATGGCGCTGATTGTGGCGCTGCGGAAGGTGAAACCATGGCAGACGAAAACCTGCTTGTCGCGAATGAGGAATACCTCAAGGCAGGCATCCACATCGGAACGAAATTCAAGACCAAGTACATGAAGGACTTCATCTACAAGACACGGCCAGACGGCTTGTCTGTGTTGAACATCGAAGAGATCGACAAACGCATCAGGATCGCGACGAGCTTCCTCGCCAAGTACGAGCCGAGCGACATCGTGGTCATCAGCCGACGTGAAAACGGCTGGAAAGGCGTGAAGAAGATGGCAGAACTGCTCGGCGTGAAGTTCTTCGCTGGCCGCTACCCGCCTGGCGTGCTGACAAACACGCAGCTGCGCGACTTTGTCGAAGCCAAGATCCTCGTGATCAGCGATCCCTGGCCAGACCGGAACGCGATCACTGACGCGCTGAAGATCGGCATCCCGGTCATCGCGTTCTGCGACACGAACAACGCAGCGAACAACATCGATCTTGTCGTGCCGTGCAACAACAAGGGAAAGAAAAGCCTGGGCATCCTGTTCTACCTGCTCACGAAAGGTGTGATGGAAGCGAAAGGACTGCACAACAAGGGACAAGCCTTCCCGCACAGCATCGACGACTTCACGACTGAATAAACACTTTCTTATTTTCCAAAAACAAGGTTGTACAGAAATATCAATATCGTTGCCAGAATGTAGTAGATGATCAGGTTGATGATGAAGGCGATGATGAGCTCGACCATGCCGGGAGAGGCAGTGCTGACTGCATCAATCCCGCCTTGCTGCGTGCCGCTCAGCAGGTTGTAGATGCTCAGGCCGATGAAGAGCCCGCTGGTCACCTGCCCGCCGCCCATATTGCTGAACACGATCAGGCCGACGCCGAACAATATCACGATCAGGAAGAAATGCGCGATGGAATGATGCTTAACTTTCAATCTGCTCCACCCCGTCATCGGTGATGACAAACAAAGCCTCCTTCTCTGGTAGCGATCGATGCTTCTGCAAAGCGAGCCCGCGCTTGCCGCCAGTGAACCGTTTCAATTCGATCAGGCACTTTGACGCATACCGAAGAATATCGCCGCCGACCATCTTGGTCTTGCCCTCGTTCTCGACATCAGCGTACACCTGATTCGTGACAAGCACCGGGATGTGCTTCTTGCGCGCGATCTCGGTCAAGTACGACAGCTGCAACCCGAGCTCGCGATTCACGCTATAGGTATCCTTGCTTTTCGCCAGCTCCAAGCGGTACAACATCGCAGCACCATCAAGAATAATGACACCTACTTTGCTCGTGACGATCTTGCGCAGTTTCTCAAAGGCCTTCCGCTGCTCTTCGAACGTGGTCGGTTTCAGGAACACTGTCCGTTTGAGTATCTCTTCGTACTCGCCAGTCAGCTGCTTGAACCGCGACAAGCTGAAATTCCCTTCAGTGTCGATGTAGACGATCCGCTTGCCAGCCAGTTGCTCGCTGTTTGCCATGGCCAGCAGGAGAAAATTCGTCTTGCCGCTGCCAGGCGGTCCATAAAGACACGTCAGCACATCCTTCTCATAGCCACCTTCCAGGAGCCAGTCCATGAGTTCGCAGCCGCTCCCGATCCGTGTCTCCATAGCGTGAGGATGCCCGGGCGCTTTATATCGTTTTGGCTCGTTTTCCCGAGGAAAATTTTGTTATCCCTGGAGAATGAGAAGAATCGGAATCTTTTTAAGCCCTCTCGGGTTCTTCCCCTCGGTAACAATCACGGGTGGTACGCGTGGCAAAATCTAAGAAGAAAAGATCCAATAATGGAAAAAATGGCAAGAACGAGCCGGATTCAGGCCTGTGGCCGATTCTAGGAGCGGCGATCATTCTGGTGCTGATCATCGCAGCGATACTGCTGCTCAGCAATCAGGACACCGGGATGCCGGCTGAGGCGAGCGAAGCCGAAGTGCTGCAAGCCTTCCGCGACCGCGGCGTCTCTGAGATCATCATTCAGGACCTGGCACGGGATTTCGCGAGCGGCGACTATACCTTGAAAGAGCTCAAGACCAACTATCCCGGCTTTGAAGAGGACATCGATGCAGTGCATGACCAGCTTGCTGTCGTCGAAGACGAGGTCATCGCAACAGTGAACGGCGACCCGATCACGCAGAACGAGCTTGCCACGCAGATTGCGCTCCTGCCAGAGCCGTACCAGCAGCTCTTCACAGAGGAGCAGGTGCTCCAGGAGATCATCGACGAGCGGCTCCTGATGCAGGAAGGCGCGCGACAGGGCATTGTGGTGAGCGATGAAGACGTCGACGCCGCCTATCAGGAATTGCTTGTGCAGAGCCAGTTGACTGAGGAGCAGCTCCTGGCGAACCTCCAGAGCTTTGGCCTCGACAATGACGATCTGAAGAACATGCTGCACCGACAGCTCATGATCTCACGCGTGCTGAACACGAGCGTGAATGTCAACTTGTCAGTGAGCGAGGAAGAGGTGAAGCGTTTCTACGCTGACAACGAAGCAGCATTCCAGGCAGACGCGCAGGTGACGGTGAAGCACATCCTCTTCGCGACAAGCGAAGAGATCAGCGCTGAGGACGCGCAGGCAGCTGCCGAAGACGCGCTCGCACGCTATGACGACAGCGAAGACTTCTGCGACCTTGTTGCAGAACTGACTGCTGACGTCGGCTCGCGCGAGAACTGCGGCGAGTACACCTTCGGCCGTGGCTTCATGGTGCCGGAATTCGAGGAAGTGAGCTTCCGCCTTGCGGCAGAGGAGACTGAGATCGTGCTGACCCAGTTCGGCGCGCATCTCGTGCTGAAGATCGAGGACCTTGACGCGACCACGACCCCGTACGAGGACGTCCGCGATGAGATCGAAGCCCGCTTGATTTCGCAGCAGCGCACCGAGCGCTACCAGGCGTACATTCAGGAGCTCAGGGAAAACGCAGAGATCATCTTTGCCGGTGAAGAGCCTGAGGAATCGACAGGAACCTCGGTCGAGATCGTTCCGCCAGAAGATACAGAACCGGTTGAGCCTGAGGAGCCAGTGACTGAGGTTGAAGAGCCGACTCCTGAGGAAAGCGCTCCTGAAGTGGAAGTCGAGGACCTGGAAGTCATCGTTCCTGAGACACCAAGCGAACCAGTCGAGCCTATCGAAGTGTCAGTGACGACCGGCGATGCTGAGACGGAAGAAGTCGACGACCTAGCCGGCTGCCTTGCCGACAAGGACGTGACGCTCTACATGGCGGCATGGGCCACTGCATCAGTGGACGAGGCAGAAGCGTATGCAGGCATGGTCACTGTGCTCGACTGTGCTGGCGACGACGAAGCCACGTGCCTCGAGGCTGATGTGAACGCCTATCCGAGCTGGAATGTCGAAGGCGAACAACACTGGGGTCGCCTGTCAGAGCAAGAGCTCGCAGCCATGGCTGGCTGCTAAACACTTTCACTTTTTTCTTGTTATTCCTGATGTTTGTACTGCAAAGTGTAGTTGTCGTGCTTCGTAGTCAAGACCGACATATGGTGTGTCAGATGGTGGGCTGTTCATCACCGCATTGTGAAGTGCGTATGCTGAAAGGGTGAGAGCGGCAATCTCGGTGAGAATGACTGCCCCCATCAGGAGCCGCTGACTTCTCGTTCGTGCTGTTGTTTGTTCTGTAGGGATTTCGTACGATTTCATGCTACCATCCTCTGTTCTTGTTGTTGCTCTCGCAAGTACCGCATATCGCGATACACTGTACTGGTGCTGCAGTCGAGTTTTTCTGCGAGCTCCTTGACTGTCGGTGCCGGGCTGTTCAGAGCGCGCGCATCCATATACCACGAGACACAGAAGCGTCGTTCTGACCTGTCTCGTGCAGCCACGCGTGCGCGAGTGTGTTCTTCCGGCAGGTATTCGCGCACTCCTTTCATGACCTGATATGTGCTGATGTTATACAAGGCGGCGATGCTCGCAACGCTCTTGAAGTCGTCGCGACCTGAATCCCGGTAGAAGTCGTAGTCGAACGCTGCGGCCTGTCTGACTTCTTGCAGTGTGCAGTCGTCGAAGGTTGGTCGCATTTCGATCGGCTCTGCCAGGTCATCAATGCTTGCCGCTTCCTGTCCTGTCTCTTGCACGCTGTCGCGTCCTCGGAGCCGGCTCAGGAATCCTTGCCAGCGCCCACGAATTTCTCCGGCTGCTTGTATTTGTTCTCTGCCGTAGCTTGCCAAGGCTTCGCCAAGACTGTAGAGGAATTCCCGGCCAACGTCTGTGAGGCGCTGCCTTCTCGTGCGTTCATCAAGCAATATCGTCGGCGCTGGTCCCTGGCCAATCGGTTCGTTGTACACAGTGACCTCTCCTACTGGTTCGGGGTCGAGTTGGATGGTGAGTCGTGGTGGCATGTTCTCGCCATAGCTGGCGAGAAACGCTCGTTCATCGTCGTCTTTTGGCTGTTCCTGCAATGCTTTGAGCCTCGCAGGGATATCGTTGTCCATCCAGGATTCGACGATGGCCCAAATGTCATCCGCAGCTCCCCACTCCTCACCTGCAATATGCATTTCGAGTTGTTCTCTCAGTGTCGGGGAGGCGTGGGTAATGCTCCAGTTGAGCGCTGTCGCAGGATCCTCATCGAATTCAGCGTGCGCGCGTTCGACAATGTCTGCATTGTTGTAGATGTCTTCCCATCCCCGGTCTGCAGCAGCGTTCAATGTCTCCAATGGCGTGTCATCGTCTGCTATGCGGTAGACGCCCTGCCGGAACCATTGCGGAGCGCGCTCGCCGCGCTGCACTGCGAGATCGGTGCTCATCAGGTCTTCCATGCTTTCTAATGATTCGATCGATCTATGGATGCGGAGATGCGACCCAAGCGTCCGGTATGCCCAGAACCGTCCCTCTGTCTTGTTACGTAGTCGTGTCAGGTCCTTTCTGACTCGCCGGAGTTGCTGCTCAAGCGTCAGTGGCTGCATGCCTGGGAGCTTGTCCCGTAGTGAATATAGCAATACTCTTAAGTTCATCACTTAGTGGTGATTATTGTGTGTTTATAAGAGTTATTTCTGATTCTAATTATTTTCTATATAGAAAATTTTAACTCAATACTCAACACCGCGCCGCGCAAGCACGCCTTCCTCGTAATAATGCTTCACTTTGCCCATCTTCGTGACAAGATTGCACTTGTCCAGCAGTTCCTGCGGCACCTCGCCCTGCCACGCACCTCCGGTGATCACGAGCTCGACTTGCTCCGGCTTGGCCTCAAGCAGCTCGAGCGCCTTCTCAAGCGGCAGCATGCCGTACGTGACCGCATACACGAGCTCGTCGAGAATAACAAGGCCGTAATCCCCGCTTTCCAGGATCTTCTTCGCGTGCGCGAACGCGTCCTCACAGAAACGCTTCTGCTTCTCGTCGTTCACAAAGCAATACCGGCACGTGCCGCAGGGCTCGTCATCACGCACAAACGAAGGCTCGATCTTCAGGAACTGCGATTCGTCGAATTCCGCGATCTTCAGCTGCTTGTCCTCTCTGATACACCCTCTGCCAAACTGCTTTATCTTGAACCGGCCGCTGAGAAAACGCTCGGCCGCAAGTATCTCGCCAGTATAACGGCCGCCTTTCATGAACTGTATCATGTACACGAGGATGTTCTGACCGACAGCGCGCAGCGCAAGTCCGAGCGCGGCTGTCGTCTTGCCTTTGCCCTCGCCGATGTATGCATGGATCAATCCTTTCTTCACACTGTTCACCGTGAGAAATCAGACAAACTCCGGTTGTTTGCCAAGACTTTAAGCTCTTCCCTGATCGAGCGCGTCGTGTTTGACTCGGCATGCGTCAGCATGGCTGTTGCTGTCAGCACCTGCTCTCCCATCGAGCCGTCGCGGTAGATCGTGCAGCCCTTGCACCCGAGCTTCCACGCCAGGAGAAAGATGTTCTCCACGTCGAGCATCGTCGCAGAGCTCGGCAGGTTCACGGTCTTCGACACACCATTATCCACGTGCTCCTGCACTGCTGCCTGCATGCGCACATGCCATTCCGGCGCGATGTCATGCGTCGTGACGAAGATGCGCTTCACCTCGTCAGGGATCTCTTTCGCGCCCTGCAGGCCGAAGTTCGCGATCTTCTCGACCAGCTCTTCGGAATACAGGCCCGTGTCCTCCAATCGTTTCTTCAGGAAGGGGTCGACATAGTAAAACTCTTCACCACCCAACACTTTCTTCACATAGCTGACACTGAACAAGGGTTCGATGCCAGAGCTGGTCTCAGCGATCATTGACACGCTTCCAGTCGGGCTGATCGCCATTCGCGTCGCGTTCCTGAACTTGCGCTCCTTCTCGCCGAAATGCTTGCTCTTCGCGCAATACGTGCTCTTCTTCCAGTCCGGGAATGGTGAGCGCTCTTTCCCGAGCTCTTCGCTCGCGTCGTCAGCAGCTTCCCGAACGACACGCATGACTTCCCCTGCTTTCTTGATGCCTTCTTCGCTGTCATACGGGATGCCGAGCTGAATGAGCAGGTGCGCCAATCCCATGACGCCAAGCCCGATCTTGCGGTGGCGGAAGCAGATCGTCTCTGCCCGCTTGATTGGATACCGGGTGATGTCGATCATGTTGTCCAAGAAGCGGACAGCGTCGGCAACAACCTCTTTCAGGCGGCGCCAGTCGACGTTCGCGTCGTCGGTCACGAAGTTTGCGAGGTTGACGCTGCCGAGGAAGCCCTGTTCGTAGCTGCTCAGCAGGAACTCGGCGCACGCGCTCGTCGCCGTGATCCCATGGCTCGGCACCGGGTTGCCGCGCTGGATAGCTTTCTTGAACAACACGCCTGGATCGGCGTTGTTCCATGCAGAGGCCACGATCAGATCGAAGACCTGTTTCGCGTTCACTCTCCCCACGATCTCTTTGCTGCCTGGATCGCGCAGGCCGTATTCCCGGTCGGCGATGACTGCGTGGATGAATTCGTCGCTGAGCAGCACGCTCAGGTTGAAATTCTCAAGTCCCTGCTTGCTTTTCGCAGTGATGAAGTTGAGGATGTCAGGATGGGTCACGTCGAGGATTGCCATGTTGCCGCCCTGGCGCTTCCCGCCCTGCTTGACTTTCTTCGCGCTCTCGCTGTAGAGTTTCAGGAAGGTCATCGGCCCTGACGCGACGCCGCCGATGCCTTTGACGCGCGAGCCCTGGCGCCGCAGCCTGCTGAAGTTGAAGCCAGTGCCGCAGCCGACCTGCTGCATCTTCGCCGCGTCGTGCAGGCCGCGATAGATCGAGTCGAGATCGTCCTCGATCGGCACGGCGATGCTGCTCGCCATCTGCTGGTAGCCTGTGCCCGCGTTCATCAATGCCGGGCTGTTGGGGATGAAGTCCAGGTTGCGCATCAAGCGCTTGAATCGGTTCTTCCATCGCCGTTGCTGCGCCTCGTCAGCGCCGTACTTGCGTTCTGCACGCGCGACCGCGCTCGCAACGCGCTCGAAGAGCTCTTTCGGGCTTTCGTACCAGCCGCGTTCCTCGTCACGGAGCAGGTAACGCTCCCTCAAGAGCTTGATCGCGTTGATGCTCAGGTCGGTCTGCACAGTCTTGCCGATCAGCGCGCTCTTCGCGCTTCGCTCAGCGGCGCGCTGCTCCCTGTAGAGAATGAAATGTCGTGCCACGCGGTGCAGGCCCGCGTCCATGAGCGTCTCTTCGACAAGGTCCTGGATCTCTTCAACGTCAGGCGTTTTCTTCCCTGACATTTTCGAGTAGGCTTTGGTCAGTTTCTGCTCGATCTTCTCAGCCAGCTTTCCCACAGCCAACTGGGTCTCAGTGGCTTCGCCTGCAAGGGTGAGGACGCGCTCGATCTTTTCCCGCCTGTAGGGCACGAGCTTGCCGTCGCGCTTGCGGACTTTCTCGAGAATAAACTGACTTGTAGCCATAGGACCCCCTCAGAGGAGAGAACCCCGAAGAAATTTAAAAAGGTTTGTTCCTAGTCAGCGACTTCCTCGCCACGGCCATACCACCAGTTCATGATCAGGCCGAATACGAGCGTACCGAAGAGGAAGAGCCAGCCGATGGCGATCGCCCAGCCCGGGTAGCCGCCGTAGGGCGCGCCAAGCTCTTTGATGAAAAAGCTGATAAGTATGATCACTAGAATGACTGGCGCCACGAGCCTGATGATCCACCACCATGTCTTGACCGGAAACCACTTGCTTTGCGCAGCTAAGTGATCTTTCACTTCCCTGCCAGCGCTTGTCCAGCCAACGAGCAGGCATTGCCCGATGCCGAAGATGATCATGCCGTAGTTGAGCAGGAAATGATCGATGAGGTCGAGAAAATACAACCCTGCCCGTGTGACGTAGATAATGCCGCAGAGCAGGCCGACAAAGGAGCCGATCAGAGCGAGCTTCGCAGTGCTCATCTGCACCCGGTCCTTGAATGCGGCCAGCACGCCTTCGAGGATGCTGAACGCGCTGTCGATGCCAAGAGAAAGCAGCACGAGGAAGAAGAGCGCGGCGAACAGCCAGGCCACCGGCATCATGCTCAATGCTTCCGGGAATACGACAAAGGCCAGACCTGGACCTGATGCCACGACGTCCGCGACCGCCATGCTCTTCTGCATCGCGAGGAAGCCGAGGGTGCCGAAGACGACGAAGCCGGCGACGATGCTGATGAGGCTGTTCAGGATAGCGGTCCACAGCGCGTCTTTCGCGATATCCTGATTTTTCTTGACATAGCTCGCGTACGCGATCATGATGCCCATGCTGATGCTCAAGGTGAAGAAGATCTGGGAGGCAGCAGCGATCCAAATCTCCGGGTCGAGCAAAGCGCTGAAGACTGGCTTGACGTAAAACAGTATGCCGGTGAGCGCGCCGTCGAGGGTGAGCGCCCTGACGAGGAGCACGAGGATGAGGATGATCGGCAAGGGCATTGTCACCTTGACGACTTGCGCGACGCTCTTCACCCCCTTGAACGTGCTGAAATAGATCAGTGCCCACACTGCTGTGAGGCAGGCGAGCAATCCCCAATGGATCCCGCCGAGTACGCCAATGTTTGGTGTGAGCTCGAGCACGTTCTGATAGAAGTAAGATTCTGCACCTCCGCTCCATGCCATGGTGAAGCTGGCGAAGAAATAGCGCAGCGACCATGCCATGACGACAGCGTAATAGCTGAGGATTAAGAATGCGGCACCGAGGGCCCACCAGCCGAAGATGCCTCCCCATTCCTTGAGCTTGCGCCACGAGCCGACCGCGCTTCGCTGGAAGTACTGCCCGACGCTGAACTCGAGCACCAAGAGTGGCAGGCCGAGGATGAGCAGCGCGAGGAAGTAGGGAATGAGAAAAGCGCCGCCACCGTACTCATACGCCAGGTACGGGAAACGCCACAGGTTTCCCAAGCCAGCTGCGCTGCCTACTGCTGCAAAGATGAATAGTAATCGTGATGGCCACCGTTCGCGCCCCATGATAGCACCCCCTCACCCAGGTTGGCTTCAAATGTGAGAAAGGCTATAAAAAGTTACCCCTAGCTGCATCCGGTCGTGCTACCACAGTCTTCGCACAGCAAGCACGTGCCGTTTCTTTTCAGGCGCATGCTCTTGCAGCCTGGGCACGGTTCTCCAGTGTAGCCTTTGGCGCGGGCTTCCATGATCGCGCGTTCCTCGCTCGAGAACTCGCGTTTCTTCCGCTTCTTTCTCGAGGGCAGGACTTCCTTGATGTGCACGAGCTCTTCATTGCCGAGATACTCATGACCAAGTACGCGGTAGAGATAGTCGACGATACTGGTTGCGTTCTTGATCGCAGGGTCGCCCTGCACCGGGCCGCCAGGCGCGAAGTCAGAGAATGTCAGCTTGTCGACCATGCTTTGCAATGGCACGCCTTGCTGCAGGCTGTGGCTGAGCAGGTCGCCGTACGCACTGAGCAATCCCTGGTAGTCCTCGCTCGCGTTCTGCATCGAGACGTTGACATTGCCGAGGGTGCCGTCCTCGTATTCGTGGGTCGTCACCAGTACCGGAGTGTTCGCGATCACCGCTTCGCGGTTCACACCTTGCCACTCAGGAGCTGCAGCGAATCGTGCAGCCATTCCTTGCTGCACTGCTTCCGGCGTCACCGCAGCCTCGTCCACGTCTTCCTCGTCGAATGCTGAGAGGTCTTCTGCCACTGTGTTGACTGGCTGGCTCAGCTTGCTACCGTCGCGATAGAGCGCGTTGGCTTTGAGCATGAGTTTCCAGCTCGTGGTGTATGCCTTGCCGATGTCGTCGATCGTCGCTTCGTTGGGCATGTTGATCGTTTTCGAGATCGCGCCGCTCAGGAATGGCTGGGCTGCAGCCATGGCCTTGATGTGGCTGTCAGTCGCCAGGAAACGCTTGCCGCGCTTGCCGCACTTGTTCGCGCAGTCGAACACTGGCAGGTGCTCGTCCTTCAGGCCGGGCGCGCCCTCGACTGTCATGGTGCCGCAGACGTATGAGGTCGTCTCCTCGATCTCCTCTTTCGAGAAGCCGAGCCAGGCGAGCAGGTTGAAGCCAGGATCCTCATAGTCCTTCTGGGGAACACCAAGCGTTTTCATGGCCTCGTCGCCGAGCGTGAATCTGTTGAACACGAAGTTGAGATCGAAGGCTGTTTCGAAGTTCTGCTCTATCTTCTCCAGCATCGCGGCTGTGAAGCCTTTCTCTTTGAGCTTGGCGTGCGTGATCGCTGGGCAGCCGTCGAGTGTTGTATGCCCGATCGTGTACTTGACGATCTTCTCGATCGCCTGCTCGTCATAGCCAAGTCTGTGCAATGCGTCAGGCACTGCTTTATTGATGATCTTGAAATACCCGCCGCCGACAAGCTTCCTGAACTTGACAAGCGCGAAGTCAGGCTCGATCCCGGTGGTGTCGCAGTCCATGACCAGGCCGATCGTGCCTGTCGGCGCGATCACTGTGACCTGCGCGTTCCTGTAGCCGTGCTGCTTGCCCATCTCCAGCGCATTGTCCCACGACGCGCGCGCCGCTTTCACCAGTTCCAGGTGGTTCTCGTGCTCTTCGATGCCTTGCGGCGTGATCGTCAATCCTTCGTATTCCTGCGCTTTCGCGTTGTATGCTGCGTGCCGGTGGTTGCGGATGACGCGGAGCATGTCGTCCTTGTTGCCCTCGTATTTCTCGAACGGGCCGAGCGCGTGCGCCATCTCAGCGCTCGTCGTGTATGATTGGCCGCACATGAGCGCGCTGACCGCGCCGATGAAGGTGCGTGCCTCGTCGCTGTCGTACGGGATGCCGAGGCGCATCAATGTCGAGCCGATGTTCGCGTAGCCGAGACCGAGGGTGCGGTACTTATAGCTCCGCAGCGCCATCTCTTCGCTGACGAATTGTGCCATGAGCACGCTGATCTCGAGCACGATCGTCATCAAGCGCGTCGCGTGCTCGAACCATGTGACATTGAACTTGTTGTCGCCGTTGATGAACTTGGCGATGTTCAGGCTCGCCAAATTGCAGGCTGTGTCGTCGAGGAACATGTACTCGCTGCAGGGATTGGAAGCGTTGATCCGCCCGTCTTTCGGGCAGGTGTGCCATTCGTTGATTGTGGTGTCGAACTGCAGGCCTGGATCGGCAGAGTGCCAGGCTGCGAGGCACACTTTCTCCCAGAGCGCTTTGGCGTTGACTGTGCTGTGCACTTCGCCATTCGTGCGGTTGATCAGTTTCCAGTCTTCGCCGTGCTCGACTGCGTCGAAGAAAGAATTGGGAATCCTGATCGAGTTGTTCGCGTTCTGGCCGCTCACAGTGTCGTACGCTTCGTTGTTGAAATTGGTGTCGAACTCGACGAAGTCGGCGTCGTAGATGCCCTGGTCTGCCATCTGGAGGACGCGGAAGATGTAATTCAGGCTCACACCCAAATGCTTGGCTTCCCTGATCGCGAGCTTGAGCTTCTGGTTCTCTTTCCAGTTCGTGCCTGCCTCTTTCGCCGCGTCCGCGATCTTCTGCAGGAGAATCTTGTTGATGTGGCTGCCGGTGACGAGGTCTGCGACTTTCTGCTCTTCACGGTACTTCCACATGATGAAGGTCTCGATCTCCGGATGCTCCATGTCCAGGCAGATCATCTTTGCAGCGCGCCTTGTGGTGCCGCCGCTCTTGATCGCGCCAGCGCCGGCGTCGAAGACCTTGAGGAAGCTCATCAATCCTGAAGAGGTGCCGCCCCCGCTGAGAGGCTCGCCGCGGCCGCGCAGCGCGCTGAAATTGCTGCCAGTTCCTGAGCCATACTTGAACACGCGCGCTTCCCGCAACGCGAGGTCGAAGATGCCGCCAGGATTGACGAGGTCGTCTTCGAGCGACTGGATGAAGCAGGCGTGGGGCTGCGGCCGCGTGTACGCGTCCTCGCTCTGCTTGAGTTCCTCGCTTGCGGGATCGACATACCAATGCCCCTGAGGCTTGCCTGTGATGTCGTAGGCCCATGCCAGCCCAGTGTTGAACCATTGCGGGCTGTTGGGTGCTACCATCTGCTTGAGCAGCATGTACGCGAGCTCGTCGTAGAAGGCCTGCGCGTCTTCCTCGCTGGCGAAGTAGTTGTGCTCCTCACCCCAGTGGCGCCAGCAGCCGGCCAGGCGGTGCACGACCTGCTTGATGCTGGTCTCGCTGCCTGTACTGCTATGCTCTTTCGGCAGCCCCGCTTTCCTGATGTATTTCTGGGCGAGGATGTCGGTCGCTAATTGTGTCCAGTCCTGCGGCACTTCGATGTCCTTGATCTCGAAGACGATGCTGCCGTCAGGGTTCTTGATCACAGAATCACGGCGTTCGTAGTCGAACATGCCATATGGATCGCCTTGTGTGAATACCCTGGGTATCTTGAGTCCTGTCACGCCACCACCCTGCTACTGCACCCTAGGAGGTCGAAACACAATATCTTGTGGAGCTCGATTGAATGAGCCACGAGATGTGCGATTCCAAGGCGACTTCCGGTTTTTATAAATATTGTTGTCAGCGAAAGTATATTGTTGATGATGAGAAAGGAAATATAAGAATGAACCGGAAAATCGTCAAGAGACAGTGACTATTTCTTCTTCTGCAATCGCTTTGAGCGGCGCTTGATGTACTTGTCCAAGGCCAGGATCATGCGCTCCTTGCTCCTGGTATCCATGCGGCGCGCCAGGCCCTTCTCCCCGACTTCCAGCCTGACCCAGGCCGCGATGGGATTCTTGCCGCCGGCGATCACCTGCTCGAAGTCTGCACGCGTCATATGGTCCAGCACTTCCAGGAGGTCGAAGAGATCCTTGACTTCGTGATGCATCAGCGAGAGCGGCTTGATCTTCCTGGCGCGTGGCGCGAAGGCGTTCGCTGCGAGATCCTTGCTGCGCCGCTGGAAGAACTTGGACTTGAAGCTGCGCTGCACAGCGATGATCAGCCCGAACAGGATGAGGATGGTGAGCACGAGCAGGCCGATCCTGCCGCCAGTGTCGACCAGTCGCAGGTTGAAGAGCATGCTCTGCTTGAGGAGCTCGCTCAGGACCACGTACGGGTTATAGCTGCTCAGGATCGAGACCACCTGGTTCATCGCCTCGAGCGGCAGGACGAGATTGCTGACAAAGAGCAGGACAGAGCCCAGGCTCAGCGAGGAGATCATCGCAGCCTCTTGCGTGCCGGCGACATAGCCGATGATCATGCCGAGGAAGCTGAAGAGCGTGATCGCGAAGAAGATGACGACGAGACTGACAGCGAAGTTGTTGAACAAGGGGGCTTTCACGAAGAAGTAGCTCACCAGGAGGATGATGAGCGTCTGCCCGAGCAGGATGAAGAAGGTCGTGATGAAGCTGAACAGGATGTGATATTCATCGCGCGTCGCGGTCGTGAAGTTCCTGAACGCGGCATTGCTGGTCTTGTCCATGACAATCAGCGAGCTGCTCAGCATGAGCCCGAGGAACATGATCACAAGCATGAGCACGTACGGGTAGGTGAACGTGAGGTTGCTGTCTTCTGACGTGACCGGCTCGATCCTTGTCGTGATCGGTGCTGCCACGCTACTCGCCTGGAACCCGAGGACTTCCTGGAGCGACCTGTCGACATGCTGCAGCTTGCCCCGCAGGGTCGTCAGCTCGCTCAGCGCGGTGTCGATCTCGCCCTTCGAGGTTGCGAGCCGGTCATCGACCTCTTCTGACGCGCTGACCAGCTGGCCGAAACGTTCCTGAACTTTCTCCATCGCGTCTGCGGCATCGTCGATGATGTAGTTCACTTCTGTCACTGCAGTGGGAGCGTCGTCTGCGATGTCCAGGATGGTCGCGGTCGCGTTCTCGAGCAGGTCCATAGTGTCGTCGACGCTGTCCCGCGTCTCGTTCTCGACTTCTGAGCGTGCATCCCGCAGCGTTGCTTCCGCGGCTTCGATGGCGTCGATGCTCTCCGCCTTGATCTCGGTGATCATGCCGCTCAAGCCAGTGACCCGGCCGCGGATGTCCTTGAGGTCGGCGAACGACACGTTCACATCCACGCTGCCGAGGGAACTCCTGCTTTCTGCCATCTCGCTCTGGACCAGGTCGAGCTTGGTCTCGAGGCCTTCGCCGGTTGCGAGCTGGTCATGCACCTCTTCCTGAGCGAGCGCGAGGCGCTGCAGGACGTCGCTGGTGAGCTCTTCGGTTATCGACGTGCTCTGCACCTGGAATTCCTGGCTGAGCCCGTCGATGATCTCGTAGACGAGATTAATCCGGGAGTAGTCGACCGCAAACCTGACGACCTGGCTCTCATCCTCCTTGATCGAGAAATCGCTGGGGAAGAGCACGCAGGTGTGCACTTGCCCGGTCTTGATCATGTCAGTGCACATGCTCTCGTTCGCGAACACGCTGACACGATAGCCTTTCTCATTCAACGCGCTGATGATGTCGTCAGCCAGTGCCGTGTATTCCGGACTGTACGCGCCGACGTGCAGCTGGGTGTCAGTGTCGCCGCCAGTGTAGGCTGCGCTGACGAGCAGGATGATGAGCAGAGGCCCGAAGACGATGGTGAACGCTGTCTCTCGCGAACGGAAGAGGAGCTTGAGGTTCTTCGCGATCACTGCCGGGCCTTTCATTTCTCCTCCCTCTTCTTGGTGTAGACCTTGACGAAGACATCGTCAAGATTTGGCTTGTTCAGCTTGATGTCCAAGAGCTGCTCGCCGCCGCGTTCCAGCAGGGTGAGCACTTCCTTGATGTTCCGTTCCGGCTCCTGCGTCCTGATGGTGAGATACGTACCCTCTTGACTGATGCTCGTGATGTTCTTGCCCTTGAGCTTCGGAATGATCTTCTCATAGCTGCCGGGATAGCTCTCGATCAGTATCTCCTGCACCTTGGTGTACTTGAGCTTGAGCTTGTCAGGCGTGTCGATGTCCACGAGTTCCGCGTCCTTGAGGATCGCGATCCGGTTGCACAGGGTGTCGAGCTCGTTCAGGTGGTGGCTGCTCAGCACGACAGTGGTGCCGCGCATGTTGATCCGCTTGACGATCTCCCAGATCTGATTGCGTAGGACAGGATCGAGATCTGCTGTCGGCTCGTCGAGGATGAGCACGCCCGGATTGTGTACCATGGCGCAGGCGATGTCCAGGCGGCGTTTCATTCCGCCGCTGAGGTCGCGCGCTGTCACGTACTGGCTCGCCTTGAGCCCCATGAGCTTGAGCAGGATATCGACGTTGGCGCGCAGTGCCTTTGTCCCGAGATCGTACATCTTGCCGAAATATTCGAGGTTCTCCCTGACGGTGAGTTTTTCATAGAAGCTCGGGGTCTGGGCTGCGAAGCCATAGCTCCGGTTCACGATCAGGGGCTTCTTCAGCACGTTGAAGATCTGCGGCTGCCCTTTCGTGTACTGGACAAAGTTGACCGTGCCCCGGTCAGGCGGCAGGAAGCCGACGAGGAGATTCAACAGTGTGGTCTTGCCGCTGCCAGACGAGCCGATGATGCCGATGACTTCCCCTTTCTCTATCGTGATCGAGATGTTCTTGAGAACATGATTATCGCCGAAGCTCTTCGAGACAGCCTTCACCTCAAATACTGCTGCGCGCGCCATCACCAACCCCTAGGCTGGTGGGCACAGAAGGCGTTTATAAAGCTTTAGTCTCCCCACACTGTCTCGTAGATGAAGCTGAGGAAGCCGAACACATAGAACAAGAGGTTGATGAGCAGGAACAGGAGGAGGATGCAGGCGAGATAGATGAGGCTCCACGAGCCTGCGCCGAACAGGCTGATGCCTTCGCGCAAGTAGTAGGTGATCGTTGCCATGAAGAAATGATAGGTGTACACGCCGAAGAAGAGGATGCTCGTGCCGAAGAGCGCGGCCATGAGCAGGTTCTTGGCGTGCTTCGAGAAGCTGGCGAAGAGCAGCACGAGGAAAAGCACGAGGAATGCGAAGAGCCACAGTCCGGGATGGCCTGTCGTGATGCTGTGGGTCTGGACGTCGACGCCGATGAGCGCCTCGCTCGTGATCTTGGTGATCGTGAACGCGGGTGTGGCGAGGAAGGCGGCGATCCCGCTGAAGCTCAGCGCGATCAGCCAGCCTGGCAAGATTGGATGGTGGTCGTGCTCTGCCTCGTGATCTTCGCGTGTGCGGAGCTTGAACACCTTGTACCAGATGTAGGCTGGCAGCGCAAGCAGCATGAACAAGCCGACCGTGTTGAGCACGTACAGGCCGAGCACCGAGAGATCGGTTGCGAGCAGGCCGGTCCAGTTCGCACTGATGATCATGAACAGGGTGTCGTGACCCGCGCCGAGATGGCCGAAATACAAGGGGTCGCGCAGCCCGGTCGCGTAGGGGATCAGGAAGGTCCCGATGTCGACCAGGAGGTGGAGTACGAGCAGCCCGCTCAGTCCCAGAAGGACGGTGCGCCTGCTGGTGAACAGTCGCGCGAAGTCTTTCAGGAAGTCAGTGCCGAAGCCGCCGATCTTCGTGAGCAGGTCTTCACCCCTGAGATTGCGGTGCATCTTCCGGTGGAACTGGACTGCGATGAGGAGGTAGACCGCGAGCCCGATCATGGCGAGGGGCGCGTCGATCGCGATGGCAAGCCATTCGACAACGAGGTTGAAGAGCAGGAGGAAGAACGCTGTCAGGACGAGCAGGACGGCGAGCACGCGTTTCAGGGCGTGCATGACGTCCTGGAGTTCGCCGTGTTCGTGGATCACTGCGAGCACGCTGCGCTCTTCGACATGGAAGCGGAGCGCGGCGTAGATGCCGAGGCCGAGCACCAGCACGGTGCCGATGATGAAGCTCACGCGCTCGATAACTGCCGCATGGTTCGCGAGCGTGTTGTATAATTGGAAGATCAGGCCGTTCATCCCATAGGGCTGGAGCAGCGCTGTCATGCTTTGCTCGCCCGAGAGGAGCGTGAACGGGATGCTCGGATTGCTGATCGTGAGCTGGCTCGCGAAAGGCTTGGCATACATGCTCGCGTTCGCGAGATAGGTGCCAAGCAGGTTGAAGGTGTTATAGCTGGCTTCGCTGAGCGTGATGTTCGCCACACCCGGGATGGTGTCAGGGCTGTGCACGAAGCTGACATATTTGAGCACGTGCTCGGTCATGGTATCGCGCGCCGCTGCTGCGAAAGAGACGATATTCTTGAGCGTCATCATGAAGAGTGAGATGATCACTGCCGCGTCCCACCATTTCTCTTTCTTGCCGAAGAACATCGCGCTCGGGCTCGTGAGGTAGAGCAGGTAGGCGATGAGCGCCCAGGAGACGATCTTCTTGACATAGTCCCAGAATGGGTCGAGGAGCTTGAAGAAATCGAGGAATTGGAAGACGATGATGCCTACCAGGATGAACTCGTTGATCCGCCAGCCTAGTCGACCATCCATGCTCCACCTCTTTCTGCTGCCAGCCCTCTCGAGCTTTATATAGTTTGTCGCCCTTAGCACTACTGCCTTGGCCTAAATGCCGAGCCCGAGCATGAGCGCAGCTCATAAAGTGAGGGCTCGGTCTCTGCTCGCACCGGAGGGAGAGCACGACGCCGCAGTAGGGCGCTGCCACCGCGGCGCTCTCACTGCGTATGGTTTGTGCTGCGGCCCTCTCGCTACGCATGGTTCGCGAGTGTCTTCGCGAACCTGGGAACGCAGTGACCATGTCGGGCCAAGGCAGCACAAACCTGTGAACGACAGTGACCATGCCGCGCCAAGGCGGTGGCAGCGCAGAGCGCGAAAGCATTAAATAGTACCCCTCGACTATTATCTGCGATGGACTCCTTCGTTGCGGCGAGAGATGGCGCGCGCAAGAAGCTCTCGGTAGCGGATCATATCCTCACGCAGACCTATCCGCTGGTCAAGGACCCGAAGCTGCTGGTGGCAGTGCTCCAGAACCTCTACGAGGCTGTGGAGGCTGGGATCAGCGCCATGCTCCAGTACGAGGCTGACCGCAATCGACTCACGCTCGTGGCTGAGGATTTCGACGCGCAGCTGGCCTTGTTCCGGCAGCACGTCGTGCCGAGCTACAACGTGCCCCTTGAATTCATGCGTTTCGTGGGCGAGCTCCGGGAGACGATCAAGGAGCACCGCGCCAGTCCTGTGGAGTTCGTCAGAAAAGGGACATTCGTGATTTGCGACGAAGGCTATAGGATCCGAACGTTGAGCGCTGACCAGCTCAAGCGGCACATGCAGCGCGCCAAGGCCTTTGTCAGCTTCATGGAAGAGAAGGTGAATAGAAATGATGCAGTCATTGCACGACGCGGTTGAAGAGCTCAAACGGGTCGATCATCTCATATATGTCAGTCTGAAATACACCCGCACGGTCGATGTGATCCTGAACATCCTCAACCGGATGGTGGACGGCTATTCCTTCCTCGTGGACGCGCTGCTCCAGCACGCGGAGCAGGAGAAGAAGCTTGCCGTGCCCATTCCCGGCAGTGCGATCGAGAAAGCGGACGTGGTCAAGGACATGCACAAGGAGGATGTCACCGTCGTTGACAACATGGAGCTCTACTTGCTCCTGCGCAAGCTCCTGCGCGCCAAGAACATCGAGCGCGAGCAGGAATACCGGCGCCATGTCACGATGAAGACGATCATCGAAGGCCGGGAAGAGATTGTGAACATCGACATCATCACGAACTACTACCTGTTCCAGCGCGACTTCCTCGCACACGTGCAGAAGCTTCTCGGCGTGAAGAACGAGGACATGCACCGCGAAGACGACAACCCGTACTTTTGAGGCGAAAATGCTGAGCCAGTTTGCCAGGATGAAAAAGCATCACCAGATCGTCTTCGCCATTCTCATCGCGTTCGCGGTCATCGCGTTCTGGCGCGGCGTCTGGGGCCTGATGGACGAGTATCTCTTGCCGAACAATTACCAGCTCAGCCTGTGGATCGGCTTGGCTATCGGCCTTGTCATCCTCATCGCGACGCATTATGCTCCAAAGGAACTCATGTGAAAACATTTTAAAAGCCAGAGTGCTGGAATTCTCCTATGCGATTCTTCGGCAGGAAAGCGCGGAAAGTCGGCTTACCTCCTGGCTCTGTCGTGTATACTGGTCCTGAGAAAGAGGAGAAGGTCAAGATCTCCCTGCTGGATTACACTGAGAAACAGGTGCAGGAGCGCGCCGTGTCGCTCGAAGAGGCAGTCAAGTTCCTGAAGCGTTCCCGCTCGGTGTCGTGGTTCAACATCGACGGCATCCACAATCCGAAGGTGATCGCAGAGCTGGGAAAGCGGTTCAAGCTGCACCCTCTGGTGATGGAGGACATCTGCAGCACTGACCAGCGGCCGAAGCTCGAAGAATACGACGATTATCTCTATCTCGTCATCCGGATGCTCTGGTACAATGAGAAGCATCGCCGTGTCGAGAGCGAGCAGCTCAGCCTGATCCTCGGCCGTGGCTATGTCTTGAGCTTCCAAGAGCGCGCTGGCGACGTCTTCCAGGGTGTCCGTGACAGGATCAGGAACGGCAAGGGCCGGATCCGGAAGAAAGGACCGGATTACCTGGCATATGCGCTGTTTGACGCTGTCGTTGATCATTACTTCGTGATACTCGAGCATTTCGGCGATGAAGTGGAAAGGCTGGAAGCGGCGCTTGTGAAGAATCCCGGAAAGAAGACCCTGCACAAGATCAACGAGCTGAAACGCGAGGCCCTGTTCTTGCGGCGTTCAGTGTGGCCGCTTCGTGAGATGCTGAGCAGCCTGCAACGCGCTGGCACCAAACATGTCAAGACAGGGACACTGCATTTCCTTCGTGACGTGTACGACCACACGATCCAGGTGATCGACACGATCGAGACGCTCCGTGACATGGTCTCTGGAATGTTGGACATCTATCTCAGCAGCGTGAGCAATAAGATGAATGAAGTGATGAAAGTGCTCACTATTATCGCGACCATTTTTATCCCTTTGACGTTCATCACCGGCTTGTATGGCATGAACTTCAGGAACATGCCTGAATTGCTCTGGCCAGCAGGCTATTTTATCATTCTTGGCGTGATGCTCGTCATCTTCATCGGGCAATTGTGGTATTTCTGGAGAAAAGGCTGGTTGTGAGGAGTCTTTTTAAACCAACCCTGATTCTTGGCGAATATGAAGATAGCAGTACTCTGCGACCCTGGCTGCGAAGACATCGCAGCTTTGGAAGTCAAGGAACTCATCAAGAAAACAGCGACAAAGAAGAAAGGCTATGTCGTGGCAGAGTGCTCGACTGAGCAGGCTGCGTTCTTGTGCTACAGGTCCCAATGCGCTTCACGCATCCTCGCAGTGATTACAGAAGGAAAGATCGCAAAACCACAGGACACAATAAAAAATAAAAAAATAATTCTGGATTTTGACTATTCCCTTTTCCTGAAAGATACCTTCCGAGCGACGTGCGAACGCCACGGCTCGCACAAATGGCAGGCACGTGAAGTCGAGGAAGAAATCGGCGCGCTCTTGCACACAGAGAAGAAGCTGAAAGTGGATCTCGAAGATGCGGACATGGACCTCTGGTGCAAAGTGACGGGCGAGCATTACGTCGTTGGTGTCGATCTCTGCGGCCGCGATCTCGGCAAGCGGGAATACAAAGCCTTCCACACGCGACGCTCGCTTCGTGGCACCATCGCATACGCAGCGGTACGTGCTGCAGGTTTTTCCGGCACAGAAACCCTTGTCGACCCCTTCAGCCTGGACGGTGGCATCCCGATCGAGGCGGCGATGTTCGCGACACAGCTGCCGGTGCAGAAGTACAAGAAAGACTTCGCATTCACGAGCATGCCGTTTGCAAAGGACACGGACTGGGACGCGTTCTTTGCTAAAGAAGACGAGAAAGCGACAAAAGAGACAAAGATCACTGGCTTCGCGCCGCAAGTCCGCACTTTGAAGATGGCGCGCGGCAATGCCAAGCTTGCTGGAGTAGACAAAGCCTTCACGATCACGAAATGCGAAGTGAACTGGCTTGACACGAAGTTCAAGGAAGGCGAAGTCGACATGATTGTGACCTTGCCGCCCTGCTCAGGAAAAAACACCCCTCTCAAAGATGTTGAAAAAATTCAGGATGACTTATTCTATCAATGCAGGTATGTGTTGAAGCAAGGCGGCACTGTTCTCCTCATCGCAGAGAAGAAAGCAGAGTTCCTCAACGCAGCGCAACGACATAAGTTCAAATTACAAAAAGAAAAAGAAGTTCATATGGGTGGCACTGCATTGTTGTTCCTTGTTTTTGGCAAGACCTAGTTAAGGATCACGATTTTCCCTTTGCCGTCAAGCTTGATCTGCATGCCGTCTTTCAACATGTCTGTTGCGCCCTTTGCACCGACAACGCAGGGGATGCCGAGTTCACGCGCGATGATCGCTGCATGACAGGTGACACTACCTTCGTCTGTGATGATGGCTTTCGCTTTCCGCATTGCTGGCACAAAATCCTGCCGTGTCATCGCTGCAACAAGGATATCCCCTTGCTTGACTTTTGTCAGATCTTTGTTCGTATACACGATGCGCGCCCTGCCGCTTACTGTGCCTTGCGATCCGACAAGTCCTTGCAGCGTTTGTGCAGCCTCTATTTCTCCATAGAGCTGCAGCAGCTCTGCGCGTTTGCGCGCGTCCTCGCCCGAGCAGATCTCAATCTTATTGCCACACTGATACAGTAAGAGCGCGCTTTGTCGCTTCTTGATCTCGTGCTTATTGAAGCGGTCAGCGCGCTTCAGATGCTGCACGATTTCTTGATTTGTCAACAAGGCTGTATCTTCGACTCTCAAGCCAATGCGGTCGCCGATCACCTGATAGAAATCACGCAAGCACAGATTAAGTTTCTGGCGTACCATATCCCGATAATCCCTGAGATATACAGCTTTTTTGAGCATGACGATCAAGTGCTCAAGCTCAGGGCTTGGCGCAAGGTGTTGCATCGCTGTCCTGAACTTCTTCTCACGATCATGATATGACGTCTCCAGGCGAGCAAGCTCTTCAGTCGCATCCTCGATTCCGTACAATTGTTCGAGGAAGTGCTCTTCATTGTATGGCTCGTGATCGAAATCGAACATCGGGATGTGCCGATACTTCGCAGCATGCGCTGCAATCTTTGATTCGTCTCCTTCAAGCGCGAGCCGCAACAGGTCCATGCGTTCGTTCGTGACATCGTTGGGTTTCACAGGAACTGAAAATGTACGACTTAGTTCCTTTGCTTTGTCGCTGCCGACATGCGATTCGAGCAATTCCTCGACTTTCATGACAATGCGTTCACAAATTCGGAACGCCATCCACATCCGTGTGTAGAACTCGCTATGCAGCACAGTCAATTCTTCGTACAATGTGCAGAGATCCCTATTGCCAAGGTCTGCAGCATTCTTGACGAGCGCTTTGACATACTCATAGGTCTCCTCAACAAACTCCTTTGCCTCAGGCACCATGCCGAGCACAAAATGATGATCGTCAAGCAGCGCATCAAGGTCTCGATTGAATTGCGCAAGCTCGTTCTTGTCGACAAAGTAATCTGTCTTGTTCCCGTCGCAATACACGAGGGAGTTCTTGACAGCAGCGCCGTAGCGCTTCTTGAAATGCTCGTCAAAGCCATAGTTCCAAGCCATGAGCACTTGTGGCGCGACGCGTCGTGTGATGAGTTTTATCCAGTCTTTATCTTTCATCCTTCCACCCCAAAATGAAATTGAAAGATGTTTACCCAAACTTCCTGTCGCTCGCGCTGAAATCGATCTCGTAGCTCGAGGCCTGTCTGTGCAACGCAGTCATGCCAGGTGATGCAAGTGCTTGACGGATCTGATCCAGACTATTTGCAACGAAGATCCGACCTTTTGTTGTCTCTGCATAACCTGTGACGTCATCCGGCAGTTCTCGACGAAGGAGATACACACTAGGATCCCCTAAATTCTCGTTTAGGTGTATTTGTCTGGCTGCGTCTGCCCAAATGCCTGCCTCGTTTTCGTTGTCGTCGATAAAGGCGTGGTACTGATGTACTTTACCACGCGATCCATGCTTCAGTCCGTGAATCTCAGTATCTTCAACAACTCCAGATTCGTGCAGTTTCCTCGCCTCATCAACAATATCATCTGCAGAACGCTGCTTTGCGGCGTGTCCTGGATAGGTTGTCCGGACATTGCCGACCAGATCGTTCAAGCCGACTGCTGCGTGGAACTGATCAGGCATTTTCGGAGCGCCGGTAGAGTACCCTTTGAAGACACCGCCAGTTGATCGAACGTAGCCGACGAGTTCCTTGATGCCTTCGACAGGCTCGGCAGTGAGTTCTCCACTTGCAAGTGCTTCGCCTTGGATGTATTCCAACAGTGCCGTTGGAATCGGCTGCAAGAGCATCCATTTGAGTGTCCGCATTCCTGCTTCGTGAGCGAACTCCTCACTTGCGACGCTTGAGTCAATAGTCCCTGCGAGTTCGTGGACGTGTCGACGAAAGATGCTATCGACATCAATACCTCTTTGGCCGTGATACGCTGCAACTGCTTCCGAAAAGCTTGCTGGCAAGAGTTCTGAAGCAAGGCGATCCTTCATCAGACTCTCTTGCACGATCCTGCCAGCTTCGCGCACCCATATCTCCTTTCGTTTGCTCTTGTCAAAGGTGAATGTTACGCCTCCGACGTCTGACAAAACGTTTCTAATGGTTTCTTCTCTTACATCTGACATGAACATTTTCTCAACCCCCTAATTTGCTCTCCAGTTCTGCAACCGGTATAGGTTGCGTTCTGTGCTTCTGCTCTGCTTCTCTCTCCATTCTTTCAGCCACTGCATGATTCTCCCCCCTTTTTCCATAGCTCTCGCTATGTTTGTATCACTTCATTTTGGTAACCACGTTCGAGTGGTTACTTCTGTTTTGTAGATGGGCATTGATGTATATATAGCTTTGTGGTGGTGTTTACCACCAATAAACGAAATTCATATAAGTACAAAGCTCTGAAATCCCAAAATAATGTACGCAGAGCTTCTCAGAGAGATTGGTCTGAGCCTCAATGAATCCAAGGTCTACGAAGCCCTCTTACAGCTTGGCGAAGCCTCGGTACAAGACATAGCGTTGAAGGCGAAAGTGCACAGGCGCAATGTCTATGACAGCCTGGCAAAGCTCGCAGAGAAGGGTCTTGCCAGCGAAGTCTTTGTCAAAGGCGAGAAGCACTTCAAAGCCATCAATCCGCGGCGCCTTATGGAGCTGCTGAAGGAAAAAGAGGGAAGGCTCGCTCGCGTCTTGCCAGACATGCAGATGCGCTTTGAAGGCTTTGAAGCAGAGGAAGAAGCATATTTGTACAAGGGCATCGAGGGTTTCAAGAATTATTTCCAGGATATGCTCAAGACTAAGGAAACAGTGTATTTCATCGGCGCAAAAGCCTTTTGGCTCGACCCGCGCTTGAAACACTACTTGCCACGATTCCAACGCGAACGCAAACGCCTTGGAATAAAATTCATGCATATCTTTGATCATGAAGTCAAGGAGCAGAAGCCAGACATCTTGAAAGTGGTGGGCAAGCCGTACAAATTCTTGCCGAAAGGCTACAGCAGCCCGACAGCTGTCGACATCTTTGGCGACTACGTGGTTACGTTCGTGGGCGTGAAGCCAGGGCAGCTCGAAGAAGAACCTGTCCAATTTGTCATGAAGTCACGACGCCTCGCTGACGGCTATCGCAAGTTTTGGCAATTCATGTGGGATAATCTCGCGGAAGAGTAATTTTTTATACAATCACAGCATTACTTCCCGCATGGATTACTACATCCTGCTTGCGATCCTCGCCATGCTGGGCTACGGCGTCACTGCCGTCATCTACAAACTTGCTGGCAAGAGCATCGACCCTGTTTCGATGACCTTGATGACCAGCGCGATGATGACCATCACCATTCTATTGTTCTGGTTATTCACCAAGCAGAAGAATGTCACTTTCCCTGGCCTTGGTTACGCTGGCATCGCTGGTATCATTGCTGGCTTGAGCTTCATCGCGTTCATCGCAGCAATCCATTTCGGCAAAGTCAGTGTCGCAACAACCTTGCGGGGACTCAGTTTCCTCGTGACAGTCATCATTGCAGTCTTGTTCCTTGCAGAGAAACTCACCTGGCTGAAAGCATTAGGTATTGGCTTTGCCGCAATAGCGATTGTTCTCTTGACGTTGTGATCTACCATGAAAGTCTTCATCATGCACGGATCTGGAGCAAGCCCTGACAGCAATTGGTTTCCCTGGCTGAAACAGGAACTGGAAAAGCAAGGCCATGATGTCATTGTGCCGCAGTTTCCAATTGGCGAGCAACAACTGCTCGACAACTGGCTGCACACACTGGAGCCATACAAGGATCAATTGAATGATGCAGTCCTTGTCGGTCATAGCCTTGGCTGCCCGTTCATCATCGACATCCTGAACAAATGGAACATAACGATCAAAGCAGCGTTCCTCGTCGCTGGTTTCATCGGTCAGCTCGCTGTTGACGAGCCGAACATCAATGATTTTGCTGACAAGGATTTTGACTGGGACACTATCAAGCAGCGTTGCGCTCACTTCGAACAATTCCACAGCGACAACGATCCATTAGTCCCAATAGAATTCGCGCAAGCGCTTGCAGACAAGCTCGACATCAAGATCACGTTAGTCGAAGGCGCTGGCCATTTCATGGCTGGAGAAGGCTATGAGGAATTTCCCTTGTTGTTGGAGAGAATTATAACTATCTAAACCCAATAACCTGAAACCCGTACTTCTCGACATCCTGTTCTGGAAAGAATTTCAGATCCTTTGTCTTGACAGTGTAAGTCACCTTCTTCTCGATCTCGCGTCCGGTGTATTCCTTTGTTGCAGGATCCCATTCTTTGAGTACAAGAACGTCCCCCTCTTTACAATCCCAGTCAGCAAGGCGCACTTCAAAGGTCTTCTCGCCATCGAGGATCTTCTGGAAATACGCGGGCCAGGTCTTCTTCTCGTGTCGCATCTACTCCCCCCGATCAACACCCTTTAAGATATCTTTACCTAACACGACTTCGATATCTTCGAAGTTCTCAGAATGCAGATGCGCGTGCAGGCTCATCGTGGTCAGCGCGCCAGGCGGCAGGTTCAGGACATGCGCGATATGCTCCTGCAAACGAGCCAATTGAAAGATGTTCGCAGGCCAACCAGTGAAGAATCCTGACGTTCTGATCACTGCAGTTGCTGCCAATCGCTTGTCAACGATGCGGAAGCTGATCAAAGATACGCCCAAGACATTCTTTGCATCGGGTTGCATGTCCCGCGCTGGATTCAACAAGGAGACGATCGCTTTGCGCGTGTTCGGCTTCTTCTGCAACAAGGGAATGACATAATCATCAATCTGGTTCACGACACCATTGAACGCGAAGATCCGTTGTCCGTACAGATAATCATACGTTGACGCCGCTTCCTTGTTCAGCATGATATTCGTTAGTTCTTCCTCAGAAGGATATTTCCATTTCCGGCACAGGCGCATCGCGCGCACACCATCGGCAGCAGAAGATGGCTTCTCTACTGTCACTGTCAAATGCCGCACTTCGTGGCATTCACGGCCATCATCATCGACAAAGACCTTGCCCTTCTCCAACACGTACCTGATGGCTTGCTTCCACGCGTCCATTGTTGTTGCTGCACGGATCTCCATCAATTGCCCTCCATAAAGGTCGTCAGTTTCAGCTCACCAGTCTTTCCGCGGAAATCCAGCGTGAAGCTCGGCAAAGCATACGCGTTCAGCAAATAACGGGCGATCCGCATGGTTTCCTCGACAGGGACGCCACGCGCAATAAAAAACCGCAAGCGATCAGCGCCGTCGAACACCTTGAACAACCGCTCACGAATCTCCAGGTATTGCTTCATTTCCTGTGTCTGTAATTCCTTTGTTGTCGTGATCGCGGTCTTCTGGTAGCGGCGGTCGCTGAAGAAATCCTGGTCGAACTTCGCGAAACTTGTCGACAATCCAATTTTGAATCGTATCGGCAGGCCGCAGCTCTTGAAGATCGTCTCCTGCATGGTGCAGAACTTCCCGACTTCTTCCTTGACAGAGCTCAGTAACTCAAGGATCGGCTGTTCTGATTCTGCCCAGTCGTAGTTCCAGAACCGTAAGTAATTACGGCCGACTTTGAAGAACTCTTTTGTCGCGTCAGGATTGCTTGTTGCCAAAAACCCGAAATAATCCCCGAAATGACGTCGTCGTTGCTCGTCCACGTCGAAGAAGGCGTGCGCTGCCCGCGCTGTCAGCTCGCGGAAGCCAGTCAACGAGCCGCCTTCCTTGAAATAGCGATTGATGTCGATGGCCAGGGTCAGTTGCCCGATGACGCAGCCGTCAGCCTGACCCCGCACGTGCTTCTTGTAATAGCTCCAGTCTTCCTCAGTGAACGCGTAGGGCCCTGCCTTGCCTGAGAAGATGGGTGCGTTGAAGATCGCGCTGTTCTTGAACATGAGTTTCTGCTTGTATTCGGAAAACATACCCAACAATTGCGAAAAGAAGGCTTCGTGCTTTGTCAGCTGGCGCGGGTTCACGTTGAACACGATCGTTATCTGCTGTGGCAGCCCTGGCAGGATTTGCTTCAGCAGTTGCAGGATCTGTTCCCGTTCCTTGATCGTCGGGAAATTAAAGATGAGCGAGACCGCGACATCGTAATCGCGCGCATCCAGCATGAGATTGTGCAGGAATTCGCTCGCGCCCTCGCCTTCGAGCACGTGTTCGAGCCGGTTCAAGGCGATGCCATCATTCACTGCAGTGAACACCTTCTGCAGCCGTTGCTGCAGCTCTGCTGCGTTCTCGAACGCGATACAGTCAAGCATGATCGCGTTATGCTTGTTCAGCCACGTACCAGGCTCATACTTTCTGATCAGCTCTTCTTTCTCGTAACCGTCGATCTGCGTGCTGATCGTGCTCGGCTTGGCGATGACGATCTTGCGCTTCGTGCTCTGCACGACCAGCTCGCCTTCGTCCATCGCCAATTGGAAGAGCTTCTCGCCCTTGCCTCGCACCCCTGTCACGAGCAGTAATTCCTGCTCTACCAGCTTGTTGATGTGATAGAGCAGTTTCCGGTGCAAGCGCGCCTTGAGGGCGTAGCCTTTCCTGATGGTTTTCCTGTCCTCTGTATTGATGTCCTTGTTCAGCTGGCTGTATTCTTTCGGAAAGACTTCGCGCACCATCTCCGTCGTGGTGAAGCTCCGCGACGGATCGCGACGAAAGGCCTCGAGGATGCTCTCATCTAGCGGGTGCATTGCTTCAGGGGAATGCCGGTGTCGCATAAATAGTTTGTCCTCTGTTTGGGGTGAATGCCCACAACATCTAGTGCTTGTTTCAGGAAATCGACCACAATTTGCGTAACATTTCTGCAATCGTCACAGCAGTTTATAAAGAACCCTTCTGTTTCAGAAAATTCCTGAAACAGACTGCGCGTATATGGCTGGGAATGTTTAAGGACAAGTTCCCTATGTTGATTCTCCGTATGCGTCGGATTTCGTGTGCGGGGGGGTATGCGTGGAATTGAAGGTGAAGGAGAAGGTGTTGCTAAGCCACTTTCGGAAGAACGCCAGGGAAAGTCTCACAGCTATCTCCAGGCGCACGCGGGTGCCAGTGAGCACGATCTTCGACAAGTTGCGCCAATACGAGCGGAGCTTTGTCAAGAAGCACACGACATTGATCGATTTCTCCAAGCTCGGCTATCTCACACGCGCCAATGTCATGCTCAAAGTGGCAGTGGAGCACCGGCAAGTCCTGCGGGACTTCCTCTTGAAGCACGAGAATGTCAACAGCCTGTTCAAGGTGAACAACGGCTATGACTTCCTGGCCGAGATGGTCTTTCGGCACATCAAGGACCTGGAGGATTTCCTCGAGATGCTCGAGATCAAGTACAAGGTGCAGAACAAGACCGTGTTCTATGTCATCGAGGACATCTGCCGCGAAGAATTCATGTCCAAGCCGGAGCTCGTGCAACTCGAGGTGTGCCCTCAGGTGGGGTGAGCTCAACCCGTTCGAAATAGCCAGCATCAAGAGCACGTTTGATTGCTACTAAATCGTTTCTATGCCCTGAGCGTTGCACTTCTATGTGGACATCTGTAAATGGGCCGACACTCGCTCTGAATGTGCCGAGGAAGTCGTCTCCTTTGTGGTGTGCAAACTCGTTCGGGTCGCCGTTAGGATTCAGGACTTCCTCTTTGCAGACAAGAAGCGTATTTTCTGGCGTCACGCCGTGCAGGATTCGTGCATGTTCTAAGATTTCTTCTATATCCCCTGGTGGCAAGGGAAACGGACTCCGCGTATTCGCAAGCTTGGCACGGTCTTCCTCTCGTTGCAAGTCCACAACGATTTGTTGTTCTGTGACTGGCCGTTCTGGCAGGCCTGTCTGATACCAGAGCTTGACTCCCTTCCCTGCTCTGAATACAACATGGTCCAACCCCTCTGTATCTGATCCACGATACACGAAAGGATCGCGTCCAGCAGCAAAGCGATAGTAGGCTGTTAGCGGCGCAGCCGGTTCGCTATTGGCTCGCAAAGCTCTCACCAATCCTGCCAGTCCATGATCGAAGCGTGGACAAATGTTGTCGTTGAGAATGATGGTAACGTCGTGAATGTCGGCCAGATAGAGCGCTGCGAAAACATGCTCTGGTTTGACGACGCGTTCGCGTTCTCCTTGTACTGCCAGACAGCTCAGCATCAGTTGCCGTTCTTGGTGGTGGCGTAGCGTGTGCGCGCATACAGGTATGGATTCGCCCTGATAGAAAACGCTCCACCCAGTTCCTAGAGGTGCATATTCGAACGATATGATACTCTGGTTTCCGTTCCGGATGTTGGTTCCTGTTGCGTAGACGGGTCGCTGCAAACTCCGGCTGTTCATCACTTGCGAGAACTAACAAGCCGTTTATTAAACTAACGATTGGCCGGTGCTGTCCCGAGTGCTTGCATGCAGCGTGCGTGGTCATAGACGGCTTCAAATCTCATGGGACCTTTCGGGAGAGAATACACTCTAGATACGGGAAGGTCACCAGGCAAAACATCTCTGTTCGCTTCTCGATTCATCAAATGTACGACAAAACGGTCTGATTCTTCACGCCACACTTCGTACCACCATTCTCCTTGATCGTGGTCGATCGTGCCGCCGAATCGCGCAGGCCTCGCCAGCAATGTGTAATCAGGGATTGACTCGTCAGCGAGCACTGGCACGAAGCGCAAGTTGTTGTTCGGACGCTGACTAATCGTGAACCGGTACAAATCGCCAGGCTCGTATAGTTCTAGACTGCTGTCAAGGGTGAGTCCGTCTTCATGCAGCACAGCACCATCCAGAGAAATGGGTTTGCCACCTGCAATGACTGTGCCGTCAAGAGAATCTGGCAAGGTGACGCTTGCTGCTGAACCAACAGCGAGTTGGCGGAGAGCTCTCCTGATCGTTTCTTCATCGTGCTCCCAGAGCCTGAGTGGAAATGCTGCAGCCGGTCCGCTCATACTCAAGGGGAACCATCCAGAATTTTTATTACTTTCGAAGAGCTACTCTTGGAGCTTAAGAATCGCTGCTGCGAGGTCGCCATCTGCTTCTTCGATAGCCTTTCTCGCCACATCTTCAGAAACGCCTGCCTGCTCAGCAACGGTCGTGACATCCTCGTCAGAGATTTCCGCAGCAGTCTCCAAGCCTTCTTCGCGCGCTTCGCCGATGACTTGCCAGGTATCCTGACCCATCATGTTGACTTTCGAGACTTGCGCTGGCTCGAGCACGTACTTGCGATCAGTGCAGATGACTTCGACGCGTTCCACGCCCTCGACATCCACTTGCTGGATGCCCATCTGCTTCATCATCTGCTGCATCTTCCTGGGGCTCATGCCTGGGATCATAGAATTCACCTAGAGGCCGAAGAGGCTTGCTCCGTAGACTTGGAGGGCTATCTCGAGGATGATGATCAGTATCGCGAGCGCCACGACCCACTCGGGCCGCATCTCGATCTTGGTCTTGACCTCATCCCAGTATTGCGTGATGCCTGCTGTCGAGCTGGGCATCCTGATTTTATCGCCGCCTCGTGGCATGTTCACTCACTTCGTTCTCGGGTTCGTGGAATGTCCACGAACCATGGCGCAGAAAGAACACGCGCTCGTTTATATAGATGACGATGTAATTATTTTCTATATGGAAAATTTATCCAGAGATAAGAAATGCAGGGGGCCGCTAGGCCCGATTCTGTCCCCCGCCACGATCGCTCATGGACCGGGAGTGCTGACATTCGACTACGCGGCGCTCAGGCCTTGCACCAGCGGGGTTGCTCGTTTCATCCAGGGACACATGACGTCCACCTATCGCCAGCCGTTACCAGCCAGGATTCGGTTTCATCCCATATGTGGCCTGGCTCGTTGCTGTAGCAGAGCCGTCCCCTTACAGAGCCCTACTCTCGTAGGCCGCCTTTCACGGTGTCGGGACCTTCCTCAGCAGCAATGCTGCCGTGAGTCAACTCGACCCCCTGCAACGAAGAGAAGATGAAATTCGTTTATAAAGGCTACGGTCTGATGTCGAAGGCGATGCGCACTTCGTCGTTCACGCCCGCATAGACGATGCCAAAATCAGCCATGCTGATCACGAAATCAGCAGACAGCGAGTTCTCGCCTTGCGTCACCGGAATCACCATTTCCTTCGCAGCTCCGTGGAACGAGAGCGTGCCCACCATCATCGTATCTGTGACGACTCTGCTGGAAAATTCGATTGTCGGGAAGCGCTCTACATCGAAGAAGTCCTCGTTCTTCAGGTGATTGTCAAGGCCTGCACTGTCGGTCTTCACGCTCGCTGCCTGGATCACGCCTTGCGCAGCGATCACATAGCCATCCCTTAAAGTGACGGTGCCGCTCATCTCCTCGAATGTGCCCACGTGGCTCTTGCCAGGGCCATAGCCTTCGAACTCGAACATGCTTCGTTCGGCACTGATTGCGACCGGTTCGTTGTCAGCAAGCTCGCCTGCGACTGGTTCGTCACCTGTCGGCTCAGTCGCGCGCGGTACATCCTCGGGCGGCGCAGTGCACGCAACCACCAATATCAGAAATGCGATGAGTAGGTATTTCATTGCCATCACCCCTGCTCGTTGTAGGTGTTGAGAATTTAAATACTTTCTTGAAGTCCGAGCTTCTGCTCGAATTCCGCTTCCTCGCCGAGGTATTTCTTGCCGAGCAGGTCAATCGCGATATCGACAGCGCGGACCTTGCCGCTTGCGAGAGTCTCGTAGAATTCCTTCAGTGTCAATTCCATGACGTCAATCCGTTCACCCACTTCGAGATCCTGCTCTTGTACCTTTTTGCAGTTCCGAGCGATATAGAAGTAAAGCGTGAACCGCGTCTTGCCTGGCAAGGGATATTCCTTATATAATTCCCAGTCATCGCTCACAAGCCCAGCTTCTTCCAGGAGTTCCCGCTTGGCATTCTCCAATGGTTTCTCCTTTCCTTCAAGACGACCACCGAAAAAACCATAGAACGGCTTCAGGTTCGGCTGTTCCTCTTCAGCCATCAGCAGCTTGCCGTCTTTCACAGCGAGGACTTGGGTACTGTCTGGACGCGTCGACACTTCCCATGTCGCGGTCGAGCCGTCGAAACGCTCTTGTTCCCATTGGTAGATCTCATGCAGCTCGCCCTTGAAGACTTTCTTCGCGTGCTTTGGGATTGTCATAGTTACAACTTGAATGGAACCTATGAATCTCTTTAAATATTACCCTTTCTTCTTGATTTGCATGCCAGAAGAACCGTTCATGCTTGTCTCGCTTGAGGAAGCCAAGGCGAAGAAGCTTGCGCAAGTGCTCAACAACGAGACCTGCACGAAATTGCTGAACTACTTGTCAAGCCATAAGGAAGCGACAGAGTCAGAGCTCGCCAAGAAACTCAAGTTACCACTTTCCACTGTTCATTACAATCTCAAGCAATTGGTCGAAGCCAAGCTTGTCATCGCTGACGAATACCATTACAGCGCGAAAGGCCGCGAAGTCAATCATTACAAGATCGCGAACAAGTACATCATCATCGCGCCGCAGGAAGACCAGAAAGGTTTCCTGAACAAGCTGAAAGGTTTCATTCCCGTCACGCTCATCGCAGTCGGCACTGCGGTCGTGCTGAAAGTGCTCAGCGTGATCAACGGCGCGTATACCACAAACGATCTTGCCGCAGCACCGCAGGCAGATTTTGCGAGAGCACAGCCGATGCTTGCAAAGGAAGAAGCAATGCTCGACACGATGGAAGCGGGCGCGATGTTCGCAGACGAAGCAGTGAACGAGACCATCAACACCACGATTCCGGCAAGCCCGCCCAGCGCCATGCCCTACCCAGAACCAAGTACGCAAAGTTTGTTCTCGAACGAGCTCATTCTCGCGTTTCTCGTCGGGGCAGTCTTCGCAATCGGCGTTTTGATCCTCTTCTCCTACTGGAAATACAAGAAAAACCGTTAATTATATTCAATAGAGAAACAAAATACATATAAACGGGCACAAGTTGCCGTTTCTAGATGGTGAGGAAGTACTTTGGCATTCCTGAGGCTGAGGACCTCTTGCCGTCCCTTGCCCCGCTTCTCAACAAAGCGCAACGCCTGAAGAACAAGCTGGAACGCTATGAACAAGTCACTTTGCGCAAACGGATCAGGACTGACGGCAGTGAAGACAGCATCGATTTCGATTCAAGCGAGATCCTGGATGCGGATTTCCAGGCCATAAAGGAAAAGTTCTACCAGGCTGTCGAGAAAATCGAAAGCAAGGGCTGCATCGTGCGCGACCTGGATGAAGGCGTGCTTGATTTCTACGCGCAGTTCGAAGGCCGCGAAGTCTTTCTGTGCTGGCGCCAAGGCGAGAAACGCATCACGCATTGGCACGAAGCTGACGAAGGATATGCCGGCAGAAAGCGCATTCTCGAGCTCTAGACAGAAATTTTTATAACTATTCTAGATGAAATAGTCTGTGATGTCTAAAAAGGATGTTAGTATCAAGGAAAGCCTGCGCCTCAATATAGTCGAGGGCGGCGTGTTCGGCGCGATGAATGGCCTTACCCAGAACTTTCTCGTGCCCTTCGCGCTCTTGTTCAGCGCATCGAACTTCATGGTCAGCCTGATCACGACTCTGCCAGGGCTGGTCGGCAGCATTGTGCAACTCATGGCGCCGCGTTTCCTCAAGATCGTCAGGAGCGCGCGTCGCTACATCGTCCTGGGCATGGTCGGGCATGCTTTCATCTGGCTATTGCTCGGGCTGCTCCCGTTCATCGCAGAATCATCCCTTGTCCTGGATTCCTTCTTCATCCTCATCCTTATCGGCGCGGTCTTCTCCCTGATGATCAACCCGGTCTGGATGACATACATGGGCGAGCTTGTGCCGATCAGCAGACGCGCGCGATATTTCGGCAACAGGAACGCGGTTGCTGGCGTTGTCACCTTCGGCGCGACCATGCTCGCAGGGGTCATCCTCTCGGTTGCCAGCGGCGCGACCGGTTTCGCAGTCCTCTTCTTCCTTGCCGCGCTCCTGCGATTGGCTGGCGGGTACTGCATCAACGAGAGCAAGGAGATCGCAATAAAGTTCCCGGCAGCGCGCAATTTCAGCATCAAACGCTTCGTGAAGCAGGCGCCGACGACAGATTTCGGCAGGTTCGTCTCGCTCGCTGTCTTCCTGCGGCTCATGACCTACCTTGCCGCGCCGTTCTTCTTCGTCTACCAGCTCCAGGTCCTGAACCTGAACTACTTCCTCTTCACCGTGTTGCAGGTGGCAGCCGTCATCTCGAGCTTCCTCTCCATGCGCTACTGGGCCAACCTTGCAGACAAGCGCGGCAACCGGGTCGTGCTTATGTACTCGAGCTTCATCATCGCTTTTGTGCCCTTGCTGTGGGTCACGACCAAGGCCTTCCCTGCCTTGTTCGTCTTCGAACTGGTGAGCGGTCTTTCCTGGGCAGGCTTCAACCTCGCGAGCAGCAACTACATGCTCGAAGCCAGTTCTGCCAAGAACAGACCGTACGCGATCAGCTACTTCAACCTGTTCAACCAGTTGGCCATCGTCGGCGGCGGCATCCTGGGTGCCGGTCTTTTGGGATTGTTCGGCTTGATGACCTCAAGCGCGGCCCTGCCCTTCCTCCTCCTCTTCGGCGTGAGCGGCGTGCTCCGCCTGATCGTCGTATACCTGACCAAGCCGAAGCTGAAGGAATTGCGCTTTGTCGAGGTCGGCGTGAAACGCGGCCAGGCCATGACTTTCATCAACGTCCTGCCGCAGCAAGGAGCAGTGTACACTGCTCTCGAGGCGCCCGATGACTTTGTCCGCGACAAGCTGCGCGTCAGTCTTGATCGCGGTAGGGAGTTCGACGAGTTTGTCAAGCAGGGCGTGCCCCGCGGCGTAGTGAAACGGATGAAGCCGAAAGAGCGCGCGCTCATGCGTGACAGATTCATCGAGCGCGCCGCTGGTCGTAAGATCCCGAAGAAGCCGCGCGGGCTTAAGAAGTGAAGCCTGCGAGATGCGCGCCAGCGTCGAACCTGATCAGCGAAGGTCCTTTGTAGCGCGCGAGTTCCATCTCTTCCTTGCTCAGACGCATGTGGTCGAGCATCTTGAAGATGTTGCCAGTGAACATCGCGCCTTTCACAGGGATGCGCTTGCCTTTTTCATAGCGGTACCCGAGTCGGATCTCAGCGCTGAAGTCACCGCTTAACGAATTCGGCACAAAGCTGCTGAAGCTGACGATCTCGATCGCGCCTTTCGTGCGCAACGAAGCTGCGCGTTCTGTTCCTGGATCAATTTGGATCGCACCGAGCGCACCAGTCGGCGAAATCTTGAGATAGTGCGCGTAGCGTTGCGAGGCGAAGAAATCCTGGCACACGCCCTGCTCGATGATCGACACCTCTTTAGAAGCATTTCCTTCGTTGTCGAACCTGCCGGACGCTGGGTTGAACGCGAGGAAAGGGTTTGATTTCAGGGAAAAGCCTTCATTCCACGTGAGCCGCTTCCCCGGCTCCTGATACGAAAGATTGCGGTGCTTTGCCTGCGCGTTGGCGTGGTACACGACTGCGTTGTGTGTCAGGTCCGGTGCCCAGAAGTCGCGCAATGCGGTGCCACTGAGCAAGATCCCCTCGTCCTGGATTGTTGTCATCTTCGCTGCGCGCACGACGTCGCGCGCCTGCACAGCAGTCTCTTTGACAAACGCATCAGGCTTGAAATCGCGCGCCCTGCCAACGAGTGCGACATTGTGAAACTCATTCTCTTCCTTGCCTAGCGCGGTGACGATTGCTTCGACGAACAGTTCTGTGGCTTCGCTCCTGCCATTCAGACCCTTGCTGTTCGCGATCCTGTTCTTGGTATGGGTCAGGTGGAGTTCTGCGTGGTTCATGCGAACGCCACGTTCTTTCTTGACAGCGTTCTTCATCCTGTTCCAGAGCGAGAGATTCAGCTTCTCAGCGCTGCCGTTCTTGAATGCCTTCACGATCGCTGGGTCTGCAGTGTCGACCGTGCCGTAGCGCTGCTTGCCAGGCAAGGGCCAGGCCTCTTTCTTGGCAGTGCTGCAGATGACCAGCGCGTCTTTCACTTTCCGCTTGATCTCTTTCTCGTCGTCAGTAAACAACGTGAACTTTGCATCGCCCATCTGCTTCTTGAAGTTCCGGTAGATGACGACTTCAGCCTGTTTCCGCACAGAATCGATGTTCGTCTCGATCTCACCCTTCGTTGTCAGGTGCAGCGTGCTCCGTTGCTGTTCCTGGAATAGCACTGACCAGGCGTCGAGCTTCATGCTCTTGAGGACCTTCAATACACGATTTATGTTCATGATAGGACCACATCCTTTACCAGCAACCACGGTCCGCCTTCAGCGACGCGTACCCAGTCGTGATGTCCTTTGCCGCATCTGCCCGTCCCTGGTATCTCGAATTCCTCTGACACGCCGAGGATGTTCTTCAGCAAGGTCGGCAGGTAGCCGGTCATGCCGATCTCGTAATACAACTCGCCAGTCGGTTTTCCTTTGACTACGCGTTCTGCGATCACGCCCTGGATCTGGATGCCCCAGCCTTTCGGGTCTTCCATCCCGCCGCTCGCCTCGTGGAGTATCAGGCCGTCCTTGATCTTCTTCAGCATCGCGTCTTTTTTCTCGTTGCCTGCTTCGAAATAGGTGTTTGTCATGCGTGCGAACACTTTCCTGTCAAAGCTTTCTGCACGGCCATTGCTGCTCCGCGGCACGCTAATGCGGGCAGCGTTGTACGCGTCAGTGATCGGCAAGTGCACGACGCCTTTCTTCACCATCTGTGTCTTTGTCGCGGCATAGCCTTCGTCGTCGAAAAAGAAGAAGCCATGCGTGCCTGGCATGAGCGGGCCGTCAGCAATGCTGACTTTCGACGAAGCGATCCGCTTGCCCATCCATTCCGCCGCTTTCGCCCGCCCTTTGTAGATCGTGTCCGCTTCCATGCCGTGGCCGAAGCTCTCATGCGCCAACAAGCCAGTCATGCCTGGCGTGAGCAGGCAGGTATATTTGCCCGGTGTTAATTTTGTAGCGGCCTTCACCTTCTCGGCAAAAGAAACAATTTCCTTCAATGCTTTCTTCGTGATCTTGGTGCGTTCCCAGCCGTGATCGAAATAGCTCTTGTAATGGTAGCGCATGTCGCCGTCATGGCTCCTGACAAAGCCGACAAAGATGACGAGGCAGCCGCTGATCTCCTGGCTGAGTTTCCGGTAGCGGTTCACGAAGATCTTGGTCTCGCGCATCTCGTCGTAATACACGCGCGCGTTCACCAGCTTGTCGCATCTGAACTCGCTGTGCAATTCCTTGACGCGCGCGATCTTCTCGCGCAAGGGGATTGTTGCCGGATCGATCTTGCCAAGGGCTTTGTAGTCAGCTGCCAAGGGCTCTGTGGCGAAGTCGATCTTCACCTTTGCCTTTTTCTTCTTGACCTTGCCGAGGGTGCGCGCCGCTTTCCTCAGCGCAACCTCGTTCCACCCACTTACTCCTTGCTCGTGCCAGCGCTCGCCGTCGAATACGCGCAGCTTCACGCCATTATCCGATTGCCGGCCGATATCGGTTGAGGTATTGTCCTGATTCACAGCAAGGTTCTCGGCCTGGATGTAGAGAACGTCGCCGTGGCAGCCAGAAGCCTCGAGCAGGGGTATCAATGAGGAAAGAAAGCCTTTCTTGTCCTTGCCAGAACTCATCTGAACAGTGCTTCACGCGTGTTTTAAATAGATTATGTTTCAGAACTGGATACAAAATGTGAGTTCTTGAGCCCTTGCCAAGAACATGCCGAGATCCTGTAGGAAGAGCGCGCTGCGCACGTTATTCACTCTCACTTCTTTCGGCACTGAGATTTCAACGGTTGTTCCAGGATTCCGTCCCTTATCAGCAGGGGCGATGAGCACCGGTTCCTTATCGACAGTGTAATACCAACCTGTCGCGAATTCTCGCTGTTCGACATCTCCTTGTGTACGGCTCAGCAAATACTCAGCGATACCTTGGTATACACCTAACTCGAAATTCGGAATATCTCTAGAACTGACTTCAAGAATTGGCGGTGCGAATCGGGGAGTACTCAGCGTTACGCTGTAATCTTTGCCGAGCATGTCTGGAAAGGCTTGGGCAAGCCGTTCCAGGTCGTCAATCCTGGTTTGTTGTTCGTCGATAAAAGATTCGGCTTTCCCGAGAAGATCTTCATCTGCACTGCTGTTGCGATAGTATTCCCCCAGAACAGTGATAGTAGTGCGTGCTAAGTCCCAGTCGCGCTGCATGACACAAGAGGTGATGCTGCCAAACTGTTCACTAAAAGCGCGCCCAGCAGGATATGAAGCGCTCAATTCCTCTTCGCGCGGTCCAAGCCTGAGGCCGTATCGGACATAGTCTCTGACGCCTGGTTGTGCTATACGCGCTATCACAGAGCTCATACTGTCGGGAATCGCTGCAGAGTATAAAAACATAGCTGTCGAATCCCTACTGAGAAGTGATTCTTTTATAAACGACGATGTCGAAGTCGTCAAACGCCTCACGGCTCGCTTCTTGCCACTCGGCTGTGTCCCATTCTGGGAAGAAGGTGTCGCCTTCGTACTCGTCAGGGATCTCGGTCAGGATCATGTGCGTGGCCATGCCTTTCTCCAGCGATTCCTCGAACAAGCGCGCGCCGCCGATGATGAAGGCCTTTGCCATGCCGTCTTTCGCGCACAGCGCCAGGGATTGCTCCAACGAGCGCGCCACGAAATAGCTCTTGTCTGCTGGCTGATCGAGCGTGCCGCTCAGCACGATGTTCACGCGGTTCGGCAAGGCCTTGCCGATGCTCTCATAGGTTTTCCTGCCCATGATGATGGCGTGCCCGTTCGTGGTTTCCTTGAAATGCTTGAAATCCTCTGGAAAATGCCATGGCAGCGCGTTGTCCTTGCCGATCACACGGTTCTTGGCCACAGCTGCTATGAGAATAACTTCCATGGTTCACACCGCGATAGGAGCTTTGATCGGCGGATGCGGATCGTAATCTGAAAGCTCGAAATCTTCAAACGTGAAATCATTGATATCCTTGACGTCGCGAACAATCTTCATCGTCGGCAGCTTTTTTGGCTCCCGGCTCAATTGTTCCTTGACTTGATCGAGATGGTTCAGGTAGATGTGCAGGTCGCCTGACGTATGCACAAACTCGCCAGGCTCCAACCCAGTGACTTTCGCGATCATCATTGTTAACAAGGCGTAGCTAGCTACATTGAAGGGCAGGCCGAGGAATGAATCGACGGTTCGTTGATACAGCTGGCAGTTCAGCTTGCCATTATTCACGTGGAATTGAAACATGGTGTGGCATGGCGGCGGTGCGCCTGTCTGGTCCTCAACAAGGCCAAGAATGTCAGCGACGTTCCACCCTGAAATGATGATTCGTCTTGAGTGCGGTCGTTGTTTGATCTCCTTGATCGCCCAGGCGATTTGATCGTACACTTTGCCATCAGCGCCTTCCCAACGGCGCCATTGCTTGCCATACACCGGGCCAAGGTCGCCCCATTTCTCAGCAAACGCATCGTCTTCCTTGACTTTGTCGACAAACCATTGCAGTTTCTCTTTCCACGCGTCTGAATACATTGGGAATTCCTTCTCGAGCTTGTTCTTCTCGACGTATTTCTGGAAGGCCCACTCGTTCCAGATGCGCACCTTGTTCTGGACGAGATACTGAATATTGGTGTTTCCCTGCAGGAACCAGAGCAGTTCGTGGATGATGCCGCGGAGATACATTTTCTTTGTCGTCAGCAATGGAAATCCTTTGGATAAGTCGTGCCGGAATTGGTAGCCGAACACACTGATCGTGCCTGTGCCAGTCCGGTCTGCTTTCTTTTCTCCTTTGTTGAGAATGTGTTGCATTAACTCAAGATATTGTTTCATGTCTTCACCCTAATTCTGGATAGATTGGGAACTTCGCGCATAAGGCGAGCACGTCCTTGCGTTTCTTCGCCAGGTACTCGTCGTCGTCATGGTGTTCGAGGACATCGATAATATAGTTACCAACGATTTCCATCTCTTTCTCCTTCATACCTCTTGTTGTCAAGGTTGGTGTTCCTATCCTGATGCCACTGCCGATAAATGGTTTTGCAGGATCATAGGGGATCGTATTCTTATTGCAGTACATGGCTGCCTCGTCCAGAGCATTCTCTGCTTGCTTGCCATTGATATTGAATGGGCGGACGTCGACGAGGAGAAGGTGGGTGTCGGTGCCGTCAGCAACAAGTCGTGCTCCACGTTTCTTGAGAGTCTCAGCTAAGGCCTTTGCATTTTTGATGATCTGCGCTGCGTATGTCTGGAATTCTGGCCTTAAAGCTTCGCCAAAGGCAACCGCCTTTGCAGCGATCGTGTGCTCATGCGGCCCGCCTTGCAAGCCTGGAAAGACTGCCTTGTCGATCGCCTTGGCGTGCTCAGCTTTACACATGATAATGGCACCTCTGGGTCCGCGGAGCGTTTTGTGGGTGGTAGTGGTCACAACATCGCAGAATGGGACTGGATTGAGCAAGGCTTTCCCAGCAATCAATCCAGCGGTGTGGGCGATGTCTGCCATCAGGTAGGCGCCGCATTTGTCAGCGATATTCCTGAATCGCTTCCAATCGATGTTTCGTGGGTAGGCGGTGAAGCCGGCAAGAAGGATTTTTGGTTTCTCTTTCATCGCTAACGCTTCGATGGCGTCATAATCGAGCGTCTCTGTCTCCTTATCAACTTCGTATGCGACGATGTGATATGTCTTCCCACTGAAATTAACAGGATGGCCGTGCGATAAGTGGCCGCCATGGTCCAACTTGAGACCCATCAACTTGTCGCCGTGCTCCATGAGAGCCATGTAGACTGCTTGGTTGGCTGGACTGCCGCTGTGGGGTTGCACATTGACATGCTCGGCCCCGAAGAGTTCTTTGGCTCTTTCAATAGCCAATCCTTCGGATTGATCGATGAACTCGTTGCCACCATAGTAGCGTTTCTTAGGATAGCCTTCGCTATACTTATTATTGAAGACGCTGCCAATCGCCTCAAGGACGGCCAATGTTACCAGATTCTCGCTTGGAATCAGTTCGATTCCTTCTCGCTGTCTGCCAAGCTCTGACTGCATGATGTCGAAGACCTTCGAATCCGTCGCTTTCAGATGTTCATACACTGCTGCACCCCGTGGAAGCGGGTTTTTGGCAGAATATAAAGATTTATGTGCTTTGATGGCGTGATTCCCGGATACGAATCTTTTTAAAGGAGTATTGTCAGATTTGTAATAAAATATAGTAATATATATTAAAATATAATAAAAATGGTCAAGGCGATCATCGAGCTCGGCGAGCACGAAGACAGGGTTCTGCAAGTCGTGAAAGGCAAGTATGGTCTGAAGAACAAGACCGATGCCATCAACAAGATTATTCAGGAATACGAAAAAGCAGTCCTCGGCGACTTCTTGGAGGAAAAACAATGAAACGATTAATCATTCTCGGACTCTTCGCACTCATTATTCCAAGCGTGCTGGCTGCAGCGCCAGAGATCACTCTCAACATCACGACAACGAATGACACCTATGCGCTCATCAATGTCACCGCAGACCAGGCTGTCGATACCTGGTGGTACTCGCTCGATGGCGGCGCGAACACCACCTTCACTCCCAACATGACGCTCTACAACCTCAGTAACGGAGTCCACACCATCACAGTCTATGCCAATAATTCCGGCGGCGAGATCGGCTCAACAGACCATTATGACGTGCCGACAACCGAATGGACGCTGAGGCTCGGTCACCTGAATCACGCGAATTATGGCCGGGATGTTCTCCAGACCAATGATGGGGGTTTTGTCCTGACTGGGAGCACCCACGACACGAATATGGATATGTGGCTTGTGAAGCTCAATGCGAGCGGCGACCATCAATGGAACGTCAGCTACCCTTATGGGAACGATAACGACTATGGAATCAGTCTCAAAGGGACACCGGACGGGGGTTTTATTGTTGCTGGTTACGCCAACTCGCCGACAGACATGTACGTCGTCAAAACGAACAGCACAGGAGGTCATGAGTGGAACAATACCTACGGTGGCGGCAGCTCAGATCTTGCTTGGAGCATCATCAACACAAGCAGTGGCGGCTATCTCATCGCAGGACATACTGAAAGTTTCGGCGCAGGAGCTGACGACGCGTATTACGTAAAGATTAACAGCACTGGCGGCACAGAATGGACCCAGACTTTCGGCACTGGCGGCAATGACCAATCGGCCGATATCATCGAGATCAACGGCAGCTACCTCTCTGTTGGCCACATCAACACCAGCCAGTTCATCCTCGTGTTGAACAGCACTGGCGGCATCGTCTGGAACAAGACATACGACGTCTTTGATTTCTCAGCAGTCAGGGAAACGACAGACGGAGGCTACATCATTAGCGGCAGCCTCTACGGCGGCATCGTCGACCGCGACTATCTGCTGATGAAAGTGAACAGCACCGGCGACCAGGAGTGGAACAACTCGTGGGGCGGGACAAACACTGACGAGTCCCAAGCTGTCGGATTGGCTCCTGGCGGCTACTTCATCTTCGGCTCGTCGATCTCGTACGGGCCTGGAGGGGACGACTACTGGATTATCAAGACCAACAGCACTGGCGGCCAGCAATGGAACGCAACGTACGGGGCGCCTAAGCCGTTCATCGCCGGATCTGAGTATGGGTTTGCTGCAAAGACGACCAACGACGGCGGCTACATCCTGAACGGGCACACAGACAACACGACCGATGGCTTCCCGAAAATGTATGTTGTCAAGCTCGGCAGTGACCTGACAGCCACGTCGTTCTCAGTGAACGATACTGTGCCGCCGAACATCACCATGACCTCGCCGAAGAATGGCAGCACGTATGAATTCCCAGTGGCCATCACTGCGACAGCAGACGAGCCCATAGCGACTTGGCAGTACAGCCTCAACGGCGCCGCGAACGTCACGTTCACGCCGACGATCTCGCTCACGCTTGTCGACGGAGACTACAACATCACGGTCTACGCGACCGATCTCGCTGGCAATGTCGGCAGCAGAAGCGTCTCGTTCAGTATGGACAATTTTGAGTTTGCCGGCGACAGCCCGCTCGGCCTCCCCTATGTTGAGCAAGTGCTGCCCGAACCTGCGCCTGATGTGCAGACAATCAGCTCCGGAGACCGGAACTACGAAGCGACTGTGCGCACCGATGGCGAGAAGATCACGGTAAGGCTCGAGAACATCGTCTTGACCATGCCGCCAGAGACTTTCGTACTTCTCGATCTGGATGAAGACGGCGTGAATGACGTGCGCGTCGAAACGAAAGGATTTGTCGACGGGGTTCCAGAGGTTATAATCACTGAGCTGAAGGAAGAGGTGAAAGCGAGCGAAGTAGTCGTTGAGCCGGTGATTGAAGAAACAACGGAAGAACCAACGCAAGAAGTCGAACCTGAACTTGAAGAGCAGCAGGTCCAGCAAATAACGCAGCCAGCGATGAACTTCTGGCCTGCGCTGATCGTATTCGGAATACTGGCAGCGTTAATCGCAGCATTTGTTGTTATCCTGAGGAGGCGGGAATGAAGAAGACGTTTACTGTAACACTGGCGATCATCCTACTCTTGCCTGCTGCAATCGCCTATGTTGAATCCGGCGGCGCGCTCTACTGCGGCAACAGTAGCATGAACGCGAGCGAGGTTGCGGCAGATTGCACAGCCGCATTGAATAATAATAGTTATAGCACCGTTTATCTCAATGTGAGTGTTACCAATCTGACAGGCACCTTCATCGACGACCCAGTCAACATGAGCAACAAGCTTTTTGATTGCCAAGGCAACAGTGTCTCTGGCGACAGCTCAGGGACTTGGCTCCACCTGGATGCGCAGAGCAACAACATCATCCAGAACTGCTCGATCAGCAATTTCTCGATGAGCATCGAGTTTGACACTGGTGCTAATAATAACACTATTCGCGACAGCACATTTGACACCTACATCTACTGCGAAGGCTCTTACAACAATACCATCTACAATAGCACGTTCCGAGATAGCTCTGCCATCAGATTCAAAGGTGGAAACCACGGCAATGGCTGCTACAACACGCGGTTCTACAACAACACCCTCATTGACGCAACCATTGTGTTCGAGTGGGGAAGCAATAATGTCTCAAACAACCTCTTCCTCAACGAGACGTCATACTTCACCATCAATCTTGATGCTGGAACCTGCGATAATATCATCCAGAATAATATCGATCCTGATCGCGGAACGATCTACTTCACCAACATAAGTGTGAACTGGTCAAACATCAACGATGTAGCATTGATGTGGATCTGTGATGCTGACAATTCCAACCTGACGAATATAACTATCAACGATGCAGTTCTCTATTCGCGTTATTCGGCAAATCTGACAATCACACAAAGTAATTTTTCCAACAGCACGCTGAACATCTTTTCCTACGGTGACACCACTGGACAGATTAGCGACAGCGCCTTCTCAGACTCAACAACCTGCATCCGGATATCAGAGAACTTCGGATCCGGCATACCTGCTCTCGCCAGCGTGATCAACAACACCTTCACGAATTGCGGCGAAGCAGTCCATATCGAGGACGCGATGAACAATACCATTGCCAATAACACCTTCATCAACAACACGGTGGCGATCAACCTCTCAGGTGGCAGCAACAATGTCATAACTGGCAATAGAATGGAAGATAATGGTCTGGGTGTCTTCATCGACACCTTCTTGCTGTGGGGCGTGATCCTCAGACCAGCCGACAACAACCTGATCCACTATAATTGGTTCATTGATAACACGATTCAGGCAGAGGACCGCATAACTACAGGCAGCAATAAATGGAACACGACAAACGGAACGGATGCGCTGGGTAACTATTGGTGCGACGCTTTCTTCCTTGATATTCTCGATGCTGACAGCGACGGCTGGGGCGACTCTGGAAGCCAATGGCCATACAATGTGACGAATGGGGCGAATGTTCTTGGTAATGTTTCTGACAACGGCCCGAATCTCACAAAAGGCGAGGCTCCGATCATCACGATGACCAGCCCTGCTGAAGGCGTCACCTACACGACCAGCACTGTGCCCTTGATGGTGAGTGCGAACGAGCCGATCCATGAATGGCGTTACAGCATTGACGGCGGCAATAATGTCACGTTCACGCCGAACATCACGCTCGAACTCTCAAATGCCAACCATGAAATCACAGTGTATGCAATCGACGAAGAAAACACTGTGAGCAGCACAGATTATGATGTCGCAGGCCCTGGCGTGTTGTGGGACTCATACGATCCCGAGAAGTATTCCCTAACCCAAGGCGGGATTGCGGTTCTGAGTGACGGAAAAACCGTTGTTTCAGGCAGGCGGGACGAAGCAGCATTTCCTACCTATCCCTGGATCGAAGTTTATGTTAAGCTATACGATACTGATGGAACGGTCTTGTGGAATAACATGTTCGGAGAAGGTGGCGCTGATCAAGGATGGAAGGTCCACGTGACACAGAATGACGAAATCTGCGTTGCCGCATTCGACTTCATTGGAGGGTTGAACTATCCCTGGGTGTTCTGCCTGGATACTGACGGAAATATGCTCTGGGATTATCTAGGTGCGGATGCTGCCGATAACTTCTATGATGTCATTGAGTTAGCAAGCGGAACTATAGTCACAACAGGAGACAGGAAGATCTTTTGGATTTCAGACAATGGAACGCTCTTGAGCAACGTGACTATTGGAGTGGCGAATAGTGGCTTTGAATCTGTCGTAGAAGCTTCCAATGGCGATCTCATCCTGGGAGGATACACTGATGCATATGGCGCTGGCGGTGACGATCTCTGGATCGTCCGTACTGATGAGAATGGTACAGTGTTGTGGAATACGACATTTGGGGGAGGAAGCGAAGATGAAGCCAACGACCTCATCGAATTGCAGAATGGCGACATCGCGGTTGCTGGATTCACCAAGAGCTTTGGCGCAGGAAATTCCGACGCCGTGCTTGTTCGCCTTGATGAGAACGGAACGCATCTCTGGAACCAGACCTTTGGCGGCACGCAAGCCGACACTGCGTACACTGTTTCTGAAGCACCAGATGGCGACCTCGTTGTTGCTGGTAATACAGCGAGTTTTGGGGCTGGCGGTACTGACACCTTCCTTGTGCGCTACACTGCGAACGGAACCTACGTCATGAATGAGACTTTTGGCACTGCCAACGATGAGCTGTTCGGAATGGGAGAATTCCGCCCTGATGGCAGCTTCGCGCTAACTGCGTCAAAGGTAACCACCACTACTGACTTCTGGACCTTTGCTCTCAAGCTGGACGGTCCTGTCGCGTTCACTGTCCTCGAGCCGGAATATGGGGGCAACAGCCCGGTTTCAGTGGAGGCTGTTGCAGAACCTGCTCCTACAATCACGCAGCCATCTCCAGTGGAGGTCTCCTATTCGCTTAATGAGGGTGGTGACACTGCCACAATCACTGTTTCGAACGACAAGATCGTTGTTGACATCGCCGGCATGACCTTGACCATGCCGGAGAACGCTTTTGTCGAGGTGGACCTCGACGATGACGGCGTCAATGATGTGCGGATCACGACAGGCAGCATCCTTGACGGTAAGGCTGACGTGACGATCACTGAACTGAAAGAAGAAGTGAAAGCGACTGAGGCACCTGCTGAGCTTGACCCGGAAGAGATGGCTAAGGAACCAGTCACAGATCCAGAGCCTGCTCTTCAGAAAGAGACGCTTGAACAGGCAACACAAGCAATATATACTCCCTGGCCGCTCATCGTCACGATCCTCGCTATTGTGATCATCACTGCCATGTTTGTGCTGGTCTGGAAGAGAAAATGAAGGAATTACTTTCTTGGTATGCAAAGCACGGCCGCGACCTGCCCTGGCGCCACACGACCGATCCGTACAAGATCCTCGTCTCTGAGATCATGCTCCAACAGACGCAGGTGGACAGGGTCATTCCAAAGTACAACGCATGGCTTAAGGAATTCCCTTCCTGGTCAGCACTAGCGTCTGGATCCAGAGCGAACGTCCTGAAATTATGGTCTGGTCTTGGTTATAACAGCCGTGCCATTCGCCTTCATGCACTGGCTCAAATTGTAGTTCAGGATTTTGGAGGAGTATTGCCCACAACTGAAGACGAGCTTGTCCGCTTACCAGGCATCGGTCCCTACACTGCTGGCGCGATCATGGTCTTCGCGCACAACAAGCCGGGAAAATGCGTTGACGTGAACATCGAGCGTATTGTCAAACGCTTTTGTTTTCACAAAAATAAAAAAATTACACATAATGAAGTAATCCAAGAATTTTTAGGACTTTTTCCTGTCAATAATGCTACTGCGCTGGGAAACGCGCTCATGGACTTCGGCAGCATGATCTGCACAGCAAGCAAGCCAAGATGCAGCGAATGCCCGCTCTTCACAGACTGCAAGAGCAAAGGCGAGCGTCCTGAGGAGCAGGAAGCGCGCGTCAAGAAACGCCAACCCAAATTCGAAGGCAGCAATCGCTGGTGGCGCGGCCAGATCCTCAAGGCTGTCAACCAGGGCGTGAACACAAGGCAGGACCTGCTCAAGGCCATCGACGCAGACGATGAGCAGGCGTTCGACGCTGCACTGGCTCAGCTCTGCGCAGAAGGCCTTCTCAGCGGTTCTCGCCGGATTTCGATCAGGGAATAGCTTTAAAACACACCTCTTTCCTCCACTTAAGCATGAGAGACATCGTAGTCAGCAAACTGCGCAAGACCTTCAAGAGCAAGGGCAAGGAAGTCGTGGCAGTTGACAATCTCTCGTTCTATGTCACACGCGGCGAGATCTTCGGACTCTTAGGAGCCAACGGCGCTGGCAAGTCGACAACGATCAACATGCTCGCCGGCCTTGTGCTGCAGGACAGCGGCACTATTAAGCTGCTTGGCAAGGATCCGAAGAAGGACTGGGAATTCGTCAAGAACAGGATGAATGTCAGCACCGCCTACTTCCCGCTCACCGATGTGCTCACGATTCGACAGAATTTACGCGTCTATGCAAAGCTCTACAATGTGAAGAACGCGGAAAAGAAGATCGACGAACTGCTGGAGCAGTTCGAGTTGACAAAGCTTGCTGACAAGAAAGTCGTCACGCTTAGCAGCGGAGAACGGACACGAACAGCGCTGTGCAAAGGGCTTATCAACGATCCGCAGCTCTTATTCCTTGACGAGTGCACTGTCGGGCTTGATCCTGACATCGCGGAAAAGACGCGACGGATCATCAAGGACTATCAGAAGAAGACTGGCTGCACCATCCTGTTCACCAGCCATTACATGCATGAGGTCGAGGAACTCTGCGACCGGATCGCGTTCATGGACGAAGGAAAGCTGCTCACTATCGCAACAGCAGCTCAGCTGAAGAAGCAGGTGAAGAAGCACCAGGTCGAGCTCACGCTGGAAGACGGCAGCGACGAGCTCAAGGAATTGCTCCAAGAAGAAGGCTTGACCGTGCTCGGCGGCCGTGACAACATGCTTGTCTTTGAAATCGACGCGAAAAGCGACGACGTGAACACGATTGTCCAGCGCTTGGTCAAGCTCGGGCTCAGCCTGAAAGACATCCACATTCGAAAGCCCACGTTGGACGACATCTTCATCCACTTTGCGAGGCGGAAAAAATGAAGCTCCACAGGATCAAGGCCTTGCTTGTCAAGTATTTCTACATCTCGATCAATCGAGTCGACAGGCTCTTCGACGTGGTGTACTGGCCGATCCTCGACGTGCTCTTATGGGGCTTTGCCAGCGCGTTCATCGAGCAAGTGAGCGACTTCAACCTGCTCAGCATGGCTTTGGGCGGTGTTATCTTGTGGATCTTTGTCTGGCGTTCAAGCCAGGACATCGCAGTCTTTGTGCTCGAAGATTTCTGGAGCCGCAACCTATACCACTTATTTAGCTCACCAGTCAAATTAAGTGAGCATATCGTGAGTATCATCATCTGGGGCTTAGTGCGAGCGATCGTCTCGTTCATCTTCCTCTCGCTCATCTCGATCCTGCTCTACCAGTTCAACATCCTGACGATCTCGCCATTGTTCATCGCAGCAGCGGTGGCGCTCTTATTGCTTTTCGGCTGGACCATGGGCATCTTCATCACGAGCTTTATTCTCCGCTTCGGCCAACGCATCCAGGTCTTGGCGTGGAGCGTCGTGTGGATCATCCAGCCGTTCAGCTGCATTTTCTACCCGCTCAGCGCACTTCCTCCGTGGGCGGCGGCGATCGCAAAGGTATTGCCGACTACGCACGTGTTTGAAGGCTTGCGCAGCATCCTCTTCGGCACTGGACAGGGGAACTTGCTCTACGCGTTCGGCATTACAATCGTGCTGCTCGTGGGTGTGAGCTTCCTCCTTGCGCAGAGCTTCAAAGCAGCGAAACGCAAGGGAATGCTTGCCCGAGGCGGGGATTGAGCCAGAAACTATAAAAAAGGCCTCTCACCGCTTGTGGAGAATGGCGAAAGTCGCGAAAGTCGTGAGCTTCACCACGATCATCACGCTCCTGCTCCTGGTCTTTACTGAAGCGACGCACGGCGTGCTGATCAACTACCTGGCTGAGATCTACATCCTCATCGGCGCAGCAGCCCTCGCCTTCATACTGTTCATCGTGGTCCATCACACGAAGCTGGTCGGGAAGAAATACCTCCAAGTTGGCAGATTGACGATCGTGCTCCTGATCGCGCTCTCTGTGGAAAGCTTCGCAAACTACGTCATCGGTGAGATCGGGCAATGGCTCAGCATGGGCATCATCATCGTTGTGATCTACGTCTTAGCGTGGTATGGTTATGTCGAGACGCATAAACTGAAAGCGTTGTGAGATATTATTTTAAGGTTTCAGCAATGTAATCCCTTGCTTCCTCAACGCTCTTCATCTGACCCGGAGTTACAGCCAATCTAGCGTATCTCTTGCCTGGCAAGGAAACTGACAGAACAACTTCCGGCTGAATCACCCTCGGTTCGCATTTCTCCATCCCATTTTCAGCCCGGGTAGTCCAAGCGCCTCCAACAATGGTGTTCCCTCTCGTTTGCAGGTACTCTGAACCCCTGCCTTGATTTTCAGGTCTTAGGTATCTGTCCGTTTTCAGATCGATGTCTAACAGGAATTCTTGACCATCATGATCGAATCTTATTTCCGGTTTGACAGAACTGTCATAGGTTATGTATTCAGCAAGTCCTGCAAGAGTTCCTTTGATCGCTATTCCTTTCAAGATTTCCTCAAGATCCGCATTGAACCACCAATCATCAACAACAGTCAAAATCCCATTTGCATTTGCTTTGACAAGAGCCATTGATTTTCCAAGTGTTTCTGCTAATTCTTTTTCAGGTTCTGAACCCGCGTATGCCGCATTCAATTCCAGAACATATTTATCCCCTTCTTGCCAGCCTCGAACGCCTGTCTTGAAGAAGTTCGTACCAGCAGCGTCATACTCAAAATTCCTTCTGAACTTCCCGTTCGTTTGCAACTCTGACAGTGCCTCTTCAGCCAAACTTTCAACAAAACCTATATTTCGTACTTCGGCACGAATGAGAAATCCTTGTACTCCACTCTCGAACGCAGCGTCCATCAGGTTGTTTTGCGTCGCTCGCGCACTTCGATCAGAGCTGCCGCCGTAGACGAGCAATGCTTGAGAAACCTCCTCCGGACTGTCAAGAATGATCCCTTTCCGATATTCGCTTGTAGAGACCTCGACGATTCCTGAAACCTCGCTTAATGGAGGAACCGTATCAAATTCCCTTTCCGGATGTCTTGACATCGCATTCACCTCTTTCTTTCTTCTTGAGTGGTGACTTTTTGTATACATATATTTTTGTTGTATATACCCTCAACAACAAAATTGATAAGTGGGTGTGAATTATGTGCTGCAATGGAGGCTGCGACGCTCGAGAACGCTGGCTTGACAGCCAGCGAATCACGCATCTATCTCGCGCTGCTCAAGAGTGGCAGCTGCAAGGCCGGACGCATCGCCAAGGACACAGGGCTGAACAGAACGACCGTCTACAAGGCCCTGGAGCGCCTGATCCAGCATGGAATTGTGAGTTCTGCGGTGAAGGAGAACCGCCAATACTTCCAGGCGGCTGACCCAGACAATCTCCTTGCTGGAGTGGAGTCTGAAGAGAAGCAACTCAGCCGGAAACGCGAGGAGATCCAGAAGCTCCTGCCAGGGCTCCATACACTGTATGAATCTTCAAAGGACGAATCAGAGATCAAGATCTTCAAGGGCGTGCGCGGGCTCAAGACTGTGTTCAACGACATGCTCAATCATCTGCAAAAGAACGACACCTATCTCGCGTTCGGCGTGCCAGAGCATGCCCAGCAGTTCTGGGGCTATTTCGAGAAGTTCAACCAGACTTTGGAAGAGAAAGGCATACACTCAAAAATAATCTTCGACGAACGCGCGACAGAGAACATCGCATCGTGCAAGAAATTCGGCTACGAGGTGAGGACATTGTCCAAAGAATTTATGAGCCCAGCAGAAGTGAACATCTACAAGGATCGCGCGGCCATCATGCTCTGGGATGAGCCATTGGCAATACTCATACAAAGCGAGTCAATCGCTCGCAGCTTTACGCAATACTTTAAACTGCTGTGGAACATGGCGAAGGTGACCTCATGAAACTCCTCTGCTGGAACGTGAACGGGATACGGGCTGTGATGAAGAAAGGCTTTCTCACTTTTGTCAAGAAGCACGATCCAGACGTCCTCTGCCTGCAGGAGACGCGGCAGGGAAACAACCACGAGGAATTGAAGCTTGCTGGCTATGAGGAATACTGGAATCCTGCTGACAAGAAAGGCTATAGTGGCACGCTCATCCTCACGAAAACCAAGCCGATCAAGGTCACGTACGACATTCCGAAACACGACAAGGAAGGCAGGGTCATCACCGCTGAATACAAGGACTACTTTGTCGTCAACATCTACGTGCCGAACGCGCAGCACGGCCTGCTCCGCCTGAAATACCGCATGCAATGGGATAAGGACCTGCTCGCATACCTGAAAAAGCTGGAAAAAACCAAGCCAGTCATCGTCTGCGGTGATTTCAACGTCGCACACACGGAGATCGACCTCGCGCGCCCGAAGCAGAACGTAAAGAATCCCGGATTCACGCCAGAAGAACGCGCTGGCTTCCAGGCCTACATCGACGCTGGCTTCATCGACACGTTCAGGGTCTTCGAAAAAAGCCCGGGCCATTACACCTGGTGGAGCTTCCGCGCCAACGCTCGCGCGCGGAACATCGGCTGGCGCATCGACTACGTCGTCGTGAGCAAGAGCCTGCAGAAGCGGCTCAAGAAAGCCTATATCCTGCCGAAAGTCATGGGCTCTGACCATTGCCCGATCGGAATAGAAATATGAGGCAAGGGCCGAAGCCCAAGCCCTGGTGGGGGGATGCTGTGTAAGAAGAGCAATACCTCACAAGCATCTATATCTTTCCCTGAAGGGTTCAAGATCAAGTTTGAGACAGTTTCTCCAGGGCCGGCTCCACTTGACTGATCTCATCGACATATATCGCAGTCATGCCGAGTGCTTCCGCAGGCGGCAAATTCTTCCTGCCGTCGTCGAAGAAAACGATCTCCGTGGCGTCGAGCTCGAATTTCTTGAGCAGCTGCTCGTAGATGCTTTGACCAGGCTTCCGGCATCCGGCTTCATAGCTCCACATGCCGAAATCGAAGAGCTCAAGGAAATGGAACTTCTCGTCAAGATAGGGCACGCGATCCGGCGGACTATTGCTGAGGAAGCCGAGTCTGTACTGTTTTTTCAGCCGAATCACTGCCTCTTTGGCGCCAGGTTGCAATTCGTAGCTGTCAAAATAGACCTGCTTGAGCTCATCAATCTCGTCAATACCAAATTCGCGCTGTGCCCGTTCCCAATAGGATTCGGCGCTCTCGCGACCTTCCCGACAATCTTTGGAGAACCCACCGTCAAGCACTTCTTTCACGAAAGCTGGTTCGAATCCCCAACGATCGCAGACACGCTCGATCGCGATGCTGAGCCCGTCGTTGAAGAACACGCCGCTGAGATCCAGGAGCACGATCATGACAGCGCTGGAATTCTCTCTTCTTTTCTAGTTTCCGGTTGTGCAAAACCAGGCGCTTGCTCCACCCTTCAAGAGAGCATTTATATAGGAAATTCACCTCACGCTCCTGTATGAAAGCCTCAGATATTCTTGTGAAAAGCCTTGAAGCGGAAGGCGTCCAGCACGTCTATGGCGTGCCCGGAGAAGAGAATCAGGACTTGCTGTTCAGCCTGCAGAAAAGCAGCATCAGATTCGTGCCGACGCGCCACGAGCAGGGCGCTGCGTTCATCGCAGACGTCTACGGCCGGCTCACTGGCAAGGCCGGCGTGTGCCTCGCCACCCTGGGCCCGGGCGCGACAAACCTCCTGACAGGCGTGGCAGACGCCCATTTCGACAAAAGCCCGGTCGTGGCGATCACAGGCCAGGGCGACTCTGACCGGCTGCACAAGGAAAGCCACCAGGCTGTCAACATCGTGCATATGTTTGAAGCGGTCACGAAGTGGAACACCAGCATCCAGAATCCTGCAATCATTCCCGAAGTCGTCAGAAAGGCCTTCAAGCTCGCAGAGATGGAGAAGCCAGGCGCGACCCACTTGGAACTGCCGGAAGATGTTGCCAAGATGCAGGTCAAAGGCAAACCTATTCTGCCAAAACGCCTGCGACGAGCTGCGCCTGACTACAAAGCGATCGACCAGGCCTTGGAGCTCATCAAGAAAGCGAAATATCCCCTGATCATCGCCGGCAACGGTGCGATCAGGAAGCTCGCGAGCAAGCACCTCAGGCAATTCGTCGAGAAGACTGGCATCCCGGTCGCGCACACCTTCATGGGCAAAGGCGCTGTCTCCGACATGGACGAGCATTCCCTGTTCACGATCGGCCTCGGTGCGCGCGATTATGTCATGTGCTATGTGGACAAGGCAGATCTCATCATCACAGTGGGTTATGACATCGCAGAATACGGTCCAGAGCATTGGAATCCAAAGAAAGACAAGAAGCTCATCCATATCGACTTCACGCCTGCAGAAGTCTACGACTATTACCAGCCGGATGCAGAGATCGTGGCTGACATCAGCGCAACGCTCTGGGAGCTCAACCAGCGCCTGGAGAAAGAGAACATCAGCTTCGATCCCTGCGTGATCACGCCGCTTCGCGAGCGCATCATGAAAGACCATAAGAGCTATGATCTCAAGGACAATGCAAAACCAACAGTGCCAGGCACACTCAACATTCTCAGAACGCTGCTTGACGACGACGATATCTTGATCAGCGACGTCGGCAGTCATAAGATGTGGATCGCGCGCAATTACTGCACGCACGTCCCAGGCACGGTCATCATCAGCAATGGCCTGGCGAGCATGGGCATCGCCCTTCCAGGAGGGATCGCGGCTAAGATCGCGTACCCCAAACAAAAGGTTGTTGCTGCGATGGGCGACGGCGGCTTCCTCATGAATGTGCAGGAGATCGAGACAGCGAAACGCCTCAAGCTCGGCTATGTCATTCTCGTGTTCAACGACAACGACTACGGGCTCATCAGATGGAAGCAGGAAGCGGCAGAAGGCAAGCACTTCGGCACCGCATTGACGAATCCTGATTATGTCAAACTCGCCGAGAGCTTCGGCATAAAGGGATACAATCCGAAGAACGTGAAGCAACTCAAGCGCGACCTGAAGAAAGCGGTCGACAGCAAGGAATTGTGCATTGTCGCTGTCGACATCGACCCGAGCGAGAACATGAAACTAAGCAAAAAACTCGACAAAGACTGGTGCGAGACCTTCGACTTTAAGTGCTAGGGCGCAGTCACCAGCGCCTTGGCGCTCTCGCTATTGGCATTGCGGTGACACGAATCGGAGACATGAGCGGTGATGGATGAGGTGAGCGCCGCTCTGGTGACTGCGCGAGGAAAAAATGAAAGCAATCAACCCTTACACTGAAGAACTCATCAAGGACTACACAGAGCACACTGACAAAGAAGTCAGCAAGATCCTCGACGACATGCATGAAGCCTGGCTCTCTTGGAAGCACACCAGCTTTGCAGAGCGAAAGAAGCTCATGAAGAACGCCGCGAAGGTCTTGCGCAAGAACGCCAAGAAGTACGCGCAGCGTATGACTGACGAGATGGGCAAGCCGATCACGCAGGGCAAGGCGGAAATCGAGAAATGCGCCTGGGTGTGCGACTACTACGCAGACAACGCAGAAGCGATGCTCGCAGACGAGAAAGCGACAAGCGATGGCAAGCAAGCGTTTGTCAGGTTCCAACCGCTCGGCATCGTGCTTGCGGTCATGCCGTGGAACTTCCCACACTGGCAGGTCTGGCGCTTTGCCGCGCCTGCCCTGATGGCAGGCAATGTGGGTGCTTTGAAACACGCGAGCAACGTGCCTGGCTGCGCTTTGGACATCGAAGCAGTGTTCAAGGAAGCTGGCTTTCCCAAGAATGTCTTCCGCACCTTCCTGATCGGCAGCAGGCAGGTCGAAGCGGTCATCAGGAACGACCATGTCGAAGCTGTCACGCTGACTGGCAGCGAGAAAGCAGGCGGCATCGTGGCGAGCCAGGCAGGCTCTGAGATCAAGCACACGGTGATGGAACTCGGCGGCTCTGACCCCTTTGTCGTGCTCGACGACGTCGATGTCGAGCACTGCGCCTTGCAGGCGGTGAACGGGCGCATGATCAACACTGGCCAGAGCTGCATCGCAGCCAAACGCTTCATCGTGAACGAGAAGGTCTACGACGACTTCGTGCAGAAATACGTCGCGTTCATCGAAGCACAGAAGATGAGCGATCCGAACGACAAGACTGTCAATGTCGGTCCTTTGGCAAAACCGCAGTTTGTCGACGATATCGACGCACTTGTGCAGGACGCGGTCAAGAAAGGCGCGAGCGTCATCACCGGCGGCAAGCGCCCGGAAGGAAAAGGCTATTTCTACAAGCCGACTGTCGTGACTGACGTCACGCCAGACATGGATCTCTATCATGAAGAGACCTTCGGCCCGGTCGCGACGATCTACAAAGTCAAAGACGACGACGAAGCGGTGAAGCTCGCGAACGCCACCCGTTTCGGCCTTGGCGCGAGCGTCTGGAGCAAGGACAGCAAGCGCGCGTTGAAGGTTGCGGACCAGATAGAGGCTGGCGCAGTCTTCATCAACGGTATTGTCAAGAGCGATCCACGGCTGCCGTTCGGCGGCGTGAAGAAAAGCGGCTACGGCCGCGAGCTCAGCCATTACGGCATCAAGGAATTCACGAATGTCAAGACGTATTGGGTGCGTTAAAGGATAGATTCAATCGCTGTGATGTCCTTGAGCAGATCTTTCACTCCCAGCGCTCTCGCTTCTTCTTCGCTCAAATGGCCGGTGAGCACCACCACGGGCTTTATTCCTGCGTTCCTCGCCATCTGGACGTCGCTCTCTGCATCGCCGACCATGATCGTCTCGTCTGGCGTAGCGCCGTATTCCTTCATCATCTGGTTGAGTGTGTATGGATCAGGCTTCTGATGCTCTCTTGGCACTTGGTAGGCAGAGACGACCTTGGCAAAGACGTCAGGAATGTTGAATTTCGGCACGACGTGCTCCCAGAAGATTTTATGATGCTGGCCAGTCACAACACAGAGCGTGTACTTTTCAGCCAATCGCTGCAAAAGTTCAGGAATTCCATCAAGGACGTGGAGTTCGTTGACAAAGGTGTCGCCGAATAAGTTTTCCTCGTATGCCTCACAAGCCTTATCGACAAGCTCCGGATGCTCCTTGAGCAGCTCTTTCAGCTCGTCCCTGTGGGATTGTCCCCATTTGGCGAGGATTCTCTTCCTTTCCTCAGCAGGATCGAGTTCAACGCCGACTTTCTCCAGCGCTTTGTGATAGCACGCGAAATACCCTTCCTTAGAACCAAGTGTGAAAACGTCATCCCAGTCAAAGATGATGAGCTTGATCATAGTTTCTTGTACTTGAACCGTTCGAGCTCTTTTTCGATGTCTTCGTAGCTCTTGCCAACAAGCATGCCACCGGCCACCCAGAGTTCGTTGGTGATATCCGCGAGGCACCAGAGCGGCATAATCAGGTCGTCCTTGCCATGGCCACCTTCGAACTCTGCGTCAACCACAACAAGCCCTTTCAGCTTGTCCTGATACACATCAACCTCAAACCGGATCCCGTTCTGCTCGAAATAATGGCGGATCTTGCGGGAACGCTTGCCTTCGACACTGTCCATGAGCTCGTCGTACTGTTCTTTTGTGATTAGCACTGTGTGTTCGTGCTGCACAGACGCGTCACCCTCCTTCACGGGATATTTTCTCGTGATCTCGAAGCGGTCCCCGTTCTTCCGGATACGCAGATCGGGATGGTGCGCCTTTGTCGGCAGCATGACATCGACGATCTCCTTCTTTTCGCAATCCTCGAGCCCTGGCGGGAATTCCTTCGCCAAGAACGTGCGTTCGTGCTCGATCTCGTGGCTCATGAGAAAAGCCCCGCGAGCCAGGAGAAGAATTTCTTGACAAAGCTCTTTTTCTCGGCAGGCGTATCTTCACCATCCTCGTCTTCTGGAGGTGGCGGCGGCGTTTCTTCCTCGTCAAAGCACGTGCCGCGGCAATCGCGAGACCAGCACTCGTAGCTGTACACGCAATCGTCGCCACGGGCTTTCACTGCCATCATGTCGCCGTCCTTGTCGCAATACTTCGACGCGACACGCGTGCCTTCAGCCAGGCATTGATCGCCAAAGAGGCAGCCCTCGCAATCCTTGAGCTCCTGCGGCACGATGACATCGTCTTCCTCATCTTCCATGGGCTTTGGTCCGAGGAATTCCTGCAGGACGTCCACGCGCACGTCGAAATCCCGCGCTTCGAAATACTCACGGGTCCGAACGGCTGAGTCAGTGTCACCCATACCGTCTACGATCGTCACATCATCGCCTTCGATGAACACGAGGAATTTCTCATCGACATTCAGGAGATCCCAGGTGATCATGGATTCCACTGCGCCAGTGAAGGTCGTGCCATACACCTGCATGTGCGCTGCGAACTCTGCAGCAGTGATCACTGCAGTCGAGCCGCCGCTGTCATCCACAACAGTCACGTAACCGGCCTTCTCGAGCGGTGTCAGCGCGGCAACGCTGCCAACCAGCAGGAGTGCCAAGAGCACCATGATCAAACTTCGCATCAGTTTCACCTCAGACATTGATCGTTGCATCGGCTGTGCCAATGAGATCTGCGTATTGTTCAAGAACCGGTGCGACATGCTTGGTTAAAAACTCTTCGGTCTGCAAGGCAGCCGGCCCGGCGAAACGCTCGGGCTCGTTCAAGATGCCGTCGAGAAAGGTCTGGCTGACAGGAATCATCTTATCTCCCGCAATGCGACCCAAGAGGTCGTTATCCAATCCTTTTAGCTTCACACGCTTGCCAGCAGTATCAGAATGCTCTTTGACCCGTCCATGCACCTCCTGTCGGTCACCGCCTTGCTTCACCGCTTCCATGATGATGGCTTCTGTCGCCATGAAGGGCAATTCCATCTCCAGATGCCGTCGTATTTGGGCAGGGTACACGACCATCCCGTTCGTGATGTTCTGATAGAGCTTCAGGATGGCGTTTGTCAAGAGGAAAGCCTGGGGCAAATACATCCTTCGAATGGCGCTGTCATCAAGCGTCCGTTCTAACCATTGGTTTGCAGCCGTCTGCGCAACCTCTGCTTGTAATCCAAGCAATTTGCGGCACAACCCGGTCATTCGTTCAGAACGCATTGGGTTCTTCTTGTATGCCATTGCGCTGCTCCCTTTTTGGCCCTTTGCAAAGGGCTCATCCATGAGCTTCAGGTTTGACATCAGGCGGAGATCGACGGCGAACTTGTGCGCAGCGATTGCGATGCCTCCTAGTGCGCTGACGATGATATGGTCCAGCATGCGGGGGTAGGTCTGCCCAGTGACTGGAAACGCTGTTTCGAATCCGAGTTTCTTGCTCACAAGCGAATCCAACTCCTTCACTTTCTCGAAATCTCCATCGAACAGTTCGAAATAGCTTGCCTGCGTTCCTGTCGTACCTTTCGCGCCTCGCGCTTGGATCTCGCCTTCGGCCTGATCCAACAAACGGAGCCCTATCATAAGATCGTGGAGATATAAGGTGGCTCGTTTACCTATCGTTGTTGGCTGTCCTGCTTGATAATGCGTGTAACCGAGCGTGACGAGGCCTCTGTGCTCGTGCGCAAATGCTCGCAGGTTTTCCATGGTGTCGATAATTTGCGGTCTCAGGAGCCGTAGGGCCTCGCGCATCTGCAACAATTCGGTGTTGTCGCACACATACATCGAAGTGGCGCCCGCATGGATGATTGCCTTTGCGGTGGGGCAGTGCGTTCCGAACTCGTGCACGTGTGCCAAGACATCATGCCGTAGCTCTTTCTCTTTCCTTGCAGCCAGATCGTAGTCGATCGGCTCGTCGAGCGCGTTCCTCATTTCTGCGACCATCGCCTTGGTCACCTGCGACAAGCCGAGCTCGTGCTGCGCTTCAGCCAGCGCGATCCAACATCGTCGCCATGTGGTGAACTTGTAATTGTTAGAGAACAGTTCCTGGAATGCTCGGTCAGTGTACCTGCCCACTAAAGGATCCTGATATATGTTATGATCAGCCATAGGTCAACCACCCCCCTTCGCGACCTTTGCTCTTGAACGTGATCTTCCCGCCTGCAACGAGCTTCCCGGCTTTTTTCGCTTCAAGCCCGTGCTTCTTGGCTTCGGCAATGACTTTCTCAGGCTCTGGCGTGATGACAGCGAGGCCTTGCCCCATGTTCCACGTGCGATACGCTTCGCGATCTTTGACCTTGCCGACCTCCATGCAGTGCAGCATCGCAGCGCAGGGCTCATAGAGCTCGTCAAGCTCTGCGCCCAAGCCTGAGGCTTTCAACACGCGCCCGAGCTTCTCCGGCAGGCCACCGCCAGTGAGGTGCGCGACGCCGTGCAGCTCGCACGTGCCGTCTGTATCGAAGCCGCCGTGCATCGCAACGACCGCTTTGGAATAGATAGTCGATGGCACGAGCAAGAGAGTGCCGAGCTTCTCGCCGTCAAACGTGGCGTTATGCCAGTCCTTCCCGTATTCCTGCTCGAACACTTTGCGGATCAGGCTGAAACCGTTCGACCTGAACCCTTTCTCGCGGAACACGACCACAGCGTCGCCTTCTTGCGGCTCTTGGCCTGTGAACAGTTTGTCCTTGCGCGCGAACCAGATGAGGCCAGAGCACCAGTTGTACTTGAACGTGCCATGGCCGCCGACAGCGTCTCCGAGCTCGGCGATCTCGCCGTTCACAACCGCAACGTTCGCAGCCTCCGCAGCGTCAATATATCCCTGCGCAAGCTGTTTCACAGCCTCGATGCCACCAGTCAGCGAATTCACGTCAAGCACGCTGCCGATCACGACAGGTTCCGCCCCCCTAACAATCGCGTCGTCGCACACCATGGCAAACAAGTCGTGCGCCACAGTCGTGTGGTCGTTCATCCGTTGCGCGATCTCGACTTTCGTGCCCACGCCGTCAAAGGTCATGTTCATGACACTGCCAGCAGGCAGGGAACTCACATCGACTGCGCGCACGCCGGAAAAGTCGTCGAACGGCACGATCAGCTCGCCCACGCGGCCTTTGCGGTGCTTGAACGTCGCTTTCGCAGCCTCATAGAGTATCTTGGATGCATCGTCCCCTAATTCCAGGTTTACGCCTGCTGTGGCATAGTCCATCTATGCACCTCTATTCTCTTCATCCGCTTTTACGAGCTTGCCGATCTTGCCCGCGCTCTTCTCCATGATGGTCGCGTGCCAGTCAGGATTATGGCTGCCGAGGATCTGGGCGATGTGCCGCGCGACGTTTGCCGGCCGCAGGATAACGGAATTGCTGCTGCCAGGCGGATTGGCGAGCGTGCTGGTGTGCTTTTCCCGGTCTGGCGGGCAGGAAATCGTTGGGCACACGGCGTGATAGCTCACTACGCCGCTGAGCGCGTCAGTCCCGCCAGCGACAGTGACGAACACGAGCGGTTCGAGGCTCTGGTTGTACTGCGCGATCATTTCTTCTGCACGGCCTGGCTGCTTGTGCGCGCTGCAGATACGGTATTCTGAAGGCACGCCGTACTTGTCCAGCTCGTTCTTGATCTTCTCCATGTGTCCAAGATCGGAGTCGCTGCCTGCCCAGATGACTGCTAAGCCGCCTTTGAGAAAGGCGTGGTCGCGTAGCTTGCTGAGCATTTCATGGCGGACGCTGCCGCCAGGGAAGGGGAACTTCTCCCCTGTCAGCTGCTCGTACAGGTTGATGTAGCGCCACGAGACTTCGATGACGTCCTCGTCAGTCAGGCTGGGAATCTCGCCGGTTGAGCCGTAGCTGAAGCCTTTCTCGATCAGCACGTCCCTGACGAATTGCTTGCTCAATTCTTTGATCTTCAGTTCTGGCTTCTTCTTGAGCAGTTCTGAGACATTCTTGAACTCGCTGGCTTTCATCTCTGCTTTGATCTTAGCATATTTCTCATACTCCTCGATCGTGCAGTACCTGCTCGAATCCGGCGTGTTCGCTTCGTCAATCAAGTAGATCTTGCCGTCTTCGTCCTCGCCGAATTCGTACTTGGTGTCGATGAAGATCAGGCCCTGCTTCTTCGCGAGCTCTTGCGCGCGCTTGAACAGCTTGATCGACAATTCCTTGACCTTTGCGGCTTTCGCCTTGCCGAGCATCGCTTCGACCTCTTCATAGGTCATGGGTTCGTCATGGTCCTCGGCCTTTGTTGTCGGCGTGAACAATGGCTCGTCGAACTCTTCATAGCGCAGCAGGCCTTCTGGCAGTTCGAAGCCGTACATCTTGCGCTGGCCTTTCTCATACTGGCCGGCAAGGCTGCCCCAGACATAGCCGCGCACCACGCACTCGATCATGAGGTTCTTGTAGTACTTCTGCACCACCACGTTCGGATGTGGGCTTGCCACCGAGGCGTTGGGCACGATGTCCTTGCTGTTCTTGAACGCCCACTCGTTGAACAGGTTCAGAACCATGCCCTTGAACGGAATCCTGCGAGAGAGCACGTAATCGAACGAGCTGACACGATCGCTTGCGACCATGACGATGGGCTCGCCAATCTTCAATGCCGTGAAATGGATGTCGCGCACCTTGCCTTTCTTGTGCTTGCCCAGCTCCGGCAGGTAGCCAGAATCGAGGGTGTTGTGCAGATTCTCCTTGATGATCTCCTTGTATGCCTGTTCGCTCATTGTATTCTCCTCCATGCATCGTCTTTGACTGTGACCTTGCGGCCGCTCACCTCGATCTTGCCTTCTCCGAAGAGTTGAATAGCGCGGGGATACAGTTGTTGCTCAAGCGCTTGCACTTTCTCTTTCAGCGAATCCACTGTGTCGTCGTGCCTCACCGGCACTGTGCCTTGCATGATGATCGGCCCTGTATCTGTGCCTTCGTCGACAAAATGGATCGTGCAGCCACTGACTGTGCAGCCGTAGTCAAGCACTTCCTCATGCACCGATCGGTCCATGCCCGGAAAGCTCGGTAACAAGCTGGGATGAATATTCATGATCCTGTTCTCGTAGCGCTGGCAGAACCAGGGCGAAAAGAGCCGCATCCAGCCGACGAGAACAACAAGTTCGACATCTTCATTATCAAGAAGTTCAGCAACTTGTTTGTCATATGATTCTCTATTATCTTTTTCTTTGTCAAAAAGGAGTATTTTTGTTTTATATCCTGCCTTTCGTGCGCGTTCTTCAGCAGGGCATTCCTTGTTCGTCAGCACAAGCTTGAGTTCAGCGTCGAGCGTGCCTGCCGCGATCTCGTCCATGATCGCCTGGAGGTCGGTTCCACGCGTCGATGCCAATACCGCGATCTTGATTGCCATGTTCACGCACCCCCCTTCTGCATCTTGTACGCGAGCAATGTGTTTTCGAGCAGGCACGCGATGGTCATTGGCCCCACGCCACCTGGTACAGGCGTGATTGCGCTGCATTGTTCCTTGACGTTCTCGAAATCGACGTCGCCGCAGAGCTTTGTGCCGTCTCTGACTGTGCCGACGTCGATGACAACCGCGCCCTCGCTCACCATGTCAGCAGTGACGAGGTTCTTCCTGCCGACAGCAGAGACGATCACATCCGCTTTCTTCGTATACAGGGAAAGGTCGTTGGTCCGCGAATGGCAGATGGTCACGGTCGCGTTCTCGTTCATCAATAACTGCGCGACCGGGTTCCCGACGATGAGCGAACGGCCGATCACTACGACCTCTTTTCCCGCGAGCTCGATATCGTACGCTTTCAACAGTGCCATGACGCCACGAGGCGTGCACGATTGCAGGCCCTGCTGTCCTTGCACGAGCAGTCCGATGTTGCGCGCATGGAAACCGTCAACGTCCTTCTCCGGCAGGACCGCGTCCATCACCTTGAACTTGTTGATGTGCTTGGGCAAGGGAAGCTGCACCAGGATCCCGTTGACCTTCTCGTCCTTGTTGAGCTTGTCGATGAGCGCGAGCAAGCCGTCTTCTGTCGTCTTCTCCGGCAGTTCGTGCTTGAAGCTCTCGATGCCGACTTCTGCGCATTTCTTCTGCTTCAGGCGGACGTAGATCTCAGACGCGGGTTCTTCGCCGACCAGCACGACTGCCAGGCCAGGCTTTGGGTCGAGCGTTTCGACTTCTGCCGCTATCTGCGCGCGCAGCTTCGCCGCGACGTCCTTGCCGTCAATAAGTGTTGCCATTTTCAAAAATGCCCGAAGCACCGTTGTCCAGTGAAGGCCATGGCCATCTCGTGCTCGTTCACTGCTTGTATCACTTCATAATCCTTGACCGAGCCACCTGGCTGCACCACAGCGCTGATGCCGTGAGCAGCGACGAGGTCAATATTGTCTCTGAAGGGGAAAAAGCCGTCTGAGGACATGACTGCGCCTGTGAGAGGATTCTTCTTCAGCGTCTTCACTGTCTGCATCACATCCATGGAATCATACTCGACACCAGCGCGGTCCAGCGCCTTCTGATACGCTTTGAGCAAGGCCTGTTCTGCTGCGCCCACGCGCTCTTGTTGTCCAGAGCCGATAGCGAGCGAAACCCCGTCCTTGACGATCACGATGCCATTGCTGCGCACGCCAAGATTGATATACCACGCGGTCAACAGATCCCGCACTTCCTGCTCGCTTGGCGAGCGCGCAACCGCTGCCTCCTCCCCATCCTTGTTTGTTACGGTCGGCTGGAGCACGAGATCCTTGCCGCTTTTCACTGCGGTCAAATACGGCTCTTGCACAAGCACGCGACCGCTCGGCAGCGCTTTGAGGTCGTACAGGCCACGGACGCTGTCGCCGGGAAACTTGGGCAGCTTGTCGAGATTGTCAAACTGGATCAGGCGCAGGTTCTTCTTCTCGCTGAGCAGCTCTACCGCATCTTCGTCGAAATCAGGAGCCGCCACGCCTTCGACAAACGACGAGGCAATCTCCTTGGCTGTATCACTATCCACGGCACGGTTGAACACCACGACAGAGCCGAAGGCACTGCGCGCATCCGCATCGCGTGCTGCTGCGTACACGCCAGCCAGGTCTTCGTCTTCATACGTTGTTGCGAACCCGCTGGGGATCAGATGCTTCATCACTGCCACAGCGGGCGTGTCGAAATACTTCAGTATCTCCAATGCGCGGGTCACGTCCATGACATTCGTCGCGCTCAATCCTGACTTGCCGGTCTTCACCAAGCGGATGTTCGTGAATGCGGCGAGACTGGAGCCGCCGAGCGTGTACAGCGCGCCTGGCTGATTCGGGTTCTCGCCATAGCGGAGATCCTCCTCTTTCTCGAGGTTCAACACGAGCTTGTCTGGGAAGCTCCCCTCATTCCTTGTCCGGTACATCTTCTTGAGTTCGCTTTGGTCTGCCATTATTTCACCGTGTAGCACGCTGTAAGATCTTGCATTGTTGTTGTTTGGAGCGTGTTATCAACTGATGCCATGTACGCAGTAATCATTTTGGACGCCTTCTTTGAGAGCTCCAGCCGCGTCGCGAGACTTATCGCGCCCTTGTTCTTCTTCAATTCGTCAATAAGGGTCGGGTATGTGCTCGGATCTGTGATAAGTGCTGTGCTGACAAAGGCTTTGCGCGCGTTGTGCGCCATGGTCGGGCCGCCCACGTCGATCATCTGCCTGACCATCTCGAAGGAGGCGTCCTTATCCGCTTTTGCGTCGTCGAGCGGGTAGAAGTTGAGGATGACTGCGTCGATGTATTCCAATCCTTGCGCTTGCATGAACTCGTCATCGCTTGCAGTGTGCTTGTGCGCGAGGATGCCGGCATGGATCGCTGGGTGCAGGCTTTTCACCAAGCCAGTCTTCATTTCTGGATACTTTGTATGCGCTGCAACTTCGATCGCGTTCAGGCCTGCTCCTTTGAGCAGTTTGTACGTGCCGCCTGTTGCAATGAACAGCACGTCAGGATTCTGTTCTTGGAGAAAGCCGCACAAACCATTCTCTGGAACGCCCTCAAGCACACCATCCGTGCTTGTGTTAGAGACAAGGCCGTCCTTGTTTGTGCAGGTAACAAGAACTGTCTTGATTGGAATCATGTCATCCACTGTCTCCACGTGTTCGATCGTCGCCATCTTAGCACCTGATTACTCTGTCTTCTGTGATGATCATGTCCATCGCCACGTCGTGCGGCTCTGCTGGGAACTCCTCGATGATCTGGTCTTCGAACGCGAGCCCGATCTTCACCACGTCCTTGCCATCGAGGAATTGATCGTAGTAGCCCTTGCCAAAGCCGAGGCGATATCCTTGCTCTGTGAATGCCACGCCTGGCACTAGGACGATGTCGATCTCGCCCTCATGCTCGGTTTTCTCGCTCGGTTCCATGATGCTGTACTTGCCTTGTTCCAGCGCGTCGAAACCGGCAAAAGCCGCCGCTTTGATCTGTGTCCCTTCTGTGAATGGCAGCAATAACTGTTTCTCGCCGCGTTGCAGCTCTTCTCGCAGGAACACGCGCGTGTCTGCTTCGTCCTTGAGCGAGAAATAGCTCATGACGGTGCCGGCTTGCTTGTATTCGTCGAGTTCGCGCAATTGTTCCATGATCTTCCAGCTCTTCTTCAGTATGCTGTCAGGCCGCAGCTCTTTGCGCTGCTCCTTCATCTCGTTCCGGATCGTGTCTTTCGCGTCAGGCATTGCGTTCCAGCTCTTTCCACCCGATATCCTTGCGGAGATACATCTGATCGAAACTGATCTTTGCAGCCTCAGCGTACGCTTTGTCTGCAGCCTCTTGCAAAGTCGAGCCCATGGCCACCACGTTCAAGACGCGGCCGCCGTTCGTGACGATCGCGCCTCCATTTTCTTTCGTGCCGGCATGGATGACATGCACGCCGTCGACATTGTCAAGCCCCTGGATTTCCTTGCCTTTCCCGTAGCTGCCTGGATAGCCGCCGCTTGCGAGCACGATGCACATGCAGTGCTCATCGCGTGGTTTCAACTCAACTTGGGCGAGTTGCTCATTGTTCACCGCGTCGATCACGTCCAGCAGGTCATTCTGCATGCGCGGCAACAGCACTTGCGCTTCAGGATCGCCGAAACGCACGTTGAACTCGAGGATCTTCAGCCCATCCTTTGTCTTCATCAGGCCGACATAGAGTACGCCTTTGTAGTCGATGCCCTCGGCCTCGATGCCCTTGAGGAACTTCTCCATGAGCTCTTCGAGCTCGTCCTCATGCCCTTCGAGGATCGGCGCTGGGCTGTATGCGCCCATGCCGCCAGTGTTCGGGCCTTTATCGCCTTCATAGACCTGCTTGTGGTCCTGGCTGTACACCATGGGCTTGAAGCTCTTGCCGTCGGTGAAGACCATGTAGCTCCCTTCCTCGCCGACAAGGCATTCCTCGACCACGATGCTCGCGCCTGCCTCCTTGAACTTGCCGCCTTCCAGACACTCTTTTGCGAACACGAGCGCCTCGTCGACAGTCTCTGCGACCAGCACACCCTTGCCGGCTGCGAGCCCGTCGGCTTTCACGACGATCGGCGCGCCTTGCTCCTTGATGTACGCAGCCGCTTTTTCATAATCAGAGAATTCTTCGAACTTCACGCTCGGCAAGCCGTACTTTTTCATGAACTGTCGTGAGAACGCTTTGGATCCTTCGAATCGGGCTCCGCTCTGTTTCGGGCCGAAGCTCGGGATGCCTGCTTCCTCAAGCGCGTCAGCCAGCCCGTTCACGAGCGGCGCTTCCGGTCCGACAATGGCCATGTCGATCTTCTTGTCTTTCGCAAAATTGACCACAGTGTCGTTGTCCATGATGTCAAGCGTGCTGCACGTGCCGAGCTGGGCAATGCCTGGATTCCCCGGGATCGCGTAGAGCTTGTTGAGTTTAGGGCTTTCTGCCACTTTGAGCGCGAGCGCGTGCTCCCTGCCGCCACCTCCTATAATGAGGACGTTGAAGCCGTCAAGGTCGTTCTGCACGCCCAGGCGTTGTTCCTGTATCATTTTCTTCTCCTCCTCAGTGACTGGTTCTGGATATTCGTTGGTGAGGCACGCCACGCACAGCGGCCGTTTCACCGCTCGCTTGAGGTCCTCGACTGTGTTGTACACGAGATGTTCCGCATCCATGTGCTCGCGGATCTCCTCGATCGTCCGTTCGTGCGCGATGAGCTCTTTCGGATTGCTGAAATCCACACCGTAGAAGCAGGGATGGCGGATCGGCGGGCAAGTCGAGACAAAGGTGACTTCCTCGGCGCCGTGCTGGTGGAGGCTGTCCACGATCTTCCTGCTCGTGGTGCCCCGGACGATGCTGTCGTCGACCACCGCGACGCTCTTGCCCTGGATCGTGCTGATGATGGGCTTGAGCTTGACATTCACTGCGCGTTCGCGCGCTTTCTGCGAGGCCATGATGAACGTCCTCGCGCCTCGGTACCGGTCGCGGATAAGTCCTTCGCGATACCTGATATTGAGGCTTTCTGCCAGCTTGATCGCCGCGGTCCTTCCGGAATCCGGCACTGGCAGGACGACGTCGACGTCCTCAGTCTGGATGTGCTTCCCGGTCTGCTGCCCGAGCGCCAAGCGGGCTTTGTAGACCGAGCGTCCTTCCATCAGGCTGTTCGGGCTGGCGAAATAGATCCATTCGAACATGCAATGCGCCGGGTCTTCCCGTTTCAGCACGCGTTGCTGGATCTTCATGTCCGGCGTGATCAGCACAGCCTCGCCAGGCTCGAGGTCGCGGACGAACTCGGCGCCGGTCGCTTGCAACGCGACGCTTTCCGACGCCAGGACATAGCTGTGCCCGTTCTTGCCGAGCACAAGCGGCCGTATCCCCCTGGGATCCCGGATCGCGAACAGGCCCTTGCCTGCGATGATGCCGACGATGGCGTAGCCGCCGCGGATGTTGTCCAGCACTTCCTGCGCCGCTTCGAAGAACTCTTTCTTCTCGTCAAACGCTTGCGCGAAGACGTGCAGCATGAGTTCTGTGTCGACGCTTGTTATCAGCGTGACGCCTTTCTTCTCCATCTTCTGCTTGAGCGAGAAGTAATTGATCATGTTCCCGTTCTGCGCGAGTGCCACCTTTTTCGTGGTGAGCGGCTGCGCGTCTTCCACGCGTGGCTGTCCCTGCGTCGCGTACCGGGTGTGGCCGATGCCTGCCGTGCCCTTGAGCGTCTTACCATCTTTTGTCGAGAACACGTCGTGGACAGCGCCGAGCTCTTTCTTCACGTGCAGCTGCTCTCCCTCGTTTGTGAGGATGCCGCACGCGTCCTGGCCCCGATGTTGCAAAGACATGAGCCCGATGGCTGTCAGGTCGAAGACGTCTTCTTCCTGGTCAATGATGCCGATGACGCCACACATTATGGTTACGCTCCGTTCTGTTTCGCATATGCCACTGCATTCGTGAAGATCCTGAAGTTGTTCTCGTCCACTTCTGGCAGTGTTTCTCCCTTGCGGGCAGCATGCTCCTTGCGGTGATGGTATTCAGGATGATTGACGAGATACAGGCCTCGTTCCGGGTGGGGCATCATGCCCAGGATCTTCCCGCTCCGGTCGCAGATGGCGGCGATGTCGCTCAGCGCGCCGTTGGGATTCGCCGGGAAACTGCCTGCGGCTGCTTTTCCGGTCGCGTCGCAGTACGTGAATACGACTTGGTCGTTGTCTTCGAGGACTTTCAGCACCCCGGGAGTGCAGTGGAAACGCCCTTCCGCGTGCGCGATCGGGATGCTCGTCATCGTGACGCCCTTGGTGAAGACGCATTTCTGGCTCTGGCTCTTGAGATTCACCCAGCGGCACTCATAGCGGTTGTGCGTGTTCGCGAGGAGCGCGTTGCTCTCTTCGCCATACTCTTCGCTCGGCAGGGCGAACAGGCCGAGGTTGGTCATGATCTGGAAGCCGTTGCACACGCCGAGGATGAGCTTGCCTTGTTTGATGAATTTCAGCAGGTCAGGCCAGAGGTTGTTCTTGAGCTTATTTGCGAATGCGTAGCCGCTCCCAGTGTCGTCGCCGTAGGAGAAGCCGCCTGGGAACATCATGATGTCATAGTCTGCCATCTTCTTCTTGCCAGCGATGAGATCGTTGATGTGCACGATCTCTGCAGTGGCGCCTGCTTTTTCGAATGCGTGCTTGCTCTCGCTTTCGCAGTTGATGCCATACCCTGACATGATCAATGCTTTTACCATTCTAGTACTCCTTGAACCGTTCCTTGTAGACGGTGTCGAGCAGGTCGACACTCGTGTCGATGATCGCTTCCTTGCCCTTGCTGATCACGAATTTTGCGTCGTCGCGAACTTCGCCGACATGCGCGAACGCGAAGCCGTGCATTGCCTTTTCGAATGCTGCTTTCTTCTTTGGGTCCACGCTGACGATGAAGCGCGAAGGCGTCTCGGAATGCAAGATCCTGACAGGCTCGTCGACTGTCGCAGGCACCAGGTTGATATCAATTTCAGCGCCGTGCTGGCCTGCGATGCTCATCTTGGCAAGCATGACGCCCAGCCCGCCTGCGCCGATCGCTGCGCATGCGCTCAGCAGGTGCGTGGTGTGCAGTGCGTGCATGGTGCTGTATAGCTTTCTCGCGGTCTTCGCATCCACTTTTGGCGGGGTGCCGCCTTCTTTGCCGAGCACGTTGTAGAACTCGCTCGCGCCGCACTCGTCGCGGGTCTCGCCGATGACGTAGATGAGGTCGCCGGGCGCTTTGAAATCCATTGTGCAGGTGTTCTTGACATCGTCGATGACGCTCACAGCGCTCACCATGAGTGTCGGGTGCACGCTGATCTTGATCGGCTCGCCGTTCTCAGCATAGCCTTTGAAATCGTTGAACATACTGTCCTTGCCGCTGATGAACGGGGTGCGGTAGACAGTGGCGTAATCGTAGCACGCGCGTGCCGCGTCCTTGAGCTGCGCGAGCCGTTCAGGCTCGTTGCTGCTGCACCAGCAGAAGTTGTCCATCAGGGCGAGGTGCTTGATGTCAGCGCCGACTGCGATCGCGTACCGGATCGCGCTGTCGATCGCGTTGGCCGCCATGTCGTAACAGCTGACTTCGCTCATCCGCGGGTTCAATGCTTGGCTCATGACAACTCCCTTCTTGCTGTCGAAGAGCGGCTTGATCACGCTGGCCGTCCCGTTCACACGTCCCTTGCCTTGCAAGGGCTTGACCACGCTATTGCCCTGCACTTCGTGGTCGTATTGCCTGCTGATGAATTCGAAGCTGCAGCAGTTATGGCTGCCGAGGATCCTGAGGAAGAGCTCTTCCGGATCCTGCACCCCGATACGTGGTTCTTGGGTCTTGTAAGGGTACGGCTTGCTTGTCAACGCCTTGTCTGGCAGGCCGTGATGCAGGAAGTCCATGTCCAGGTCGAAGATGGTCTTACCGTTCAGGGTGACCACGCCGCGCTTGGCGTTGTTGAACGTGCCGATGACTGTGCATTCCACACCGCGCTGTTCCATGAGTTCCTCAAAAGCCGCGAGCTTGTCTTCCGGAACTGAGAGCGTCATCCGTTCCTGGCTTTCGCTGATCCAGGTCTCCCAGGGCTGCAAGCCAGGATATTTCAGGGGCACTTTCTCGAGCTGCACGACAAAGCCGCCGCATTCCTCTGCCATCTCCGCGACACTGCAACTCAGGCCGCCTGCGCCATTATCTGTGACACTGTTGTACAATCCCAGGTCGCGCGCTTCTTTGCAGACCGCGTCGCTGAGCTTCTTCTGCGTGATCGGGTCCCCGATCTGGACAGCGGTAGCGGGGCTGCCTTCGTCCATTGCTTCGCTGCTGAAGGTCGCGCCGTGGATGCCGTCCTTGCCGACCCTGCCGCCGATCACCACGATCCTGTCCCCGGCTTGCGCTTCTTTCTCGTGCGCGAGCTCGCCGTTGGGCAGTTTTCTCGGCAGCAGGCCGAGCGTGCCCACGAACACGAGCGGTTTGCCTTTGTAATGGTCGTCGAAGAAGCAGAATCCGGTCGGGGTTGGAATGCCGCTGCAGTTCCCGCCGACATTCACGCCGTAGATCACACCGTCAAGAATGCGCTTGGGTGGCAGGCTTGGGTTTGTCTTGTTCTTGCCGCGGTAGATCGTGCTCGTGTCTTCCGGACGGCCAAAGCAATAGCCATACTTGTTCGCTATCGGGAGCGCGCCCATGCCGAAGCCGATCGTGTCCCTGTTGACGCCGACGATGCCGGTGATCGCGCCACCAAAGGGGTCGAGTGCGCTCGGGCTGTTGTGCGTCTCTGCTTTGTCTGTGATCATCCAGGTGTCGTCGAAGATGATGCCGCCGCTGTTGTCCTTGAACACGCTCAGGCAGAAGTCGTTCTCGCCGAGCTGTTCCCGAACAGCGTTCGTTGCGCCTTTGATGTAGCGCTTCATGATGCCTTCGTCGATGTCGTCCATCGTGGCAGCGAAGATCGTGTGCTTGCAATGCTCGCTCCACGTTTGTGCAATACTTTCGAGCTCGATGTCTGTCGGTTTTCTCCCTTCTTTTGCGAAGTAGGCTTTGATCGCGGTGAGATAGTCAAGGTCAAGCGCCAAGGGGCCACGACGTTCTCCTGTTTCCGGGTCCTTGATGCCCTGCTTGCCGAGCGCGAGCAGCTCTGCTTCAGGCACGTCCAGGTCGATTTCGATGGCTTCCGGCTCTTTCGTGAGCTTCACGAGCGGGGCGACCTTGTCGAGACCCTCCTCCTGCTTGTATTCAGTGTTGCTCTTGATATGATAGCGCTCGATCAGGATGTTGATGAGCTCTCTTGCCATGTTCTCGACTTCTTCCCTGCTGAGCGCGCCGGTGAGGAAGAGCACTTTCGAGCTGAACACCCTGTTGCGGCCGAGTCGCATGCTGAGCAGGTCGTCGATGATCTCTGTCGCGGTGTTCGCCACGTTGTCAGTCACGCCTGGGAGAAAACCGAGCTCCAGGGCCCAATCGAATGCGAGCGTGCTCGGCTCGTTGATTCTCGCAGTCTCCGCTACAGGATTGTGCAGTGCCGCAGCGACCTTCTCCAGTTGTTCTGCTGTGAAATCCTGCCTGAGTGTGTATGCCTTGCTGATCCGTGCTTTGACCTGGTGACCTAACGCTGCCAGTTTCTTCTCGAGCACTTGCGCTTCTGAGCCTTGCTCCTTGGTATCGATCTCTATTCTATGGATTGTCTCACTCGGCATCAGCGGCACCCTCGGCCTTTTAAAGCGCTCTCGTCAGAACCATGTGTCCAAGAAAAAGTATAGGGTATTACGAATCTCAACGCCACCCCCCAAAAATGGCGAAAGCTCGGCAGCTTATAAAGATTCCTGTGCGAGAAGCTCTATATCCTGCCGCTAGCCGGTTTGTGGATACTTAGCCGAAAATGCCGCGGAACCAGCCCAGGAGCTTCTGGAGCATGCCTTTGCTCTCTTCGATGTCCTTGTCCAGGCTCTTGCACTCGGCGTTGTAGCACTGATTACTGGCGCATTCGTAATCGTTCTGGCACGAGCTGGCGTCGCTCTTCTGCCCTGTGAAGCTGCCGTCGATCGAGCAATAGCTGCCATCAATCCTTGTGCCGTAGGGCAGGCAGCGCTCTCCTTGTTCGCAGCCGTCGCATTCCTGCACTGGTGGTTCGACTACAGGACAAGCCTCAAACTCGCAGCTCGGCCAGATCCTGGCGACAAAGCTGCCGTCAGGGCATTGCTTCATCTCCTCTGTGCATCCGGGCACGTCTGGGCATGGCCGGAACGCGCAGTTGTTGTCTGGATCCCGCCCGACGCTCGTGCCGTCAGGGCAGAGCTTTGCGTCAGCATCGCAGGCAACAGGCTCTGGACACGGCGCCCAGTCGCAATCAGGACCGACACGGCCGACAAAGCTGCCGTCCGGGCACATCTTCGCGTCAGCAGTGCAGGCGACTGGGGGAGGATTCACAGGTTCATTTGAGTCTGTGAGCCATTGCAGCGAGATCTCAACCCTGCCTGGATCGCCAGGCATGATGTCAAAGATGGTGAGCATGATGTCGTCAGGGCTGACCCACTGTTCGCGTTCTTCGAGTGTGGGTGAGGCATGGCCGTTCAGGAGGAACTTAGCCTCTTTTCGCGTATCGTGGATGTAGGCCGGATTCGCTTCGACTTCGATGCCGTCAAGCCAGAAGACCTTGAGTTCGCCTTCTTCGAATTCAGAGCTTATATAGTGCGGGGCTGGTTGAACTGGAAGGCCGTCCACGCATTCTGTGCCGAAGAATTCGAAGGTGACCTTTCCTTCACGGGATGAGGGGTCGATATCAAGGATGACGATTTTCGCACAATGGAGCATATCATACTGGCCTTCGCTTAATGAGCGGGTGACCTCGCCGTTGACCGTGAACTTGCATTCAGGATCCTCGACAGCAGGATCGCTTACGAAAATCAGGGTCAGCTCGAATTCCATCCCGTTCGAGGTATAGACGTTCGTCTCGCCTTCGCTCATCGTATCTTCGATCGCGAGGCTTGTTTGTGCGAGTATGACGCAGAGAAATATGATCATCAGTTTCTTCATGCTTTCACCCGTGACTCTTTTTTGCTTTACCTGTTAAAAAACTTGTCAAAAGAGTCGTACTCTTCCAGCTCGAGCATGACGAATTCGTACCAGTCCGTTGTTTCCATTTTCCTCTCCAAAAAATGTTGGGAAAAAGGTTTAGGGGTTTTCGGGGGAGTTCAGCCGAATATGTTCCTGATCCAGCTCGCGATGCGCTGGAGCAGGTTGGTGTTCTCTGCGATGTCCAGGTCGAGGCTCTTACAGACTGCGTTGTAGCATTGGTTGCTGACGCACTCGTAGTCGTTCTGGCATGCGCTGCCGTCCCGTTGCTGGTTCACGAACTCGCCGAAGATGCTGCAATAGGTCGCAACTCCATTCGCCAGCCGGGTTCCGTATGGGAGGCATCTGCCGTTTGATGCGCAGCCGTCCATGCATTCGGTGGTCGGCTCCTCGTCGTCAGGAGGTGGCATGTCATTGTCGTAGCACACGCAGTTCTCGTAGCCCTGGCCGTAGCAGACGAGCTGTCCGTCACACTCAGGGGTTTGCTCCTCGTCGTAGTAGCAGTCGCAATGGCCCTGGCTGTCGCAATACAGAGTGCCGCCATCCTCGCATTCAGGCTCTGGAACAGCCGGGCAGGGGTAGAATGCGCAGTTGTTGTTCGGATCGCGTCCGACAGAGCTGCCGTCAGGGCAGAGCTTTGCGTCGCTGGTGCAATAGGTCGGGTTTGGTGTGGTCCGGTGGCCAGTGATCCAGAACACGACAACGCGGTTGTCGATGTCCTTGACTGACAAGGCACCGCGGAAGTTGCCGCTGGTGAACCTGCTCGTGCCGCCTTCAGCCACTTGCACTCGTTGCCCGTTCACGCTGAACACGACCTGATTGGGAGAAGGCAAGCACTTGCCTGCGCCGGTGCCTGGCTCGCAGTTCGCGACAAAGCCGTAGAACACGCCGTCCACGCACACCTTGAGCTCGTAGTCGTACAGCTCATAGGTCTCGCATTCGCCTTGCTTCAGCTTACCCTCGACGCCTTCATCAGTGGGCTCGTCGAACAGGGTGATCATGTTCTCAACGAGCAGGTACTTCCTGCTTGTGCCTGGATAGCCCCTTGAGATTGTCTCGAATCCGTCTCCACGGAGGTGGTGCCAGCCGACATTCGCGAGCTGGTGTTCCTCGCCGGACATCTTCTTGCCCTTGAGCAGCATGGCGTGCTTCTTGTACAGGACGAAGACCAATCCCGCGGTCAGCTCGCTGTCGTCAAGCTGCTCATACGCGTCGATGTCAAGCATTGCCATGCCGACCGCGATGGGGTTGACGACTTCCTCATCAGCATGGATAATATCCACTTCAGGTCCTGCTTCCTGGAGTGCTCGCGCAAGATCGATCGCGTCCAGGATGTCGCTGGTGGGCGCCTGGTGGCCGACAACGATGGTGACATCAGGTTCGTCATTCGGCACGATGTCTGGACACGCTTTTGGCCAGAGCTCGAAATGCGCAACGCCGACCTGCTCGTCAGCGCTCGGGCTGATGCCGTGGTCGATGCGTGTCACCTTGATGGTGCCGCACCGCAATTCCTGCTTCTCGCCGACGTGCAATGCGCGGGAGACTTGGCCTTCGAGCATGAACTTCGCGCTTGGCCTGTTATCAAGGCTTGGCGCGTCCTCTGCTGCGCCAGCATACTTGTCTTCCCAGTACAGCGGGTTGCTCACCCAGGTGAGAGTGAGCTCGTAGTTGCGGTTGTTGTGCCAGTAGTTCTCAGTGTCGCCTTCTCTGAGGCTGTCTTCGATTGGCGCAGGCGTGCTGGTCGCGCTGAATTTGCCGATGACTGCCCAGCCAGTGACGTAGTCAGTGTCCAGGAGGTGGAATTTCATACCTTCTGCTTGACCGTACTGGCCGACACGTACAGTGACTTCCTGGCCCTCGTACTCGCTCGCCCAGACGCTGAACGTGGCGTGGTTCTGCTCTGCGTCTTCGAGCATGATCTGGTAGCGCTTCCCGTCCAAGTACACAGCGTGCACATCGCCTTCATAGAGTTTGACATAGCCGTGAGGCACAGTGCTGCAGCTGCGTGGCCAGAAGGTGAATTCTGCCTGTCCCTGGTCGCCGCTCGCTGTCACGCTGTTGCCGATGCTCTCGACCTTGATCGTGCCGCACTCTGTGCTGTCTCGCTCGCCAGGATGGAGCGCTGCTGTCAGCTCGTCGTTGATCACGAACTTCGCGCTCGGCTGGTTGTCGAGTGGTTGTGCATCAGCAGCCTGTCCGCTTTCATGTTCTTCACCGTCTTCCCAGTAGAGGGCGTTGCTCACCCATGCGAGGGTGATCTCGTATTCTTCGCCGCCCCAGTGGTAGGTCTTGGTCTCGCCCTCGCGGAGCGTGTCCCGGAACGCGTCGTCCATTGGTGGCTCGTCATCGTCCAGCAAGGCTTCGATCTTCTCCTCGAAGGTGCTGTACGGGTGTGCGCCGCTGACAAGCTCGCCGTTGATGAAGAATGCCGGTGTTCCTCGTACGCCGCGGCCTTCGCCTTCTTCGATGTCATCCTCGACGTCTTCGGCAGTGGAATCCTTGTCCAGGCAATGGGCCATGCTGCTCTCGTCCATGCCGACCCAGCCAGCCCAGCGGAGATAGTAGTCATAGTCGAGCTGATCCTGGTTATTGTAGACATATTCGATGTATTCGTACATCACGTCCTTGTCTGCTGCGCATTCGATGGCTTTGGAAGCGTCGAACGCGTTCTGGTGGAAGCTCAGCGGGAAGTGTCGATAGACGATCTTCACGTCGCCGTCTTCTACGTAGTTCTCATAGATCTCTGGGAATGTGTCGCGGTACCATCTGCCGCAGAACGGGCATTCGGGATCGCTGTACCATTCGATCGTGACCGGCGCGTCTTCGTCGCCGAGTGTCTTGTATTTCTCCTGGTATGCGAGCGCTGCTGGCGCGACCATGAGCGCCACTGCGATGAGTGCTATCCATTGTGTCCATTTCATGCTTTCAACCTCGTATCCGTTGTACTGCTGATCTGTGCTGTACAGGGTGTTGGTGACCGCGTACTTAAACTCTCGCCGGTCACAGAGGTAGAAAAAAGGATAAAATAGTCCCCAAATAATAAAAATAGATAAAAATAATACCCAAAAGAAAGAAGAAGCTTATTTCTTTATCAATTCGACGCTTTTCTTCCCGTTATCGTCGATTTTCAGCAATAATCCGCGTTGCTCCAATCCTTCGAGCGTGCGCAACAGGCTGGTGCGTGGAATCCGGGTGGCGCTCTTGAGCGAGGCGATCGTCGCCTTGCCGTCCTGGACGATGAGCTGGTCAGCGATCATGCGCTCTTTCGGCCGGAGCGCGTCGAGGTGGTGCTCAATGGCAAAGCGCTTCTTCGCCGGCTTCGGGACCTCATCGCCTGGCAGGTCGCTCCGCTTTGTCGTGAAATAGGCCGCTACAGCGAGCACCATGAGCAGCGCGAACACGTAGAAGCTCCAGTGCAGGCTTTCTTCCGGCGCTGGCGGTGCGCTCACGCTCTGGTTGATGGTCATCGTCGTCTGCAGCACCACGCCTTGTTCGATCACGATGTCGAGGCTGCCTGCCTTGCCCTGCGCTGCGCTGGTGATCACGCAGCTCTCAGCCGGCAGGAAGGTGCGGAAACGGCCGGTGCCGTCGGTCTCGACAGCGACCTGGCGCGAGGGGCAGTCGACGACCAAGGGCGTGTGGATGATGAGGTTGTCAGTCGCGTCCCGGAGCTCTCCGAGGAGCAGGCCTGCTGGATGCAAGATCAGCGCGGGCGGCACCTCGCCAGGAGGAATACGGGCGTAGTACTCGTACGTCTCGGACGCGTTCTCCCGGACGAGCACGAGGAGTTCGTGCGCAGTCTGGTTCGGTAGCACTGCCGGTTGTCCAGGCTCGATAAGGTATTCAGTCGCAGTCGCACCCTCAATCCTGACGAAACCGGCAGTGATCTCGCTGCCAGTCTGCGCGTCGATCAAGACAGTGGCTTCAGCCAGTGGTGCTAAGAGTATGACAAACAGCAATGCGTAGCGCATTACAATCAAAGAAAGAAGTCGGAATAAAAAAGTTTCGTAGAATGCTACTCCTTTCCACGCTTTCCGAGCTTGTGGTCGAACATCAGCAAGGAGCCGGCGCTGCCCTTGACCATCTTGAGCTTCTGCACGATCTCGTCCACGCTCGCCTCTTCCTCGACCTGCTCGTCGATAAACCACTGGAGCAGGCTTTGGCTCGCGTAGTCCTTGGCTTTGACTGCCATGTCCATGAGCTTGTTGATCCTGCCGGAGATGTACTGTTCGTGCTTGTAGCTGGCTTGGAACGCCGCTAAGGGGCTTTGCCAGCTCTTCGGCGGCGCCTTGATCGCAGTAAGCGTTGGCGTGCCGCCGCGCTCGACGATGTGTTCGAAGAACTTCATCGCGTGCTCGGTCTCCTCCTGCGCCTGTGCCCGCATCCATTGCGCAAATCCTGGGAAGTTCGCGCTCTCGAGCCAGGCAGCCATGCCGAGGTAGAGATAGGCTGATTCGAACTCTGCGTTGATCTGGTCATTCATCGCTTTTTCCATTGAAGTACTGAGTGCCATGAGCATCACCTCTGTTGTACGGAAGGGTGTTGTATTTAAGAATATTTAGTTGAAGTGCGGAAATCGTCGGAGAATCTTCACGCGCGCGGACGCTCTCCGGATTCCTGCCTGGCAAGCGAATCTGATCCGATCACGTGCAAGAATCTTCCGTTTTTCCCGTCGAAAGCGAGTTATAAGCTGGAATGCATACGACAGGCATGGCAACGATCCTCCTGAACGGCATACCCGGCATGCGGAAAGGCGAGCTCGTGCGGCGAGTACAGGCAAACGCAACCCTGTTCGGCGTCGATCGCACGATCCATTCGATCTCCCTCGGCGACATCGTCGGCAAGCGGGCGCAGCAGCTTTTCGGAACCCGTCCGGAAGACGTTTGCCGTGCAGACTATTCATATCAGCAAGCCCTTCGGCGCCTGGCGCAAAGAGAAGCCCTCGAACAATTGGCACGCCTGCCAAGCGATGATCACGTCCTCTTTGATCTGCCGTTCACGCTCTCGACAGAGCATGGCTCTGTCCCTGACCTTGTCTTCCACCAGGCAGAGATCCAGGAATGGCACGACGCGCGATCGATCGATCATGTCATCTCGCTGCTGGACATTCCTGAACGTGTCGCTGACCGCCTTGTCGGCACGATCTATCCGAATGATGCGACGAGCAATGCGGATGTCAACAAGATCCTCGATTGGATGGTGTACGACGGGCTCATGGCCCGCTCCTTGGCACCGTATGATCACACGACATACAATAGCGCGGTTCCAACGCTCGCGATCCCGCGCGACGAAGCAGAGATCACCTTGCTCAAGATACTGCACGAAGACGAGCGCGGACAACGCATGCACCAGGATTATCCTGTTGTTTATCTCGCCGGTCCGATCTCGAAGCTGAAAGAGGACCAGAAGGACAGGCCAAAGGTTCGTGATGAGAAAGCCATGCTTCGCGCCCGTCTTGATCGTTTCCAGGCGAAGATGCAACGCTACGCCATCACGATCGTGCCGATGAAGATCGCGGATGCGCGAGCCCACGACGCGACCCAGATCGCGAACACAGTCTATCGCGACAAGCACTTCTTCGTGACTGGCGCAACCTTCACGGTCGCGTACTATCCGAGCGCGAACAAGAGCTATCAGAGCGCGGGAACCATGGAGGAGTTGCGCCACGGCCTCCGCCTGGGCAAGCCGGCTGTGCTGATCCATCCAGGCATCAAGGACGGCGTGACTGCAGACGGTGAGGTCTTCGGCGTCAGGCCGCGCTTATGCTTCCGTAACCAGACACGGTTCTTCGACGCGCTGGAAGAGCACGGGCTCTTGCAGTCAATGAAGTCAGAAGGGGCTCCGCGCTATGATTGCATGCGCGACGCGATGAGGGTTATATGATCTTCGAGATGATCCCTTTGTCAGCGTCAACCGCGACCTTGTCGCCAGTCTTGAAGTTCCTGGTGGCGTTGAATGCCTGGATGATGCACGGCACGCCGAGCTCGCGCGAGACGACTGCGGCGTGGCTCAAGAACCCGCCTTGCTCAGCGACGATGGCGCTCGCTTTCTTGCAGAGCAGAATAATGTCAGGGCTGGTGGATTCTGCGATGAGGATGTCGCCTTCGTGCATGGTCTTGTTGGCTGCAGCGATAGCCTCCTCGTTGTTCAGCATCGGGACCACGACAGCACGGCCCTTCGCCACGCCCGGGTTCGCCGGCACACCCGTGATCTTGGATGCTGGCTCGTATTTCGTGAAGTCGTCGAACAGCTGCTGCGCTTCCGCTGAGGAGAAGTGGGTTATCTTCCCGTCGATGACTGTGGCTGCATAGCATTCCTTGCGTTCCAGAATCAGCTGTTCTGGTGGTAGTTCGCCGCTGAAAAGCGCGAGCAGCTCTTCTCGGTAGAGGTAGCGCGCCCAGTCTTCCTTGAGAAAGGTCTTTGACAGGTATGCGAGGAGATTGTCGATCACCCCGTCCTTGAAGAAATACGCGTTCATGATTTCGCGCGCAGTGAACTTGAACGTGCTCATGCGCTCCAAGCGCTCCTTTATTCCCTCGTCTGCTACGCTATAGGCTTCATCAAGGTATGGGAACTCGGCAAAGCCGTAGTAGTACCAAAGCCTGCCGAGAAATTCGGAGACAGAGGAGAATTCCTCGAGGGTCATTGTCTCAGGAACCGTGTTGTAGTGCGCGATGACCTCTTTGGCTTCTTCGACATAGTCTTGGAATTCCTGAAAGAGCGCTTCGAAGCGTTGGGGAGTTCCGTACAGCGCTATCCCTGCCTTGCCAAGCGCTGGCAATTGTTCGCTCTGAAAGAATATGTGATAGTCCTGGCCCTTGCTCACGAGCAGCAAGTGTGCCTTGGCGAGGCTGCTGTGCAGCAGGAAGTCGTTGTGCAGACAGCTCACTTGTGCTGCAATGCTGAAGAACTTGGTGTAGTCCGCAGGATCCATCAGTCGTTGTCGACTCGTGGCGCCAGGATGAACATGAGCTGCATCTTGTCCTTGACCGTGTAGTCGAGCTTGAGCGGGTAGTCCTTGCTGAACTGGAGCGAGGCCGTATCTGCGAGCTTGGCACCTTGGATCATCTTCTTGAGATACTCGATCGAGTACTTGCTCTTGGTCTCTTCCTTGGCCTCGATAGAGGTGCTCTCGTCCGGCAGGATCTCGACTTCCGCCTTGCTCAGGTCAGAAGAGCTGCTGATCCGGAAAGCCTTGCTGTCAGCCATGAACGCGACGCTCTCGCCAATGATGTCCACGTCTTCGACCGCGTCGTTGATCACAGCCGCGTCGGTCGAGACTTTTGCTGCGAACTCCAGCGAGGGCACTTTCTGCTCCTTCTCCTCGACGTCGATGAGCGGCAGCAGGAATTCTCGCTTGCTCTTGCCTTTCAGCGTGACTTTCAGCTTCGCCTCGGGATTCTCGAGCGTGATCGTATCGCTCGGCTTCACTCTGCGCAGGACCTGCTTGAGATCGTTGAGATTGATCGCCAAGGTGCGCTCGGTCTTTGCGTCGTATTCGACGAAGCAGCTGCTCAGGAGCTTGTACACGACCATCGCGACATTCGCCGGGTCCATGGCGATGAGCTCCATGCCGTTCTTGGTCACCTGGAACCGTACTTCTGTGACAAGGTCTGCGATGATGCTGACGCTCTCCTTGAGAAATTTCGTATCTGCAAGCGTGAGTTTCATTATTTCCCCCTCAGTTACCCTTAGAAGAGCGGAGCGCGCGACGCTATTTAAAGGTTTTTACAGAATATAAAGCCACAAACGCGTCATCTCACTGGAAGAGCTGATCTAGTTCGTCTACGAGGTCACCTTTCTCTATCATGGTTTTGGGATTCAGGTTGTATTCCTGCGCGACTGCATTGTCGTTCTCAGAGATGTGATTGGACATGAGGATGATCCGCTCTTTGCCAACACCCTGCTCTATCAGGAATTTCCGCATCTCAGGACCGGCGCGGTAGCTTGGTCCATCTACCCGATCCAAATAGCCGCACATGTCAAGCAAATACAGATCGTACACGTCGCCCATTTGCATGAAGAGGTCCTTGCCGGCGGCGACATCCGAGACGCCCGCGACGCTGGTATCAGTCCACCTCATCAACTCGCCAATAATGAAGATCCAATCAGGATCATCATCTAGGACAAAAACGTCGATACTCATACGATCGCCACCGTACCGTTTTCCGCATCCACGCGGATCCTGTCGCCGTCCTTGATCAGCGTTGTCGCGTGTCTCGTGCCGATCACACACGGTTTCTTCAGCTCGCGCGCGACGATTGCTGCGTGGCAGGTGATCCCGCCTTCGTCAGTCACGAATGCTGCAGCGCGTTCCATGGCTGGCAGGTAATCAGGCGTGGTCATTGCGGTCACGAGAATCTCGCCTTTCTGCAAGCGCGCGTTCTCTTTCGGCTCCTGTATCAAGCGGGCGACACCTTCAACTGTGCCTGGGAACGCGGTCTGGCCCTTGATCGCCTTGCCTTGCTGGACTTCTTCTCGCAAGGGCTTTGCCGGTGCGTAGATTTGGCGCTTTTGGATCGTGTTTGTGCCGCCAAAGCTCTGCTTGCGAGCTTCCTTCTTCTGCTCAAGAAGCGCGAGGTCTTGTTTATGGATCGTACAAAGCTCGTCGAATGTCAGCCAGTGTATCTCCTGTGCTGGCCAGCCGATCTTCTTGCCGATGAGTTCCAACAATGGCAGGAGCTTGTACGCTGCGAGGTTGATGTTGTCCTTGATGAACGTCGGGAAGAAGATCCATTCGCGATATTCCTTGATCAGCTGCTGCTCGTCCTCAGATAATGAGAGTTTTGCGATTGCTGCATTGATTTTTTCTTCAGTTTTTCTTGACCCTTCTTTGAATTCCTGCAGTTCTTTTTTCGGGTTTTGTATTCCTTTAGCTCTTTTTTTCAGTTCAGCCTGTGTCAACGGCGATCCCCTGAACCAGTGATAGTTGAGCCAATCAAAATCCCTGATGAACTGTGCATATCCTTCCTCGCTTGGCGCTATTGCGAGTCGCAGCAAGGCTTCTTTCTGCGCTGTCACGACGGTTTTCTTCAATGGCTCTTGGAACAAGCGCATTGTCGCGTCGAATTCTTCAAGGCGCTCTTGTTCTGCGAGACGTGTGGCGACGATCGCGCGCACTTGTTCGCCGAGCACTGCGCTCATCTGGACAGAGCCGCGATAGCTGATATAGCCGGTCATCCAGAGGAAGGCTTCGATTTCTTGCTTGAACAATGCTGCGAGCTCCTTGAGCGTCTTGTCCTTATGCTGTGCTGGATCGAATGCATACCCCTCAATTGCTTTCACGCGCGCGTAGACTTTCGCAGCCATCTTTTTTGCATATGTTGTATCTTTCAGCATCAGACGCAGCTCGTCTTCGATCATCCTGATCTCTTCTGCGTCAAAGTAGATGTCGCCGTTCTCATACCTCGTTGCAGTCAGCCCTTGCGGGATCTCGAACTCCAGAGCACTACGACGCACGCTCTCGTTGTAGATCGACACTGAGAGCACGCTGTTTGTCTTGTTCATGGTCCAGTGCCATTGGAGCTCGTTTCCTAACGCATTCATCATGAAGAAGGAGTGGCATCCGAAACATTTATGTATTCGCTCTCCATTTTTAGAGAGTATGGAGCCTTCTTTCCTCGAGGAACTCGGCCTGACGCCTGGCGAAGCAAGGATCTACCTCGCATTGCTCGAGCTTGGCGAGAGCAAGGTCGGCAAGGTGATCGAGAAGACCGGCATGGCGAGCAGCGCTGTGCACAACGCGCTGAACACAATCGCGGAGAAAGGCCTTGTCACCCATATCCTGCGCGGCAAGATCAAGAATTACCGTGCAGTCCCGCCGAAACAGCTCCTCGACTATATCGACGACAAGCGGCGGCGCGTCAAGCAGCAGCTGCCTGCATTGCAGAGCCTGCACGCTGCCGCTGATCAGAAGACTGAAGCTGAGGTATATGAAGGCACGAAAGGCCTCATCACCATGCTCCACGACCTGATCAGCGAGATGACCAAGAAGGACACCTATCGCTTCTTCGCGCTCGAGCAGGCTGGTCGCAATGAAGAGATCCAGCGCTTCTTCCGGCGCTATGATGTGCTCCGCGCAGAGCGGTGCAAGGCAGTGAAGGGCATCGCGCCGAGAAAGATCAAGCGCGTTTTCGAAAAGCGGCCACACCTCACAATGCGCTATACAGAGGAAGCCTTGCCGAACAACATGATCATCTGCCGCGACAAGATGGCCTTCATCAACTGGGATGACAAGCCCAGCGGCGTGCTGATCAGGTCAGCGCAGCTCGCTGCGAAGTACACGCGCTTCTTCGACGCGATGTGGACTAGGCGATCTTCACGCGCTCGCCGTTCTTCACGATCCTGATCTGGTTGGGCTTGTAGCCGACCTCTTTCGCGAGTTCCTTGAACGCCACGAGTTGTTTCATCTCGCCGTGCGTCGGGATGATGTTCTTCGGCTTGAGCATGTTCAGGAAGTCGCGGCCGTCCTCGCGCGCGCCGTGCCCGCTGACGTGGATATTGTCGAAGATGCGCACGTGACGCGATTGCAGCTTCGCGTCCAATCGCTTCCTGTTCTCCAGGCTCACCGGCACCGGAATCGTCTTTGAGGAGAACACGACCATGTCGTTGTCAGTCAAGCGCAGCAGGTTCTCGTTCACGATGCGTGACAAGACCGCTTTCGGCTCGCCCTGGTGCCCGGTCGCGACGAAGAGGAATTTGCCCGGATCGGTGATCTTCTTCAGGTAGCTCTTCACCTTGCTGCCGTAGCGCACCTTCTCCACATCTGAGAAGTCTGCGAGGTCGACTGCTTCGGCTGCGTCGGTGTACTTCGAGAGCGAGCGTCCCAAGAACACTGTCTGTCGTTTCATCATCTTCGCCACGTTCACGATCGCGCGCAAGCGTGCGATATGGCTCGAAAATGTCGAGACGATGATCGTCGCGTCACGCGATTGCGTCCCCAGAAGCACGTCTTTCAGCATCTCCTCAGCGATCTTTTCAGAAGGCGTCTTGATTGGCTGGTCTGCGTACAAGGTGTCGAGGATCAAATAGTCCACTTGCCCTTCGAGCTCGCGCAGGCGTGCATAGTTCGGCTTTGGTCCTAAGGTGGGATTGTTGTCGAACTTGAAGTCGTTCGCGTACAGCACCTTACCATAGGGTGTGTGCACCAAGGCCATCACGGTGTGCGGTGCGCTGTGCGTGATGTAGATGAACTCGATCTCGAATTTCGTTCCGACGCGGAAGCGGTCGTTCACGTCGTGCTCGACCAGCGTGCCCCGTGGCATGCGCTTCTCGTCGTCGTACATGCGGTCGACGAGCTCGATCGTGAATGGCGCTGCGTGGATGTCGCAGTCGAACTTGTTCGCGATGTATGGCACTGAGCCGATGTGGTCCAGGTGCGCGTGCGTGAGCACGATGCCGACCACATTCTTCTTCAGCTTTCCCAGGATGTCGACGTTCGGCGCCGCCCCGATCTCGATCAGTTTCCTTCCTGAGATCTCAACGAACTCGTCAGTGTCGGTGTATTCGATGTACTTGTCCATCATGAGCCCGAGATCGAGCACCACGACTTCGTCGTCTGCGCGGATCGCGACGCTGTTGCGGCCGATCTCTGAGAAGCCTCCTAATGGGATGATCTCCATCTTGGCCTTGCTGTTCTCGATCGCTTTTGTTGTCAGTTCTTTGATCCGTTTCTTGAACGGACGTCTTTTAGTCTTCTTTCTATGTGGTTTCTGTCTATTTCTTTGTCTATTCATTTTCTAACTCCGAGAGAATCCGAATGGTTTAGGTGCTTCAAAAGCCGCCCAGGCCTCCCGGGCTTTACCCCTATGGGTTCTCTCTCACAGCGATGCTGTGTATTGCGCTGGAAAAACTGCCAGTCCTTTATAAACCTATGCTTTTTATCGCTTGGAACCTATGTTTTGAAGAATAATTTTCTATATAGAAATTTATTTCAGCTTACGCACAATGCCCTTCTCAGCGTCGACTTCGATCATCTCGCCGTCTTTGAAGGCCCGTGTCGCTAGCTCTGTACCGATAATGCAAGGCTTCTGCATCTCCCGTGCAACGATCGCAGCGTGACAGAGAATGCCTCCCTCGTCAGTCACGAACGCAGCAGCGCGATGCATAGCCCCGATCAGCTCCGGTGTGGTATTGCCTGTGACGAGGATTTCGCCTTCTCGCAACGCGTTCGCATCAGCCTGCGATAACACGATCCTGGCCTTTCCCTGCACCTTGCCGGCAAAAGCAGGCTCTCCACGCACTTCATCAACAGCCACTGGATCATATTCGGTAAGCTGTTCGTCAGCGATCAACTGCTCCACAGCATCCTTGCCTTCACAGGTGGAATAGGTATCATCACGCAAGAGGATTCCGTAGTGCTCGCTACGAATCTTATTCTGCGGAAGCCCGCCGCCATCAAGCCACGCGAAGAATTCGTCCTCGAAGCAATTCATCACTGCTTCCTCATCCAGGTTCATCGCTTCCAAGGTCTTGCGCATCGCCCAGCTCGCGCGCACCACAGCGGCCTTTCCCTGATCAAGCACGTACAATGATTTCTGTGCGCACTGCACAAGCCACGAATCCTCTTTGCCATCTTCTTCATGCACGTGTTTCTTGACACTTTGCAGAGCTGCCGTGTACTCTTCGATACCCCATTCCTGTGCCATATATTCGGAGTGCAACCAGCCAAAACGGGAAGCCAAGGATGCGACATCATCTTTGTCCGCATCAATGATTGCCTGGTGTTCCTGTTGCACCATGGTTGACTTGAACGGACGAGCCAAACGAAGATTAATATCGCTTGGACACCCAGGTTCTTGTTTGACCAAAGCAACAAAATCCTTACCAATCCAATGGCCCATTGCCATGACTGCCATGACCCGACCAAATGTTTCGTAACAGACACGAATATGTTCTTTGTCCTTTCCTGGTTTGAGCTTGAGCACTTCTTCGATGAATTTCATGTGGTGATCGAAAAACGCGTCAACATCTTCTTGAGAAGAGGTTGTGATATTTGACACAGTATTTCTCTCAGGATAGAACATAATGCTCGCGCTCTGGTTCTTCACCACAAGCCCGTGCTTGATTTGCCAGAAGACAGGGTCATGCTTGTTTCCCTTGCGGGATTCGATAAGAAACTTATGCCATTGCAGCGGATAGATATTCCGTTGCACCACCTTAATCCATTTCACAGCTTCTTCACCACTCCCTTACTTGCATCGAGTAGGAGTGTATCGCCATTCTTGAAGATTCCGGTCGCATCTTTCGTGCCGATCACGCACGGTTTGCGCATCTCGCGGGAAACAATCGCTGCGTGGCAGGTGATTCCGCCTTCGTCTGTGACGAACGCAGCTGCCTTGTGCATCGCCGGCATCATGTCAGGGGTTGTCATGCTTGTCACGAGGATCTCGCCGTCCTGGACCTGTGCCAAGTCCTTGTGCGAAAAGATGAGCCGTGCTGTACCGCGGATCGTGCCAGGGTAGGTGCCCCGTCCCTCAACCTTGTTGCCCGTGGCGCTGCTCTTGAACAAGACTTTAATCTCCTTGTTCTCTTTCCCGGTGAGGATGGTCATCTGGTGCTCTTCGCCGATGAACGCGAATTCCTCCTGGCGTTCCTTGAGGTCTTTCGGCGGGGTTTCGAGCTCGTCCACCATGCAATGCAAGAGCTCGTCATAGGTCAGGTCTTTCTCTTTCGCGATCACTTTGAGCTTGTCTGCGTACTCATAAGCGACGCGGTTCATCACGTCGGTGCGTTGCGTCCGGTAATAGATGAAGAACTGCATCAGGTCGACAAGGAAGGCCTTGTCGCCCATCACGCTTTTCGCTTTCGCGATCGCAGCGGTGATCGCCGCTTTTTCCTTCTCCTGCGTTTCGAGATAGTTCGAGGCTTTGAGATCCTTCAGCAGGATCTCTGCATCGTTCTCAGTGAGTTCGACGATGCGGCCGTAGCGTGAGTGGAGAAACGGAAATTGCTCCATGAATGCTTGCTTGTCCTTGAGAATGAGCTGGTTCGCGAGCTTGTGATAGTTATCAAGAAGCGGCGTTGACAGCAATGTCATGAGCTCTGCAATCGTTTCCTCATCGAAATGCGGGCTGAGCAGGCTTTTCACCTTATTCTCGATCTGGCTGTCGCAGATGAAATAGACGCCTAAGCAGGGGATATACTCCCGATATGCCTGGCAGAAGGTCTGCAGATCCTCCTTCACCGCTGCGAGCAACGCGGCTTCTTTCTTGAGCGTGACTTTTTTCAGCATCTGCCAGAACTCTTCGTTCTTGAACAGCCTGACCTTCAGCTTCTTGGGAAATTCTTGCATGTAATAGCGCGTGTAGTACCAGACCCGGTCGATATTGATCAGATCGTTCACGACTTCATCGATGTCGAACGCTTGCCAGATTTCCCTGCTCTGATACGCTTGGAAGATGAGCGAGATATAGAACGGCGGATACGGGCGCCTGACCGTCTTCTGGAACTTCGCAGGATCAACCAATGCGCCTCACCACACCTTTCTCTGCATCGACCTCGACAAGATCGCCGTCTTTGAAGACTTCTGTCGCGATCCTTGTCGCGATCACGCAGGGCTTCTTCAGTTCGCGCGCGACGATGGCTGCGTGGCACGTGATGCCGCCTTCGTCTGTGACGATGGCTGCCGCTCTTTTCATCGCTGGCACGTATTCCGGCAAGGTCATGCCGCAAATCAAGATGTCGCCATCTTCGACCTTCGCGAGCGCTTCTCTGGCGCCAGCGCAGACTTTTGCTGTTCCTCGAGCCGCGCCAGGGCTTGCACTCTCTCCTTTCACTTCTGTGATCGTATCATCGACTGAGGGCACGACCTCTTCTTTCTTGCGAAGCGCTTCTTCGCCACTCCATCGCTCGATAGCGCCTTTTGACGCGATCCCACCAACAGCCTTTTTGCGAATCTCGATTTCATTCGTGTCAGTCTTCCCGGTTCTCATGAGTTCCAAGAGTTCATCATGCCACAACCATTCAAGGTCATCATGTTCGAAGCCATGACGGCGCGCAGTTTCAGTCACGAACAAATCAGTTGCGTGCACAGTCTTGCATTGCATCTCTTTGCGCATGTCGTGCCAGTAGGTATACTCTTCAAACAAGTCTATTTGGTATTGTGTTTCTTCAGAAAGCTTGTATTGCTCAAACAGTGTTCGCTTTTCTTTCTTGATCCGCTCGACGTATCCTTGAATCTCCTCAAGTTCTGTTGTGCCAGTCTTCTCAATTTCTTTGATCTGCGCAAGATAGCTTCCTTTGGTGTTCAGCGCAAGCGTTTCCCATCCGAGCACTGTCCACCAGTATTTCTCGACGATCTCATTGATCTTTTTGTAGTCTTTGCTCTGCGCGACTTCGAGCAGCATCTTTTTTTCCGCTTGCAGATAACTTTCATATGCTGGCGAGCTCAAGACACGCCAGAGTTTGACAAACTCTTCCTCGCTCACGCCCAATTCTCGTTTGACGCGCGCTTTCAATCGCTCTGCTGGCAAGATGTCAACAGCGTCAACGTCACTGTTGAGGAATCCGTGCGGTGGCCAGACCGCTTCAAGGAATGCTTCATATGCACTGGCGAGTTCTTCATCACTGAGACTTGTCAAGTCCATTGCGCGGATCTTCTCAACAGCTGCAACTGCCTGGTCAAAGGCTTGCTGCATCTTGGCAAAGTGTCGCTTTCGCTTCTCTGGCGTGCTCGTCTGCGCAAGAATGTGTTTTCCTGTCGCTTCGAGCTCGTCACGGTCCCAGGCAAACCACATCTTCGGCCCAAGGTTGCAATAGAACGTGCTTCCTGCTTCACCACCATTATACTCTGCGCCGTACTTGGCCGCGCCAAACAACACCATGCTCAGCTTGATCGGATGGATGGTTCCACGGGTGTACATCTCCCAGTTATGTTTCATACGCGCCTCACCACGCCTTTTGTCGTATCTACTTCAATAGTGTCGCCGTCCTTGAAGATCTTCGTCGCGACGCGCGTGCCGACGATGCAGGGCAAGCCGAGTTCGCGGGAAACGATCGCAGCGTGCGACGTCATTCCGCCTTCGTCTGTCACGATCGCACTTGCTTTCCGCATCGCGACCACGTAGTCAGGCGAAGTCATCGGCGCGAGCAAGATCTCGCCGTCTTTCATCTTTTCCACATTGCGCGGCGTGAGCAGAATCCGCGCCTTTCCCTGCACGATCCCTGTGCCCTGACTCACCACGATGCCGGAAGCTTCGTCTTCGTTTTCGATCTCGACTTCCTGGTATGGCTCGATCATCCGTCGCGCTTCGTTACCCACATGATAGGTGAGGGTATCACCTTCGTCGTAATGGCAGAGATAGCCACGATAGCGTTCTTGCGCATTCTCCACTGTTTCTCCCTTGTTGGCGAGCGCTGAAATCTCTGGCACGTTGTAATAGCAGAGCTCCTTGAACGGAATGCCTTTACGTTTGCCCAGTTCTTCGAGAATCTTCGAAACGACGTGGTTGCTGATGAAGATGAACTGCTTGCGATAGTCCTGCCACCAGATGCTGTAGCTCAAGCGGCGCGCGACCTCATAGACCTCGTCAGCGATATTGTACTTCTCCCTGACTCTCTCTTTTTCCTCAAGAACCTTGACTTTATATTCTTCGATCGCTGCGACTTTCTTTTTCGCTTCGTTCAGGGAGATATTGTTAAGCTCTTCCTGGAATTCCTCTTTTGTCTTCTCAAACGTGAATCCATAGCTGTTCCTGATCCAGTAGTATTTCTTCTGGTGCTCTTCAAGCGTCGTCTCGCCGAGCTTCACCTTGAGCAAGTCCAGCTCTTCTGTCTGGTAAAAACTCAAATCCTCAGGTGTTGACAGTTTCTCGAATAGTTCGATAAAGGCCTCATGCCCTTCCAACAATCGTTTCAGTTTTTGTTCCCCGCCCCAGTTGGAGAATTCAGGCAATAAGCCGGTGATCCAGAAGTCCATGTCCCAGTCGCAGAGATTGTTCCACACGCCAGCGAGCTCTTCGTCAGACAGTCTTGTCAGGTCTGCATTGACTTGCTCTTCAAGTTCACGGAGACGAACCAAAGTTGCTTCCCACTTCTTGAAATGCTGCTCTGCACTTTCCTTGTCCATGAGATGCGCGTTGAACAGTTTCTCACCGTAGTCGCGCAGCTTCCAGTATTCGACCACGAAGAGCACCTTGTCATCTTCGAAATACGCGAAGGATTCAGGCCAGGGGACTTCCCATACTTTGCCGTACTTGGGAAAGCTGTGGTTGAAGAAGTCTGGATAGATCGGCCGGCCGTCGATAGGCCCCCATTTGAAGAGTTCCTTGTTTAGGTCGATCATGCGTCGGAGGAGAAAAAAGACTGTTTTAAATCTTTAGTCTTTGGGCAAGTGTTCTGCAAACAACCCTGTATACTCGCTGAGATGACTGAGCTGCCATCCGGGAAGCGTCAGCATGCTGCGGGACATGGGGACGAGCAGTCCGGGCAGTCCCCTGACCAGTTCTGCAATGCCCCATTCGTCAGCGATCAGGCGCGCGCACTCGTTCGTCTTGGCAAGCGCTTGTGAGAATACCTGTTCGTGCAGGCTGCCGTCTTTGCTGACGAGCAGATGGGCAGTTCCCCGCAGATTCACCTCGCTGATTCTCTCTCCAGAAAAGCTGAGGAGTGTCGGTTGCCAGCTATAGTAATGGTCCACTCCTCTCGCTGTAATGGTTTTGTGAAGGTAAGGCATCAGGACCTGGTTTGTCACTGTCTGCAGCCGGGCGAAGAGCTGCGGAGCATTTGCCGGCGGTCTCCTTTCCAGTGAGTCGGCGAGCCCCTGACTATATATTGTGCTCGCGAAGGAATACGTTAAATCCCGTGGATTAATGTCTTCTGACATGCTATGCCTCCTCCAGAACTCGCTGGAGTGATTGCTCACCCCCTCTTTTTGGTCAGGAATCTGTTTGGAGTATTTAATACATGAGGGGACTGGGATTCGAACCCAGGTAGGCACTAAGCCGACGGCTTGCACATCAATAACCGACTTTGAGGCCGTTCCGTTTGACCGCTCCGGCATCCCCTCATGGTTTTGACCACTTCGCTACCCCCACGAAGTTCTATGGAGAATCAGAAGGTGTTTTATAAATATTACAGCTTGCTCAACCGTTCGTTGATGTTCGCGAGCGCGCGTTCGAGTCGTTCCGCTTCTGTGGCTGAGTCGACCGGTGCAGGCGCTTCCTCAGCAGCCTTCTCCAACGAGCTCTTCTTCGCTTTCTTGGCCTTTTTCGGCGCTTTTGGCAGGAACTCTTCGACTTCCTTCAGCGATTTCTCAGGCATGAGCTTCTCCAGCTGCGCGCACAGGCGCGCGAGCTCGCCCATGGTGTCGCTCAGCGCTTCTGCTGTCTCTTTCTTCTGGTCGCGGATCTCGAGCAGCTCGTGATAGCTCTTCAGGCTGTGCAGCAGGTCCTTGCTGCTTTCCAGCACGCGCTTGCGCATCGCGACTGGCTCGTTGATCCGGACGAAGTATGTCATTTGAACAGGCTTGCGTGCAGTTCGCCGCTGCGGGCTTTCACGTCCTCGAGCGAGGCTTCCCACGCTGCTATCTGTGCATCCTCTTGCTGCTTCAGTTTCTGGAGCTGCTCGAGCTGCTTGCTCGCTTCCTTGATCTTCTCGTCCACTTGCGAGAGGACTTCGGTGAGCTCCTTGTACTTGTCGATCTTGACGAAGAGTGGCGCTTCTTCCATGCGTTCACCTCGTGGCTAGGGTGTTGTCCAACTGGACAAGCTGTTCTTGTATTGTGTTGAGCGTATCTGCATACTTGCCGAACTTCTCCTTGTGCTGCGCGATGCTCTGGTTGAGCTTGTCCATCGCGGCATCGCCTTTCTGTGCTGCTTTCTTCAGATCACGGACTGTCGTGAGCGCTTCCCGATAGCCGATGGCAGGAACATACAGGGATTCCATGGTGAGCTTGGGCGGCAAGGTCATGTCGTCCAGGCTGGGAAGCTCTTCCTGCCTGTGCACTGGCTCGACTGGCTGGCTCATCTTCTCTGCAGCTTCGATCTCTGCCTCGCTGAAGTCCGGGAGTTCGACTGGCGCGGGTTTCTTCTCTTCCACGACTGGCTCTGGCTTGTCGTCGCCGATCGGCAAAGCGCTGTCGTCGCTTTCCATAATCCCTGGCGCGTCCCAACGATCAGGCAAATCTGTTGCGGCGCTCACCGGAGCGGCAGGAGGTTTCTCAGGCGCTGGGCTAGTTTCAGGGAGTGGAGCATCGCTTGTGTCCGCAGGCGCAGCCAGTTGGTCCGGCGCTGTTGGCGCATCTGTTGGAGGTGATTCTGGTGCAGGCGGCTTGAACTCTGAGAGATCGTCGTCGTTGTGCACGTCGTCGTGAACCGGGAGCTCGTCCGGCGCTATGGGGTGATCAGGCGTTTTCGGCGTGTCAGCTCCGAGCTCGCCGAAGCTGTCATCAGGGATTTCCGGAGTTTGTGAGACTTCAGGGCTGGCCGGGGGAGTATCTGGCACGCTGGGCGCTGGTTGCGGATCGCCAGGTGGTGGAGGAATCGACGGTTGCAGATTTTCCGGAGGCTTTGCTGGGGCGATTATGTCATCCTCCGGCTTCTTGTTCAAGAATCCAAAAAATCCCATGACTCACCCCCTCGGCGTGAAGGCTTCGTTGAAATATATAAAAAAGTTTCTCACTATTTTGGAATGGTTACTCTGAATTATCGTCGAGAAGCGAGTTCGCGTCCGAGTGTTCTGGGGTCGCGAATTCCCTGCTCGGTGATGACCGCTGTGACAAAGCTCGGATTGAGGAATTCGAACGCGTTGTTCAGCACGGTCACGTTCTTCGGCGCTTTGTCCCAGACCTCATCGCTGCTCCTGATCTCAAGGTGCTTCTTGTAGTGCGCTGCGTCTGCGTGCGCATATTTCCACGAGGAAGCGAGCACGTACACCGGGATGTCGCGTTCGTGGGCGAGCTCTGCGATGACTTCGCTGCCGATCTTGTTGACGATCTTGCCGTCGCTCAGGAGCGCGTCTGCGCCGATGAGCACTGCCTTGCAGTTCTTGACCGCTACCCGTGCAGCGCTGTCGACCATGTGCACGACAGGGATGCCGGCTTTTGCAAGGTCCTTTGCTGTTTGCCGTCCCTGGAAACGCGGCCGAGTCTCGGTGTTGTGCACCTCAAAGCGCTTCCCTTGCTTTTTTGCAGTGAGAAAGGCGTGCACGACCGTGCTGCTGTGGCAGTGTGTGAAGTATGTGCCCTTGTTCTTGATCAGATGGCTGGCGAAATCAGCGATGCGTTTGTCAGCGCGATCGAATTGTGTCAGCAAGTGCGCCAGGATTTTGTCCGCGTTCTTCGGTTCCGCGTGCTTCAAGAAGTACTCGATCGCGTTCTGCATCATCGGCTCTGTGCTGCGCGTCTTGAGCAATTGGTTCACGAATTTTTTCGGCACTGCTTTCTTCGTTTCTTTCAGGTATCGTGCGAGCCCCTTGACAGCGGCGCGCGCGATGTTCTCAGCGCCTTGGATCTTGAGCGACTTGATGTCTGCGACGAGCTGGTCAAACCATTTCACATGCATCACCGAATCGTGTAGGGTTCCAGTTCCTTATCGTATTTCTTCACGTGCCGGATCTTCTCGGCGCTGTCAGCGTAGGCGGTGTATATCGGCTCGCCCTTCCTGACCTTGTCGCCGACGATCTTGTGCAAATACAATCCCGCGCCTTTCGTGATCGGCGCGCCAGCCATGCGCGCGAGCTTTGAGATCGCCTTGTTGTGGATGGCGATGACTGTCCCTTTTTTCGCCGCTTTCAGCACGAGCCGTTTGCGTCCGAGCCGAAACTGCTCTTTCGGCGGCCCCTGCGCGTCGATGATCTCCTGCATCTTCTTCCACGCGCTGCCGCTCTCGAGGATATCCTTCGCAACCTCGTAGCTCGCCTTCTTCGACAGCCTGCCAGCGAATTCCAGGAGCTCTGCCGCGAGCAGTAAGGCTTTCTCTTTCAGGCGCTGCGGCGCATTCTCCTTGTTCTGCAGCACGGCAAGGACGTCCTTGGCCTCGAGCACCGGACCGATGCCGCGCCCGATCGGCTGGTTGCCATCGGTGATCATCACGTTGACCTTCATGCCAAGCAGGGTCCCGAGGGACAAGAAGTGCTGCTTGAGCTCCTCTGCTTCGAAGCGCTTCTCTGCCTTGGCGTGCCTGCCATACGGGATGTCGATGAGCACGTGCGTCGCGCCAACGCTGAACTTCTTAGCCATCACGCTGGAAAGCATCAGGCCCATTGCGTCGATGCTCATCGGCTTCTCGATCCTGATGATTTTGTCGTCAGCAGGCGCAAGTCCTAATGAGCCGCCCCAGGTCATGCACGCGCCGGTCTTCGCGACAACGTGCTCCATCTCCTCGAGAGTGAGCTCGACGTTCGTCAATGTTTCCATCGTGTCCGCAGTCCCTGCAGGCGAGGTGATGGCGCGACTGCTTGTCTTCGGCACCGTCAGTCCGAAGGCTGCGAGTATTGGGATGACGATCATGGTCGTCCGGTTCCCGGGCACGCCGCCGATGCTGTGCTTGTCCACGACTGGCCGTTTCCGCGTCTTGAAACGCGAGCCGTGGCGCGCGACCGCTTTAGTCAGGCCGGTGATCTCTTCAAGATTGAGTTCCTGCATCGCCACTGCCGCGACAAAATACGTGAGCTCGATCTCTGTGAGCATGTCGTCCACGATATCCTTGACGATCTTGCTCAGCTCGTTGCTCGTCAGCGTCTTGCCTTCCATCTTCTTCTTGATGAAACGCAGGCTGTCGGGCTTCGGCGCGGGGTGGAGGTCGACGATATCGTTGTTGTGCGCGCCGAGCGCGTTCGCAGCCTCGAAGAGCACGCCGACCTCGCCGGGCTTGACGTTCTCGTCGGTCTTGATCACGTCCACGACCGCGATGATCTTTTTCTTCTTCCCGATTGTCTCGACCATGACACGGTCGCGTGGGTGCAGGTCGTACTTGATCGCGTCGCGATGGTTGATGATCACGACTTCAGTGAAGCCTGTCTCGATCCTGACATTCCGAACCTTGAGTTTCATGCCGTCATCTCCGCTTCTTCTTCACCTTCTTTTTGACTTTCTTGGCCTTTTTCTTGATTTTTTTCTTGGGTTGTTCAACGCGCCGCTTGGCTTTGCCCCATTTCATCAATGCGCGTGCCAGTTCCTGGTGGTCTTTCGCGTACTGGCTCAGGGAGATGCCTTTCTCTGTCGCTTCCCAGGCCTGCCTGATCGCTTTCGCGCCTGCGAACGTGCCGTCCGGGTGCCCGTGGCAGCCCCCGCCGAACTGCATGACGATGTCAGTGCCCATAAGCCTGACGATCTTGGGAATGCTGAGCGGGCTCAAGCCCCCTGAGGCGACTGCAAGCACTGGCTTGATCTTGCCCCATTTCTGGTGCAGCACGTGGTGGAACTCGTCAGCGAACACTTCCTGCTTCTCGACCATGCGTTCGATAGCCAAGACTTCGTCGGGCGCGCCTTCCATCTTGCCGATGTTCGCCGTGCCGATGTGCAATTGGTCGACGCCGATGAGCCGTGAGATCTTCGCGATGGCGAACATGTCGATGCCATGGCGCTTGTCGCGCGTGAGCGCGCCGTGCATCGCCCGGTGCGCGTGGATCGCCATCTTGTGCTTCTGGCACCAGTCACGCATGGTCTGCACTGCAGCCCAGCCCACTGTCAAGATGTCGATCATGATGTACTCGCCGCCGAGCTTCTTCACGAGCTTTGCGCGTCGTTTCATTTCCTCGGTTTCGGCAGTGACGTTGCACAGGTAGATTTTGATCTCGTTCGTCACCCGTTCTGCTCTGTCTCGTGCCGCGAACGTGAGCTTTGCGCGTTTCTTGAACCGGTTGAAGGACATGCTCGTGAGGTTCTCGTCGTCCTTCACCACGTCGAGGCCGCCGGTCCATGCTTGCCACGCGACGTCTGCGTGCTGCTCGCTCGTGAGCCCGACTTTTGGCTTGACGATCGTGCCGAGCAATGGCCGATTCTTCACTTTCGTGATTTTCCTGATGCCTTCGATGCCGAACTGCGGCCCTTTGAAGCTCTTCAGGATCGTGTCGGTGAACCTGATGTCTTCCAATCGGAGTTTCGCGAGCTCTTTCATGCCGTAGATGTTGCCGGCGATGCTGCTCAGTATACCGGGCATGTTGCCGGGCTCGAACAAGTGCTCTGGATACGCGATCTTGACTTCGCCGTTCTTCTTGATCGAGTAGACGTGCGGTTTGAGCGTTTTTGCGATGGTCGGGTTCATGGTCTGGATCTTGGTCCACGTGCCGATCGAGCTTTCGCCGGCGATGTATTCTGCCGCGCGCTCTATCGTCGTTCCTTTGATTGGCGTGACGATGTAATTGAGCAGCACGTCGGTCTTTTTCGGTTTGTATTGTTTGTCCACGAAATCCAGATTGCCGTAGATGGTCATGATTCTCACCTCATAGTTCTATTTCATCTCCGAGTTCCGGGCCGTACACCTTGAAGGGTGTCTCTTTCTTCGCCCATGCAAGCATGTTGGTGACGCTTTCCTCATCCCCGTGCTGGATGATGAGTGTTTCCGGCTCGATCTGCCAGATGGTCTTCTTGATGTCTTCGATGTCTGCGTGTCCTGAAAAATCGAACTTCTTCACCTCGCATTTCACCGGGGTCTTCCAGCCGTCGATGTGCACATAGCCTTCGTCGATCAGGTGCCGGCCGTTCGTGCCCTCTACTTGATACCCTGTCAGGAAGACCGCGTTCTTCGGGTCGTGCCACATGTGCTTTATGTAGCCCACGGCTGGCCCGCCCTGCATCATGCCGCTGGTGGTGACGAAGATGGCTGGCTGCTGCTGCGCGATTTGCATCCGCCGTTCCTGGCTGGAGATGAGCTCGACGCGTTCGAACAGCATCTTGTGCAATTTGTCCTTATTGATGACGTAGTCGCTCCTGTTCGCGAGGATCTTTCTCGTGATCTCCTTGCACATCCCGTCGAAGTAGATCGGGCAGCCGAAATCCTCGTCGGCAAGCATGATGAGTATCTCCTGCGATCGCCCGAGCGCGAACACGGGGACGAGGACCGAGCCGCCGCGTTGCAGGACTTTCTTGATCTCCTGGACAAAGGTCTGCTCCAAGCCTTTGCGTGGCGGCAGCTTCCTATGGCCGTACGTGCTTTCGGTGATGAAGATGTCGATTGGCCCATGCTCGTTCTTGATTTGCTCGCCGTTCGCCGGTTCCATCAGTCTCGTTGTGCGGGTGTTGAAGTCGCCAGTATACAGGATGCGCTTTCCTTCTGCTTCGCAGAGGATCATCGCGCTTCCCGGGATGTGGCCTGCGTTGAGGAACATGAATTTCAAGTGCCGGTGCTTGTACCAGCGGTTGTAGCTGACCCGGTGCGCGTCTTTCTGGACTTCTTTCAGGTCGCGCTTGCCCCATGCTGGGTGGAGATGTTTGACATGCGCGATCTTATAGCTGTCCTTGAGCAGGATCTTGGTGATCGCCAAGGTCTCGTGCGTGAGGAAGATCGGGCAGACGAGGTTGTAGTGCTCCATGAAGGGCAGCGCGCCGGTGTGGTCAAGGTGCGCGTGGCTGATGAGCACGCCGTCGATCTTGGGCACGTCGAAGACCTTGTCCGGGTATTTGTAGCCGTGGGTGCAGAACTTGACCCCGCAGTCGAGCAGGTAGCGGTCGCCGTGCGTCTGTATCTCGATGCAGCTTCTGCCGACTTCTCGCGCTGCGCCATGGAAAATGAGCTTCACACCCTGCACCTCTCACGTGCATCCACGAGGAAGAGGGTATTTAAAGCTTCCGTAGGTAGAAGGGTAAAAAGTGTTTAGTGAGGCAATTCCATGGCAAAAGGCTTAGACTGCGTATTGGCTGTTGAACACGACGCCGCTGTAGTTCGCGATCTGGTCCGGATCCTCGCTGTACTTCTCAGCGTTGATGCGCGCCCGGTCTTCCATCAGGTCGTACGGGCTCTGGCGTGGTTCGCGTCGTGTCATCGTCAGCTCTGTGTTCGCTTGTTTTCTTTATATTTTTCGCTTATACGTTCGGTCCTGGGACTGGTCGTGGCAATTCATAATTGCCAGAACCGAATGCGGGATCTGTAGGCGAGCGTGGCGCTGCCGTGCGTGCGCGAAGCGACTGGAAGACTGCGGCTCGTGCTCGATGGTCTCGCCGCGTGAGCACTTCTCCGAAGGCAGGTTCCATCGAGCCTCCGATGATCTCATCGTCGAGCGTTAATCCGCCGCCTGATCCTGCGCCACTGTCTGCTGCGTAAAACACTGTTGGGCGATATCCAAGGTTGTGTCCGATCATGAGTATTCCTCCAGCTCAGCTTGAGCTAGGTATGAGAGTTTCTCCACAGACATATTAACTTAATGTTATTATATTTACAGAAAAGCTTATAAAGTGTTAGTATTCTCTTCATACTGATATGGCCAGTATTGCGCAGATTGTCGAGGAACTCGTGCTCCAGCAGCCCTTCCTGGCCGACGCGCTCCAGCGCGGCATCGTGAACTACGGCGCAGTCGCTGAGGAATTGCTCCCCCGAGTCCAGCGCGAGACCAAGCGCCTGGTGAAGCACGCTGCTGTCATGATGGCCTTGCGCCGCTTCAGCGAGAAGCTCGAACAGCAGGAGCTGAAGGCTCCAAGGTTCGACCGCAGCGACATCACGATCAAGAGCAACCTGTTCGAGCTCACGGTCGCGAACACTAAGACAGCGTTCGACGCAGTGCACAGCTTCCGCGACAAGATCAGGCATGAGCAAGGCGAGTTCCTTACTGTGACGCACGGGCTCTACGAGCTCACGATCATCAGCAATAAGAGCCATTACGAGGACCTGCAACACTTGCTCAAGAACGAGACTGTGAAGAACACCATTGCCGATCTCAGCTTGCTCACTGTGCACATTCCTGAAGATGCCATCGGCACGCCCGGCTATTTCTACGCGCTGACAAAGGCGCTCGCATGGGAGAACATCACTGTGCTCGAGATCGTCAGCACGTTCACAGAATTGACGTTCGCGCTCCACGACAAGGACGTGCCCAGAGCCTACCGCATCGTGAAAGACGTCGTGGCTGGCGAGTAATTTTATAAACATGGTTTTCTTCCACAACGCGGGGTGATGCGGATGCGTCGTGTAATCATTGCATTGTTCATACTTCTCTCATTGCTTGTTTCCTGCTCCTGTGGTGGACCTGACGCAGGCGGCGGCGTATGGGCTGGTGGTGACGACGAAGAATGGTTGTTCGACGACGAAGCGGAGTATGACGAGCCTGACGATGGCAAGTCCCGCATTGTCGAAGCCCTGGAGAACGAGGAGATCACTGAAGACGAATATCTGCTCCTCCGTTTCCAGGAGGCATACGAACCGGAAAGCCTTCCTGAAGAGTACCAAAGCGAGGACGAGACGACAGCGGTGGACGAGACCTTCCTCTTCTACATGCTGAATCATCGTTGGGATGAACTCGATAGCGCGACCCAGGCTGCGCTGGAGCAGTATCACCTTCCGGGCTGGGATCCTGGCAGCTATTGGTATGACCCTGAGATGGAAAACGACGAAACCCTGATGGGGACATTTGGCGAAGAAAGCGAACTCGCTGGCACTGTCGAGAAAACCATCGACTGGCTCACCATCGTGCCGGCAGTGGAAGCGGTGCAGAACAAGCATCCGAGCGGCACGGATTATATGATCCGTTTTCAGACAGGCTACAACGCACAAGCACTGATCGTCAAGGCGGCGATGGACAAGGCTTATGCCAAGTTTAAGGCGGCAGGCTTCAAGGAACCGAAGGATTGGATCTGGGTCCGTCTCCAGGATATCAGCGACGGCAGCCTCGGCGTGGAAGAGCTGGACAACATCATGAATGACGGCGTGCAGCGCTGCACGATCCGCATCGAGCGAGACTTGTCGAAGAAGCGCATGGAGTCAGTCACTGCGCATGAACTGTTCCATTGCTTCCAGGAATACATGGACCTCATGCCGTATAGCAGTGAGGAATGGATCTGGGAAAGCACTGCCGTGTGGAGCGAGGAGTTTGTCTATCCTGAGAACAACCGGGAGCATGAATACGATTCCGACATTTTCCCGAAGCTGAACGCGTGGTTCTTCGACCGGCAAGGCGTTCGGCATTACGGCGCCTATATCTGGTGGTACTATCTCTACCAGGAGGCAGGCAAGAGCCATGTGCCGATCAAGAGCATGCTCGAAGCAGCGAAAAAGCCGAACGGCCAGCTGAAAGCGCACAAGGCACGCCCGAAATTCTACGAAGAGCACAAGGAATGGGCCCTCTGGAATTTGAACATGGAGGCGTTCTACAAGTTCTACAAGGACCATGCGAACATGCCGACGTATATTCCGCAACCTCCCTCTTTGGATAAATCGCGGTTGTACAACGACATCACCATGCCGCAGGATCTTGCTGTCGACGCTGGCGGTATGCACTACTACACGTATCGCGTGAACAACGACGTGGACAAGGTGAAGATCAAGCTCGAAGGCGCGAACAAGAAAGTACACGAGCAGCTCGGCGTCCAATTATTGTACAAGATCGACGACAACTGGCTGTACCTCGACGTCTCTGAGGAAGATGAGGTAGTATTCTGCAGGAAGCGCGCGAGCGAGCGGGTCAAGTTCCTGATCCTGATCTTCAACAACGCAGACCTTGACGACATGTTCTTCAGCCAGTTCGAAGTGGATGGGACTGACAAATGTGCGCCAGAATGGAGCGGCTACACCCGCGTGACCTGGACAGACGCAGGATCGGCGAACGACCTGCCGACGCTGTCCGGCGATCCGACCTCCGGCAATTGGCACGAGCGGGGCTCGTTGACGATCAGGGACACGCTCGTGTACGACAGCGAGAACGACGAGTTCCTCATCAAGAAGACGCACTACAGCTATTCGCACAGCGAAAAGCAGACCATCACGTATTCGCGCGATTGCGGCCTGCAGCACGAGATCGATTACGACTCCTACCAGGGCGCTGGCTCGAAAGAATGGGAGATCGACCCTGGCAAGCTCTGGCAGAGCAATGCACCGACACGTCTGGAGAATTCTGGCGAGGGCCCTGGGGTCTACGAACTGGACCTGGATCCTGCTGTCGGAACATTCACCAGCTATAGCTTCAAGATCGACCAGCAGAAGACCTGCCCGTTCTGGGGCATCGCGACGCCGGTCGGCGCTGAATTGCAGCGTCAGGAATGGCACGACACCCACAACTCTGAAGAGGAAACTGTGTTCGGCCCTGATCCGAACATGTACGAATACCGGGTGCAATTGAGCGAGGACCGGAAGCGGCTCACTGGTCGCGGCGAAGCGAACTTTGTTTACGACGGCAGAGAAGTGCCGGTGTACATCGATGTGGATTACAGCTATGGTTAAGATGAGAGTATGTTTGGGACTCCTGGCGATCGCACTACTTGCAGGATGTGTCGATCCCTGTGCTGACGAGCGGCAGGTATTCGATGATTTTGTGAGCGATCCGAACAGCTTCACCACCTTCAGTGCTGTCGTGACAGTGCATGGTTATTCTCGCGGCTGCCTGTTCGGCGGGTCTGGGGTTGGTGAATGCACGCATGCGCTTGACGTGCAAGGCCTGAAGGAAAACGCGGGGATATCTCTCACGTCCACAGCATGCAAGTCTTTCGGTCCGTGCACAGACTACAATACGCACATCAACGAGTCGATCGTCGGCAAGACAGCGAGAATCACGTGCGATACTGAGAACGCTTTGAAGTATTTCAGGCAGCCAATGTCTGACAAGAATCTCATCGCGCGATCGTGCGACACCCTCGAGATCATTGAGTGCTAACCTCTCGTAAAACATAAATATGTCGGAGTATTCCTGAGCTGCATGGTAGTCACTTCCATACCTCTGGTTTTTCGGGAGAATCGTCGCGTGCTTTCTCATCTAACCCGCACGATGGCAGCACGGCCTGAAGGCGTGACACGGGAAGAATTGACTTACCGACTCGAAGAGCAAACAGGATCCACTCACATTGATGGCACTGCAACAGTCGGAGATCATTTGAAAGGTCTGGAACACGCAGGAGTGTTATATTGCCGTGCAGGAGTGTATCGCCTGAACGATCCGGTCCCGACACCACGGCGACGCGTGTTAAGAATTCCACAATAGGTTGAAATAGTTCAGATGACTCTTGGTTATTTCTTTGTTCTCTATCTTTATCGCTAAAGGCTCTTTTGACCATTGAATCAAAAGTGTTGTGTCGCCGTAGATGATCGTTGTTGTGGGATTCGTGAACGCGTCGTCGACGAACTTGTACGAGAGTAGTTTGCGTTCCTTCACTTTTTCCTTCATGCTTCTGGGAAATATCGAGCATTGCTTGATACCTTTCTCTGCCCGTTCCTTATGCCATAATTCGAAATATGGCCCGAAGAGCTTCTTGAACTGTAGTTCTGCAGCCATAATGGAGATTGGTTTCTTCTTTTGCAGGATTTCCTCAAAGAGCATCCTCAGTCCTTTCTTGCCGACGAATATATTCGCTTCGAGTGGAGGACTGTGTGAAGGTTTCAAGGCTTTGATTTCCTTTTGCAGATTTTTCTTACTCCTTTCCAACTCATCCTTCTGGTTGTCAAGCAGAGTCAGAAGAGATTCCGGCGCCTTCGCTTCAAACCATTTGACTTTGTTTCTCGTGACAAAGGAAACAACTCCCTTGCGTATCAGCCTATCAAGCGCCTCATAGACATTTGTCCGGTTCAGCTTTGTCTCAGTGCTCAACTTGTTGGCATAGCTCTTGCCGTTGCTGAGCAGGTGCAGGTAGAGCTCGCGTTCCGATGGTGAGAAACCGAGATGCGCAAGGCTGTTTTGCATGAGATCGGGATCCTGGGAGAAATTAAAAGTGTTGTGGTGTAGAACCACATCTACTCTTTAAGAACTTGGAAGCATCCTCCTCCGCATGAACAAAAAAATTGCGATAGGGGCTATCGCTGTTGTGCTTATTATAGCACTATATCTCTTCTACCAGCCAGCCGATACTGAACCTGCCATGACAGTGGGCTACCTTCCTGTACTCGTCAACCTTCCACTCTTTGTCGCGTTGGAGCAAGGGTACTTTTCACAGCAAGGCATCGTTGTTGAGGCAGTAGAGGCGCAGTCACCGAACCACGTGGTAGAAGGTATCATCTCTGGCCACCTGGATGGCGCAGGTATACTCGCGTATCCCATACTGTTCGCTGCGGAAGAAAAGTATCCGGGCGAGCTCAAACTGTTCGCTTCAACTGATGAAACCAACAATGAGTATGTGGCGGCGATCATCGTCCGGAACGACTCGGGGATAAAAGATATCGCTGATCTGGAAGGAAAGCGCGTGGGAGTATACACAGGATTGGTGCAGGTTCTCTTCCTGAAAGGAATCCTTGCCGGGATGGGCTTTGATCCTGAATATGTGGAAATCGTCCAGATATCTCCTCGTCTGCAACTCCAAGGCCTTGAAGCCGGACAATATGATGCATTATCGACTGTCGAACCCTTTGTGACCATTGCGAGAAACAAGAACATCGGACGAGTCCTGGTGAGCAACCCAAGAGTCGTGTATATCCAGGAACCCTTCCCCTCAGTCGCCACTCCATTATCAGCAGAGTTCATTGAAGAACACCCGGACATCGCAAAAGCCTATCTCCTGGCGTACCGTGATGCGGTAGAGTATATTCGACAGTATCCTGTTGAGGCCAAGGGAGTTCTCGCGAAATACACGCCAATCGAAGAAGCTGTTGCCCAGGACGTGCGGCTGCCGAGATTCAATCAGTACGGGGAAGAAGACCGGGAAAATGTCCAGAAGTATGCGGATTGGATGCTTGAGAATGGCTTATTGGAAAAGAGAATCAACGTCACTTCTCTGTTCGGCACTATGATTCTGGACTGAGGCGCACATGTCATTGCTGGCTGTTTCCAAAGTATGGAAGAGTTTCCCGAAGAAACCAGTCTTGAGGAACATAGATATTGAGATCAAGAAAGGAGAATTTGCCACCTTGTTCGGTCCAAATGGCTGCGGCAAGACAACTTTATTGAATCTCATTGCCGGAATACTTGAACCGGACAAAGGAGATATTGCAATAGATAACAAGTTGCCACAAGAGCAAGTTGTTGGCTATGTCTTCCAGAATTACCGTGATTCTCTGCTTCCCTGGAGGACAAACCTGGAGAACATCGCGTTCCCGCTGGAATTGCAAGGGGTCGCTCAGGAGGAACGAGCCAGAAAAGTGAAGAAATTAGTGAGAAGCCTGGAGTTAAAAATCCCCTTGCACAACTACCCGTATCAGAGCAGTGGAGGCGAGCAACAGCTTGTCGCGTTCTTGAGAGAGATCATCACCCAGCCGAAACTCATTCTCATGGACGAGCCATTCTCCTCTTTGGATGCTGAAAGCAGGGCATATCTGCGGGTGAAGATACAGGAGATAAGCGAAAAAATGGATCTTACCATTCTCTTTGTCTCTCACGACATCGATGAAACGATCCAATTGGGCGACACTATCCTCCTCTTCGACGCCAAGAAGAGAACCATTGCCAAGAAGCTGAGCGTCACTCTTGGCAGACCGAGAACTGAAGAGATCATCTACACAGAACCTTTTCACAGGATGAAGAAGATACTGCAACGGTATGAAGAATGAAAAAATTCGCTGGTTTGGTAGCGATTCTAATCATATGGTTGATTGCCGTCCAGCTTGAGCTCGTGAAACCCATTTTTCTTCCACCCTTATCTGACGTTGCACTCTCAGTCAAAGAGTCTGTACTGACACTTAATGGTGTGATAACGATTTTCCAGACACTGAAGAGAACTATTATCGGTTTCTTCTTCGGGCTCTTGTTCGGAATATCCTTTGGTATGTTTCTCGGGCTGAACAAGAAGCTATACGAAACGTGCGAGTGGTTTGTCGATTTCTTCAGATCAGTCCCAGTAACAGCAATGTTTCCCTTGTTCTTGATTTTCTTCGGTTTCGGAGACCTGTCAAAAATCGCGATGGGTGCGTGGGCAAGCGGTTTTGTCATCCTGGTAAACACGATCCATGGCGTCTGGAACGTCAAAAAGAATAGGAAACTAATGGCAATGACCAAAGGCGCGTCCAGGACTCAGATTCTGACAAAGATAACACTCTTTGAAACCTTACCCTACACGTTCGCAGGAGCGAGAATCGGCATTTCCTGGAATCTCATTGTTGTCATTGTGGCAGAGATGTTCATAGGGACGGAACAAGGTATAGGCAAGCAGATCTATGATGCAAGCGTGATATTCGATACTGCAACAGTGCTGGGAATGATATTTGTTATTGGGATGATAGGCTATGGTCTTAACCAGATGATGCTCTCGCTGGAAAAGAGAGTCGTGCACTGGGAAGGAAATCCTGCTGCTTGAAGAGCGCAAACTATTAGAATCCTGACGTCTTCACACGCTCATGCACGAAGCGCTCCATTGGAAAGCGGATGGTGAGACAATCACCTGCGAGCTCTGTCCGCGTTTGTGCGTCTTGAAGGATGAGCAGATCGGTGCGTGCGGCGTGCGCCAGGTTCGCGATGGGAAACTGTACGCGATGACGTATGCGAAGCCGTGCGCGATCCACGTCGATCCAGTGGAGAAGAAACCCTTGTATCATTTCTATCCTGGCGAGCCGATACTTTCCCTTGCAACAATTGGCTGCAATTTGTTCTGCGATTTCTGCCAGAACTGGCAGATTAGTAAAGAAAGATATGATGATATGTTCGACCAGGAAGAAGTTTCGCCAGAAAAGATCATTCAAATGACAAAAGACGCGGGCTGTCGCCTGATCGCGTTCACGTACACTGAACCGACTGTCTATTACGAATACATGCTTGACATCGCGAAATTGGCAAAGAAAGAAGGTATGGAGTGTGTGATAGTCAGTAATGGGTATATTAGTGAAAAACCCCTCAAGGAATTGATCCCATACATTTCTGCAGCCAACATTGACATGAAAGGCACGAAGGAATTCTACAAGAAACGCTGCAAGGTTCCGGATTATGAATTCATCAGGAAAACGATTTTGACATTGAAAGGAGCGGGCGTGCATGTCGAGATGACCAACCTGATCATTCCAGAAGAGAACGACAGCGATGAAGAAATCGAAAAGATGGCACAATGGGTCGCTGAAAATGTCGGGAAAGACACGCCTTTGCATTTCAGCGCGTTCCATCCCGACTACAAGATGATGGACACGCCGCACACGCCACCTGCAACTTTGATGAAAGCGCGGAAGATTGCTGCAAAACATGTCGATTACATCTATCTCGGCAACATCACTGGTGCTGACAACGATACGATCTGCCCGAAATGCGGCGAACTCTGCATCGAACGCCCAGTCTATGGCGGCACAAGCCATCTGAAAAACGGCGAATGTCCGAAATGCGGGCTTGAGATTAACGGACGTTTTTCCGGCAAAGGGAAAAAGTGATTCTGTAGCGCGCAGCGCTTTCGTTTTTTCTTCACAAAGCCATTTCTAAGCTTTCGCAATGCAACTCCGCATGCGTGCCAGCATACTCTTCGGACTGCTCATCCTGACCGAGCCAATAAGCGCGATGCAGTTCACTGAAGTCATGTACGATCCGCCAGGCAGCGACAACAATAAGGAATTCATAGAAATCCACGGCGAGAGCAATCTTTCCGGCTGGATCATCGGCGATCTCGCGAGCAACGACACGCTTGTTCCACTGTTCATCAACGCCTCCAGCAACTACTCGATTATTGTTGAAGAAGGCTTTGAGTATGAGAATTTATCCTGTAACGTGTATTCGGCTGGCGCAACGATCGGCAACAACCTGAACAACGCTGGCGACGCGATCAGGCTCTACGCGCCGAATGGTTCGCTCGCGCTGGAATTCTGGTTCGATGACAGCCTGGCGAAGAACAATGGTATGGCGCTTGCGCTGCTGAATGGCACGTGGCAGGAAGCGCTGCCAACACCCTGTGTTTTAAATATTTACTATATGGAAAATAATTCAAATATCACAGATTCCAGCGCGTATGACCTCAGTTTGACCCCCGCATTACCCACGACCATATACGCCGGTGTCTCGTACGACAGCTTGTTTCGCATCAGGAACGAGCTGTACGAGACCGGCGTTTCGGGCTATGTGAACGCTTCTGCGGTCTACAATCTCTCCCAGAACGGCTCAGTGCTGGTGAATGGCAGCTTCTCTGTAGTCCTCAAGAGCTACAAGACAGCAGGCACAGGCAGGCTTCAGATCAATGCCACGGGAAATTACACGCTCTGCGCGAGGATCGCTTGGACCAATGTCACTGATGAGAACCCTGAGAACGACGCGATCTGCCAGGAAATCACTGTGCTGGATCCTTTTGCTCAACCCTGCAACGTTTCCCTAGAACTCCAAATCAAAGAACCACAGCTATACTATGAATCAGGAAATAAAATAAAATTCTGGAACAAGTTATTGCGACATGACAACAATACAGAACTCCCACCCTATATTATCCGCTACGAGATCCAGGACTTGCAAGGCAAAACAGTGCGAGTCACAACGACAGAAAACCAGAACCTGAAGACCTGGACACCGAAGTTGAAAGATGCATTAGGAGTATTCATACTCACAAACCAATTCGACATGCTTGCGTGCAACAATAGTAACAATGACACTCAAAACAAACAACTCATAGTGGTTCAGGGAGAAAAAGTAATTCCTGAGAATGAATCTTCAATTGAAATCACCAATCTGCACATTCCGAAAAAAGGGTATCGGTTCGGCGACATCGTGAAAGTGAGTATGCATGCCTACAAAGGCAATACTTCAAAGTATAGTATCAAACTCTACGTCGAGGATGTGAAAGGCCGCAAGGTTTCAAGCACGACATCGTTCCATGCCAAGCAGAAATTCCAAGATTATCAAGTAACTATGCCGATTGTACTCAAAGATTCGACAAAAAGCGGCCAGCACAAGGTCGTGATTGAAGGTTTAGGCAAACAACGCAGCAAGAATCTATGGATAAAGACGAAGGAAATCAAAATTGTACAAAATGTAACTGCTCACAAACCCAAGAAACAATTTTCAATCGCGTCTTTCTACACAAGGAGTAAAAAGGCGAACAAGAAAATCAACGTGTATGCGAGAATCAAGGGAAAAGGCAACGCAACGCTTGAATTGGTCGGACTTGAAGATCACGATAGCGTTCCAATCAGTATCAACAAGTCATTTTCGTACAAAAAAGAGGTCGCAATGCAAAACGGTCCAAATGTTTTCCTCCTCAAAATACTCGAAAAAGAAAAAATCCTCGATCAAAGAACTCTCTTGCTCGAAATGGACACAGAGATACAAGAAGTCCAGTTCTTTTCAGGAAAAAGAAAAACACTGACTCGCCCCAATTCCCCGAGCCAAGCAACAAACTCCACACCGAACAAGACCTCTCTCCTCACAGGCGCCGCCACCTACACGACAAAGAGCACGACACGCACCGTGCCAATCCTGCTCGGCATCATCGGCACGCTCCTGCTCGGCATCATCCTTCAACACAAGCGTTAAAAACACCACGTTCTTCGCACTTGTCATGAAGGACTTCGCAGTCGAAGTGGCCAAGAAAGCCGGGAAGTACCTGCTCGACAACTTCCGGAACGACGAGACCCTGCTGAAAGAGCGCGGCAGCTCGAAGGAAGTCGTGACGAAATACGACAAGGAAGCGGATAAGATCATCGTTGATGCAATCAAGGAAAAATACCCTGAACATAATCTCCTCACCGAGGAAAGTGGCAGTATCAAGAACGACAGCGAGTATATCTGGATCGTCGATTCCCTGGACGGCTCTGGCAATTTCAGCGCCGGTAACCCATACTTCAGCGTCTCGATCGCACTCATGAAGGATAACGAGCTCGTCCTCGGCGTCATCTACGCTCCCTACCTCAACGAACTCTATGTCGCGGAGAAAGGCAAGGGCGCGACCATGAACGGAACATCAATCACTGTTTCTGACATCGCTGACTTGGCGCACGCGTACGTCGTCACGTGCGAAGGCAATAACAACAAACATGATCGCATGGCCGATGCCTACGCAAAACTCGTGCCGAAAACAAAGGATTACCGCAAGATCGGCTCTGCAGCGCTGGAATGCTGCATGGTCGCGTGCGGACGCGCGGACGCGTACGTCACCTTTGAGATTGACCCCTGGGATGTCGCTGCTGGACTGCTCATCGCGCAAGAAGCTGGTGCCAAAGCTTCGGATTTCAGCGGCAATCCCTGGAAGCCAGAGCGGCAAGACTTGGTTGTCACGAACGGCAACGTGCATGAAGAATTCTTAGCAGGGCTGTAACATGGACGTTTTCGCGCATGCGCTGTGGACCTATCTCTTCTTCAACAATCAGGAATGGGTCTGGATCGGCGTGCTTGTCAGCTTCCTCATCGATGCGATCACTTTCGTGCCGATCATGATCGCGATGTGGATCCGCGGCGACAAGATGCGCGGGCCGCCGACACTGAAAGGCACCTTCGCAAAGCGATGGGCAAAACTCTACAACGCCACGCACAGCCTGATCGTCTTGGCTGCTGTCGGGCTCATCATCTACGTCATCACTGGCTCGCTCTGGGGACCGCTCCTGGCATGGCTGGTGCACATCATCATGGACATCCCCACGCATTCCAAGGAATTCTTCCCCACGCCGATCTTCTGGCCGATCAGCTCGTGGACCTTTCCTGGCTTCAGCTGGGCGCAACCGTGGTTCATGGCGCTCAACTACGGCGCGCTCATCCTCGGCTTTGTCTGGTTGCTCCTAGCGTAACCTTTTTAAGCGCTGCCACGTGACGTTCTCAGCATGTTCTTCAAGAAGAAGAAAGAGGAAGAGCCTGAGGTGGACCCTGTCGACGCTCCTGAGGAGCAGAAGGGCCCTGAGACCCTGACTGAGTCGAAAGTCAAGGAGAAGCTCGCAGACGGCTGGATACGCGCTTTGGTGACGTTCGAGCTGGTGGGCAAGCCCCGCGAGCATATTGAAAACACGTTGAAATCCTATCTCGCGAACATCAAGAACGACTCGCGCATCATGACGATCAGGGAGGAATTCGCAGACGCGATCGAGCAGGACGACGGCTTCTTCAGCGCGTTCTGCGAATACGAATGCGTTGTCGAAACAATGGAAGTCATGACCTGGCTCGCGATCAACTTCATGCCAGCAAGCATCGAGATCCTCGATCCTGAGCACATCAAGCTCGAAGGCCGGATCATTGGCAATTGGTTCAACGACCTCTTAGCAAAATTGCACGAGGTCTCGAACGTGCTGCGCGAAGAGCGTGGCGTGAATGCGCACATCACCCAGGGCATGAACGCCCTGATCAAGAACGCGATCGTCCTCGCGCTCAAAGGCGGCGAGAAGACCTCGAAGCAACTCGAGAAAGTGCTTGGCATCCCTGCGAAGCAGCTTGAGCCATTCCTCACCCATCTTGTGGACAAAGGCGGTATCATCCAGAAAAACAATAAGTATGCGCTCCCATGACACTCAAGAATCAAGTCGAAGCGCTCCTCTTTTCCAGCGGCAAAGCCATGGAGGAGGAGCAGCTCGCCTCGCTCACTGAGAATGAGAAACGCGACGTGCGCAACGCGCTCAAGACTCTGCAGAAGGAGTATGCAGCGCACGAAGGCGCGCTGAAGGTCTTCAATGAAGGCTCGCTGTGGAAATTATTGGTGAAAGACGACTACATCTCGCTTGTGCGACGCATTATTGCCGATACAGAACTGACAAAGGCGACGTTGGAGACGCTCGCTGTTGTCGCGTACAACCAGCCGAAGGTCTTGCAGTCGAAAGTCGTGGAGATGCGCGGCGGGAACGCGTACGAGCATGTCAAGGAATTGCTCGAGCTCGGCTTCATCACCAAGCAGAAAGAAGGACGAAGCTTTGCGATCAGGCTCACTGAGAAGTTCTATGAATACTTCGATGTCGAAGGCCAGGATTCCATCAGGCGCGTGTTCAAGGACGCGAAGCACCCGGTGCCGAAGGAATTGCAGCAGCAATTGGGTAAATTGCAGGTTGTTGACGAGCTGCCGGTCAAGCCGAACGGCAAGATCACCCGGCCTGGCGAAGACAAGCTGGCTGGCTTGGAAGTGATCGACGAGCCGGAACAGGAAGAAGCGCCTGAGGAAGAGACCCAGCCGCGCCGCCTGGAAGTCACTGAGGAAGAAGTGAAGGAGAACAACGACTTCCTGTCGAAGATCGAGAACCAGATCGAACAGCTTGCGGGCAAGAACGACGAGCGCGACAGCGACGACGACTTCAAGCCAGCGAGCAGGGATGAAGAAGAGACTGCAGAAGGAAGTGAAGAAGGCGCACGTGAGGAGTCTACCGAAGAGACAGCGGAAGAAACAGGAACAGAAACTCCTGAAACCCAAGACTCTGAACCGGAAGAACTAACTGACGATCAAGAAAGCGAAGAACCATCTGAAGATCAAGAAACTCCAGAACTTGAAGAACCTAAAACCGCTTGAGGGGTGAGACTCATGGAACGCGTCGAATACGACAACGGCAACGGCGGCAAGCTCGTCGGCGTCTTGGACATGCCGAGCAATCATTCTCCGATCGTCATTCTCTGCCACGGCCTGGGCAGCTCGAAGGATTCAGCGACCTATCGCGGCATCCAGCACGGGCTCGAGCTCCACGGTATCGGCACGATCCGCTTCGACTTCTACGCCCACGGCGAAAGCGACGGGCATTTCGATCATCTCACCCTGACAGAAGGCATCCGGAACATCAAAGCCACGTATGATTATCTCAAATCTCGCTATCCGCACAGCCACATCGGCATCCAAGGCTCGAGCTACGGCGGCGCAGCAGCATTCTTCGCTGCTCCTGACCTGAAACTCGAAGGCGTGGCGCTCTGCTGTCCAGCCTTGTATTACCAGAAAGGCAAGAAGAAGCGCATGGGCCCTGCGAAGATGAAGGAATGGGAGAAAAAAGGCTTTGTGTACTACACCAACTTCGCTGGCCGCAAACTGAAGCTTGGTTATGGCTTCTACGAAGACCTTGCAGACTATGATCCTGAAAAGGTCACATTCGACGCGCCCTTCATGATTGTGCACGGCGACAAGGACCAGAACTGGCCAGTCACGGATTCGAAGAAGATCGCCAAGCTGCGAAAAGCCAAGATGCATGTGATCAAAGGAGCAGACCACAACTACACCGGCAAAGGCCAGAAGGACAAGATGATCGACCACGTCGTGCACTTCTTCATGGACATCTTCGCCATGGATCCCGAACATACGCACGGGCATAAGTTGTGATTATTTCACGATCACCATCCCAAGATTCGTTCTCGGTTGATCATAGTCTCCCGCGATGAACTTGTCCATAATCCATTTCTGGTAATACTGATATGCAAGACGATCTGCGTTGAACATTTCAGGCGCTGCAGTCACAAAGGCGAACTCTTCAAGGGTGTAAGGGGTGCCGATCTCGATGCGTTTGGGAAGCGTGAGGAGTTTCCCCGCTTGTCGAGCGATGTATCCTGGTCCGAAACGACGCAGCCGGTCCAGTGTGAGTCGTTGCCTGAACTGTCCCATCAAGACATGCTGTGTTTCGCTCTGAACTGCGCGCCTGAATGCAGCATTTGACTGGTACAGTGCATGATGATATGCCAGCTGTTTCTGATATTCTGGGTGTTGCTCAATTTCTGGCCAGCGATGCACGGTGAACTTCTTTGGGAGTTCTCCGCTATAGAGTTTCTTTGCCATGTTGATGAGCCGGTTTCCTTCTAAACGCGCTTTTGCTGCGATGGGTTTGCTGATGCCAATCGCGCGATAGGTATGCTCTGTTGGTGTGTCAGGGATAAAGAGTTCTATACGATCAAACAAGCAATCAGCTATGTCCAAGAAGGCTGCAACCCTATCTCGCTTGAAGTAACCGTTGCCAGGGCACAAGGGAACAAGCCCAACGCCCTTGTTATTGATGATGTCATAGCCTGTCTCGTAAGCTGGCCCTCGCAATCCGCACATAACATCTATAGTCATTACTGAATAGTAGATATTCGACACTATAATAAATATTTCATTCGAAAATACGACAAATGAGGAATTTTTATATAATAAATGCTATATTAATCGTAAAATGGACAAGCGAGACCTCCAATTGATGGAAATCCTCGCGCAAAACTGCCGGATTTCCCACACCACACTAGCACAAGCGCTCAGAGTCTCGAAAGACACAGTCGCATACAAGATCAAGAAGCTGGAGGAAACTGATTACCTTACCCAATACGTCCTGTTCATTGATGCGCGCGTCCTCGGACTAACAAGATATCACTTGCTGATCCAGTTCGACGCAGGTATAGACAAGCAAGCAACGTACGACAAGATCATCAACCATAAAAATGTCATGTGGGTGAACACCTTCATCGGTCGCTTCGACATCCAGATCATAGTCGATGCTCATGACGGCTTTCATCTCAACAAGATACGGGAAGAGCTCTTCGAACTCTGCGAACATAAGGTGAAGGAATACATTGTGTTGACCTGTCTCTACGATCTCGAATTCACGCAGCTCAACCCAGTGCTTGATCTGAAAACACCTTTCCAAAAAAAACTTGATCATTCTTTCAGCGAACTCCTCACGACAAGGAATTTTCCTGTCAAACCCACGTTTGTCAAATACACACCAACAAAGACTGAAACTGAAATCCTGAAAATCCTAGCAGATAATCCTCGTGAATCATTGACAAACATCAGCAGACAACTGAAAATCGACAGGAACACAGTAAAACAGCGTATCATCAATCTGATCAAGAATAAAGTCATCATCAACTTTGGCGCAATTCCAAACTTGTCAAAGCTGGGTTTCGTAACATATTACATGCTGGTGAGAATTGCGCAAGATACTCCTTATGAGGTCTTCAAGAAGCCCTTTACCAAGCTGCAGAACATCTTCTACGCTGGCAGGATGATTGGTGATTATGACATGATCCTCTATCTCAACGCACGAACTCCTGAAGAGCTCAACTCCAGCATCGAATTGTTCAAAGCAGAGATAGAACAGCACATTGTCCACTACGACCTCCTTGTCCAAGACAAAGTGCATTACTGGCGCCAGTTCACGCCCGGAATCTATGAAGGATTGCAACATTAAGCACTGGTCATCCACGCGGAGCACATATAAACATCCATGCTTTTGTTCTCGTCATGTTCCTCGTGAAGTGTCCGCGCTGCGGCAAGAACCAGAAGTGCCAGCCAAAGCCAGGCCTCGTCACAACGAAAAGCAAGCGCTGCGTCTACTGCGGACGAACATTCAAGATCCATTCTAACTTAGAAAAGAGCAGGATTGTGAGAAAGCTCTAAGCCTCTGTTTCCTGTATCTCTTCGCCTTCTTCTTTGGCGATCTTGGCGCACGCGACGACCTGGTCGCCGCTGTTGAGGTTCATGACTCGGACTCCTTGGGTGTTGCGTCCGATCACGCGAATATCCTTTGTATCGGTTCGTATCACGATGCCGTTCTTGGTGCTGAGCATGATGCCGTCGCCGCCGTTCGTGCTCCGGATCGCGACGACGTCGCCGTTCCTGCTGGAGCAGATGATGTTGCGCACGCCAAGCCCACCACGATTGATCAGTCGGTAATCAGCGATCGGCGATCGCTTGCCATAACCGTTCGCAGTCACGGTCAAGACGCTCATCTCGTCAGCTGCCTTGATCGCGCCGACGACGTGGTCGCCAGGCCGTAATTTGATGCCGCGCACGCCGGTCGCGGCGCGTCCCATGGCCCTGACATCGGTCTCGTGGAACTTGACTGCCTGCCCTTTCGCGCTGCCAAGCAATATCTGGTCGCCGCCGCTGGTCTTGAGCACAGTAACGAGCGAATCGCCCTGCGCGAGATTGATCGCGATGATCCCGCCCTCGCGTGGCCGGGAATAATCAGACAATGGCGTCTTCTTCACTGTGCCCTTCCTGGTCGCGAACAAGAGATACTCTGTTGCGCTGAACTGCTTGATCGGGATCACGGCATTGACAAGCTCGCCAGGCTGCAGCTTCACGAGATTGATGATAGCTTTGCCTTTGCTCTGCCTGCTCGCTTCTGGCAGGAAGTAGACTTTTTTCCAGTAGACCTTGCCTTTGTCAGTGAAGATCATGAGGTAATCGTGCGTGTTCGCGACAAAGAGGTGCTCGATGAAGTCGTCTTCGCGCGTTGTCGCGCCGATCACGCCTTTCCCGCCGCGTCGCTGTTCGCGATAGAGTGAGATTGGCATGCGCTTGGCATAGCCAGCATGAGAAATTGTAACGACCTGCTCCTGCGGATCGATCAGGTCCTCGAGGTCAAGCTCTTCGTCTTCGACGTCGACGATCTGGGTCTTGCGCTCGTCGCCGTATTTCTCGACCAGTTCCTGCAGTTCTTTCTTGATGATGGTCAGGATCTTGGCTTCGTCAGCCAGGATCGCGTTGAGTTGCGCGATGCGCGCTTTCAGTTCCTCGAGCTCTTGCTTGATCTTCTCGCGCTCAAGCGCTGCGAGCTTCTGCAGCTTCATGTCGAGGATGGCGTTCGCCTGGATCTCAGTCAATTGGTAGCCTGACATCAGGCCGGCGCGTGCTGCCGCAACGTCTTTCGCTTTCTTGATCAGTGCGACGACCGCGTCGATGTTCTGCAGCGCGATCGTCAAGCCTTCGAGGATGTGCGCCCGCTCTTTGGCTTTCTTGAGCTCATATTCTGTTCGTCGACGAACGACCTTGCGCCGGTGCAGGACATACTGCTCCAGTATCGGCTTCAGACCAAGCGTCTTCGGCTTGCCGTCCACGAGCGCGACCATGTTGATGCCGAAGGTCACCTGCAAGCGCGTGTGCATGAACAATTGGTTCTCAACGATCTCAGGATTCGCGTCTTTCTTCAGTTCGACGACAATGCGCATGCCTTTGCGATCGCTCTCGTCGCGCAGGTCAGAAATCCCGTCAACGCGTTTTTCACGGACACAGTCTGCGATCTGTTCGACCAGGTGCGATTTGTTCACAAGATAGGGGATTTCACTGACAACAAGGCGCTTCTTCCCGGCTTTCTCTTCCAGCTCGACAACGCTCTTCACCCGGATCCTGCCGCGACCTGAGCCGTACGCTTGCGCGATCCCTGCCTTGCCAGCAATGATGCCGCCTGTGGGGAAGTCTGGGCCGTGGACATGCTCGAGCAGTTCTGTCGCTTCGAGCTGCGGATTCTCGATGAGCGCGATGACTGCCTTGCTCACTTCTTGGAGATTATGCGGTGGAATGTTGGTTGCCATGCCGACTGCGATGCCTGCTGAGCCGTTGATGAGCAGGTTTGGCAGTTTCGCTGGCAGCACGCTTGGCTCTTGGAGCGAGCCGTCGAAGTTCTCCTGGAAGTCCACCGTGTCCTTGTCGATGTCCTGGAGCAGCTCTTCGCTGATCTTCGCCAGTCGCGCTTCGGTATATCGCATTGCTGCTGCAGAATCGCCGTCCACGCTGCCGAAGTTGCCCTGGCCATGGATCAGCGGGTATCGCAATGAGAAGTCCTGTGCCATGCGGACGAGGGTGTCGTACACTGCTGAATCGCCGTGTGGGTGGTACTTACCAAGGACCTCACCCACGATACGGGCGCATTTCTTGAACGGCGCGCTGTGCTTCATGCCCAGCTCGTTCATCGCGTAGAGGATGCGGCGGTGCACTGGCTTGAGGCCGTCGCGCACGTCTGGCAATGCGCGGCCGACGATGACGCTCATGGCATAGTCCATATAGGAGCGTTTCATCTCGTCTTCGATGACTTGCGGGACGACTTTTTCGTCCGGTTCGCTGGCTGCTTCGTATTCCTTGTCTGCCATGGTGCGCACAGGAGAATTTTTCTCTGTTTCTCGACGATAAAGAGGGTCGTAAATTTGTTTATAATGCTTTGGATTTGTGAATAATTATCTATATAGAAAATAATAACTTTCTTCACACCAAAATTTAAAAACACCGCCAGGATGAACCCTTGTAGAAACCTGGTTATTCCAGGGAGTGGGGTGATTGCGTGACATTTGGAAAGATATTCAGTAACTTCTTCGGCATGGTCAAGCTGGAAGACGCAGCCTATGACGAGACCACGAAGGCGAACTTTGGCATGGCAGCATTGAACCTTGTTATGGTGGCAGTGGCCATGGCCCTGGGCACCTTCTGGGTGATGGGAGGAGCTTTAAGCTTGATCACCAACCTGGTCGGCACCTTTATCGGGTTGCTCCTGGGATACTTTATCCTGACCCTGGTGTTCTGGGTCTTTGCCAAGATCTTCGGCGGCACTGGCGGCTACATGCCACACTACATCGGCCTGACTTTCGTGGGCCTCTGGGGTCTCCTGTACATCATTCCCTGGGTTGGCACCTATCTGGCAAGCCTTGGCGGCCTGTGGGGCATCGTCATGAACATCCTGTATGTCAGGAAGCTCCACCAGATCTCGACAGGCAAGGCGGTTGCAGCTGTGCTGATCCCGTACGCGCTGATCATCATCCTCGTGGTGATCATCATGGTCGCGGTGCTGGCAACGATGTTCGCAGGCTTGGGTATGGCTGGCGGCTTCTAGCAAGATTTTTAAACCCCTTTTCTCAGATTCTTTCAATGCAAGTCAACGACAAGCTCAAGACGAAAGGCTGGTCTGCCAAGGAGATCAAGCACGCACACCGTGTGTTAAAACGGGCTGACAAGAAGAAGCACCCGGCCTACAAGTTCTTGGAAGTGGCGGTCTTCTGGGCCCTGCTCTTCATCACCGTGCTCGGCATGTTCCTGATCAGCCTGGTCATCATGCCCCTGCTTCTCGTGCTGCCGCTCGGCCTGCTCATCCTCATCCTTGCCATCTTCGGATTGTGCCTCGGCTCCTTGTTCGCCATCCTCATTCCTGATATCGAATGGCTCGAGAAGAAGCATCACGCGTTTAACATCATCATCCTGGCGGCGCTTGCCGTGCTGAACGTCTGGCTGATCGTCACGAAAGTGGACGCGATCGCCGGCAGCGAGCATCCCGGCCTGCTCCTGGGCGCGATCTTCGCCCTGGCTCTCTTGCTCCCCTACATATTCCATCTCTGCACGCGAAAATGACACTCACTGACTGGGCGACCGCCTATATCAAGCACCGCGACCTGTTCGAGCGGAAAATCGCACGCATCGAGCAAAAGGAACAGGAACTCCTCATAACGCACAAAGACGACTCTGTCCATCCCTGTTTTGTCCTCGACACCCTCGACGAACCCATACTGGAGAAACTCGGCAGAATCCACATCGTCACCAAGAACCTGAAAGACAACGTCGCGTTCGTCGCGAAGCACTGGAAGGAATTCTCGCAGCACGAAGGACTCAAGCTCATCTTCGCGAACGAAGCGCGCAATGAGAAATGGGTTCTGATCCCGCACGGCCATGCCAAGATTGCCGATCCGGCAAGCCTGAAAACTGGTCTCTTAGCGATGCACGACGCAGTGCCAGAAGGCTAATTCTCCAGGCTGGAGTCATGCACTGGGAGTTCTGGCTGTGGTGGCTCTCGTGGCGGCGCCTGCCTCTTCTTCTCGAAGATGAAGGCGAGCACAGCCACGATGATGAAAGCCGCGATGAGTCCCATCCAGAGAATCATGCGCAGCTGGCTTTTCTCAGGTGCTTCAACAGGGGTTTCGATCTCGTCAACAACGCTTCCGGTCGACGCTTCCGGCGCAGTCTCCTCTGGCGGCGCCACGATGATCGTCTCGTTCGGCTCTGGCTCAGTCTCGTTCGTTGGCCATTCGAACTGCTCTTCCAGCTCTTCCATCTCGAAGTCAGCGCCAGCCTGATCGACCTTGATGACCCTGATGAGGATATCGTTGACTGTGTCAGCGTCGAGATCGACCTCCTTCTCCTCACCTTCAGCAACCTCAACCTCAAGCGGCTCTGATTCGAACAGGAACGTAACGACCTTGTTCACGATGCGCTTGATCGTCACCCGATGGCTGTGCGTGCCGACAGTGAAATCCCTGCTGGTCTGCAACGAGAGCCGCACCGGCGCAGGCGTCTCGCTCAGCACGAGATCTGCGAATTCAGCGCCGCCTCCACCCCCACCACCCCCGCTGGGGATGTCGACAGTCTGGTTGGAGTCATTCGTGGGGCTCGCAGTCGCGAGCGCGGTGAGGAAACCGACTGTGCCTTCATACCCGCCACCGCTGCCGATCGCGACAGGGCTTGTCGTGAAACTGTAGCGCCCGGTGTAATTGCTGCTGTTCAGCTCGCCGCCAGACAAGGAAGTGGTGAACAAAGGGACTGTGTAATTGCCCCCGCTCGCGTTGATCGCAGTCGCGACAGGAAGCGCAAGAAGGAAGAGAAGCACAATGATTACACGCATGTTCCGTTGCCCCCGATCACCTCCCACGCGGTGCTGTTGTAGAAGCAGAGGGCGTTGGAACTGTCGACATAAAGATCGCCCAGACCACCGGCTCCTGGAGCGCTAGCACGTGGCGTCAGGGAAAGCACATCGTTGATTGTCACATTATTTGTTGAATTGATCATTCCCGTCGAATTGGTCCAGCCGGCAGCGCTGCTCTGATACGGCACGCTCGTCAGGTAGGTCGCGTTGCCGAGTGTTTCGTTCCATGCGAGCACGCCGCTGTTGTTGTAGAGCCATTCGCTTCCTGTGATGCTCCATTTGCTGCCGCTGCCACCGACGGTGCTGAGGCAAGTCGTGCTGTTGATGCAGATGTCACTTGTCGCGTTGATGACGCCCACGACATGCAATGCAGTCTGCGGGGAAAAGGTGCCGATGCCGACATTCCCGCCAAGCACAGTCAGGTTACCAGTGCTGATGTTCACGTCAAGATTTGTCCAGATCTGCGTCGTCGTGTTCGACCAGCCAGCTGCACTGTTCTGGTATGGCACGCTCGTGAGATAGGTGCTGTTCGCGAGCGTTTCGTTCCATTCGAGTATTCCTGAGTTGTTGATGAGCCATTCGCTTGTGCTGATGTCCCAGACAGTGTCTGTGCTGCCGCTTTGGTTGCAGAGTCCGTTAGTTGGTGTGCATACTTGGCTGCCGTTGACTGTCAGGTTCTGTGTGAATGCCCAGGTTCCAGTGATGTTCTCGTTCTGTGCGAGGAATGGCACGAGGCTGAGATTTGCTGCCCATAATGGGTCGCTTTCTGTGTAGCTGGTGAGGTATCCTGCTGCGCTGTGGTTGCCCCACGCGTATGCCGTGTCCCAGCTTGTCTTGTTGTAGCCGGAATAGTTCGCTGCCCAGAGCGGGTCGCTTTCTGTGTAGCTCGTCAAGTAGGTTGCGTTTCCTCGTGTGTAGTTCCAGTCGAGGACACCGCTGTTGTTGATGAGCCAGCCGCTTGTGGTGATGTTCCATTTGCTGCCGCTGCCACCGACGGTGCTCAGACAGGTCGTGCTGTTGATGCAGATGTCGCCTGTCGCGTTGATCGTGCCGATGACATGCAACGTACTGTTTGGGTCCGACGTACCGACTCCGATGAAATTACTGCCGTTCTCGAAACTGAGCACGTCGTAATTGGAAGCATTCTTCACGAGTAGGTCGCCGTTGATCGTCTGGAACTCCCATTCCTGGTTCCCACCTGACATGAAGGTGAGACCGTGGCCATTGTTGGCGCTGTTCGCATCGATGAGGACATAGACGCTGCCAGCCGAGCTGAAGAAGCGATGATTGAGACCCTGCACATCGAGTTCGTAGCTTGGCGTGTTGGTGTTGATTCCCACCCTGCCGTTTTTGTTGTCGACGAACAGATTTGGTTCCAGCAAGCTACCATCAAAGCCGATGCTGACATTGGTCGAGTTGCTGACAAGCGAAATCAATGAGCTCGTGTTCTGCCAACCGCCGGTGCCGTCTGCGCTTCCTCCGCTTGCGTTAATCTCGATGGTGCTGCCGCTTCTCGTGACTGTCACGCCAGAGCCGCCGGTAAGGTTGACGGTCGTACCGTTGGTGATGCTTGTGCTGCCACTCGTGCCGCTAGCTGCGAGGAGCCAGCCTGTGTAGTTGCCGCCTCCGCCGCTTCCGTTGCACAGGCCGTTGTTCTGCGTGCACACTTGGCTGTCGTTGACGTAGAGCGTTCCGGTGATGTTTGTTGTGCTTGCGTTGAGGTAGATGTCGCCGCCTGCTGAATAGATCGCCCAGTTGTTGTCTGCGCCTGCGACGTTGTCGAGGTAGATGCCGTAGAGGTTGTGCGTGCCAGCGCCGGCGTTGTCGATGTGACCGATGTTGAGGTGCAGCCCGTAAGTGTTGATCGTTCCGCCGGTCGCGCCGGTGCGGTTCGTAACGCTAGCGCGAAGTGCGTAGGTGTTATCAGTCCCTGAAGAGATTGGCGCCCTATTGACGACGTAGAAGTGTCCGGCTGATGTATTGCCATTCCCAATCGTGGAGCTGCCCCTGTCGGCCCACGCCTGAATGCCTGTTGTTGTATCATTCGCGTCCCAAGCTGCAGCTCTGATACCGTAGATATCGTCGACAGAACCGCTGCCTGTATTTGCGGCAAAGCTGTCCATGGCATACATGATGGTGACATTGCCAGAGCCTTGGTGCCGGATGTCGTTGTAGATGCCCGCGATCTCGCCGATGTTCTGCGAGTTTGCGCTGTGTGTGAAGATCTCATTGTCGATGCCGAAGAAGCTCTGCGCCGTAGCGTCAGCTTGTGGACTGAGCAGGTGGTAATTGATGATGCCTTCTGTGTACCCGGCAGTGAGGTTTGTGTGGTTCTCACCAATATTCAGCGTGACATCCACAACGCCAGGCCAGAGGACCAAGATTTGATCGATCGATGCGTCGCTACCGAGCGCCATGTGCTCGGCCACGTCGAGCGTGCCGTTGATGCTGACGTTCAGACTCGTATTGGTCTGTGTCGAGCCGTTTGTCCAGCCGCCGGTGCCGTTTGCGGAGCCGCCGCTGCACAAGCCATTGCTTGCGGTGCAGACGCGGTTGCCTGATTCCACAAAGAGCGAGCCTGAAGCGTTGACATACGCCACGGTGGTGTTCGTGCCGTTCTTCCACTCAGTCAGATTGGCGGCTTGAGAAGCAACACCCCTGATGGCAAGAGGTACGACAGTAGTATTCATCGTCTCGATCTCTACTTGCGCGGTAGGAGCGGTTTCGACCACGCCCAGCTTACCATCACTGAGCACGGTGAGATACCTATCAGTTCCGACGTATGGTCGTATCTGGAAAAGCTCTGCTGTTTGTCCATTCGCTCCGCGAATAACAAAGGTTTTCTTTGACACATTCGTCGAGCCTGCAGTTGTTCTCGCATCGCTGACTGGAGTCGTGCTTCCCAAGCCAATTCTGTTATTGATGGGATCTACGAAGAGTAAATCGAAGTCATCGTGGCTGCTGAACACCAGCCCTCCAGTGTTTTGTTGGTGGAGCGCGACGAAATCATCGCTGCCGGATTGTGCGTTCTTGAACACTACTGACCAATACGACTGGCTGGGCACCTCAAAGGCTGCGACGGTACCGATGCCGCCCCAACTTCCATTTGTTCGGTTAACATGCAAGCCTCCCTGAGGATTAGACGTGCCGATACCGACATTCAAGGTTGTTGATGTGTTCTGGCTGCTGTTGGTCCATCCGCCGGTGCCGTCTGCGCTGCCACCTGATTGGTTGCACAAGCCGTTTGCTGGCGTGCAGACTTGCGAGCCGTTCACCCAGAGCCGTGAGTTGTTGCCTGAGAAGTTGCCAGAACCGACCACGTGGAGTGCTTGAGTCGGACTGCTCGTGTTGATGCCTACTCTACCTGTTCCTGATTCGAGGAAGAGCACTGTGCCAGCGCTGCCGAAGATGTCTTGAAATGTCAGATGCCGGTTTCCAGCATAGATTCTCCATTCCTCTGCCGCTGCCCCGTAGAGTCTGAACCCGTGCCCGTTGTTTGCGCTGCCTGATTCAATCGAAATGTACGCGCTGCCAGTCGGCGATAAAACCTGGATCTGATTGAACGTGTCGCCCTGGAATGTTAGGAGATTGCTACCTCCCCCGTTCACTGTGACTTCTCCAGTGATGTTCACGTCCTGCGTTGTTGTCGTCATGGTCCCGTTCGTGCTCCAGCCTGTGACTGTGCTCTCGTTCACCAGACTCTGATTGTTGATCAAGCCAAGGGAGGAATACCAGGTGAGCCGTTCGCTGCCGTCGAAGTCAAGATCGGTGCCGTCGATCGCGTAATCCTTCCAGTACTGCTTGCCGAACTCAGCATTAGTCAAATTTACCTGTACGTTCCACGAGCCATTCACGATCGCGCCAGTATAGGTGTTATTGAAGAGCGCAGTCCCGCCAGTGGCCGCATCCCAGAGTGTGATGGTCAAATCTGCGCTCGCCACTGTCGTGCCGTTGAGCGTCACGCCGCTGCCTTGGTCAGTGAAGAAGACATCGAGCGCCATGACAGGCGTCACGAGCATGAGAAACATGAAGAGTATCCAGAGCTGTCTCACCATACCAACCCATGCGTTTTCCGCATCACGCCTTTATATAGTTATCCACCCTGACAAACTATTTAAACGCCCTGGTGTAGGGGTGCTGCATGGCCTATGACATCGTTGTCGGGCGCAACAAGCGCGACACGAAGAAATACGGGACTGAAGGCACGATCTATCTCGGCAAGCACTACGTGAAGATGGGCCGAACTACGAGCTTGAGCAATAAGGTCTATCTCGACATGATACGCAGCCACGTCGTGTTCGTCTGCGGCAAGCGCGGCGGCGGCAAGAGCTACACGATGGGTGTCATCGCCGAAGGCATGGCTGACCTGCCAGAGCACATCAGGCAGAACATCAGTATCATCATGCTGGACACGATGGGCATCTACTGGACCATGAAGTACCAGAACATGAAAGACAAAGAACTGCTTGGTGAGTGGGATCTCAAGCCGCACCAGCTCGATCCGATGATCTTCACGCCGAAAGGCTTCTACAACAAGTACAAGGAGGAAGGCATTCCGACAGACAAGCCCTTCAGCATCAAGCCAAGCGAGCTCCAAGGCACTGACTGGACAACGACGTTCGACGTCAACCCGAACGATCCCATCGGCGTGCTGATCCAGCGGACGATCCACGCGTTCCGGGACGCGGACGATAACGATTACGACATCGACGACCTCATCGCTGCTATTGAGAAAGATCCTGACGCGTCCAAGGACGTGAAGAACGCCGCGAAAACGCACTTCGAGGCAGCGAAAGGCTGGGGCGTGTTCGACCGGCAAGGCACAACGCTGAAAGAGCTGGCAGCGCCAGGCCAGATCACAGTCCTTGATGTGAGCTGCTACGCGACTGAAGAGAACGGCTGGGCGATCAAGGCCTTGGTGATCGGGCTCGTCGCGCAAAAATTGTTCAATCAGCGCATGCTCGCGCGAAAAGACGAGGAATTCCAGGATGTGGAAGAGCAGACCAGCTATTTCTCAGAGGAGAAAGGCGACAAGCAGGACTTTCCCATGGTCTGGCTTGTTGTGGATGAAGCGCATGAGTTCATGCCGAACAAAGGAAAGACTCTCGCGACCGATCCGCTCGTCACGATCCTGCGCGAAGGCCGGCAGCCAGGCATCTCCTTGATCCTCGCGACCCAGCAGCCGGGCAAGATCCACACCGATGTCATGACGCAATCTGATACGATTATCGCCCATAGAATTACTGCGAAGCTCGACACTGACGCCTTGGGCATGCTGATGCAGAGCTACATGCGCTCGGGTTTGGACGTCGAGCTTGATAATCTCCCAAGAACCAAGGGCGCTGCTCTCATTCTCGACGACAATAACGAGAAGATGTACCCGATACAGATCCGGCCGAGATTCACCTGGCACGGCGGCGAAGCCCCGACCGCGCTGAAGAAGAAAAAAGAACTGTTTGATTAACGAACTGCACGCTTTGGCGGATACGCAGTCGCGGGTGATGGTCTGTCCCGTATTAGCTGCCTTTCGCGGTCCAGTCGTCCTTTCGCTGCCTGCCACGCTTCCCGTAATTCTGGACTATAGGGCCGATCCCAGAAGGCTCGTTCTGCGTGATGTGCTGTAACTACTGCTGTTCGATATGCATCCATGTTTTCCCCCCGTGTTACTGTGGCTGCGCGGACTTGCTGGTCATTTATATATTTGTCTAACAATTGACTTGGCGAAGCGTCCACAGCGCTCAAGGAATTGTTTGACTAGGCGAGCTCGACGAGCCTGACCAGGTCATCGAGCGGAACGCGTGCTACCAATTCACCAAAGAACTGGAGGCTTCTGGCGTGGTCGAGTGTCTGCAACTGCTGTGAATCGACCACCACTGAGGTGATGAGATTTCTGAGATTGGTGACTTCTGAGATGATGCGTTCCGGGCTCATGAGATTAAGGCTGCAGACGATGATGCTATGTGCGGCGCGTGCGTCTTTTGGCAGGTCAGCGTGTTCACTGCCGAGCCTGTCTTCTACGTATCCTGCTGTCTGTTCGAGCAGCCTGTCCATGTCGAGAAAGTCGCTGAGGGGAAACAGTCCGAGCCTGCCATTCATGGCGCCGGTTCTCATGTACTCGGCGATGTTGCCAGCCCATCGTTGCGCTTTGTAGGGAAGCGTCAATGCGCTGATCCTCGGCCCGAGCTCTTGCGGCAGTGTCGTGGTGAAATAGTATGTGAAGGTGCGGAGCGATTCCTGCGCCAGTATGGTATCGCGACCGGCTCCGTGGAGAAGACGCCATGCGCTTCGTTTCAGCTCTCGCAAAGCCGTGATGTTTGTTGGCATCCCGTACTCTTCGTGAACAGTTCGTGTCACTTGGTATGCAGCCCATGCTTGATCATTTTCACGGTCCAAGGTGTCCTGTTTGATTGCCCTTGCCACACCTTGCGCATCTATGAACATGTTCCGCAATTCCAAGATATCGAACGCGCGTATATCATAGGGCCTGTTCATTTCAGCGTTCGCGAACAAGCCGTTCAGCCTGCTTGCCGCGACTTTCATGTCCAAGGCATACCGCCCTGCATCGACCCCCATGACCGTAGGAGCCACCTTGGTGTTTTAATGCTTTACCATTCCGGAGGGTTGACAATATAAACGGCCAAAGCTTTATTAAAAATCCCAATATCCCCCAGGCTATGGCATTCAGCAGACGCTTTCCGCGCGATGTCAAGGGCTCACCCTATCCGGTCTGGGAAGAAGTCTATCTTTCAGCAGAGGAAGAGCGAAAGCTGGAGGAAGACGCTCGAAAAGAGAACCTGAAGATCATGCAGGAATGCCTGGCCGACGCGAAGACGATCGCCTCGGAAAAGCATGACGAAGAGGACATCGTCGCGCTCGCCATCGCCTTGTTCGAGAAGCGAGCGAGCCACGCCGTCTACTGGAAGGAAGAGGCGGTCAAGGAGAAGTTCGATAAGGCCTATCGTCCTAGTTCTTGAGCTTGAACGCGCGTAAGTGCTCGCTGGCGTATTCGCTGATGATCGCGTTCTTCGCGTGCATCGCAACCAGGTCCTGTTCCTTGATGATGCTGCGATGCTCTTTCAGGTATTTCTTCAGCTTGTCGATATATTCGAAGCAGGAATGGACGAGGTCTGTCTGCGTGAGGAAGCCGACGACCTTCTTGTCGTCGACGACAAGCAGGCGACGCACCTTCTCGAAGAGCATGATCATGTTCGCGTCGAAGATGTTGATGTCTGACGGGATGACTTTCACTGGTGATTTCATGACTTCCGGCAGTGTCTGGATGTCGATCTTGCCGCCAGTGTCGTAGAACTGCGCCACGACATCGTATTCTGTGAAGATCCCGACGACCTCGCCTTTGTCCGTCACCGGCAGGCTGCTCATGTTCTTCTTGGTCAGCAAGGCTTTTGCCGTGGTGAACCCCTTGCCCTTGTCGATCGTTTGGAACTTGGGGTTCATCACGTCCTTGACCAGGAAGGGCACTTTATCCATGCGCGCAACCGCGTGCACACGCTCGTAGATGGCTTTGCTCAGGTCGGTCTGCGTCACGATGCCCGCGATTCTGCCATCCTTATCCACGATCACGAGCTTCCTGATGTGCTTGTCCTTGAGGATGGCCTTGGCTTCGAGCAGGCTCGCTTCCGGCGGCATGGCCTCGACTGCGCAGTCCTTGCGGACCTTCTCGCCGCCGCGATACATGCAACTCATGATATCCTTGACTTTCAGCTTGAAGACCGCGCTGCTCAAGGGCACTTTGGTGATGAAATCGCGCTCGGTGAGGATGCCGATCGGTTTGCCCTCAGCCTCGACCACCAGACCAGAAACAGCTTCGCCGATCATCACAGACGCGGCGTCGATCACGCTCTTGTCAGCGCCGATCGTGACGACATAATCGGTCATGATCTCGCCGGCAGGCGTGGTGAGCAGGTTCTCCACGCCTTTGTGTGCCTTGCGCAGGAGTTTTCGTCGGCGGATACCAAACATAGTCCTGTCTGCGGATCAGTGGTATTTAAGAATATTGAAAAATGGTTTACGGAGCAGTCACGTCCGCGTCCTTCACGAAGTTGTACGCGATGTCGTGGTACTCGACGCCACCCTCGAGGTCAGTGCGCGCCTCGTCAGCGTAGTATGCGACGTGCATCGGGACACCCATGAAGGGATCGAGGTACACCTCGTAGTACGAGCCGTCCATCTCGAATTGCACTACTTTGACTTCGCGGCTCTCGTGCTGGCGTGTCTCCTTGATGAAGGCGCTGTTCGGGATCCTATCGACCCAGTCAAGGGGGTACTCGATGTCGTAGTCGCTGAACTTGGCGGTGCGTTCTTCCCCAGGCGTGGAGCAGATGCTTGACCGGTCGCTGAGACAGTAGGCCTTGACTGTCTTGGTCGCCAGGTTCAGGTAGATGGTGTCGACATGCGTCTCCCTGTCGTATTTCGGCGGCAGGATGGTCTCGACCTTGACCAGGTCTCCCCTGACTGAATACGTGTCGCGGGCGAGCGTCACGATCCCGGTTGAGGTCACCTCGATCGGCGCGTGGACGAACTGCATGCTCTGCACTGTCCCGGCCTTGTCGAGCAGGTCGCCGATCACCGGATCCATGGAGCTGGGAGCGGCGTCCTGATCACCCGTCGAGTCATCTGAATCGTCAGTGCCAGCGTCATCGCTCGGCAGGTCGCTGAAGTCTGTCGGCAGGTTCTCCATCTGCCGCTCGAGCTCGTCAAGCTGTTCCTGCGCCTGCTGCACCATCGGGCAGTCCTCAGCCTTCTTCACGAATGAGCCGTCCGGGCATCTCGTCGGTTTGACAACGCAGGCTGTCACGAAGAGCGCAATAACCAGTAATGCTATGATCGCTTTCATACAATCCACCCCCTGAGAAGACTATAGAATGCGGAGCCCTTTATATTACTTTTTGCGATGCTCAGCGCGCCGCACTTTGGGATGGTGCACCGCGAGCTCGACCAACTCTTCCTCGCTCGTGCCCGCGCCTGACATGCTGACAAGGCTTGCGATGAAGAGGATGATGAAGAAGATGAGCAGCGTGACGCCCCAGGTCTTGTTCCAGCCGTAGACCTGGAACACGGTGACGAAGAAGCCGATGATGCTGATCAACATCCACTCGTGCGGGAGCGGAGCCATCTTCAAAGCCATGGTGCACCTCTCTCTATGATGGATAAGGATTTGGAGGGTTTTAATGATTTTCGGTTTCCACAACGCACTGTGCATAAGAAGCCAGGAGTCCTTTTTCAGGGCATGGCGACCCTGATAAACATCCACGGACCTGTCGCTGTCGGCAAGAGCACGACAGTCGAGAAACTGCTTCCTCAGCTGAAAAACTATGTGTTCATCGACCGCGCCTACATCAAGCATCACCTCAGCGCACTTGGGAGAGAGGAACGCAAAGTCGTGTCGAAGAAAGCGGTGTACCTCCTACTTGAGCAATGTATTTACCGTGATGCAAATATTCTCACTCAAGAACTGAATCCTGAGAGCCTTTACAGACATGTTGGCTTGCTGCTCGAAAAGCACAAATATCGCTTCCTCAGCTTTCGCCTTGCAGCCCGGTGGGAAACAACCATCGCGAGAAGCAGGGCCAGGCAGAAGAACGCTCACGAGGGACGGATGCGCAAGATCTGGGACAGTTATCCGCAGCCCTCAAAGTTTGACATCATCATCGACACTGAACAGCTTTCCGAGGAGGAAGTGGTCGAGCGGATCCTCGCTCACACCTTGTACACAGTGTAGCTCCAGATTGCGTAGACGCCCATGATCGCGCCGATAATGATGAAGAGCGTGTTCATCGGCAGGAAGAACAGGACCAGGCCGCCGATGAGCTTGCCGAGCATGGAGAACACCTGCGTGTGGGTCATGAACGGCCCGTAAAAGCGATTCTCCTCTTCCTGGCTCACCGTCCGGAAGAAGTAGGTCTCGCGCGTTCCCTCGATGAAGGCAGCGCCGATGCTGGCGATGATGAAGAAAGTGATGACCATGAAAACAGAGGAAGCGATGCCGGCGAGATAGGCGAAAACGGCGATGATGCCATAGCCTGCGATGAACATCCAGCGGATGGTGTGCTTGTTCGTGACGCGACCGATCGGATATTCCAGCAGCACGAGGGGCACGACCACGCCGAAGAGCGTGTACCCAACCCATTCCCCGCCAAGGCCGTTCCGGATGATGACAAGCGGCAGGTAGATGTAAACGATCGCCCAGTAGATGTTGATGCCGCCGGCGATCGCGTAGGCGTTGAGCCGCTCTTTTTTCCTGAAGAACTCGACGAGGTGGCCGAGGCATCGCTTCAATGTCGAGTAGTCGCCCTTGTGATGGTGGAAGTCCCTGATCTTCAATGCCCTGTACATCAGCACGGTGAGCAATGCGAAGAGCGCCGAAAACAGGAAGGTGGCATTCGTGCTGTAGCGGGCGATGACAAAGCCGCCGAGCAAGGGGCCGACGAGCCAGCCCACGTTGCTCATGACGTATCTGATGCCTTCAGCGCTTCCCAGCTCGTCGCTCGACGAGCTGTCCCGCACGAGCACGCCGAGCGTTGCTGAATAGATCGTCTGGCAGAAGACTGTGAAGACCGCGACGATGAGCAGGACGATGATGTTGTGGGTGAAGGCGAACGCGACATAGCCCAGCACCAAACCGAGGAGACTTGTGCCGATGATCCTTGTTTGCGCATTCCGTTCGAGGAGCGGCGCTGCGAAGATGTAGTAGAGCAAGGCCAGGAGGTTCAGGGAGCCGCTGACCAGGCCGACGAGCGAAGCGTTGTGCAGGAAGGAATCGAGATGCACTGCCCAGACCGCGTCGAAGATGGCGAAGCCGATGCAGACGAACAAATGTGCCACTGACACCCTGAAGAACTGGCTCTGCAAGACGCGTCGTTTGTGCAGATTTGGGATCATCCGCGCAGTCCTTGTTCTTGCTCCTTATAAGGTTTATTCAATTCGTTCAAGCACATTTCCTTTGTCTTATGTCTAGCGAAAATAATTAATACACAAGCTGACGATTGCTCATTATGAAAAACAAACTCATCATTGAAAAGGCGTCTGCGGAAGACCTCGGATGGGTTCGGACGAAGCTCCGGGAGAATGAGTGGGGATATGACAGCTTGGATCACGTGTTTGTTGCGAAAACAGACGGGAAACTGATAGGTATGGCCCGGGTGGAATTCTTCCGGAACAAAGCGTTAGCGACAATTGCAGGGGTGTATGTCGAGCCGGAAGCGAGAGGAAATGATATTGGCTTTCAGCTTATACATGCAATTCTTGAAGCGTTTCCGGAAGTGATTGAATGGTATTTGGCAGGTCACTCCTGGATCGAGGCCTATTACTCAAAAATGGGATTTGTAAAGATCCAAGCAGTGATTCCTGAGCTGAAAAGAAGCTTCGATAATCAGGTTTTCATGGTTTTAAGGAGATGAGAGTGTCCTTAGCTATTCTCAACTGAACTCTTCAGGAGTCGCCAGGTATTTCTTCAGGTTCTTCCGCGCTGCTTCGCGCTTCTTCTGGTGGTTCGACAGGCAGACGTTGAGCTTGTCGATGAGGATGGTTTTCAGCTCGCCGGAGAGGAGCTTTCCTGCCTTGTAGTCCTTGTAGTATTGTTCGAGTTTCTTGTCATCTTCTTCGAAGAATGTGAGGTATTGATACGCGACGTCGATGTCAGGGTTGCCGCCTTTCTTCCGGTGTTCCTCGACTGTGTCCTTGCCGCCGGAGAACGCGTACTTGTTGATCTTCTTCTTCACTGTCTTCGGATCATCCGTCGTCCAGATCACCTGGGTGTCAGGATCGCCGTCAGTCGTGCTCATCTTGCCCTCGGCGCTTTGCAGTCCAGGCAGGAAGCGCGCGTGCAATATTGCCGGCTTGGGATAGCCGACTTTCTGGATGATGTCCCGTGTCACTCTGAAATGCGGATCCTGGTCGATCGCGAGCGGGATCAGGCAGGGTAATTTCTTTTTTGCCGCAATGCTCGGCAGAAAGGCGGGTACCGCTTGCATGCACGTGTAGAAGATGCTGCCCACGTTGGTGCTGTTGTCGAAGCCGAACACCGCTTTGGTCGTGGAAAACGTCAAGCGCTTCGCGATCTTGATCGCTTCCGGGTACATGACGCCGCTCATCTTGGTGTCGATGATGATGCGCAACTGCTCTGGCGTAAACCCGAGCGCGATGATGTCGAGCGCGTTCTCAAGCGCGTAATTCGTCGCTTCCTCAAGGGACAGGCCTTCCTTGAACAGGAACTTCTCGTCGTCAGTCATCTGGAAGTACAGCTTCAGTTTCAGCTTTTCAGCCAGCCACTTGGTGAGGATCCAGGGGATCATATGCCCCAGGTGGGTCTTGCCGCTCGGGCCGCGCCCGGTATAGAGGAATCCCTTGTTGCCTTTCTCGTATTCCTTCAGGAACCAGTCCAGATCACGATGAGAAAAGAAGACCTTGCGGCGAATGAGGTGGTGCAGCTCGCCGGTGTGCTTCTCCAGGCGTTTGAGCAGCTTGGCATCGAGTTCTTGCGTGCCGAATTCCTTCACCAGCCGCTTATAATCGATCTCGCCTGAGACCTCCCACGGCGTTACAACAAAGGCCATAGTTCTCGAGTCGTGTGGGAGAATAAAAAGTTATTCCTTCTTGAACAGCGTGCTCTCAGTAACTGGCGGCGGCGCTTCCTTCGCCAGCTTCTCACGCTCTTTCTTGCTGCCTTTGTACTTGGGCTCGAGCAGGTGGATGATGCCGAAGCAGAAGCGCAGCACGACAAAGAGGACGATGGCCGCGAGCAGGGTATACCAGTCGACCGGGACAGGATCCGCGCCGGCGTTATGGCTGTACACGATGGCGATGCCGACATAGGCGAGGAGATGGATCTGCAGGTTGCCGCTGATGAAGAACGCGAACCTCTTGGGCAGCCAGTGCAGGAAGTCGAGGAAGAGCAACAATAAGCCGTAGATGCCGATCGCGGCTGCGATCAGGGTGCTGACAGCGCCGCCAGTCTCTGCGCTGAAATGCGTGATGTTGAACCAGATATCGCTGAGCATCGTGCTCGGCGCCACGCCGGGATAGATCGTCTTGAGCAAGTCAACGCTAACGAAAATAAGCACGAGCGCGTGGCCCACTGCTGAGTTCCAGCCAAGCTCTTCCTTCGTGTACCGGCCTTCGTAGAGCTCCAGAACGACGAGCGTGATGATCATGGGCAGGATGATGTAGAACATCTGCGGGTGGAGGAATGGCGCGAAGAGGAGGTCGACGATCCGCTCGCCGAGGATAGCGAAGAAGCCGCTCACTGTGCCGGTCGAGACGACGGGTGCTGTTGCATTGATTGTCGCATTCAAGGTTTCGTTCAGTGCCATTTTGTTCTCGGATTTCACCACCTTGGCGCGGCATACGAAGTGAGAGCGCCGTGGTGAAATCCGTCCTATTCATCACCCAGTATCTCGCGCGCGACCGCGACGCAGCTGTCCCAGTTCTTCGGATATGCTGCCAGGTTGATGCGCGCCATAACCTTCTCCGCAGTGCCACCTAATAAGAGTTTTCCTTCTGCTAATGCTTTCTTGTCAAATTTCAGTTTCAGTTTTCCTTCACTGTCGAGATTGTTCTCGATATTATTCAAGAGGCCCTGGCGCGCATCCTTTGGAAGCTCTTGTACCTTATCAACAAAAGCCTTGACATCCCGTTGCTTGTCGAAGCGATACGTGTGCACTGTCAACGCGCCGTCCTCGCCTGGCGTCTCGCTCTCGACGTAAAGTATGCCTTTCTTCTGCAGATCGTAGACTTTCGTGTGCTTTTTCTCCGGATGCCACTTCCACTGCGTTTCGAGCACAATTTTCATCGGCACTGGCGCGAAGAAATCGAGACAGCGATACGCGCTTGCGACAGAATCATGCGCTTTGGTGAAGACTTCGAGTGTGACATGATGCGCCAGTTTTGGCATGGATTTGTCCAGGTTGGCGGGTTAATAAATATTTGGACAGAAGTATTATAAACGCTGGCCTGGCTTGAACACGCATGAAACACCCGGTCAAGATCACGCTCGTGCTTCTCGGATTGTTCGTGGTTTCGCAGCTCGTCGGCCTCGCGCTCATCAGCAGCTCAGTCACCGGCGTCGTCGTCGAGGACGACAGGGCGCGCTTGTCGCACAAAGTGACTGCGTTGGGTGAGACCCCTGATTTCATCGGCCAGCACACTGTGCCAGTCACTGTAGAAAACGGCACGGTCAGTGTCGAGAACCGGACCACGATCGAGATCGTGGTCGAGGAATACGACGATCCCTGGCCGATCCTCTACCTGATCATCGGCGTCACGATCGGCACGCTCTTATTGCTCGTGCTCATCAAGTTCCGCCAGATACAGTTGTGGAAGCTCTGGTTCTTCCTCGCCGTCTTCCTCGCGCAGGCGGTCGCGTTCGGCGTGGTCCTCTCGCAGCTTGTCGCGTTGATACTGGCGTTTGTCCTTGGCTTGCTGAAGGTGTACAAGCCCAACCCCTGGGTGCATAACATCACTGAAGTCTTCATGTATGCGGGCATCGCGGTCCTGCTCGTGCCGAACTTCACACCGTTCTGGGTGATCTCCCTGCTGCTCGTTGTGAGCCTCTACGACGCCTGGGCGGTGTGGCGCTCGCGGCACATGATCAAGCTCGCCGAGTTCCAGAAGAGCAGCGATGTTTTTGCCGGCTTGCTCGTCCCCAAAAAAACCAAAATCCCCAAACCAATCAAGAAATCAGCGAGTAAGACAGCGAAGAAAGTCAAGATACCACCGCAGCACGTGCCTCCGCCAAAGATGGGTGGCCACGCCATCCTCGGCGGCGGCGACATCGCCTTCCCGCTCATCTTCGCTGGCGTGTTCGTCGAGGACATGCTCTTGAAAGGCGCGGTCGCTTCGGGATTGACGATCACGAGCAGCGTGCGCAATCTTGCGCTTGTGCACGGCGCAGTCATCCTGCTCGGCGCGCTTGTCGCGCTCGCTCTCCTGTTCTTCTACGCCAAGAAAGACCGATACTATCCAGCCATGCCCTACATCACCGCGGGTTGCCTTGCTGGCTGGCTGGTGACGTTCTTACTGTAATGCCGTGCGGTACACTTCGACACGGCGCTCGCTGATGTGCGGGACTGCGACTGCAGTGCCGTCCTGGCTCACTGCCGGACTGCGGAGATAGACAGGCACGTGCGGATCAGGCCGCATCGAGATGCGGACAGCCCGGCAATTCTCCTTGGTATCAGTGCGCCACGCGCTCACTTCATCGCCTCGTCCGTCGAGTGCAGGCGCGACAGTCCAGAGCAACTTGCCGTCTTCATCGAGCGCGAACCGGGTGGGCATATTTTTGAGCTTTCTCTCCGAGACGACAACTCGGGGTGATGGCGTGCCGAGTTGGTGACGGACAATGCCGCCATTGTGCTTGTAGTAGATGTTCGGCTGCTCTGGCGACGTGAATTGCCGCTCAAGTCCTCTGTCTACCTGGACTGATTGCCCGCCGAGGGCGTCGCGTATCATCTGTTGCCCGATGTCAACAGTGCTGTAATAGCCGTCCTCGACTGCGAGGACAAGCCATTTCGGTGTATGGTCTTCTCTGAAGTCAGCGAACTCAAAATCGTCAAAATCATCATTTTTCCAGCGTCGCAGCACCAGGTAGGTGGCGAGTGGACTGGCGATGACCTGGTTCACCGCGTGATGGGGATAGGCTTTGCGCAGTCGACCCTTGAGTTCCTTGTGGTTGCGCCACGCCTCTGTGGTGGGGGCTCTCCTCCTGACAGTATCAGTGACAAGAAGACCGTTGACATAGAGCAGCCCTTCCTGGTCCAAGCCGATGTTGCGCCACTGGCAGAGCTGCTCGATTTTGGCTGGCTCATTTTCTGTCCGAGCGTTGATTGTCGCTCTATAGGAACGCGCACCCTGGTACATCTCGAGTTGCAACGCACTGTACCTGCTTGAGAGCTGTCCCCGATTTGTGCTCAGCACAGCAAGATCCCCTTGCGGCGTGAAGCTCAGCGCGAGCGGCCAACCTTCCAGCCTGAGCGTGGTGTCGTGATGCCAGCCGCGCAAGCCTTCAGGTGCCCGCTTGGTCACCTCGATCCAGCCGTCCTCCCATTCCCTAAATTGCGGAACCAGCTCGTCGATCACTGGCTGTGCAGCTTCAAGAGCGATGCTCGCCCACCTCCCTGCCATGACATCAGCATCCTGCAATCCCGCCTGTTCCAGTCGCTGTCGCAGCGCGTCTTCGAGATCTGCAGCATAAGGCCCGAGCTTGGTGTGCTCTCGGACGCTTCCCAGGACTTGCTGCACTGTCGGCGCTTCGTCCATCAGGTTGAACAAGAGGGTCCTGTCGAGGAGAGCCTCCCCGTTCTCAGGCGCGGGCAGCCCAGCGGTCGTTCTCATGCCAAGATACTCTGCTGTTGGCTGGAAGAAGAAACCCTTGGCCAACGGTCCGCGCACCGCATCCCCGCCTTCCATGAGATCGACGTCGAACATGGCTTCGAGACGGTTCAGGGATGCGTAGAACGGATCGGTTTCAGTTGTGGATTGGCTCATTCAGCGCCAGAGGTAGACGAAACTATAAAAACATTACCACTTTAGAATGATTCCACTCTCTCTTTGTTATTATAAAATATCGAGAATTTTGGAGAAATCGTCAAGCAGATGATCCGGCTTCGCTGCTTCCAGACGGGTTGTCGAGGTCCACCCATTCGTGAGCGCCACTGAGACGAAGCCGTGCGTTCGAGCGGTCTCGATATCAACGATCATGTCACCGACAAAAAGCACGGTGTCTTCTGCTGTGATCCCAAGCTCCTCTTGCAATGATGCCATGTCTTTGTCAGGTCGGGTTCCTGCATTGACCAGGCCCGTTGGTGCATGAACCGCGTCGAACAAGTCAAAAATTCCTAGACGGCGCATCTCTTCCTCGATGATTGACTTCTCATACAAGGAGTTGATCGCGAGCTTCGCACCACGATCTTTCAATGCAGTGAGCGTTTCCTTCACTCCTTCCCGCAGCTCGGCAGGCGTGCGTCCATATGCTCTCGAATATGTTTGTTGATGCTTCACAACATCAATCTGTTCTTCCTTGACACCATTGACAATGAAGAATTCTTGCCACGGAACTGTGAATGTCTCCTGGAACTGCTGTAAGCTTATGGGAGCAATACCATACAACCCAAAGCACGCATTCGCTCCTGTCAAGCCCAGTTCAGCATCATCGACCAGTGTGCCGTTCCAGTCGAAGATGACAAGTTCCATTGAGAACAATCCTATTTCTTCTTCAGCCGTAATTCGACCTTCTGGCCGTCTTTGACTGCGGTGATCTCGACTTTGGTCTTGCGCTGCAATTGTCGCGCCACGTCGCGGAGGTCTGCTTTGAGCAGCTTGCTGCCGAAACCGGTGAGGAGTGCGAGCTTCGGCTTCACTTTCTTGATCAGCATTTCCGCATCCTCGAGGTTCATATGCCCTTCTTCCTTCGTGCCTTCCGGATGCTTCACATTAAGCACGAGGACGTTGCAGTCTTCGTAATCAGCTGGCATGGTTTCGTAATATGCAGAGTCGCCAGGATAGCCGATCACGACCTTGTCTGTCACGAGCTTCCAGCCGACAGCGTCGAGGTCCTTGCTGCGCGTCTTGACAGGGTAGATTGTGACTTCGTTGATGCCGATCTTCTGGCCAGGCGACAGGGCGACAAGCCCTTCCACGCAGCGCTTGTACACCGAACGGAGGACCGCTTCTTCGCTCTCGATCACGCTCTTGCTGCCTAACAGCACGCCGTGCTTGTCCATGCCGTCAAGGGTCATCGCACTGACAGCGGCGTTGACGTCGTTGGAGCGCAGAAGCGTAGCGTTGCTCACCAGCACTGCGATGGTCTCGCGCGCGCTCACGCCAGCGGCGCTGGCAGCTGCGAGACAGCTTGGTCCTGGATCGAGATGGAACTGGTTCTTTTCCAGATTGAGAATGATTCCTCCGCTTGCACGTTGTTGCCGTGCCATGACTTCGACGTCGCCGGCAGTTCCGAGGAAAACGATGTAGTCCATGCACGCACCCCTATGGAGCAGGACGAGAAGAATGATTTTAAAGGTTTCGGCTCAACCTTAAGAATGCTGATGTTTCTTGTAGAGAAGTTCCAGCATGCGACGCGCAGCAGCGATGTATGCTCGCGGTTTTGTCGGGAGACTGCTCGGTTCATGGAATGGTCGTGTTCTCAACGCGCTTGCCACCGCGTCAGCAAAGTGTTCGTGCAGTTCTGGAAAATTCAAACGGTTCATTGTCTGTTCGATCCTTCGCACTGCCAGTGCTCCTTCCTGATTCTCATACTGACCTTCTGATGTGTAGCCGAACGTGCCGTCCCGTTCCTTGTCGAAGGAGAACCTTGCTTGTCTCATTGCATGGCGCAATTCTCTGCTGGTCGTATTGTTACAGATTGCCCAATGGGTCATCTCATGTGCGAGAAAATGAGGGAATTCGTAGGCTCTGACGCGCTCTAGCAGTGGCAGGGTCCGGTCACCAAATCGTTGTGCTTGCAGGGTTGTGATGAGGAGTCGAGGATCGACTACCATGAAGTCAAGGTTTTCGCTGTACTTCCCGCCGTTCCTGGCTGCCATTCCGTGCTTGTCTGCAACAGTGACGAGACGTCTGTAGGCGTTGTGTGCTGGTCGTGGCGCAGACCACGCTTCGAGCGCTTCCTCCAATTCTTGTTCGGCTTCTTGATCTATCGTGAGTGTTGTCCCATCAGGGCCCATGCTGATGCGCGCAGGCGGGGTCAGGAGAATTGTGGGCTCGTCAGTTCTGCCAAGGAGCGGGAGCAAGCCCTTGACGTGCTGGTGCAGGACCTGGCATAGTCTTGCTGGGCCGTGGATGCTCATATTTGCTTGTGGTCGCGCAGGCCATATAAACGTTTCTATTATTTTACTACTTTATAGTGGTTATTTATAAAGGCTTGGCTATATTTATAAAGGCCTTCTTCTTCCCCACGCTCGCTAGGCCGGGGTGTTCATCGTACCCTGTCACCGCAAATCGATGTTGGCGGGGCTGAAGCCTGCGGGGCGGGTCCATTTCACTGGATCAGGCGCCCTCGTGCGACCGTCGATCCTGCGTCCTGGTGGACGTGGATCATGCTGAACCAGGTCAGGCCGGGAACGGAGCAGCCTTAAGGGTGCTTCGCGTGTCTCCAGGGTTGCGCAGAGGAGGAACCACGAGCCAGCGTCCCCAGCGGCGTGAGCTCCACCCGCAGGCGCGCATTTTCTAAACACATAAAAAAGCAGGAAATGATCAGCCCCCTATGAACAAGTGGTCAGTGCTTCTCGGGGATAAGAAGACAGCGCTACAGATCGTCCTCTTCACCCTCCTGGCCGCGCTGCTCAACTACGGCCCGCTCACTGCATTGTCGTTGGAGATACGAGCGCTGATCGCCATCGTCGGCTTCTTCGCCATCATCCTCTTCCCCCGCCTGGACAAATGGGAACCTAAAACCTTCATTCAATTCCTGGGGATCATGGCCCTGTTCGGCGTCCTGCTTCTCAGCCCGTTCTTTGACCAACATCAAGGCATCAAAGCCGTGAGCTCCCTCGCGCTCATCTTCTTTGTCATCTTCTGGATGTCTGCAAAGCTCTTCAAGGGCAGCACGAGCGTCCAGCAACGCACAGAAGCGCTGTATACGACTGGCGTGATGAAAGGCGCTGCGTGGTTCATCATCGTCTTCAGCATCCTCTTCTTCCTCTTCGCGCAGAGCATCTACCTCTGGCACTGGACAGGGGATGACTGGCGAGCCACCTGGCTGGTGCTTTCTGTCGTCACACTCGGCCTCTTCGTCCTCGGGCTCTGGCTGCTGCGGAATGAGAAGAAGGTCAGGCAGGAATACACGAAGCAAAGAGCCCCGAAACACTAGTATCTTAACCCTTAAAGATCATATTCTTAAAGAATTTCTTCATACACCTGGCTATGAAACGAACAACCATGATTCTCGGAATAATCGGCTTGGCAGTCTTCTTGCTCTTCCTGGCAGGCTGTGCAGGCAAGACAGCACCAACTGATACAACACCACCCACTACTCCTGACACTGCAGATGAGACGGCAGATACCGCACCAGAAGCAGCCGGCTGGCTCGACGCAGAACTCGTTGACGCGGTCACTGGCGAGACGTTCGTGATCCGTGACTTGCCACGTCCGGTCCTGGTCGAGAGCTTCGCGATCTGGTGCCCGACCTGCACGAAGCAGCAGGAGATCCTGAAAGACGTCGAGAGCGCGACGCATGTCAGCATCGACACTGATCCGAACGAAGACGTGGAAGCGGTGAAAGCGCATGCGCAGCAGCACGGTTTTGACTGGCACTATGCTGTCTCGCCTGGCGCTGTCACGCAGAGCCTGATCGACGAGTTCGGCATCGGCGTTGTCAACGCGCCGAGCGTGCCGATCGTGCTGGTCTGTGGCGATGACAGCACGCACATGCTCGGCCGCGGCCTGAAGCAGGCGAGCGAGCTCGAGGCTGCGATCGCGGAGAGGTGCGAGGCGTGAGCCTGCTCACAAGCTTGGGCACAGCGTTCCTCTTGGGCTTGCTGACGCCGCTCACTGCAGTGTGCGTCCTGCCCCTGTATCCAGGCTTCCTCGCCTATCTTTCGCATAGAGCCAAGCAAGTTGGAAAAGCCGGGCTTGTCCTGCTCAGCCTGCTCGTCGTCAGCGGCGTAATCTCGTTCATGCTCCTGCTCGGCTTGCTCTTCACCTTCATCCTGGAGATCAGCCTGACAAAAGTCATCGGGATCGTCAGCCCGATCGCGTTTGGCATCCTGGGAATCATCAGCTTGCTGCTCATCTTCAACTTCGACTTCAGCAGGCTCTTTCCCACTTTGCAAGGACCGACGAGCAAGAACCCCTATCTCGAAGGATTCCTGTTCGGGTTCAGTTTCGGCGCGATCATCATCCCATGCAATCCGGCATTCATCGCCGCATTGTTCGTGAAAGGGCTCACCACCATGCAGGCGACGACGAACATCATCCAATTCGTCGTCTTCGGGCTGGGCATCGGTGCGCCGCTCATCGCGCTTGCCGCGATCAGCAGCGCTGGTTCGCAGAAGGTCATTGGTTTCCTGACAAGACATAAGCGCGCCATCAACATGATCACTGGCATCATCATGCTCGGCATCAGCGTCTATTACCTGTTTTTCGTGTTCAGGATTTTAGGGTAGGGGGAGGAGGTCAGACAATGAATTGGCTCATACCTGCTTTGGCAATTGTTATGGTTGGCGTTGCAGCCTGCGCCGCAACAGTGACAGATGATGTTCCTGGTGATACTGGTCCAAGACAACCACGAGTTGGAGATGAGACAGTGACGGAACAGCCCGAACGTTTCATCCCTCTGGCTGAACGAGAAGTCGCAACACTTAGCGACGGCACGCAATACATCGTGAATCCAAGCGAGATCCTTGGCGGTGGCCCGCCCAAAGACGGCATTCCCAGCATTGACGATCCGACGTATGTGACAGTTGCGGAAGCGGATGAATGGATCGCAGACAATGAGTTGGTCTTGGCTCTCGAATATAATGGTGTGAAGCGCGTCTACCCCTTGCAGATCATGGTCTGGCACGAGATCGTCAACGACGAGATCGATGGCGAGCCACTGCTTGTCACGTATTGCCCGCTCTGCGGCTCTGGAATAGCATACAAGCCAGTCATCGACGGCGAACGCGTGGAGTTCGGCACGTCTGGCAAGCTCTGGAACAGCAACCTTGTCATGTACGACCGCAAGACAGACACATATTGGAGCCAGATCGACGGCGTCGCGATCGTCGGCGAATTGACCGGCATGCAGTTGGAAGCGGTCAGCATCGACACGGTCGTGTGGCGCGACTGGAAACAAGAGCACGAAGACAGCGAGGTGTTGAGCCAGGACACAGGACACAACAGGGATTATGGTCGCGACCCCTACGGCTCGTATTACGAGGACAGCAATCTCTTCTTCCCTGTGGACAACGAGGACAAGAGCGTGCATCCCAAGACAGTGATATTCGGCGTCGAAGTCGAGGGACAGTTTGTCGCGTATCGAGAGGATGATCTGATCGCACAAGGCAGTATTGAGGATGAGGTAAATGGCGTTCCCCTACTAATCGAACGCGACGAAGTGGGAAAAGTCACTATCACAAGGACTGATACTGGCGAGGAAATAGTCAAGGAAAGAGGATTCTGGTTTTCCTGGTACGCGTTCCACCCAGACACGCTGTTGTATGGCGCGAATTAACGATCCACTCGCCACACTGTCTCGTTCAGGGCCGGTCCGATAGAGACAGCCATTGTTGGCTTCCCAACGAACTCGTCATGTCTCCACAGGTATGTGCGCAAACCATCTGGTAGAGCGTCAAAACCGCCTTGCACTTTTGCCGCGCGTTTGTCGCGAAGCTCTGCATCCACTGCTTCAGGATGTGAAAGGTCTTGCGGTCCCTCCCAGAGGCGCCAACCGAAATGATCAGGTTTGTAGAAGACACCGGTAACAGCTCCGAGGTCGAGGGGTACTTCATCGATTAGTTCACCACCCATCCCATCGTTTAATTGACCGCCGATCCAATACCCAACGCCTGCTTTCAAATCCAGACCCTGGACATTGTCTGCCCGGGTGATGATGATCGCGTCAGCGTCATGCAGGAAGGCGGAGCGCTGGACGATCAGCCAGTCTGGATATCCGCATCGTCGGTCACGCCCGGTCGAGGCGCCGACCTCGCCTGCGTTCGGCTGCACTGCTGCATTGAACTCTGCATCGTACGTTGGCATGGGTCCGTTACCGACGCGCGTCGGGTAGACCTTCTCCACCATGTAGATCGTGAAGTCTTCGCGTCGAAGTCCCAAGGTTGCGAACGCGTGCGGTGCCAGGAGCTGCGACGACGTCACGTCTGGGATGGTGCCCATGTTCCGGTCGAGCATGGCTCCTTGCGCCCCTTCGATGATGATGTGGTCGCCATTTTCATGATATTCCCGCAATCGGTACTCGAGGCGTTCGCAGAATGATGCGAGCCGTTCCCGCACAGCTTCGTGTTCCTCCATGGTCTCTCTGAAGAGTTCTCTGACGTCAACTCCTGCTGCTTCGAGTTCCATTCGTTTCTGCTGAAGCACTTCCTCGAGCTTTTTCGGGAACGCGTCTGAGACATAGACTGCGAAAGGGATGTGCGTGCTCCGCATGGCGGCGTCGACATAGAACGGGCCGATGCCCCGACCGGTCGTGCCAATCTTGCCAGCTCGTTGCGTTTCGCGCCAGCCGTCGAGCAGTTTATGATACCCGAACAAAACTCCTGTCCGCTCAGAGATCATGATTCTGCCGGAGTAATCAGGATGCTCGCCCATCTCATTCACGAGTGCGACAGGATCGAACGCGACGTCAGGGCCAATGCCGAGGTCGGTGTTCAATGCGATGCCCATCGGCGCTGCATGCGTGACGATCTTGTGAAGCTTCCCTTCGATGAGGATGTAGAGGGTGTGACCGGCATTGCAGCCGCCTTGATAACGCACGACCACAGTGCGCTTCCCGTCATTGAGCTGTTGCGCGCGCCACGCTGCCTCAGCTGCGATCTTGCCCTTGCCTTCATCGCCCCACTGGCCGCCCACGATCATATCGAGAATCTGTGTCATGTGCATTACCTCGTGTAATTTGGTGGTTCTGTGACAATAACGATATCATGCGGGTGCGCTTCCCGCCCTCCTGCGGCTGTTTCCCTGAGGAAGCTTGCCCTGCGATGCAGTTCTGCGATACTGGCAGCGCCGATGGCGCCCATGCCGCTTCGGATACCGCCGAGCAGCACGTCCACGACACCAGGGAGCGTGCCTTTGTACGGAACCGCGCCTTCAACACCCTCAGGCGTCCGCTTCTCTGGAGGCACGCTTTCCTGACCGTAGCGTTCGGCCGCGCCTCTACCCGCTTTCATCGCGCCAAGGCTTCCCATGCCGCGATAGAGCTTATGGGGAATTCCCTTGATCGTGACCATATCCCCTGGCGATGCGTCTGTGCCTGCCAACAGGCTTCCGAGCATCACGGTTTCTGCACCTGCAGCCAGGGCTTTGACGATATGCCCTGAGTACTTGATGCCGCCATCAGTGCAGACCGGCATGTCTGATTGCTCTGCGCACCAGTACGTGGCAGTCAGTTGCGGCGCTCCGGTTCCGGTGACCACTCGTGTCGTGCAGATGCTTCCTGGTCCTTGTCCGACCTTGATCCCGTCAGCGCCTGCATCGATCAGTCTGCTGACGCTTCGCGGGTTGGAGATGTTGCCCACGAGGACATCCACGCTTGGGCAGTCCCGCTTCAGCGCTCGCAGGGTTTCCAGCATGCTTTGGGTGTCAGCGTGCGCTGATTCCAGGACAAGCAGGTCGACCTCGCTCTCTATGAGCTGGACAGCCCTGTCAATGCCCTGCGTGCCTGCGCCGATCGCTGCTGCGACCATGAGCTGGCCATTCTTGTCAAGGGTGTACTCGCTTCTTTTCTCCCGGTGCCGCATCACGTCTCCGATCAGGTACAAGGCAGTGAGATGGCCTTCATTGTCAACCAATGGGAGCACACTCACCTTGTTCTCTCTCATGAGCTCGTAGGCTTGATTGATTCCCGTAGTGCGGGGAGCGGTAACGATGTCAGCAGTCATGACCTCGCTGATCGGGAGACTGTGATTTTCGACAAATCTGAGATCCCGTTTTGTGAAGATGCCGACAAGCCTGTCCTCCGCATCGACAACCGGGAAGGTGTCGAAATTCCATCCTTTTTCTTCTTTTTCTCGCAGCAGGCTTTCGACAGTCCGGTCGTCCCGCACAGTCGTGGGATGATTGATTTTTCGATTGAGAAAGCGCTTGACACGCTGGACTTCTCCCACTTGCTCGTCCGGCGTGAGATTCTTATGGATGACGCCGATGCCGCCGTGCATTGCCATACCGATGGCCATTTGGTGCTCTGTGACTGTGTCCATGGCTGCGCTGATAAGCGGCATGTTCAGCTTGATATTCCGTGTCACTCGTGTGGCGAGGTCCACGCTGTGGGGCAGCACTTCAGAATATCCTGTCTGCAGCGTCACGTCGTCGAAAGTCAGGCCTTGGTTCTGCTCTCGCATTCGCCTGAAGAAGGTAGCAGTCTCTGTCTGCTCCACTGTCTGCTCGCTCATCTGTCCACCCCCATGCTCACTGCATGCGGGCAGGGTATAAATATTTTTCGCCATTTTCGAGTGGATGCAATTCTGGCGTAAAAGTTTAAAAGGCTGTCACCTCGGGTTGGAGTGTGGAGCGCAAGTACAAAGAGCAGGTGGGACTCGCACTTATTGTCATCCTCTTCCTTTTGGGAGCCGGCACGATCATCTTCCACTATGCTGAAGGCTGGCGCTATGTCGACGCGTTCTATTTTACTGGCGTGACCGTCACTACCATCGGTTACGGCGACATGGTGCCCACGCATGACGTCTCCAAAGTCATCACCGTCGTCTTCGGCCTGATCGGCATCGGCATCGTGTTCTACACCATCACCATGATGGCGCGCTTGGCGATCGAACGCGAGCAGCAGCACATCGAGAACATGCTGCAGCGACGCGTGCAGCGACGCCTGGATGAGGAGAAGGCTGCGAAGGCTGCTGTCGAGAAGGAAGTCGCGAAGAAAGCCAAGGAAGTCGAGAAGGAAGCGGTCGAGCTCGCGAAGGAGATGACACAGAAGAAAGGAAAGACAGCAGCTAAGAAGAAATAGGCTATTTCTCCTTTACTAAGACCAGATGCGCGAAGGTCGCGAAGAACGCAGCGACGAACATCCATGTCAGGCTCTGCGTCACGACTGCCAATACGAGAATGAGGATCCTGCCGATCTCGAGGTTGAATTCGCGGAACAGGAAGTAGTGGACGCGATCCTTGCACTTCTCCGCTTTCTCATAGATGAGCTTGCCGAAAGAGATGTCGATGGCAGCGTTCGTTGCGCTGCTGAAAAAGTTGCTGAAGAACAGACCGAAAGGGGAGAGGAAGAACAGCCTGAGCAGCCAGAACGGCGCGTGGCTGAACACGCCAAAGCGGAGCACGCCTTTCTCGTCCTTGTCTGCGCAGCGGCCGGTGAGGAAGAGGATGAAGATCATCAGCACGCTGGTGAGGCTGACGATAACGCCGAGCGAGACTACCTCGCCGAGCGTGATGTAGATGAAGAGGGGCCAGAACACGCTGCTCACGATCGAGATGACAGCGCTTGCCTGGTACGCGATCGCCTTGCGTCCTGAATCGGCCTTGATCGCCTTCTTCACGCTGACCTTCTGCCTGTGCAAGGTAAAGTCCTTGGTGAGAAAGAGGGGGATGACCGAGCAGAGCAGCACTGCCGAGGCGATGAAGAAGACAGCGCTGAACGAGACCTTGTCGATGAAGAGACTGCCGACAAGCGGCCCGATGATGACGCTGAGGACTGCGATCACTTGCAGCATGCTCACTTCCTCGCCTTCTTCTTTTTTCACCGCGCTCCTAGTGAATTCGAGGTGGAACGCGCTGAAATACAGGGCGACGCTCACGCCATGAGCGAGCGCCGCATACGCGTATGGCAAGCCTGCGGCCACATGGTTAAGGAGCAGGTAGAAGATGATGTAGCAGGCAGTACCTACTGCCATCGTCTTCTTGATGCCGAGGCGTGCGTTGAGGCGCATGCTGGTCGGCATTGCTATCGCTACCATGGTGAAGAAGATGAGATGGTAGAGCGCGATGTCCTTGAGCGGATAGCCGAGCGTGTAGAGATAGATCGGGACGAAGATGCTGATGAAACTCTCGGCAAGGCTCTTCAGGAACACGCTCAGGTAGAGTTCGTCCATCTCCTTGCTGTGGAAGTAGCGGACCAGCAAGGCATGGATGTGCGGTGCGGCATGATGCATGGCTTGTTCCCGGGATCAGGCCTTATAAAACTAGTTGATGCAAGTCGCGCATGCCTTTGACGAAGAAGAAGCAATTATGCAGCGTCGAGCAGTTCGACGGGTCGGTTCACTTTCTTGCTTCCCCTTACGCACGTGCTGGGCCGGAGGAAAAGTGTGTTATGCCCCCCATCCACCCACGTGACCGTGCTTTTGGGATGTGCGAAGACGTGCCGTAGCCATTCTTCATCTGTACGTGAGTATCCGAGAAAATCGTTCTTCGGCAGGAAGGTGTGCACTGGAATCTCTGTGATCTGATCCAATCCGTCATCATGCCTGAAAGTGAGCATCTCATTCACGCATGCTCTATATGCTTCTTCGAACCGTCTGGCGTGACGTTCATACTGACAGAACGCAACCTCGCTGCGCAAATATTCTTTGAATCTTCTGTCTCGGACTGCCCAGCCCAATTCCTCTCGATGCCCTCTGCTTCCAGCTTCAAGCATGTCATCCACAGTGAGGATTCCCTCGGGTTTTCGAAGATATGGTGCTCCAATAATGGCTTCTCGCACTCGTGGATCATGCTGCAGGTCTATGAGTCGACGGCGAAGCACTTGATGTGCATAGCTATGGCCGATGATCTTGATCGGTCCCTGGCGTTCTGCGTAGTATAATTCGAAGAACTGTTGTGCAAGCAGGACGTGATCAGCAAGTGATTCTGGCGGCAATAACTCATTGTCGACTTTGATAACCGGACTTGGCGCAACGCCTTCAAGATAGCCAGGTCTGTCAACCCATCGTTCTAAGAAAGACCGTGCAAGCGCCGGTTCGAAGAAGAATCCTGTATGCAGTAAGAGGAGTGTTTGGTCATCAGAACCTGGCTTTTCCTTCTCGACTCTGATGTGGCGAAAGTTCTTGTTGAGCAGCTCATATTTCCACCAGGCGTACATATCGAACATAAGAGCCAGCGCTGAGAAGAGCGGAGTGCTGTATGACGTTTCCGCCCTACCCATGTAGGAGTAGAATCAGGCGCGTGGTATAAAAAACTTTCGCGACTCTGGAATGGTCACGGCAGCAGGTCTTCTGCTTCGAGCCAGGGTTTGATCCTGCTCCACATCACGTCATAACCCTTGCTGTTCGGATGCAAGCCGTCAGCGAGGTGCTCTGGCTTGAGAAGATCGAAGACGTCAAGGAAAGGAATGTTTGCTTCTTTGCAAAGTTGCTTGAGCATTTCGTTATGCTTCTTGACCCGTTCGTTTGTGAAGCTCGACATGTCGTCGAATGGAATGGTGTTCTCTTCATCCACTGGTGTCAAGCCGATGTAAGCGAGTTTTGCCTGGCAAGCCTTGGCTTTCTTGAGCAAAGTCTTGACTTGTTCCTTGAATTCCTCGTCTGTCGTCAGGGTCTTCTTGTCTTCGGGCTTTCCGACCCAGCGAGCATTGTTTGTGCCGGCTGAGATCAAGATTGTATATGTGTTATTGGGGCGATGCAATCGAAGGCGTGCCTTCGCCTCGACCTCAAAGCGTTCGAGGAGTTGAGCGATGGTCTGTCCTGACACGCCGAGATTCCACACGCTATTATATCTCTCCTGCGGCGAATACCAGTCGTGCAAGCGGCCGACCCAGCCGTGCTCAGGCTTCTCGCCACGGCCGTACGTGATGCTCGCACCAAAACACAGGATGCCTTTCATGGGAGAAATGGAGAAAGAGATTGAATAAAAAGGTTACACTCACATCTTGCCCATTCGACACATAGTTGTGCCACAGCTGGGGCACTTGCCTTTGACGATATCGCCGCCTTTCTTGGTCTTGCCCTGCTTTGGATCGTTCATCTCTTTCTTCGCCTTGCACTTGACGCAGTATGCTTGCACCATAAATATCGCCTCCTTGATAGATGCAAAGAAGAGCCTTCCTTCTTAAAGATTCCGCGTGGAGTATATAAATAACACAGAGAAACGCCCTCTGGAGCTTATAGCTGCGACTCTGATTGAAATATTGGTAATTTATAAATAGCAGCACTCATTAGCTGTCTCAAGAGGTGGTTGTGATGCGTGTATTCGCTGTAGTATTGATTGTATTTCTGCTGGCAGTCTCGCCAGTGGCAGCACAGGAAGAGGACGGCTGGTGGGCCAAGTTCTGGCAGAACTTCAGAGGCCAAGAACGGGAAGCACCGCCTGCCGGCGCGCCGCCGCCGCCAGGAACGCCTGCTGTTGGTGATAGTCAGGGTGTGGAAGACTGGGAGCCGCCCAGGAACGCGCCAAGCCCGATGCCACGCCCGCAACCAGGCACGCCTGAGGATTATCCTGGCGACCCGACCGGCATCGCTCCAGCACCGCCTGACTATATCGGACTGCCGAGCAATTGCTGCAACGTTGTGGTGTGCAACGACGAATCGCGTTCGTCTGACCAGCGCGAGTACGTGTGCAGGTACAGCCTGGGCGAATGCATCGAGCGCTATGGGGATACGTGCCGGCAGATCAGCTGCTTGCAAGAACGCTGCATGGAGCGCGTGCACCTCTGCTACGAGCGCACAGTCTCGCCAAACGAGCCTCCTCGGGTGGCACCAAAGGGCGAATACTATGATTCGCCTGACGGCGAAGGACATGGCTATGCTACAAACCCTTATGGCGTCGAGCCAGGCACTGGTGCAGTTGTAGCGCCTGCCCCACCGCCAAGCCCTGCGACTGGCTCAGCCGATTCCTTCTTTGACGTCGAGCTTCCAGACCTGCCAGATGAGCCGAGCATAGCGCCAAGCGGCAAGACCGCGTCTGGCTATGGCGCTCCCGTCCCTGTCGCTGACGCTTCACTCACTGGCTGGCGCAAGGTCAAGTGCGAAGGCTCGTATGAGGAGTGCAGGGAGCAGTACGAGCGTTGCCAGTGCGGCATGCCTGAGGCGTACTGCGAATACGGTGGCAACACCTATAAGATCGGCGAGACCTTCCGCGCAGACGACGGCTGCAATCATTGCACGTGCGGCCGCGACGGCACGATCGGCTGCACCGAGCGCGCCTGCGTCACTGAGGTCGACTACTGCCTCTACAATGGTGTGCGCTACGATCTCGGCGAGCGCTTCAAGAGCAACGACGGCTGCAACACCTGCCATTGCAGCGAGGACGGCAGGATCCAATGCACGCTCATGGCCTGCCAGAGCGAGTGCGGCGACGGCATCTGTCAGGACAACGAACAAGAGTGCGTGAGCATGTGCCCGGACTGTGCTGAGGATGCTGTTGACAGCGACCGCTGCGCCTGCACTACCACGTGCAAGACCAACTGCGACGAGGATTGCGGAGAGAAAGAGGCAGCCTTGACTGCTGTGGCCTAAACAGCTTTGATTTTTACTTGAATTAAGCCATTAGCATAGCTAACGCTATGTTTGCCTCTCGTTCCCCCCATCAGCTCAGCTTATTTCACAGCGCTGATGATCTTTATGAGAGTAGCCAAGACTGCTGGCGCTGCTGTAAGAAACAACAGAATACCAAATAACACTAAGGCTAGCTGTGCTAATCTTCCCATGTCCACTTCACCATTCTTTCATCGCCCCTTGTATTTGTAACCTCGGCGGCGCATCCTATCGTTGACGGAACCGTCACGGTTCCTCATCTCGACGACCTCTCGGTTGTAGCTCCGGCCGACTTTCTTGGTCCGGACGAAACCTCTTGTCTGTCCGGTCATCCCGGCCGCGCTCCGCGTGGCACGCTCCGCACCAAACTGGTGTCGCTCTGGTGCGCGTACACGCGCCAAGCGGAAGGGAGTCCCATCACTGAAGACACCCGAGTCACCATCGACCCAATGGTCTACTTTCTTTCGTTTCCATGCTGTCATTTTCTTTCTCCAGTCTTGTCTGTCAGCAACTCCTTGAATCTATGAACCTTGAGAAGGCTCTAAGCTTCTTGAATTGCTTCTTCGAGAATGAAGGTCTTGCTGAAACAAAATCTTCTACTCGAGAGCGGTGTGACCAACACCACCCAACATTGCCTAGCTATGAAGGGTATTTAAGCTTAGCGACCAATATTCGCGCGTACAAGCTCTGAAATGGCCAAATTCAAGATAATAAATTGGGGGAGGGTTGGGTTGCCCCAGCCCCAGTGAAGATAAACGCCTCTCCACCCCCAGTTTTTGTTTCAGCGAATTTGAGACTATCTTTGATGTATAAAAATTTTTGGTTGAAATTTTGGCGAACAGCAAGCTTTATAAACACCCTGCAGTTCTCCGGCGACATTCGCCCGAGTGCAAGCGTGGAGGGCGGCCATCATGGATTCTCTGCGCTGTTCTCGGTAAAGCTGTGTTGCGGAGGTTTATCCGCTGTGGCGGGTTCATTCCGGGCGCTCACCTAACGACGCAAGCGTCGTGTTCGCGCCCGGTCAGGACTCCAAGGCAACACAGCCGCATGAGGAGAAAACAATGGCTGAATTCAGGCACATCGTCCGAGTTGCGAACACTGACTTGAAAGGCGAGCAGAAGATACTCATCGCGCTCCAGAAGATCAAGGGCGTGAGCCACAACCTTGCCGCTGCGCTCTGCCAGGTGGCAGGCGTGCCGAAGACCAAGAAGGCGGGAGAGCTCTCAGACGCGGAAGCGAAGAAGCTCGACGAAGCCATCAAGAACCCTGAAGCAGCAGGCATCCCGGCCTGGATGCTCAATCGCCGCAAAGACACGGAAACAGGGGAAGACAAGCACATCATTCTCGGCGACATCGACTACACGCTCGACCAGGACAAGAAGCGTGAGATGAAGATGCGATCCTACAAGGGCGTGCGCTACCAGGCGAAGCTGCCGGTGCGCGGCCAGAGAACACGATCCAACTACCGCCCGAACAAGGGCAAGGTGACGATCAAGAAGCGCGTCACAGTGATCAGGAAGTAAAATGGGCGATCCAAAAAGAATCAGGAAGAAGTTCGAGACCCCGGTGCACCCCTGGGTCGGCAGCCGCATCGCGACTGAGAAGAAGCTCATCTATGACTACGGCCTGCGCAACAAGACTGAAGTGTGGCGCATGGACACGATCCTGAAGCGGTTCAAGGACCGTGCGAAGAAGCTCCTGGCGCAATCCGGCAACCAGGCCATGGTCGAGCAGCAGCAGCTCCTGCAGCGCATGGCCCGTCTTGGCCTGACAAAGCAGGGTGCGAGTTTCGACGACATCCTGGGCCTGCCGATCGAGGCGGTCATGGAACGGCGCCTGCAGAGCATCCTGATCAAGAAGCATCTGGCGCGCACGCCGAAGCAGGCGCGGCAGATGATCACGCATCGCCACGTCACAGTCGGCGGTAAGGTCATCACAAGCCCAGGCTATCTCGTCACGATCGAAGAGGAAGGCCAGATCGGCTTCACGCCGCGCAGCAAGTTTGTCAGTGAAGCCCATCCTGAGCGCTTGAGCGAGGAAGAGCTCGCACGCAAGCGCGCCAAGGAAGAGGCGAAGCAGCAGAAGGACAAGGGCGAGGGCGAAGACGCCGCCACCTTCGACGAGAAAGCGATCGAGCAGGCAGAAGTCCTTGCTGGTGAGAAGAAAGTCGACAGTGTCAAGGACGCGGTGAAGGAAGAAGAGAAGAAGGAAGAACCCGCGACTGAAAAGAAGGACGAGAAAGAAGCTCCTGAGACCCCGAAGGAAACCGAGCCTGCGAAAGAAGAGAAGGTCGGAGAGAAGACGACCGAGAAACCTGACACTCCTGAAGAACCAGAAAAACCAGTTGAGCCTGAGGATACTCCTGAAGAGGGTGACAAATAATGGCAGAGAAAGAAGCGAAGCCTGCTGAGAAACAAAAACCTGCGGAGAAGCCAGCTGCGAAGCCAGCCAAGCCTGCGGAAAAACCGGCTGCTAAGCCAGAGGCCAAGCCGGCTGGCAAGCCTGGCGACAAGCCAACTGCAGCAGTCAAGTCCGCACCGCGAAAGTTCGAGCGCAAGCCACTGCGCTGGGGAGTCGCGCACATCCTCGCAAGTTACAATAACACGATCATCCACGTCACAGACGTGACCGGCAGCGAGACCATCGCGCTTGTCAGCGGCGGCCAGATGGTGAAGTCTGACCGGCTAGAAAGCAGTCCGACCACGGCGATGAGCGCCGCTGCCAAGACTGCCGAAATTTGTCATGATAAAGGTATCACTGGGTTGCACGTGAAGATTCGCGCGCCAGGCGGCCACAACGGGCCGATGCATCCAGGTCCTGGAGCGCAAGCAGCAGTCCGTGCTTTGAGCAGGCGCGGCATCCGCGTTGGTTTCATCGAGGATGTCACGCCGATCGCGCACGGCGGCTGTCGCAAAAAAGGGGGAAAGCGGGGGCGACGCGTATGAAAGCCACAAAGCTTGCTGGAAAAGGGAACGACCTTGTGCTGGAGCTCAAGGGCATCACATTCGCACAGGCGAACACCCTGCGGCGTTTGATGCTCAATGAAGTGCCGGTCTTGGCGATCGAGACGATCGAGTTCAAGCAGAACAGCGGCATCCTCTATGACGAGATGCTCGGACTCCGCTTGGGACTCGTGCCACTCACGACTGATCTCAAGGGTTACAGTCTGCCTGGCGAGGACGAGGTCAAGAGCGGCGAGTACACGGCCAAGTCCAGTGTGAAGCTCACGCTCCAGGCCAAAGGACCGGGCATCGTCTATGCCAAGGACCTCAAGAGCAAGGACCCGAAAGTCAAGCCGGTCTTTCCGGACATGCCGCTCGTGAAGCTCCTCGAGGGCCAGGAAGTCGAGCTTGTCGCGACTGCAGTGCTCGGTCTCGGCAAGAACCACGCAAAGTGGAGCCCCGGCCTTGTCTACTACCGACAGAAGCCGAGCATGAAGGTCGGCAAGGACGCTGACGCGAAGGCCATCATGAAAACGCTGAAGGAAACCAGCCTGAACGCGGTCAGCGAGAAGGGCGGCAAGCTTGTCGTGGACGACAAGAAGCTCGCGCTCGAGGAAGCGCCTGACACGTACCAGGATGTGAGCAAGAGCCTCGCGCTGGAGTACAGCGACGACACATTCATTTTCACCATCGAGAGCTGGGGCCAACTCAGCCCGAAAGACATCATCGGTGCGGCAGTCGACCGCATGAGCACCTACCTCGCCGACTTCGAGAAGTTGGTGAAAGCGCTGTAAACAACTTGGCACACTCGAACGAGGGGGTGCCGGAGTGGTCAAACGGGCTAGGTTGAGGGCCTAGTAGCTTAGTGCTTGCGCGGGTTCGAACCCCGTCCCCCTCATGCGAAGCAGGAGGGGACGGTCCCGAACGGCTTTGCCGTGAGGACATCGTCCCCCTCATACGAAGCAACAAGAAAATGCAAAAGAAGAACCAGCACCTGGGAGCGCTCATCACGACGCTCAAGCGACAGGCGATCGAGAAGCAGCGACCGCTCTGGAAGCGCATCGCGTCTGATCTCGAGAAGCCGAGCAGGCAGCGGCGCGCTGTCAACCTGTGGAAGCTCGACAAGTTCGCGAAGGACGGCGAGATCGTCATCGTGCCGGGCAAGGTGCTCGGCGACGGCGTGCTCACCAAGAAGGTCACGGTCGCAGCCTTCTCGTACAGCGCGGAAGCCAGGAAGAAGCTGGACAAGAACGCGATCACGATTTCAGAATTGCTCAAGAAACAACCTGATGGCAAAGGCATCAGGATCATGGGATAACAATGGCAATTATTATTGATGCACAGGACGCGATTGTCGGCCGGGTTGCGGCGTACGCAGCGAAGCAAGCACTGCTCGGTCAGACTGTGCATATCATCAATGCTGAGAAAGCGGTGATGAGCGGGGCGAAACGCACCTCGATCAACGAAGCCAAGAGGAAGAACGCGATGGGCGTCCCGAGGAAAGGCCCGTACTTCAGCAAGCTGCCTGACCGCTATGTGCGTCGCATCATCCGGGGCATGCTTCCGTACAAGCAGCCACGAGGCAGAGCGGCGTTCGAGCGCATCATGTGCTACATCGGCAAGCCGAAGAGCGTGGAAGGCGAAGCCATCCGCGTGCCTGGCGCTGACGCGAACAAGCTGCCCAACCTCAAATACCTCACGATCGGCAAGATCTGCGAAGAGCTCGGAGGCAAGCACCATGACTAAGAAACCCATCCATCGCGCTGGCAAGCGGAAACGCGCTGTTGCGCGCGCCACCCTCAAGTCAGGGACTGGCAAGATCAAGATCAATAACATTCTCTTGGACCATTATGGCACTGCCATGCTTCGCGCGAGGATCCTCGAGCCGGTCAAGCTCGCCGGCGCGAGCGCTGCAAACCTTGACATCTATGTCAGGGTCAACGGCGGCGGCCAGACTGGCCAGGCAGACGCGGTTCGTTTGGCGATCGGTCGCGCCCTCGCAGACCACGACGCCAAGCTGCGCCAGGTCTATCTCGATTACGACCGACAGCTTCTCGTGGCAGATGTGCGCCGCAAGGAGCCTGCCAAGCCGAACAGCCACGGCAGCGCGCGTGCGAAAAGGCAAAAAAGCTACCGATGAGACTGGTCTCAGCGCAGAACGGACAGGTCCGTGAAGAAAGGTTCTCGAGCACTGCTCAGTATGTCCATGCGCTTCATCACGTTGGCGAGCCTGTTGGAAGAGTTCATGTCGCCAGCAGCGTTCGACGCCCATGCGAAACGCCTCTGGGCCGAGCTCATGTAACACAAGCTTTAAAAACCCGTGAAAAATTCTTCACGTATGTCTAAAGTTGACGTCGATGTGGAACAGCACACCTTCTGTCTCGAAACCCTGGCGAACGAATTGCGCCTCGACATCATCAGGCTGATCAACGAGCAGCCGATGAACGTCACGCAGATCGCGAAGAAGACTGGCGCGGAACGGTCGCGCGTGAGCCACGCACTGCAGATACTGCGCCAATGCCACCTGGTCGAGACAGAGAAGAAAGGAAGGGAGATCATCTACAAGCTCAGCGAGAAAACGCCCTTGTTCAAGAAGCAGCACGGGGACATCTTCTCTATGATCCACGAGCATGCCCGTGTCTCCTGCCCGAGTTGCAAGAAGTTCCACGCCAAGAGGATGAAGCATGCCAAGTGAGCTCGCGATCAGCCGCGACCGCCATGAGCAGGCGAGCGCGGCCAAGATCCGCTATCAGGAGTCTCCAGGCCTCACTGAGGAGGTCGTCCGCAAGATCAGTGCGAGCAAGAACGAACCGCAATGGATGCTCGACATCCGGCTCGCGGCGTTCAAAGCCTTTGAAGACAAGGCCATGCCCGCATGGGACAAGCAACCTGACCTTTCCGGGCTCGACCTCAACAAGATCAGCTATTATGTCGCGCCAGACGCCAAGCAGAGCCATACCTGGGACGAGGTGCCTGACGAGATCAAGGACACGTTCGAGAAGCTCGGCATCCCGGAAGCGGAGCGGAAAGCGCTCGGCGGCGTGGGCGGCCAGTGGGACAGTGAAGTCGTCTATCACAACCTGAAAAAAGAGCTGGAAGAGCAGGGCGTCATCTTCGAGAACCTCGACGTAGCAGTCCAGGAATATCCCGAGCTCGTCAAGAAGCACTTCTCCAAATGCATCAACATCCATGATCACAAATTCATCTCTCTCCACTACGCGGTCTGGAGCGGGGGAACGTTCATCTACGTGCCGAAAGGCGTCAAGGTCGAGATTCCCCTGCAGGCCTATTTCCGCATGAACACTGAGAGTATGGGACAGTTCGAGCACACGCTCATCATCGTGGACGAAGGCGCGGAACTGCATTACATCGAAGGCTGCTCTGCCCCCCGATACGATACGAGCTCGTTGCACGCTGGCGGGGTCGAGATTTTTGTCAAGCCAGGAGCGCGTGCCCGCTACTCCAGCGTTGAGAACTGGAGCAAGAACACGTACAACCTCAACACGAAGCGCGCGATCGTCGAGAAAGATGGTGTCATCGAGTGGATCGGCGGCAACCTCGGCAGCGGCGTGACGATGCTGTATCCCTGCTCTGTCTTGCAAGGCCAAGGCGCGCGCGCAGACCACATCAGCATCGCGTTCGCAGCGAAAGGCCAGGACCAGGATACTGGCGCGAAAGTCTATCACCTGGCGCCGAAAACAACAAGCACGATCAAGGCGAAGAGCATCAGCCAGGGCGGCGGCAGGACAAACTATCGCGGCCATCTCTTCATCAAGAAAGGCGCGACTGGCTCGAAAGCGAGCGTCGAATGCGACGCCCTGATGTTCGACCAGGAATCCTCGACAGACACCATCCCGTACATCGACGTGCAGGAAGAGGATGTCGAGATGGCGCACGAAGCGCGCGTCGGCAAGATCAGCGACGAGAACATCTTCTACCTGATGAGCCGCGGCCTGTCAGAGGAGGAAGCGGTCGAGATGATCGTCAACGGCTTCCTCGAACCGGTCACGAAAGAACTCCCGATCGAGTACGCAGTCGAGCTGAACAAGTTGATAACGCTCGAGATCGAAGGCAGCCTGGGGTAAGATCATGCAAGCGAATATGCAGCAAGGAGTCCCAGTCCATGTCAAGACGCCCATGGGTGCCTGGGGTTTTTTCGACACGCTCGACTTTGCAGACGGGAGCGAGCACACGCTCGAGTATGATGCTCCGGACGGCATCGAAGTCACACCCTTCTCGGCACTGAGCGAGGAGCAGGAAGAACTGATGCGCGACAGGATCGGCGCTCTTGTCACGCCAGACCAGGACCGGATCATCGCTGAGCATTACACCAGGATGAACGGCGGCCTCCTGATACATGTCAAAGCCTCTGTGTTCAAGCCATTGTTCATCAGGCACGTCCTGGCCAAGAGCAGCTATTGGCACACCCTGATCATCGTCGAGCCAGGTGCGCAGGCCAAGATCATCGAGCAATTTGAAGGCAGCGCTCCAATTGCCAGCCACGTCACTGAAGTCTTTGTCCAGGAGAACGCGCACATGTTCTACGCGAACACGCAGGAGCTCAAGGGAAATTTCCTCGCTCGCCGCATGGGCGCTGTGGACACGGATGCAAGCCTGGATTGGTTCGAGCTCAACGCGAACAAGGGCACGACCTACAGCCGCGTGCAATCGAACCTGCACGGCACTGCTGCGAGCACGAAGAATCTGAGCATTTACCTCGCAGACGAGAAAAGCCGGTTGGATTTCGGCGCGAAAGCCGAGCATGGCGCGATGCACGGCGAGAGTCAGCTCCTCACGAAAGGGGTGCTGAGCGGCGCAGCCAAGGGCATCTACGAAGGCACGCTGCACATCGGCGAGGACGCGGCCAAGAGCTGCGCGTACCAGGAACAGCATGCCCTCCTGCTGACAGAGCACGCTGATGTCAAGGCGAGCCCGATGCTCTTCATCGACAACAATGATGTGAAGTGCAGCCACGCCGCTACGGCGAGCAAGCCAGACCAGGAGAAGATGTTCTACCTGAACGCGCGCGGGCTTGACAAGCACGCAGCGAAACGCCTGCTCATCAAGGCATTTGTCTGGCCAGTCGTGGAAGCAGTGCCGGCCTACGCCTGCAACTCGATCATCCCCTTATGCAAGAAGATCATCGAACGCTTTGAGGTGGGACAATGAACGTCACAGACGACTTTCCGCTCCTGAAAAACAAACCACTGATCTATCTCGATAACGCAGCGACGACGCAGAAACCTGCCGCTGTCATCAACGCTGTCAGGAAATTCTACGAGGAGGAATGCGCCACGATCCACCGCGGCCTGTATCCGCTCAGCATCAATGCCACGCGTCTCTATGAGCACGCGCGTGAACGCATCGCCGAGTTCATCAGGGTGCCGAGCCAGCACATCGTCTTCACGAGCGGCACGACCGACAGCATCAACCTTGTCGCGCAGGCAGTGCCCCTGAAAAAAGGCGACGAGATACTGCTGACGCCGCATGAGCATCACGCGAACATCGTGCCCTGGCAGGAAGCGGCAAAACGCGCCGGCGCAAAAGTGGTGTGGTGCACGCTCAAGGATGATCTCACGCTTGATCTCCAGGATCTCAAGAAGAGGATCAACAAGCGCACCAAAGTCCTGGCGATCACGCAGGTCTCGAACGTGCTCGGTATCGTCAATCCGCTGAAAGAGATCGTCGCCTACGCCAAGGACGAAGGCGCGTTCGTCCTCGTCGATGGTGCGCAGGCAGTGCCGCATATGCAGGTGAATGTCAATCAGCTCGGCTGCGACGCCTACGTGTTCTCCGGGCATAAGATGTACGGCCCGACCGGCATCGGCGTCCTGTACCTGAAAGACCTCAGTCTCGAGCCTGCACGCACTGGCGGCGACATGATCAACGACGTCACCGCAGAAGGCGCTGAGTTCGCAAAGAACGAGCCGCGCCGCTTCGAAGCAGGCACGCCGAACATGGCAGGCGTGTTCGGACTCGCGGCGTGCGTCGACTATCTCGAGAAAGTCGGCATGGGCGCGATCCACGCCCAGGAGGAGAAGCTCCTGCGACGCGCCTGGGATGCGCTGGGCTCGCTGCCGCGTGTGCAGCTCCTCGGGCCATCCCCTGACAAGGAACGGCGCGCAGGCATCCTCGCCTTCACTGTTAAAGGTGTCGCGCCGCATGATGTCGCGGAGATACTCGCGCGTGATGGCGTGTGCATCCGTGCCGGGAAGCATTGCGCGCATCCCCTGCACTACCAGCTCGGCCTGGCAGAAGGCACTAATCGTGCGAGTTTTGCCCTGTACAACACAGACGAGGACGTGGACGCCCTTGTTGCTGGAGTGGAAAAAGTCACCGAGGTTTTCAAGTGAGCGATGCGTTGTACCGGGAACTCATTCTCGAAGAATACAAGCACCCGAAAAACAAGGGAAGCGTGGAGAATCCCACAAGCACGTGCACGAAGAACAACACCTTGTGCGGCGATAAGCTGACGATCACCCTGACTGTTTCGGACGGCGTCGTCACAGACGTCAAGTTCGACGGGATCGGCTGTGCGATCAGCCTGGCAAGCGCATCCTTGTTCACAGAACACATCAAAGGAAAGGCGGTTGCGGAGATTGAGCAGATGGATGAGAAGGTGATTCTCGATCTGCTCGGCATAGAACTGAATCCAATGAGAATGAAATGTGCCGTCCTGGTCCTGAGGGCCGTGGCTGGCGCACTTGAGGTGAAATGAATGGGATGTTGTGGAGGCCATTGCGGCTGTAATGACAAAGAAAAAATGAAAGAGACAGAAGAAGAGCAAGAACGCGTGAAAGATGATGAAAAGCACACCTGCGGTTGTGGAGGGCATTAGATGTTGATTGTGAAAGACCTTCACGTGAATGTGGAGGGTAAGGAGATACTCAAAGGAGTAAGCCTTAGCCTGACGAAAGGCGAGGTCGTCGCGATCATGGGCCCGAACGGCTCAGGAAAAAGCACGCTCGCGAATGTCATCATGGGACACCCGAAATTCGAGATTGTCACAGGAACGATCACGCTTGACGGGAAGAACGTCAATGATTTGGAACCGGACGAACGTGCACGGCTTGGGTTGTTCCTCAGCTTCCAGTACCCCTCAGAGATCCCCGGCGTGACTATGTTCAACTTCCTCCGCACGGCAGTGAACACGCTGCGCGAGGCGCGCGGCGAGGAGAAGCTTCGATTGTTCGACTTCACCAAATTGCTCGAGGAGAAGATGGACTTGCTGCACATGGATACCGGATTCAAAGAACGCTACCTGAACGAGGGCTTTTCCGGCGGCGAGAAGAAGCGCGCCGAGATCCTGCAGCTGGCGGTGCTCGATCCCCGCGTCGCGATCCTCGACGAGACCGATTCAGGGCTTGACATTGACGCGCTCAAGACAGTGGCAGAAGGGATCAACGCAGTCAAGACGCCGGAGAAGGCTGTCTTGTTGATTACGCATTACCAGCGCATCCTTGATTACGTGAAACCCGATCGGATACTTATTCTCAAGGACGGGAAGATCGCGAAGGAAGGCGGCCCAGAGCTGGCGCACGCGCTCGAGAAAGAAGGATATGAAAAAATAGAATAGGAAAAACGTTTCTATATCAGGGCGAAAACCTTATCGACATACACTACAGTGTCGAATTTGCCATCTGCATCAGTATCGACATCGAGTGGTGGCACGTCCTGGTCGCTGTCTTTCTTGTGGATGAGATACTCCTTGTTGTTGTACTGAATCACACCCACGTCGCTGCCGTCCAGCGTAACATCAATCTTAGCGCTGGTTTCGATCACTTCGAACGTCGCGGTGTTCATCACCACGTCGAAGTTCTCATACTCGTGCGTCGGTATTGGATCGCTGCAATCCCCTTCGACCAGGTGGAAGTATGCGAGCGCGTCTGTCGGCTTCCACATGAGCTCGTCAAGGCCGAAGTACATGCATTCTGCTGCGAGCTGGTATTCTTCACCTTCAGCCAACCAATCAGTGACTTCGCCGTTCACCATGAACTGCGCCTCGTTCGGGTTCACGTTGATGAAGCTGATCTCGTACGTTACTCCACCATAATCATACACTTTGGTGTCGTTCAGGTACATGCTGTCGTAGATGCCTTCCGGCACTGGCGGCTCTGGAATGCATTCCTTGGCGTGCAGCCAGAACTCGGCCACGCCGTCGCGCGGGTTCACGAGGATGTTGTTGACCCCGATGTCTGCGCATTCGAGGCGATAGACATCGCCTTTACGCATGGCTGGCGTCACTTCGCCGTTCACCATGAACTTGGCTTCTGGCGGCTCGACATCAGACACGAAGATCAGCGTGACCGTGTAGGTCATGTCGCCGAGCGTGTATGTTTTTTCTTCACCCTCGCGCAGCGTGTCCTCGACACCAGTGATGACATCTTCGCCAATCACGGTCGCGTACAGGTCGCCAAATGCAGAGTGCCAGACGGTCGCTCCGGTCTTGCGGAACTCGACCTCAAGGTCGGCCTTGAATCGCTCCCCGGGCTCAAGATTGTCAGAGCAGTCAAACTGCGCATGCATCTGGCCGCCGTTCGCGATCGGACCGTCAATGTAGACTTCTTCATCGATGATGTCGCAGTAGGTGGTGTGTAGTGATATCTTGGCTTCTTCCAGGCTTGTACCAGCCTTATTGATGAGTGTGAGTTCAACCCTGCTATCTGCCTCACCGATGACGTGGAACGGGCCGCAGCTGATCCCGCCGCTCATCGTGCAACTGTCAGGCAGCGGCTGCTCGCAGTCAGGGCAGCCCAGGATTTCTTCGAAATCGTCGCAGTATCCGTCGTTCACGCACACCGGGCCGCACGCGACCATCAGCAGCGTCAGTAAGGTTAGAATTGTTATGCTTGGTTTCATCAGGAACACCTCGCCATTCTCTAGTGACAATTTCCTGGATTGTAGTATTTAAAACTTTCTAGAAGCGCTTCCTGATCAATGCCCATGCGCCGTACGTGGCGACAGCGAGCACCACAAATTCGATGCAGAGGACCAGGATCATTTCCGGAGACTGGAGCATGTTCGCCCCGAAGATGAGCTGTTTCCGGAACAGCTCTGCTGAGATGAAGAAGGGATTGATCTGGACGAAGAGCTTGGAGAACTCAGCCATGCCTTCGAGCGGGACGATGGTGCTGCTGAAGAGGAAGAGGATCACGCAGAAGATGATGCCGGCGAGCGTGCTGGTCTCCTCGTTCGCGATGATCGAGCCGATGAGGATGCCGAGGAGGGAGAAGACTGCGACAGCAGCGAGGATGATGCAGAGCAGGCCGCCGAGCACCGGGAGCACGTGCACGTCGAAGAACGCGAGGCCGAGCAAGAGAAGGATGATCACCTGCACGAGGGTGAGGACCATGACAGTGAGGAAGTTGCCCACGATGAACAATGAATCGGGCGTGGGCGTGATGAAGTTCCTGAAGTGGGCGCGGCTCGCTTTCTCCTTGTTCACGATCGTGACGCCGAGCATGACTGCGACGAACATGATGACCAGGATGAAAAGTGTGGGGAAAAGGAAGTCGAGCTTCTGCAGTTCCTTCGATGTGACGGGCTTGACGCTCACGTCGAACGGGCTGGCGATCTGTTCCGGCGAGATCTTCCCTGCTTCTGACAATCCGGCAACCACTGTGGCGAGCGACGTGTTCATGCCTGCGATTGCGATCGCGCCTTCGCCAGCCGCACCGCGCAATTCCTGGAGCTGCTTGCGCAATTCTGATTTCCGCTCGAGCAAGTCTGTTGTCTGGTTCTGCGCCTGTTCCAGCATCGCTTCTGCGTCGCCGAACGCCTGCTCTGTCGCGTCCAATTGCACGCTGCTCTGGGCATAGAGCGTATCAGCCTCTGCTTGCAGCAGGTCGATCTCGTCCCGCGCCTCACCCATCTCGTCCTCCATGGCTTCGAGATGGAGCTCCATCCGCTGGAGATCCTCGATCGAGCTTTCGAGATTGACTTTCATGGTGAGGAGGATGGAACATTCCGGCGTGGGATCGCCATCGAGCGCGAGCTCGAACGCTTCCGGATCATTGATCAAGGGTGTGAGATCCTGGGGATTCTTCAGATCGCAGTCCATGGCGTCATATGAACGGTTCACGCTCTCGTAGATGGCTTCCCGGTTCTCGCGTTCTGCCCCCACGCTTTCCTGCGCGTTCTGGATATCGGTCTCGGCTGTTTCGATCCGGCCACGGTATGCTGTCAGCGACGTGGAAACATGATCATGGCTTGACTCGAGCTGCACTCTCGTGTCGTTCGTCGTGTTCATCACGTCGCCGAACCCGCCTTGCGGCGTCGCGATCTGCAGTTCGTCAAGGCTCTGCGTTATCGCATCCAGCTGCCCCTGGAAGGACACGAGATTCTCGCCCAGCGAGTCGATCGTGCCGCTATTGTCCTGCAGTGTGAGAAGGGTCGTGTCCAGCTCTGCGAGCAGTCCCCTGGTGAGCTCCTGCCCGATCATGCTGGCTTCCTGCTTGAACTGGCTGTTCATCACCTCGAGCAGGGTCCAGACAAGGTTCATGCGAGAATAGTCCACATGGATCTGGACGCTCTCGTTCGCCGCGTCGAAGAGCAGGCACATGTGGAAGTCGCCGTTCTGCACACCAGCAGTGCACGCCTCTACCGATGTCTGTTTCGTGATGCTGAACTGCTGCCCATGCTCTTCGATGTTCGCGAGCACAGTGTCTGCGAAGCCGGGATATTCCTCGGCATAGGTCGCGATCCTGATCCCGGACAAGCCCATGGTGTTGAATGCGAGCCCGACGATGAGCATTAATGCTATTGGTCCGAAGAGAATGACTGCCATGCTCGTGCGCGAATGCTTGATGCGCAGGATGTTCTTCTTCACGATGGTGTAGAGCATCGTGGGCAGTCCTTTCAGCGTCGCTTTCATCGCTTGCCTCGTTTGTCTTCTTTCAGGTGAGATTGCTCCTGCTGGTTCATCAAGGCCTCGAAGACCTCGCTCAAGGCCGGACGGTTCACGTCAAGGTCGAGCAGGTGCTGTCCTGTTACCTTGATAGAATCAAGCACTTTGATGATCGTGTTCTCGATCTCTGGCACGTAGATGATGAGCAAGTGCTCGTCGAGCCGCGAGTACGCGATCGGCACACGCTCTGCCTGGAGCTGTCGGAACAGGTCCTGGTACCGGCCTTCCGCGGTTTCTATCCGTATCTCTTCGTGCTTTGAGTACGCGGTCTTGAGCTGGAACGGCGTGCCTGCTTCCAGGATCTTGCCGTCGTGGATGATCGCGACCTGGTCGCAGTAGTGCTCCATGTCAGTCAGCAAGTGGCTCGTGACGACGATGGTGATGCCGCGGTCGCGGATCTTCTTGATCAGGCCCCAGACCTGCTTTCTCAGCTTCGGGTCAAGGCCGGCAGTGGGCTCGTCAAGGATGAGCAAGCGGGGCTGATGCATGATCGAAATAGCGAGATCCAAACGACGCTTCATCCCCCCGCTGAGGTCTTTGGCTGGTGTGTGCGCGAACTCTGACAAGCCGACAAGCGCGAGATTGGCAGCAGCGTTCTGGATGATCTCTGCTTTCGAGAGGTTGTAGAGCTTGCCGAAGTATTCGAGGTTCTCGAGGCACGTGAGCTCGTCGTAGAAGCTGTTCTCCTGGGTGGCGAAGCCGATGGTCTCGCTCGGCACCTTGCTCGCTTCCTGGCCTTCCAGGAGGATCTGGCCCTCGGTCGGGGTGTAGAAGCCGATCAGGAGGCGGAGCAGCGTGGTCTTCCCTGCGCCGCTCGGCCCGATGATGCCATACACGCTCTTTGGATACACCACGAACGAAATGCCTTTCAGCACTTCGTGCTCTTTGAAGCGTTTCTGGACGTTGGAGAAGGTGATAAGCGGCTTGGGCGCTCCTGCCTGGCCTGTTGGCTGTGTCGCTGGCTGCTCCATGGAAGAGCCTCACCTCTATTTTACTCCCAATCCCACCAATGATCGTTTTTAAAGCTTTCAGTGGGATCCTGGACTGCTGAGTAAGACTTAAATACTAGCCTGTCAAGGATGTGCGCGGGTGTCAGTCGCAGCGATCCCTGAAGTCCTACCAAGCTCTGCTAAGGACGAGCGCGCTCTTCTTGAATTGCCGACCCTGCGTGTGCATCCTGCTCGCAACCTCATCTATTTCGAGCGCGAGCTTGTCGACAGGACCGGGCCGCCGCATTATCATGTCTGTCCTGAACGACTGGTTTCACTTGTGCGCGAGGTCAGTCATGTTGTGCAGTACGAAGGCGACTATCAAGACAACGCAGTCTTGCAGGCATGGCAAGCACTGGGCATTGCAGGTGCGTTTTCTGCACCGTTCTCTCATGGGGAGCGGCATCTCCGTGCAGTGCTGGGCAGCCACTTGGAGCATGAATTGCTCGGCCAGGAAATAGATCTGAACAGGCAACCACAGTACGGACTCGTTGTTCTCGATGTCTTAGCCCAGTGGTATGCCATCAATCTGGACTACGGGCTCCTGGTCCGTTAAACTTAAGAATACCTGGTTTTTCGCGACGTGCGTTTGTGCCGCCTTGGCGCGGCATACTCACTTCGTTCGTGGGTTTTGCCACCTTGGGCCGGCATGCGTAGCGAGAGGCCCGTGGCAAAACCATACGCAGTAAGAGCGCCGCGGCACAAACGTGGTGAATCAATGGTACCAATATACACCGGACCGAGCGTCATCCAGGGCACTGGCTGCTATGCTGGCCGCGACATCCGCAAAGGCGAGCTCATCGGCGAGTACACTGGCGAGCGGATCAGTGAGGACGAGGCTGACAAGCGCTACGAGGAGATCGAGCACACCTACTTGTTCCAGCTTGACGACGGCCAAGTTATCGACGCGATGCACGATCCGAATCCTGTCAAGTACATCAACCATTCCTGCGATCCGAACTGCGAAGCTTTCGAAGAGGACGGGAAGATCCTGATCTACGCGATGCGCGACATCACAGAAGGCGAAGAACTGCATTACGACTACAGCCTTGTCGCTGACGATGATGACACCGGCCTTGACTGCTCGTGCGGCGCGAAGCATTGCCGCGGTACGATGCTTGGCGAGCGCTAGAACGGTTTGGTATCCTTCCAGAATTCTTCGAAATAGGCCTTGAAGCTGTCAGCGATTTGCTGATTCACAATTTCAACTGCCATGATCTGCGGGTGTTGTATGATAATGACTGTCGTGTCTTTGTAGATGAGGAAGCCTGCGTAGGTTTTGATATCGCTTTTCATTCGTCGTGATTCGCAGCCCTCATAACTGTTCCTGTTGTCGAGGATGTCGTCTTCAGTATCCTTGTTGAACAATAGTCTGCAGGTGATTCCTGCTTGTGCTCGGCGTTCATGGTCGCGTTGCCAATACAGATGGTGTGGTTCTGGCTGCCAGCCGGGGATGCCGAGGTAGACATATTCTTCTCCAGACGTGAGTTTCTGATAGGTGTGTTCATGTGCTGTGATCATGCCTTGCATGCCGAGGTAGATGTTGGCTTCGTTGTGGCTTGTCAGTTCTTGCTTCAGCAGCAATTCTGGCAAGAGCTGTTCGACTTTCTTCTTGCTAGCCTGTAATTCTCGTTCTCGCACGTCCATGTACTCCAGAAGTTTCTCTGGCTGCCCTGCTTCGTAGTACTTGGTCTTCGCTTTGGTGATATAGCTGACAAGGCCTTTCTGGATCAGCTTGTCCAGGAGCTGGTAGATAATGCTGCGCGCAACTCCAGAGCGCTCGACGATCGGTCCTGTGGTGGCTGAGCCGAGCTCGAGCAAAGCCAGGTACACTTTCACTTCACCTTCTGTCAAACCAGCTTCCTTGAGTGCTGAAAGGTCCATTTTCCGGGTTTCGAGAGCTTCTTACCTTTAAATGTTTAATTGTACTACTAGTGGTGGTGGGTTAATTATTATATAGTTCTCTAGTTACTATGTGATTGTAACAAATAGTTTGGGGGAGCGCTATGGAACAACGAACAGGACAAGGAATACTCATCACATCTGATCTGCATGTCAGAGGGCAATTCGAACGAGGTATCGCTGAACTCCAAGCCCGGTTTGGCGAGCGACTCTTGCCATTCGATTTCTACATCGCTGGGGATGTTGGAATGTTCACCGAAGATGGCTGGCATGAAGATCCGGGCTACACTGCAAAGAAAAAAGTCCGTGCGGAAACTGGTGATGAAGCGCTCGCCAGAAAAGTGCAGGATGAAGCATGGGAGACGCAACGAGATGAGATGGTTACCTTTGGTCTGCGAAGCCATAGATTGTCCCAGGAATTGATGGAGAGCATCGATCAGTGCTTTTCGGATCAGGTTCTTGGTCCTATCATGAAAATCTGGGGGAACTCGACAGTGATCGTGGCGAATGACCAACGCAAGGCGCTCGATCTTGCCGGGCGAGGGGATGAGCCCACGCTCATGGACATGCTCGCTGAACGTCGGCACATCTGGCCAGCGAACAGCCTCACATGCGAACAATACGGGGAGCGTATGGTCGTTACCATACCGTATACTGAAGACCGGACAGCGCAAGCGTATGCGATTGCAGGAGCGAAAACCTTACCAACAGATGGGGATATCAAAGAAGTGCTTTTCGTTTACCACGAGAACCGCTTTCCCGGGCTCTTGGATGTGAAAGCTCCGGTCGTGACACAAGCGACGACCGATGCGGTGTTTGACATCTTGCGCCATAAGTTCCCGAAAGCGCAGATCTACGAAGTGGCAGGACACAATCACGTGATCCCTGACGAGCCCATGATCCGGACAGAGGCAGGATCGCTGCTTGTTCCGGTGGGTATCGACAAGGAAACCCTTGTTGGCGCGACACTTATAGCCGAGCCCAATAGACCACTGGAACGAATCAGCTATGAGGTTGTGAGGTGAGGATAAACCCGTCAGACTGGCATAGTCTCGGTCGCTGGGTGCAACCGCCGTTGAGCGCAATCTTCTGGTGCGACTGGGCGACTGACCAGGAGCTGCCGTTGGACATTGCGTTTGATGGCCACTGCCTTTTCCTCGATGGCTACACTGTGCTGCGCAAGGATGATCTCAAGCGTGTTGAACGTTACGGAACAGACTTGATTGGGAAACCCGACGACACTGTCTTCAAAATCATGCATGACTGGTTCGACAAGAGCATCACGACGTGCAGGCAACGGAGCGAGCAGCGTTTCTCCTCGCCTCAAGCAGCGATCAAGGACATGGCGGAGAATATGCATGAACTCGTGTGCCCTTGGGTTTTCACGCTTCCAATCGGCGACGCGGCTGCAAAAGAGATCGAACGACTCTGCAAAGATCACAAGCTGGATTACGAGGAGACGATGCGCAGCCTTTCACCGCTCAAACCGACTGACGTCGAGGCGAAGAGCCGGGAAGCGACAGCGCTCAAGAAGAAAAAAGCGTCGCAAAAGGAAATTGAGGAGCATATAGCACGGTACGCGCACTGCGGTGTGCATCATTTCCAGGGAGAACCGTACTCGATGCAGGATTTTGAAGATCACGACGCTGCTGAGGGCACAGACACAACAGTTGAGCTGCCGCCGTCGTTCGCCTGGCCTGCAAAACTGTTCAGGCTGGTGTTCTGGGCGCGCACCATGCTCGCCGAGACCAGCGGATACATCCAACTGCAGGCCCGGAAGATGCTTCGGGAGACCGACAAAGCACTCGGCCTCGAGGAGGACGAGCATGTCTGGTTCTCGCCAGACGAGCTGATCGCGGGCCTGGACGATCCCACGAGCTTCGACAAATCACCCGCTCAGGAACGGAAGCAAGGTTTCGGCTATCACTCCCTGAACGGCAGGGTCGAAATGTTGTTTGGCAAGGAATTGCAGGAATGGATCGATCTTATCGTGCCGAAAGTGACGAAGCCGGATGTGATCAAAGGCAGAGTCGCCAATCCCGGAAAAACGCAAGGACCGATCAGGATTGTGGTTGATCCTCGGCACCAGGAGCATGTCACGGAGGGAGACATCCTCGTCGCGCCAGAAACAAGCCCTGATTTCCTGCCGTCGATGCGGAAAGCTGCAGCATTCGTCACAGAAGTCGGCGGCCTGACCAGTCATGCTGCGATCGTCTCTCGCGAGATGGGCAAGCCCTGCATCGTCGGTGTCGAAGGCGCGACACAGTATCTGGAGGACGGCCAAGAAGTCGAAGTGGATGCTGACGCTGGTATTGTGCATCTGAAATGACCTACAGATGGATGTGGGGACAGAAGCAGTCAGCGATGATTGCTGAGGCGCATCTTCTCAACTTTGTCGAATACAATGACGAGTTCAACTACGCAGAAGGCGTTGTTGACGTCATCCGCGAACACGATAACGGGAATTCGTACATCTATTTTGCTGAAGATTCCCTGACAGATGCCGGACGAAACGGGCATAAGTATCTCGCCAAGCAGAAAACCAAGGCAGTGTTTGCGCGGATCGAACGCATGCTGAAAGAATTTCATGACTTCATAAGGAATTTGAGAAATTCAAAATACCAAAACTTAGAAAATAACGCATTACTTTGTCTATTCCGTGAGTATCGGCGCCAGATGATCCTGATGCAGAAACTGTTTCGCACGTCAGAACCGTTCAGCACTGCCATGATTGAAGAAAAGATCCAAGAAACAGTTGACATTGAACAATTCAGCGTTCTTATTACTGCAACAGAGCTTGCTATGACACAGCAAGAGCTGGAAGACTGGCTTGTGCTCTGCACCTCAGCAGTGAGTGAGGAAAAACTGCTCAGTCATGCATTGAAATATCCGTCAAATTTCCCGAACGCATGGGACTACCAAGAAATTGTTGACTACTTACAGCAACGAATGCATGAGCAAGATGTCAACGCACTCAAAAAAGAAGTTCAAGAGATACACTCATTCAAGGAGGAGGTCAAGAACAAGCAAGAACAGGTCTATAAGCAATTTCCACATCTTAAATTCTACGCAGAAACATTGCAGAAACTCTCCTTGACACGATTCCAGATCAAGCACGCCTG
>JANQNB010000018.1 GCA_028279755.1 Candidatus Nanoarchaeia archaeon
TCCATGTCAGCGACTTCGTGATCCTCACTCACCACTTCCTCTTCGCCTGTCTCTTCGTCGACAGCCACGACTGTCTCTTCAGTTTCAACCTCAGTATGCGCTCCTTCAGGTTCAGGCTCGAGGATCTCTGCAGGATCGTCAGATGCGGGTTCAGCAGGCTCTTCTGCAACAGGTTCCACTTCCTCTGCCTCAAGCTCCTCTACCACTTCTTCAGTCTCCTCAACAGGCTCAACCACTTCAGCAGCAACTTCAACTGTTTCTTCTGCTTCGACTGGCGCGCTTTCTTCAGGTTCGTCAGGTTCTTCCGCAGGTCCAGCAACGTCGGCGAAGATCGATTCATCCTCAGCTTCTTCGACCGGTTCTTCTGGTTCAGGCTCTTCAGATAGTTCTGGAGTAACAGGAGGTTCTCCTTCTGCGACAGGTTCTAGAGCCGGTTCTTCAGGAGCGGGCTCAGCTTCTTCAGGAACTTCTTCAATCGGCGGCTCTGGCATCTCGGTCTCGACTGTCGCTTCTGTCGGCGCAGTGAGTTCCTCTGACATCTGCGCGACGACTTCTTCTTCGCCTGTTTCCTCGTCGACAGCGACAGTCGTTTCTTCTTCGACGATCTCAGTGCGCTCGCCCACAGCTTCGACCTCTTCAGGCGGCGCTGCTGGCTCTTCAGTAGGCGTTTCGACTGGTGCTTCCTCAATCCGCTCCTCTGCTTCATAGCCCTGCAGCTTCACCGCGCCTTTCGTGAGCAGGAGCCGTGTCGCCAGGAGCGTCTTGATCGTCTCGCCCTCGACATTGTATACAATCTTCACGTGAGAATCGAGCACCTGCGACGCCTTCTTCGCGAGCCGTCCAAGCTCGATGATGATCTTGTCGTTGAGCTTCTGCTCCTCGCCACGCGTGCCCAACGGCGCCTTGCCCAGCTTCTCTTCCTCGTCGCGGGCGAGCATCGCAGTCTGGATGGCCACGCTGTGATAGACTGGCTTCAGGTATTCGCGCGTGAGCCGGAACTCGTCCTTCTCGATCTCGACGCCGATGTCCAGGGCGCCGTAGTAGGTCTTGACTGTCAGGTGCTCAGTGTCAGAGCCGGTCGCGCTCCATGCTTCTGCAGAGATGTCGCCACGCGGCATGTGCTGCACGATCACCCCGATGTTCAGGTTGCGGTTGTCCATCCCTGCTTCCTGGCGGTAGCGCTGCATGCTCGGCGTGAACAGGCAGGCCCAGCACTCCTTGACAGCCAAGAGCAATTCTTCCAGGCCGCGCACATTGAGGATGATGCCTTCCTTGCTCTCGCTTGGCAAGGTGTGATTCGGACTGAGCGCGACCGTGACAAAGGGAGTTTCACCGGCCTTGACGATGTCGTTCAGGCTGTCGTCGATGCTCACGCCAAGGCTTTCATAGGCTTCGACGATCTCGCTTACCATGTCTTCAGGGAAGTCGCCGTTGATCAATAGTTCTCGGACACGCTCGTAGACACGGTTCGCGTCCTTGCCAGTCAGGGCCTCTGCGATCTTCTGCTGGAGCTTGTTGTGCGTGACAAAGCCTTCGAACGCGAGGTTGCTGATGACAAAGCTCAGGGGAACCTGCAAATCCTTCTCGAGAAGCACTGCCAGGTCGACAGCGCGCTCTCCGACCGCGTCCTTGTCAGCGCGGTGGACACTCTTCAATGTCTTGACATACTCCATTTGCTACCACTTGAAGAAAGAGACTTTTTAAACGTTTTGCCAGAGGGTCAGCTTTATAAGAAAGTCACGAATCTTCGCTCTCATGGCACTGAGGATTGATCCGGAGGTCTTTGACACGTTTCCAGATCTTGTTCTCGGGCTTGTCGTGGCAAAAGGCATCGATAATACCGGCTCGACCACTGCTACTGAGGCCTTGCTCCGAACAGAGGAGCGGCGGATTAGGGAGGCGTTCTCTTCAGAGACGCTCAGCAACGAGCCGCGGATCCTCGCCTGGCGCGAAGCATACCGCGCATTCGGTGCCAAGCCGAAGAAGTACAAGTGCTCGGTCGAGAACCTGTATCGCATGGTGCTCGATGGCGTGACGCTCAGGAGCTTCAGCAAGCTTGTGGACATCTACAATTACCTCTCGTTGAAGCATCTTGTTCCTGCAGGCGGAGATGATATCGATCGCGTCGACGGGGATGTTGTCCTCACACTCGCGAAGGGCGACGAATCCTTTATTCAGCTCAACAGCGAAGAAGAAACGCATCCGAAACAAGGAGAAGTTGTGTATCGCGACGACAAGGAAGTCTTGTGCCGTCGCTGGAACTGGCGCGAATGCGACAAGAGCAAGATGCAGGAATCGTCGACGAACGTGGCGCTCGTCATTGAGGGTTTGCCGCCGCTTGCTCATGTTCCGGAGATCGTCGCAGAGCTCAAGGAACTCATTATCGAGCATTGTGGCGGGGAAATCTCGACATTTGTTCTGGACAAAGAGAATCCTGTTGCTGATTTCTAATTATTTTATGTGATGCGCGACCTGATCCGGCCGCTTGTGCCTGAAGACGACGTCCTTGAGCGCCTTGCTCAGCGAGAACGGCCTGGGATCCTGCCAGATGTTCCTGCCGACAGCGATGCCGGCGCAGTTGGCTTCGACGATCGTGTCGTGCACTTCCTGGAGGAATTCGAGATGGGTCTTCTTGCTGCCGCCGCTGATCACCACCTTTGCTTTGCCAGCGCATTGCAGGATCCACTTGAAATTCTCGAGATCGCCGTTGTATTTCAGCTTGAGGATGTCAGCGCCGAGCTCGAGGCCTATACGTGCAGCGTACGCGATGAGCTTGTTGTCCAACTGGTCGTGCACGTCCTGGCCGCGGGGGTAGAGCCAGAGCATGACTGGCAGGCCGTGATCGTGCGCTTCCTCGACGATCCTGCCGAACTCTGCGAACATCTCAGGTTCGTTCCTGCTTCCAGGGTAGATCGTGTAGCCAACTGCTGACGCGCCCATCTTGATCGCGCGGCTCACGCTGCAATGCTGCCTGCTCACTGGCTCGATCTGCGGCAGGACGGTCTTGCCGTTCAGCTTAACGATTAGCGGGATTTTCCTGAACTTGCCGTGGTAGTACTTCTCTGCTGTGCCAGGCTGGAGAATAACTGCGGTGTAGCCGCCTTCCAACGCGATATGGAGGATGAATTCCGGATCGATGTTGTGCTCGTTGAAGTCTTTGGGGCCGTGCTCAAGCCCCTGGTCGCACGCGAGGAACAAGGCCTTGCCTTTCTTGAACAGTTTGGTGAGTTCGACGCTCATAATTGCACCTCAGTGATCTCGCGCTTGTCCTGGCTGGCGAGGATGTCCGCCTCCAGGCGTTTGAGGATCTGGTTCTTGGCGCCATAATGCGCGATGACTGATTCTGCGTTGAGGATGCCGTAGAGCAGGCTGTCTCTGACGCTCTTGTCTCGTGCTAACGCGGCGATGAACCCGCTGCCGAACGCGTCGCCCGCACCTGTTGTCTCGACGATCGTGCGCTCTGGCAAGGGATCGACGTGGAGCACCTTGTTCCCGTCGAGCACCCAGACGCCGTTCGGGCCGTCAGTGATCGCGACGATGTTCGGCCCGGTCGCTTTCAATGCCAGGAGGAGCTTGTGCACCTCGTTGACTTTCAGTCCTGACAAGGCCCGTGCTTCGTCCTTGTTCAGCATGAGCACGTCGAGCATGGCAAGCACGCCCCTGAGCTCTTCCACACCCTGCTTTGCCTGATAGTCGCTCGGGTTGAACGCGATCTTGGTGCCATGGCCCTTGACATGATGCATCACCGCCTTCATGGTGTCAAAACTCTCACCCAGCATGCTGCTGCAGTAGAGCCAGCGTGTTTCCAGGATGTCCAGGGTCTTCTTGATCTCTTTCAATGCGAGGTTGTCGTTCGCGCCCTTGAACGTGAGGATGGTCCGGTCTTCCTCGACACTGTCCAGGATCACGCTGTACCCGGTCTGGTTGCCCACGCTGCCGAGGAACTGGATGTTCTCCTCCTTGAGGAATTTCGTGACTGACAAGCCTGCAGGATCTTTTCCGAGCTTGCCGATCCACCCGGTCTTGAGCTCTTGTCGTGCGAAGGTCGTGGCTGTGTTCGTGCCGCCGCCCCCGATCTGGAAGTCGAGCTCGTCGATGAGGATCTTGCCTCCCAATGGGTAGGCCACGAGAGTTTCGCAGACTTGATGATGGCAGAGCCTGATCGTGTCCCCTTCTGTCTTGACGAACGCGTCCTGCGTCGCCGAGCCCATCGTGACCACGTCGAAAGAAAGCTTGTTCACAGTCCACCTCTTTTTTGAGACTTGAGAACTAGGGTTTTAAATGGGTTGTGGTTCTAGATCGAATCCAGGACGCTATGCGCGCTCTTGCCATGAGCGAGCTGCTTCAGGTGTTTCCAGTCATTGCCTGCTTCTGCTGCGAAGCGTGTCTTCAGGGTGTCGAGCTCTCTATTGCTCACGCGTGCCATCTTGTCAGCTTCGATCAGCGGGTAGGGATAGCCGAGGAAGACAGGATCAGATGCAAGCTGTGAGAGTGCAGCTGCGATCTCTTCAGCCTTCTCTTTCGCGTCCAGCCGGAAGACGTACTCGCTCTTCGCATGCAGCTTGACAAGCGAGATGTTGACATCGTTGTCTTTCTTGACGTGTGAAATCCAGAGATTTTCTGGGCCAAGGCCTGTAGTAGGTAAAGTATTCGTTTTGGAAAGTCCAGCGACAAGGGAATCACTAAAAACTCCTAAACCCTTATCCTCATATTCATTATTGCCGACAAGACTGCCGTCGCGTACAAGAAGATCGCACTCTTTCCCGTGTTTTCCTAAGAAATCGCATTCGAGGGTGAATCGTACCAGATTCGCCACGCTCCCGAGACTCACATATTCTTTGCCGAACCTGAGTTCGGAGTGATCCTCGGGAATCAAAAGTTCTAGTTTAAGTGGTGGAAATCCCTTTACGCTAATTTTTCCTTTCCCGTCATTTTTGATCAGCACAAGGCCTTCCTCTTTTTTCGTGTCAATCCTCTTCTTCCCGTCGTAGATCGTGGCGTACACCCGAACAAACTCGACGCGCGCCTGCGAACTGTCGAACACCGCGCCATTTCCGCCGTCGACAAAGCAGATTTTGGTAGGTTTTGGACCTGGGAGAGGTGCAAAGCTTGATTCTGATCTTGTGTCGCTTGCTGAATCGCCGGTATTCTTGCCAATCAGTTCAGGAAGTACTTTTTCAAACATTAAGAACAAGTATTTTGACTTTGTTTATATGTTTATATCTGCCAATCAGGCTTTCGTGGCAGGTTCTCGAAGCTTTCCGGCACTGGCTTGGTCTTCTTGTACTTGTAGCCCTCTTCCGGGAACCAGGCGCGCGGCATCGGGATGTCGGTCGGGATCTCGAGATATGCCTTCATCTCGTTCTCCAGGCGCCTGGCGATCTCGCGGCACTTGTCGCGATGATCCTCCATTTCGTTGTTCAGGAGCCAGGTGTAGAACCACTCAGTGATCTTGCCCAGGAAGGTCTTTTCCCAACGGTTATAGGGATCCCACTGGACCCACCACCAGACGCGGATCACGACGCCGATCTTGTGCGCCTTGACCTTCTTGTCATTGTACATGACCTCTGTCTGCTTCGCGCCGAAGTTCTGCCAGTCCATCTTGACAGTGTAATGGCAGAAGTCGTTCCGTTTTCGTGTCGCGCGCCACCAGATCAGGTTCTCGAGCACGCCATCAGGTCTGATCCTGTGAAGATAGAAGTCCTCGATGGTCTTGTCATGGGTTTGCCAGTGCACGAAGAACTCCTTGTTGAACCAGTTCCAGACGAACATGTAGTAGTCGTTGAGATTGACCAGGCCTCCTTTCTCTACCTCGAAATACCATACTGGATCATCCTTCCAGCTAGAGCCGCGGAGCCGTCCGGGCACAAACTCATCCATGCCTAAAACTTTTAGAACCAGGGTTTAAAAAGTTATTTACGGCAACCAGAGTTTCTGGTCCTTGAGCTTCTTGGGCAGGTAGTCGGTCATGACAAAGTTCAGGCCGTGCGTTGCGAGGGCTTGTTGCTCTGCACGCTTGCCCAGCTTCAACTGGAGTTGGATGGCCTTTTGCCATGCCTTGTGGTGCTTCACAAAAGGATCGTTCTTCAACGCGTCCTTGCCGCGCTTGATATCCACTTCCTTCAGAGGATGGCTCGGCAGCTTGAAGTCGATGATGTCCTGCGGGGTCACGCCGATGAAACGTGCGTTGGGCACGCAGAAGAACTCGTTGATGTGCGCTGCGTTGCCGGAGCCGACTTTGAGCGTTCTGTAGATGTTGAAGTGACCGTAGAAATCCCCGTCTGTGAAGACAAAGACTGGCAGCTTCTTCTCATCGCTGAGCTTTCGGATGAAGCGCCGTGTTGCGCGTGATGGCACGCCTTTGAGCGAGACGAGCACGCAGTTCGCTTTCTCGTAATACTTATGCTTGACCAAACGCTGGAACATACCAGCTGTCTCTATCGCGAGGACGAACTTCGCTTTGGTGTCGAAGCTGAACCCTTCAACGTCCGCTGGGATATTGTACGCGCCGCTTCCCATCTTCCAGCAATCCACTTTGATCTCCTTGCCAGTGTCAGGATCAGTGTCGATGATTGTCAGTTTGCCAGCGACCGCGCCGCCATCCTCCTCAGGGATGAAGCCCAATTGCTCGCGCTGGATGCGCAGCATGGCTTCGATGTCGTCCATGACAGCATCAGATTCTGGCTGCTCGCTGAATTTCGCCTCGCCCCAGTTCTTCGAGACATAATACGCCTCTCGCTTGGTCATCATGTCGTCGCTCTCCACGACATTCTTGCTCTCGTTCATCATGAGCAAAGTCTGCGTGAAGGCCTTGATGCTGCTGGCATTGAGGCGTCGTTCTTTCTCCCCGCCTTTCAGCTGGAAATAGCCTGCTTTCTCGCTGAATGTAACGTTGGACAAGCTGCGCAATGGCGTCTTCAATGCTGGCGCGTAGTCTTTCAGGATAGAATCCTTGACATGCTTCGCTACGCCAGTGATCTTCTTGACTGTGTCCTGCTTACGCTTGCTTTTCGTCATTTGACTCCTCTTCCTTGCCGATCTTCGCGAACTGCTCGTCATACTCGACGTTCTTGCTCGGGTCGAAGGCCATGTCCTCGACCTGGCCGCGCGTCTTCTCGAGCAAGTCGATCAGGTGCGTCTCGATCGCTTCTTTTTCCGATTCGCCATCGCCGAGGATGTCCTTCACTGCTTCCGCAAGCTTTGGAATGTACTTTTCAATGTATCCTCGCTTCTTCAATTCGAGGTTGACACGGTGCTTCTTCTTCACATAGCTGCCGAGCACTCGCCCAGCTTCCTGCAATGCGAGCTTCATCTCCTTGATGATATCCTCATAATGCGCAATGGCTTCTTTCGATTCAGAGGTGAACGGCACCCAGACAGATGCGATGTGCACGACGATGGTGAGCGGACCGACCGGGAGGTTGCTGCCGCTTTGCTGCAGGCCGTAGCTTTTCCAGTTCGTGCCAGTCACTGCTTTGCTCGTGCCGCACGCGCCTTGCTGGTACAGGAGTGGAACGCGGTTGGCGAAACGCATCAGCTTCGCTGCTTTGTCCTTCAATTGCTCGCCGCCATAGGCAAGCGCCACTTCCACCTGGAACGGATTGCCCTTGTACACGACAGGAGCGCGGGTGACGCTGGTGTAGAATTCTGCGTTGACTTCCTTTTTCAGGCCTTTCTCGAGGAGTTCTGAAGTGATCGGGCTGAGGCAGTCAGTCGGCGGCGCCATGATCCTGACCTTCTGGAAACCGCGCACGATCTTCTCAGCGTCTTCACGCGTGACTGCGCCGGGCTTCATCCGCGGCTCCAAACGCGCTTCAGCGCAGACTTCTTTCGCCACACCAGGACTGACTCTCGAGAACTCTGAGGTCATGAAGGCCTGCAAAGTCCGTGCTGGCGTGTCGCGGAGCATGCTCATGAGCACGCCAAGCTCAACACCATAGGGATGCGGCTTGATCTCTTTCGCTTCTTTCGGGAATTCTTCAGAAACACGCTGGAAGATGAACTGCTCAGCTTTTGGATTGACATAGATGAGGGTGACATGCGGGTTCACGACAGCGGTTTCTTTCAGGTATTCGTCGATGCTTTGCGCGCCTTTCTGATAGCTGCCTTCGAGGTCAATCTCGATCTTCGTGCCCTGCGGTTTTTTCCACTCTTTCGTCGCTTCCTTGATGATCTCTGGCTTGTTCTGCTGCGTGTTGATGTGGAGTTCGTAGTAGTTCGCCGGCTTGTTGTGATCAGTCTTGCTCGTGATCTTTGCTGAGCGCCCTGTCGTGAGCTGGCCGTACATGACAGAAGCAGAGATGCCAATGCCTTGCTGTCCGCGCTGTTGCTTCTTCGAATGGAACTTTGAACCATACAGCAATTTAGCAAAGATCTTTGGGATCTGTTTCTTGACAATGCCCGGCCCGTTATCCTCGACGACAACACGGAAACGCTCGTTGCCCATGTCGATCACTTGCACGTTGATCTCTGGCAGGATGCGCGCTTCCTCGCACGCGTCGATAGAATTGTCAACCGCTTCCTTGACTGTGGTCAGGAGTGCTTTTCTCGGATTGTCAAAGCCGAGCAGGTGCTTGTTCCGCGCGAAGAACTCGCCGACGCCGATGTCGCGCTGCCGTTTTGCGAGCTCAACAGCATGCACAGTGCCGTTATTGTTCTTCGGCGCCTTCTTTGCTGCACCGAACGAACCGAGCGTCTCGTTCTTCTCAGCCATAAAAATAACGCCTCAAAAGGAGTTATATAAAGTTTGCGGCGAGTTAATTCCCCATTTCTTCAGATTTTAATTTCCGACGCATGCTCTCGAGATATTTCCAGACGGTCTTGTGCATCGCGCCGGCCAAGAGTTTTTCCACAGAACGCTTCGCGACGTCTGCCCAGGCGAGCTCGCCGATGATGCAGATGGTTTTCCCGTAGACTGAGATGAAGCAGCCAGTGAGCCGTTCGATGTTCTCCCGGCTCTTCCCTTTCTGGCCGATCACGCGGCCTTTCAATCGCAGCATGCTGTCTTTCGTGTTGGCGTACTCTGTCAGCTTGATCTGTTCAAGAACATAGTCCTGTTTGAGCAGGAGTTGCGCGATCTCAGGATTGAAGCCGCGTGCGATCGCCTTGATCACACCCTGCGCCTGATACAATGCGAGCGAATCCTCGCCTTCGAGCGTGATATTGCCTTCCTCGCTATCCACATGCAGCTTGATATGCGCGTGCTCCTGCAAGGCTTTCTTCACACTGCCTTTCTGGCCGATGATGACTGCGATGCGCTCTTTGGGCACCTTGACTTCATACACAAAACGCTCTGGATCCATAGAGTTCGCGAGTAGAAGGTGGTTTAAAAGGGTTATGCAAGGATCTTGACCTTCTCTGCCTCAACATCCAGGACAAGGTCCAGCTTTTTGAAGAATTTCGCGAGGTTCTTGAGATCGCGCTCGAGCAATTCCTTGGCATTTGGCGCCTTTGTCGGGCTCGCTTGGCTGAAGTCGATGAAATAGGGTTTCTCGTCGTGGATGAGGATGTTGAAGCTGGACAAGTCGCCGTGCACCAGCCCGTGCTTCCACAGTTTCCTGACGTCCTTGAGCACAAGTCCTGCGAATTTCTCCGGATCCTCAGGCGCGAGGTCCTTCAACTGCTTTGCGACTGTCGATTTCTTGCCGATCAGGGTCATGACCAGCACGTTGTCCTTGAAACCCAACGGCGTGGGACAGCGTACGCCGGCTTCCCGTGCCGCGAGCAGGTTCCGGTATTCGCGCTGGCACCAGGAGAACACGACAAAGCGCTTGCTCGGCTTGGTATGAATATAGCGCGGATCGTGGCGGAGGTAGTCGTACATCTTCCTGAAGTTGCAGTTCTCAAGCCGGTAGATCTTCACGACGACAAGGTCTTTCTTCTGCGTCGCGGTGAAGACATTCGCTTCCTTGCCAAGCGCGACAGCGCTTGCGAGATGGTCGAACAAGCCCTTTGCTTCGAGCTTCTGCAGCACCTGGATCGTGAACTTGTCGAAGACGTTGCCGTAGATCTTCCACTCTTCACGCGACTTTCGAACTGCCATGAAAGAAAGAAATGAGAAAGGAATATAAAAGGTTTCTCGCGCACCACTGCGGCCACGTACTCGCACAGCGAGTAGGGTCCAAGCCCTCGCATCATGAGCAAGCTCATGCTCGGGCTTGGCTCTTATGCCAAGGCAGTGGTGTTCTACTCGAGCTGCTCAGGCGTGAGAACAGCCACGCCGTTGCCTTCTGCTTTCGCGCTCATGCCGACGAGGAACTTGATGCTTGCCGCGGCTGCGACGTCGACAAGGTTTTTGTCCACCTCGCCGTCGAACACGACCGCGTGGATGCCGTTCTTCAGGCTCTTGATCGTGCTCTCGAGTTCTGAGGTCGGCACCTTGCCGAGGATGTTCAGGCCCTTGTCGAGCACATAGGCGCCGCGCGTGCCGATCAGGTCTTCAAGCATGGTGTTGAAGCTCTCCTTCTCCTTCGAGGTCGCGCTAGGCGCGCGCTTCGGACGAGGCGCTTCCCGAACTGGCGCGCGACGGTCATCGCGTCGTGGCGCTCCTCGAGGGGCAGGGCGTCGTTCGTCACGTTGCACTGGACGTCGCTCTTCCTTGCCGTTGCTCTCGAGCTTGTACTGCTCAGCCGCAACACGCGAACGGAGCGCCTTGTGGATCTCCTTCTTCGCGAGCTCCTCGACTTCCTTGCCGTCCGGCGCTTTCGTGATGAAGTCGACCTCAGCCACTGCTTGCAGCTCCTTGATGATCAGGTCGCCGCCGCGGTCGCCGTCGACGAACACGGTCACGATCTTCTGCTTGCACAGTTCTGCGACGCTTGGCGGCACGCTCGTGCCGTTGATCGCGATCGCGTTCTTGAAGCCGTGCTTGAGCAATGTCAAGACGTCTGCGCGGCCCTCGACGATTACGACCTCGTCGCTCTCCTCGATGGCAGGCCCTGCAGGAAGGCGTTCACGGCCCCACTCTGTGATCTCCATGACCCTGACAGAGGTCGCGACCTCGTCAGCAAGTTCCTGGCTGTCTGGCATGACGCCGTCCATGAGGTTCTTGAGCAATTCCTTCGCTCGCTCGACCACGAACTTGCGCTTGCTGATGCGGATATCCTCGATCTTGCCGACCTTGATGCTCGCGTTGCACGGGCCGATGCGCTGGATGATCTCCAAGGCAGCGCCGACGATAGCTGTTTCCGCCTTGTCGAGGCTGCTCGGGATGATGATCTCGCCAGCGGTCTTGCCGCCCTTGGTGTTGACATTCACTTCGATGCGGCCGATCCTTCCTGAACGCTGCAGTTCCCGCAATTCGAGATCTGCGCCGAGAAGTCCCTCTGTCTGTCCGAAAATAGCGCCGATCACGTCCGGGCGGTCAACCACGCCGTCGATGTTGATCGTGCTGTGAATGATGTATTTTGCGCTGATTTGTGCGATTTTTGCCATAGTGTACACCTATCTCTTACTCGATAGCCAGAAAACGCTCGGTGGATCACGCAATGATCGGTGAATGTGAAAGGGTTGATGCGAGAAGGGACACCGTCTTTTTTTTTTATCTTGACTTGGTGAATGGATGAATGTGAGCTTCTCGCGTGAACGTTCGTGACTATCTGTTGATCATGATTGGTGCCCGGAGCACTAACCCCCGCGTTCATTGCTTGGCGGTCGCCGTGGGCTCCCGAAGGTACTCTCGTGCCGGGCTGCGACGCGCGCTAGTGTCTCCCATTCACAGCCAAGCGCCGAGACGCGGCTCATGGAAGGACCCATACGTGCGTACGAGGAGGGATTGGAAGATTGTTTTTAAAGGTTTGGTAGGAATGTTCTATTATTTTCTATATGGAAATAATATATATCCTTTCACGCCACCATCCGACGATACAAGCGCTCGACGTGCTCTTCGAAATCGAGAAGCGTATCCTCAGGCTTCAGCACCCGTGCTTCAAAGCCGTTCTGATGCTGGTTTGCGAGGTTTTCTGGCATGACTCCTTGGTTCCAGGGCCTGGGCGCTTGGTACACGCCGCGAACACCGTCTGCAGAGAGTGTAAGGCCATCAAAAAACTCGCAGAGATCGTCACCAATAGCGAATGGCCTGAGGTCTTCAACAATGGGCGCTTTGCTCCCCCATGCGGTGAATGCGAAGACCTTCCACGGACCAAGGAGCCAGGTGACGTGCTCGATTGTCGCCGGTCCGACGTCGCCATTGTATGGTCGCCCGGTGATGAAGCCGACCTCACAAAACCGTCGTTGCGCATCAAGAACATCTCTCGCATTCTGGTTTGCCTTGATACGATCATATTTTGTTGGCCCGCAGGCAAAGGCGTCATACTGAACCAGGAGGTCTTTCCACTGCTGGCTTTCGCCATAGTCGGGATCTGTAAAGGCTTGCCACAAATATCTCATCGTCTCAGCTGAGAACGCAGCACCGCTTGTGTCAAGCGCAAAATCGTCAAGATCCCAGAGCACGAGCGGTCGCTCGCCTAAGGTTCCCTGCACTTCGATGTGCGGTTCTAATGGCATGAAGCTCGGAAGTCGTTCATGCGTACTTAAGCGCTTTGGTAAGCAATAAAAAGGCCTGGCGGTTCGCGGTGTGCATGGACATCCCACGCATCGAGGCTGAATACGACTCCAAGAAGGAGTGGAGCGCTGACCCGAAGGGCTATTTCCTGATCAGGATCTTCCCTGACAAGCAGGAGATCGGCGTCCGGTACCAGAACTACAAGCACGAGCCGCAATTGGATGTCTATGGCAAGGATGCTGAGAGCATTGTGCAGACCCTCGTTCGCAAGGACCTGATCTCGACCATGCAGCACGCCGCCTATCTCGGCCATGAATTGCACAAGGCAGAAGTGGCGCTGAAGCTTGGTTTGGAATTTGTCCAGGATAAGCCTTTAGAATTCTGAGCGCCACCGCGGCGCTCTCACTTCGTATGGTTTGTGCTGCGGCCCTCTCGCTACGCATGTCGGGCCTAGGCAGCACAAACCCGGGAACGAGCGTAGAGAGTGACCATGCCGCGCCAAGGCGGTGGCGTACCAATCAAAGCCTTTTCTTCTCGTAGTGGTAGATGTACACGACTGTGCCGACGATGATCGCGCCGGCAAGCCCGCCGATGAGGAGGAAGATCAAGGGTGCGTTCGGTATGTCTGCACCGATCGCCGCGTCGGTGTCATCAATGGTTTCAGTCACGCGCCCACTCAGCTGGTCGTCCTGCAATTCGATGCCGGTCGTCGCCACTTCCATGCCGATGAAACCCAAGACAAGCGCGAGGATGATGAACACGTAGAATTTTGTATAGCTCTCTGCGAACATACGCGGCTACCAGGAGGAGAGCTTTTTAAAGATTTCTCTACCATTCGAAACCGAGTTCGCCGATGTCAAGCACTGGCTTGCGCAGCTTGTTCGTGTCGTCGAGCCCGATGCGCGGGCACATGGTGTTGATGAAACATTCAAGAAATGGAAAGTCCTCAAGGCTGTTCCAATCGAGCGTATCAAATACTAGGAAGTAGAATTCCTTGTCCGGATATTTCTCCCGCAGCTTCAGGCTCATCTGCAATCGTTGCTGGCCATACTTTGTCGTGATGAGCACGCCGATCTTCTTCGACATCAGAAAGGTTGACATCGCTGCTTTCTGCTTCTTCTTCGCGAGTTCGATGTCGTCGTCGCTCATCACGAAATGCTTTTCTGCTTTCGGATCGTAGCAATGCACTGGCAAGTCATTATTGATCACCAAGGCTTTCGGATGGAACAAGCCATCGCCGACATAGAGGAAGGCGTCAGCATCCACATCCCACTTCTCGATCCCGCAACCGAGCAAGTGCCCTTCAGCAATGGAATGCTTTGGCTTGAACATATGGACATCCTTGCCTGCCTTTTCCAGGGCCTTTTTCCACTCGTCGATCTGGTTGTGGTATTGGATAGTCGTGAAGAGAATGATTTTTTGTGGGAGTTTTTGGATTAAGGATTTTGGGAGGACTACTTTCTTTTTGTACCTGACTGGGATGAAATGGAGTTTCATGGCGGTGAGAATATTCCTCGCTTTTTATGCCTACCCCAATATATTTTCTATATAGAAAATAATTAACAATAAGCGTTAAAAACCCCAAGCGTTCCGCGGCGCATATGCATAAACTCGTCATCTTCGACATGGACGGCGTGATCTTCGAGCACCGCAATCTCTGGCTCGAGCTGCACAAGAAGCTCGGCACGTACGAGGAAGGCAAAGCAGCGACTGACGAATGGCTGTACAAGGATTACGACACGCTCGTCGACATCGTCATCCACAAATTATGGAAAGGCAAGAGCGCAGGCCCGTTCAACGATCTTGTCGCGAACGTGAAATACGTGACAGGCGCAGAAGCAACAGTCAAGGCCTTGCAAGCACGCGGCTATGAAGTCGCTTTGATCACCAGCGGTCCAAGCCAATTGATGCAACGCGCGATGGACGAGCTCGACATCGAACACGGCACTGCCAATCACCTCGAGATCAAGAACGGTGTGATCACCGGCAGGAGCCGCGACGACGACGGGAACTCGATGTGGCCGATCCAGGCAGACAACAAAGTGCCCATAGCCGAAGCATTATGCAAGGAACTTGGCTTCACCATGGACGACGTCGTGGCTGTCGGCGACGAGCTCAACGACCTGCCATTGTTCACAGCAGCAGGGATGAGCATCGCATTCAACGCAGAGAATGAAGAGCTCAAAGCAGCAGCCACGCATCATGTCGAAGGCAACGACCTCAGAATGATTCTTGAATATCTTTAGTGCGCAACATCACTGCGGCGCTCTCACTTCGTATGTCGCGCCAAGGCAGCGATGTTGCTTAACGCGTCGCGATCTGCCGGTCGAGCAGCGCGATGTCGTTCTTGACTTTCGCAGCCTCTTGCTGCAGCCTGCTCACCTGCGCGTAGCGTTTTGCCGCTCCTTTCGGATCCTTGGACGCGATCTTCTGCGCCTCTGCCTGCAGCTTCTCCAAACGCTTCGATAGCTTTGCCAGCTCTTTCTTCTTCGCATCGCGCTGCTTCTTCAATCCGGCCTTGGGATCAGCTTTCTTTCCTCCCTCGACAAGGGATTTCCAGACATCCTTCTGGATGTACATCTCTGCCTTGCCCTCTTTGAAGAGCTTGGAAAGGTTCCTCGAACTGAGCACGGCCTGTTCCTTGAAACCGATCGGCCCTGCAGTCTCAAGCGCCCAGCCGCCTTTCTTCAAGAAATGCGTCAGAACAAAGTCATGCACCTGGATGCGAACGTAATCAGTGCGGGCCATGCTCTTTCTTCAACGCACGGCTTTTTTAATCTTTCTCTTGGGGCTCTCACTGCGGCCTATTACTCGCATAGCGAGCATTATCCGAGCCCTCGCGAGCCTCATGACTCGCTGCGCTCGTCATGCTCGGGCTTGGCATTGATGCCAAGGCAGTGAGAGTCTTAGATGTCGTTCTCCTCGTGGTCCTCGAGGCGTGATTGCTTCTCCTTGAGATGCCCGGGCAAGGGCTTGCCGCCGAAACAATAATCATAGAAATCGCACTGGCCAGTCGCCCATTTGCACAACCCTGAAGGCTTCTTCGGGTATTCCTTCATGTCCTTGGTCTGGGTGGCGACATGCACGTTCTGAATTTCCTGCTTCGCCTCTTCGATCATGTCAGGCGTGACATCCATCAGGCACTCGATCCCGTCCTTGAGGAAGTAGATGCCGACCATGTCAGGCATGTGGAACTGCTCCTGGTAGAGCATTGCATAGATGCTCAGCTGCAGTTCGTATTCCGGACTGATTTCCGCTTTCCTGCTTGTCTTGTAATCGAGGATCAGTGTCTTGCCCGCCTCAGTGTGGATCGCGTCGAGAAAGCCGCGGACATGATGCTCTTTCGACAGGAACTCAGCTTCGCGGATCGGCTTCACCGCTTCCCACGCTTCCTTGATCGGCAACAAACGAGCGAAATACTTGATCTTATCAGTGAAATAATCGAAATAATTCTCGATCATCCGCACAGTCTCGTCGTAATAGCCAGTCAGCTGTTCAGGCGTGAGCTCAAGGCTTTCCAATTCTTCCCGGTACGCTTCCCATTCCTTCTTGAAACGCTCGTGCAGGATCACCTTCATGGTGACGAAGAACAAGGTCGTGTCCTCTGGCACGTTCGAGATGTCGGAATCGAAGAACTTCTCCAAGGCGTTGTGCACGATCGAGCCACGCGCGAGATGAATGCTCGGCAGGCTCGGCAATCTTCCGACGTACCGGTACCAGTACTTGCGCGGGCATTGCTTGTAGAGGTTGATACTGCTCGGGCTCTGAATCCGGCTGATGCCGTCTGGGAGTTTGTACGTGGTCACAGAACGCATAGCTCTCGCGTGACTGGCACTCATTAAAAAAGATTGTTGGCTTGGAGTTAGTGGTTTAGGTCCTTCCATTCCTTCCAGACCTGGATGTCATAGGCGTGCAAGTAATTCTCCAGCTGCGCAGTGAACAAGTGGTGCTTGTCTTTCGTAAGCACATTGCTTTTCGTCACGATCGCAGCAGCAATCAAGACAGCGTCGCTCGCATCCGGCACCTTCTGCAACAAGGAAGCGTCAATGCCTTCGACAAAGCTGTGCTCAGTTTCCCTCTCGCCAGGATGCACTGGCACGTCAACAACCGTCATGTCAGGATGCTGCTTGAAGAAATGACGGAGCTCTTCCTTGGTCTTGTCATGCAAGCGACGCGCAACATGCTCCAGCTCTTCGAGATTGAACGAGGTGATTGCGAGCGGGACATGGCTCAGCTTATGCAGCTTGCGCTTCTCTGCCAGATCGATCACAAAGCAGGTGTCCAAGAGCACCAAATGGCGCGCTTGCGTCATCGGCACGCGCTGAAGACTGGCAAACAGCTCTTTCATACCCCTTTCCCGAGGCTGTCTTTATAAAAAAGTTTTTATAGGGTGCCTACCCAGGAATAGGTGGGATGAGAGGGGTATTCGAGAGCTCACAGGTGAAAGACCGCGACGTGAAAGGCCTGATAGAGCGGAACATCCACCGCTCAAAAGGCCAAAGCGGCCGTGTCCTTATCGTCGGAGGAGAAGAACGCTACACAGGCGCCCCCTTGCTCGCTGGCCTCGCAGCGCTGAGAGCCGGTGCTGACAGCGTTGTCGTCGCAGCACCAGAAGCGAGCGCTCGTGCAATGAATGCGCACACCCCTGACCTTGTGACTGTCAAACTGCCAGGCAAAGAGCTCCAGGACAGCCATCTCAAGGAAATACAAAGCTTAGCGACGCATGCTGACGTGCTGCTCATCGGCCCTGGCCTTGGCCAAGGCGCGCATCGAAAACGATGGCTCTCGCAATTGCTCAAGATGATCACTTGCCGCGTTGTCATCGATGCGGACGCGACAAAGCAAGTGGCGCTTGACGAGATGAGCAAGGCGATCATCCTCGCGAACAAGAACGAGCACACGCTCCTGCAGAAAGAATATGGCGAGCAATTGCAGATCCAGCTCGGCACGAATGTCTTGGTTGTGAAGGGCAAAGAAGATACTGTCATCGTCAAAGCACGGGCACGCACGCTTGCAGGTGGCCATGTCCGCGCCACAGTCGCAGGCACTGGCGACGTCCTCGCTGGCCTCGCAGCCAGCATCTACGCGCAAACTAAGGATGCGGAGAAAGCAGCTGCTGCTGCGGTGTTCATCGCCAAGAAAGCAGCCGTGAAGCTCGGCGATCAGCGCCAGTTCGGCTGGCTTGCGAGCGACATGATCGACATCCTGCCTGTCGTGATGAAAGAATTGCGCGCGTTCCGAGTGACCAAATATGTTCCCAATGGTAAAGGGAAAAAGTAATAAAGCGCATACGAACAGCAGCACTGATGACTTTCATCTACGAAAAACTGCTCAAACCCGTCTTCTTCCTGCAAGAACCGGAAGCGATCCACGATCGCATGGTCCGCCTTGGCAGGATCCTCGGCGCGATACCGCCAGCACGCTGGACAATCTCGCTCTTGTACGGCTACAAGAATGAGAAACTGCGGCAAACCATCGCAGGCATACCCTTCGACAACCCCGTCGGACTCGCTGCTGGCTTTGATAAGGACTGCAAGCTCATGAAGATCATGCCCAGCGTAGGCTTCGGCTATGCAGAAGTCGGCAGTGTCACTGCAGAACCCTATGCCGGCAACCCCCCGCCACGAGCGTATCGGCTTGTCAAGGATGAGAGCCTGGTCGTGAACTACGGCCTGAAGAACCAAGGAGCGCTCACAGCGAAGCAGCGGCTGGCCAAACGATTCCGTTTCCCCATCGGCGTCAGCGTCGCGAAAACAAACAAGCGTTTCAAGAACGACGAGGCGAAATTGAAAGACTGGATCAAAGTGATCACCTTGATGAAAGACAGCGGCGACTATCTCACCATCAACCTGAGCTGCCCGAACACCTGGGATACAACAAATTATTGCAACCCGCTACGACTGAAGCAATTGCTCGTGCGGATCAAGAAAGCGAAGATCGTCTTCCGCACGCCTGTCTTCCTCAAGCTCAACGCAGAACTCACGCCAAAACAAGCAGACGCGATCATCAAATTGTGCAAGCCAGAGCAGTGGATCACTGGTTTTGTCATCAGCAACCTGGTGAAAGACCGCGCAAAGCTCAAGCTCAAAAGTGTAGAGCATGGCACGTACAAAGGCGGCCTGAGCGGCAGCGTCGTGAAAAAGAAAGCCCTGGCGCTTGTCAGGCATTTCAAGAAGAAAGGCGGGAAACGCTTCGTATTGATCGCCTGCGGTGGCGTCTTCACAGCGAAAGACGCGTACGAATACATCACAGCAGGCGCGTCCCTGGTGCAGCTCGTCACCGGCATGATCTACAAAGGCCCAGGTGTGATCAAAGAGATCAACAAAGGGCTTGTCGCCTTGCTCGAGAAGGACAAGTTCAAGAATATCAGCCAGGCAGGTCGTGGATAATCTCTAAACCTTCAAGCACAAGTATATATTCTTGCAGAACAACCACCCTTCGAGCGAGGTGATTGACATGAAAAAGATAGCGTTAGCGCTGGGAATTGCGATGATAGCACTGTTGCAGCTTTCGCTGGTGAGCGCCATCACTGCAGAAGAAGCGGCGAAAATAGCCACAGACCATTTCCCGCGAGCTGGGGACGTTGAAGAGGTGCGGAAAGCGCATGTCAACCTGCGGGGATTCGATTTGATCCCGACATGGCGGGTGCTCATGTCCAAGGGAGAAGGATTCGCCCCGAAAGCGGCATTCATCGACCTTGAGACCGGCGAGATCCTGCGATATGACAGCCTACCGTATAACTAAAACCCTTTTTTATCTAAATCCATAAAAAGAGCTGCTGGTTCTGTCACTGGATGGAGTCGAAACCCGGCAAGTACGAGTATCTTGATCACACAGCAGACGCTAAGTTCAAGGCCTGGGGCAAGGATTTCAGCGAGCTGTTTGAGAATGCAGCACTTGCGACGTTCGGCATCATCACTGATGTCGAGAAAGTAAAGCCTAAGCTCGAGTTCAAGTTCAGGGTCACGGCAAAGAAGAAAGAAGCCTGCCTGTTCGACTTCCTCGACCATTTGCTCTTCCTCCTGGATACAGAAGGCTTCCTGCTCCACAGCTTCAAAGACTTGAAAGTCACGCGCAACTGCGACAGCACCTTCTGGGCAACCGGCACAGCCAAGGGCGACTATCACAAAGGCTACGACGTCTCGTGCAACGTGAAAGCAGTCACGTACAACGACATGTACATTAAGGCCAAGAATGACAGCGGCTGGGAAGCGCAAGTTGTGGTGGATCTTTAGCGTGTCTCTTTCTCCCCGACGATAAATCAAGATAAAGTATTTAAAGAAACCGGCAATCGTCCGGGGTATGAAGACTATGGAAGCTGAAGGATACACTCTCAAGGAAAAGAAGAAGAATATCTGGTATATTGATGCCAAACCGCCGATGCGAGTGCCTGTAAAGATGTTTACAAATGAGAAACTTCTTGACAAGGTCGCTCATGATGGTTCAATCAAACAAGCTGTGAATGTAGCCACACTTCCAGGAATTGTAAAAGCTAGTATTGTGCAGGCAGATCAGCACGTCGGATACGGATTTAGCATCGGCGGCGTCGCAGCTTTCGACATGAACGACGGCATCGTCTCGCCAGGCGGGATCGGCTTCGACATCAACTGCGGCGTGCGATTGCTCGCGACGCCATTGACGCTTGAAGAAGTCCGGCCGAAGATCAAAGAATTGCTCGATCGGCTTTTCGCGAACTGTCCAGTCGGCGTTGGCAGTGAAGCTCTCATTCGCCTGAGCGATGAGGACTACCAGGACCTGATGAAACGCGGCGCTGCCTGGGCGGTCGATAAGGGCTACGGCACTGCTGACGATCTCGCGCATTGCGAAAGCAAGGGTTGCATCCCTGGAGCAGATCCAAACAAAGCATCACGACGCGCGCAGAAGCGCGGCAGGAAGCAATTAGGTACGGTCGGCGCTGGCAATCACTTTATCGAAGTCCAGTATGTCGAGGAAGTTTTCGACGAGGACGTTGCGAACGCCTATCGTATGACCGGCAAAGGCCAGGTCATGGTAATGATCCATTGCGGCTCCCGAGGCTTCGGTCATCAAGTCTGCACTGATTACATCCGCCGCATGGAAGACGAACAGCCAGAGCTTGTCGCTGGCCTCGCTGACAAGAACCTGATCTACGCTCCTCTTGGCAGCGAGATCGCGAACGATTACTTCGCAGCCATGTGCGCAGCTGCCAACTACGCCTTCACCAACCGGCACGTGCTCGGACATTATGTCAGGAAAAGCTTCGAAGAAGTCTTTGGTAAAGACGTAGCGGCGAAAATCACCACTGTCTACGACATCGCGCATAACATCGCGAAGAAAGAAATGCACACTGTCGACGGCAAGGAACAGGAGGTCATGCTGCACCGCAAGGGTGCGACCCGGGCATTCCCGCCTGGCTTTGACGAACTGCCAGCGGAGTATCAACCGCACGGCCAGCCAGTGCTGATCCCTGGCAGCATGGGCACGTGCTCGTACGTCATGCACGGTACTGACGCAGCAATGAACGAGTGCTTCGGCAGTTGCGCACACGGCGCCGGCCGCCTGATGAGCCGGTTCAAGGCGAACAAGGAATTTTCGCCAGACAGCGTCACAGCACAATTACACAAGCATAAGGTCGAGATCAAGGCAGCGTCGCGCAAAGGCATCACTGAAGAGGCGCCAGGCGCGTACAAGGACGTCGACCAGGTCATCGAGGTCTGCCACGACTCGGGCATCGCCAAGAAAGTCGTGAAACTCATTCCAGTGGGCGTTGTGAAAGGATAGTCTTCTCTCTGTTGTTTGAGAAAGAATTAAGAAAAAAAGAGTAATGTTGCCTTAAACACACGACTATGCACATGGAAAAATAAGGGTTTAAAAAGTTTTTTTTCGGCTTTTAAAGTTTCTAACCGAAGTTCAGCTCCTCGTCCAAAGCATCGAGATCGCTGAAATCCAGCTCCTCGTCTAAGCTGTCGAGGTCGTCGAGCTCAGCCTCGATATCGCCTGTGGGTTCGTCGGCTGGCGGCGCTGGCGCTTCTCCGCCGCAGGCCACGACTAGGAGGGCAATGACGAGCAGTGCGAGCAGTAACATACGCATTGTTCCACCTCTGAGGGTTTTTTCCGAGCCTGTTTTTAAATAATTTGTGAAAAAGATGTTTTAGGGCTCGATTCAGGCGTTATTGCCTCCCTGGCCGTTCCCAGAGTCATCCGACCCATCTCCTGAGTCGTCATCTCCGGAGCCGTCCCCAGCGTCGTCTGATCCGTCTCCCGAATCATCCGATCCACCGTCGTCCGACCCGTCATCTCCAGAGCCGTCTGTGTCGTCCGTTCCAGTATCATCTGCGCTGTCGTCACCAGCATCATCGCCAGTGTCGTCGCCGCTGTCGTCAGATCCGGTTCCGTCGTCGCCTGCGTCATCTGAGGCGTCGTCACCCGTGCCGTCCGAACTATCGTCGGCATCACTGGTGTCGTCTTCCTCATCCTCTTCGACTTCGTCTTCGATCTCCTCGTAGGCGTCCTCTTCAGGCGGCAGCACGTTCAGATCGCCATTGTTCAGGCTCTTGAACTCAGCGACGATCTCACGCACGACTTCGCGGGCTTCCTTGAGGTATTCCTTGGCAGCCTCGTGGGCGTCCCGCACAGCCTCGTTCGCTTCGTCAGGGCTGCTCGCGTCCCGCCACAGGTCCTTGGCGTATTCCCATTCCTCTGCTGCGAGGTTCAGGAGCTCGTCGTACTCAGCGATGAGGTTCTCGAGGTTCTCCGTGTCCTTGCCATCGGCAGCGAGCTTCTCAACGCCATGGTGGAACCTGATGCTGAGCAGGTCCATCTTCTCAAGAATCACGCCGACTTTTGCGTTCATGACACTGCCGACACCGCGCTTCATCACCTGCTTGGTCTTCTGCCAGGCTTCGCGGATGGTCGCTGCCGCCTCACGGATCTCGTCAGGACTCGATTCCTCGTCGAGTGCTTCGATAGTAGCCATTGCGTCTTCGACTTCTGCTATCTGGGTCTCAATCTCAGCAAGGACTTCTGCCTGCCGGTCAGGGTCTATGTCTGCGCCTTCGACACGCGCGTGGATGCTGTTCAATGCTTCGAGCACCATCTCGCCAGAGTTCAGGAGGAAGGGCTTTGCATGGCTCTTGATATCCTGGCGCACCTGCTGGCACTCCTCACTCTCGTCGCCTTCACAATCGTTCCAGCGCTCGCGTGCGTTCTGCACCTTGTCGCGCCGCTCAACGAACTGCTCGCGTGCATTTCCGTAGCGTTCCTTTGCTGCCCGGTAATCCTCGCGGGCCTCTTGCATCCGAGCGCGATGGGCTTGGACATTGTCTTTCATCTCTGCGCGTCGCTCTTTGACATCCTCGCGAATGCCCTGGCGTCGCTCTTGGACATTGGCCTTGATCTCAGCGCGTCGGTCCTTGACATTGGCTTTGATCTCGGCTCGGCGATCCTGCACATTCTGCTTGATCTGCGCACGTCGCTCCTGCACATTGCCCTTGACTTCGGCGCGTCGAGCCTCGACATTCGCTTTGACCTCTGCGCGTCGGGCTTCGGCATTGGCTTGCATATTCGCACGCCGGTCCTGCACGTTCTGCTGCATCTGGTCGCGACGCTGCTGCGCATTGTCTTGCATCTGCTGGCGTCGCTCAGCCGCAGTCGTTGGTGCAGCGTCCACACTTGCTGTGTCGTCGCCTGCAGTATCTTCCTCTGCATATACGATCGGCACCGCGCTCATGACAAGCAACGCGATCACAAACAAACTGAATATTTTCTTCATATTTTCACCTCGCATCCAAAAGCGTTTGGCTTCTTCTTGTTCAGAGTTCCTTATAAACATACTTTTTTCACGCTTGAGAAAAAGGACAAAAAAGCTTTATGAAACTTTATGGAGTACAAAATAAATAAAAAAAGATAAATAGAAATAATTATGATATTTATGAGTTATTTTCCCATTATTTTTTCCTTTTTTATCTGGCGATATGTTTAAATACCGCATATGCTGAAAGACAGAATGCGTTTCCAGTACCTGCTCATCGCACTCTTCATTCTGCCAGCAGTCAGCGCCGCGACCTTACACGGCACCATCTACAACGACGATCTCACCATCGCGAGCAACGTCCTCGTGGAGATCAACACCCAGCCAGCGCAACGCTATCTGAGCTTCGACGGCAGCTACGAATTCGACGTGCCGGTCGGGCAATACACCCTCGAGGTGACATTCGCTGAGAACGGCAACAACCAGACCCTGGAAGAGAACATCACTGTCATGCAGGAAGGCAGTTTCCGCTATGACCTTTTCTTGTTTCCCGCCATCGACGTGGAAGAGTATGACGAGCTGGAAGAGCTTGACGCGCTCACCGCCTTCCCTGAAGAAGAAGGCTTTGCCTGGTTCCAGCTTGTAGGCCTCCTCATCCTGCTCGGTTTGGGAATCGGCGGCGCGATCTGGCTGCCCAAACGGCACAACGGGCGGACAGCAGGCGATCTTGCTCACGAAGTCCTCGCTGTCATCAAGCGCGAAGGCGGCCGGATGACACAGAAGGAACTGCGCAAGCACCTGCCACACAGCGAAGCCAAGGTCTCGCTTGTCGTCGCAGAGCTCGTCGCCAAAGGCAAGCTCGAGAAGCTCAAGAAAGGGCGGGGCAACATTTTAGTTCTCAAATAACAACATTTAAAAAACGAATCATATAAAGTATGACTATAATGCGGGGCTCCCGCGCAGCAATCCTTTGCAGCGACCACGATCTGGAGCGGCTCCTACCAGCCGTACGCGAGACAAAAGGAGAGCATCCGGTCGCGGTTTTCTTCGAGCGATACAATGGCGCACGTCACCCTCAGATCTATATCTCTTACGTGAAACTGCCAATCGCGACATCCGATCGAATAATCATGCTGCAGCGCGGCTTGCTCTTCACTCCTCGGGTAGCGAGTGATGGCCTGCTCGAATATGAAGTGCATTCTGCCACTGGACAACGAGGCCAGCCATATGAGGACTTGCTCATCGGACCTCGAGGAGTGGAACGCCAACTTGTTGAAGACGGACCCTGGGATATCACCTATGTCCCAGAAACAGGATACCGTCTTGACCTCGGCGTTGGACAGAAGGGTGCGGGGCGGCTGCTTGTCAACGCCGACGAACTGGTCAACCAAGACCATCCCTACTTCGCTGTCGCTCTGACAATGCTGGAAGAAGCACGCAAAGTACAACCCCGGGTGGTGCGCCCCATCCCCAGAGCGCCACAACGCACTGCCTGGTTCTAACACAACACTTAAAACCTCAACACTTCTCTAGCGTGCTATGGAGAACAAGACAGTCGGTTATATTGTCACAGGCATCGGCTTGGTCGTGGGACTCATCATCGTCCTGTTCAACAGAGCGCTCACTGAAATCGTGAATACGACGTGCAGCCATGGCCCGAGCTGTCCGATGTACACGAGCATCAAGTTCCAGACCTGGATCAGTGGCATCATCATGGGCGCGATCATCGTCGTCGGGCTCTACCTCATCTTCGCGAGCAAGCGGAAGCATGATGCGCCAGTGCATAAGCCAAAGCTGCCGAAAGACCTGACCAAGGACGAGAAGACTGTCGTGGACAAGCTCACAGCGGCAGACGGCACGATCTTCCAATCAGACCTGGTCGAGCAGACAGGATTCACCAAAGTGAAAGTCACGAGGATGCTCGACAGGCTCGAAGGGCGCGGCTTGATCGAGCGCAAGCGGCGCGGCATGACGAACGTCGTGATTCTCAAGAACTAAGCGTGTGCTGCGGCGCTCTCACTTCGTATGGTTTTGCCACGGCCCTCTCGCTACGCATGTCGGGCCAAGGTGGCAAAACCCACGAACGAAGTGAGTATGCCGCGCCAAGGCAGCACACGAAACTAGTTTCAAACAAGGCCTTATATGCTGTTTCTCATTCTGAACTGACAATTGGAGGTTCAGAGTATGGCAAAAACAACAAAACTCAAGATCAGCGGCATGACCTGCCAGAGCTGCGTTAAGCTCATCGAGCAACGCGTGGCAAAGCTCAAAGGAGTCAAGAAAGTCAAGGTCGACCTTGTCAAGGAGACAGCGACAGTCACCGGCACTGCAAAGAAGGCAGACATCGCCGCTGCAATACAGAAGATGGGCTTCGGCGTGGACGGCAAGAAAGCAAAGCCGCAAGGCTTCTGGCAAGGGCTTGCCTACGGCATCATCCCACACATCGGCTGCATCGCATTCATCATCGGCTCGGTATTCGGCGTCACCTTGCTCATGCAATTCTTCAAGCCAGTCCTGATGAACAGGTGGTTCTTCCACTTCCTCGTCGCATTCAGCTTCCTCGCCGCGACAGTCGGCTCGGCATTGTACCTGCGCAGCAACGGCCTGCTCAGCTGGCAGGGCATGAAGCGAAAGAAAGGCTATCTCGCCACAATGTACGGTGCGACCATCGGCATCAACCTCGCGCTCTTCCTGCTCATCTTCCCCCTGCTCGCGAACGTGCAAGTCGTCAGCGCGAGCAGCGCGACAGGCTTGGCAGCAGGAAGCTCAAACCTGGCAAGCCTCACCATGGAAGTCGACATCCCCTGCCCAGGACACGCACCCCTCATCTCGAACGAGCTCAAAGGAGTGCCTGGCGTTGCTGAAATCAAGTACAGCTTCCCAGAGACCTTCCAGGTCTACTACGACGGCGAATCATCGACCAAAGAAGCCATGCTTGCATTGGAAGTCTTTGATGAATATCCTGCCACGGTCACGAACGATGGTAGCCCAGCAGCGAGCCTCGCACCAGTCGCCAAGAGTTATGGTGCTGGCAGCTCGTGCAGCGGCTCCTGCGGTGGTAGCTGTGGCAGGCCCACGTGTGGGTGCGGTGGGTGATAAGATGAAAGCAATAGCGTTGATCGCTCTCTGTACATTGCTCGCTGCATGTGCCTCCACCGGCAGCGCAGTAGCAGAGCAAACAGTGAGCATCCCACTCAGCGATCTCAGCAGCACAGCGCAATACTACGAATACCCTGTGGGTAGTGTGACTGTTCGGTTCTTCGCAGTCACAGCAGCAGATGGCAGCATCAAGACAGCATTCGACGCGTGCGACGTGTGCGGCAGCCAGAAGAAAGGCTATCGCCAGGAAGGCGATCAGATGGTATGCAACAACTGCGGCAACCGCTATCCGATTGCTGGACTCGGAACGCAGAACACGCGCGGCGGCGGGTGCTGGCCAGGCTACCTGCCGAACGAGGTGCAGGGCGACCAGCTCGTCTTCAAGGTGAGCGATCTCGAAGCAGGCAGGCACCGCTTTGTCTAAGGCAAAACTATAAGATAAGGAGAAAGAATCTAGCTGAGGGTGAGCATGAAGCGGGCATCGTTACGGATCGAAGGCATGCATTGCGCCAGCTGTTCAGCGCTGATCGAAGGCGCGCTCAAGGAAAGCGCAGGCGTGCGTTCTGCAAACGTCAACTTCGCAGCAGCGAAAGCAAGCGTGACCTACGACGAGAAGAAGGTGACTGAGGAACAGCTTATCACCGCCATCGAGAAGAAAGGCTTCAGCGCCATGAATGCAGACCAGGCCAAAAGCCCGCGCGAGTTGCAAGAGCAGGAAGTCAAGCAGTATCGCAAACGTCTGCTCTGGAGTTTGGTCTTCGCTATCCCGGCATTCATCATCGGCATGGTCTTCATGTGGCTGCAGATCCACATCCCCTTCGAGCCCTATATCATGTGGGCACTTGCCACGCCAGTGCAATTCGTGATCGGCTGGCCCTTCTACAAAGGCGCGTGGAGCGCGCTCAAGAACAAGACAGCAAGCATGGACACACTCATCGCGCTCGGCACGAGCGCCGCCTATTTCTACAGCGTCTACCTCGTGCTCTTTGTACCAGGAACCGGCCAGTACTTCGAGACCAGCGCGATCCTGATCACCTTTGTCGTGGCTGGCAAGTATCTCGAAGCTGTCGCGAAAGGAAAGACCAGCGACGCAGTCAGCAAGCTCCTCGACCTCAGCCCGAAGACAGCAACAGTCACTCGCAAAGGCAAGGAACAGAAAATCCCGCTCAGCCAGGTCAAGGTCGGCGACATTGTCCTTGTCAAACCTGGGGAGAGCATCCCTGTCGACGGCACGATCACACACGGCAGCACGAGCATCGACGAGAGCATGCTCACCGGCGAAAGCATCCCGATCGAGAAGACAAAAGGCGCAGCAGTGTTTGGCGGCACTGTGAACAAGCACGGCAGCATCAGGTTCAAAGTCACGAAGACCGGGAAGAACACGACCCTCGCGCAGATCATCAAGATCGTCGAGGAAGCCCAGGGCGAGAAAGCCCCGATCCAGCGATTCGCAGATCAAGTCAGCGCATATTTCGTACCGGTCGTGATCGTCATCGCGATCATCACACTCCTTGCTTGGCTCGGCCTTGGCCAGCCGCTCGGCTTTGCCCTGACAGCGAGTGTGAGCGTGCTTGTCATCGCCTGTCCCTGCGCACTCGGCCTTGCGACGCCGACTGCGATCATGGTCGGCACTGGCAAAGGAGCGAAGCATGGCGTGCTGATCAAAGGCGGCGAAGCCCTGGAGACAGCGCATAAAGTCAAGCATGTCATCTTCGACAAGACTGGTACGATCACCCACGGAAAGCCAGAAGTCACAGACATCATCCCCCTCGACAAAAACTCCAGAAAAGACATTCTCACTATCGCAGCAAGCTTAGAGCGATCAAGCGAGCATCCGCTCGCAGACGCTATTGTTGAACATGCAAAGGGAATGAAGCTCAAGCATGCAAAAGACTTCCGCGCGATCCCAGGCCATGGCATCCAGGCACGGCTCGGCGGCAAATTGTACGTGCTGGGCAACGAGAAACTCATGAAAAAGCACAGTGTCAAGACAGAGAACGCAAGCGACCTGCTTCGTCTGGAAGGAGAGGGCAAGACTGTCATGCTGCTCGCCACCGCAAGGAAATTACTTGGTCTTATTGCAGTGGCTGACACGATCAAAGAGTCGGCAAGAGAGGCAGTGAAGCAACTCCACGACGCAGGCATCGACGCCTATCTCATCACTGGCGATAACCAACGAACAGGAAAAGCCATCGCAGCACAAGCTGGAATTCCATCTGATCATGTCTTTGCTGAAGTCCTGCCAGACGAGAAAGCAAGCCATGTGAAGCAATTGCAGAAGCAAGGCAAGGTCGCAATGGTCGGCGATGGCATCAACGACGCGCCAGCGCTTGCGCAAGCAGACATCGGCATCGCGATGGGCTCAGGCACAGACGTTGCGATGGAAACCGGGAACGTCGTGCTGATGAAAGACGATCCTGGCGATGTGGCCCGCGCGTTGAAGCTCAGCAGGCAGACCATGGGTAAGATCCGGCAGAACATGTTCTGGGCATTGTTCTACAACACCCTTGGCATCCCGCTCGCCGCGGGCTTGCTCTACCCCTGGACTGGTTGGCTCCTCAGCCCGATCATCGCCGGCGGCGCGATGGCGCTCAGCTCGGTCAGCGTCGTGACGAACAGCCTCTTGCTGAAGGCGAAACGGCTCTGATACTGGCGTTAGACAAATGTAACCTGGTCGACATTGGATAAGGAGGAGTGAGGCACCAATTATCCAGGAGTCTCAGTTGGCCAAGAATTGGATGATTTGCTGATAGGTTTCTTCCGGGTTGTCGATGATCATGAAATGTCCCGCCTTGCTTATTTGTGCTTTGTGGACTGTCTCAGCTATTTGTTCTGCTTTTCTCCTGTTCGCATCCCCGAACATGAACATCCGTTTCTGACTGGCTCGATTGAATTTCTCGAGGATCTCTTCGCTTTTTGACCAGTCAACAATTGACTGCGAAGTTTTGTAGAATGCAAAAGGGGGGATCTTTTCCAGCCACTTGGTTCGTTGCTTTGCACTTGGCTCGTCTGATCTGGCAAGTTCTGATTTGATGGCTCCGAAGAGGGTTTTCTCGAAGTGTTCGTATGGTTGTTTCACAACATCTTTGCTTTTTCCACAATCACGATAAACAAGATTTCCCTCCATGTTCACGAACGACTGTATTTTACCCTGAAGATCATGCAACAGGAGTGTACTAACCATCCCCCCAAAGCTATGCCCTATGAGGTGTATCTTCTCAGGATTGATTTGCTCAATGATCATTTTGATGATTGACGCCTGATCTTCAACAGCATAGCTGAAATCCTCTGGTTTGTCCGAATCTCCAAATCCAATGAAATCAATGGCGAGAACTGAGTAAGGCTCAAAAAATTCTCTTTCTAAGAGATCTGAGAAGATGTCCTTGCAGCTTTGGAGTCCATGCAAACAAATGATCCATTCCTCAGACGCTTTTCTTATGTAGGTGGCCACTGAAAGCGTCAATCCCTGGTAATCAAGCTGGAATTCCCTCTCCTGCATGTGGCTGGGTGGAGAATCTAGCGCTTAAAAAGATTCTTCATCGAGTGTGATGCCCGGACTTGTTTATTGATGCGACGTTTCTGATAGTGCATTATTACCGCACTTCTTGACGCTTCTACATAACGTTTAAAAGCGCCCGGGCATTTCATCTTCCTAGGTGATACTATGACAGATTCCTATGATCTCATCGTGATTGGCGCCGCCTCAGCCGGCTTGCCAGCAGCGATCTACGCAAAGCGCTTCGGACTCAACACCCTCGTTATCGGCGCTGAGCCTGGCGGCTTGCTGAACGAAAGCTCGAATGTCGAGAACTGGCCTGGCGACAAAGGCGTGCCTGGCAGAGAATTGATGGTGCGGTTCAAGGAGCACGTTGAAAGCCTCGGCGTCGAGGTCAAGACCGAATGGGTGAAGGACGCCAAGAAGGACGGCGAATTCTTCGTGCTGACCACAGACAAAGGCGAGTACACGGCAAAAGCGCTCGTGCTGACGATGGGTTCCAAACACCGCCATCTCGGCGTGCCAGGCGAGGAAGAGCTGAGCAGCCGTGGCGTGAGCTACTGCCCCACGTGCGACGCTGCTTTCTTCAAGGACGCGCCAGTCGCTGTCATCGGCGGCGGGGACGGCGCGGCAAGCGCTGCGAACCTCTTGGCTGAGCATGCGAGCCATGTCTACATCCTTGTCAGGAAAGACCACATGCGGGCTGAGCCGATCAACCAGAAGAAGATGACTGACAATCCCAAGATCGACATCCTGTACGAGACACAGGCGCTGGAATTTGTCGGCGACAAGGCCTTGGAAGGCATCAAGCTGAGCAAGCCATATGATGGCAAGGATGTCTTGCCTGTTGAGGGTGCGTTCATCATGATCGGCGCCGATCCCCAAGTGCAGCTTGCGGAACAGCTCGGTGTGAAGCTCGACGAGCGCAAGGAGATGATCATCGATGAGGAATCACGCACGAGCGTGCCGTTCATCTATGCAGCAGGCGACGCTGCGAACAAGAAGCATAAGCAGACCATCACCGGCGCAGCGGAAGGCGTGAAAGCAGCGTTCTCAGCGTATGAGGACATCCGCAAAGCAGAAACCGGGGAAGACGCGGTCCTGCCCCAATACTAAAACTTTTTATGCAGCATTCTTTCTCTGCTCACCATGAGCAAATATTTGGACGTCGCGATAGAGGCTGCGAAGAAGGGGGGGTGAAGTAGCCTTAGAGCATTTTGGCAAAGAAATGTCCACAGAGTGGAAAGCCTCGGGAGATCCAGTGACGATTGCAGATACAGAAGGTGAGCGTGCTATTGTAGCGGTTCTCAAGAAGAAGTTTCCTGAACACGGATTCATTGGAGAAGAAGGCACGCAAAAAAAGGGCGACTACACATGGATCATCGATTCTGTCGACGGAACGTACAATTTTGAACGAGGCATTCCAGACTGGTGTGTCCTTGTCGCCCTTCTGCATAAGGATACAGTGGTGGCAGGAGTCTACTGGGCGCCTGTGCACAAAGTCTTGATCCATGCTGAAAAAGGAGCTGGCTGCTTCATCAATGGCACACGAGCTGTGGTTTCGGAAACCAGCGAGCTCTCCAAGGCATACATCGCTTTCAACATGATCGACAAATTCGAGAGAGCTGGGCTGGAAAAACAGCTTTTCAAGCTGGCCAGAACAAAGACGCTCCGGAACATGGACAAATGGCTGTCTTTCCCGTACTTCCTGCAAGGGAAGATTGATGCTCGCATCCACGGGCCACCACATTTCTGGGATATCGCACCTTTTATTGTCATGACAGAAGAAGCTGGCGGGGTGGTGGCAGATTTTAATGGCAAACCCGCTACAAAAGACTCAAAAACCTTTATCTTTACCAATAAACAGCTCCTACCTACGTTAGTAGAGTACTTGCATGAGTGATACGATGGCTGAATTCCTCGACGTGGCGATCGACGCAGCCAAGAAGGGCGGCGAGGTCTTGATGAAGCATTACCAGAAGAAGATAACCGTCGAGATGAAAGCTGACAAGACCTTTGTCACGAACGTCGACAAGGAATCAGAAGAAGTCATCATGACAACGATCAAGAAGAGCTTTCCTGATCATGCGTTCTTCGGCGAAGAATTCGGAAAAACTGGCCAGAGTGAATATGTGTGGCTTATAGACCCTCTGGACGGCACCCACCACTTCATGCGTGATATCCCGCACTTTGCGGTTCTCATCGCGCTCATGAAAGAAAACACGATCATTATGGGCCTGAGCTATGATCCTAATACTGGGCATCTTATGTATGCAGAGCGAGGGAAGGGTGTGACTATTGAAGGGGAAACAGCCAAGCTCTCAACTGTCGCTGAGGTCAACAAAGCTATGTGCTCGTTCCAGTGGCTGGTCGGGTTTGCCAGGGCTGGACTGGCAAAGGAACTCATGGACTTGCTCGGCCACATCACTGCTTCAACCTTGCTTGATGCCAGAGAGCAACACCAATCCTTGCTCACTGGAAAGATCGACGCGATGATCACAGCAGAAATCGGCATCTATGACGTGGCACCCTATGTCCTGATGATCGAGGAGCTCGGCGGCATTGCCACTGATATCCGCGGAAAGCCAATGGGATTGGACTCGACGAGCTTCATCGGAGCAAACAAAGAACTCCACGGGAAACTTGTCGAATTCTTCACGTAAAGCATTACTTTTTTATACTCCCTGCTGACCTTCTCATAGTATGAAAGGAGCGGTTACACGAGGGAAGATAGCGACACACGCCACTGGCATGCTGGTCGTGTTCACCTATGAGGACAAGGAGACAGCAGAATACAAGACAGTCGAGAAAGCGCTCAAGGCAGAGCTTGCTGAGCTCAAGAAGAGCAAGGAGTTCGAAGGCAAGAAGCTGCAAGCAGCGATGCTGCGCACTCCGAAACAGAAATTCAAGAAAGTGCTCCTGCTCGGCTTGGGCAAGCAGAAAGAGATGAGCATCGAAACACTGCGACGCGCTGCCGGCAGCGCAGCGAAGATCGCGCGCGAATTCTCAGCAGAGCTCACCATCCCCTTCCTCGCGAGCACGAGCGTAAAAGGGCTCAGCGAGGCTGTTCAAGCGATCACTGAAGGCCTGGTGCTTGGCCATTACCGCTTCCTCCAATACAAGACCCAGAATCTTGAAGAGATCAAATTCCTGAAGAATTTCACAATCCTTGTCGAGGCAGCAAGCCAGCAAGGAGCGGCGAAGAAAGGCCTTGAGCGTGGCATGATCCTCAGCGAGGCAGCGAACTACACCCGCGACCTGGTGAACATACCAGCCATGGATATGCACCCGGCAAGCCTGGAAGCGGCAGCGAGAAAGCTCGCGAAACAGCACAAGCTCGGCTTCAAGGTGTTCCAGGCGCCGGAATTGAAAAAACGCAAGATGAACGCCATCCTCGCTGTCGGCCAGGGCTCTGCGATCAAACCGAGAATGCTCATCCTCGAATACAAGAAACCAGGCGCGAAGCAGCATCTCATCTTCTGCGGCAAAGGAGTCACGTACGACGCTGGCGGATACAACATCAAGATGAAGATGATGGAATACATGAAAGACGACATGGGTGGCGCAGCCGCCTTGCTTGGCATGCTCTCGGCGCTGGCGCAACTCAAAGTGAAAGCCCATGTCACTGTCATTATCGGCGCAGTCGAGAACCTGATCAGCGGCGACGCTTACAAGCCAGGCGACGTTGTGAAAGCCATGAACGGGAAGACGATCGAAGTCCTGAACACTGACGCTGAAGGCCGGATCGTGCTCGCAGACTGCCTCAGCTACGCCAGCACCCTGAAAGCAAGCAAGATCATCGACATCGCGACATTGACCGGTGCGGCAATGGTCGCTTTGGGTCCGATTGCAGCAGCAGTGTGCTCACCAAGCGACAAGATCGCAGAATCTATCGTCGCTGCAGGCGAGGTTTCAGGCGATCGCGCCTGGCGCATTCCGATGTGGGACGACTACAAGGAAGACATCAAGTCAGATATCGCTGACGTGAAGAACCTGGGCTTCCAGTTCTACGCAGGCATCACCGCAGGCGCGACCTTCCTGCAGGAGTTCGTGGAAAAACCTGAGAAATGGGCGCACATCGACATCGGCGCCGCAGTCTTCGAAGAGCGCGAACGTCCGTACATCCCGAAAGGCGCAACCGGCTGGGGCGTCAGGATATTGACAAATTATGTAGAGAATAACTAGTCTTTTGCACGAATAAGATTATCTGTAATTTCTTCATGTTTTCTGATATATGCCTCGACGAACACGTATAACAATGAAACTATAATTAAGATAATTCCCGACCAGAAAACACCATAAATTTGTTTGAAAGTGAGGAAAATATTTCCACCAATCAAGAAAGCTAGAAGTGCAGTGTTGTGATGACGTAGACGCGCTTCTTCTCGTTCTCTCAAATGAATATTCTTCTCTTTTTTTATCTGATTCTTGATTGTTTCTCTTAGCACGAACTCTTTCTTTCGGTTTTTTTTCTTTGCGAAGTGTTTCACTCCACTGAGTGCGAGAGATCCGGTAATCAGTAAAATACTGATTGGGAAGATGATCCCAAACCACACAAGGAGAGTATTTGTACCAAGAATGATTACTTTTTGAAGCAAGACGGGCCATTTTGAAATGGTTTCGAATCCAATCATCAGGAGCATAAAGATTCCTATTACCAATACATTGATGTTGAGTGTAAATTCTAAGAATCCAATTCTCCAGGGTGAGTTTTCAATGATGTTTTTTCCGCACCTCAGGAAAGCGTATGAACATAAATATGAGGCGATGATAAATGAATATGCCAATGCAACTTCGCTTGCTTTATTGGGTGAATAAACTTCGAAAAGAAGCTCAAGAAAAACAATCAAAAAGATTGCTATAGTGGCGTTGAATGTAAGCAGTTTTCTAACTTCTTCAAATTTAGTCATCACTAAAAAGTAAGAACCACTCACTTATGAATTTTGTGGTACTTTCTTGCGACAGTTATTTAAATTTGGCATAAGTTCAAGCGACAATGACAAAAGCAGCAATCATCGGCGCCGGCTATGTCGGCAGCACAGCAGCGTATGTTCTCGCAATGAAAGGGCTTGTGGATGAAGTCGCGCTCGTCGACATCCTGGACAAGCCGACACAAGGCAAAGCCTTGGATATCTACGAGGGTACAGGCGTGTTCGGGCTCGACGTCAAAGTCAAAGGCGGGCATGACTATTCGCTTATTGACGGCAGCGACGTCGTCGTCATCACCGCAGGCGTGCCGCGGAAGCCGGACCAGAAACGCGAAGACACGCTCAAGGTCAACGCGAAGATCATGAAAGACGTGATGTCGCAGGTGCAGGCGCACGCGCCTGACGCGATCATCGTCATCGTCTCGAATCCATTAGACGCGATGACCTACCTCGCTGCCAAAGAAAGCGGTATCGACAAGCAGAAGATCGTTGGCATGGCAGGCACGCTTGACACGACACGATTCAAGACCTTTATCAGTGAGAAGAGTGGTGTTGGTCCTGGAAAGATCGAAGCGATGGTGTTGGGCGGCCATGGCGATCTGATGGTTCCTCTTTCCCGACTGGCCACCGTTGATGGAAAGCCGTTGCACACAGCCTTGAGTGATGAGATCATTAAGGGTCTTGAGGACAGGACTAGGAAGGGCGGCGCTGAGATCGTCAACCTGCTCGGCAACGGCAGCGCGTACTTCGCAGTCGGCGGCGCGATCTACGAAGTCCTGGAAGCGATCTTCACAGAGAACGGCAAGGTCGTACCGGTCAGTGCCTGGCTGAGCGGCCAGTACGGCATGACTGACTTGTTTCTCGGCGTGCCCTGCAAGCTCGACAAGAACGGGGTTCAAGAGATCGTCGAGCTCGACCTCAACGAGGATGAGCTTGCCGCCCTGCAGCAAAGCGGCGATGCTGTCAAGGAACTCATAAAAGAATTAGATTCCATGTGATTATTCTTATTTGACTTTTTCTCTCCGTAATTGTTATAAAGAGACCGAGGTCCGCTAGGGACAGGGAATAATGATTCTCGGAGGGCATACTATGAGATCAGAAACACGGCATTTTTTCACCTCAGAAAGCGTCACTGAGGGGCACCCGGACAAGGTCTGCGACCAGATCAGCGATGCAGTCTATGACGAGATGGTCACGCAGGACAAGGAAGCGCACGCAGGCGTCGAATGCTTCGCAACCACTGGCCTGGTGCTCGTCGGCGGCGAAGCCAAGACCAGCGCGTACGTCAACATCCAGGAAGTCGTCAGGAACACGCTGAAAGAGATCGGCTATGACAAGAGCGAATACGGTTTCTGCTGCGACGACGTCGGCGTGATTGTCACCCTGCATGAACAAAGTCCGGATATCGCGCAAGGCGTCGAGGCTGACAAGGGCGAGCACAAGGAGCAAGGCGCAGGCGATCAAGGCCTGATGTTCGGCTACGCGACCGACGAGACGCCAGAGCTCATGCCCTTGACAGTGGTACTCGCGCACAAGCTCACCAAGAAGCTCTCAGAAGTCCGCAAGGACGGCACTCTCAGTTACTTGCGTCCTGACGGCAAAAGCCAGGTGACGATCGAATTCGACAACGGCAAAGCATTGCGGGCAGAAGCTATCGTCCTCGCAGCGCACCATGCAGAAGAGATCACCCTGGAACAATTGCGGAAAGATCTCAAGAAGCACGTGATCGAGCCGATCTGCGGCAAATGGATCGACGACAAGACCAAGATCTTCATCAACGAAACCGGGCGATTCGTGCTCGGCGGTCCTCCAGCAGACGCAGGCCTGACTGGCAGGAAGATTATTGTGGATACGTACGGCGGGGTCGGCGCGCACGGCGGCGGCTGCTTCTCTGGCAAGGACCCGAGCAAGGTCGACCGGAGCGCGAGCTACATGGCTCGCCACATCGCCAAGAACATCGTGGCAGCAGGCCTTGCCAAGCGCTGCGAAGTGCAACTGGCATATTCGATCGGCGTTGCCGAGCCTGTCGGGCTTCTGGTGAACACCTATGGCACGAACAGCATCCCGGAAGACAAGATCGTCGCGCTGGTCAAGGAGCACTTTCCTTTGACGCCGGCAGGCATCATCAAGGCGCTCGATCTCAAACGGCCGATCTACAAGAAGACAGCAGCCTACGGCCACTTTGGCAGGGATGATCCTGACTTCACCTGGGAGAAGACTGACAAGGTAGAAGCGCTGAAAAAAGGTTAAACCGGTTTTAGCCCCAGGACTGCATCAGCTTCTGGCGATGCTCGCCTGCTTGCTTCATGCCGTCCATTTTGTTCATCCAGTAGGCCATGCTCGCATTGACAGCCGCGTGCGCCATCTTGTCCATGGCTTCGCCGCGGTGCTTCTCCCAATGCTGCTTCATCTTATCCATCATCAGGCAATTCCACGCCTTGTCCGCGAGCTCCAGCATCATGTCAGAGCCGTCACAACTGCCCCATTCCGCGCTGCCGCATTTCTTGGTGGAACAGCAGCCAGACTTGCCGTGGCCTGTCGAACAACTTCCATCACTACAATTTCCCATAGATATCACCAAAACGAGTGAACGCTGGATCAGATGTAAGCATATCCCTTGGACATCAAAAGAAGAATTTGAAAAAAAGGATGTTTCGGCGCTTGCGGGTGCGCTCTGCTATGTGATTCTGCGAAGGAAGTCTGCATAGCGCTTTCTCAGCGCATCTGGAACATGTCCGTGTATATCTTGTTCTCGAATAACCCATTTTTGCAAGCGTTCCCCATGCACGCTGAAGATACCAGCATTCAGCTCTTTCTGTCCCACAGAATATCTGTCAGCGACTGTTCCGTTGTGATGGTGCCAGACCCCATTATCATAATCCCAGCCAGCTTCCATGCTCACTTCGAGATCTCCCATAACTCCCCTGAACTGGATTGATGATACTCGCTCGTTTGCTCCCTCGAAGAAATTCGCTCGCGCACCGAGAAAGAAAGCATAGAACTGATTCCCTGCTATCCGAATTGCTATGAGGTCGCCCGGACTTTTCAATTGCCGGCTTGCATAGAACGCGCTCAGCGACGTGATCCGTTCCCCTTGCTCCAACAAGTAGCTCTCTGCCACGCTCATAGCTCCTGGGAAGTGAACACAATATTTAAACCTAACTCGTAGAACGCCTCCGTCCGGACAGTCTCACTGACGTTCGAAGTCCGGCGGAGGCCTCGAAAGGCTACGCCTTGAGTACGCCTCCGTCCGGATTTGAACCGGACAATCTCGTTCGCGTTGCTCACTCGAAGCCCGGTTCAAATCTCGAAGGAGGCCCAGAATGAGTGGGGCTTACAGCCCCACGAATGATGACGCCTCCGTCCGGATTTGAACCGGAGACCTGTCGGTTAACAGCCGACCGCTCGAACCAGACTAAGCTACGGAGGCAATACAGGGCGAGAGGCGTTAAGGCGTTTATAAAGCTTACTCACTGGTCATATGCAGCAAATCCTTATATAACCGCTCCTGCACCACAGAGCTATGTCTCGCACAGTCACAGTCGACCAGCCCAGCAGCGACATGGTCATCAATATCTCCTTAGACACGCTCGCGAAGCAGAAACAAGCGCTCGTGTTCTGCAATACCAAGCGAGGCGCTGAAAGCCAGGCTGAACGGGTAGCGCAGAAGATCAAGACGAATGATACAGCACTGGCAAAGCTCGCTTTGGACATCCTCAAAGCGCTGCCAAGCCCGACAAAGCAGTGTAAGCGCCTTGCACGGTGTATTGAGAAAGGCACGGCGTTCCATCACGCCGGGCTGCATTCCAAGCAACGCGATTTAATTGAGACCAAGTTCCGGGAGGGTGTGGTGAAGGTCATCTGCTCCACGCCGACACTGGCGATGGGACTTGACCTGCCTGCTTTCCGCGTTATCATCCGTGATCTGAAGCGTTTTGGCGGTGGCGGCTCGTGGGGGATGAACGACATCCCGGTCTTGGAGTATCATCAGATGGCAGGCAGAGCTGGCCGGCCAGGCATGGAAGATTATGGCGAAGCGATCATTCTCGCTGAGACTAAAGACCAAAAGGAAATGCGTGCAGAGCAATACATCCATGGCGAACCAGAACAGATCTTCTCCAAGCTCGCGGTCGAGCCAGTACTTCGTACGTATGTGCTCAGTTTGATAGCTTCCGAATTCATCGCGACGTATGATGGCTTGTATGAGTTCTTCGGCAAGACCTTTTACGCAAAACAATACGGTGACACGACCAAGCTGAACAACATCCTGGACATGATGGTGCAGCAGCTTGAGGAGTGGGAATTCCTCAAAGTGGCTGACAGCGAAGTCAATGGCGACTTTGTGTCAGCCAATGAAGTCCGCGACGGGAAACTCGAAGCCACATTGTTGGGAAAGCGTGTTGCTGAATTGTATCTTGATCCCTACACTGCGCATTTCCTGATCACTTGCTTGAAGCGCGCGACTGACAAAGGCATGCAGGACTTTGCCATCCTGCACATGCTCGCTTCATGCTTGGAAATGCGACCTTTGCTCCGTCCGCGGGTGAAAGAACTCGATGAGCTGGTCGAGCGGACGAACAAATACATTGGCGAACTGCTCGCGCCAGAACCATCGCAGTACAGCGAGGAATACGAAGAATTCCTGAAGACGATGAAGACGGCAGTGTTTTTCCAGGACTGGATCGATGAGATCCAAGAAGATGTCCTGTTAGAGACTTTGGGCATCGCACCAGGCGAAGTCAGGTCGAAGCTTGAGCGTGCAGATTGGCTTGTGTATGCAACTGAAGAATTGGCACGGATCTTGAACTACCAAATGTTCAGGACGCCACTGGCAAAGATGCGCTTGCGACTCAAACATGGAGCTAAAGAAGAACTTCTTCCACTCCTTAAGCTCAGAGGAATTGGTAGAGTGAGGGCGAGAAAATTACATAATAGTAGAATTAAGAGTATTGAATTAGTAAAGAAAGCAGATTACGCAACACTCGCGTCTCTCGTCGGGAAAAAGACTGCCTTGAGCATCAAGAAGCAAGTCGGCCAGGACCTTGCGCCAGAAAAAGTCCAAGTGAAAACAGGAAAGAGAAAAGGACAGAAGAGTGTGAAGGATTTCTAACCGTTGGTTGGTGGGCCGATAGCGTGTTGGCTGGCTGAAGTCTCGTAGTGTACTGAATTGATGATGTTTGCCAGAAGAGTTGCATGCGATCGTTCGCGGATGAATGGCAATTCAAGAATCTCTGGTGGTTGTGGAATCGTATCTGGAAGATAGAGAGCTTCCATACCCATGTTGTTCATCTGCAGCAGGCGAGCATACGCGTCTTTAACAAAAAGTCCGTGGGATAACGCGATGTGGAAAGCCTTCACACCTAGTTTTACCATTGCATCCATACCTTGCATCAGTGTCCCAAGTGTACCGCCAATATCGTCAGCACCGCAGACCGTTTCAATACCTTCTTCATAGTTCTGAATTGCGTGAACAACCTTTCTGCCTCTACGCGTAGCTTGCATGTAAATTGGGTGCAGCTGCAGCTGGGTTACGAGCTTTTCATACCGGTTCACGCTTCCAGCATCCCAGTATGCCCATCCAACATTCTTCTTTCCTTTGAATGGCGAGAATATCTCAAGCAATGAGCTGAATGGATTCACCATTTTGCATGTGAAATTTGCCGGGAAAAAGCCTCGAATATCGTCACTATGAGGATCGTAGCTGATCACTCCATCTGCGCCAGCGGCAACAAAAAGGTCAGCGACAAGGCGAGCCAATGTTGCTTCTCTCATCATTGCAGTTGGGTGGTTCTGACGCCCATAGGCGTAGTAAGGCATGATTACTGTAATATGTCCAGGATTGTGTTCGGCAAGAGTCCTGATGTAATCGTAGGTTTCCATCAGGTTGCCATCAAGCAAGGTCTCACTTACTATCTCCTTGAAGATACGATACGGCCCGTCAGATTCCTCTTGCAGACCGTCTTGAACAACTTTATCCAGGGTGATGCCGTCGCGAAGCCAACCAGCTTTTTCAAACGCACCGAAAAGACGTTGGAAACGGTCAGATGCGAAGGACGGATCATACGCTGAAACGAAAACGAAAACGTCACTGCCATCAACAGATTCGAGAATTCGAGGAATGAGTTCCCCATCTCCGTGTTGTCGGCGTTCGATATCCAGAAGCTTAAGGTCAAAACGCTCATCCTTTTTGTAATACAAAGGATGATGTTCATTCAGCAGTGCATTGTATGCATCAATGGTTCTTCGTGCCAAGAACCGTCCAGACGGGGTTGTAGCAAAAGTGAGTCGCTTCCTGCTGCTCTGCAGTTCGACTGGCAATACTGCGTGGTAGAGTGGGTGAATGAATCCATCGCGTTCTGTTGGCCTGGCAGACTCCAATTCAACAAGAAAGCGCAGCTTTTCCTCTGGAGACATACTTGCCAGATTCACGATGAGTGGAGACTCATCTCCTGCCATTTTATAGAAGGAATGATGAGCTGCTTTTATACTTTACCATTTAAAAGTGGAGACATTTAATCCACCGTCACTTTTATAAACGAACCAGGGCTCTCAGCTGCTATCGCGGAGAGGAAGCGCGGTTAGCCGCTGGCTGGCTTCGCTTCACTGGATGCAGATTCTCTGATCCATCCGTACAAAAAGGTGAAACCATGTCACGCATGCATTCACGGAAAAAGGGCAAGAGCGGCTCGACAAAGCCGGCAAAGCTTGCCAAGCCCACCTGGGCAACACGGAAACCGAAAGAAGTCGAGATGCTTGTGGTCAAGTATGCCAAGGAAGGCAAGACTGCCAGCCAGATCGGCCTGTACTTGCGAGACGAGTACGGCGTCGCGAGCGTGAAGCTCACGACCGGCAAGAGCATCAAGAAGATCCTGGAAGAGAAGAAGCTCGCGCCGGAACTGCCGGATGATCTCATGGCCTTGATGCGCAAGGCTGTCCTGATCCGGAAGCACATGGAAGAGAACAAGAAGGACATGCCAGGCAAGCGCGGCCTGCAACTGACAGAAAGCAAGATCATGCGGCTGGCGAAGTACTACAAGCGCACCGGCGCGCTGCCTGCTGACTGGAAGTACGACCCAGAGCGGATTAAGTTGTATGTTGAGTAGGCATACTGCGCCGTTGCCGCCTTGGCGCGACATACGAAGTGAGAGCGCCGCGGCAACGGGAAACTCTTTCCTAATTTCCTTTTTTTATCGGGCCTGTAGTGTAGCTTGGTATCACATGCGGTTCGGGGCTAGCTCCGTGCGGCGAAAAGCCGCATAACCGGAGTTCAAATCTCCGCAGGCCCAGTTCGAGCCTTAGCGAGAGCTCGAGTGCAGCCTCATACACAACAATTAAATAGAGTCCTGAAAAAAGCAACGCATGCTCGAACTCCTCTACACGAAAGCACTCGTGATCCACATCCTGGCGGCGATGGTCGGTGTCGGCACAGTAACAGTTACCGATTACCTGCACGTGCTCGGTATTCGTGACCCGACAATCGAACGTCACGCGCACCCATTATTCCCGCTTTTTGCGCGGCTGATCGTCATCGCACTCCTCTTGATCTATATCACCGGCATCGTCATGGTGCTGGCAAAACCCGCGCTCTTATCCTCAACATTGTTCAGGACAAAGCTCCTCCTGGTCATCATCGTCACTCTCAACGGCTTCTGGCTTCACAAGAAAGTGTTTCCTATGATTGAGGCATGCGAAGAACGCGGACATTGCCCCCGAAACATTGTCTACATCGCGGCGATCGCTGGCAGTATTAGTATCATCACCTGGTATGCTATCGTCGTGCTTGCCATCACGAAATCGCTGGGCTACCATCCGCTGCTCTTTTTGCTGCTCTATGCGATTGCGATAGCCATTGCGTATACAGTGGCAGTGCATTTCGAGAAGCGCCAATATAGGAAGCATAGCAACAATTAATCTTTGCAGGCAGAAGAGATGTTCTCAAACAATGTCGGGATCTTCGCAACCGGGATGCCGCTATACGCGATGCGCAACAGGCCACTGGGCAGGGCGATCACCCCAGTATCGTAGTCTTTCAGCAGGGTCTGGCGAACCTTTTCAGGATCAATACCCTCTTTGAGCTTCAGGCACATGAAATAGCCAGAGTTGAAAGGCAAGGCCTCGAAGTACTCCTGGTACTCCTCATGTTTCTCCAGAACCTCTTTCACCTTTTCGTATCGGGCTTTGAGAGTGTTGAGTTTTTGGAGTTTTTCTCTCTGGTGGTCAGGATCCTTGAGTGCCTGTAAGAGCAGACTCTGTCCCGGATGGTTGCAATTGCTCACAGTCGCGCGGATCGTGCCTGCGGTCTTCTCCACCAAGGCCTGATAAGCGTCGCTGTCAAGGCCCCAGGCGCCATAGGTCAAGAAACCGATGCGGAAGCCCCACATGAACTCCTCCTTCGTCGCTCCATCAACCTTCACAGCCAGCACAGACTTATGGAGATTCGCCAGTTTGGCGAACAGGCTCTCCTGCATGCCGTCAGCGTATTGCAGGCCGAAATAAGCGTCATCCAGAATCACGAAGATTTTATCGCCGGCTTCAGCATTCTCTTTGATCACAGCCAGGATCGCCTCTGCTTCCTGTTCTGTAGGGGTATAGCCGCTGGGATTGTTCGGGAAGTTGAGGAGAAGGATCTTCTTGCCTTCGCCACGGCCAAGTGCCTCTTTGAGGCCCTCTGTGTTGAATTCGCTGCCTTTGAATGTCTCGAAGGGCACGAGCTTGCCGCCATGGATGTGCTCGAAGATGCGCTTGTAATTGCCCCAGAACAGGTCTGGCAAGACAATCTCAGTGCCTGGATCGACAAAGAGCGAGCCAATCAGGCTGAGACCGTGTGTCAAGCCGGCAGTGACGATCGGCAGGCTGATCTCGCTGTTCAGGCTTGGATTCTTTGCTTTGAGCTCTGTTTTCCAGGCTTCACGAAGCGCCATGACGCCCATGCCCGGCGCGTAGGGGTAGGCTGCCTTGGGCTCTACATCCAAGTGCGATGCAACCGCTGGCAGGCGCATAGGCGTGCCATCATCCCCAACCGCGGTACCGATCGTCGCATCCAGCTCCTTGCCGCGCGCATCGAGTGTCTGCTGCAATATCCCGAGCCGTGGCCAGAACGCAGCCTTGCCTTTCTTTGACAAGAGCGCAAGCGCTGTGCCTTTGAGTGTTTTGTTCAGCGCATCTGCCTGGGGATTCATGCTGGCACAGGTTCTCTCCAGGACTATATAAAATCTTGGGGAAAGGAAGATAAAGGGGTGTTTCCCAGAATTCTGTATGGGTGTCAGGGCGGTGCTAGCAGCAGCGACGCTGGTCGTAGCACTCACACGGCCCGGGCTTGCGGCCGAACCGCCGGCTGAGGCTGCTCCAGCCATACCTGAAGTGCCTGCCTGCGACTGCCCATCACCAGAGCCACCAAACGAGGACATGCCTTATGAGCACTTCTTCAACGGCTGCTATGATCTTGAGGCGAAGAAACTGCTCGGTTGGCTGCATGTGACAGGCCAACTGAAGAATGAAGAGGCTACAATCGACATTCGCAGTCCTATTGATCGTCAGGTAGCCGGTTTCTATCCTGGTGGCATGATTGATTTTGACTATACTGGCGCAGAAGTTCCTGTGCGGGTCAGTGGCTGGTTCAACGGCCAGGAAGGCTATATCTGCATCAATGATTTGATCGACAATGAGTGGGTAACTGAGATGCGTCGTATTGAGATCAAGAAATGGAAAGAGGTAGATGGCGGCTATAATCTCCGCTTCGATATTCAAGGCTTGCCGTTCACCGTCAAGCTGAAAATGCGCCCATGCAACCCTGTCATCGCTGCAGGGCCAGATTATGCGCAGTGATGTAGTTATCCACGAATTCTTCCCAATCGCAGAGCTGGCTCAATTCCTTGGCTGCGATCTTGTGCTGCACACGGTCGGTGTGGCTGATCTTTGTGAATTCCAGGAGCTTCTTGGCGAAATCCTCGACAACTTCTTCCCGTTTCCGGCCCAGGCGGTGCAGGACTGTGATGCCAGCATTCTCTTCTGGCAGGTGAGGCTCGATGAACTGTCCGAAACCGGCCAGATCGGTTGTCAGAGCGGCGACGCCCATCGCTCCAGTCTCCAAGGGCGTGTAGCCCCAAGGCTCGTAATAGCTCGGGAACAGGCCCAGATGGGTGCCGGCAATTGCGTCATAATACGGCAGGTTGACCAGGCCGTCATTGCCATCAAGATACACAGGCTGCACGATCACTTTCACCCGGTCGTCTTCACGATTATCCAAGCCTGCAGCATGCAAGGCTGCGATGGTCTCGTCCTGTTCCTCGTTCGGCAGGTAATTCGTGCATAAGGGCGGATTCCCCTGCCGCTTGAACTGCAGCAGGTCCTTCTTCATCTCCTTCAGGAACTCCTTGGTGAACAAGGTCTCGCCTGTGACGTCTTTCTGCGCCAGGAAGTCGTACAGGACCTTCTGAAGGATGTTATCAGCGTTGTAATGGATATAGCTCGTGATGTGATTGTGGTAGTTCTTGTTCTCCAGGAGCTCGACCTTGACGCCTGCGTGTTCCATTGGGATCCAGAAGAACACGGAAACCGTGCGCTTGTCGTCCCCTTCTTCCTGAAGCAGCTCGTTCAGCCGCGCAAGCGCCTGTATCGTGAGGTCCAGCCCTTTGTTCTTGAACTCGTACCGGCCGGTAATGAAGAAGATGAGGTTGTGCTCCAACGGGAAGAGATAATACGGGAAAAAGTAATAGGTGAGGAAGCGCCGCAGTTCTTCGCGACACGTGAGGTGCTTGATGCTGGTTTCCTCAAACGTGGGGAAGCGCTCCACATCCAGGCCGTTCAGCACGAGCACGTCAGGCTTCCTGCCAAGTAGTTTCTCAGCCTCCATGCCGGTGATCGCGCTCACGGTTGTGAACGTGTCGCAAGTATGGGCGCACGCAGTCTCTGTCAGGTGCTTGGCCTGCACCCCGTGCTTGTACGCCTCTTCAGTGCCGTTGATGTGCTCGAGCATCTCATAGAGGGGCTCTCCAGAGCCGCAAATAGCCCTTCCGAGCATGGTCGCGTGTGTCGTGAACACGGTTCGGAAGCTGCTGCCCACGTTCTTGAGGAAGAGGATGCCTGCGCCAGTCATCCATTCGTGGAAATGCGCCACGAGCCGCTTCTTGCCCAGGCTGTTCTCCAGGGCTGCCAGCAGCTTGGCCACTGCTGCAGAGAAGATCACAGGCTCTTCGTAGTCCCAGCCGGCATTGAGGCTGTCGACCTTGTAATGTTTCCAGAGCTCTGCCTTGAGCTTGTCCTTCTGCTCCTTGAGCTTGGTGAAATCGATGAGTATGACTGCAGGCTCTCCTTTGATCTGCCAGATGCCATAATAGCACGTGATCCCTTCCTGAGCCAGGGCCTTGAAAGCCTTTGCCACGTCTTTCGGCGGCACCTGTTCCTCTAGCTCGAGCGCGGCTTTCTTCTCAAAATACGGGCCGATGAGTGTGTAATGGCGATAGCGCTGCTTCATCACAGCGGCTTTGCTCTTCAGCACCGTGTGGATCCCGCCGACCTTGTTGCAGACCTCCCACGAGACCTCGTAGAGGTACTCTGCGCTGGGTTCCACCTGCTTTTTGTCTTTTGCCATCAGCCTCACACAAAGATGCTGATGACCCGCCCGAGAATCACGCCCAGGATCAGGCCTATCAGGAATCCGAAAACGAACTGCTTCACCAGGAAGTGCATGTGCTCAGCATGGGTCACTGGCTTGTCGACCTTTTCCGTGATCGGTACGTGTCCCGGATCTGTCGTTGTGACCGGCTCTCCCGGTGTTCTCGCCGCCTCCAGGTCTTCCTTGCTGGGCAGGACGCTCTCAGACGGGGTCTCGAATTCCACGCCTTCCGCGCTTTGCATCTCCTTGTCCCAGTCTGCCTCGTGCACTTCTGGTGCTGGCTCTGGCTGCGGTGCGTCTGCATCAAGGGTCTCGCCCATCTCTGGCTGCTGCGAGAACAGCTGTTCCTCAATACGCACCTGGAGATCGTCGCCCTTGGCCGCGTCAGGATAGAGCGCCTCGTTCAGGATTTCGACGCTTTCAACGATGCTCGAAACAGCGCGGAGCTTGTTCGCGAGTTCCGCTTGCTCGAGCACGCCTTCGATCCAGGCGGCGAAGTCGTTCTTCTCCTCATTCACATGGCTGTAGAACTCGTCATAGGAGATGCTCTCGATCTTTCCCTTGAGCTCTTCGAGATTCTGGACACTTGTTCCGTCTTGGAAGTGGAAGCGTCTCTCTTCTTCTAATTCCACTGTTCTCACCCCTCTTGCGGCCTATTTGCGCTTCTTCAAGGCCTTATCCGCTACGTGCTTGTATATCGTGAACTGGAGATGTTTCGGCCCGGTGACGCCGACAAGTTTCTCTGCCAGTTCGATGTCCTCAAACACGTGCTTCACCCAATTGTAAAAGTCATTCTTCTCTTCTGCCACGTGATAGTCGAAGATCTCCTGCTCGATGCGATCCATGACCTCAGCGAGTTCTTTCACGTTCTGCACGCGCTCGCCGTTCACGAAGTAGAAATGCTGATGCTCTGGCATGTGCTGGATGTCGTACACGCTCAGGCTGAGCTTGGGCTTGCCGACCTTCTTGCCAGCGGCCTTCGCAGCTTTTTTTGCCGCTTTCTTAGGCGCCTTTTTTGCAGCTTTCTTGGCTGCTTTCTTCGCAGGCTTTGCGGTCTTCTTCACGGTTTTTGTTTTAGCTTTAGCCATCCTACCACCTCTTTTTGCCCTCAGGGGCTGTAACCAGGAGCTTGCTGGGCTGCTCTGTGAGCTGCAGTGCCGTCTTCTCAGGCGCTGCCTTGACCCGGAGCACCATGTCGTTCAGGACGTTCATGAACGCGATATAGCCCTCATACGGCGTGTCGTACGGGTTGAAGTATTTGTGCACATCGCCGTCTGAGAACCACTTGGTGCACATGTAGTAGAAATGATCGCTCGTAGTGAGCTTTTTCCAGTCGTTGATCAGCTGGGCATCGCCGGACGCGAGGACCTTGTCCCTGATCCGGTACAGCTCATCGATTGAGGTGTGCTGCATCTTATTGCCGAGCCAGGCGCTGAGATCGCGCTCGATATCGGCCCAGGAGACGAAATTGTGGATGTCCAGCACGCCGACAGGCTCGTAGGCTTCCGCAACCTCGCTCGGGGTCTTGAAGTCATTGTCCGGGTGCCTGAGCAGGTCGTCTGGCAGGCGCTCCATGAACTCGAAGATGCCGGTGTCTTCCCACTGGTGCTCGCCAAAGGTCTCGTAGTCCATGAAGAGGTTGATCACATTGCCGTTCCCATTGACGTTATTGATCCATTCGCTGTACTTGTCGACTGTGAGCGGGTGCTCGTTCCAGCCCTTATTGCTGAACCGGAAGGCGACATCATCGCTGAGCTTGTAGTTCTTGAGCAGAAGTTTGATCTTTGGCGCGGTAACGGCTGTGTACAGGAAATTCGGGGATTTCCAGCCCAGGATGTGATCCGCGCCCTCTGCGAGAATGGCCTTGAACCCCTGCTCTTCCATGTGATGCGCGAGTTCGTTGCTGAAGATGAGCTCGGTATTGCGGAACACGGTTGGCTGTTGTCCGAAGAGTTCCTTGATCTTGGCTGCGTGCGCCGCGACCTGTTCGTCGAACTCCTCCTTGTTGTACAGGAAGCTCAGGCTGTGGTAATAAGTCTCGGCCAGGAATTCGACGCACCCAGTGCGAGCGAGCGCTTTGAAGCTTTCCAGGACTTCTGGAGCGAAGCGTTCGAACTGCTCCATGGCAGTGCCGCTGAGCGAGAAGCTCACCTTGAACCTGCCCTTATGGCGCTGGATCAGCTTGAGCAGGAGCGCGTTCATGGGCAGGTAGCATTTCTTCGCCACTTTCTGCATGACTTCCCGGTTCTTGACTTCGTCGTAATAGTTGCGTTGGTTGCCGATATCGAACACGCTGTACTTCCGCAATCGTTCGGGCTGATGGACCTGGAAATAGAAGCAAATGCTCACCATGCGCCGCTCACCTCATGATAGATCTGTTGGACTTCCTGCGCGACTGAGTCCCAGTTGAAACTCTGCACCTCGATATTGCCCTCATGGCGCAATTGCTGGTGCATCGTGCCATAGTGGAGTGCTGCGAGGATCTTGTTCGCGATGTCTTCGACGTCCCAGAAGTCGACTTTGAGCGCGTTGTTCAGGACTTCGGAGATGCCGCTCTGCTTGGAGATAATGACTGGCGTGCCCTGGTACATCGCTTCCAGGGGCACGAGTCCGAATGGCTCGCTCACGCTCGGCATGACGAACAGGTCGGCCATGCGGTAGAGCTTGTCGCCTTCTTCGCGTGCGACAAAGCCGGGGAAGATGACCTTCTTGCCGATCCCCATCTCAGCCGCGCGTTCGATCATGCGGGGCAGCATGTCACCTGAGCCTGCCATGATGAACTTGACATTCGGATCGACTTCCAGGACCTTGCGTGCCGCTTCCAGAAAATAATCAGGGCCTTTCTGCAGGGTGACCCTGCCGAGGAAGAGCACGACCTTGTCCTGCGCCTTGATCTGGAAGGTCTCTGGCAAGGCCGGGCGTTGGTTGAATTCCACTGCGTTGTAGACCACGCTGATCTTGTTGGGATCGATGAAGTACTGGTGCACGCACCGGTTCTTGATCAGATTGCTCACCGTGAGAACGCGATCCGCGAAGAGCATTCCCTTGCGCTCGATCGCATAGACACGCGGGTCTGCATGGTTCCCGCCGGTCTTGTCGAACTCTGTGATGTGGACGTGGACGACCATGGGTTTTCCTGTCAGTTCTTTGAGCTTCATCGCAGCCGGGAAGGTGGTCCAGTCGTGCGCGTGGATGACATCGAATTCGATGCCGAGCTCCTGGACGATCATCGCCACCTTCTCTGCGAACCGTTCGATCTCGGTCAGGAGGTTGTGGCCGTAGAGCTTGCCGGCTTTTCCTCCTGTTTCGCGCAGCACCTTCTCGTACCATGCCTGGTATTCCGGCATGCCTTCGTACGCGCCGAGCAGGCTTGCGATCTTCGCCAGCTTGATCCTGCCATCCGCAATCAGGTTGTCCGCGACCATCAGGTTGACAAAGTCAGCCGAGACATTGCGCGGTCCTGACGGCATGATGTACGTGACCTCGACGTCTCGCTGCGCTAACGCTTTGGTCAACGAATAGCATACAGTTCCAACGCCGCCGGCGAAGTAGGGCGGGAACTCCCACCCTAACATCAGCACCTTCAGTCTCCTCACCTCTCTTCCCGAAGGAAGTAACCCCCTTTTACTGCGATCGGACAGGCCGGGATCTACCCGTCTGTTGTCCCGAACCAGTATCGGTCTGACCGAATTTAAAAATGTTCTGGTTTCAGTAGCCATTTTTCTCGTCGATACGGCCTGGTTACATATAACCAGGTATAAATTAAGTATTTCAATAGTTATTAAGTAAATAACTGATTAACTACCACAAAATTTAAATATGACTGGAGGCCTTGTGAGACTATGGAATTCGAGCGTCTGTTGACGACGGCGAAGTGGGCGATCCTTTCAGAGCTGGCGAAGGGGGAACGATCCGCTTCTGAGATCGCCAAAGCCACAGGCACGAGTCTCCCCAACATCAGCCAGCAGATCAAACTGCTTGAGGCGTGGGGCTTGGTGAAGCTGCGCAAGGAGAGCAAGGGCGTTCCTGGCAAGCCGCGATTGATCTACGGACTCAACAAAGAGCTCGCGCACGTCGCGATGATCAAGGAAGGCCTGGTAGGGAAACGGGTCGTGGCCCTCGACCAGATGACTGGCGCGATCATGAGCATCATGCTTTTGCCCAAACAAGACGACCATTACTTTCTCCAGAAATTCTTCTGGCTGCATGAAGACTACATCGACGCCTGCGACGCCATCGGGGTTGCGGAAAGCAATCCTGGCGAGATCCATCTGCTCGTGTTTGCGAAAGAGAAGGCCTTGGCAAAACTGCGCGAAGAGCACAGCAAGATCAAGGTGGAGAAATCGAAAGAGGAAAAGAAGACAGTCATCTCCTGGACTCATACTGCAGAGGAATTTATTGAAGGCTATGCAAACGGCGATGATTATTTCAAGAACCTTGCCAAGAACCTCCACATCATCAAGGACCCGCACAAGCTGTTCGAGGCGATCAGATGATGCACACAATCGATCAGTTGGACTATGACGAATTGCTTGCGCTCCGGAACCAGATCAAGGATGGTCGCGTGCTGGAACATGTCGAAGCGCATATCAGCAAGTTCGAGAATCCTAATCGAGTGTGCCCGGTATGCAGCACGCCGGTCGATCCGGAACGGGCCATCACTTTGTATTTCGGCCCGGTCGGCTTGCGGCAACGCGCCAGTTTTGACGGGGAGGATTGCCTGCGCCATTTTGTGCAGGGAACAATAAGGTTTAAAAAAGAGTAAGAGGTCGCTATCACTATGCCATTGCAGAATCTGCGCCGGTCGTATGAGGAACGGCGATTGAATTTGATCGAGACCTTGCAAAAGTCGAAAGACGATCTTGAATTGAGCAAGCAGCACCAGCTCTATGGCGCGATCAAAGAGATTGAACACCTGATCAAGACGATCGATTCGATGCGGGCAGAGCAGCTGAACGGCACTGACTTCGAATTGCGGCGCGAAGGCCCGGAACCGATACAGTCCAGGGCGGCGATGGCACTGTGCGTGATGGGAAAGAAGACCAAGAACGCTTTTGTCGCAGTCTTCTGGCACGCGCCGAAAGCGGTCCTTGTCGGCACCGGGCGCTCGATCAAGCGCTCGCATAAGAAGATGAAGATGTATCGCGAAGTCGCCCGCGAAGTCAAACGGCGACAGATGAAAGAAGAGGAGTTATAACTCACACCACACGCTTCTTCGCGCGCATGAAGGTCTTGCCGTCGCGCTGCTCCATCTGGCGCTGGATAAACCAGTCGTCGCCGAAGACTAAGAAGTTCAGGAAACGAGAATCATCAGTCTCACTCTTGGTCACTGCATGAAACATACCTTACCCCCGGGCACGAGGGTGTGATGAAGATTATTTAAGATTTGCGTCGCTGCTACCTTGGCATCCTTGCCGGGCGCGAGTACGAGCATGGCTCGTTATACGAGCGCCCGGTTCTTGCTCGCACCGGAGGGAGAGTGAAATGCCGTAGCAGTGCAGCGACTCGTACTAATATACACCTTTGTATACCACTTTCGGAATCTTTTTATACATTCCAGCGGTGCAAAGAGCTGGGGGTACAGCATGGATGCTGACGAGTTCGACGAATTGATGCGCGTCCAGCGCAACATGGCTGGCAGGCTGCGCACTGAGAACGAACTCGACCGCAAGGTTTCTTTGTTGAGCATCATCCAGGGTATGAACCCAGACAAGAAAGGAAGGATTCTGACAGAGCAGATCATGGTCGAAGCCACAGGCCAAGGCTTCACTGACGCAGAAGTCGACGGCTTGCTCGACGACCTGGAACAGGATGGCTATCTCAAGCGCGTCGAGATGGGCATCATGATGCTGGTGTGAGCTGCGGCGCTCTCATGCTCAGGAAGCGAAGCTTCCTGGCATCCCAGAAACGGAACGTTTCTGTGACTTCGCATGTCGCGCCAAGGCAGCGATGTAACTAGAACGGGTGGCCTTTTTTCACGTCCTTCATGTCGATCTTGAGCAGGCCTTTCTCTTTCGCGATCAGGATGGCGAGTGTGGTCGCGCTGTCCTGGATCGTGCCGTCGAGCACCATCGCCCACAGCTGGCCGGGTGTCACTTCGACGACTTCCATCTCGTGCTCTGTCTCGTCGCGCATGGGCTCGCCTTTCTTCAGGTCTGAAGCGAAGAAGAGATGCACGTTGCACCGGACATCGCTGATCGGCTGGTACTTGTATAAGGTCTTAATCTTATGCGCCGCGAGCCCAGTCTCCTCTTCCAGCTCGCGAAGCGCGGTGATCTCCGGGCTTTCCAGTTCTTCCTTGTCCATGATGCCGCCAGGCAGTTCGTAGACCCAGCCGCGACCGAACACGCGGTAATGGTGCACGAGCGGGATCTTTCCTTTATCTGTCAACGCGAGCACCAGCGCTGCATCAGGGATGACTGCGCGATACGTCTCTTTGACTTTTCCTTTGCCGAAGTCGACCTCGACATGTTCAAGGCGCGCGAAATAATCGCCGGTTTCGCCGATCGTGCGCAGGATTTTTTTTGGAGGATCATCACTCATGGTTTCACCTGGCACGATTGAGAAAAGCGGGTTTTAAAGGTTTTTGCTTGCTTCAGCCAAAAGGGGGGTTTCCAGTTGTCGATGCATCAGCACATAATTGACGATGTGCATGTAATCCTGCGCGCCCCGGGAACTCTTGGCATAGCGGAAAATGTCCTTGCCCTGCTTCGGCGCTTCGCGCAGCTTGCTGTTCACCCTGATCGGATCGGTCACCACGTCTTCATAGCGCTGGCGCATCTCTGCAAGGCTCTCCCTGCAGGTCTTCAAACGCACATCGTGCATGGTCGGGATGACTGCGCTGACATGGAGCTCATGACCAAAGACCTCGTTGATCGTCTTGATGGCGCCGGTCATCTTGGCGAGCGCGTCAAGTCCTAACGTGTCAGTGCTGGTCGGAATGATCGCCTCGGTCGAATACAGGAGCGCGTTCTGGTTGAGCAGGCCCAAGCTTGGCGGACAGTCGATCAGCACGTAGTCAAAACCGAGCACGAGATCCAGCTTCCGCTTCAGGTAGAGCTCTCGCGCAGTCTCGCCGGCAAGAATGAGCTCGGCCTTTGTCAGATTCTCCTTGGATGGCATCACCCAGAGGTTCTCCTCGATCATCTGGCGGCAGTCGTCGAAATCCTGCTCGTCCACCAGGAACTCGTAGATCCCCTGCTCCTGATCCACGCCCAGGCAGTCGCTCACATTGCCTTGCGGATCGAAATCGATCACCAGGACTTTCTTTCCTGCTCTCGCCAGTCCTGTCGCGAGATTTATCGTGGTCGTGGTCTTGCCCACGCCGCCTTTCTGGTTAATGATACAGATCTTGCGCACATTGTCACCTCTGCGTTCGTCGTTGATATGAGATTTGCTCTCTTCCGGGTCACTCCTATTTAAAGGTGACGGTCAGGCCTGGAGAAAGGACCACGAAGGAATCGCGTATGGGTAGACAGAAAGGCACGAGGTGTCGGTGACAGGAACAAGCGACGGCAGTCTCATGTTTGTCCGGTACCAGTATTCAGTTGTGTGCGACTGGTTCACACTCCAATCGTATTTTCGCCGCGCCAGCAGCCGTCTGCACATGCTCCGTCGGTTTCCGGTATGACGCGACTGGAGCTGGACATAGTGCATTACTCATTCCTGAGACGTCCAGGTTTATATGTTTTTCAGCTGAATTCGGTGCGGTGATCCTGTTTAGTTACAGAATTCTGGACTGTCCTAATACCCGAACAGCGTCTTCTGCGAACTGCCTGCTGCGAGGTCGTCGAAGCTTGTGCCGTAGAAGCCAAGGACTGAGTCAGCAATGGGTTTGAGCTGCTTTTCGATGTAGTGCTCGTAGTCGATCGCGCCGGTGGTGTAGTCGACCGGTTCCGGCCCGTTTTCTGTCATGACATACTCGATAATATTCGAGGGAAGTCCGCCGAGCTTCTTCTCCAGGATCCTACCCGCCTTGACATGCGGCGGCGTGGTCTTTGTGTATTCAGCAAGGCTCTTGCGGATCGATTTCTTGTAGACTAACAAGTCATCGTATTTTCCTTTTTTGAGATCAGTGATAAATTTCTTGACATACGCCGTGACTTCCTGCTCGTGGAAGATCTTGTCCAGCAACTCCAGCTGGAACTTCTTCGACACTTCGGTCCAGTCACGCCTGACAAATTCCAGGCCGGTGAAGTCAAGCTCTTCCTCTTTGCCTTTGATCAATAATCCGGCGTACCGCTTCTTCGCGCCAAGTTCGGAATGGCGCAGTTTGGGCATGAGGAACTTGCGATAGATTTTCTCAGCTTCGAGCTCCATGAAGTTTGGGCGGTGATACTCCTTTTTGACATACGCATCGTAGAACGTGTTGATGCTTTCTTGAATCGTGCGCCCGATCTTCTCAGCCTCTTTCTCATCCTTGGCTTTCGAATCGACAAAGACCGAATCAGTGTCGCCGTAGATGACCTCGTAGCCCTGCTCTTCGATCTTTGACGCAGCGAGCTTGATGAAATATTGTGCGAAGTGAGTGATCGCGTTGCCGATCTCCAATGAGAAGAAGCGGCAGTTGGCGCTGGCGAGCACGCCGAAGAAACTGCTCATCAGGGTCTTGATCGCCAGGCTCGCGACCTGGTCCTTGCGCTTCTTGGCCTTGTCGCGCTGTTCCCACAACTGCTGGATAATCTTTGGCAGGATCCCGTCCTTGCTCTCGAAGCACGCGCCGTTGGGCGCGACAATGACCTTCTTGGTCGTGCGTTTCTCTTTGCACTTGGGCAGGTAGCTTGCCGGGTCGATGTTGAACGAGCGGATTACGCTCGGGTACATGCTCTTGAAATCCAGGACGAGAATGTATTCGTAGATGCCGGGTTTGCTCTGCATGACATAGCCGCCAGTGATCCGTTCGGCCTTCTCGACATAGCTTCCTGATGGCGCGACCTTGCCTTCCTTGTTCATGTGCCGGATGTAGACGCTGTCGAAGCTCGCGATGCTGGCGCGCACGCGCTGCATTGTCAGGCCGGTGAGCATGCTGCGCAAGGTTGTGAGCTCGACCAGTTGCAGTTTGTCGAGGATGTCGAGCACGAGCTGCGAATCCTTCAGGTTGTACGCGACGAGCTGTTTCGGATCCTTATGGTATAAGCGTTCGATCTCAGTGTGGCGGTTCTCGCCGACGATGAGCTTGCCTTGCCCGAGGAATTCCTCTGCTGCTGTCTGGAGCTTGTAATCGTCCAGGCGAACGAAACTGCTGCGCAGCAAATGGATGCCGTCAAGCACCTGGCGCCCGGGAAAGTCTGCAGTGGAATCCCGCATGTACGTGGTCTCGATGCGCAAGGTGCAGTCCCAGTCAGCGCGTCCGAGCCGGAACGGGATCTTGTAGGTGTCGAACTTCTTCTTCAGGAAGGCGAGATCGAAGTCGATGCAGTTCCAGCCGGTGATGATGTCTGGGTCCCATTGCTTGATCAAGTCAGAAAAACGCTCCAACAATAACTGCTCATTCTCAAATAACTCAGTATTGGAAATCTTCAGGGTTTGGTGTGTTTTGTTTTTTTGGTCTTTGAGGAAGAGGACTTTCTTCTTGTCGTGCGTGACAAGGCTGATGCTGTAGAGTATATTGCCGTCGATGCTTGTCTCGATGTCGAAGCTGAGCGTGGTGAGCTTGGGCGTGAACTCCACTGGTGTGAAATGCGGCTCTTCGTAGATGCGGTCGACGTACTGGCCTTTCTTGTGCCCGCCGTGGATGTCCAGCGTTGCGTAGATGTCCTGGCTCATGAGGAAGCGTTGCGTGAACCTGATGTCCGCTTCGTAGCACGGGATGCCTTGGTCTTCGTAGGCCTTGCGCACTGTCGGCACGTCGCGAGGAATCTCTAAGATGACTTTCTCGACTGGCTCGCCGTCCATGGTTTGCATCTTCACTCCTTCATGCTCGATCTTCGCGATCTTCTGCGCTTTCGTGAGATCCGCTTTCTTGATGTAGAAAAAAGGCTTGAAGCTGTTGATCGTGAGAAAGGATTCGCCGTTCGCGAGACGGCCGAACAGGTAGACGTACGCCTTGCCATCGATGATGCGATAGGTGCGATCGACAATGAAGCCTTTCATAGCTGCGTGTGAGGCAGCGGATTATAAAAAGGTGGCGGGCAGCTGACCAGTGAATTATTTTCTATATAGTAATTATTAGTTACCACTAAAAAGATATAAAAATAAACACCTGCTCTCTTGTCGCATGCGTATGCCACGATTCCGACGGAGCATGGGAGCGCCGGATTACAACCGTGCCCTGAACGCCTGCATGACACAGCTGGAACGGCAGTATTTTGTCCTTGACTTCGGCTCAGACCTCAGGGAGGGCTATGGACGCCGCGTGCTCAATGGCAAGGAAATGGTCACAGTCACTGAAGGGCCTGGAGAACGCGGAACCCTCACCTGTATCACCTATACGAGATCTCGACTGTTCGGCAAACCGCGCGAAACAATCTTCATGACTGAGCGCTACTTAACAAGAAAGACCAGAAGAATACAGGTCAACAAGGGTAAAGAGATACTGTGCCGTGACGTGAGCGATCTCGCAGACTTCATGCGGGTACATCCCGGAAGCTTTGACTATCTTTTCGATGATATGCGACACGCGACCCGCTTGCTCGCTGCCTACGAAGCGCGATCACAGCCCCGGCTGCCAGCTGCCGCTGTGAGGATGCTCTATCCACGGGCAAGACGCGCTACAGCGGTGGTGGCAGGGCTCGCTGTCGCCGGCATGCTTGGCCTCGGCGCTGCGTACATCCACACCAAGCGAAATGAAGCACAGCTCAAGAAAGAACTGGTAGGATCCTTGCTCAGAGAAGCAGGCCTGGCTGTTGAATTGCATAAACAACAGCAGTGGCAACTAACCCTCGAAGCAATTCTCGAAAGCCTCGGACTACGCGTGGTTCCCCATCCAGGTTTCCCTGGAACGCCAAAATCGGAGCCTGCAGTACCACTCCACCCAACTCAAGAAGACCTGAACGACATCCTCAAAGAGCGTGCGGATGGCGAACGCGAGATCTTCTAAGCAGTTTTATATACAGCCATGGTTTCTGAAGCGCTATGAGCAAGATCGTCATTGTGGAGAAGGAGAAATGCAACCCTGAAGGGTGCGGCGGCTACCTCTGTGCCAGAGTGAGCCCTTCCAACCGTGCTGGTAAAGAAGCCTTCTACAAGGACGTGGACAACAAGATCGGCGTGAAAGAAGAGCTTGTGTCTGATGTCGACCGGATTGCGGTGAACAAATGCCCGTTCCACGCGCTCAAGCTCATCAATCTGCCGGAGCAATTGACAGAGACGCCAGTGCATCGCTATAGCAAGAACGGTTTTGTGATCTTTCGCCTTCCTGTTCCAATATTTGGAAAAGTCGTGGGTATTCTTGGACGAAACGGCATTGGTAAATCCACTGCAGTGAAGATACTCGCCGGGGTCCTCGATGCAAATCTCGGCAAGGTTGAAATTGGTGAGGATGAAGTTGATGTCCAGGCATTGATTGACCATTTCAAAGGCAACGAGGCACAAGGGTATTTCGAGAAATTACGGGACAAGAAGATCACGCTCAGTTACAAACCGCAGCAAGTCGAACAAATAGCCAAGAGCTACGACGGCAAAGTCGGTGACTTACTCAAAAAGATCAATGAAAAAGAAAATAATGAATATGAAAGAATTTTGAAGGAACTCCAGATCGACCACCTGTTGGAGAGGGACATCAAGGTCCTGAGCGGTGGGGAATTACAGAGAGTTGCAATCGCCGCGACTGTGCTCAAGAACGCGAACGTGCTCTTCTTCGACGAGCCGACAAGCTATCTCGACATCAAGCAACGCATCAAAGGCGCGCACTTCCTGCAAAACCTTGCGAATGAAGAAACCGCGGTGATGCTCATCGACCACGACCTGATCATCCTGGATTACATGTCAGAGCTCGCCCACCTCTTGTACGGGCAGGAGAACGGCTACGGCATTGTCAGCCAGCCGAAAGCGACCAAAGCGGGGATCAACGTGTATCTCGAAGGCTATCTGAAAGAGGAGAATGTGCGTTTCCGCGACCACAAGATCCACTTTCCCAAGCACGCGCTGGAGAAACGCGAAGGCCAGGACGAGAAACTCGCAGACTGGCCTGCTATCTCGAAGACGCTCGGCACGTTTGAGCTCGAAGCGGATGCAGGCGTGATCAAGAAACACGACATCATCGGCATCCTGGGCGAGAACGGCATCGGCAAGACCTCGTTCGTGAAAGAACTTGCCAAGATCCAGGGCGAAACCAGCAGCGGCGCCTTGAAGATCAGCTACAAACCGCAATATTTGGAAGAAATGGATGGTTATGATGAGAACGAGCTCGTGGGCACCTTTATCTCACAAGCAATGAAGTACGACACCCAACTCCTCAAACCCCTGAACCTCCAGTCCCTATTCGAAAAGACCCTCGGACAGCTTTCCGGTGGACAATTGCAACGGGTCATCATCGCGCGCTGCCTTGCAGCAGACGCTGACCTGTTCCTCCTGGACGAGCCAAGCGCGTACCTCGACGTCGAGCAACGCTTGCTCATGAGCAAGATCATCAAGGATATGATGGAAGCCAAAGGCAAAGCCTGCCTTGTCGTGGACCACGACCTGCTCTTCGTCGACTATCTTTCAGAAAAGCTCATCGTCTTCGAAGGCGAACCAGGAAAACGGGGCCATGCGAAAGGCCCGTTCACGATGCAGGACGGGATGAATAAGTTTTTAGAGGACTTAGGCATAACATTCCGCAGGGACGAAGAGAACAACAGACCAAGAGCCAACAAGCTCGATTCAGTAAAAGACCGGGAACAAAAATCCAGTGGAAAACTGTACTATGCAAGCTGAGACAAAACCAGACGTGCAAGCAGCACTCGTTGTGCTCCATAAAGAAGGACGCGTTCTCATGCAAGGACGCGCAAACATCTCGAAATGGGGGGAAGAATGGGCTGTTTTTGGCGGCGGCATCGAAGAAGGAGAGACTCCAGAACAAGCTATTACTCGCGAGATGCAAGAGGAGTTGGAACTCGACTTTCCAAGCCCGAAAGTGCTTGGTAGTTTCTGCGCAGACCACAGTGGTAAGAACACCAAGGTGCACTATTTCGCGCTAGAAATCGAAGGTACGGAGAACTTGGTCTTGCACGAAGGCAGTGAGATGCGTTTCTTTTCCTTTGAGGAGACGAAAAACCTGAAACTCCATCCAGCACATCACAAAGTTATCGAACTGGTGCAGAAGGTGCTATAGATGCAAATCATTTACACTTCAGGCTTTGTCCCCTATGAACCTACAGGCCATATTGCTCTCCAACTCCGCGCTGACCGCAACAGAAAGAACAACGAGGATGTCGCATTCTTTGGGGGTAGGCGCGACATGAAACCCGATGGAACTATGGAGACGCCGCTTGAAGCCTTCCACAGAGAGTCATGGGAAGAGATGCGCCAACGTTGGGAAGTCTTCCACCACATTGGCGCTGTGCGGAAGCAGCAACCCACTCGCGTGTGCGTGCAGGACACCTTCATGGTGCCAGTCCATGACATCACAACCTTAGTCGATTATGAGGGAAGAGGCATCGGCCGCTACACGATCGCCCAGGCACAGCTGCTGCGCATGAATCCTGGAGATGATCTAGTCCTCGATCTCATCCAGAAATTCTTAGAGGTACATTGCAGATGAAACACATCCTCCTTTCCGTCGTTTTGGCGATCACACTCGTGTTCCTTGGCTTCTTCAGCGTATACTACAATCACAGTCCGGGGAGTATCTATGACATTCAAGGCCCTGAAGAAGACAACACAGAATTCATCCTGCTCACCCTTGATTATCTTGACGGTGAAGAGGTCGATCTCGGCTTCTACACGCAGGCGGAGCAGGACCACCTTAAGGACGTTCGACGTCTCTTGCTCAAAGTGAAGTTTATCGCCGGCCTGCTCGTGCTCATCCTGCTCAGCCAAGGAGCGGCTCACTGGCGAAGCTGCACGCGGCTCAAGAAATGCGACTGCAAGCCCTTGATCGAGCGCGTGCTGTTCTGGGGCGGGATCGGCACGCTTGTCCTGGTCGTGCTCCTCGCCTTGCTTTCCTTGCTCGACTTCCCGAGCTTCTGGACATACTTCCACGAAGTCTTCTTTCCGCAAGGCAATTGGTTGTTTGACAGGGGCACGATGCTGATCCAGCTGTTCCCGAGAACATTCTTCCATTCGTTCGCCAAGAACGTTCTGCTCGCGTCAGCGATTTACGGCCTGGTCTCGCTCTTCGCCAGCCACATCCTTAGATCTTCCGAATAAAGCTCAAGAAGGCAGTATGCTGGAAATCCTTAGATTCCGGACGGACAGCCTGACCAGCGATACGCCATTCCCGTTCCATCAGCTCGACAGTCGAGACATGCAAGAACGAGCTATCCAGTTTCTCCACGAGTTGCATCGCCTGCGTGATGCACGGCGTATACCCGACCAGCCAGGCACCGTTCTTCAGCACCTTCGCAGCAGTCTGCAAGGCTTTCCACGGCTCAGGCACGTCGAGGAGAAAGAGATCGAAGTCCTTTTCCTTGATCGTCTTTGGATCGTTCGCATCGCCACGCTTGACCTCGACATTCTTGACGCCCAGCTCTTTCATGTTCTCTTTCGTGAGCAGCAGGCTGCGGTCATCAATATCATAGGCGTACACGTTCTTTGCGACACGCGCAAGCAAGGCTGAGGCGAATCCAGAACCTGCGCCGATGTCAAGCACCAGCGAATCCTTGTCCAACCCGGTCATGGCGATGATCAGACCCAGATCTTTCGGCTGGATCACCTGCGCGCCGCGCTGCAATCGCTGATAGCGATCGATGAAATCCGCGGGCAGGATCGTGAACGTCTCCCCGCCGACCTTGACTGTGCCGCCTTTCTTCAATGCAGCTTTTGGAATCGCGCCAAAGTCGGTGTGGAAGTCATGCGCTTCGTCAGGCGCGTAGAACTCTGCCTGCTTCTTATCATGCTTGCCTTTCTTCTCACGGCGGATGATGCGTGCCATAAACAAGGAGAATCAGGAACGGTTTATATGAGCTTCGGGAAGGGCGATGGCTCCCGCGGATCGCTCGCTTGGTACCACATTGCATCTTCGTCTTCCTGCTTCTCGGGGATCTCGATATGTGTCGGCAAGGGCTTGTCCTTGACCGAGTCGAGCAGGTATTGCGGACACCAGTCGATGCCAACGCGTTTGCTGAGCCGGATGAAGTTGTAGCAGCGTTGCTGCACATGCTTCTCCTTCGTCTCCTCAAAGTCCAGTTTCTTCACAGCTTCCCATTGCGCAATCGCGCGCGCTTCCAGGTGATCGATCGCTTCCTGCAATTGCTGCTCGTTCTTCGGCTCTTTCCCGTTGACAAACACGCGATAGCTTCGCAAACCGTTGACCACATCGCCCTTGAAGATGGCATGGGTGCAGGAATCGACTTCCAGATCGACATCTTCATACGTCGCCAACACCCTGACTTCTTTGATTCCCTTGTCAAGTTCAGGCCAGAGCTCTTGCGGGTTCAGCTCTGCGAAGTGCCGCTTGACAAAGATCCTGTTCTTGCCGATCGGATAGGGTCCATAGGTTTCATACCCGATTTCCGGAGTGTAATCGCCGTAGAGACCATACGACAATTGATAGCATGCATTGATCAATCGTCCAAGGAGCTTGCCGATGCGTGGATTGCCGGGGTGCAGTCCTCTGCGCAGCTGCTCGACCTCGACGCTCGTGTGGATCTTGTTCACAGCGATCGCATACGGATCCTCCTGCGCAGTCGCCAACAGCGCTTCTGCAAACCAGTTGAAGAGCTTCAGGCGATCGTCGTTCGACGCATGAGCGAATGCGCCGGAGATCATAGCCATCAAGAGTTCCACACGGCACGCGCTCGTGTTCCAGAACAAGGCATGACGTTCTCGCGGTGTCAAGTGTTGTGTCTTGTCAGCGATCTCCAGCAAGTGCCGGATCCATTCCCGCGAGCACATCGATTCGATCTGGTGATAGGGAAAAGGAACGAACGTCTTGAAATCCATGCGTTTCAGACAGATATCAGCTGCCTTGAGATATTCGGGGATGGTGTCACGCGTCATCGAGCACCTCCACGATGCCAGCTTCGCCGTCAACTTTCACACGCATGCCGTCTTTCAGCACCGCAGTGGCTGGCTTGCCAGCTGCATCCTTGGCAGAAACCACGCAGGGAATGCCAAGTTCTCGCGAGACAATAGAAGGGTGACTAGTGAGGCCACCGATGTCGCACACGATAGCAGCTGCTTTACCCATCAGGGTGACCATGCCGGGATTGGTGATACGCGTGACAAGAATGTCTCCTTCACTAAAGGCTGCAGTATGATCTTCCACCAGGCGGCATTTGCCAGTGGCTGTGCCTTGGCTAGTGCCCTGGCCAGTGAGTGTTGTCATGCCCTGGTGGAGGCGTTACAAGTATATAAAAATTAGTTCCCCTGTACAGGGTATAGAATATGGGGGGAAGAAAAATGTTTTAAAAAAGGTTGTGGGATGCGCATGATCAGTCGTCCTTGATCTGATCTTGCTGGTTATCCTGGACAAGCACTGCACTGAGGGAGTCGTCCTCAACCTGGCCGACCACGACAGCAGTCAGGATAGCGCGTTTGGGTACCTCGATATCATCCAGCTTCAGGGCAACGGTATTCGAGCCTGCGACGCGTATTTCAATGTCGTAGGTGTCGGCGCGGAAGAAGACGTAGCTGCTTGCCTCCTGGAACTCGAGGTTGCGGACGATGCGGTGCCCATTGGCATAGATATCCACTCGTGGCGCGTCCGGGCTTGCGTGCACAAAGCGTATGCGCGAGCCGAAGTGTGACACATCCCTGTTCTTGTCGATGAGGACGAGCGGTTCAATGTTCGCAAGCACGTCTGTTGCCACAACAGTGTAATCCTTGCCCTGCTTCAGGCGTAATTTCTCGTCAATCACTACTGGTGCGGTCGCGCCTGCAGGCACTACTTCGATTTCATACCAATCTGCAGGCACGGTGGCGTAGCCAGTGATGTCCTTGAACGCCAGGTCAGAGAATGCGGGTGCGCCATCCACAAGCACATCAACCGCAGGTGCGTCGGGACTTGCGTGGATCACGCGGATATCTGCGTGACGCGAGGGTGCTGCAAGCGCTCCAACGCTGAACATCAGGGTCATGATGATGAGGAGTGGGAAGAGGCCGAACAGCTTCATGCTGTCACCCCTTTCAGAATCCATCGGTTCTGCCAGGTGTTCAGCTTGCCGTGTGCCGGCTGGCCGTGCCAGGCCAGCTCTTCTTCTTGCCAGTCTTCATAATGTTCGTTCGGGTTCATTGCTCCACCTCCACGCATCGCAATGCGCTTATGCAATGCATAAATGCATTGCTCTATATAAACCTTATCTTGAATGCTTCGCATTTGTGCTGAGCAGACAAGAAAGGCATAAAAAGCAGCGAGGTCTCCGTTTTTCGATGGACGACGCACTCAAGCATCTCACTGCCATCAAACGCCTGCTCACAGAGCATCCTGGTGGTCTCACGATTCTTGACATCGCCGCCCACCTCAAGGTCAATAGGAATAGTGTGGCTAAGTACCTTGAAGTGATGCGCATCAGCGGCCATCTCGACGTGCGGACAGTCGGGCCTGCAAAGCTCTATCAGCTCAGCCATCGCCTGCCGGCAAGCGCGCTCCTGGAACAGAGCAGCGATGCTTTCCTGGTCGTGGATGAACGGCGCGTTGTCCAGGCCAATGATGAGGCTGCAAGCCTGCTTGGAATAGCCCGCGACAAGCTCCCCGGCATGCCGATCCGGAAACTCGACTTCCTGGACGTGAGCTATGGACGCAAACGCAGCTATGACCTGGTGCACAAGAACCGGCGGCTGCACGTCACGGTCTACCCGACAACGTTCGACGATGGCGGCAAAGGCGCCACGCTTGTCATCGAGGACGTCACAGAACAACGACGAGTAGAGCGGCGCCTTCGCTTATTGGAAAAGGCTGTCGAAGCGAGCAGCAACGGCATCAGCATCGTCGACATGCGAGCCAAGGACCAACCCTTGATCTATGTCAATCCCGCCTTCCTCCGGATGACTGGCTACACACCCAAGGAAGCCTTGGGAAGGAACTGTCGCTTTCTGCAAGCCGACGATCGGGATCAGAAGGAGATTGCGACGATCAAGAAGGCACTGGAGCAGGGCAGAGAGTGCACTGTCGAGCTCCGCAATTACACCAAGCAAGGAAAACTGTTCTGGAACGAACTGCATCTCGCGCCAGTGAAGGACGAGGCAGGGAACGTGACCCACTTCGTCGGGGTGCAGACAGACATCAGCCACAAGAAACGCTAAACCCGCACACCGTCCTGCTTGATGGTATTCAGCACCAGGAGGGTTTCAGTGCGCTCGACAAAATCGTACTTCTGCAGTCGCTTGAGAAAGCGGTCAAGATCCCGGGTATGCTTGAACCGCGCGAGAATCGTGGTGTCGAAATGACCGGTGTGATCCAGGACTGCGTAGACATTCTTCTCATGCGCGACCCTGCGCTCGACCTCGAACAATTTTCCCTTGGCGATCCGTGCCTTGATGATCGCATGGACGTCAAAGCCGAGTTGTTCATAATCCAGCGAGGCGCCATAGCCGGTGATGATGCCTGCTGTTTCCATTGCCTTCACTCGCTTCATGACTGTCAAGACAGACATCTTGGCCTTCTTCGCGAGCTGGCGGTAACTCAACCGCGCATCCTGCTGCAAGAACGCGAGCAGCTTCCGGTCTTTCTCGTCGATCGCCATGGTGAACAAACGTTATACTTCTCCCCCTCAAATAGGGTGTACTGTGATAATTTATTAAGTTTTTCAAGAATTTCTGCATCGATTGTTATAGTTTTTTTAGGAAAAGTATAACTATTTCCTGTCGCGGACTGTGTCAATGCAGCGAATACGATCGCAGTGGGGTGGATTCTATGAACCATATCGATATCAGCGAGAAAGCCAAGATCCTCGGCGATGAAATCCGCGACTATGTCGCGCAGATGGAAGGCGACAGCTTCCGGGCGCGGACAGCAGAAGAAGTCCTGGCCTATGTCGAAAAGCACGAGATCGACAGCATCCGGCTCTGGTTCACAGACCTGGTTGGCTCGTTGAAGATGTTCGCGATCACGCCTGAAGAGCTTGCAGGAGCGTTCAAGCAAGGCATGGGCTTTGATGGCTCAAGCGTCGACGGCTACGCCCGGATCAACGAGAGCGACATGGTCGCCTTCCCCTTGCCGGAGACTGCGCGGCTCATCCCCTTCCGGATCGGGCCGTCACGCGCCATCCGCATGTTCGCAGAAGTGCGGGATGCGAAAACCGGCGAACCCTACAGCGACGATCCGCGCAACATCCTCAAGCGCAATCTTGCCGCGCTGAAGAAAGCCGGTTTCAGCCATATGAATGTCGGGCCGGAAGCTGAATACTTCTATTTCGAGGACGACGACGCGCCAACCGTCATCGACAAGGCAGGCTATTTCACCCTGAATCCTGTGGATGTCGGCGACTCGATCCGAGAGCTGACTGTCTTGGCTTTGGAGAGCATGGGCATCACTGTCGAATACCATCACCACGAGGTCGCGCCGTCGCAGCACGAGATCGACCTGAAATACTGCGAAGTCCTTGAGATGGCAGACCGGCTGCAAACCTACAAGTGGCTGGTGAAAGAGATCGCGCGGCGCGTCGGCGTGCACGCAACCTTCATGCCAAAGCCGATCCCTGGCGAGAACGGCAGCGGGATGCATGTCCACATCTCATTGTGGAAAGAAGGCAAGAACGCATTCTACGAAAAGAACGGTGCGTACAATCTGAGCGCTGAAGCGCAAGCATTCATCGAAGGCGTGCTCTGCCAAGCGCAGGAACTCACTCTGCTGACCAATCCGGACTTCAATTCGTACCGTCGCCTTGTCCCTGGCTTCGAAGCGCCGGTGTACATCGCCTGGGCAGGACATAATCGATCAGCGCTTGTCCGCGTGCCAGAGAACAAGCAAGGCAACGAGCAGGCGACACGCGCAGAGTTCCGTTTCCCGGATGCGAGCTGCAATCCCTACTTGGCATTCAGCGTGCTGCTTCGGGCTGGACTCGACGGGATCAAGACGAAAGAGAAACTGCGTGAGGAACAGAAAGAAGATCTCTATCATCTCGACGCTGTTGAGCGGGAGCAACGGGGCATCGCAGCCCTGCCGCACGACCTCTATGCAGCAGTGAAGGCAGCGGAAAGCGGCGAAATCCTGGCAGAGACCATGGGCAAGAGCGCGGCAGAGAAGATCATCGAGATCAAGCTGCGCGAGAACGACACCTACCGGATGGCAGTCACGAAACTGGAACTCGAGAAAGGACTGAATCTCTAAAAATTTTTAAACACGCTTTGCTGGATGTCGGCATGCGCGATATCCTCCACAGCGACTTCGGCCTGGTCTTCTGGATACACTCGCTCCTGATCCTCGGCGCGCTCGCCAGCCCGTTCTATCTCGACTACCGCGTCATCCTGATACTCTTAGGTTTCTACATACTCCAATTCGTGCTGTTCAAGCAATGTGTTCTCAGCATTTTCCAGTTTGGCAAGGTCGACGGCTTCTATCATCACTATGCTGCACGGCTTGGTTTGAAATGGAAACGCCGCACAGTCAGCGTGGTCAGCAACCTGGTCCTGCCAGGTTACGTCCTGGTGATGATGCTCATCTGGCAAGTCGTGCTGCAGAAGGAAGTCTGGCTCGCGTGGGGCTAGACAGAACGGAAGTAATGCAGCAAGGCGTAGAACGCGAGCGCTGCGATGATCAGGCCGAGCAAGATCTGCAGGAAGTAGAGCCCTTTGACATCTGTGGGTTGCGGAAACTGCAGCTTTGTTTCCTTTGTGAGCTCTGTGATCGAGCTGCACATGTCGAACTCGTGGCAGACGCCTGATTCTTCGCCATAGAACCAGCAGCACACAAGGTCGCCAGCGCATTCAGTATCCAGGACGCAGATCGGCCTGGTGTAATCGTCAAGCACGACCATGCCGGCGATGCCGTTCCCGAGCAGGAAGATCGCGAGCATCGCGACAACGATCAAGGAGAACATCACAGTGGATTTGCGCAAGGGATTCTTCCTCATGCGCCTCACCCTGGAAAAAGACTATAAAAACTTTACTAAGAGAATATACAGCGGGTGCCGTCAACTTCGAGCAGAGCTCTCGGAGCCAGCACCCACTTCGCTCGAAGCGGGTGCTGGGATTTGAACCCAGGATCACCGGTCTGCAGCCGGTTGCCTTACCGCTTGGCTACACCCGCGTAGAATCACTTGGAGCGCCGAGCGGTTTTTAAGGGTTTGCGTGCGAATTCAGTCAGGAAGCGGTAGTAGGTGCGATAATCATCGGCCACTTTCTTGTTCCTGACAAGGAAGACAGTGATCTCTTCTTCCCAAATGACTTGCGCGACGCGATCGCCGTATACCCACACGACCAGCGGGCTGAGGAACTCGTCAGGAAGATAGGTGACTTCCTCGACGTATTGCGTGTTGAATTTCATGCCTCGTGTCCGTTCCTGACTGAGGAAGTATCGTTTCACCTTGCCCTGTTTGGAGGCGTCCATGAGACGCTGGTACTCTTCCGGATAACGATCGACAATGTCGCCGGTCGCGCTGATGAGATAGAGATCTTCACCAGTGTTCAGCACATCATCGACGAGCATTGGAATGGCATCTTCACCCTTCAGGGTTTGGCTTTCCTGCTGCCACATGGCTTCGAAGTATTGCGTGTAGGCTTTCGCGATCTTCTTGTTCCGCACAACGAACGCGACGGGCTCGTCTTCCCAGATGACATTCGCGACCATGTCACCAGCGATCCACATCACAGTCGGACTGTACTCGCCTGGTGGCAGGTAGCGGGTTTCAGCGAACGGCAAGGTCGTGACTTTATGTCCGCGGATGCTGGGCAGGACAAGGTTGCGCCATCGATGCCCTGTCTTCTTGATTTTGGGAAGATATGTTTCCTTGAACCAGTCTGGGAAGTAGTCAGTGACGTATCCGCCGCCACCGAGCACTTTGATCTCCGGTTCATCAGCCGCTTCCATCAGGAGCTGCTTGATGCCGTCAGGGCCGCGATAGGTCTGCACTTTCTGGTTCCAGAGCGTGTCGAAGAACTGGCGATACGCAGCTGCCACTTCCTCGTTCTTGATCTTGAACACCAAGGGTTCCTTCTGGAGCAGTTGCAGCAAGGTCACGTCTTTGTACACTGTCACCTGGAACGGTGTCCTGAACTGCGCTGGCAGGAATTGTTTTTTCGCGTGGCGCCAGTCAGTATCTGGCGGCAAGACGCCTTGCTGGAAGAGCATGCGTATGTTCACACCTTTTTCTGCTCGCTGCTTGTGATAATTGCTGAAGAATGCTGAGAATTCATCATACAAGCCAACGCTCGCGCCGATGACAAAATAGTCCTCTTTGGGTTTCATCTCGCCAAGCAGATCAGCATAGAGATTGCGGAAGCTTTTCATGCCGCGGAACAACTGGACCTCGGTTTCCCCAGTCTTCTCATCGAACTGCGCTTTCAATGCTGGCAGGATGTCCTTTGCTGCCTGTTCGATCTCGTTGAGCTCGCGTTTGCGCTCTTGCAGATAGTCCACGATCGCTTTGGGGTTGCTCGCCTTGAAATGCTTGCTGCCTTTTTTGACCACTTCGCCAGCCAGGCCTTTCTTCATCAGGCGCTCGATGACCTGATAAACCTTCGAAGCAGAGACGCCGCTCTTGTCAGCGATCGGCCCGCTCGTGGACTCGCCGAGCTCAAGGAGGGCGAGATAGACTTTCTGCTCGCCGTCTGACAGCCCGACTTGCTCCAGCACTGCTTTCACGTCCATACGTGACGATACGCTGTTCTCATTTATATTTTTACCCCCTATGGGGGCAATAATCTTTAAGTACTTGCTGAACCATTTAGTACTTGAAAGTAAAAACAAAAAGAGAGGGTTGTACAAATGATTGTTGAAGGAGCCATAGCTGCAGCGCTGGACCAAGCAGTCCCTGCGGTTGACCTTGAGAAGGAAATCGCCAAGACTGCGAGGAAAGCAGTCGAAGCACCAGTGTCGCCTGGCGTAGAACAGAGCGCAGAAGAGCCTCAATTCCAGTTTGGCGGTCAGGCGCATGCTCGTGTCGCATTCAGCGACGGCGATGTCAGTCTTCGGGTTCGAGGACGAGGTGCAATACAGAACGACGATGTTGCGCTCTTGGCACTCTATGACTTCGATCCGACACAACCGCACAATGGTTTTGGTCGTGTTCGCGCCCTTGGGAAGAAAAAGCTTGGGAAAACCTTTGGCTTAAATCTCGGCTTTGCCACAAACATCACACCTGGTAATGTAAATGTCGCTGCTGAAGCGGTCTTTGGATATAACACCTCCTTTGCGAGGGGCTACGTCGCATACAATGATGTTATTATTGGAGGTTCAGACAAATACCTCTTCACCGAACACTTTCTGCAACTCCATAAGATACGCCGCGAACTCGGCAGCATGATCATCTTCGCAAAATATGACGTGGGAAAAAAAGGTATTGTTGGCAGCGAAGTGATCTGGCGTTTCAACGGCGATGACAAACCCGGCTGGATGGTCCGTTGCGAGAACTGGCACGACAAGAGCAGGAATTTCCAGGTCGGATACAACACCAACGTCAATGCGATCAAGAAATGGTACAAGAAACACCGAGTGCAGCATAGAGGAAATCCATGACTTCAGTGCAACTCGTCCGACCACCGTTCAACATGTGGTATGAGAACGTGCCGCAACTGACGGATCTTGTCGCGCCACCGATCGGACTCTCGATCATAGCAAAGAACATACGAGATGCACACGACGTCGAGATCATCGATGGCCTGGGAAAACCAGTCAGCTACGTGACGGATCAATTGAGCGCTGATCTTGTCGGTGTTTCAGCCTTGTACGCAAACTATGAGCGAGCATTGGAAATCCTGGAGAGTGCAAAACAAGGAGGAGCGACGACAGTCATCGGCGGTCCCTCAGTCAATTACTTGGCAGAACGGATCCTAACCAATCACTCTTTTGTTGATTATGCGGTTGTCGGTGATGGTGAAGTTGCAGTTCCTGCACTGCTTGCAGGTCAACCACCAGAGCAGATTCCTAACCTTGTGTATCGAGCAGGAACCATTCGAAGAAACCCATTTCAGAGAGTGCCCGTAACAGCGTTTGATCTTGAGGATGTGGTTGATCTTGACTTGCAGACAGATAATTTCCTCCCGATTTCATCCATACGAGGCTGTGTCAAAGCAGAATTGGAAGGGCGGTGCTCGTATTGCATGATCGACACGAAATTCTCGGTGATGAGACCGGAGCTTGTTTGGGAACAGATTGGTGTGCTGCACGATATGTATGGCGTCACCCGCTTCTGGGAGACAGGCGACACCTTCATGGTTGGCACCTTCCCGCAGCAGCTTCTTGAAATCCGGCCAAGCGAACTTGAACACGTAGGGTTCAGGGTCTACACAAGCCCGCAACAGATCACACCAGAAAGTGCACGAATACTCAAACAACTCAACGCAATAGATATCTTCCTAGGAGTGGAATCCGGGAATGACGAGATCCTCGAACAAGCCAATCGAGGGCATACTGTTCAACAAGCACGGGAAGCCATCGCTCTCTTGGATTGGCCCGGTATGAAGCTGCACCTTCCTTTCATCTATGGGCTTCCTGGAGAAACCCGGGAAACTGCAGAACGCACCTATCGCTTTGCGCAAGAAGCCAGTGCTGACCGTTCTGCATTGCGCGTCATCAGCAGTCTTGCACTTCCCTTCCCCGGATCCAAGCTCTTCGAGAACTGCCGAGAGCACATTGCTGCAGGAGAACATCCAGGCGATCTTGATAATGATGATGTGTTCAACTACCGAGACCTCACAGCATTCCATCTGAAGCACTTCACTGAGGTAGAGCTTGAAGATATGCTGGCATACGTGGACAAAACTATGGCGTTAGTACAGTCAGAAGGAAATGTGACTTCGTACGACATTAATAGAGAGTAGGGAATGAGGTGTCACTAGCGTTCACGACTTTGACTCCATAACGATTCGAAGTATTGATCGAAGCTGTCAGTGATCTCTTGGTTCTTGATCCTGATGAGCAAGGGCCCGGGGTGGAGGATGTGCAGCAGGGTTGTGTCGCGGTACGTTACGACTTGCAGCGGATTCTTCAGTCCAGGCTGCAGGATGCGAAATTGTGCATTGCGAAAGTCGATGCCTTCTGGTTTCGAATCGTGCTGGAAAAGCAAGCGCACTTTCACCCCTTTCTTCGCGCGAAAGCGGTGATACTGCTGGAAGAAGGGACGGATCCATGCCTGTTGCTCCATGCCATAATTCGCGCCGAGGACGCGGTATTCCTCGCCTGGCTCGAGCGTCTCTGCTACTGCGTAGAACGCGTTCTTGAAACTCTTGAAACCCTGCAGCAGCTGCACCACTGTTTCCTCAGCGTGCTCTTCATACTGTGCAGTGAGGGCTGGTAAGACCTTCGTGGCTGCAGCGAAGAGCGATTGCAGCGAATCCTGGCGTTCACGAAGATAATCAAGAATCGCTTTGGGATGCACTGCCTGGAAATGCTTGATTCCGCGTTTCTCGACCTCGCCGACAAGCCCTTTCTGGGAGAGGCGCTCGATCACTTCGTAGATCTTGTTCGCTGCGACCCCGCTCCGCTCGGCTATTGGCCCGCTCGTTGATTCGCCGCCTTTGAGCAGGGCGAGGTAGACCTTGCGTTCGCGGTCTGACAGCCCGATCTCGTGGAGCACTGGCTGGATATCAGACTCTTCCATCGCTTATTGAACGCTGCCTGTATTTAAAATAATTCCGAAATTGTACCCCTTCAGGGGGTCAAAAGACATAAATACTCTTTTTCATTAAGGAAGCCTGGGGGATATGAATGTTACCACAAGGAATACTCACACGCTTCCCAGAACTCAGGAAAGGCGAGTGGCGGGCAGCAGGGCAACGGCCAGGCAATTGCATCCTGCACAGAGATCTTTATGCAGAAGCCTTCCAACCAGCGATCCTTGAACGCCTCTTCGCAGTGAAAGCGCACGCAGCCAGGGTCGTCTACATCAACGATCAGGTCTTCCTTGACACAGAACGGTATCGGGAATTCGCTGACCGTATCGTGGCGAGAATACAAGAGGATGCAGAAGCGTATGCTGAAATGCTCAAACGCTTTGAGAACGCATGCAGCACAGTGCACGAGCGTGCGAAAGCCTTGCAGACACAATCATTTGCGCAGCACAGCCTGTCAGAACTGGAACAAGAGTTCGGGGCTGTCATGAAAGAACTCACTGAGATGATCGCTTTCGCCTATCTCAGCCATAACCAGGAAGAGATTCCGCGACGACTGATCGAAGGAATGTTAGAAAAGATACCTGAGCAAGACCGAGCCTCACTTATGAAAAAGATCCTTCAGCCAGCGAGAAAAACATTGCTGCAAGAAGAACGAGACGCACTCGGCGAAATACAGAAAGATGACAAAAAGCAAATCCAGCAACACATCACAACCTATCCCTGGCTGAACTCTCATTATTTCCGGACAAAAACTGTGACAGAAAAGGAAATCATCGAGCGAATGCAAAAGCTGCAACCTGAAGAAGAGAAAGAGTCCTTCCCAACTTTCGCTGGCAAGGAAGCCAGGCTTGTCGCGCTGATCCAGGAGCACATGTATCTGAAGACCTTGCGGAAAGAACTCCTCAAGCTCATGAGCTATGCAATCCAAGGATTGTTCGAAAGAATCGCGGCAGAGCAGGAGCTGACCTTTGATGAGTTCCTCGCCCAGCGCGCAACAGACATACAGCAGTTCTTGACAACAGGAACAAAAGAGCAACAGACAGGTGGTTACGCGTACGTCTGCACTGAGAACGTGCGAACGCTCATACCTTTCGAAGCGTCAATCGAGTTGCAGCAGGAAGAGAACGGTCTCGGCATCGGCACCGACCTTGTGCATGGACAAGCCATTGTCCTGGAACATCCTGATGACGCATCGAAGACGCAATCCCATCAGATCCTCGTCGCAGACACGATCACGCCCGGCATGACAAGCAATATCACCAAAGCGAAAGGCATCATCACGAACGCAGGCGGCGTCTTGAGCCACGCGGCTGTTCTGGCAAGAGAACTTGACGTTCCCGCGCTCCTCGGAACCGGAAATGCGACAAGCAAGCTGAAGACAGGATCGTATGTGGAATTGAACCCTGTCAAGAAGCGATTCCACGAATTGCTCAATACCGAGAAGAAGTTCAGGAAGATGTTTGCCATCACGATGGGAGTGTGCCGCGCTGATCTGTACATGCCAACGCATGTCTTCAACACAGCAGATGTCATCGGGCGAGGGCACGACGACATCATCTTCACGATCGCAGACAACAAGAACACTGGCTACTTCAGCGAAGAGGTCATCACCTACATGGGCGAGGTCGGACTCAAGCACTTGCAGTCAAAAGAGTTCGTGAAGCGCAATCAGCAGGAAGTCCATGCAGTCGGTGAATCGCTCATGGAATTCGCTACGAGCGTGAACGCCCACCCATTGAAGAACCTCAGCAAGGAGAAACTGCTGGAACTCTACAACAAACTCTTCGACAAGATCCAGAAAAGCTTCGGCTATTTCAATGTCTCGCAACCCTGCATCTCCTTTGCCCTCGAGGATACGACACGCGACGTACTCGCCAAGCTCGGCATTGATGCAGAAGCGCAGATTACCATACTCGAAACAATGCTCAAGCCAGAAGAAACCACGTTAATCGAAGAAGAAGAAAAGGACCTTCTGCAGCTAGCGCTCCAGCTGAAAGACGCGCAGATTGACAGCAAAGAACAGCTCATGTCATCAGCCTATGCAGACCACGTACTGCTCCATCATGCCAAGTACAAATGGATGGCTTCGTCTGAGAACTTCGACGAATTCAACCTACAGTACTACTGTGACAGGCTGCTCGATCATGCCAACGAGACCAAGCAGTCCTTGCAGGCAGCCATCAGGGCGAAAACCCCTGACAAGAAAGCCTTGGCAGCGGAACGCGCAGCAATGGCGAAACAGTATCGGCTCTCAGACGAAGCAATGCACCTCCTCGACGTGATCCGCATCTACTCGCATCAGCGAATGTACATCAGGATCGCGTGGACCAAAGCAGTGAATGCATGGGGAAACATCTTGCGGGAATTCGCTCGACGAATGGGCCTGAGCGAACAAGAGATCCAATACGTGACGAGAAAGGAAATCGACCAGTTTGTGCAGCACAGCACCGTCGTCAGCGAGGAAGAGATACAACAACGAATGGACTTCGCCGTGTACGCGATCCTGCAACGCAAGCCGCCGATACTTCTCGCAGGGGATGAGGCGCGCGCCTTCGCTGCGCACTACCTTCCAGCAGCGCCGAGCGGGGTCGATGAAGTGAAAGGCAAGACCGGGAACAAGGGAACGGTGCAAGGACCGGTTAAAATCCTCGCATATGGGAAGAACATGGTGAAACAGATCGAGGAAATGGAGCCGGGGAGCGTGCTCGTCACCGGGAATACGCGCCCGGATATGATGCTCGCCATCCACAAGTCGATCGCCATCGTCACTGACGAAGGCGGGATCATGAGCCACGCAGCACTCGTGTCGCGAGAGCTCGGGATTCCGTGCGTCATTGGCACAAAGGATGGCACACACGTCTTCGAGGATGGAGATATCGTCGAGGTGGACGCAGACGAAGGAGTGGTACGACGAATACGAGGTGAAAGAGAATGACAAGAGTGATTGGAGCATGCACAGGGAATATCATGCGGAGCGCCACCTTCGACGCGGTGATCAACCACGAACTCGAAGCGCAAGGCATCACGTCGCTTGACGTGAGCTCTGCCGGGCTCCTTGTGGAGAAGATACTGGCGAACCAGTCGCCATTGCGAGTGCAGCTGAAGATATTGCGCGCAGGACTCGCGTACGGGCTTGTGCGCGATGACATCCGCGGAACAGTGGAAGATGTCGTGGCACGCGGTGAGGACCAGGAGCACACCGACGAGATCAGGGCATTGTACGGCCAGGTACGGCCAATGGTGCACGGGTACAACATCGCGTTGAGAAACCAAGCGCTTGCTGAGGCAGGCGTGCAACGCTTTCCAGCGCCGTACACGCCTTTGGATACGACGCGACCTGTCGATCTCGTGGTCCCGATGGTGGAGCGGGACGTGGCGAAAGTGCACGCTCGATTTGAGGGCAAGGCACCACGCGTGCAGACGTATGCCTCTCTTGTCGGCACTGACGAGCTTGTGGACAAGATCGATCTTGGCCTTGAAGGCGTGCGTGGAATCGTCGAGTACTTTATGGATACAAGAAAGCAGGCAGTGGATGCGTTGCAGAGAGTTTAAACGATTTTTTCTTCACGGACCCAAGGCAACCTCAAGCAAAGCTCTCGGAGCCTCAGCTCCGCTTTCGCCTTGCTCAAGCGGACCTGAGGGGATTCGAACCCCCGACCTACGGCTCCCTTCGCCCTTGCGGGCTTAGAAGGCCGTCGCTCTATCCAGACTGAGCTACAGGCCCACCTCTCAGAGCAGAACGCGAGTATTTAAAGATGGTGGAAGTGCGCAGACAAAACATATTAAAACGTGCTTTCTCAAGAAGCGCGTATGAGCGATCCTGGCACAGAATTGGCAGAGCATGCGCAGCTCGCACAGCGCTTCCTCACCGGCAATCACATGCGCGATGCGCTTCGCGAGGTCTCGCAGGTTGCTCATGATCTCCACGAATTCGATGACAAGGCAGAATCACAGCTCCATGAGATCATCAAGCTCCTTGACGGACATGGCATCTTCCGCAAGAGCCTGACCAAGGATATCAAAGATCTTGCCAAGAGCCTTGATGATGTGCACTTGGCGCTGGAGGAAGTTGAAGCGTACAAAAAGAAAGGACGACCAGACGCAGAGATCCACGAGTATATAGATAAAGTGGCAGATGCCCTCAAGGACCTGAAGGAACAACGGCTGGATTTGCTGAAACACATGAAATTGGAGTGGGAGCATGTTGTCCTCTTCCACGGATACCTCGATTCCTATACTGGACAAAACGTACAAGAGACTATTCATCAATTCATTCAGCGGATCCATGTCATGATCAAGCGGCAAGGATACAAGGCCCGAAGTCTCGGGGATGATATCGACAAGGTCGTCGACTCTCTGGACGCGACAGTTACCGGCATCCTGAAAGTCCTAGAGATTATCAAGAAAGAGCTCTACCAGAATCTTCAGCCTGCTCTCAAGGAATTGAAGAGACTATCGGATGAAGTGCAAGCTGAGGAAGCGGCGGCTGATGCGGTGCGGAAGGGCCTGAGCAGTTCGCAGCGAGTGATGCAGATCCTCGAAGTGGCACAACGAGAGCAATTGCTGGTCAAGCGAATCGCTGAAGACCGGAAGAACGCGTTACGCCGTATCAAAGAAGTGGCAGCGAGCTTGCGAAAGGAATACGCCATTCTGAGCAGTGATGCCAAGGCTGAAGAACGGAATTTTGAGTATCTCCTGGACTTTCTGCGGCTCCAGGCCCGACGGACAAACCGGAGGGTCAGACAATACCAAGAGACGCACTAACATAGCCACTTGACAGTGACAGAGAAGCAGTAGGTTTTTAAACGTCAGCAGGTTCTCGACTGGAATGGGGGAGTATGTTTTATACGCGGTGCCATACAGTAGTGACGATCGAACGACGTCACGAAGGTTCCTGATCTGCCCGACGAGCGATTTTGAGGCGGTTACTGAGCTCGGGATCTGTCATTTCAACACGCCAGGACCGGATTACGAGCTTGATCAGGCACTCACACCAAAGGAACTATTGAGTGTGCTGGAAGGCCTTGAACGCATGCTCCGACCGACAGATACCATTCTCTGCAGTGCAGGACCGCTCACTGTCCGGAATCAGGCTGAGGTGCGGACACTCCGCAAATTCCTCGCGACTCCTGATCTCCAAGTCGCATAAACGCATAAAAAGCCTGCTCGAATCCCCTTCTCCCATGTTCGCACACCTTGCTGACGTGCATATCGGCGCGTGGCGCGACCCGAAGATGAAGGAATTGGCGATCACTGCCTTTGAGCAGGCGGTGGAGCAGATCCTTGCCAAGAACGTCGACTTTGTTCTCATTGCCGGCGATCTCTTCAACACGAGCGTTCCGCCTTTGGACCAAGTCAAACGGGCAGTGACCCAGCTGAAGAAGCTGAAAGCGCGCGACGTGCGCGTGTATGCCATCGCTGGCAGCCATGATTACAGTCCCAGCGGCAAGACAATGCTTGACGTGCTCGAAGAAGCCGGCCTGCTCGTGAATGTGATGAAAGGCAGTGTAGTGGAGAAGGGAGGAAAACAGGAACTCAAACTCAATTTTACCCAGGATCCAAAAACAAACATCAAATTGACCGGCATTCTCGGCAGAGCAGGTTCTTTGGACAAACATTATTATGAAGACCTTGACAGGGAATCCCTGGAAAACGAGGATGGGAAAAAGATATTCCTCTTCCATGCGAGCATCACAGAACTCAAACCCAAAGCCCTGGAACACATGGACTCCAGCCCTGTTTCGATGATGCCGAAAGGCTTTGATTACTATGCCGGCGGTCATGTCCACATCGTGGAGAAGACGAGCCTGCCAGGGTACACCCACGTTGTCTATCCCGGGCCCTTGTTCCCAGCGAGCTTCTCAGAACTGGAAGACCTGGAGCGAGGCAGCTACGTGCTTGTGGACGACAACTGGAACATCGAACGAGTTCCGGTTCTCGTCAAAGAGAGAGTCGTTTTCAAAATTGACGCCGACAAAAAGGATGTTGAAAAAGTTAATGAACAATTACAGGAACTGGAAAAAGAAGAAGTCAAAGACAAAATAGTATTAGTAAGAGGAGAAGGAGAATTATCTGAAGGAAGAGTATCTGACATCAAGTTCAAGGAATTCATCACGCACTGCTATGACAAGGGCGCGTACTTTGTCATGAAGAACACTGCGAAGCTGACCTCAAAGGAGTTCGAAGAATTTCAAGCAAGCCACGCCTCTGTCGACGACGTAGAAGCCCGCGTCATCAAGGAACACGCTGGCCAGGTGCCGATCAACAAGCTCGACGTCGACGGCGAAGTCACGCTCACGAAACAATTGCTCGCCATCCTTGGCGAGGAACAGCACGAAGGAGAGAAGAAATACGAATACGAAAACAGAGTTGTGAAAGCAGCGAGGGACATTTTGGAGAAATGAAAGAATACGACAAACGCTGGAAAGAGCAGGAGAATATGGAATCAGGCCTGCGAACCCTGATTGATGAGCGCGAGCTCCAGCTCCTCAAGGACGCGAACAAAGTGCTTGATCTTGGCTGTGGAGATGGCCTCACCCTCGCATTCCTTGTCGACAAAGGATTTGATGTCACAGGCATGGACTATTCGGAAGTCGGCATTGCCAACGCGAAGAAACGCGTGTCGAAAAAAGCAAAGTTTGTCCTTGGCGACATTTATCAACCGCTCCCTTTTGAAGATGAGGAATTCGATGCGATCATTGCCTACCAAGTCATCAACCACAACACGATCGAAGAGATCAGAAAATTACTCAAAGAACTCCATCGCATCCTGAAGCCAGGAGGCGTTTTCAGTGTTAAAGTGTCAGACTGGACGACGTATGGATACAATTATGTCGACGGGCTGTGCTATGACGAGTTCGGCAGCATCCTGAAGCCAATCGGCGAACGAACATTCTTGCCTATCGCTGGCTGGGAAAAAGGTGTCATCCATTACGACTTCAACAAAGAGATTCTCAAAAAAGAAGTTGAAGACGCTGGCTTTGAACTTCTCGACATGCGCAACATCAAGTGCCATATCTTGGGAAATTTCAGGAAGAAATAAATACTGGGAGTGCTCCCAACCCTACCAATAACAGAGTCTCATCACTGAGGGCCCTCCCAGGCAACCTCTCAGCTCTACTCGTTTCGGTCATTGGGCTGGGAGCGCCGTCCGCCGGTACGGACGGCATTTTCTTGTTTTCGATGGTTATTGATAAGCCTGTCGCGTGAATGTCCTGTGCAAATCACCGAGAATCCCGTCAATTATTCGTAATTATTGAAAATACAACAGAAAAGGGTTTAGGCACTTACTGAGCTGCCATCTCAACGATAACTCTTGGCTCGTTCATCGCTTCAGGGATGTCGAAGTGGAGTTCGCCCAATGCGGTGCTTGGATCGTTGTATGAGATGCGCACGCCATAATCAGTCATGGCATATTTCTGATCGTTCTCATCTTCGATCATTGCGAACATGTTCCACTCGTCGCTTTTAGCGTACATACCTTCATATTCATCACCAGCTTCGATCCTTATTTCGTTGTCGAGCGTTGGCCAGACCTGCCAGAGGTACTTCTCCCCGTTGAAGTCATCGCTTGCAGCCATCCTGAATTGCATGTAGACAAAATCGTCAGGGACTTCTTCGTTCATCGCCAGGTCGAAGTAGCCGTTCTTGTCTGTAAGAACGCGCGTTTCCTTTGAGGAAACCGCTCTATCGCCGTCCAGATCCACTGTAAGGGTGAGATCCTGGTTGACCCAGAAGCGGAAATGCTGAAAATCAACGACGAAATCTCCATACGCGTCCTGGCCTGGGGTGCCTGTATAACTCGCGACAAGCGTTCTTGGCTGATCAGCAAACTGCAGCTCCAGCTCGACTGTCTGTTCGGCAAGATCAACATTTTCATATCTCAACACCGCACTGTCGTCGTCCTGCGATACGAGGAAATACCCATCAAGAGGCACAGTGCCGTAGGTCCGGCTCTTATCCACCCTGATTTTATTGTTTTCCAGCACTTCGATCTCGAATTCGTGCCCTTGGTTATTGAGTGTTGCATACGCGCCTTGACCTGGAATGCCTGTGTAGGTCACTGAATACCAGACACTTGTTGCTTCGTCCTCCATGGTGAGCACGCGATCTGTTGGATCGTGAAACCAATAGATCATTGTCGTCTCGAAGTCGCCATCCCGAGCCACGAAGCGAGTGCGATACACCAACTCTCCGGTCATGGCAGGGGTGAGTTCTCGTGCCTCTTCAAAGACAAAGGGATCATGCTCGCTTCCCCACTTGAACACGCCATTCTTGTTGCTGACAAAGGGAAAAAGGTACTCGTCCCTTTCCGCATTCTTGAATCGAACCATGAGCTGATCGTCAGCCATCGGCAGCAGTGAGAACACTGGCGGACGGGGATTTATATCGAGATCCTGATAACGAATGTCCCAGGAATCACTCAAAAGACCTTCTGGTTCATCAAGCACTTCCTTGACACCATGCCATTCTGGGATGTATGCACGGCTTCCTTGGCTTGGATCAACAGTGAGGCGGTAGAGAATGTTTTCCAAGGTGACAACGCTGCTTGCTCGACCCTGCCTGGCTGCCGTGACGCTGCCGACAAGAGCCAGACTGGCATCTTCGATCCGAGAATGGTCGACTTCAACTTGGCCATCCCAGTTGTCAGCGAGTGTAGGATCCTGCAAGAGAATGGTGCGTCCACTCGAAGTCTGAAACGTCAAGCTGAGACCTGAACCGTCGCTTGTCGCTTCAGTGATAGTCCAGACTTCTCCAAGAGCTTTCATCTGCAGGCCTTCGAAGTCGGTGATATGCCCGTACTGATCGACCACGCCACTCAGCCCTTCGTTGAAGGTTTGGCGCCACTGGTAAAACGGTTCCTTGTTGTCAATAACAAGGAAGTCGCCGACTTCGTCGTTGTCATTTTTGACATAGTTCACAGCCCAGGGCTGGATTGGATTTGTCGGATCCTCAAAACTGAGTTCCTGCCAATAGTGCGTGTCGCCCTGGCTTGTCGTCAGCTCGCCGCCTTGGAGACCGCTGAGCTGTCGCCGGTTGATCGTATCCTTGACATCTCCTGTTGCCTGGCGCAAGCCAAGACCGGAGAATTGGTACTCGCTGTCTGATTTCTGGCTTACGCTTGTAAGCTTCGGACTCGCTGCAACGCTTCCCATGAGGAAGAGAACACAGCACAGCATGCTGCAGATTTTCAATACGTTTTTCATGTCTATACCTCCGTTTCTGACTGCTTTCACAGGATGGTGTGGCAGAACACGCTTTTATACTCTCGCCGGTCACTTTTCACTGAGTAGGCACTTATTATCGCCAAAAAGCTTGAAAAGAAAAAAAGAATGACAAAAAAGAGAAAGAAGGTAGTTTTGTCCTTCTACGGCGTCCATCGGAGCATGGTACGCGGGAACGGGATCGCATCCTTGATATTCTCGAGCCCGCAGAGCCAGGCGACAACGCGCTCGACACCAAGACCGTAGCCACTATGCGGCACGCTGCCGTAGCGTCGCAGGTCGAAGTACCAGTCATACGCTTTCGGATCCTCACCCATGGCTTTCAGTTCTTTGGTCATGCGTTCGATGTCAAGACTTCGCTGGCTGCCACCGACGATCTCGCCATAGCCTTCAGGCGCGAGCACGTCGACGCACAGGCAGACTTCCTTGCCGCCTTCCTCGATCGGTGGCTTGTAGAATGCCATGGCTTCTTTGGGATAATGCGTCACGATCACTGGCACGTCGAAATGCTCCATGATCTTATCCTCCTCGACAGTGCGGAGATCCTTCCCCCACTTGACCGTGATGCCGTCCTTCTCGAGCAGTTTGAGGCAGTCCTTGTACTTCATGCGAACAAAAGGCTTCTTCAAGGAAGGCTCGATCTTCTTCACGTCTCTTCCTAAGACTTGCAACGCGTCTTGGCAATCCTCGAGCACACGCTTCACCATGTGTTTCAGCACGCCTTCGATGCTGTCCAGCATGCCAGGAAGTTCCAACCAAGCTTGCTCCATCTCAGCCATCCAGAACTCTGAGAGATGCCTGCTGGTCTTGCTCGTCTCTGCGCGGAAGCATGGAGAGAGGCAATAGAGTTTCTCGTAGCTGAAGGTGCCTGCTTCGCCATACAATTGCCAGCTCTGGGTCAAGTAGGTTTTTGTCTTGTAATACTTGACCTCGAACAATGTCGAGCCGCCTTCGCACTGGCTGGGCTGGAAGATCGGCGGCGTGTATTCGAGAAAGCCCTGCTTGTCATAGAACTCGCGCCAGGCCTGCATCACTTTCGCCTTGACTTTCAGTACAGCCTGCAATTTTCTCGACCGCAAGGCGAGATGCCGCTTGTCCAAGAGGAATTCCGGGCTTTGGTCCTTGGTGATCGGAAACTTGTCTGAGGGACCGATCACTGCGAACTTCTCGACCTGCAATTCAAAGCCGGTTGGCGCTCGTTCATCCTTCTTGATCGTGCCGTGCAGTTCGATGCTCGCCTCGACCTGGAGCTTGTCAGCTATCTCGAACGCGTCAGCACCGACAACGTCCGGCTTGATCACGCACTGCAGGATGTCAGTGCCATCACGAAGCACGACGAACTTGACCTTCGCACTGCCGCGTTCTCTGTAGACCCAGCCGCGGACACTCACACTGCCCTTGCCCTTGGCCATGGCCTCTTGTATCGTCAGGAATTTTGTCATGGTATCACCGTTTTGTTGTTGCCTTTATTTGTTTTTCCAAAAAAGAAAGATGTTTTAATGGGTCTGCTCAGGGAGGAACCCGCGCAAGTATGGCGTCGCCACAACTGGCTCTGGCAAGTCACGGCTGAGCTGCTCCAGCGCTGAGACTGTGGCAAAAGCGTCCCTGCGTATGACTGCCTCGACAAAAGACTCGCTTGTGAGCAGACGTTCCGCAGCCTCTGGACGTGGCGGGATATCCAAGGAATACCCTGCCAATTCCAAGCTCACATCTGTGCACCGACAGATGTCTCCGTAACACCTGCCTGTCCGAGCGGTCATGATGCCGATTTCAGCCAGTACTCTCGCTGTCACCTGGTCGCCTGGCTGACACCCCATGATAACCAAATCCATCGACTGTGGTTCTTCAGTTAGGTATGGGACATATATCTCGACTTGGCGTCTCCCAGCCAGGAGCGTTCCAGGTTCAGGACGGAATTGCCGTCGTCCCAGCAATGCCTGGCCCAGGCTTTGCTGGAATATCGTTGCCCTGAACGGGCGTCCGTCTTGTTGCATTTTCATCTACCTCCGACTATTTCATATCTTGTTCGCACGTTATCGTGCACTATCGTTGTTCAGTTCGAGAAATCGTTATTCACCACCCTCGCTTGCGGGCATGTTTAGCATGCTGCCGAGCAATGGCTTAAGACGATGAGACAAGTACTCAATTACTGTACTTGGAGAAATAGCTCACGCTAATCCAACTGGTGACCTGTTCCGTCGTGATTCGCGTTTGCATACACTATTGGTTACCCAACTAATATTTAATCCTTTCTATTATCGAGAAGAGATATCAGCTGATCCAACACCCGCAACATCCTTCCATGCTTCGCTTTTCATCCTGATGCTCTTGAAATGGCTCGCTGCTGAGAAGACGACATGGTCGTTGTCAAGAACGCCTTGATCTACAAACCCTTCAAGACCAAAAAGAACTGGGAATGGTGGTACTGTTCCGACTTTGCACGCTGTCTTCTCAAAGACTTCGTCTGGATCGGCGAGGGAGATATTCTTGGAATTCCTCATTTTTTTTATTTTTTTGAGATCCAGGCGCTTATGACCTGACACCACGCACATGAAAAGTATATCCTTTGTCCTGTCCTTGAGCACCAAGGCTTTTGCCGCTTCCTCGAGCTTTGTTCCCCGAACTTTCGCAGCATCCTCGCTGGTATGCACATGCTCGTGCTCGAGAACAGTGTATTCGTGCCCGTCGAGCAGGACAACAATCCGATTATGCACAGCGAGGTCTTCCATGGCCGCCTCGACACCTAATGCTCCTTATAACTTTGCTTGTACACCAGAAAGAGCTGTCGGTCACGATGCGTATTCCCCAGGCTTGTACGCGGAAACACTAAGCTCACATTTCATCATACTGTTATTTATGTGTTTCGCTCAGCCAGGCTTCTGCCGATTCATTCTGCATGCCCGCTGCTCTAGAATGTGTCACTTATGCTCTCGAGGACATACGCTTTTCTCAAACAGAGATCTCCGAACCTGCTGCGTTCTTCTGTCGGAACTGCGGTGCGTGCTCGGCGGTCAATGTCTTTCACAGCAACTCGTGCCCGACTGCCATAAGCTGTCCGGGTATCTCCTTGCAGGGCATACAGACGCGCCTCGACATGAGACGCGAGAATCCGTGCTTTATCATAGATTGCGGGAAATCTTGTCTGCAGTGCGCTCATTGGCAGGACACCGAGACAAGTGGCTGTCCCGAAGACGCGGTAGATGTGCTGCACTTCAGGACTTGCACCCTGGGCGTATTGTCTGAATAAAGGAACAGCGAACGGTTGGCCCTTTCCGTCAAACGTTTCCGGAGTCAGCAGCTGGGCCTGTTCCCATGCGAGCTCCAAGTTGACAAAACGATCGTCGTCAACACGTTCGGTGAGATTTCCTTCAAGAATTGCAGTGAACTCTTCGAGAGCCTTGACAAAGGTCACTGCCCGTGTTTCCAAGCTTACTGCTGCTTCCATCATCTCCCTTGTGCATTGGTATGAGCACGAAGAAGGTTCGTGCTCTGTCGTTGGACCTTTGGGAACCCTATTTAAGGGTGCTGACCGAAATCCGTCATATGAAAAGGTTTGTGACCAAGTTAGCCCATGCGAGGGATATCCTCTCCAAGGTAGGTTGGTGGTGGATTGGCACGTGCTTGCGGCGGCTGTGTGTTTGCGCCTCGGGCACGAAGCGCGCGATCAGCCACGACTGGATCAACCTGTGGCATGTCTTCACTGCTTGGTTCCTCTGCTTGACGATACAGTCCTTCGCATGCCTCTTCAGCACGCTTGCCTGCGTATCGAGCTTCAACACTTCCGTTTGTCCGCACGCCCCAAATACTCAGAGGGCCTGCATATGCAAATGGCATGTGGTTTCCATTGTGTCCTGTCATTGTCTTCTCCTCGCGATATTCGTCTCTCTACTGTTTTTGTTCCTGCGGCGCCAGAAAGAAGCGTCGCGCTATACGATAAGGACGAGCACGATAAGTAGGATGCTGATGCCGTGACTCATCCGATGTTTCATGCGCGTACAACCCACAAATGAGTATATAAGCTTTGTGACCAAATAGCGACCAAAACAAGAACGAAATGAGCCGAAACCCGCTACTTGAGCCCGAGCTCGTCAAGCTGCTCCTTGCTCACAGACGAAGGCGCGTTCATCACCGGATCCTTCGCTGACTTGTCCTTCGGGAAAGCGATCACGTCCCTGATCGAGTCAGCGCCCATGATGACCATGAGCAATCGGTCAAGTCCTGGCGCGATCCCGCCATGCGGGGGCACGCCATACCGGAACGCTTCAAGCAAGTGCGCGAACTGCGCTTTCTGCTCCTTGGAGAAGCCGATGAGGTCAAAGACTTTCTCCTGCACCTCTGCCTCGTGGATTCTGATCGAGCCGCCACCGACTTCAAAGCCATTCAGGACGAGATCGTGCTGGTATGCACGCGCCTTTCCTGGCTCAGAATCCAGCAAAGGAATGTCTTCCTCGTGCGGCTGCGTAAACATGTGATGGCTTGGTGCCCAGTCCTTGCCAGCGCCGTGGAAGAAATCCTCCTCGGTCTGCGGCGTGAACAAGGGGAACTCGACGATCCAGCAGAACGCGAGCTCGTTCGGATCCTCTTTGTTCTTGCGGATGTCTGGATTGTCCCTGCCATACTTCTTCATCGCCTCGTCGTACGTGATCCTCGGGAACGGAACCTGGCTGATCTTCTTGTCAGGGAAGACAGTCTCAATCAATTTGATCATCAATTCTTCAGTCAATTGCAGGATGTCTTCCTGGTGTACATAGCTCATCTCGAGGTCCAGTTGGTAGAACTCGCCAGGGCAACGGTCAGCACGCGCGTCCTCGTCGCGGAAGCAGGGCGCGATCTGGAAATACTTATCCATGCCCGCCACCATGAGCAATTGCTTGTACTGCTGCGGACTTTGGGGCAAGGCGTAGAACTGTCCCTTGTGGATCCTGCTCGGCACAAGATAGTCGCGTGCGCCTTCAGGCGTTGATTTGGTCAGGACAGGTGTGGTGATCTCCAGGAAGCCTTTCTCGTTCAGGAAATCACGGATGAACTGGATGGCTTGATGACGCAACGCGATGTTCGCTGCCATTTTGGGCATGCGCAGGTTGAGATAGCGATACTTCAATCTTGTTTCTTCAGTGCTTTCCACGCTCTCGTCAAGCTCAAGCGGCAAGGGATCGCAGGCAGCGAGTACGACAAGGTCTTCGGCTTTGACTTCGATGTCGCCAGTGCTCATTTCTTCCCGTTTCTGGTTATCAGGACGCTCGTTGACTTTGCCTTTGATCTGAAGAACAGATTCCTTTTTTATGTCTTGGAGTTTGACTTTTTGGACGAGGTCAGGAGGGATGAAACACTGGGTGATACCGTAGCGATCTCGTAACAGGACAAAGCCGACCTTACCCTGCACCCGGACGTTCTGCGCCCAGCCAGCAAGCTCGACGTCTGTGCCAGCATGCTCTTTCCGCAACTCACCACAGGTGTGCGTTCTGTACATGGCGCTAGGAGAACGAGAAGGGCTTTTAAAGATAGCGCCCTAAATCTTTTTAAACACCCCTCTATCTTCGCAGGATCGATGGTTCCGAAAGAGAAAGTCGAGCTGCCGAAGCATTACGATGCGAAAGAGGCTGAGCCCAAATGGCAGGCCTATTGGCAGGACGAAGGCATCTACAAGTTCGACGAACAGGACAGTGAGAAGGATGTCTACAGCGTGGACACCCCGCCGCCGACTGTCTCGGGAAAGATGCACCTCGGCCACGCGTTCAGCTACGCCCAAGAAGACTATGTCGTGCGCTACCAACGCATGCTGGGCAAGAACGTGTTCTACCCCTTCGGCACAGACGACAACGGCCTGCCGACAGAGCGCCTGGTAGAGAAGGAGCGCAAAGTGCGCGCGCACGATTACAGCAGGGATGAGTTCCGGAAGATCTGCCTGGACTTTGTCAACGAGACGAAGCCGGCGTTCACTGGCGACTGGATTCGCCTGGGCATGAGCTGCGATTTCAGCATCAGTTATAGCACGATCGATCCGCACTGTCAGAAGACCGGGCAGAAGAGCTTCCTTGACCTGTACAAGAAAGGCTTGCTGCACCGAAAAGAGACGCCGGTGGCGTGGTGCCCCACGTGCCAGACCGCGATCGCGCAGGCAGAGTTCGAGAACGTGGACAAGCAGAGCCAGTTCCATGACATCGTGTTCCTGTCTGGCAGCAAGGAATTGATCATCGCGACGACCAGGCCTGAATTATTGCCAGCATGCGTCGCCCTGTGCTATCACCCGACAGACAAACGCTACCAAGAGCTCAAAGGAAAGCACGCCAAGGTCCCGTTGTTCGATCACGAGGTGCCGATCATCCCTGACGAGGATGCGGATCCTGAGAAAGGCACAGGCTTGATGATGGTGTGCACCTTTGGCGACAAGGAAGACATCGAGAAATGGCACAAGCACAACCTGCCACTGAAGGTCGTGTTCACCAAAGACGGGAAGATGAACGAACATGCGCCAGGCTATGAAGGCATGAAGATCAAGGAAGCGCGCGAACAGATCGTCCAGGACCTGCAAGAGAAGAAGCTCCTTCGTTCGCAGGAAGACATCACCCACGCAGTCAATGTCCACGAACGATGCAGCACACCTATTGAGTTCCTGAAAACACCGCAATGGTTCGTCACTCTCCTCGACAAGAAGGAAGAATTGCTGGAAGCCGCTGACAAGATCAAATGGTATCCTGAGCACATGAAAGTGCGCTATCTCCACTGGGTCGAGAACCTGAATTGGGAATGGTGCATCTCACGACAACGCTATTATGGCGTGCCCTTCCCGGTCTGGTACACGAAAGACGGCGAGATAGTCGTGGCTGACGAAGACCAATTGCCAGTGGATCCGTTCAAGGACCGGCCGAAAGGCAATGGCCAGGACCTTGTTCCTGAAGAGGACGTGTTCGACACCTGGATGATCTCCAGCGTGAGCCCGCAGATCGCGCTCGACTGGGTGGGTGACACGAAGGACGAGATGAAGCGGATGTACCCGATGAGCATGCGACCGCAAGCCCACGACATCATCAGGACCTGGGCATTTTACACGATCACGAAAGGGCTCTATCACCACAACGAAGTGCCGTGGAACGACATTGTCATCAGCGGACACGTGCTGGATCCGAAAGGCAATAAGATGTCCAAATCACGAGGCAATGTCGTCGAACCCCAAGGTGTGATCGAAAAATACTCTGCAGACGCGCTCAGGTTCTGGGCCGCAGGCGTGAAGCTCGGCGACGACCTGCCCTACATGGAGAAAGACATCCAGACAGGGCAGAAGACAGTCACGAAACTATGGAACGCGATCAAGTTCTGCATCATGCACCTCGAGGATTATGAAGGCTTTGACGGCGAACTCGCGTTTCTGGACCGCTGGCTGCTCAGCAAGTTCAACAGGATCGTGAAAGAATGCACAGAGAACTTCGACAAGTACGAGTATTCCAAGACCAAGCTCGAGGCTGAGAAGTTCTTCTGGCAAGTGTTCTGCGACTATTATCTCGAGCTGGTGAAGGACCGCTTGTACACGCCAGAAAAATACGGCGAGGATACATTGTCAGCGAAGCACACCTTGTATTCGGTCTCGCTTGGCATCCTGAAGCTGTTCGCGCCCATCATGCCGCACATCACCGAAGAGCTGTACCAATTGTTCTATCGAAGCGTGGAAGGGAAACGCAGTATTCATACGAGCTCGTGGCCGGAATGGCGCGAGGAATTGTTCGACAAGGAAGCGGAGATGGTCGGCGACGAGGTCGTGAAGATCGTCGCCGCTGTTCGCAAGTTCAAGAGCGAGAAGCAGCTCTCGATGAAAGCGCCCTTGTCGAAATTGAAGCTCACGACCAAGCTGAACCTCGCGCTGGTCGAGCCTGACATTCTCGCGGTCACGGGTGCGAAGACGCTCGAGCATAAGCGCGGCGAGTTCAGCATCGAGATCGAAGAGTAATTTTCTCTAACGATATTCTACCTGGAAATGAGTATGTTTATATTTTCATTTTGATTCCCGACAGGTATGGGGGCGACGATCGACAAGGAACTCTTCACAGCCTTTACGCAGCTGACTCGACAAGTCGGGCCTGACTCTCCTCTTGTTGCGGGTTATCTCCAAGATATTAATCCGCAGAGGGCTGTTGAACTCTTCTATGGCGCTAGGGCAGTGCTGGCACTTGAAGAGGCAAATCCAGTGGTGTATGGCCGGTCTGTAGCAGAGCAAGCAGTTCAGGGCATCTTTGATCAGGGTGGCTCTGCACTGCAGCTCTGGCAACTGATGGGTGGACGCTTCTTGCCTGGTGATCGCGAAATGCAAGGTGTTGAATTCGTGCTCTCAAAAACGGTTCGTGTCAGATGTTCGATTCCGACAGTGGTGGAAATAGACATCGATGCGCCAGATTTACCGGATGATTATGTCCTCCCAGCCTACGTGGTCTGTGATGGTAGACTTCATCGTGCTGACCAGACAGGTCTGGCGTTTGTAATGAGAGATGAATACGAAGAACCGGAGCCTGAAGTGTTTACTGGTCCAAGCTCGACACTCGATATTGGTGGTTTGCAAGCAGTGCACGCTCAGGTCTCACCAAAGAGCCTAGACTATAAAATCAATCAGCCCACAAGGGTCAAGCACAGAAATCCGAATAACGGTTAAAGCTTCTTGATCTTATAGCCGTCCTTCTGGTCGTCGACCTGATAGCCCTTGGCTTTGATCTCGTCGCGCAGCTTGTCAGACAATGCGAAGTCTTTGGCTTTGCGTGCTTGCTCTCGTTTCTCAGCAAGGTCGATGACGTCTTGCGGAATGTCGAGTTTTTCTTGCTCAAGAAGTCCCAGTCCCAGGACTGAATCAAATTTCTCAGTGAGTGCGAGCTTTTCTTTTTTCCCGAGTTCCTTATCGCGCAAAGCATTCCAAAGAACTGCCAAAGCTTGCGGCACGTTCAGGTCGTCGTCGACAGCGTCGAGGAATTCCTGTTCGTACTTCTTCGTGTCGCCCTTGCTGCCCTCTTCTTCGTCGCGGAGATCGCTCACGATGTTCATCAAACGTTCTCTGCTGTGCTTTGCAGTGTCCATCGATTCCCAGCTGAACGACAATTGCTGGCGGTAATGCGCAGTGAGGCATAAGTAGCGATAATCCAGCGGATGGTACCCTTTCTCTTCCAGGACAGCGAGGGTGAGGAAGTTTTCCCCGGACTTCGCCATCTTCTCTTTATCCATAACCAGGAATTCGCCGTGTAGCCAGTACTTCACCCAGGGCTTCTTGCCGAAAGCGGTTTCTGCCTGCGCGATCTCGTTGCAATGATGCACTGGAATGTGATCGATGCCGCCGGTGTGGATGTCGAACTGCTCGCCGAGATATTTTGAACTCATCGCGCTGCATTCGATGTGCCAGCCAGGGAAGCCAGTTCCCCATGGCGAGTCCCATTCCATCGCGCGCTTCTCATCTTTCGGGCTGAACTTCCACAAGGCGAAGTCAGTCTTGTTCTTCTTCTCGCCGATGTCCACGCGCGCGCCTTCCTGCAGGTCGTCGATCTTCAATCGTGCGAGCGTGCCGTAATCGTCGAGCTTGCTCGTGTCGAAATACACACCGTCTTCTGTCGTGTAGGTGACGCCTTTTGCTTCTAAGGCCTTGACCTGGTCGATCTGCTCCTGGATGTGATCAGTAGCTTTGCACCAGGTGCTTGGCTCCATGATATTGAGCTTGTGGATATCGCTGTTGAACGCTTCGGTGTAGAACGTGGCGATCTCCCAGACAGTCTTGCCTTCTCTTGCCGCGCCTTTTTCCATCTTGTCCTCGCCTTCGTCAGCGTCGCTCGTGAGATGGCCGACGTCAGTGATATTCATCACCTGCGTGACTTCGAGGCCGTTGTAGGTGAGCACTCGTCTGAGGACGTCAGCAAAGACATAGCTGCGCAGATTGCCAATATGCGCGTAGTTATAGACAGTCGGGCCGCACGTGTACATGCCGACTTTGCCGGCTTTCAAGGGCGTGAACGCCTCTTTTTCCCTGCTGAGTGTGTTGTAGAGCGTCAGTGCCATGCGTACGAGCTATTCGTGCACTCAATTAAAAGGTTTGGGGTGCATCTGAATATTTTTCTATATGGTAAATTAATAACTTCCGTCGACAAATGCGCTCAGATCGGTCGACACGGTTATATACTCACATATTGGTACCTATAGAGCTTCACGGTGATGACAATGTGCGAAGAACACGTCCCCTTTCTGCCACGAGATACAACCTCGCCCTTGGTCTACTGGTATACTCGCATGCCCTATGCAACGACCATCAGCCGGAATGTCCGGGTGCGAGGTTTCAGCTGCAGAGGCTTTCAGCTACGATGGGTGGAGCCGTTCTATGTCAGGAAAGGGCAATTTCCGCAGGATATCGTTACGCAACTCGATGAGATCGATACTGGCCGTCTCTTTGGCTTCATATGGGATTATGATGGCGGCGACACAAACCCTTTCACCGCCCCTGGTATGGGGGATTATTGGCGAGTATTGGTCGTGCCTGAAGGCATCCATGTCTCGTATGCAGCACAGCGTTTCGCTCATCAGACAGTCAATAGGAAGGGGAAGATAGGCACTGTCTTCCTTGATCGTCTCCTGGACGCATTGGATGATCTGCGCGCAGGGCCCAAAGGCATGATACCTTACAGATAATTTCTATATAGAAAATAATTATAGTATTGAATAATATTACTATTTCATAGTGGTTACAAAAGCGAAATTCTTATAAATAACCTGTGCTCCAACGATGAGCATTAAAGCTGATGACGATGGACCTTGAAACCGTTGTTGGGGAAACCAAGACAGCACAGCAAGCTGTCGAGGAAAAAAGCGCGACAGATTACGTCGTGGAGAATGAAGATTGATCCATAATGGGGATGTGATTGGAATGATTCGTATGGACCTTGGACCAGAACGAGGAATTGATCTCAGCGACAGAGCTGCTGCAACGCCGATTACTGCCACTCCGCAGACCAGACGCCCAATCAGCAACTTGGCACTTGCTGGCGGGATAACTGTTGTCACCACAGCAGCAGGTTGTGGCAACCGCCTCGCGAAAAGCTACGTCGGAAACAGACGAGTCGAGCTAGGACTTGAGACGCACGGCAACTACAACGAGACAACTGCCAAGATCGCGAGTGAACTCCCGGCCTTCTACTATCCTGCAGATGCATACTTTCATGGTGCCCTCCCCGGATTCATTATTGGACTTGCACTCGGCGCTGCAGCAATTGGCTTGAGAAACTTGTATCGACGTATGAGAGGATGAATTGATGTACGACGAATACGACGAGGACAGCGCCTTCGACGACGAAGTACGAACCTGTCCTGTGACTGGAAAAAAAGAGAAGAAGACGCTCAAGAGCGTGCTGAACAAGAAAGGCAAGCTCACCAAGCACGAGATGGACGAGATCTTCCTCGAGGATTATTAGGGATAACCATGAGCTTAATTCGATCGGGCTTCGAAATGTACAGGACCTTCAACGGAATCGATGGAGACTATCGAGTGACTGGTCCTAGTGAGATGGTGCTGTGCCAGTTTGCATCCGCTCCTGTCGGCATCGCGATACTTGTAGCTCCACTTTTTGGAGCTGACGTTCCCTCTCCGCAGGTCTTGTCAAGTTGCGTGATGCTTGACACTGCCGACTTAACATATCGACTCACCAGCGACTCGCTCCCTGGAACACATCCTATTGAGAAGATACAGGAGCGTAATCACGCTTGCGCTCGCCGCTCTTGCGAGCCTATTGTTCCCAAGTAGCGATACCTTTAAATACGATCTCTCCCCTTACACTTCTTGGAGGGTACCTGCAATACACCTTTGTCGCAACGAACGTCGTATTCTGGTTTACCTCCTGCCGTCGTCTCGCGACGACGGCGCCCTTTTTTTATCATACATACCAACACAATCTTTATAAATAGCTACTCCTTAGTAGTATCAAAATGACAATGACCTTCCAGTATGCGGTCCGAGGCGACCTCCATGCCCGACGCGAGCTCTCGCACCAGCATTTTCGCCAATTGATGCGTGGCTACCAAGGCCTGCTTGACGTCGGCGATGTCGAAGCGCCATACATCCACCAAGGACACCCGCTCAGAGCTGGCCAGCGCCCAGACGAGCCAACCATGCACGCAATCATCCGGAACTCGCTGGACGAGCGCGGACTGACCGCGACGGCAAGAGATGCCATTGAGGACACGCTGCGCGGCATGACTGAGATGGCTGAACACTTGAGCGAATGGCAAGAACGACTGCCTTACTATAACAAAGCCTATGTCGGAATCGCCGGCAATGCCCAGGAAGTCTGGAACGTCATCTTGGAACAACTGGCTCCAGAGCGAGTGCAGGAAGTCAACCAGTTGTTTGACGCTTTCTCCTATGACCGTGAGAGCAGGATCTATTACCCAACGCCGCAAGGCCTCACGACCAGAGTTCCGGAAAAGCCCCGCAGCGCAGTAGTCACCCTGCCATGGAACGCCCTGGTCGACAGCGTCCTCGATGCTGGCACAGCAACCCTGAATCACGATCTTGACCGTATCGTCGTGCTCAGCCACGACTATCTTGGCCCGGCAAGCGTCCAGCCAGACACGACGCTGCCAGAATGGAAGAACCAAGAACAATTCGAAGCACTGTTCGAGGCACTCGCAGTCCACGACGCTGATGTCATCGCCTTCTATGGCCACATCGGCGGCCCTGCGTTCGAAACCAAATTCGACTATCAGGGAAAAACAATTAAATGCCACCACGTTGACGAAGACAGGGGAGAACTCATCCCTGTCGAGCTGATAGCATGACCTGGTTTTGGGCGCATCGCAGGAACGCAAGCCTGCTGCACATGAGCATCTTTGTGCGCGGCCTGCACGGCAAAGGCTTTCTTCCTGAAGTGAACTTCTACTTCCTCAACCAGGCATACCGCGGTGTGCCAGGCAAAGGCGTCTACATCTACTACGACAAAGAGGAGCTGGAAGGAAAATACGCTGACATTCACGCTGATATCGAGAACAATCCGGAGTTTCCCCAAGCCTTCAAAGAGAAACAAGACCAGATCTTCAACGCCCTGTTCGCAGTCTGCGATGACATCGATGCAACGGACCTGGAAAAGACCGGCTCCAAGGAACTCCATGACCTGCTTGCCGCGTTCACCAAAGCAGCGACAGCGGGGCCGCTCATCACAGTGCAGCTGTGGGGCATCGAAGCCTGCTGGGATGAACGATACGCGCTCGCGCAAGAACTGAAAGAGAAAGCGCCGGATCGTTTCGACGATCTGAAAGGCCAGCTCAGCCAGAGCACAGGCGAGAGCATCGCGTACAGCGAACGCAAGAGCATGCTGCAGGCATTGGCGGCAATACAAGCCGAGCCTTCGCTCGCAGCATCGTTCACCGAGGAAAAACTCGACGACTACCCTGATGTCAAAAAAATCGTACTTAAGCACATCAAGGACTTCGAATGGGTGAACAGCGAGTATGTCAGCGAGCAGAAGACAGTCAAGGAATGGCTTGCACTCTTCGCTGCAGAACTTGACTGTGACGCACGCGCTGAACTGAAAAAGCTCGAGCAGGGATACCACGATGCCATCGCGCAACGGCAAGCCCTCATCGACACGCTCGGGTTCAGCGACACAGCCCAAGCGATCCTGGCAGGACTCAACGAGTTCGTAGCGCAACGCGACTTCAGCAAAGGACAATACTGCTACGCCCTCGCACGCCTGGACAAACTGCTCCAACCCATCGCTGCACAACTCAAGCAGTCGAAGGAGGAGATTCTTCTTTACGATGTCGAGGAATTACTGAACGCGCTCAAGACTGAGAAAGCACTGGACGTGTCACAGCGTCTTCCAGGCTGGTTGCACGTGAGCAAAGAAGGCGAATTCAGCTTGTACGAATCAGCGGCAGTCGAAACGACAATGCAGCAAGAAGGACTCGAAGACATGCTCGACGAGACCGTCAAGGTCACTGAGTTCAAGGGCGTTGTCGCGAACGCAGGTCGTGCAAAAGGAAAGGCGCGGGTGATCGACGAAGCGAGCAAGCTCGACACGTTCGAAGACGGAGAGATCCTTGTCACGTACATGACCACTATGGAATTCACACCCTTGTTCAAGAAAGCAGCAGCCATCGTCACTGACGAAGGCGGTCTGAGCAGCCACGCAGCCATCATCTCCCGCGAGTTCGGACTGCCCTGCATCGTCGGTACCAAAGTAGCGACGCGAACCCTGCAAGACGGCGATCTCATCGAAGTCGACGCTGACAATGGTCTTGTACGTGTTCTCGAGCGCAAAACTGCGTAATCTTTATAAGAACCAATTCTGAAAAAGAGCTATGGAAGAGCAGAAGCTCAAGGAACTCTTCACCAAGGTGATCGACCAGCTCACCAAGAAAGGGTATGCGCCGATCAACATCAGGGAGAGCTTCGACAGGATCGCGCCGCCTTTGCCGTGGCAGCACAACTGGCTCATCTTCTTCATCATGCTCGCGGCATTCCTCACTGGCGTGTTCATCCCGCCCTTGATCATCTTCAGCAGCTTCTTCCTGCACGGCACAGACGCCTACGTCGTCGCGACAGTCCTCATGGGCGCTGCCGGCTTCCTCTTCTACTTCGCGCTCAGCGCGTTCAACATCCACGAATGGGCGAAGATGCTCTTCACCTTCCTGATGAGCCTGCTCATGGCAGGGGTCACGTACATCTCCCACTTTGCCGCAACCAGAGTGGTGAACAATGTCCAGTCAAAACTGTCTTCCCTCGCACCCCTGGCTGAGATGCCTGGTGCGCCGGCAGAAGCGAGCCTCTTGCAGACAGTCTTCGCAGATCCCATCACCATCACCTGGCTCCTTGTGATCGTCTTCGTCGCGTACAACTTCTGGCCGATCGTCTTCTGGCTGCTCGAGAAAGCGGCAAGCAGCGAACCCATCTCCATCAAGCTCGAAAAGGAAAAGAAGGAAGACGAGAAGGAAGAGAAAAAGGAAGAGCCGCAAGAAGAAGCCCAAGAGGACTAATTCTGTTACCACAGTAAAGTTTATATTTTTCCAGCTAATCGCGACTTCCATGTCGAAAGCTGGACGAAAGGGCGTCCTCCCACCCGGAATCGACGCCCCTGAGGGTAGTGGAATTGAGTATGTCTGGAGACGCGGTTGTTTCAGCTGCACAATGAATAGCCAGCAACCGCCAGTTCTTGGTGTGGGATTCAGTTTTGGTGGCAATACAGAACCATATCCTTCTCAGCTTATACCAACAGGTGATCGGTACGCAGGATGGCCACACATAGATCCATGCAAATGGGAACCAGGATATGGGGTGGCCATAGCCCATCTTCTCACCATCATGGCTGTTGCACGTCACTTTGGCCGCGAAATCTCGCTGTATGTCGAGCAAAGACATCCAGAACGGCGTGTCTATGGGAAAGCCCAGCTCAAAGACGGAAAGTCCAGTCGAATATACGCGCGACAGATCATACCCTTCGAGCTTGCTTGGTACAAACTGCTCGCAGAAACGTGGGAACTCGAGTGCAAAGCACAGAACTACGACCGGATGCATTGGTTGACACTCACCGCAACTCCACAGCAATCGTTCGACCCTGAACAATGGCTGCAATTCAATCGCTAGCACAAATCTTTATAAAAATCAGCCTGCCTCAGGCTCGTATGACTGAATTCATGCACAAGCTCATCGCGTTCTGCCAGGAGCGCGGCTTTGTCTGGGGACCCAGCCCAGAGCTCTACGGCGGGCTCTCCGGCTTCTACGAATACGGGCCCTTAGGCAAACTGCTCAAGAACAAGGTGGAAAACACGCTGCGCACGGTCTTCGCGCTCCACGACATCTGGGAAGTCGAATGCCCCACGATCATGCCAGCCAAGGTGTGGGAAGCGAGCGGGCATAAGGGCAACTTCACTGACCCCTTGGTGAAAGACACAGATGGCAACTCGTACCGTGCCGACAAGCTGATCGAGGACTTCTTCGCAGCACAAGGCAAGGACGCCGCACCAGAACTCGCCAAGGTGAAAACCCCGTTCGACTATCTCGAGATCATCCAGAAGCACGGGATCAAAGCGCCGAGCAAGAAAGCGCTTGTGCCAGAAATCCTCGAGCACAACCTCATGATGCAAACCACGGTCGGTCTCGGCCTCGAAGCGTACAACCGGCCGGAAACAGCCACAACAACCTACCTGCCGTTCGTGCGCTACTTCGACTATTTCCGGAAGAAACTGCCCTTTGCTGTCTACCAGATCGGGAAAGCCTACCGGAACGAGATCAGCCCGAGACAGTTCACGCTCCGTATGCGGGAATTCACCCAAGCCGAATCGCAACTCTTCCTGTTCAAGGACCAGAAGCAAGGCTATCCCGGCTATGCCAAAGTCCAGAAACGCAAGCTCAACCTCTGGCCGGCTCAAGCACAGCTGGACAAGAAAAAGCCGGCAGTGATGACAGTCGAGGAAGCGCGGAAGAAGAAATTCTTCAAGAACGACGCGTTCGCCTACACAGTCGCGCTCGCCACAGAGCTGTTCACCAGCATCGGCATCCCCGACAACAGGATCAGACTGCGACAGCACGGCCCTGACGAGAAAGCATTCTATGCAGACGACGCCTGGGACATCGAGGTCAAACTGAACAGCTTCGGCTGGAGCGAGATGTGCGGCGTGCACGACAGGACAGACTATGATCTCAAACAGCACGGGAAGCACGCGAAGAAAGAGCTGGGCGTTTCTGACGAGACGCACAAGAAAGAAGTGCCGCACATCCTCGAGATCGCCTTCGGGCCTGACCGGATGGTGTTCGCGATCCTCGATCTCACGTTCGACCCGAAGAAAGCAGAGCAAGGCAAGACAACACTCGCGCTGCCGCCCTTCCTCGCGCCGATCGAAGTCCAGGTGTTTCCGCTCGTCAAGAAAGACGGCATGCCAGCCAAGGCGCGACAGCTCTTCGAAGACTTAGTAGGTGAGTTCACCTGCAACTACGACGAGAGCGGGAGCGTCGGCCGCCGCTATCTCAGAGCGGCCATGCAAGGAACGCCCTATTGCGTCACAGTCGACGGCCAGACAATGGAAGACGACACTGTCACATTGAGAGACCGCGACACTGAGAAGCAGGTGCGGGTGAAGTGCGATGAACTCTCAGCAACGCTGCACGGATTATTGAAAGGAAAAAAACGTTTTGACAAGCTCTAGCTCTACTCTATTTTTGTCATCAAATTGCCCGTGGCAGTATGACTAACAGCTTCGCCTTTTTTTGTGTAGGTAACGCTGACATCCGCCCTGAAATTCTGGCCGACACGCCCAGGACATTGATCGGTCTCGAAGAGGTAACTCTGCCCGTTCGCCACAGCCTGGTTTACGGTCTGCGAAACAGAGCAGGTCACATCACCACGGCCGGCGCTCTGAACCTCGACCCGCTCGATCGTAATCTCGGTGCCCATGTGGTTGACAAGCCCGAAGATCAGCTTGTTCTCCCCTGCCTTGTACTCATTGGCGCTCAGTCCGCCAGTCATGGTGAAGCTATCAGGCACAAACTTGTTCGGACTCAACACGCCGAAATACGCCAGGCTGCCGACAGCCATCAGCACTGGCACGAACAGGATCGAGATTGCCATGATAACGACAGCTGCAATCGCCATGCCCTTGCCATCTTCAGGCGTCTTGCATTTCACGATCGCCACGATTGCCAGAACCAGCCCTGCAATCCAGACCAGCCAGCCAAGAAGCGGAATCCATCCAATGACAAGCCCTGCGATCGCAAAACCCAGAGCAGTCCCTGCTAAACCTTTACCCACAGTATCACCCGGCACGGTTCTCCGGAATCTGCTTTATATATTTATCTCACGCTTTAAAACCACTTTGGAGTGAAAACTATAAATACTGGTGAGAGTTCTGGCCAAGCATGCTCAAGGAGGGGACAGCGATCCATCAACGGATAGATATCCGGCTCTTCGAACAAGGCTTTGACTTCTGGAGAGCGCGCCCCGTTGAGACTGTTGAACTCGAGCAAGCGATCATTAGCCATGTTTTGGGCAATCAACGATCCTTGCTCTTCCATCCAGGCCTGAGCCAGATCGTCAGCGCTCACAATGCAGAAGTAATACAAGGATTTGGGATAGCAAGCCGTAAACTCGATCACGACGATGAAGATCGACTCGAGTTCTTTCAGCCGGCAGTCTACCCGCTCGATCCAACAGCCAGTCCTGCAGCGAGCCTTGCCATGCCAAAGACAGGGGAACTCGAAACACAACTCAGGAGCACATCATCTACAGAAGCACAGCTGACAGTATCCCATCAATGCCCGTTCGAAGCCACTCTCGGAACCAAGCCAGCTCCACTGTTCACCTGGCATTTCTCCCATCCGACACCGTTCTCGCTCATACCTGCTTCGGGTTTTCCCAATCGAAGCGAAGAGGATTATCTGACAAAAATGTGGATGCGCATGACACGGGGGCTGAACATCAAATTTCAGCTCAATCGCCCAACACTATCCGACTTGGAATATGCTGCGCAATCCCCGCGCGGGCTTGGTATGGGAGGGGTGACAGCCATAACCCTCCGCTACGAGAACGACGTGCATCAGCTCGAAGTCAGATTTAGCTACGCACGAGACGCTGCCAGGATCGTCCAAGGCCTGTATGTCCTGCCGCAAGAGGTTGATGGCTTGCCAGTCGGCACGATTGCGGATATGGATAGCGACGTCCGCTTCATGACAGATCCGACCCCGCCGCTTGCAGCAGTGGAGCGCGGACTCGCAGAACTTACCGCGCTGGAAATGGATCCAAGCGGGTATTTCACTCGACCGTGCTGCCAGCTCATGGTCAAAGCGCCGAAAGGCTATGGCAACGAGCTGACGAGACTGCTGAACAGAGCCCTGAGGAGCGATCAAGACTTGACGATCACCGACGTCCAGCTCCCATAAACTATTTAAAAGCACCACTGTCTCTCAAGATCTACATTGGGTTTGTAGCTCAGACTGGGAGAGCGCTCCGCTGAAGACGGAGAGGTCCAGGGTTCAAATCCCTGCAAACCCATTGTTCATCTTCATGTGGGGGCAGACGCAGTCAGCGATGATCTCCGAAACAAAATTCCTCCATCTCGGCCCTATCAATAAATGGCTGAACACCGGCATCACAGAAAGCCTCTCAATCCTCAAAGAAGGCGTCTATGGCAACTACATGACAAAAGAATCAGTAGCTGCCTGGAGTGAGAATTCCCAGCAATATTTTGACAAGGCGCGAACAGAAGAAATCTTCGCAGCCATTGAGCAGGTGCTCACAGAATACTACGCTTTTGGCGAGGACATACGAACGAGAGATCTTGCGAGCCTCAGCATGAAAGAGCTCGCAGCGCTTTTTGCAGAGTACAAGCGGCTCATGGGCGAATCGCAGGCATTGTTCGGCTCGAGCACACCCAGCGGCACCTTCGCTGTCGAGCAACGGATCAAGGAGCTTGTCAACAACGAAGAGGACTTCATCCAGCTCAGCACGCCTGCAGAAGAGGACAGCACGATGCAGGAACGCAGAGAGTTCCGGGCGCTCGCACGCGCAGGAGCGACAGACGACGAGCTCTTGGCGCATGCGCGTCGCTACCCCGCGCTCTTCTTCAACACCTTTGACGTCCAGGAAGCGCTTGAATACCTTCGAATGCGTGCGCAACAAGAACATGACCAAGCGCCTCTCGACTTCAGTCAGCATCTTGCTGACATCAAGAAGAAGCATCAGGAGATCTATGACGCGATCGGCAAGGACGAACTTCCCTATTTTGCAGGCATCCTGCAACGCGCAGGCCTGGGACGCTACCGGCTCAAGCATGTCTGGAGCGGCATCGAATTCCTCTGCCTGGACCTGCTCAAAGAGATAGCGAAACGCATCGGCCTAGACACGCGCACGCTGATACGAACGTACATGCACAGTGACATCGAAGCCTTCTTCCAGAACGGCACAACCCTCACAGAACAGGAGATCAAGGATCGCACAACCTGCATTCTGCTCCACTGGCACGATAAGCGGCAAGAACGCTACTTCGGCGAAGAAGCCCTCATAAAACGGAAAGCCCTTCTCGGCGAACAAAAGAAAAAGCCCGAATCGATCAAGGGCATGGTGGCAAACAAGGGAGCGATCGAAGGAAGAGCGCGCGTCGTGCTGGTCAACGATATCAAGCAGATGCTCGAGGATGCCAACGCGTTCCAGAAGGGAGAAATCCTTGTCACCACGATGACCAGTCCGGCTATGGTGCCTGTCATCGAGAAAGCAGCGGCGATCGTGACTGATGAAGGCGGCATCTGCAGTCACGCCGCAGTCATCGCGAGAGAATTCGGCATTCCGTGCATTATCGGAACGCACAACGCGACCAGCACTATCGCCACCGGCGACACGATCAGGATTTCCGAGACCGGCGAGATCGAGATCCAGCGCTAATTTCTACTAGCTTGAACGCAGCGATTGCCATCCACACAACATTCAGTACCAGGAAAGGCCAGCTGTTCAGGGTCCAGGCATACCAGCCCAGGAAGAACGCGCCGACAAGGTTAATCGTGTTGTAGGCCAGTGACTCGTAACGTGTGTGTTTGTGGAACTCCTCGAGCAGGAACGCAGAAAGGATGAGCACCAGTCCGAGGACGCCGATTGCCAAGTCTACCATTTTCTATTGCACAATGCTCGCCGCGACGAAATTGAACAGCAAAATCACGACAAAAGCGAGCAGGATATAGGTCACTGTGCTCTTCACCATGTTGATGCCCAGCGAGGCACGCTCTGCCACCTTATCAGGACCGTTCTCAATCCCATTCACGAGGATCGACAGGACGAAGACGAGCTCGACAACGTACAAACCGACGATCAATTGGAACCAATACGTGCCGACTGCGCCGCCGGAAAACGAGCCGAGCAAACCAGTGGCAACGCCGCCACCAGCCTCGCCAGTCTGCTCGCCCAGCTCAGCAACTTTCGTGCCAAGCTTGCCCAGGATGGCGGTGATCATCGATGTGATGCCAATCACGATGCCTGCGATCGTCGGCGTGAGGAACTTGATCTGGCTCTTCATGCTGCTGATTACGTCAGCCATGAGATCCTTCAGGCGCTCATCGACGCGATGCATCTCCTTGATGTAATTCGAGACGTTGATTATCGCTTGGGATGCGATCAACGGCCCTTTCTTCGCACTCTCAACGAGCACTTTCATGCTGCTCTCGATGATATTGCTCGGGTACTGGCGGACAGCGCCGAACTTCTCGTGAAAGATCGCGTCCTCGACGCTCAAGCCCTGCCGCGTGATGTTCGTGCTCACCAGCTGGAAGAACGCACCGGATACGGTGTCGGGCAACACTGCCGACACTTTCGAGAACGCAATCTCCAAGGGCAGGCCGTCAGCAAGCCGGTTGCCCAACTGGAACAATGCTGAGGCAAACTCGAGCTCGAGCTTCTTCGCCTGCTTCCGCTTCTCCAGAATCCCGCGGGTCTTCAGTTTGTGATACCAGCCGATGCCAAGGCCCAAGCCAAGAGGTATCAAGAGGCTGAAGAGCGTGGCGAGTATGCCGAACGGCCCGGCGACGATGACGCGTTCAGAGCCGTCGGCTTCTGTCATGACGACCTCGCGGTACTCGTTGAACCAATAGCTCGCCCCTGCTGTCTGTTCTTTATCCCACGGGTCTACAGCGCAGAAGCCGAACACGCAGTTCTTCCCCTCGGTGTCGACCCCGCGGGCAAGATCCCAATGGTCGTTCGCAGCATGGGTTAATAAGGGGATGATGCCGAGGAGAAAGAAGCCACCGATCACGACGAACGCGAGGAAGAAGGGCGTCACTTTCATATTGCTTTTCGGCTGATCAGTGATCTGGTCAGCATCGCCATAGCTGCTCGGCCGCGTCGACAGGATGTTCTTGCCGAGAAAGTACACGAGGACCGGCAAGGTCACGTTGTACAGCGCAAAAATATGGTACCAGCGCGCTTCTGGCATGAAACTGACCAGCAAGGGCAGGATGACCAGGCCGAGGATTGGCAGGATGATGCCCAGCATGTGCAAGGTCGTTAACGGCCCTTTGAGGTTGTGCGCGTAATGCAGCATCTTCTCATACGTCTCGTCGAGCATGACGCTCAGGCTCTTGTCCAGCGCTTCAATGCGACGTTCTTCGCTGCTCTCGACAAGGCTGCTCTCGATCAGGTGCATCGACTCGACAAACTCGGAATTCGTATCGCGCCAGCCGTCAAGATAGGTGTCAAGGCTCTCTTTCAGGCTCTCATATTTCTCAGTCGCGAGATCCCAGATGATCTTCTTCATGTCAAGGCTCAAGGGTGCGCTGAGATGCTCGGCAGCGAAGTCGATGGCGAGCTCGAGATTCGAGGTGTGGCGCATGTACGTGACGATGTAGAAGATGCAGAGCACCATCTGGTTCCCGGCCTTGAGACGCCAGGACGCGGCGAGGAAGAACGGGATTTTCTGCAAGGGGAAGACGAGGATCATGCCGACGATGGCAGTGTAGAGGGCGAGGAAAAAGCTCCCCGTCGTGCCCAGAATCATCGGCAGGCCGAGGAAGAAAAACAGCCCGGTCAGGATGAGCAGAATCGGCGCCAGGAGCGAGAACGCAGTCACGCCGCCAGGCGTCACCTGCAGATGGCAGGTATCGATCGCCTTCTGCAAGGCTTCCTTCTTCTTGGCGTCCGGGGCTATCGAGAAAATCTTCTCGCTCGCACCGCAGAGCTTCTCATAGAGCGAGAGTGGCTTGGGCAGGTATTCAGAACGGAACTCCTCATATTGCCGGCTGTGGAGTTCTGGCGCCTCGTCCTCCTGCAAGGTTTCGCGGAGCTTGGCAAGATAGCGCTTGCGCATGTCCTCGTAATCATCCTTCGACATGCTCCTCCCCGCTCAACGCTTTTTCCGCCTTGCGCCGTGCAGCCCGCCGCTTCAATTGCTGCTCCAGCCATTCCTTCCATTCGAACCCGATGCGTTTCGTGTCCAGCACGCCGGTCTTGTCCTTGACCCGGTCGCTGATGCGATGGAACTCGTCATTGGACAGCACGACAAACGCAGCCTCGAGCAGGTCAGGATCCTTCTCCTCCTCTGCGCGCCTGACAAGGTAGTCCTTGCAGTCAGCACGGAGCATGATATTGTTCCAGATCGCGTCCCAGTCGCCAGCCCAGTCCTTGACCTGGCCAGCGATGCTCTTCAAGATATCGCTGTCGCCGTTGATCAATGCGTCAGTGGGCACGAGCTCGTCCTTCTCAGCATCGTATTTCATCAGGTCGACAAAGCCGTGCTCGCGCAAAGGATCGTCTTCCCACTCCTTCCTGATTTCAGTGATGCGGGTCACGCGCCGCCATTTGTGCAGGCCGTCAGCGCTCTTGATCGGATTCGCCACGACCACAATGTCAGTCGCCTTGAAGCTCGTGCGCGGCACGTCCAGGTCGTTCACGACACGGTCGAACACGCCATACGGGGAATCGCCGTGGATCGTCCCTGCGACGACGTTGGCGAGCGCGCCGACACGCATAGCTTCATACAACGCGCGCGCCTCTTTCGAACGCACCTCGCCGATGATCAACGCGCTATCGCCCAGACGCAAGGTCGTGCGGATGCCCTCGTCTGCCGGCACTTCAGACTGGCCTTTTGCCAGCGCGCCAGCAACCTTCATCGGCTGGATATTATAGCCCAGGTTGCGCAGCGCCTCAGTCGGCAGCTCGAGCGTGTCTTCGATCGTGATGATGCGATACTTGCGCATGATCTCGACGAGCAAGGAACCGAGGAGGGAAGACTTGCCTGCGCTTCTCGTGCCAGCAATGAGCATGGTGCGGTTGCCGTCGATGAGGAAACTCAACAATCCAGCGCCCATGGCGTTGATCATGCGCTGCTTCATGAAGAGCGGCAAGGTCCATGGCTTATCACGGTGGCGCCGGAACGCGTAGGCGATACCGGTCGGATCCAATGGTGGTGCGATCACGCCGATCCTCGCTTTGGCAATGCCTGGGATCGAGATCTCTGTGTCCAGGACAGGGTCTGCCTCGTCCAACGGGCGCCCGGACATGATGCGCAGCTTGCTTGCCCATGATTCGACGTCGCTGATGCTCGGGATGATGTTGGTCTTGCACTCGCCATAACGGCCGTGCACAAGGAAGATCGGCAAGTTGCCAGCTGGGCTGTTGACCGTGATGTCCTGGATCTCGGGATCCTCGAGCAGGACTTCGATCAGGCCGAAGCCGACCGTGTAACGGATAAGGATGTCGGTCAGGTTGTTGATCTCCTCGTCGCTGAGGTTGAGCTTGCGATGCGTGCTCAGCTCGAGCAGGAGATCGTGGCCGATGTTCCGGAAGACCTCGCGCATCCGCTCGGGATTTACGAATTCCTGCTGCGTGGGCGTGTGCTCGCTCAGGATCCTGCGGGCTGCGTCGAGGAGCTCGTACCTGATTTCGTCGAGCTTGAACTCTGGCGGCGTGATATGGTAGAGGTACTGGATGTCGTCAGGCAGCTCAAAAACGACGACGTCAGTGCCGCCAACCAGGTAGTTCGCGACCTCTTCCGCGCCTTTGGGATAGCTCGCCATGAGCCGGGTGAACATGAAATCCGGCTTGATGATCGCGGCGAAGACGCGGCGGTAAATCGCGCGGTCGCCTTCCTTGAGCCCTGCGAGATGCGGCCCGAGCTTCTTGATCAGCTCAGTCTTCTCCATGCTTCCGATCAGGCTCTCGATCAGCTTGATGTACTGCTGCAAGGCCTGCTGCTCTGCCGGCGTGATCGCTTTCTCCAGGTTGATGCGCTCTCTTCTCGCTGCTCGGCGGAAGCGCAGATACGCGCCCACCGGGTCGTTCTTCAGGGTGTTGAAGATCGCCTCATGCAATTCGTTGTATGCGCGGTTAACATCAAGACCGCCTCCGAACGCGGCAATCGCTGCGTGGCTGAACTCAGCGCTGCGACGCAGGAGGCGGTTATAGAGCATCGCCACTTCCTTGAGGAGGTGGACTTGGGGGTAGTCATATTCGTATTCGCGTTTCTGGCTGAAGACGATCTTGGTGGCATCAGGGTTCTCGACAAGCAGCTCGACAGCCTTGCCCATGTAGAGGGTTTCGTTCTCGATCGAGGGTACGCGCAGCATGGTCTCGCAATCCAAGCGCAAGATGGTCTCGCCGCCTTCATGCTCAACCTTCAATGAGAAGACGCCATGCTCTTCCTTTTCAGCCACACCCTCACCTCTGCGAAGATTTGTGCCGCGGCGCTCTTACTGCGTATGGTTCGCGAGTGCCTTCGCGAACCTGGGAACGCAGAGACCATGCCGCGCCAAGGCGGCACAAAGCCATAAGCACACCCCTGCCACAAACCTTAATAAGCAGTACCTCTCTTTCCCTGACGACAGTATATAAAGTTTATGACGATGGAACCTGCTCTCTTCCCGGACAAGCCGCCAGAAGCGCCTGCGCCGAAGCGCCAGGTCGGCAGCCCGCCGCCCATGCTCGCAGGCCTGAAAGAGCAGGTGAGCGAGACCGCAAGCAGGCTTTCGGTCTTAGAAGAGCGCGCCGGCAACCTCCAGAAGAAGACGCAATTGACAGAACAGACCCTGCTGGAGTACGAGAAGGAGACCAGGACTGATCTCAAGGCCCTGACTGCGCATCTGACTGAGCTTGCACGCAAGGTCGAGGATGTGAAAGAGAAGATCGACGCGATGAGCGACGAGTTGAGCACAGTCGTCAAAAAGCACGAGATACAAGTGCTCGAGCGCTATATCGACCTCTGGCAGCCACTGGACTTCGTGACGCGCGACGAGGCGAAGATGCTGCTCAGGGACGCGAAGAGATAACAACATTTAAATACTGTTTTCTGGAGTGAATCATAGGTGAGGATTCATGCCTGGCTTTGGGGCTGCGAAAGAGAGTCAACGTGAAATCCCGATCGCGCGCATCGAGGATATGCAGCGGAAGGGGCTCACGAACAACCAGATCATCCAGACCCTGCAACGGGACGGCTATTCCTCAACACAGATATTCGACGCCTTGAACCAGGCGAACATGCAACCAACCCACCAAATGGGGGCGATACCGATGGAACAATCACAGCCACCCTGGCCGAATCCCACAACAACAGACGTCGGCGTGCCGAACAACCCGAACGTCATGCCGCCACCGCCGCAAGCTGCGGCGCCCCCGCGCCCAGATCTTGGTGGAGCCGGGAACGAGGAATTGATCGAGGCGATCATCGATGAGAAATGGAGCGAGCTTGTCAAGAGCGTGAACAAGATCGTCGAGTGGAAAGAAGCCATGGACGCGCAGATTCAGAAGATGGACCAGCGCATGGAAGATCTCAAAGGCCAATTCGACAAGGTTCACGAAGGCATCCTCGGGAAAGTAGCGGAGTACGACAAGAACATCCTCGAAGTGGGCGCTGAAGTCAAGGCGATGGAAAAAGTCTTCTCAAAAGTCCTGCCAGTGTTCACAGAGAACGTCGCAGAATTATCGCGGATCACTGATCGCGTGAAGGGCGCGCCGAAAGCGCCTGTCAAGAAGTGAGCTCAAAGACCTGGCTCGGAATTCCTTGTTCTTTGACGAGTGCTTGCAGCTTGGCCTGCTCGTCCTTATATAACTCGCCAAAAGAATCATAGTCAGTGATCGCCAGGCGCTTCTTGCGATGGCGTTCCCATTGCGGATCCTCACGCTCAGGGTGCGCGCTCCGTTTCTCCACCACAGCCTCGTTCACATGCGCGACCAACACCATGGTGGGCAGGTCCTTCAGACGGCTGAGCAGTCGTTGATATTCAGCCTGTTCTTTGTAGTCGATATTGTGGATGAGCGCCATGCGCGTGTAAGTCAGATGGAAGCGGTTGAGGATGATCACGCGTTGCTCGTTCTCCTTGAGCAATTCCTCGCAGTAGTCGAGGATTGTGTGCATCAGGTTCAGACGCACATCGAAGATCGGGAGCCAGACATGCTTCCACGAATACAGGAGTTCTTCCTCGGCAAACGTGTAGACCTCAAAGCCGCGCTTTTTGTATTCGTGCTCGACTGCGCGCTGCATCGTGTCCTTGCCGCTGCCAGCGATACCTTCGATGACGACGATGCGGTTCTCGCCTAGTTCCGGCGGTATTGCTTTCATACCTGCTAGTAATCAGCGTGAGAATATAAATGTTCTAGAGAAAGTCCGGGCGGCCAAGCAGCCACACAGCAACCGTCGCGATGAGCAGGATGGCGATGATTGCCATCACCTTCGGGTGCAGCAAGGTGTTGATCGCGTTCAGGCTGAAGCTGCCGGTAGCGGTCGCGCCAGGCTGTCCTGGTTGCGGTTGACCGGTTGTAGCGCCTGGCAGGTCGTCTCCCGGCTCAAGCTCGACAGGTGGCCCGACTGGTTGCAGCACGCTGCCAGTGTCGCCACCCTCGCCGATGGAAGGATCAGACGTGTAGCCTGGCGGGAAATGACTGACCTGACCGCCGCTGCCGCCTTGCGTCGCTTCCAACGATCGTTGTCCGAACGCGCTCGCCAGCCCGAAGAGCATGATGATCGCGATGATCACCAGGATGAAGATGTGCACGCTGCTCCGTGAGATGATAGAAAAGAGGTTATCCTCGCTTACGTTGAACATCCTGATCACAAAGAGTGTGAAGAAGATGAACAGGACGAGGAAGAGGAACCAAGGCGTCATGTACTCGATCAGATAGCGCACTGTGCCGCTGATCACCGCAAAAAAGGCGCAGACCAGCGCGATGATCGCGTACGGGCCCGCTGGCACGCTCTTGCCGAAGGGCTTAATCCAGACAAGCAGTCCCCAGACGATAATATAGACAAGGAGGAAGGTAAACACTACCTTCGCTCCGCCAAGTAAGGTGACGTCAAGGAACGTTGCCATGGAGTATCACGATTCCCTGTCCTTGTCGAGAATGCTCCCGAAGAACTTCCCGAAAGCGTCCTCTTTCTTCTCCTCGTCGCGTTTGTCATCCTTGGTGATCCACCAGATGATGATCGCGAACACGAGTATTGTGATCACTAATGCCTGCGTGTCTGGGTCTTGGAGCACGGTGAGCCAGTTCGGCAGGTACCACCAGCCTGCGGCTGAGCCGAAGATGAAGATCACGCTCAGGAAGGCGAAGAGGGCGATGATGCCGCTCAGGGAATTGCTTCCGAGCTTGACCTTGCTGCCCCAGACGCCGAAGATCAGCAGCACCATGAGGATGGCGATGAGGATAACGCTCACATTCGGCAAGGCGTTATTGATCACCTCGACCGGGTCGACAAAACCCGTGACCAGGCGATGATCAGTCGGGTCAGCAGTGCCATACATGACGTGCGGCACCACGACGCTAGCGCCCATGACGAGCGCGATGATGACGTTGAAGTTCTTGCTCTTCTCTCCCAGGATCTTCGTCTTGTGCAGGACCGCGTAGACGAGTGCAAAGACGAGGATGAATGGCAGGATGATGTCGAAGACTCCCCAGCCGGCCAGGCGTTCGAACGTGTAATTCATAGAGCTACCTCCTTAGCTACCGCTTTTCTCCTCGGTTTTTTTCTCAGTTTTATCTCTCTTATCGTGCGTGATATACCACATGAGCAGGACGAGCACCAAGAGCAGGATGATCATGCCCACGAACTGGGTGTCCCAGTAGAGCAATAAGTAATTCCATCCGACCTGGAGCCAGCCCAGCGCGTTGAGGAAGATCAGCATGATGCCGATGAACATGATGGTGTAGAAAGTGTGCTTCCACCCCTTGTCGAGGAAGAAGCCTTCTTTCGTGTCCTTGTGCATGCTGCCCACGAGGAGCATGAAGCAGACGAGCAGGACGAGCAGCAGGACCGTGTTCGCGACGATCTCGCTGATGATCGCGACCAATTGCGCTGATGCCACGACAAAGAATGCGATGCAGAACCCGACCATGCTGTTGATGTTCTTCTTCGTGTATTCATGGTCGCCCACGCGCTCGATGCCGAAGACGCGGGTCTTCTCGAGCAAGGCATAGACTAACGTGAAGATCAGGAGGAAGGGCAGCACCACCGAATAGAGGCCAACGTCGTGGAAGAAGATGATAACACTGTCAAACACTGCCATACTCGCTCCCCTGAATATGAGGATATTTAAAGCTTTCTATCGCCTATCGTCGAGAGCGTATATAAAAGCAAGTTTCTGGGTGATGCCACCGCCTTGGCAGCCTCTTCTGCACTTTGACGAATGAACTGAATCAGATACACGTTGACAACCACCTCGAATGGCTGCCGCTGTGGCATCACCCTGATATCGTCGAATCCTTTTTAAATGAGGTGTTGTTTCCTGCCTAGATGCTCGACGAGAAGGAATTCGAGGAGATCAAGCAGCGCTTCGAAGCATTCGACCTGAAACGAGAAGGCATCATCAAAGAAAGCCGCGATATCCTGAAGCTGAGTAAGCAGGCAATCTACAGCGTTCATCGGGATGATCTGGCAAAAGCCGAGACACAATTGGCGGCTGCGGAAAAGGTGAAAGCAAAGCTCGATGCAGAGATCGCCTGCGATTCCGCCTTGCGCACTGGCGGCTACGGGCACGCGCTTGAAGAGTATGTCGAGGCGCGCACTTTTCTCAGCTTTGTCAAGGATGGCACAGTGCCGACGATGAAATCGTTAGGTGTGTGCGCTGACGAATACCTCGGCGGCTTAGCAGACTTGACAGGAGAGTTCTGTCGACGCGCAGTGGTCGCAGCAACAAAACTTCGAACTGATGAAGTGTCGTCGATCCACACTGCTATCGAGGAGATTTATGGCCAGTTCGTCACGTTCGACTTCCGCAACGGCGAATTGCGACGGAAGTACGACTCGATCAAGTACAACCTCCAGAAAGTCGAACGGATCCTCTACGACCTGAAAGTGCGGGTGAGTGATGATGACTAAGCTTGCGGATTTCTTGTACGAAGCTGGCCACTTGAAACGACAAGTACGTCACGGCTGGAGCCATTTGGGTCATAAGAGCCCAGAAAGTATTGCTGACCATTGCTGGCGAACCGCAGTGATTGCTTATACCCTCGCTGTTCTCGAGGGGCTTGACGCTGAGAAAGCAGCAAGCATCGCGATCTTCCACGAAATTGCAGAAGCGCGCATCGGTGACTTGGACAAGGTACAACAACGATACTTCACTAATAAATTCGAGGCAGAGTCTGCTGCATTAAACGAGCAATTGGCGCAATTGCCAGATGTTCTTGCTGACCGGATCAAAAATCTCATGAAGGGCTTTGAGGAGTCCCCATCTCCAGAACAGGATGTGGTGCGCGATGCTGATTTCCTCGAATGCATGCTGCAGGCGAAGGAATACCTTGCGCAGGGCTATGAAGGCGCTTCGAACTGGCTGGAGAACGCGGAATCTTGCCTGAAGACCAAGCGGGCCAAGGAATTGGCCAAGGAGATCGTCAAAGGCGACCCAAACCATTGGTATCGTGCCTTGAAGAACATCAAACGATAGTACTCTCAAGTAGTTAAATACAATAGCTTTATTAACGAGTTCTTGTTAGCCGAGTCAAGAAAGATGATTCCCACGATCATGTTCGACAGCCTGGGCACCACCCAGCGAAAGGAGGTCTATCTCAGACTGGCAGAGACTGCCTTCGGGCAATACAAAGCAGAACGTGATACCTGGCTTGATCTTCTCACCGACGAGCAGATCGATTATGTGGACGATCTCTTCACCCGCAGAGAGCGCCTCAAGGATGATCCAGAAGCAGCAGCACGATTCCGTCTGAGCCCGGAATTCGCGCAAGCAGTGCAGTTTCGCGGCAGGGTCTTTGAGCACGCGCTCAAGCATGGCATCGTGAAAATACCGAGCAACATGCTGTTCGAGGATGTCCCAGAGAGCTTCGCAAGCATCCACAACGCCGGCGGCGTAGTGAGCGCGTACTCACTCGGCAGCATTGGCACGATCATCGCGAGCTACCGAGGCATGCGAGGAGCAGACGACCAGCCAATCCCCAATGTCAGCGACGCGGTCGAGCATGAACGAGCTTTCACTGCAGCAGACTACCAGAAAGACGATCCAGAAAGCTATGTGCACATCTCAGAACGCCTCCGAACGCGAGGTCTGGAGCTTAGAGCTTGGGTGACTGACGACTTCGCAGAGGCGCAGGCAGGACTCCGTGCCTATTGGGTGGCTGAGGAACGCGGCATACCGTACTTCATGAAACATGTGGTTCTCGTCGATGGGAAACGTTCGCCTAACAATGACGACCGTCCAGAGCCAGCCACGTGTTTCATTCCTCTGGGAAACTCATCGATACTGACAGCTGTTGGCATGAGCCCGAGCCATCGCGGTTTGAACGCGCTGAATGCTGACTGCCTGGTAGCAGCGCCGATCCAAGACTTGCGTTTGATGGCATACGAGAATTTCTGTGTGACACGCAACTAAACCTTTCTGATAATCCCTTTCTGTGCATCAACTTCAATCACGTCGCCATCCTTAAAGATCTTGGTGGCGTGCTGGGTGCCGATCACGCACGGCTTCTTCAATTCTCGCGCGACAATGGCGGTATGGCAGGTGACGCCACCTTCGTTCGTGACAATCGCAGCGCTTCTCCTGATTGCAGGGACGTGCTCGGGCTTGGTGCTATCGCTCACCATGATCTCACCCTCTCGCAAAGCAGCGAGGTCTTCTCGTTGCTTGTCCAAGCTGATCACTTTCACGCGGCCGCGAACGCGGCCTTTCATCGCGACATTGCCTTGTACCTCAGTCACGTCGCTCAAATCCTCATCACCGAGCTCTTTCTTCACGATCCGATCAACCTCTGCCGGATCGCTGATGAGCGTCACTTTGCCGTCGGTAAGCATGTAGAGATAGCTTTCTTGCCGTCGCTTGATTTCATCAGCTGGCAATTTTCCCCTTTCTTGCAGCAGCGCGCGCACTTCGTCCACAAGGTAGGAAAGCAAGTGCGTGACTGGCATCTTGTTGCGTCGCGCGATCTCCTTGAAGAGAAAGTGTCCATGGTAGTACAACATGCATCGTTGCAGATCACGCGTCTGCCGCACAGTGCAATACGAGTTCACGATGCGCAGCAATTGTTGCTCTTCCTTTGAAAACCTCTCAATGGCTTTTTCGAATGCTGTCTTATCCTTTGCCAGCTTCGCTTCCATCGCAGCGAGCTCTGCTCTCCAGTCGCCCGCACGCACTTCGGCAACGCGCTGCTCCATGTCTTCAACAGTGAACAAAGCATCTTGGACAAAACGCAGGCCGACCCATGGATGCATAGCCAGCAGTTTCTTGGGATCTGCATCGCCAGCCTTGAGCGCGTTCAGAATGTCGAACCGCAATTGCTCTTCTGGCGACGGTGCGAGCGACGTGACAATGCGCAACCACACATCCTCGTCACCGACCAAGTCGTGGGCATAAGGGATCAATGCGTTCTCCGCAGGCACAGGCACCCAGATGACAAACTGCACTTCATCCAATGCCTCAAGCCAACGATCATAGTGTTCAAGAACTTCTTGCCTGCTCAACGCTTCCCAATCTTGGGTGTCATAACCTTGCAGCAAGCGTATCCCCTGCCGAGCACGTTGATCCCATTCGACAACGTGATTCGTTCCCTGTTTTGCATCCTTCAAAGCCAACTGCAGGACAGCATCAGCTGCACGTTGCCAGCCCTCTGCATCAAAGTTCCACCATATTCCCCCCGCAGAACCAGGGATTAGGCCATCAGGCATCCCGACGCCGATCGCTTTCTTCAAAAATGCATCGATGTGGTTGAGATAGGAGTCAACTTTTTGGAGACTGTCGGTACGCTTCGCAATATCTCGCCATCGTGTCATAATCTCTTCACGATTCCTTTCTCAGCATCTACCTCAATCATATCGCCGTCCTTGAAGATCTCCGTCGCTTTCTGGGTGCCGACAACGCAGGGGATGCCAAACTCGCGCGACACGACCGCGGCGTGGCTGGTCAAGCCGCCTTCGTCGGTGACTATTGCGCCAGCCTTGGACATGAGCACCACGGCTGCTGGCTGTGTCATGTCAGCGACGAGAATATCGCCTTTCTTGAACTCTTTGTCCACTTGTTTGACTCGTGCGATGTTCTCGCTGAGCAATATCCTGACGCGGCCTTGGGCCTTGCCAAGACTCGCTGGTGTGCCTTTGAGCTCGTCTGTCGATTCTGGCGTGTCTGTGTCTGGAAAGTTCTCTGCGGCGAACTTCAATGCATCATCGCCGCTGAGAAAAAACTCTTTTCCATCGCTGTAGCCGATGAAGTATGCCTGCTTCCGCCGTTCTGCTTCCTCGTCAGAGATGCGCGGCCCACCTTTCAACGCCGCGATGACTTCTTGGATACGATAGCGGTCGCTCACATCTTTCACACTGCACTCCAAGCGTTTTGCAATCTCAGCGAACAAACGTCGCGCCAGGAATTCTGCACCCGCCCACATCGGCTTGATCCACATCCTGCCGAGCGTTGTCCGGTGCAAGACTTCGACGAGATAGCGGAGCTCGTCGCTCTGAACCTTGTCAAGAATCTCCTCAACCTCGACGCGATGCTTCACCTTGCGCTCTTTCATCTCAGCGATGCGCGCTCGGTGATCGCCTTTCTCCTGCTTGAAGCGCTTCACATACGTCCTGTACAAGGCGTCATCGTCATACGTGTTCCACGTGTTCCATGAACACTGCCGGATATACTTCTCCCATTCCTGGCGCGTCAGCTCGTCCTTCTCAGTCAATAACGTGAGCCAGTATACCTCATCCTTATTGATCCAGTCAAGCTCGTACGGTTCGATCAGCCGCAGCATGATCTCGCGCGCGTTGGGATAATGTGATTCCAAGATTTCAACGATACGTTCTTCAGCAGCCACCATGGGCTCGTGCTGGCTTTGATGATACAAGGCGAGGCCAGCAGCGACGACGAGGCTGTACTCTTCGAACAAGGATGCGAGCGCTGCATTGCTCAGTTTGGAAAAATCCTGTGTTTGGAATTGCTCGGCGAAATCGAAGTATTTCTTGCGGAGCTTGCCGGTGTAGGTGAAGAACTCCTCAAGCTTCTTCTTGTCAAAGAATTCCTTTCCTTCCTCAATCATCGCGTCCTCGTCTTCCTTGCCGAGGAAGCAACGTGCGATGAAATCCTTCGCCACCAAGAGGAATGTTTGTGGACGGCAGCCAGCAAAAGGATGTTGCTGAATATGACCAATCACGTCAGTGTCAGCCAGAAACATGTTAATCTTTCCCTTGTACCAGAATGTCAAGTCCATCATGTCACTCTCCGTGCAATTCCTGCATCTGCATCGACTTCAACGAGGTCGCCGTCTTTGAAGGCTTTGGTCGCGTTCTTGGTGCCGACGATGCACGGTTTTTTCAATTCACGAGCGACGATCGCTGCATGGCTGCTGATCCCGCCCTCGTTTGTGACGAACGCGGATGCTTGTTGCATTGCTGGCAGAAAATTCGGATGCGTCGTGTTCGCGACAAGGATGTCGCCAGGCTCGAAACGCTTGAGCTCGTGATGGCTCCTGATGACGCGTGCAATGCCTTGCGCCTTGCCTGCGTACGCGACAAGGCCTTTGACATGCTGCTGCGCTGATTGATCTTCAACGTCTTTGACGATATTGAGATACTGCTCAGGAATGTCCTTGTCAAGGATCTTGACTCCATTGTCCCACTGAACGATAGTCAGATTACCTTTCCTGTGTTCAATCGTTTCTGTTGGTAGCAAATCGTTTTTCAGGGCTTCCTCGATCTCAGCTAGCGAAAGATAACCAAGATCGTCGTGTTCAACGCCGAAGTGCGATGCAATCTTATCGAATAAGAAACGCCAGCCATAGGCGTGTTTTCTTCGCAGATCGTCACGCCAGTCCTTGAAGAAGAACAGGTATGGCGCGAGTTCGAGCATTCGCTTCTCCTCTTCGCTCGGATTGAGCAAGGCGAGCGCCTCCTCGAAACTGATCACGTTCGTGTGCGGTTCCTTGTCTCGTCGCAGGCTTTCCACCCATTCAGGCGTGATGCTGCGCGTCCAGACAACCGCCCAATTCCCGAGATAGGCATACGCTGCAGCCAGCGTGTCAGGAGATTCGCCAGCCACCAGACGTTTCTGGATCTCGTTCAGCGCTGTCGGCTTCCACGGCCTTGTTATTGCACTGATGACTTCTTCACGGCGATTGCCGAGATCGTTTTGCTTCAACAGCTTATTGAGCACATCTTCGAAATCGTGCTGCCAGCCTTCTATCGCGATCCATGACGTAATGCTGAATATCGGGCAGAGCTCTTCAAACTGTTTCCTGAACATCCCGAGAGCGGCGGGTACATCATCGAGCTGAGACGATTCATTCTCGATCCTTTCAAGCAAGGCAATTCCCTGTTCGTAATACCCCTTGATTTGTTCGGGCGTTGAGAAATACTTTTGATAAGCTTTTCTCCCCCACTCAACAGCGTCGACATTGACAAAGTGAACAAGACTCTTCTGTTTGAATGTGGTGAACAAATCATCCTTGCTGTAGCCGAATTCCTCGAGCAATGTGAAAAACACCTTGTCAATCTGATGAATCGTTGTGAGATCGACGTCCTCGCGCGCCAGCAACTTCGCCCAAGTCATTTTTCCACCTTCCGCACGACGCCCTTCTCAGCGTCCACCTCGACAAGATCGCCGTCCTTAAAGATCTTGGTGGCGTGTTGCGTGCCGATCACACAGGGCTTTTGCATCTCTCGGGAAACAATCGCTGCATGGCTTGTTATGCCGCCTTGGTTTGTGACGAACGCAGCAGCCTTGGTCATGGCAGGCACAAAATCAACTGTTGTTTCAGCAGCGATGATGATATCGCCTTCGTTGACTTTATGCACATCAGTATTCACATCGAGCAGCTTAGCGATCCCCGTGACTTTACCAGGATATGCGCTCATTCCGCTGACTTCTTGATCATTCTCAACTACAACTTGATGTTCCTTTACTGCTTGTGCGAGTTCTTCTCCAGTCAGCAAAGTGTACTCTTTCCCTGTTTTCTGCAAGCCGAAAACCCGTTTACGGTCCTTCACGCCTGCTGGAACCACTCCGTTGTCGATAAGCCCGATTACTTCTTCCCATGTCAGGCTAATGACATCTTCATACGCGAGTCCATGCTTCTGACCGAGTTCCGTCATTGCTTTTCGTTGCGAAAATGCTGCAATATTCAGTGTTTCCATGATTGCTGAGCGTAGATAGACAAATTCTGAAGCGTATGGCTGGATATTCTTGAGAGCTTCAGGGCACGCCTTCTTGGCTTCCTGCTTGCTGCCTTTTTGATCAGCTAACACTTGTTCTCGGGTTAGTCCTTCTCCTTCCAGGCCGTGCGTTCCAACCCAAGCAAATTTCTTGATGAACGCTTCCATCCCATCTTCGCTCACGTTCTGTGCTTGATTGAAATATTCCTGCAAGGGCGTCTTCTTGGCTGGCAGCATCATCGCGACGAAATCAGCACTATTCACGCCAGCTTTCTCAGCGAGATCCTCAAAATACTGGTCGAGTGCCTTGGCGCTGAGTTCGATCACGTTGGTCAAAGCTGCGTAGTCAGCCATTTCAGCGATGAAATCCCGAAGATCGAGATCTCCACTTTTTTGCATCTGTGCAATTCGTTCATGGCAATATGCGAAGATCTTCTCCAGATATCCGTCGTTCTTCTCGATAGATTCTCTTGCTCGCTTCCCGAGCCATTCATAATCCTGCTCCAAGACGTAATAGTCGTGCTTAATGGCTTTCATGTCGCCTTTGATCGGGAGCGAGAATTTCTTCACGATATGAGAGTTGCCCCATGACATGAAAATGGCTGAAAAAAGCACTGGTTCGTTCCAATGCCCCCAAAAATGCCATTGTTCTTTCATCGTAGCGTCGTGATCGGCCTGCTCTGGAGGATGTGCAGCTTGCCGTCCTTGTCAAAGGCCCATTCGATGTCCTGCGGCTTGTCGTAATGGCCCTCGATGTCGATGATAGTCTTTGCGATCTCCAGCACCTGCTCGTCTGTCAGCTTGCGTTTCGAGCCTTCCTCGTCTGTATACTCGACTTTCTTATTCCCGCCGTTCTTGTCCTGGAACAGGGCGAACTTCTGCGTGCCACCGTGGGTTTCAAGGATCTCCAGGGGTTTCTTCTGCACGATATGCGTGTCAGGCGTGACAGAACCGGAAACGACGGTCTCGCCAAGCCCGAACGCCCCTTCGATCACCATCTGGTTGTAGTCCTGATTGATCGGGTTCACAGTGAATGCGACGCCAGCAGTGGCGGCATCGATCATCTGCTGCACGACAACACTGATGCTCACGTCCTCGTGCCGGAAGTTGTTCTTCACGCGGTAATAGATCGCGCGCGCAGTGAACAAGGAGCTCCAGCACTCGCGAACCGCTTCGACAACCGCGTCAGGCGTCGTGACGTTCAGGATGGTCGATTGCTGGCCTGCAAAACTCGCTTGCGGCAGGTCCTCAGCAGTCGCGCTCGAGCGAACTGCGACAAAGCCGACGATGCGCTCATGGTTCTTCTTGATCTCCTCCATAATGTGCTTCGGAATCGGTGTCTCCTGGATGAGCTTCTGGATGTCATCGCTCATCTTCTGCAGGTCCTCTGTCTGCTCGACATCAAGGCCTGCGAGGCGCTCGTGGATGTGGTTCTTGATCCCTGCCTCCTTGAGGAACTCCTCGTACGCGTGGATCGTCACGCAGAAGCCTTCCGGGATGGTGAACTTGGCGAACATCTCACCGAGATTCGCCCCCTTGCCGCCGACGACAGGGACGTGGCTCTTGTCGATATCGCTGAAATGCCTGATGTACTCTTTCTCATTGTCTAATGTCATCATATCACCTTCTTGACTATGCCTGTATGAGCGTTAATCTCGAGAATATCCCCGTCATTAAAAATCTTTGTCGCGTGCTTCGTTCCGACGATACACGGCACGTTCAGCTCGCGCGAGACGACAGCTGCGTGGCAGAGCATTCCGCCGTCGTCAGTGACGATTGCCGCTGCTTTCTGCATGGCAGGAACAAAGCTCGGGTTGGTCATCGGCGTGACAAGAATCTCACCCTTCTTGAACTCGGCGACCTCTTTTTCGGAATTGACGACGCGAACCTCACCCCTGATCACCGTGCCTGGATTGGCAACTGCGCCTGTGACTTCAGTGGCGGTGATGGTGGCTCGTTTATTGTCCTCCTTGTATTTTTGCAATTCCTTACCGATCAGCACTCTGGGAACGCCTTCAGTGTAGATGAGCACATTTTCTTCGAATCGTTGGCGCAGCTCGTCTTTCGGCACGCACAATCCTGAGCGGAGGCTGTCCAGCAACTCCTTGATCAACATCGAGGTGAGCTCTTCATAGGAGATGCCGAGCCGTTTCCCCACCTCATCAAAGAGGCCTTGCAGATTCTCTAGAGAGTAATTAATGATCTCGTCAGTATAGTTCGATGTGACTGGCATCGTCTTCATTGACTTGACGGCTAGCTGTTCGTTGTCTGTGAACTCGAACTTGCACACTGGTTGCTCGTTGAGTTTCTCCAGTTCTTCCTCAATTGCTTGGATCCCGTGTTCCATCTCGTTATCGAGCCGTTCACACATGTCCTCTTTTGTGTATCCTCGTCCAAGGAAAATATAGCGTTTCAGGTATGCGTATTTTCTCCAGTGCTTTTCGAGCTTGTTCTCATCGATGCGCCTATTTGCCAACGATTCCTTTGCGAGCATCAGCAAACTCGTCCTCTCCTCTCCCATCAGGGTTTTCTCGTCAGGCGTCGTTAGGTAAGTGACAAGCTTGTTGAAGTCAGCACCGGCTCGTTTCTTGATCTTTTCCATGAATTCCTCGAAGAAGATATCGTTGAAGAAGAAATAATTGGTGTAAATCCCTCCACCAGCCCAGAATCGTGTTGGATAACTCAGGAGCTGATCAATCATACTTGCCAATTCGTCGTTCGACACAGTACTCCAATCAGTTCCTTTCAGCTTGTCTGTCTCTGCTTTCATCTGGTCAGCCAGCTTCTTCATCCGTAATGCGATCTGGTAATACAGGTCTGGCTTCTCTTTTGTTTTCTTTCTGAGAATAGTGATGATCGCTTCCATGTCCTCTTTGAGAATGCTACGTGAACCGTCAAACTGGCGATAGCCCTTGACTTCATAGTCAATCTCGTACACCTCACGCAGCAGGCCCTTATTGATGCCTCTTCCCAGCGTGTCGATCGTCAAGATCGGATGATCCCTGCCGCGACTCGCAACGTCTATCCATTCAGTCATAACTTTTTCACCATTCCAGTATTTGCGTCGACCTCGATAAAGTCGCCGTTCTTGAACGCTCGCGTGGCTTTCTTGGTATTGATGATGCAGGGGATGCCGAGTTCCCTGGAGATCACAGCAGCGTGGCTCGTGATCCCGCCCTGGTTGGTGACGATCGCTGCCGCTTTCTTCATCAGCACGACCATGTTCGGTTGTGTCATGGTCGTGACAAGAATGTCTCCTGTCTTGAATCGGTGAAGATCAGCTTGCAATTCGTCGATTCCCATGCAACGGACGACGCACGCCTTACCCTTTGCGAATCCAGGACTCGCTGGAATTCCTTTCAGCTCCTGAGCGCTCTCCTTCTTCGGCAAGATCTTGGCGACAACCCGTTCAGCTTCATCACCGCTCGCAAATGTTTCCTTGCCTTTTTCTTTCAAGAAGATGAAGAGGCTCATCCTTTTTTTGATCTCCTCGATATCAACGTTCTTCTCCTTGAGCAAGAAGGCTTCTGTGTCGCCGATGCGATAACCAAGCAAGAATTGTTTCAATGGGATTCCGATCCGTGCAGCGATCTCTTCGAGGAGTTTCCTGAACCGCCACTCTGCACCGCCCCAGACATCCTTGTACTTGAATCGCAAGCAGCCTTGCTCTTGTAGGTAGAGCGCGAGTTCTCGGGCTTCTGGGTCGAGCATGTTGAGTGTTTCTTCTTGCTGAACACTTCTCTCATGGGCTGGAGAGCCTTTTTCCAGTCGTTCCTTCAGGAATGCAATCACTTCATTTTCATCATAGGTGTTGGAATAATGAAGTGCGTATTCTTCTGAATGCGCGATCAATTCCTCGTCACCCGGATTTTGGAGTTGGAAAAGCGCTTCCTCTTCTTGTTGGAGCAGATCTGGCTCTGGAGATGTGAGAATTTCTGCATACTTTTCCTCGAGCTTTTTTCCTTTGAAATGCTTACCGAGTTCTGCTTTGACATGCTCTTCTATAACTGGATAGCTGCGCCCACCGCTCACTTGGAAGAGTGCACAAAACTCTTCGAGACGTTTGTACAGTTCAGCGTAGATCAGCCAGATCTCGTCATTCGACAGTTTTTCAACATCTATCTTTTGATATTCCTCATAGAACAATCTGAACTCTTCTGCAGCTGTCTTAATGCGTTTAGCAAAGGCTTCCCGAAATTGCCTGTTGAAGAATTTCTTGCCTTCTTCACGAACCCTCTCCAGCTCTTCTTCTGGAACAGTGCAGTTCTGTAATCCTTCTCTATTCACGTAGAGGATACTGTCGAAGATGCCTGGGACATCTTTGTACTTTGTGAAGGCGATAAACCATGTTTCATTCATGGGCAATGAATGGCCTTCATTGTAGACAAACTTCCACGTCATCGTACCTTCCTCACTATTCCCTTGTCTGCATCGACCTCGATCAAGTCCCCGTCCTTGAAGCTGCTCGTTGCGTGTTGCGTGCCGACCACGCAGGGCTTGTTCATTTCTCTTGCTACGATCGCGGCATGGCAGGCGATACCGCCTTCATCAGTCACGAATGCCGCGGCTTTCTCCATTGCGATGACATGCTCAGGACTTGTCGTGACCGCGACGAGGACGTTTCCTTCCTTGAACTTGGGAATGTCATCCATGGAACTGATGACCTGCACTTTCGCTTTGACTTTTCCGCCATTGCCGGTAATACCGCCGACCTTGTTGGCAGTCTCGCTCTCCTTCGCGCTGAGCAATTCAGGCAGCACGTTCCCTTGCCGTACATTCACCTTACCATCCCTGATTTCCGCGATGTACGCAAGCTGGCGATCCTTGACAAGCTGTTTGATATCGCTTCCGAACTCGCTGGGCAGCAAACAGCCCAGCTCCTGTAACGTGATTCCAAGGCGTTTCGCGCATTCACGGAACAATGGCTGTGCGTAGCAGAATGATTCCCTCCGGTAATCGTCACGCTTGTCTTTCATATACAAAACGTCCTGATATTCCTTGACAAGCTGCGTGTTTGACAGTGTGATATCGCTTGCGGGCTGCTGCTTTGGCGGTGTGAACGCGTCAACATACTCTTCAATCTCATTGTCAGTATGCGGTTCTGTGAAGGGATCGATCATACGCATGAACGGATAGTGCTCTTTCATGTACGCGATGCGCTCGTCACGGTCAGGATGTGCTGCGAAATATGCAGTCATGCTAGCCAGTTTTGCCTTGCCGCTCGGCTTGCTCAATGCAGCCACGACCTCAAGCACCTTGTCTGGCGGTACTTCCTTGACAACGAGTTCCTGAAGAGCATTACTGACAACTTCGACAGTGTGGAAGCTCTTGAACAGGTCCACGCCGTATTGCTTGAATTTTTCGAGGTAAATATCAAGAAGAGCGAAGAGCTCCGCATCGCTCGTTTCAGCAGTGAACCGCATCCGCTTGCCGCATTCGACGAAGGCCTTGCCATTCTTGTCGATACGGTCAATCACGCCTTGGGCAAAGCCTGGCTGCGCCAACTGCTGACGCACTGCGTCGTACGCTGGCTTCTTGCTGCCGTCTGCAGAGTAGATGGAGAACCAGCCATGCAGGCCTTCGCCGCGAACAGCGACTGTTTGGCCAGTCTCTTCCTTGATCCAATCAACCAGGCTGTACATCACGACAACACCGTACCAGAACGGGTATTCGCGTTTCCAGTGGTAATCCCAGTGCTTCATCACAACCCCCTTAGTTGAGAACCGAGGCGCTTTTAAATGCTTTTTCTCCACGTTTATAAACACCTTTATAAATGAGCTGGGCTTTCCCCTCATCGGGTGGTATGATGTTTACCTACGAAGGAATTGCTATCACGTGGCTGGGCCATGACAGCTATCTGATCGAGAAAGAGCCCCTGCGCATCTATATCGATCCGTTCAAGATCGACAATGCCAAAACGGCGAGCATCGTGCTCATCACGCACGAACACTTCGACCATTGCAGTGTCGAAGACCTGCAGAAGATCGTGACTCCACAGACCATTATCGTATGCCCGCACGAGTGCATGAGCCAGATGAGCAAGATCGAGCCGGCAGACGTCGTTCTCATGGCGCCAGGCGATACCAAGACAGTGGCAGGCGTGGCCGTGACAGCGCATCCTGCCTACAATCTCGACAAGTTCCGCGACCCTGCGACGAAAACGCCCTTTCATCCGCCAGAAGACGGCAAGCTCGGCTATGTGCTTGATCTCGGCGTGAAGCTCTACCATGCCGGTGACACAGACAACATCCCGGAGCTGGCAAAGGTGCACTGCGACCTCGCGCTCCTGCCTGTGTCAGGCACCTATGTCATGACTGCAGAAGAAGCTGCTGCAGCAGCGAAAGTGATCAAGCCCAAAATCGCGATCCCGATGCATTATGGCAGCATTGTGGGTAAAGAGGACGATGCAACGAAGTTCAAGCAGCTGTTAGAAGGGACAGATATTCAAGTACAAATACTGGAAAAAGGATAATTATCTCCTCTTTTTTCTTGCACTTTTCTTTTTGACTTTTTTCGTGACCTTGACTGTGATGATTGTTGCGAGCCCCGCACCCAGCACCACGCCAGTGAGGAAAAGCAAGGCATAGTACACTTCTTCCGGCATCCTGAAGGATTGCTGCTTCGGGAAGTAGATGTCCAGATTGCTCAATTCCAATGCGTACTCTGCAAAGGTGAGTGCGCTATATGGATCGCTCTCCTTCAACGAGCTGGCGTACTGGTAATAGCTGTACCCGAGGATGGGGAAAGAGCCGCGTTCCTGCTGTTGCGCGATGACAGACGCTGCTACTGCGAGCTTGCCGTCAATCAGGGCCGGGATGTTCTCTTCCGGCACAGACAAGGTGCCGGCAAGAAGATTTGCCATCGCTTCTGCCTTGCTTGCGTGGAACAGGCACAGGGCGTAGCGCCCGGTCAGTGATTCCTGGCGCGCATCTGTAAGCTCGGCAAGCGCCTCCTCAAGATATTCCTCTGGCAGGTACAGCTCTGCGTAGCTGATGCGCTCTTCTGTCTCAGCGATCCTGGCATCGCACGCAGCCTCGAGATGCTCGTCGTCAAGGCTGATGGCAGGGCTTTCCATCCGGAAGAACGCGCTCCACGCCTCTGCGGAATTCGCACGCTCGTACGCGAAGCCAAGTGTGCGCGCGCTCAGGTTCGAGCGGTTCTCGTCCCGCAAGGCGTCCCGGGCCTCCTGCACGCGGGTCGAGACGATCACATACGTTTCGAGCTCTGCCAGGGTGTCAAGACTCCGCTGGTCGAGCTTTGACTGGTATTCGGCGCTGTCGCGCAGCAGGATGGCGTACACAGTCTTCAGCTTGTCTGCAGACAATCGTCTGAAATCCTTGGCACGCAGGTCGATGAGATCGCTGAAGCAAAAACTTGCGGCGCTGTACCAATCGCCTTCAGCGAGCGCTGCTTCGCGCGCGATGGTCCTGTTCAGGGACTCATTCGCCTCGAGCTTTGCCGCGACGCCTGCGCGCCGGTCGCAGAGCTCAGCTGCCACGTCCTCCATGATAGCATTGTACGCTTTTGGTGGCTCGAGCGTCCTTGGCGGTTCAACCTCAGCGCCGGTGAAATGGCTCAAGGCCTCCTCGAGCGTCGCGACCTTGACAACAGGAACGCCAGCCTCGCTCAGGTCCACTGGCACGTAGAGCTTGCTCAGGTTGAGCGAGAGATTCCGCTCTTCCAAGGACACGTTCAATAGTTCGAGATAGGTCGTGTTCAGCTCTGTCGGGTAGGAGAACGCGCTGATCAGCACTTTCGTGATGCCCAGCGAGGCAGCAGCCTCTGCTTTCGCCTTCTCGCCTGCGACCGGGCCGATGATCCCGCCGCTATTGATTGTGCCGGTGATCGCGATGCTCTCATCCGGCTGCCTGCCTTCCAGCAATGCAGCGGTGAGGACAGCCATGGCCGCTCCTGCGCTCGGGCCGCCAACGACCGGCGAGCCAGCCCTGATCGTGTAGAAGAAATCATAACGAGAGCAATCAGCGTCGACATGGGCGCAGGCCACTTGGTTCGCATATCGAGTGCTGCTCTGCGTGTCCAGTTTTGTCAAGGGGAATGAATCGATGAAAATCTGCCCAGTGCCAGGCTTGATGTCAAGATAGAGATCGGCAGTGCCGCCTTGCGCTTCTTCCAGCAAATCAGGATCCTCGGCGACTGTGAGCAGGGTGAGATGCCCTTCTTGCGCAAGCGCTGGCGCGAGCAGCACCAACGCTACCATGCACACGATCAGGATCCTCATTTTCAATACTTCGCCTTATTCCTGCCGCGACGCTCCACTACCTGCAAGCGGTCGAGGATCGCCGTGGCGTTTTTCGATGTCCTGTAGCCTTTGAGAAAAGCCCTGTAGGCCTTGTCATAGATCTTGTAATGCTTGCTTTCCAGGGCCTGCTTGAACAGATGGATGTCGACCGCCTTGTCCTCAGCGTCGTGACTCGTGAAACTCAGACCGAAATCGATGAAGACAAGCTCGTCCCCCCGCACGATCATATTGCTTGTCGTCAGGTCGCCATGGATGATGTTGTGATCGTGGAGCTCTGCGAGCTGCTCGCCGACTGTTTGCGCCCATGCGATGTTGGTGTCGAGCAATTGCTTGAGTTGCGTGCCGTCGATGAACTCCATCTCGATGATGGCTTCGCGGTCAGTGTCCAGCACACGCGGTTTTGGCACCGGCACTTTCCCGATGATGTTCGCTTCCCGCCGGGTCCGCGAGCGACGCAGTTCTGCATCGAGCTCTGGGTGACGGTAGCGTTTCGGCACGCGATCCTTGACGACGCTGACCGATCCCTTGTTTTCCTTCAGGAAAATGATCGCTTCCGCGCCTGACGCGAGTTCTTTCATGAATAAGCGGAGGCGAGGCACGGTTTTAAAGCTTGGCTTCTCATTCCAGGTCGACATTGAAGTCTGGATGGTCAGCAGGACTGTGCACCACAAAGAGGATCATCTTGCCGGTGAAGTCGTGCGGCGTGTTCCTGGGAACGACAACGACATCGCCTGGCGCGACCGAATATTCCTGGCCTGCAACGACGAACGTGCCAAGCCCTTCGAGGACATGGAAGCAGCGCGTGCTCAGCAGGCTCTTGCTCAGGCCGTGCCAGCCATCGACCACCAGGCGTTCTGCAGTCATGTCCGGCGATTCTGCGTAGCTGCAGTAGGAAAAGCCTTTCACATGCAATTTGAATTGCTGCCGTGCTTTGTCAAGGGTAAATTTCATGCGCCGCGCTTTCCTGCTGCACTCGCTTTTTAAGCCTTGCGTCAGATGAAAACTGTATGCGCGTCTGTTTGATAGAATCGGTCACTATGCTTATTAATTCTGCGAACTTCCTGTCATCGTGCCCTGAAAAAGAGCCAGGCGGACGCTCTGCACAGAATGGATGATCCCTGGTGGTGAGCAGGGCACGCATTTCACTTCTTGATGATCTTGCGTCGGACATACCCGCACTCCTGGCAACGAATGATTCTGATCCCTTTCTTGAGCCTGATCGTGCTGTTCCTTCCCTGCTGTAAATAGGAATTGCACTGCCGGCAGTATTTGTTCCAATGCTCTGGGATGCGCAACTGCACTTTCATCGCAGCACGGCGCGCTTGCTTGACACGACGGCGCGCGAGTTCAAGCTTGCCCTGGGCGAAGAAGACTTTCGCTTCCTTGAATCGAGTAGCGACCTCTTTCCTGGTAGCGGCCAGGACGTGCGCTGGCCGTGTCTTGTAGGAACGTTTGGCTTGTCGCATGCTCTGATAGAATGGTGATGGTGTTAAATAATTATTTGTATACCAAGAAAAGGGTAAGCTATTTAAAGAGCGCTTGGCGCTGAGAAGGAAAAGGAGGGTGAGACTTGGCTGAGAACAAGATCAGTCTGCGCATCGGCGGACCGGCAGGCATGGGAATCATGCAGACCGGGCTGCTCTTCTCGAAATGCTGCGCGCGCATCGGCTTGCACGTGTTCGACTACATCGAATATCCATCGCTGATCCGCGGCGGGCACAACACCTATCAGATACGCGCTGACCACGAGGAGATCCACAGCCAGGTCGTCCCGGTCGACATCCTCATCGCGCTCGACGAAGCCACGATGAACATCCATTGCGACGAACTGCGCGATCACAGCATTGTCATCTACGACGGCAAGACCGTCAAGCCAGAGAACACGCGCCTGCATTGCGGCATCAGATGCCCTTTGCCGATGTCTGAGATCATCCAGGAACTCGGCGCGAAAGAGATCATGCGGAACACGCTCGCCCTCGGCGCCGCCCTGGGCATCATGGACTATCCGTTCGAGGTGTGCGAAGGCGTCATCCGCGACATCTTCAAAGGCAAGAAAGAAGAGATCATCAAAGAGGACGTCGATGCTGCACGACGCGGCTACGACCTCGGCAAGGAGAAATACCGGCATCTGAGCCAGTTCACACTGCACACGGTCGACTCGCCCAAACGAATGGTGCTCACAGGCAATGAAGCCATCGCTCTCGGCGCGGTCAAAGGCGGACTGAAAATCTACGCAGCCTATCCCATGACACCTGCTTCGAGCATCCTGCACACCTTGGCAGCGTGGCAGGAGCGCCATAACATCGTGGTCAAGCAAACAGAAGACGAGGTCGGCACGATCAACTTCGCGATCGGCGCAGGATTCGCCGGCGTCCGGGCCATGGTCGGCACAAGCGGTGGCGGCTTCGCCCTTATGCAGGAAGGCATCTCGCTCGGCGGGATCACCGAAACGCCAGTTGTGGTTGTCGAAGTCCAGCGTGGCGGTCCAGGAACCGGCGTGCCGACATTCACCGAGCAGGCAGACCTGAAATTCGTGCTCAATGCCGGGCATGGCGACTTCCCCCGCATACTCCTGGCGCCTGGCGACGTCGAAGAAGCCTTCCACCTGACGACCACGGCATTGAACTTGGCGGAGAAGTACCAGACGCCTGTCATGATCATCAGCGACAAGTACCTGGGCGAGAGCCATAAATCTGCAGAACTGTTTGACACGAGCAACTACACGATCGATCGCGGGAAGCTCTTGCGGGAAGCGCCGCCCAACTATCTCCGCTATGAGGACAGCCCTGATGGCATTAGCCCCCGCACGATCCCGGGCGTGCCGAACGGACTCTTCCTCGCGAACAGCGACGAGCACACTCCGTTCGGCTGGAGCTGCGAAGAGATCCCGAACAGGAACACGCAGATGGAGAAACGCATGCGGAAACTGGAGACCCTCAAACAGGAGATGCCAGGTCCGAATCTCTACGGGCCAGAAGACGCTGATCTCACAATCGTCACCTGGGGCAGCATGAAAGGCCCGGTGCTCGAGGCGATGAACTGGCTGAACAGGGAAGGCTGCAAGGTCAACGTGCTCCATTTGACCTGGGTCAGCCCCTTCCCGGTCGAGGCGGTCACCAACGTGCTTGTGAACGCGAAGAAAACGCTCATGGTCGAGAATAATTTCAGCAGCCAGATGGCAGGCGTGATCCGCGAACAGACCGGCATCGCTGTCCAGGAGAAGCTGCTCAAGTATGACGGCAGGCCTTTCTGGCCTGAAGAAGTGTATGACAAAGTGAGGTCGATGCTGTGAAACAGGAAGACTTAGCAACGCCGAACAAGCCCAACTGGTGCCCAGGCTGCGGCGACTTCGGCATCTGGCTGGCAGTCAAGATGGCACTGACCCAGCTTGACCTGAAGCAGGAAGAGGTTGTGATCGTGTACGGCATCGGCTGCCACGGCCACATGTGCAACTTCACCAAGACGTATGGCTTTGAAGGCTTGCACGGCCGCCCAATCCCTGTCGCTGAGGGCGTGAAGCTCGCGAACAAGGACCTCAAAGTGATCGTTGTCGCTGGCGACGGCGACACCTATGCAGAAGGCCTCAACCACTTTCTCATGGGCGTGCGGGGCAACCACGACGTCACACTCATCGTGCACGACAACAGGATCTACGGCTTGACGACAGGACAGACAAGTCCGACGTCTGAGAAAGGCCGCGTGTCGAAGAGCACGCCGACCGGCTCGATCGAGGTGCCGGTGAACCCGATGGCGCTGGCTGTGGCGCAAGGCGGCTCGTTCGTCGCGCGCGGCTTCTCTGCAGATCCCAAGCAGCTCGTCGAGCTGATCAAAGCCGGCATCAACCACCGCGGCTTCGCAGTCATTGACGTCTTCCAGAACTGCGCGACCTTCAACAAGGTCAATACAGTGGAATGGTTCAAAGAGCATACGTACCGGCTCGAGGACACGAAGTACGTGCCCAACGACCGGATGAAAGCCCTGCAGATCGCGCTCGACGAGGAGAAACTCGCAACCGGCATCTTCTACCAGGATTCCCGAGAGGCGTACGACCAGGACGTGCCAGCCGAGAAAGGCGACGCGCTGGTCGACCATGACATTTCTGACATTGACATCACTGAAAGCATGGAACAGTTCACCTGAGCCATTGCGTAGTGCGCCACAACTCATAAATACCTCCTTCCCTTCTTTACTCTTCAATGGCACTGTTTGATCTCTTTGGGAAGCGTGAACCGAGTGCGCTCACGCTCGACGCGGCCACGCTGAACAAGTGGCCTGACCGCTTGCTGCGACGACAGAAACTGCACGACGCGCTCGACATCTATGTCAACGCCCTGGACAAGCACCGCGACCGGGTCGAGAAGAGCGTCAAGCGGGTCTCGGATCCCGGCCTGGCAGACCAACGCGTGCCGGAACGCGCGCGCGAAGTCTATGACGAGCATCTGCCGACGATCAGGGCAGCCGCATACAACCTCCTGGACAGGACGATCGTGGTCGGCGACCTCTTCCTCATCGAAGCGCAGCAGGAAGAGTTCCAGCAAGCGCTCGCAGACTTCAAGGAGGGGACGCAGAAGAGCACCGCCGCACTGAAAGAATTCTTCGACGAGGAGCTGGCAGAGCTGAACGAATCGGTGCGGATCCTCGAAGACGGCATGCTCAGCATCTACCCCAAGCTCGAAGAGGGAAAGTTCAGCAATATCAAGGCAGTGAAGCGCCTGATCGACGAGTTCAAGGAAACCAGGGAGAAAGAGCAGAAGCTGAAGCTGCTGCACAAGCAGACCCTTGACGAGCTTGACGCGTATGAGGCACGACGATTGAAGCATAAGGACAAAATCCAGTACTTCACTGAGCGGGCGCGCGACGGCAAATTCAAGGAACTCATTGCCGAGGAAGGTGAGCTACTCGATCAGGCAGATGAGATCAAGATAAAGGGATTGCCAGCAGAAGAAGAAGCGAAGCTGCTCGAACCGATCAAGCAACGACTTTCCTGGCTGCGCAAGCAGATGATCAACGACATCACAGCGATGAACATCAACGAGCAACGGACCTTTCTCGAATCAGCGAAGGACGAGATCTGGCTGCGCAAGAAGAAGCTCGAACGCATCGAGGAGATGCTCGGCGAGCTGAGCTTCGAGACCTACAAAGCGAAATTGATTCCGCATATCGAGCCGTTCAATGCGCGCATCGAAGACGCGGACATGATCCTCGAGCGAGAGGAGGACGATGTCGCTCCTCAATGATTTCTGCACCGAGTTCGGTGTGAACGATATCGGCAATATTTCCCGAGTCGGACGTCGGTGTTTTTTAACCCAGAAAGAACAGGACAAGGAAATAACTAAACACAAAAAGAATTTGTTTGGTATTGGAGTTTTTTTAGGGGAAGAAAAGGCAAAATTTGAACCTAGTCCTGCACTGGTCGAACTCATCGCTGCGAAAACCAAGAAGCACAAGGCAGTTGTCGACGAGAAAGCCGCGTGGCTTTTCCTCTGCGGCAGGGATATCTTCATCAAGGGCGTGGTGAAGCAAGGGACGCCGACTGCGAACGGTTATCTGCTCGTCGAGAACGCGCAAGGTGAGAATCTCGGGTACGGCCAGATTCCGAAGAAGAAGCAGAAGAACGTCGCGATCAAGAACGTCCTGGATCGGGGATTCTTTCTCAGAAGAGAACGGATGGCCTAGCTACTCAAGTGCCTTCAAGCCTGGCAGTTCCTTGCCTGCGATCAATTGGAGAGCCGCGCCTCCGCCTGTCGAGACATGCGTGAAATACATCTCCAGCCCGAGCTTGTCGATGGCTTCTGCAGTATCGCCGCCGCCGATGACGATCCTGGCCTTCTGCTGCGCGAGGAACTCAGCGATCTGGTTTGTCGCGTGATCGAAGGGCTCGGTCTCGAACACGCCGAGCGGGCCGTTCCAGAAGACGGTTGCTGCGTCCTTGAGAAGCTTCCTGAACTCGTCGACAGCGCGATCGCCGATGTCAAGCCCTTTCATGTTCGCCGGGATCTTGTCAGCGTCGACCGTGAAGATCTCACTGCCTTCCAACTCCTCACTGATCACGATGTCCTTCGGGAGAATGATCTTGTCGCCGTACTTCTCGAGCAGTTTCTTCGCGACAGGCACGCTTTCATCTTCACACAGGCTCGTGCCGATCTCGTAACCCTTGGCCTTGAAGAAGTTGAACACGATCGCGCCGCCGAGGAGGAGCTTGTCGACCTTGCCGAGCAATGCTTCGAGCATGTCGATCTTGTCGCTGATCTTCGCAGCGCCGATGACCGCGATGTACGGGTGCTCAGGCTGCGAGAAATCGAGATTCTTCACTTCCTTCTCTGCGAGGAAGCCCACCGCTTTCTCCTTGAACAGGTGCGGCACGGCGTCCATGCTCGCATGCGCCCGGTGCATATTGCCAAAAGCGTCGTCAACGTAGATATCGCCCAGTTTTGCCAGGGTCTTCGCAAATGTTGTATCATTTGCTACCTCTTCCTTCTGGAACCGAAGATTCTCAAGCAGGACAACCTGTTGCTTAGGGATCTTTTCGTACGTGTCGGTGAAACCTACGTCTGTCTCCAGGAGTTCGCCAAGCCGCTTCGCGACAGGCCTGAGACTGAGCTCTGGCACCACTTTGCCTTTTGGCCTGCCAGCGTGCGCTATGATGACAAGTTGTTGTGCTTTGTCCTCCAGAATGGCCTTGATGGTCGGGAGCGCTGCCTTGATCCGCCGGTCGTCCATGATCTGGCCGTCCTTCATAGGCACGTTGAACTCTGCCCTGAGCAGGACGCGCTTGCCCTCGAACGAGAGGTCGTGAAGTGTTCGCATCATCGAGGAGAAAACGCTCGTGAGAGTTTAAAAAATTAATTGATTCTTGCAGAAAATAGGCGTCTTCACAGCATCTTCGCGATATCTATCATCCGGCACGAATAGCCCCATTCGTTGTCGTACCAGCCGAAGATCTTGACAAAGCGGCCGTCCATGACCTTTGTCAAGCCAGCGTCAAAGACACAGCTATGGCCGTTGTTGATGATGTCGCTGCTCACGAGCGGCACGTCCGTGTATTCGAGGATGCCTTTGAGATGGTGCTGGCTCACGTCCTTGAACAATTGGTTGATTTGCTCTGCAGACACGTCCTGCTTCAGCTCGCAGACGAAATCAGTGATCGAGCCGTCAGGAACCGGCACCCTGATCGCGAAGCCGTCCAGCTTGCCCTGCAATTCAGGGATGACACGAGCCACAGCCTTGGCTGCGCCGGTCGAGGTGGGGACGATGTTGTGCGCGCACGCACGTCCGCGACGCCAATCCTTCTTGTGCGGCGCATCCACATGACGCTGGTCAGCGGTGAACGCGTGCACTGTCGTCATATAGCCCTTGACCACGCCGAAATTGTCGTTCAATACTTTCACCATCGGCGCCAGGCAGTTCGTGGTGCACGACGCGTTGCTCACGATCTGCATGTCCTTCTTGTAGTCGTGCTCGTTCACGCCAGTGACGAGCGTCGGGATATCCTCATCCTTTGCCGGCGCGCTGAGCAGGACTTTCTTCGCGCCCGCCTCGAGATGCTTGCTCGCGAGCTCGCGCGTGAGGAAGAAACCGGTGCATTCGACAACCACATCGACGTCGTGGTTCTTCCAGGGAATGTTCACAGGATCTTTCTCACTATAGACCGGGATGTGCGTGCCGTTCACGATGATGCCATGCTCATCATGCCCGACTTCAGCGTCGAAACCGTGGTGGACGCTGTCGTGCGTGAGCAGATACGCCAAGACGTCAGGACCGCTGAGGTCGTTGATCGCCACGAACTCGACCTTCTTGTCATGGAATCCTGCGCGGAAAACCATGCGGCCGATGCGCCCAAACCCATTGATAGCGATGCGAACCATTTCACTTCCCCAAGTGCTGCTCTTTCTCAGCGATCTTCAAGGTGGTCGCGATCACGGTGTCGGGATTCAATGCGATGCTCTGGATGCCTTTCTCCACCAGGAACTCGGCGAAGTCTGGGAAATCGCTCGGTCCTTGGCCGCAGATACCGATGTACTTGCCCTTGCGATTCGCAACCTCGATCACTTGGCCCACGAGGCGTTTCACTGCTTCGTTGCGCTCGTTGCCGATATGCGCGATCGCTCCTGAATCTCGATCAAGACCAAGCGTCAATTGGGTCAGGTCGTTGGAACCGATGCTCATGCCGTCGTAGATGTCAAGGAATTCCTCGCCAAGGATCACGTTTGAAGGGATCTCGCACATGCCATAGACTTTCAAGCCGTTCTCGCCTTGCTTCAGGCCGTGCGCTGCCATTGTGTCAAGGCATTTATGCGCCTCTTCCAACGTACGGCAAAAGGGGATCATGATGATCAGGTTCGTGAGGCCGTATTCTTCACGCACGCGTTTCATGGCTGCGCACTCCAGCGCGAATCCAGGCGCGTACTTCTCGTCGTAATAGCGTGAGGCGCCGCGCCAGCCGATCATGGGATTGTCCTCTTTGGGCTCGTACTTCTGCCCGCCGATCAGGTTCGCGTACTCGTTCGTCTTGAAGTCCGACATCCGGACAATGCAGGTGTTCGGATAGAACGCAGCGGCGATCCGGCCCATGCCATGCGCGAGCCGATCGATGAAGTACTCTTTCTTATCGTCATAGCCGAAGGTGAGCTCGTCGATCTTCTGCCTGGTCTCGTCGTCAACGTTCGGATAGTCGACCAGCGCGAGCGGGTGAATCCTGATGTAGCTGTTGATGATGAATTCCATACGGGCGAGGCCGCAGCCCTGGTTCGGGATCCTGCTGAATTCGAAGGCCTGTTCCGGCGTGCCGACGATCATCATGATCTTGGTCTTGGTGGCAGGCATCTCGTCAAGGTTGGTCTCTTCGATCTCGAAGTGGAGCTTGCCCTCGTAGACATACCCCTCGTCGCCCTGACTGCAGTCGACAGTGACGTCCTGGTTGTCGTTCAGGGCTTCTGTCGCTCTTTCAGTGCCGACCACGCATGGGATGCCGAGCTCGCGCGAGATGATCGCTGCGTGGCAGGTGCGCCCGCCGCTGTTCGTGACAATCGCTGCTGCTTTCTTCATGATCGGTTCCCAATCCGGATCAGTCATCTCAGTCACGAGCACCGCTCCCTCTTGGAAGCGGTGGATCTCCTTGACGTCAGTGATCACGTTCACATGGCCCTGGCCGATGCGCTTGCCGACGCTGTGGCCAGTCACGAGCACGTTCTTCTGGTCAGCTTTCAGGTGATAGGTCTTGTAGACATTCTTGGCTTTCTGGCTGTGCACAGTCTCAGGCCGTGCCTGCACGATGAACAGGTCGTTGGTCTTGCCGTCTTTCGCCCATTCCATGTCCATGGGCTTGAACTTCCCGGCTTTCTTGCTGTAATGGTTCTCGATGATGACAGCCCACTGCGCCAAGGTGATGACTTCGTCGTCGCTGAGGCAGAACTTCTTCTGGTCTTCTGGCGAGACCGGCACGTTCTTGGTCGCCTTATTGCCGTGCTCGTCGTAGATCATGCGCTTTTCCTTAGAACCGACTTCCTTGCTGATGATCGGGCGCGCACCCTGCGACAGCGTGGGCTTGAACACGTAGTACTCGTCAGGGTTGACCGCGCCTTGGACCACGTTCTCGCCAAGGCCGTACGCGGCTGTGATGAAGACCGCGTTCTCGAACCCGGATTCGGTGTCGATGCTGAACATGACGCCGCTCGTGGCGAGATCAGAGCGGACCATCTTCTGGACCCCGATCGAAAGCCCGATGCTGAAATGGTCGAAGCCCTTGTCCTGGCGATAGCTGATGGCGCGGTTCGTGAACAATGAGGCGAAGCATTTCTTGCACGCTTCGATGATCGCGTCGTCGCCATGCACATTCAGGTAGGTCTCTTGCTGGCCGGCGAAGCTCGCGTCTGGCAAGTCTTCTGCAGTGGCGCTGCTTCTCACCGCGACATCGGTGTTCTCGCCGTATTCTTTGCACATGGCCTGATAGCCTTCAAGGATGGCATCCCTGAGTTCTGGCGGGAATTCCAGGCCTTTGATCAATTTCCGCACCTTATCGCCGCGCTCAGCGAGATTGTTCATGTCATGCGTGTTCAGGTCGCTGAGGATCTCTTTGATCCGGTCCATGGCGTTGTTCTTCTCGAGCAGATAGCGGTAGGCGTGCGCGGTAACGGCGAAACCGTTCGGCACCTTCACGCCCTGCGCTGCCAGCTCGCTGTACATCTCGCCCAGGGAGGCATTCTTGCCACCGACTAAGGGCACATCCTCATTCCTCAATTGATCAAACCAGAGAATAAACGCTTGTGATTTGTCCATACGACACCCACCTCTTCTTGAGTAGGCTGCCCGTCTGAGAATATATAAAGGTTTCGTTGGGAAAATGGTGTTTTCCATTAAAAAGACTTAAAAAACTCAAGAATAAGTGGCTACTCATGCCTCGCGCCCAAGCAGCTCTGGAATTTCTCGTCACCTATGGCTGGGCGATCCTGGTCGTGCTGGTGATGATCGGCGCTCTGGCGTATTTCGGCGTGATTGATGCGAAGCGATTTATCCCCCAGAAATGCATGGTGAGTCAAGGTTTTTCATGCACAGATTACTACTTATCAAAGTGGGATGGTGGAGTCAATCAATGCGAGGTGAGCTTCATCCTCAAGAACAATATGGGCAGGCCTATCAGGATCCTGGCGAACAGCACGAACATCACCTGCGACAACTGCGAATACCATCCTGATATTCAATATTGGAGGAATTGCGGGCATTGGCGCTTGCAGGACACGACCCTTGTCGCTGTCAATCACGGAAATGATGCTGTTATCGGCACTGATGAGACCTTTATCCTCGAATGCAACTCAGGAGATGTCTATTACATTGATTTTGACACTGTGGGTCATAAGGAACGCGTGCGTTTCACTTTTGACTATGCATTGCTCGACAGTAACTTCCCGCACCGGGTCGAGGGCGAGATTCTCGCGACAGTCCAGGAACAGAAATGCGGGATGCGCCGGTGTGTCTATCCGCCCGGTGATCCAACCGGGGATACGACATGTTGAAAGAGAAAAAAGAATTCTGAAAAGGTTTACCCGAGCCAGCTGCCCACAGCGAGGAAGACCGGCACGAAGACAAGCGCGACGATGGTCATGAGCTTGAGCAGGATGTTCAAGCTTGGCCCCGACGTGTCCTTGAACGGGTCGCCGACCGTGTCGCCTGTCACGGCTGCTTTGTGCGCTTCGCTGCCCTTGCCGCCGTGCTTGCCAGTCTCGATGTACTTCTTCGCGTTGTCCCACGCGCCGCCGGCATTGGCCATCATCAGAGCGAGCATCACGCCGCTTGCGAGCGCGCCGGCGAGCATGCCGCCAAGCGCCTGGATGCCGAGCACGAGGCCGACCACGACTGGTGCGATCACCGCCAGGAGTCCTGGCAGGATCATCTGCTTCAGCGCGCCGGTGGTTGCGATGTCCACGCACTTTGCGTAGTCAGCTTTGGCTTTGCCTTTCATCAGGCCCTTGATCGTGCGGAACTGTCGTCGCACTTCCTCGATCATGTCAAAGGCTGCGCGGCCCACCGCTTTCATGCTCATGGCACTGAACAGGAAGGGAAGCATGCCGCCGATGAGGAGTCCGATGATGACGAGCGGTTCGGTCAGGCTGATCATCGTGAGCCCGGCTTGCTGCGCGAACGCAGTAAAGAGGGCCAAGGCCGTCAGTGCCGCGCTGCCGATAGCAAAACCCTTGCCGATAGCAGCAGTCGTGTTGCCAGCGCTGTCAAGCGCGTCAGTGCGCTTCCTGATCCGCGGACCAAGCTCTGCCATCTCTGCGATGCCGCCAGCATTGTCTGCCACAGGGCCATACGCGTCCACTGCCAGGCTGATGCCAAGCGTGCTGAGCATACCAACGGCTGCGATGGCGATGCCGTAGAGGCCGCCAGTATAGTACGCGACGCCGATAGCAGCGACGAGCACGAGGACTGGCCAGCCAGTGCTGCGCATGCCAACAGCGAGGCCTTCGATGATGTTCGTGGCTGCGCCGGTCAGGCTCGACTTGCTGATCTGCTTGGTCGGGCCGTAGTGATAGCTTGTGTAATACTCGGTCAGGAGACCGATCACCACGCCTGCGACAAGCCCGGAGAGCATGGCCCAGAACAGCGCGAGGCTGCTGAAATAATAGTTGGCCAGGAAGTAGGTGCCGATCGCGACCAGCACGCTCGCGACGATCACTCCCGAGTGCAAGGCCCAGTTGATCCGCTTGTCGTTGTTCGTGCGCACGAAGAACGTGCCGATGACGCTTGCGACAATGCCGAGGCCCGCAATCACGAGCGGGAAGAGGATGCCCTTCATGCCGAACGCGACCACGCCGAGGAGCATGGCGCTGATCAGACTGCCCACGTAGCTCTCGAACAGGTCAGCGCCCATGCCTGCAACGTCGCCGACATTGTCGCCGACATTGTCTGCGATCGTCGCCGGATTTCTCGGATCGTCTTCCGGGATGCCTGCTTCCACCTTGCCCACAAGGTCAGCGCCGACATCAGCAGCTTTCGTGTAGATGCCACCGCCGACACGAGCGAAGAGCGCGATGGATGATGCGCCGAAGCTGAAGCCCAGGATGAGTTCCAACGCTGCAGTGTCTGCTTCCACGCCAAAGGCGAGGAAGAGGATAAGCAAGCCGAGAAGGCCGAGGCCGACGACCGCGAGACCCATCACGCTGCCGCTCTTGAACGCGACGTTGAGCGCGCTGTTCAGATTTTTCCTCGCTGCTTGCGTCGTTCTGACAGCGGCGTGCGTGGCGATGCGCATGCCGATGTTGCCGGCGATAGCGCTTGCCAAGGCGCCGACGATGAACGCGATCGCCGTGGCTGGGAAGGGCGTGGTCGTGCCCAGGAAGACCAGGCCGGTTCGCGCGTCGACCGTGAGCCATAAAATAATGGCGACGATCAGCACGAACGCTGAGAGAATGTAGTATTCCCGTCGCAAAAAGGCCATCGCGCCTTCGCGGATATAGCCTGCGATTTCCTGCATGCGTTCAGTGCCTGCTTTCTGTTTTTTCACGTTGTTCGCCAAGAAGGCGCAATAAATCAGTCCGAGGACTGCAATCACAATCAAACCGTAGATCGTCAATATCATTCAACTCCCTCCGCTATCCCCTAAGGATTCTGGGCACAGCGAGCCGGAGCTCTATATAAAGATTACTGTCGCTGAGTGGGGAAGATGATGTTACTGGATGATCCACGCCTTACTTGTAGGTTTCAGGGATCTCTTGACAGGCCTTTTCCAGCTGAGACACGCGGTCCTGAAGCATGGTTCGAGATTTCTCTAGAGACGCAACAGTCTGCGTATGCGTTCCTTCTATGTCCGAGAAGAGCTGTTTCTCGATGTACGTTCGAGCGAAAGTAGGAGCCAGATGTTCTATATATGGTCCTGTACTGGTTGTATGGGGTCGGATTGTTATTTTTGTAGTGGCTTGCAATGGTGAGCACAACATGACTTGGCCCACTGCAATCAAATCAAATTCTTGACCATTCTCGGGAAGATAGGAGAATTCAAAAGCATCCACGCCACTGATTTTTGAGTATCGCCCGACAATTGTAGCTTCATTATTACTGATCAGATCTTTATCTCTAAGATCGCTGGCATCAATGGAGGAGTCTTGTTCCCTGCCCAGTTCCACGACTGTATCGTAGATGTCTTTGGCACTATTGAGTTGAGCAATCCAGTCTGTTGCGAACTCTTTCGCCAATTTTTCCGCTTTGTTTAGGACTTGTTCGCGAATCATGAGCTCACCCACCGACTTTGTCCAGGGTCTGTTGGCACAGGGACCTGTATGCCAGCTGGTCTATGCTTCCCCTGGGTGTTGTTCTGCTCATTGACGTAACCTGCACGCTCGCTTCTTCAATGGCTCCACAAGCGCTATGTGTACTGACCGTCACTTTATGCTGCAGAGCATCACCCAACCATTCACCGTCTACTGGATCTTCTCCGAAGTAATGTTCGATAGTGTATCCATTATATTTCTCTTGGAGTATGATTCCGAATTGTTCTTCGACTTCCGGATCTCCAGGAATGCGGTACTTGTCGGGAAATGCTTTCTCGCTCACTTTCACCGCTATGTAGCTCTCCCGCGCCCTTGTGTGCTCTTCAGGAACTCTGAAGCCGCCGTAGTATACGTTGCCTTGTGCAAGATCCCACTTGACTATTCTGTTATCCCAATTCTTCCCTTTTTTCAGCGAACCAATGATACGTTCTGTGAGGTTCTTCATTGTTGTACCACCATCCTCGCCTTCTCTTGTGTATCCGAACATCTCAGCACCTACCATCGTAATGTCGCTAACTGTACTGTATGTAAGACATCACGGCATAGACTGGAGTAGTTTCTCTGATCCCTTGGATTGTCAAGTCCTGTTCTGAAATCACTGGATTTGATACCTCGTCCATAGGATGGGCCTTCCAGAGAAGGATTTGCACCCTCATCATACCCATTTTCAATTTTACTCTTGTACATGACCTTTCCTTTCCATTCTCCATCAATTTTGAGTTCAAAGCATCTTTTCGTGCGTTCTAAGGAGTCTGTTTTTTCCTTTGTAATAATCTCAAGCATCGGTTTCCCGACAAGATTTGGGTGTTGTGAGGTTGAGCCGGCTGATCCGTCCTCTTTATAGTGAACACTTATCGAACCCTGGTCTGATGGTACTTCGAGCAGATAACCAAATCCTTGTTCTGGATGATCTTCATCAAGAGCTGTTTTTTCTCCATATTGGATAGCCAAGTCAACAAGGCGTTCTACGAGGTTTTTTGTTCCCATGGTTCTGTCCCCATTCTTTGCTACTTTATAGTGGTCATAATATGTTTTGATGTATAATAATATATATTGTCAATTTTTTTGTCAAATATCGGAATATTTATATAATTCAAGAAAAATCTGAACCTATGCGGCTTGATCTCAAAGACAAAAAGCTCCTCTTTGAACTCAGCAAGAACTCACGACTGCCCTACACGAAACTAGGGCGCCTCACCAGAATGTCGAAACAAGTCGTGGAATACCGCATCAAACGGCTTCAGGAAGCGGGGATCATCCTCGGCTACCTGACAGAGCTCAATTTCTCAGCCTATGGCCAACCAATAGTAGGCAGGGTCTACATGCAACTCCATAAGCTCGGTAGCAGGCGGGAACAACGCATCACAGCGCACCTGCACAACTTCGAGGAATGGAGCTTCTACGAGCGTTTAGACGGCCGATACGATCTCAACATCGCGATCATGGCAAGCACGCTGCAGGAATTCCAACGAAAAGCCGACATGATTACGAAAGCCTTTCGCTCTGAAATCAGGGAAGAACATATCGTCATCCGCTACCAAGCATATCAATATGACTTCAAAGTCTTGCTGAACAGCAAGCAATCAGGAGAGTCCGCCATCGTCGATGAACGGCCTCCTGTGGCCTTGGATGAACTCGATGAAGCCATCCTGAAACAGCTCGTCAACAATGCACGCATGGAAACCACGGAAATTGCGCATCGTCTCGATAAACCGTATGCAACTGTGCATGGGAGAATCCAACGTCTGATCTCCAAGGAAGTCATCAAACGTTTCACAGTAGCGCTTGACTGGGAAAAAATGGGCTATCTCACAACGAGATTCCTCATCAACTTCGTGCATGTAGAGAATCATGAAGAGTTCCGGCATTTCTGCCGAAATCATCCTAACATCACCTATCTTGTTTTTGCATTAGGAGCATGGAATGCAGAAATATATACCTGCTTCCCTTCAGTCAAAGCCTATCGCGCGTTTCGAGCAGAACTCAGGAACAAGTTCGGAAAACACATACGAAACATCGAGATGGTGGATGCGCTTTCCGCCCATCCTGCACAAGAGTTTTCGTGAATGCCTCGCAAGGACACAGTTCTTGTGACCACATTCTTTTCATAAAGTATATATGTGTGTCCACATTCCTCGTCCTATGCCTTTCATCGAGAAACAAGTCAAGGGCAAGAAGGAGTATTACTATCTCACAAAGACCTCGAGAACAGGTGCAGGCTTCAAGAAAGAGCGAGTACGCTTGTCAGGCCCGAACCCTTCGAAAGCAGAACTGCGCGAGAAAAGCCAGCAATTGCGGAAACCGTTTTCTGTCCAACGGATCAGTGATTCCCGGATTCCGAACAAGAAGATGATCTGGGAGCGACCCTGCTATCCATTCTTGGTCTGGTGCGCTGCCGAGGCGCTTGTCGCACCCCAGAAAGAAGAGTTTGGCCATAGCTGGGGCCACACGCAAGGCTTTTTCCAGAACGGTATGGTCAAATATGTCTGGGATCGAAAACACATGATCAAGTCCGGCATCCACATCATCAACAATCTGCTCGAGGAGGAGTATTTCAAGACCAAGAAGAAGCGACACGATGATGCATTGCAGAGATTGAAGCGAACCTACAAGCGATTCCCAGAACTCGCGCGTCTGAGCGACAGGGAACTCTGCAAAGAACAGCTGGCATTCTACGCAACCTTCATGGAGTGGTGGGGCAAAAGCCAGGTTGCCGAATGCATCGCTCTTGGTGCTGAATACCTTCTCGGCGCAGAAGTCGATGAGAATACGGTGAGCATCATCACAACGCCTTCCGAGAAGTCATACTCCACAATAGAAGAGGAAGAGTTGCTCGCAATAGCTGATGAGATCATGAAAGATCAACGACTGCGATCGATGTTCGAGAAAGAGACCGTTACTCTCAAGAGCTTTCCAGCACTGCGCACACGACTGGAAAGACATGTTCAGGACTATTACTGGCTGCAAAACAATTACGCAACAATCACCTATTGTGATATACAGTACTTCATCCAGGAGATCAAGAAGATCCTGGCACAGAAGAAAGCGCCCAGGAAAATCATCCAGGACATGAACTCCCGGTTGGACCGGATCAGAAAAGAGAAAAAAGAAATGATTGCAAAGCTCGACCTTCCGGACGAGTATCTCGGCTTGCTGAGACTGGTCGACTACTACAGTGCTCTCCAAGACATGAGAAAAGCGATCTCTATAGAGGGGAATTACTATACATATCGGTTCATTGAAGAACTTTCGAGACGTACCGGAATCAACAGCAATCTGCTCCTGTTCATCTCACCCTTCGAATACGCTGACATACTGAAGGGAAGCTTTGATGTCTCAGAGCTGACAAGAAGAAAGACCGGATGCGTCATGATCATCACTGAGCGATTCGTGCACATGCATACTGGAGAGAAATATGAGAACGCGTACAAGAAAATACGCGGTCCAGAGACGAGTGAGATCACAGAATTCGAAGGAAAACGAGCAGAAGGAGGCACAGTCACCGGCAGAGCCAAAATCGTCCTCGACCCCAGGAACGCGCCAGCATTCAAAGACGGAGACATCCTGGTCACGACAATGACCAGCCCTGATTTCCTCACCTTCATGAAAAAATCAAAAGCCATCATCACCGACGAAGGCGGCATCACCTGCCACGCAGCGATCATCTCACGCGAACTCGGCATTCCGTGCATTATCGGAACCAAGATCGCAACTGAAGTTCTGAAAGATAACGATTTCATTGAAGTCAACGCGAACCACGGCCTCGTGCGCATTGTGTCGAGAGCATAACGTTTAAAAACAGCTTCTTGTTCGCGTAGCGCAGGCCCCTGTAGTGTAGTCCGGCCAATCATACCGCCCTCTCGAGGTCGCTTCGGCGCCAGAGCAAGGCGGTGACTCGGGTTCGAATCCCGGCGGGGGCATCGAGTGTAACGAGATGCACTCGCCGGTCCCGAAAGCTCTGCTTGAGGATATCGGCGGGGGCATTACACTTTTTCTGATATCGAAAGGCTATTTATCGCATTTATCGCAGATGCCTTTCACTTCAAGCTGGAAGCTTGTGATGCTTCCTGGTATCTTGTTCTTCAAGAAATCGATATTATCGATGTCGAAGTGGATAACTTTTCCTGTCTTCTCACATTCGAAATGGCAGTGGCTTCGCTTGCCTTTTGAGTAGACGCTCTTTCTGTTGCAGGTATATGTATGTAACTCTCCATTCTTCACCGCCTCTGCAAGGTAGCGGTAGATAGTCGCCATCCCGATGTTTTGGAGTGTACTTCGTGCATGGAGGTCTGCCGCGCTGAAGAAGGAGGTAGTCTTCTCCACTTCTTGTCGAATCAGCTCTTTCTGTTTTGTCGCTCTGCTAGCCCGCACCATAATGAGAACGAGAATCAATAAGATATATAAATATTATGGAAAGCCGGAAGATTTGATACTCATGAAAGGATTAACATTACTAGGAGGCGCTCTCGGTGCAGGAAAAACAACATTCCTTACCAACGTGCTTCTTGCAGATGGATTTACACCAAAAAGAGAAGGCATAATCGTCATGGACGCTGCCGGCAAGATTGATTATTCCATACTAGAAAACTTGGCAGAGAGCAAGGGTGTGAGAATCGCCGACGCAACATCAGGATGTACTGTGTGCGATGGGCCGGAAAGCGCTATCAGGGAACTCGCAACAATGCAGGATCTTGACCACGTCGTCATTGAACTCTCAGGTCAGATGCCACTCACCACCATGATGAGAGGTCTCGCCTCAGAAGGAGTTGTAGATCCACAAACTTTCTACCTCCTCGACCCGAGGAACTTCACACTTGTGCAGGCGGCAGACGAAGTACCCTATGCGCACGTCATCGGGATCACAAAGAGCGATGTAACTCCCGATGTTGTTCGTCACGCACCAAATGCGAGAATAGTGAGAATCCATGAGCAAGGAGTATATACTTTGGATAAACTCTTTGAAGGAGTCGACACAGCACCTTTTGCAGTTGCGTCACACCATCACCACCATCACGGATCGAAGGGGATGGTCACAAAATGGTTTGGCAAAGTGCTGAACCCTTACCATACGGCTGATCAAATTGAAGCAATCATCAAATCCTTGGCTGGAAGATACGATCGCATCAAAGGCCACGTTGCACTCGATGCAGAGAGGATCCTCAGGCTCCATACCGTATTCGGCGAATGCACATTCAAGGTTGAGCAGGACGCAAGTGCTGGCAATGGGACATTGCTCTTCGTAAACCAATCAGAGCGCTACTTCCCAGAAGCCCAGGCAGTAGAGGATGCACACCCGTTTATTGATAGTCCTGACATCGTTCCTGTTCTGAGACGAGGAAGTACACGTGAGAGCTTCGTCAATTATGTCGGCATGGCACTTGCAGCTCAGCAGTATGATGATGCAATGGGTGCAGCAGCGCAACTCCGCTACGAGCAGGAGGATGAATCCCTGGTCGTGGAAACACTCCCAGCATACGCCGAAGGCAAGCTGAAACTTATCCAAAGTGGTCAGCACTCCCGGTCTCAACGACTCCTCGAAGGAATGAGTGCCTTATGGTTCTTACAGGAGAACCCTGGCGTCGTCGAACCCACGATTCAGCATACTTTGGAGAGAATCTATTGTCGGGACTTCGCAGCAATGACTGGAGCCGACTGGAAAGAGATCGAGCGTGGGTCGGATCCGGAAGAGACAAGATGGTACATCAAGGATGTCCATCAGAAGATTCCGACAAGGTCGTAAGGATCGAGTTCTCTAGAAGAGCAAAAAGAAAGGGAAATACTTTAGTCTTATTGATAATGAGAATCAATAAGATTTATAACATACACATCATTTGAGGCGAGGGATAGAGATGATGCTATTGATTATTGAGAAATATACAAAGAAGAGGTGGATTCGATGAGAGTCGTCTTTCTCGGCAAAGGCGGGAGCGGGAAGACCTCACTCTCAGGCGCATTTATCGAGTTTGCCACAAAAAAAGGGCCTGTGCTCGCAATCGACGCTGATGTGAATCGTCACCTCCCCTCATTCCTCGAGATCGAGAGAAAGAGAGATGTCGGAGATGCCTATGAAGAGGTTGCCTCCTATCTCTACGGGAAACGAGAGGATATCGAACAAAAACATATGGTCGCAACAACACCCCCCTCACGGAACTCACACTTCATTCGAGTGGAGAAGGATGATCCCTTCCTCAATCGCTTCTGCTCCAAGGGAGAAGGAACGCATCTCCTCGTCGTCGGCAACTACCATGAGAAGGATGTTGGGCACACGTGCTATCATGGGAAATTGAATGTTCTGGAGATGATCTATCACCACCTGCTCGACACTGAGGATGAGATAGTAGTTGCAGACGCAACAGCAGGAATCGACAATATCGGGACATCGCTCTACTTCTGCTACGATCTCTCAGTTTTCGTCGTCGAGCCGACTATAAGGAGCATCGAGGTCTGCAAGGAGTATCTCGCTCTCGCAGAGCAGAACGAAGTGGCAGTGGCCATTGTTGGAAACAAGATTGAGACGCCTGAAGACGAGCAGTTCATCGAACGAGAACTCGAGGGCGCAAGGATTCTCTGCCACATTCCCTATACACAGGAGTTGAAAGCGTACGAACAGGGCGATCTCTCTGCAAAGGAGCGCTTTTCGTCGATGGTCGTACCACAGATGGAGATCATCCGCAACGCACTTGCAGAAGAGAAAAGAGATTGGAACGCCTATTATGAGCGGCTCCTCAAGACCCATAAAGTGAACAGCATCGAATGGTGGGACTCCTATTACGGCGAACCTATCTCCGAGCAGCAGGATCCGACATTCACCTATCAAGAAGTAATGGAGGGAAAGAAATGAAGATAGAGGCGAAAAGCTCAGAGCTGCTCCGAACCCTCCTTGAGAAGAAGGACTTCCTCTTCGAAGCAGCCAGCCTTCACCAAGGACCAGTCCATCTCCTCCTCCCAGAGCAGCTTTCACGCAATGTCGAAGAGGTGAAGAGTCTCCTAGAAGAGTTTGACTGTATCAATCATATCTTCTTCGCTCACAAGTCAACAAAGTCGTTGGCCCTGCTCAAAGAGGCCCGGTTTGCCGGCATCAATCTCGACGTCGCCTCTCTCGGCGAGTTGACCAATGGACTTCGCGCAGGATTCACCGGGACGCAGATCGAGTGCACAGGTCCCAAATCCTCTGAGTATCTCGAGGCAGCATTGCTCCATGGCTGCGCAATAAGCGTTGATTCACTCTCCGAGCTTCAGAAAATCGTACGTTTCACAAAGAGATTGCCGATCAAGCAAGCATCCATTCTGCTCAGGATTGGAGATCTCTCTCCCACTCATAAGGTACTCAAGAAAAGGGATTCGCTGTTCGGCCTTCCGAGGACAGCGCTTCCCGAAGCCTATGCTATGCTGAAGGAGAATCCGCATATCACTTTCAAAGGAGTCCACTTTCACAATGACGTACGCGATGCTGAGACACAGGCAGGCACACTCTTATGCGCGATTGATATCCTCGTAGAGGCGATACAGCAGGGCTTTGAACCAACCATCATCAACATCGGCGGCGGATTGCGGACCGCCCAATTTGCAAACAAGCAACAAGTGCGGGCGTTTATCCAGCATCTGGAAGAAGGAGTCTCCAAACAAGAGCCTCTTGAGACCTGGCGCAATTACTCATATGGTATCTACCTGAATCAACGCGGAACCATCTCGGGAAGGAAAGGACTGAGCGGAAAAATTGAAGTTCCTGAATACACCTCATTTCTTCGAGCCCTGCTCACAACACAAGGGAGAGATGGACGTCCACTCCTGGAGTTCATGGCCGAGAATATGATCGACCTCGCTCTCGAACCCGGCTTTCTTCTCTCCCAACAATGTGGACTGACACTTCTCCGTGTCGAGTCGGTCAACCAAGGAGCTGAAGGAAGACTCATCGTCAAGGTGGCAGGAAACATGTACAATCTCTCCTCTCAGATGGTGGAGCAGTTGACAGACCCGATTCTCATCTCCAAAACAAAAGAGAAGAGCCCGTGCAGTGCTTTGATTGCAGGAAACCTGTGCAGAGAAGAAGATATGCTCTCGAAACGGTTCATTCCTTTTGAGCAGCGACCAAAGCAAGGAGACCTCATCTGTTTTCTGAACACCGCAGCGTACGCGGGAGGTTTCGAAGACGGAACGCCAATCCTGCAACCAGAAGGAAAGCGCTTTGTCGTCACATTCAAGGATGGAAAGCCAACCCTTCTTTCAGAGGAGCTCTACTCTCCCTGGGAGGAACGAGATGATCTATAACTCTCCTTTCGAGCTGATCGGGAATACTCCCCTCCTGCTTATCCCTGAAGAGGTGCATGGGCTGCCAAAGACGAAAGTCTATGCAAAGCTCGAGTATATGAACCCGTTTGGCTCGCTCAAGGACCGGATTGCTCAGGGGATGCTCGAACCCCATCTCGATATGCTCAAGGAGAAGGGATTGACAGTGCTTGAGGCATCGAGCGGCAATACTGCCAAGGCTCTCTGCATCCTCTCAGGATGCTTGGGAGTGCCATTCAAGACCGTCACCAACAGGATCAAAGTGCCCGGAATTCGAATGATGCTCCAGACCCTCGGCGCTGAAATCGAAGAATTGCCCGGTCTCAGTGACTGTCCTGATCCGCTTGATCCGAACGATTATACGACAGTGGCATCCAATCTGGCCAAGAGCCATCCTGACAAGTATTTCTATACTGATCAATACTTCAATGAGCGAAATAGGGGAAGTCAAGAGTCGACAGGAGAGGAGATAGCTGCAGATCTCGAACGCGTCGATCACTTCTTTGCCTGCCTCGGTACTTGTGGTTCGTCGATGGGCGCCGGCAAGGTCCTGAAGGAGCGAATGGAGGATATCAAGATTCATGGTGTTGTCGCCGCTGCTGGCCACCATCTTCCTGGTGGGAGGAACATGGAGGAACTCTGGGAGGTCGGCTTCTTCAGAAAGGATTTCTACTCATCAATTGAGAGCGGGACGACCCAAGAGGCCATTGATGCTATGCTTGAACTGAACAGGCGATGCGGCATGCTCTGTGGTCCAACAACAGGCCTCACCTACCATGCACTCAAAGAGGCGTTGAAGCAAGTCCCAAGCGAGAAGGAGCGTGTTGCAGTTTTTATCGCGTGCGATAGAATCGATCCCTACATGCAGTACCTGAAGCAACACCGTCCGGAGCTCTTCTCAAAAACTGGATCGGTGAGACCCACTGTGGATGGCCAAGCTGTCGAGGAGGTGATGCATACAGAGGAGATGACACCGGAGAAACTGAAACAGATGCTTGATCAGGTTCTCCTCATAGATATTCGCGGTAATTTTGCCTTCCATCGTGGACATATTCCTGGCTCAATCAACATCCTGAACGAGGTCTTCACAATGATCGTCGAAGAGGGACCATCATTCCCAGAAAGGAAGATTGTCATCGTCTGTCCGAACGGCACCCTTTCCAAGAAGTACGCTTCCTTCCTCTCAGAACAGGGGTATGAAGCATACTCGGTAAAAAAAGGACTGCTCGGATGGAGAAAGGCAGGTTTCGCTCTCGAGAAGAGCAAGGAGTTGGGAGGATGATGCAACCGTTGAAGAAGGTGTTGGCACTCACGATCCTTCCTTTCTTGTTGCTTCTAGAGTTGACTCCTCTCGTTCGGAACAGCGTGCTCGCGTTTTTCGGAGGTGTTCTCATCCTGATTTTCGCGCCGCAGCTGATAGTTTTTGCAGTCTTCCTCTTCCTTGTCATCTTTATACAATTCCTCAACATGGCGATCGAGCCGATTAGCTATCTTGGCATAGAGCTGGGCTACTTCTTCACTTTCATGTCAGGCTACCTCTTCGGCCCAATGTCTGGCTTCTGGTTCGGCGTTCTCTTCCTCATCGCGCATCTTGTCCAACAATTACAGTGGGAATCCAACCCCTTCGATCTCCTTTTCAAAATCTTCGGCATTCCCGGCCTCGGTTACCTAGCAGGTTTGGTCAGCGGTATTAATGTAGTCTTCGCTGGCACGACTGCTGTAGTCGGTATCGCGATAGCCATTTTCATCATCAACATGTTGAGCAGTTTCGAGTCTGATCTGACTGTTTTCTTTTGGTGCGTCGGTTTGGTCTTCTTCAACTTTATCCTGTTCAAAAGCCTTGCCCCGGTTATGACTGGCTTGCTCGGATAAACGAGGCGTCACCGTCGCAGCGGCGCTTTCACACATCCTCTGACATTATTTTATAAACAAAAACGTATCCTTCCTGGTGGGGGCATAAGGGGGATCTTGCACCCCACAGTATTAGCATTCCAAGAATTTATCGAGGAACGCTGTTTGATCTCCTTCAATATTGCCATACATCTGCGATGCCGAATTTTTTTAAAAGCCTTATCTTTGACCTATCACTGCGCAAGGCTTTTAAACCCATTTCTTGTTCCACGGCCCGGAGTTGTTTTTTTATGCCTGTCACTGACAAAGAGCTCACAGAGATTAAAGCCGCACTCGATGCGAGCGCCCGGCCGTTATTCTTCTTCGACGATGATTGCGACGGCGTCACAAGCTTTGTGCAGCTCTACCGATACAAGAAGGACGGACGCGGCGTGCCGGTGAAGGCAAGTCCGGTACTTGAGGAGAAGTACGTGCGCAAGGTGGAGGAATACGAGCCAGACCTGATCATCATCATGGACAAGCCAGTCGTGGAGGAAGAATTCTTCGACAAGGTGCAGACGCCGATCATCTGGCTGGACCATCACAAGCCCCACGACGTCAGCAAGTGGAAGAACGTCTCATATTACAATCCACGAATCCACGACGACAAGGACAACTTGCCAACAACGTACTGGGCGTACAAGCTGGTCGGCGGTCCCTTATGGTTGGCAACTGTCGGCGCGGTCGCTGACTGGCACCTCCCTGACTATCTCGACGCATTCAAGGAAGAGTACGGGGACTTGCTGCCGCCAGCATACAACAAGGTGGAAGATCTCTTGTTCAACGAGGAGAGCAAGGTCGGCAAGCTCGCCAGGATCATCAGCTTCAACCTGAAAGGCACGGTCGGCGACACGATGAAAAGTGTGCTTGTCTTGACTCGGATAGAGACTCCTTACGAGATCCTCGGGCAGACAACACCGCGCGGCAAATACCTGTTCAAAAAATATCAACGCCTGGCTGATAAGTACGATGCCCTGTTGCTGCGGGCAAAAGAGGAGTTCAATGAGAACGATCCCATCCTGCTCTTCACCTATGAAGACGACCAGATGAGCCTGACAAGCGACCTGAGCAACGAATTATTGTACCTCTATCCTGAACACTTGATCATGATCGCCCGCAAACATAACGGTGAATACAAATACTCGTTGCGCAGCGCAGGCAAATACGCGATCCCGCCCATGCTCGAGAAAGCGCTTGAAGGCGTTGAGGGCTATGGTGGCGGACACACCTATGCCTGCGGCGGCTGCGTGAAAGAACGCGATAATGAGAAATTCGTCGAAGCGATCCGCGCGGAGCTCAAATAATCATAAATAGTATTTCTTCCAGATTTCTGTCATGAAGACCCTTCGTCTCATCCTCCACGGCCGCGTGCAAGGCGTGACCTACCGCTGGTTCACACGGAGAGCAGCGCAGAAGCATGGGGTGCAGGGCTTTGCCCGGAATCTTCCTGACGGCACGCTCGAGATTGTTGCGCAAGGCAGTGACGAGGATCTTGCGCCGTTCCTTGCCGAGGTGAAGAAAGGCCCGATGTGGGCGCGCGTCGACAAGATCGTTGAGACGAAAGCGCTTGCAGAAGACTTCGACGATTTTGATGTCAGATGGTGGTGAGCAAATCAGACAACTGCTCTCGGGATCTCGCTAACCATTCCGGTCGCACGCACTCGAGCATATACGGACCATCAAAGCCACGTCCTTTCAAGGACTTCAGATGTGGAGTGAAGGTGATTTCGCCCTCGCCGATAGAGCGATGTTGGTCGACGCCACGAAAGGTGTCTGTCACATGCACTTCTTCAGGCTTGAACGCTGAATAATCACGGCAGTGCATTTCCGCATGCGCGATATCGTAGCAGAATCCTACAGGAAGATGTTCCATGATGTACTGGATCTCTTCAGGTGTGTTCCCCAGCTCGTTCTCACCACCAGTATTCTCGATGAGGACTCTCGGTGCTCCTCGCTGCGTCAGCAATGGCTCCACCCGTCGGATAAACAGATCGAGCAGAGCCAATCTGCTCGGGCTGTCTACACCCATCCGGTAGCCGAGCATCGCCTCGCCTGCATGCATGACAACCTGTGCGCATTCAAGGTCAGCAGCCACGTACAGCGAGGCTTTGAGCATGTCAAGATGCGGCTGTGCTCGCAATATGCTTGGATGCGCAGGCGCGAAGGCTATGAATGGCGCGTGCATCGTGTAGGTGAGGTCTGTTCCTGACCTGATTCGTTTCAGCGCCCTCCGCTCCTCGAGCGTGAAATCTCCAGGCTTTTCAAACATGAGTTCTATGAGATCGAATCCGAGCTCATCGAGTGTGCGGACAGCATTGACTTGCGAGCCGTTCATGCCGAAAAACGTGGATGCGCCGATGTGCATGCGTGGCGAAACCCTGGCCAGTTTTTATTATTTATTATAAAGTGATGACAAGCACGCGAATCTTTTAAAAAGACCTCTTGTTCTCCAGCGCTTGCACTGAGGGGGTGCCGACAACCTCACGCGTTCCGCGTTCGGAGCCGCCACTCCCTCTCGGTGCTACGCACCTCGAGGGGGTGCCGGAGTGGTCAAACGGGCTGGGTTCAGGACCCAGTAGCTTAGTGCTTGCGCGGGTTCGAACCCCGTCCCCCTCATACGAAGTAGAAGGGGGACGGTCCCGAACGCTAGTGAGGATATCGTCCCCCTCATCATTCCTTTCTAGAAATGGTACCTATCAGTGCTTTATGGTCGCTCACGCCGTCGATGACCTGCACGTCGCTGACACGGTAGTGCTTTGTCGAGAAGATGCTGTCGACAGCGAGCTGCAGGCCAGGCTTGCGATGCAGTTTCGGATCAAGGGTCGATTCCACGTCTGCTGGCAAGTTGTCTGTATAGTGCTCAGCGAGCTTCGTGAAGATCTCCCTGCCGCGCGGCGCGTTGAAATCGCCGCAGAGCACGAGCTCTTCCGGCGCGAAGCTGAGCAGCTTGGCCAAGGCCACGCGCTGCTTGTCATTCGCCTCGCCGTCGGGCGTCCAGGTGAAATGCGTCGTGCCGATGGTGAACGACTCGCCGTCTTTCCTGACTGTGGTGAACGCCAGCATGCGATCCTCGTCATCAGGATGTAAGTGCTCAGGCGCAGTCCCAGTGCCGACGTAGAACTTGATGGTGATCGGGTCGTGCTCGAGCGCTGTGAAGTATGCGAGCCCTTGCACGCCGCGAGCCTCCGCACTGAACTCGTTGACTCCGCTCTTTGTATGCATTGCCACGAAATGGCCCTCGCAGCCGATCGCCGCTGCGAGCTTCGGCATGTCTTCCTTGAACACTTCCTGGAGGCACACGACATCTGCAGAGTGCTGTTTGAGAAAAGGAAGCACGCGCTCGAGATGCATGCCGCCTTCGATGTTCAGGCAGAGGAGGGTGATCATGCTGAGAATTCTTTTGCAAATGAATATAAAGCTTTGCCTGATCGCTCACAAGGACGCAGCCGTGGTGCAGTAGTTCAGCGTCGCTACCCTGGGAAGCAGGGGTTTCGGCGCTTCGCACCTCAAGCCCCTTAACGCAGCCGTGGTGCAGTGGTTAACATTCAAGGTTCCCAACCTTGCGACCCGGGTTCGACTCCCGGCGGCTGCATGTTCAACAAAAACGTTTATAAATCCTGGTGTGGGTGAGTGTTGCTGTGGGTGTCGCTGACGATATGAAGAAGCTGGGCAAGAACCAGCTCGCTCTGCATCAGAGCTTTGAATATCTCCAGAAGAAAGTGAAAGCGCTCGAACGACGCGTCGCCACGCTCGAAGGCCGCGAACCAGAGCCTGAGCCCGAGCCGGTCAAGAAGAAGGTCGAGCAGACAAGCGTGAAAGAAACGCACAAGCCGATCGAGAACCTCGGCTTCAAGATCTTCGGCGGGGTGGGCTTCGCCCTCATCCTCCTCGGCATCTTCTTCCTCTATAGATATGCGGTCGATCAGGGCTGGATCGGCATCCTTGGCAGGATTGTGCTCGGCATCGTGTTCAGCCTTGTCATTCTCGGCGCAGCCGAAGTCTTCCGCAAGAAGGAATACGTGAAATTCTCGCAATTGCTCACTGGCGGTGGGCTCGCTCTGCTCTACTTCACGTTCTACGCAACATACGCGTTCCGGGAGTATCGCGAAGCCTTAGGTATGACACAGACCATGAACTTTGTCCTGCTCCTCGTCGTGATGGTCGTCGCTGTCGTCCTGGCATTGCGACAGGACTCGATGCTGCTCACGTGCTTTGCCTTCCTGATGGGGTATCTTTCACCGATTCTCATCGGCATCATCGCACAGTCAGGAAACTATCACGTGCTGCTCATCGCAACACTCATCCTGTCTGTCGGCATGGCAGTCATCCTCTGGAAGAAGAACTGGCCGCTCGGCTCCTTCCCCGTCGTGATCTCATACCTCATCTACGCATTCTTCTTTGCTGAAGAACGGGTCCTGCGATACACGCAAGATGGGACTGCGCCTGACGTCGTGGGCCCGGCTTTTGTCTATCTCCTCCTGTTCTGGCTCCTCTTCAGCGTGCTCAGTCTAGTGCTCAAGGATGACAAGAACCACATCCAGAACATTCTCATTTCCGTGGGCAACGCCTTTGCCTTCTTCGGTTTCGGGCTCGCCATGGTCTGGGAGTACTTGCATTCCTGGCGCGGCCTGTTCGTCATCCTCATCGCCGCAGCTTATCTGTTCATGGCAGGCCTTGCCAAACGGCGAGAGCTCAAGAACCTGTTCGAAACCTTGTTCGTGCTCGCGATCACCTTCCTCACGATCACCATCCCTGTGCAACTGCAAGGCGCGTGGATCACCGCGGCGTGGGCGCTCGAGGGCGTGCTCCTGCTCAAGGCCAGCGCCAAGCTCAAGCATAACGGGCTCGCGATCCTCGGCTATCTCGTGCTGGGCATCGGCACCTTGCGTCTCCTGTTCTGGGACACGTGGCAGCTCGATTATGGCTGGCGCACCTTCTCCTTCCTTGTGGTGATCGCTGCGCTGGCAGGCGGCGCGTACGTGCTGTCCAGATCAGAGATCGCAGGCAAGGACGAGATGAAAGGCGTGCTCGGCGTCGGCGCAGCCCTTGTGCTGACCGTCATGCTCGGCGTGGAGATTCTCGACAGGAACGGCATGTTCACCAACTGGACGTCGAACGCGCGCCAGGTGCTCTGCTCGATCGCGTGGGCAGTCGAAGCGATCATCCTCATCATCGCCGGCTTCCTCAACAGAGCGACCGCGTTCAGGATCACCGGCCTCTTGCTCTTCGGCCTGGTCCTTGTCAAGATCCTCATCTTCGACCTGGGAGCGCTCAACGACATCTCACGCACCATCGTCACGATCATCGTCGGGATCATCGCCTTGGTCGGGGCCTTTGTCTATGTGAAGAACAAGGAGAAGATCAAGGCCTTCCTGGAAGAGGGATAGCGTGGACATTCCTGAGATCAAGCCCTTAAGTGATGATGCTCCAAGCTCCACAGCTGCCACTACACCGTCGGATACTCCCTTCTTCTCGTTCTCCAGAAAACAGAACTATTACACAACAGGAGGGCGTGTTGCTGGCGACTTAGCAGTCGGCGCGTTCGCACCCCTTGCTGCGTACTTCGTACTCTTGATATTCGGATTCCTTGTCATCCCGGCACAGTTGATCGCGATCATCCTCTGCTTTGTGTTCCGACGACACTGGCTGGCAGTCGGACTGCTCCTCAACTTTGGCGTGTTGCTCTTGATAATAATACTATACATCTCACTGTTCGGACTGTTTTAGGTGGTGATACGATGAAACGATTACTCTGGTGCCTCGCACTCCTGCTGTGCCCGCTTGTCGTGAGTGCGGCATTCGACAGCAGCTCGTGGCAATACATGCAAGAGATCAGCGTCGATGCTGACGAACCGGTGAAGCTCGTCCTCGATCCGAGCCTGCTGGCCAATGCGCAGCTCGACGGGCACGACCTCCGCGTGACAGAAGACGCGGTCGAGATCCCGTACAAGCTCTCGTTGGAAGGCAGTGCAGAACAGCAACGAACCATTGCGAGCATGACTGCCTCGTCGACGCGGCCGGACTTCCGTTCAGTCTCGTATGCGCCGGTCAATATGATCGATGGTGACGCATCCAATAGCGAGGGCGCGTATTTCCAGATCGACGGCACAGTCGATACGGAAGTCTCGTGGATCGTCGCAGACCTCAGCTCTTCTGTGTTGAGTACAAAAGCCCGGTTCACGCTTGGGAGCGCGCGCTTTACGCATGTCCAAGTCCAAGGCAGCAACGACCTCGCGTCGTGGACCTTGCTGAAGCAGAAGACGAAAAGCGGCAGCCAGGTGAGCTACGCGCCGAGCAGCTTCCGCTACGTTCGCTTCACGCTCTGGCACAAGGGCGATCTCGTGATCAACGAGCTGACGATGTATGGCGAGAGCAGCGGCTGGCTCCTGTTCAACGCGCAGACCGGCAAGACCTACATGATCTATTACGGCAATGCGCAAGCAGGCGTGCCTGACTATGATCTTGAAGGATTGTATACTGTCGCGACCACGCCCTTCGTGTACACGCTCGGCGAGTGGGTGAACCCGTTGTTTGTCGGCGACGCTGATGAAGACGGCGTCGGCGTGGGCGACAATTGTCCGTCAGTCGCCAATCCTTCGCAGCTTGACAGCGATAATGATGATCTTGGCGATGACTGCGACAATTGCCCTGGCGTGAGCAACCCTGGCCAAGGGGACCGTGATCACGACGGTGTGGGCGATGCGTGCGACAACTGCGCAGCGATGTACAATCCCAACCAGTATGACGACAACTTCAATGATATCGGCTGGGTATGCGACGACGAGGATCGCGATGGCGTGGTGAACAGCGAAGACAATTGCGTGCCTGGCGCAAACCGTGATCAGCAGGACGTCGACCGTGACGGGGTTGGCGATGCGTGCGAGGACGACGACGGCGACGGGGCTGCAAACTATATGGATAATTGCCCAGAGCTTGCGAACGCTGACCAGGCTGACAGCGAAACAGAGAATGGCAGGCTGGTTGGCGATGGTGTTGGCGATGCGTGCGACAATTGCGTGAACGTCAGGAATGCGGATCAGCGCGATACTGATGAAGATGGTGTCGGAGATGCCTGCGAGGACGACGACCAGGACGACGTGCGCAATGATGCTGATAACTGCCGGCTTGTCGCGAATGCTGACCAGGTCGACTGGGACAGCGACGGCTTGGGCGATGCCTGCGACAATTGCCCGGAACATAAGAACCCGAATCAGCGCGATGTCGACAGCGACGGGCTTGGCGATGCCTGCGACGAGACTGAGAGCAGGCTGCTCGAGCAGAAGTGGATCGTCTGGAGCATCATCATCCTCGCGATACTCGTGCTCGGCTTCTTCGCCTACCGGATGTACCAGACGCCGGGAGGGAAGGAATGAAACGCTTTTTCTTCTTGTTGGTGATCGTCCTCTTGCTCGCAGGCTGTTCGTGGGACGATTTTGCGAGTGGCGGTGCGAAGAAGACGCCACGAGTTGATCGGTCGCAAGTGGTCGAGACCATGATCACCTGCACTGATCCTGACGGCCTCGACCCATTCGTGAAAGGTGTGACCAAAGGCGCGAGCACCCCTGTCAGCCAGGACGCGGTGAGCGCGACTGATCGATGCATGGTCGAGCGGGAATACCCAAGCCATGTCATGGAGTATCACTGCGAGGGCTCTCTGATCAAGTTCAAGATCATCGAATGCGAACATGGCTGCGAGGATGGCGCCTGTATTCAGGAAGAAGCCGTTCCAGCACCCCAACAAGTGCCGTCGCAAGAAGTCCTCCAACTGGCCTTTCCAGTGTTGGTGAATGGCCAATACCCGCCGCCGAGCTTGGCACGTGGCGAGGAATTCACCGTGTCCTGGGATGCTGCAGGGCTTCGCGACTGCGCAGGCAGCGGGAATTACATCATGCTCCCTGATGACACGCTCTGGACAGACCAGAGCAACCTGCCAAGCACTGGCAGCATGCGCTTGACTGCACGCCACAAGAACCTGCCCAACACGCCGTCCCTGCAGCTCATGGTCCGCTGCTTCGACGACACGGGGAATTCGTACCCTGTCTCAGTCATCATTCCTGTGACAGACTAGTTATTTTTTCTATATGGAAGATAAATAACTTCCTTTCTATTTCTACTCTGTAGTGGTATCAAAACGAAACATTTATATATCTGTACTACCATACAGTAGTCAGGGGGTTTGGGAGCTGGTCTTGATCTCTACGATCATACGCTTCTACCACCTCACCTCACCACCCTTCGAGCGTTCCACGCTCCTGGCCCCCCACTTCTTTTTTATTCTCGGAAATCCTACGTGTTCTCATCTTCATCACTTATAAGTAGATACAAACGAAAGCTTTTTATAGGATGAATGCCTTAGAGAATGAATGGTACTCAGTACGACGCCAGTGGAGCAGGAGAAGGAACACCGTTCTTTCAGCGCACAGATAGCGCAAGCGGAAATCCTTGCTGCCAATAACAAATCCATAACTGAGTATTTCCCTTCAGATTCTCCGTTCTACACCGCAACACCCGCTTCTGGAACACCAGTCACAACGAGTACTCCTGTGCAGAGCACATATTTTACGAACACAACGAGTGATGTTAAGGATCCGAGACGGCAACCTGCAGAACTCGCTCCAATAGCACTTGTCGCTGCAGCATATCAAGAACGCACCCCCCAGAATTATGGCGCGTGCTGCCGCCGTTAGAACTTCATCTTCTTGCGGGACATGCGTCCGCCCATCTGACCCTTCTGGATCTTCTGCATCATTTTTTCCATTCCCTTCTCAGACTGCGCGCCCTTGAACATCTTCACCATCTTCTTGCTCTGCTTGTACTGCTTGAGCAAGCCGCGCAATTCCTGGATGGACTGGCCGCTGCCTTTGGCAATGCGCTCTAAGCGGCCGCCGGAAACAGTGCTCGGATCCTCTAGTTCTTCCTTGGTCATGGAATCCATGAGGAAACGCCACTTCTTCAGCTTGTCTTCCTGCACATCGAGCATCTCTTTCGGGATGTCCATCTGGCCCATGCCAGGGATCATCTTCATCACCTTATTCAAGGGCCCCATCTTCTTCATCGCAGCCATCTGCTCATAGAGGTCCAGCAGGTTGAACTCGCCTTTCAGGAACTTTTTACCTAAATCTTCAGCACGATCCTCGTCGATCGCATCCTTCGCTTTCTCGAGGAGCGCTTCAAGATCGCCCAGTCCCAATAAGCGGCCGACAAAGCCCTGCGGCTTGAACTCTTCGAACTCCTCGACCTTCTCGCCGGTGCCGATGAAACGCACTGGTGCGTCAGTGACTGCGCATGCTGTCAACGCGCCACCGCCTTTCGCAGTGCCGTCGAGCTTGGTGATGATCACGCCCGAAACCTTGACAGTGTCGTGGAACGCCTGCGCTTGCTTCTGCGCCGCTTGCCCGACATCGGCAGCCATCACGAGCAATGCCTCGTCGGGTTTGACGAGCGTGTTGATGCCATTGAGTTCCTTGATCAGGTCGTCGCTCAACGCGTCACGGCCAGCAGTGTCGACAATGATCAGGTCGTATTGCTTGAGCTCTGGCTGGACCTTTTTCCAGATCTTCTCAGGATCCTTCTCGCCCTTGATGCCATACACCGGGACGCCGACCTGTTTGCCGAGCTGCACGAGCTGGTCGTACGCAGCTGGTCGCCAGGTATCGGTCTGGATCAACGCGACTTTCAGCCCGCGCTTCTTGTAGTAGAGTCCGAGCTTGCCCGCAGTCGTCGTCTTTCCATTGCCGAACAGGCCGACCAGCATGATCGTGAACGGCTTCTTCTTCGTCTCTGTTGTGAACTGTTCAGCCTCGCCGCCTAAGAATTTCACGAGTTCCTCATACACGATGTTGACGATGAACTCCTTCTTCTGTAACGCAGAGGGCGCTTTTTCCGACAGCGCGCGCTCCTTGATCTGATTGCTGACTTCGAAGACGAGCTTGACATTCACGTCTGCCTGCAACAACGAGCGCTGTATCTCTTTCACGAGCTCGTTGATGGCTTTCTCATCGATGAAGGCTTTGCCTGTCAGGGTGCGCAGGCTGGCTTTCAAGGCATCTCCTAGTTTGTCGAGGACCATTGGACGGAGAGAACCAAGAACGATTTATAAAGGTAGAGGAGAACAAGGGCGATGCACCCGCCGATGTCCTCAACCCTGTTTCGGGACCGGCGAGTGCTATGCACCCGCCGGGACTCGAACCCGGGTAGCCGGCTGTCTTCGCCGCAGGCGGAGGCCCAGCGGGACCTCGTTCCGCGCGTGGAAGGCCGGAATCATAGCCACTAGATCACAGGTGCGTTGCCTGGTGAGGACCGGACAAGCTTTTTAAACATACCGTTCTCTACACCTGTTCATGGCCACGATAGTCATTTTCGCAGCGCATAACGATGACCACGCGCTCGCAATGGGCGCCACGATCGCAAAGCACTACAAGGAGAAGGACAAGGTCCACACCTTTATCGGCTCGTTCGGCGAATTAAGCCATCCGCATTTCAAGCCAGAAGTGATCAGGAAGACCCGCGTGAAGGAAGCGCAAAGAGCCGACCGCGCCTATGGCGGTAAGGGACACGTGCAATTCCTGGGGCTCAAGGAATTCTCGTTCGAAGAGGAATTCAAGCGGAAAAAGCTGGACACGCAGCTCGTGAAGAAGATCAGGAAACTCAAGCCCACGAAGATCTACATCCCGGGAGAGAACGAACTGCACCCTGACCATCGCGCGATCGCAAAGCTCGTCCTGAAAGCGCTGGACAAGGCAAAGCTGAAATATGAAGTGTACGCCTATTATACCTATCCGAACCTGCACCACCCGAAGAAAGCGAAGATGGTTGTGGATGTGAGCGGCTTCTACCGCAAGAAAGTGGACGGCATCAACGCGTTCAAGAGCCAGATCCACATCTTCACCCACGCGTTCGGGAACAACATCCTCTACGTGTACCAATTGAGCAGGAACTGGCTCCAAGGCTTCCTGCGCGGCACGCGCTTTGTGGAAACCTTTTACAAACTGAGGTAAGCTGATGGCTGAAAAACAAAAACCCCGGCTTGTCATCGCGACCGACAACTACCTGCCGCGCTGGGACGGGATCGCACGCTTCCTGGCAGAGCTCATCCCGCGACTGCTCGACGAGTACGACGTCACAGTCATCAGCCCTGACTACGGCGTGACCGATCTTGACATCAAGACCCGGCGCATCCTCATACCGACGCGGGACAAGAAATACGGCGACTATAACCCGGCGCAATGGCAACCAGAACCCATCATGAAAGCCATCGCCGACGCAGACCTTGTCTTCACGCAAACCATCGGCCCGATCGGCTACCTCGCGCATCGTTACGCGCGCAAGCTGAAAAAGCCAGTGGCGAGCTTCATCCATAGCATCGAGTGGGAGCTTGTGCCCAAAGCATTGGAGCATCGCTTCCTCAAGCGCTTCGCCTCCCCACTGACCAAACTGTTCACCCGCTTCCTCTACAACCGCGCCAGCTTGTTGATCGTGCCGTCAAAGAATATCGCAGAATTGCTGACCTGGCAGCACATCGAGACCAAGAAGACAGTCGTGTATCTTGGCGTCGACACCAAGCGCTTCATCAAAGGGAACAAGCAGGAAGCGAGAAAGCATTTGCGCATCCCCAAGGACGCGCTGGTCGTCGGCTTCCACGGCCGCATCGGCTACGAAAAGAATCTGCTGACGCTCAGCAGGGCATACCTGCGCCTTGGCGCCAAGAACAAGCGACTGCTCATCGTCGGCGAGGGCGTTGACGAGCTGCGGCAACGGCTGAAGAAGATCAAGGGCAGCATCATGCCTGGGAGCACGAACGAGATCATCCCCTACCTGCAGGCCATGGACATCTATGTCATGCCCAGCTTTACAGAAACAACCTCGCTTGCTGTACTCGAAGCCATGAGCTGCGAACTCCCGGTTGTTTCGAGCCCGGTCGGCTTCATCCAGCAGTACATCAAGCATGGCCAGAACGGCTTTTTCTATGAGACCAAGAACGCGTTCGACCTGAGCCGGAAGCTTGAACTCTTGGCCCAGGACGAGATGCTGCGCAGCAGGATCGGCCGGGCAGCCCGGAAGACCGTCAGGGAGAAATTCGACTGGGACCGCACGGCTGAAGGTATAGCTAAGGCGCTGCGCTCGCTGCTGCCTCAGAAGAGCAGGACGACGAAGAAGACATAGAGCATGAAGAGGAGCCAGCCCTCCCAACGCGTCACTGTTCTGTCTCGTGCTGTGACAAAATACATCATGAGTGTGGCGACGAGGAGCATGGGCAAGGCAAAGACCAGGATGGTGTAATCGACAGCAAGGGTGCCGAACAGGCCAGTGATACCCGTAACCCCAAAGATGTTGAACATATTGCTGCCGATGATGTTGCCGAACGCGAGCTCCTGCTTTTTCTTCAGCGCCGCGACGATCGTCACAAAGAGCTCTGGCAAGGAGGTGCCGACTGCGACAGCTGTCACAGCGATGATGCTGCTCGGCACGTGCGTGATGGTCGCGATATTGACCACGCTCTTGATCACCCAGGTGGCGCCGAAATAGATCAGGGTTGCGCCGATGAGCAATGGCCAGAGGATCTTGTAGAACGTGGCTTTCTGCTGCTGCTTGCTCAGCTTGTGGATGCCCACCTTGTGCTTGTGATGGAGATAGTTCAGGTAGACGCCGTAGCCGAAGAGCATGAACACGGCTTCCATGAATGTGAACGTGCCGTCGAGGCACATAAGGATGAGCAAGAATGTTGCCGCGAAAAGAATGGGGAAGTCCACAGTGCGCATCTCCCACTTTGTCGAGAGCTTTCCTGCTATGATCGCGCCCAGCCCGAGCACGAGGAAGATGTTCGCGATGTTACTTCCGACGACATTGCCCAGCACGATTTCAGACTCCCCAGCAGCGACCGCGGCGATGCTTGACGCGAGCTCTGGCAAGCTCGTGCCAACACTGACGACCGTGACGCCGATGATGAAGGGGCTGATTCCGAGCTTATGGCTGAGCTTTTCCGCAGCCTGCGTGAACCAGTCAGAGCCTTTGATCAGCACTGCCAGTGCGATGACAAAGACAAGAATCCACAGGAGGAGCATAGTCAATCAAGAGACGCCCAGGTTTATTAAGCTTCTGCCTCTTTCAGCACACTTGGCGCTTCTGACCGTGTTCTTTAACACAAGCAAATGCTTCTCCTAAGAATTTCGGTGTAGTTTCTATTATGATTGGAACGTCTCGCCCGATAGCGTACGGGAAAACCGCGTCAAACTGCTGACTGTTCAGCGTGCTCATAGATCTTGGGTGCTTTCGAAGATCATAGAGGTCAATACCTCTTGTATGGATAACTTCTGGCTCCAGTTTAAGAAAGTCTGCGACAGCTCTCACTTGCAACCCCTCCTTAAATCTTGTCTCGTGTTGTACAAGATCAAGCGGCTCTGCAATTCCTTCTGCATTAAGTATGAAAATATTGTGAGGGGGGAGCTGGAAGTCTCTGTCTGGGGGATCATACATGTGTTCGGGGTAGCAGTTTTGTGTTAAGCCAACATTAGCCAGATCCAGGCAGAAACCAAAACCTGCTGCTTTCATACTCTGGTAGAAAGGGCTTAGTGGTGTTGCGAAGATTGATTCCTGATTTCCTGACCAGCGAGGCATGTTCTCCACGAGCACTCTCACAGGACCTTTCCGCTCTGCTATCCACTTTGTCAGTGCATCAAATTGCTCTTCGATTCTCATCGAGAGTTGATAATCTCGCCATTCTTCTCTCGTGAGGAAGCCAGGATGAAGAATGAGGTGGGATGCTCTGAGGTATGTCGCACTCTCAAACGCCTCCTCCAATATCGTTCTGTTCTTCTCAGTCGCTCCTCGAGGATAATTGAATCCGTGCGCTTCATGTGCTGCATGGACTATAACAGCCAGACCAGAATCCTTTACTGCTTCCAAATCATGCTTCTCTGTGCCTGGTTCGATATAGACTTGTATTTGAGTGAGGCCCATTTCAACAAATCGGCAGAGTTTCTCTTCTTTGTCCGGTTCTCGTGAGCTGATTGTTGTCCCTATTTTGATCATGCTGTAGGGAATCAGGGAGAAACATATAAGGATTCCTAATCTAGATCTTCAAGCTCGTGACTTTCGACACGCCGTGCTCGTTCATGCTCACGCCGAAGAGGTTGTCGGCTTCGCTGATGACTGAGTCGTTGTGGCTGATGATGATGTATTGCGCGTGGTCGCAATACTTGCGGATGAGGCGCGCGAGCTTCTCGCTGTTATGCTTGTCCAATGCAGCGTCGACCTCGTCCATGATGTAGAAGCTTGCCGGTTCGTGCTCCTGCACTGCGAAGAGGAAGGCGAGCGCTGTCAGGGTCTTCTCGCCGCCGCTGAGTGAGCGGATGTCGAGGAATTTCTTTCCGGTGAGCTTCACCTTGATCGTCATGCCGGCCTGGAACGGGTCGTTGTGATCCTCCAGGTCGAGGTAGGCGTCGCCTTTCGCGCTGAGCTGGCCGAAGAAATGCTTGAAGTTCTCGTTCACGACCTCGAAGGTCTTCATGAAGAGCTCTTTCTTCTTCGCGTCGATCTCGTTGATCATGACGAGCACGTCTTCCCTTTCCGAGCCGAGCTTGTCCTTCTTCTCGATCAGGTTCTTGTACTCGTGCTCGACCTGTTCGTAGATCTCCAGGGCTTTCATGTTGACTGCGCCGATGTTCTCGACAAGGCGTTCGAACTGGCGGACTTCCAGGAGAATATCCTCTTCTGATTTCTCTGCCTTCTTGTACGGCTCCACGCCTTCGTACTGGCGCAGCTCTTCCTCGAGTCCGGCGAGCTCTGCTTTCAGGCGCGCCACTTCGAGCGAGCTCCCGGTGTTCTTGTGCTCGATGTCGCGGGATTTCTCATCCATGCTCTTGATGTCCGCTTCCCGCTTGGTGATCTCGTCGCTGAGCTTGGTGCGTTTCGTGAACAATTCCTTAAACTGGCTGAAGAACTTCTCTTCCTGCTTCTCCTTTTCCTTGAGCGCTTTCTCCTGCTCCTTGATCTTCGCTGTGAGCGCGGCTTTCTCCTTCTTGAAGGATTCACCCTCCTTGTCGTGCTGCTTGAGGATGTCCCGCACCTTCTCGGTTTCCGGGCCGAGGATGTTCTTGACCTCGCTCTCGCTCGTGCGCAGCTCGCCATTGAGTTCAGCAATCTCCTGCTGGAGCTCTTGCTTCTTCTCCTCGAAGCTGTTCAGTTCTGCGAGCACGGTCGGGCTTCGCAATGCCGAAATCTTGTCGCGGAGCTTCTGCTTCTCGATCTTCAGCGTGCCGAGTCCGCTCGTCTTGTCAGTGATATCGTTCACCACCTCATCGAGCTCCTTGTCGACTTTGACGAGCTCCTGCTGCAGGCGCTTCTTCTCGTCCTGCGACAAGCCGATGTCGTCGCTGTCAAGATGCAGGCTCTTCTCGCTCTTGATGATCTCGCCTTCGAGGTTGGCTTTCAGTTCACGCAATCTCGTGATCAGCTCTTCGTTGTCTGCGCGCTTCTTCTCGAGCTTGCTGACAATGCCTTCAGTGTCTGCCACCTCTGCCTCGAGCTTTTCGATCTTCTCGCTCGTCTCCTTCTGCTTGAAGCCGATGCCACGGCGCTCTTTGGAACGGAAACCACCGCTCATCGCGCCGCTTGTCTCGAGCAGGTCGCCGTTGAGGGTCACCATCCGAGCCTTGCCCACACCCAAGCGGCGCGCCGCCTCGATGTTGCTCATCACGACCGTGCTGCCGAACACGTACGAGAACACCTTTGCGTATTTCGCGTCGTGATCCACGAGCGTGGAGGCGAGGCCGATGACATCGCCGCCTTTCGCTACCTTCGCAGGCTCTGGCGAGCGCAGCTTGTTGAGCGGGAGGAAGGTCGCGACTCCTAATTTATTCTGCCGCAGGTACTTGATGCATTTCGCCGCCACTTCGTCGGTGTCGACCACGATGCTGTTGACTCTCGGGCCAGCGGCGATTTCCAAAGCAAGAGCGTATTCTTCCTTCACCTTGCCGAGGCCTGAGACTGTGCCGTGGATGCCCTTGATTGTGCCCTTGGCCTTGAGATCGAGGATCGTGGTGATGGCAGTGCCGCCGGCGATGCGCTCCATGATGCTGCTCTGCTGCGCTTCGAGCTTGGCGAGTTCCTCTTTTCTACTCAGGAGTTTTGCTCTCGCTGTTTGCAGCTGCGCATGGAGACTGCTGTCCTCGGTGACTGCCGTGTTGAGCTCTTTTGTCGTCTTCTTGAACTGCTCTTTCTTACTCTTCAAGGCGTCGAGCTCTTTCTTGTGCTCTGCAGCGATGCCGGTCACGCGCGAAATTTTCTCGTCGATCTGCTCGAGCTGGATCTCGGCCTTGTCTTTTTCCCGAAGCAGTTCCTGCTGCTGCTCGCGCAGCTTCGCGATCTCTTCCTGCAGCTTCTCTGCCTGCTTGTCGATCTCTTCCACGCGCGAGTCGATCGCTGCCGCGTCTTCGACATGGTGCTTTTTCCTGAACTCGTTGATGCGCGTGTCGAGCTTTGCGATCGATTCTTCCCGTGTCTTGATGCGCTTCTCGACATCCTTGCGCTCGTCCTCGATAAGCTTGATCTTGTCGAACAATTCCTTGTTCGTGCGTATGAGCTCGTCCTTCCGGTCCTCGAGCTTTGCCAATTCCTGTTCGAGGCTTTCGACGCGCTGTTTGTTCACTGCGAACTCGACCTTTGCTGCTTCGATCTCTTTATGGAGCTTGACCTGTTCCTTCTCGCCGCGCTTCTCGACTTCCTGGTTGATTGCTTCGACGCCTTTCTTCCGCTCCGCGATCTCAGCCTCGAGCTTTGTGCGCCGTTCCTCGAGCTTTGTCAATTCTGCCTGGTGCTTGCCCACCTGCTGGTCGAAGCCTGCCAGCTCTTTCTCCCGCTTCTTCTTCTTGATCGTCAATAAGGTGCATTTGTTGCGCTTGATCTTCTCGTCGAGTTCCTTGAATTTGAGCGCTTGGTTTCGTTCTTTTTTCAGCTCGCGCAGGTAGGTCTTTCGTTCTGCCAGGACGATATCCGCCTCGTTGAGCTTGTCCTCGACACGCGTGAGCTCGCGGAGCGCCTTGTTCTTCTTTTCTTCATAGATTGAGATGCCGGCGATCTCTTCGATGATGCCTCTGCGTTCGATCGTGCTCATCTCGATCAAGTGGTTGATGTCGCCTTGCAGGATGATGTTGTACCCGTCAGGATTGATCTTGTCCCTGCTGAGCATGTCCAGGATTTCCTGCCTGCTGGAATTCTTGCCATTGATTTTATACTTGGATTGGCCGCTCTTCTGCACGATGCGCGTGATCATGAGCTCGTCGAAATCGCCAAAGACGCCCTTGCTGTTCTCGAAGACAATCGTGACCTCGCCGGACTTGGCTGGCTGCTTCTTCTTGCCGCCATTATAGATCAGATTGGCCGATTTCTCAGCACGGAGCCCTTTAGCCGAGCCCTTGCCCAGGACAAAGCAGAGCGCGTCCAGGACATTGCTCTTCCCGCTGCCATTCGGCCCCAGAATGCAGTTAAAGCCCTCGCCGACCATGATCTCGGTCTTGTTGGCGAAGCTCTTGAATCCCTTCATCTCAAGTCGCTTGATTCTCGTCAATAGAGCCCACCTACCTCTTACCAGTCAGACTTGCTCAAGAAGGGTATTTAAATGTTTTGGGCAGAACTAGGCAGCACGCGACGGTGCCGGGATATAGCAGGGATTACTGACTGCGCAACTGGCAGTGCGTGTCTTCACTCCTTCAGCTTCTGAAACCTCCCGAATGGAGTAATTGCCTTTGAACGGATCATGCTCGACTGCTATGGCCATCCACTCGTCCCCCAAGGGCTCTGGGCAGCGGACGACTATGTTTGCTTCTCTGCTGCTGTCAGGATACAGTACTTCTCCGATCTCGACAGGATCCTGAAGAGGACGGTACCTGCCTGCCCACCCTCCCTGGGTTCGGAGAATGTGAAGCAGTTCCCTGCCTGAAGAATTGCCTGTTCCGACATTGTAGGTTCGAAACTGTAAATTGACGTCTGTCGGACCCTTGCTACGTCTCCACCGGGCCTTGATGAATTCGAATGCCAGTGCTGACTGCGGTTGGATTGGCACGACAACATCCGGCTGCTTTGTCACTCTGTCTTCTTCATAATCGAAGTAACTTGGATGCCACATTCCCAGCTGGAAAGCCGGATCCACTAATTCGTACGGAACCCAGAGCCCTGTCTCGTGCTGCAGCGCATGAGGAAAATTCTGAAGGATTATATCATGGTATTTGTGAGGAAACTCGATTGCCGGTGTCACGTGGCCACCGCGCTTGGTCGGATCGCTTGCACAGCGTTCGCCATAATAGAAGAGGAGGGCTGTTCTGAACATATGGGCTTGCGGATGAAACTGAAGCAATGTGAGGAAGAAGGTGGCGAGATCTTCACAATCATGGCCTGCCTGCACACCCTGGTAGAAGAGTCGATGGAGAACCTCGACTGGTTGAAACGGGCATTCCACTCTGGCAGGATCCTTTCCGTACCCCAGCGCCTGGGTTGTGCGTGCGGCCATATGAATCCAATGCTCCCACTCTCGTATGCTATTCCACTGTTCCAAAATCTGCCGATCCCGTTCACGGTTCCGTTGCAGGCCTCCAGGAAACCGTGCCAGCCGCCATTCAAGCCGTTGATATTTTTTCTTTTTCTCCCTCAGTTTACTGGTGATCTGCTTGCCAAGATGGCTCATGACTCTGACGTCTTCCTGACGGCCGACCTGGGACCAGATCGGACGCCGAAACTCCCATCGTTGTCTGGGTGAGAATGGATCACTCCGGTTGTCGCTGCAGTTAAAGTAGATTTTACTTACTGTCTCCCGGGGGACATGAAGCGCTTGCTCAACGTCGGCGAGCGGCTCTGCCTGATCCTCCCGTACCATTTGGGAAACCGGCCTGAGCGGTATGGCGCGACACGCCTCGACGTCTTCATCAAACACGAGAACCTCAAGCCGTGAACAGCCGAAATAATTGACTTCGATGACTGGAAAGACATTCCCGTTAGGAAAAGGTGCGGCGTGGCCTAATCCTGCTGATAGTGCAGTGGCTGCTCCAGCACCTGCCAATATGCGAATCATGTGCCGTCGATCAAGGCCTGCCTGCTGCATCATTTTTTTCCTCCGCGACTGAGAATGGCGTCGCGGCTCAATAAAACCGGTTGACGGGCCAGCGAGAAAGCAGAATACTATGCCAATATGCAACCATGCTAGCCCCTCCAATTGCTGCGTCAGTCGTAACTGCTGGGAAGACGCAGTTTTCCATTTTCGAGTGAAAACTGCTTATAATGGTTGCGACCAGATTCAGGAAATTTCAGTCGAGAATTCACGATTTCTGGCTTTTTCTTGCGACAAGCTTTTCCACTCTGGCTTTGCCCTTACCCTGAATGACGAGCTTGCCAGTCGTGTATTTGATGATGCTCGCATCGCTGCTTTTCATCCGGACGACCTCGTATTGGCTCTTTGGCGCCTGGAACTCGAAGCCGTGCTCTTTGAGGAATTCGAACTCTTTGAGTTCCTTGGCGTGCTCTTCCTGTGCTTTCCCACTGAACTGGAACAGCCTGCTTTGCTTGCCCTGCTCCACGAGTTCCTTGTAGCTGGCCCAGGAAGTCCGGAAAAAATCCTTATACTCCTTTTTCTTGTAATTGTTTCTGAGGAAATCTTGCGTAATCGGATCGGCAGGATAACCAGAACCGATGCTTTTCTTGATCTTCTTCTGGATATTTTCAATTTCCTTGTCGCGCGTCACTTTCGCGATGATGCTTGCGGCGCTGACGACTGGGTAGTTCTCATCAGCCTTGTGCTCAGCGATGACAGTCATCTTCTTGTTCAGCAATGCTGCGATGTCAGCTGCGTATTTCTCGGTGTTCTTCGCCGGGCAATCGATGAGCGCTTTCTTGATCGCGTTCTTTTGCAGCGCTTTGTTGATGAGCTTGGCTGTTGTTCGCAGTTCGAGCTTGTTCAGATTGTCGTTCTTGGTGTCGACAGCAGCGTCGATCTCTGTTGGGGGGAGAATAATTATTTCAAAATTAATTTTTTTTTCTTTTTTGAGTTTTTGCGCACGCTCAAGAAAACCTTCGCGCTGCATCGCGCTGAGCTGCTTGCTGTCTTTGGCGCCAGCTTCAATTAGGAGCTTCTCATTCTTTTCTTCGACCCAGCAGCAGGCCATCACCATCGGCCCGAGCACCGGGCCACGCCCCGCTTCCTCAACGCCGCAGATCCACGCCATGCTGCCTTGCCAGCAGGCCCTGTATAAAAACTTGGCGGCAAGTTTTATATAGCGTGCCCTGATCGCGACGATTATGGATTACACTGTTATGTCGGCGCTTACTGACGCATGGCAGTATGCGCAAGCACGGCCGTATGAGTCAGCATGCATTGGTGCAATCGTTGGATCGAGTGTCATCGCAGCAGGCACCGCTATCGGACAATGGGTTCCGACCTGGCGACAACAGGTTGCAGAATTCCTGCGTCATGAGCGGCAACGAGAGCCGCGATACGAGCGTCTGGCATTTCTCCAGTAGCGGCTGTGCAGTTTTCATGCACGCTTCACCCTTCAACAATGCTTTTTTAAACCAAACTTTGCTCCATCTTCTCTGGTGATTATTATGGTCAAGAAAAAATCCACAAAAAAGACGCCCAAGGTTCACACCAATGGCGTGTTCGCCAACGCGATGCAGCAGCTCGAGCACGCGTACCAGTACATGAAAGTGAGCAATGACGCGAAAGAGACGCTCGCGAAACCGACACGATTCATCGAAGTCTCGATCCCTGTCAGGATGGACGATGGCTCGTTGAAGGTCTTCACTGGCTACCGTGTCCAATACAATGACGCGCGCGGCCCGGCAAAAGGCGGCATCCGCTTTCATCCGCAAGTCGACCTGAGCGAGGTGAAGGCGCTCGCGTTCTGGATGACGATCAAGACCGCAGTCGTCAACATCCCGTTCGGCGGGGGCAAAGGCGGCGTCATCGTCAATCCGAAAGAATTGAGCAAGCACGAATTGGAGCGGCTCAGCCGCGGCTACATCCGCGCAGTCGCAGACATCATCGGCCCGGATGTCGATATCCCTGCGCCAGACGTGTATACCAACCCGATGATCATGGGTTGGATGGCAGACGAGTACGGCACGATCGCGCGCCGCTACCAACCAGCTGTCATCACTGGCAAGCCATTGGCGCTCGGCGGCAGCAAAGGCCGCAACGAAGCGACAGCGAAAGGCGCGTTCTACACCTTGATGGAAGCAGTCAAGGTGAAAGAGATGACGCCGGCAGAGACGACCGTGGCGATCCAGGGTTTTGGCAACGCTGGCAGTTATCTTGCGAAGATGCTGCACGAAGCCGGCTTCAAGGTCGTGGCAGTGAGCGACAGCAAAGGCGCAGTCTATGATAAAGACGGCCTTGACCCGTTCCAGCTCGCGAAAGTGAAACAAGGCAAGGGCAAGCTCAACGGTGTGTATTGCGAAGGCAGCGTATGCTGGGGTAAGGATCACAAGGAGATCAGCAACGAGAAACTCCTCGAACTGGATGTCGACATCCTCGCGCCTGCAGCGTTGGAGAATGTCATCACCAAAGCCAACGCTCGCAAGATCAAGGCGAAGATCGTGCTCGAGGTCGCGAACGGCCCGACAACGCCGGAAGCAGACACGATCCTGCACAAGAAAGGCGTGCTCGTCATCCCTGACGTGCTTGCCAATGCAGGCGGCGTGACAGTCAGTTATTTCGAATGGGTGCAGAACAAGCAAGGCTATTACTGGAGCGAGGAAGAAGTGTTCGACAAACTCAAAGAGTTGATCGTACCGGCATTCCACGAAATCTATGCAGGCATGGAGGAACACAGCTGCCTGATGCGGGATTCAGCCTTTGTGCACGCAGTCAAGCGGATCGTCGAGGCGATCGAGGCGAAAGGCACTGAGGATCAGTACAAGACAGACTGAGCGGATATTGGTCAATAGCTTTATATAATCTCGGCGAGCGCAAGCGCCTGGCTCCATATGATACATTCGACACTTGAGGAACAACTCGATACAACCTGCCCTAATTGTGGGCATGATCATCACGCGAAATTCTTCAGCCTCCTCCTCGATCGGATGCATTACGTGATCGGCGACTGCGATTCGTGCGGGTATCGGATCGAATTCCGCAAGGATGAGCTCGGCGCGGGCTTGTTCATGCCGGATGGCAAGGTCGCGACAGTCAAAGAAATGTTCAAGAAGGAGCATGTCGATCACATGAAAGAACGGTTAGCAAGCGGTGAACACGCGAGCGATCCGCGAGAGAAGCCAGTGAATTGGGGTGAGGAGAAAGTGTTGAACACGTTCAGCACGATGCGATTGCGATTCTTAGATGACGAGCCGATTCGTGAAGAGCGCGAACGGCATTAGGGCTGTGTTAGAATTCTACAACCGTCCTTCTCTACCAGCACGGTGTGTTCTGATTGGCTCACAAGGCCTTTGCTCTCTTCTGGCAAGGGCGGGTATTCGTGCAGCATGTTGTTCCGTTTCAATTCCATCAATGCGAGCTTTGTCTTGCCTGCGCCGAATTTTGTGGTGAGCCATCGTGTCGTGAACGGCAAGCCGTTCCACTGCTTCAGGAGTTCGAGCACTTCCCGCGCTGCCGGACTTCGAACTGGCTTGACGCTAGTGAGCGAGAACAGGGTTGGATTGTCTGAGGAATAGATCAGGCCTTTGCCTGTCGTGGCGAATGGCTCGATCGCGATGACCTGACCCTCTTCCAAGGGCTTGGTGTCGCCGCTTGCGTAATTGGGAATGTTCGGCGCGGTGTGGATCTGGTATTCCGCAACGCCATGACCGCTCAGATTCCTGATAGGCTGGAAACCGCGCTTCGTGATCTCATGCTCGATCGCTTTCCCGAGCTCGTCAGGCGTCACGCCCGCTTTCACAAGCTTGATCGCTGCGTCCCGCGCTGCTTTGCTCGCTTCCACGAGCAGTTCCTTCTCCTCATTGTCCGGGTCGAGGTTGACAGTGAGGGCGTTGTCGCCGACATAGCCGTCGACATGCGCGCCCACGTCGAGCTTGACAAGGTCGCCAGGAACGAATGTGGTGTCGTCGTCTTCTGCAGGGCAGAAATGCGCCGCCACCTCGTTGATGCTGATCTGCGCTGGGAATGCCATGGCAGCGCCGTGCTCGAGAATGAAGGCTTCGATCTTGTCCAGCACCTCGCGGACTTTTTCTCCGGGTTTGATAAGAGAAGCACCGTATTCAAGGGCTTGCGCCGCTATCTTGCCGGCTCGAATGTACTTATCAAGTATTTCTTGCTCCATTCAGAACGTGAAGAAGGAAGTCTTTAAAGAGTTTTAGTAGAGCAATACTGCGACCACGCCAACGATCTCATCCAGTCGGACCTTGCACGGATCCGCTTCTTTGAGGTTGTCGCCCTTAGTGATCCAATACGGTCCGAGCTGGTCCTCGCCCTGCTTGATCACGCGGTGGATGATCGTGCCGCCATCTGTGCACGTGTTCTTGTATGCGATGATGTCACCTTCGCGCACTTGCTCAGCGCTTTCCGGCTTGATCTCGATCGCATTGGCTTCAGTATCGAGCACTGGCTCCATGCTGTTTGTCGGGCCGAATTTTGCATAGATGGCATTTGGGAGATCGATCACGATGCGGTCCTTGTAGACGTGGATCTGGTCCTCGCTGATGTGATTGCTCGGGCTGAGACGTTCGACTGCCCTGCCAGTGATGCCGCTATAGACATTGCTCGGGAAGGCCACATCGTCGTAGTTCGTCGGGTCCAGCGCTGCCTGGGTGGCATGATAGCCTTGGCCAGCCAGGATGCCGGCGACGAATGCAATCAACAGGATAATTCCTCGTTTCATATCGTACCCCCTAGTCTTTCTATGGTGACGCAAGTATATAAACTTTTCCTTTTTTGACTACTTTAAAGTAAAAACAAATAAAGTGTCTTTACTATTCAAAAAACTATTAATATGATTAGTAATTAAATAAATTCTATATAGAAAAATAATAATTGTGTCCAAGGACAATCTTTATTAGCAGGAAGTGCTCGGACACAGGCATGACACTCCTGCAGATCAGCCTGACACTCGCGCTGTTATTGCTCATCTACATGACTGTGTGGTGGCTCATTGCCTCGCTGCTGAAAGACATGAGCCTGGTGGACATCGCCTGGGGCCCTGCCTTCGTGCTCGTCGCCTGGTTTATGTTGTATTTGAGTAATACTGCAGCGCCGACGCAGTTGCTCGCTACCTTGCTCGTGACGATCTGGGGCATTCGTTTGGCCATGCATATCGGCTCACGCAAGATCGGCGCGCCTGAGGACTGGCGCTATGCACGCTGGCGCAAGCAGTGGAAATGGGTGAAGACCAAGAGCTTCTTCTATGTCTTCCTGCTCCAGGGCTTCCTTGTCTTGCTGCTGAGTCTGCCGATCATCCTGATCAACATGCACGCCGGACCCTACTTTCACTGGCTCGCTTTTGTCGGCTTGTTGGTCTGGCTGAAAGGCTTTATGTGGGAAGTGCTTGGCGACTGGCAATTGACCCAACACCTCAGGCTCAAGCGCAACCACGGCAAGTTGCTCACAAAAGGCTTGCGCAAGTACACGCGGCACCCGAATTACTTCGGCGAAGCCACGCTGTGGTGGGGTATCGGCCTGATGGCTGCGAGCATGGGGCAGTGGATCGCGCTGCTCAGCCCCGCCTTGCTGACCTTCTTGTTGATTCGTGTCAGCGGCGTTCCGCTTATCGAAGAGCGGCACGCGAAGAAGAAAGGCTGGGATCGCTACAAGAAGAAGACAAGCATGTTCATCCCCTGGCTGCCGAAGGCGTGAGCTGTTCGAGTATTTCTTTGTCAGTGAATTGCCGTAGCCACTGCAGTGTTTTCTTGCTTGCGCCGATGTATTGCTTGATGTACTCGTTGTCCGGGTGCTCCTTGGTCTCATGGCTCGCTTCTGCCAGGAGGAAGGCGATGCGTGTCTTAATCAGGCTTGGCAATAATTGCTGTTCTGCAGCGTTTATCGATCGTTCTGAGATGTATCCTGTGTAAAGATGTGCAGCAGTGGCGAAATCCTGCTTGATAAGCAGGAAGGTTGCCAGGCAGACTGCGAGACCATTGATCACTTGGGTCTTGACCATGTCGCCAAAATCGATCAGGCCTGCCACTGTGCCGTTGTTGACGACGAGATTGTGCTGATGTCCGTCGTTGTGGATGACGTGTTTCGGCAAGTCCTGCAAAGCGGGCAGAACCTGTTTCTCAAATTCATGAAAGATCTGTGTGACATCAGGATCGTCGAGTTCTTCGACGTATGGTATGTTGATCAATGCCTGACTGATGTCGGCTGTGATCTCATGATCTGCGCTGGGATGGTCGAAGTCAGCGAGCGCGTTATCGATCTTCGCCACGAGCGCGCCAGCTTGTCGAAGTACTTCAGGAGGCCAGTCTTTCTTTCCCATCTGCTCGCCAGGGATCCAGGTGAGCACTCTGAGGAGCAGACCGGCATGTTTGACGATGAGCTTGCCGTCCTTGTTCGGGATTGGTTCTGGCACTGACATGCCCTTTTTGCGCAAGTGCAGCATCGCTTTGTTCTGCAGGTCGATAATATCTTCAGAATCATACACTGTCGCCTTGAAGACAAAACTCTTATCCCTTGTCACGACGCGGCGATTGATGTCGAAATACCCCTCGAGCACGTGGAGTTCGTCAGCATCGATATCCCATTCTTCTTTGAGAATGCGCTTGATCTCGGCATCGTCGAGGCTTGTCATTATCTCTCGCTTTTTGCGAAGGAGGGTAGCTCTAAAAGGGTTTCGTTTTGTGCCCAAACCTTTTTATTTGACTCTTTGTTTCGCGCTGTCTTATGACAACGTACAAAACACTCGGGACCTACTCTATCAGTTTGCTGCATTACAGCCTGTTCTATGAGGATGAGCGAAAGCTCGTGTTTCACCAACCGATTCGCGTGCACAAGGGCATCGAATGCGAATACTACTTCGCCGAAGAAGACGGGAAGCAGTTCATGGCCACGATGCGGAAGAAGCTCGAGGATCCGAAATTCATCTACGAGTTCCACGCGCAGCACGAGAAGGACTGGGAAGCCCTGATGCGATTCATCGAAGAGATCATCCAGGAGCAGCCGACCGAGAAGCTCGGCGAGCTCTTCGAACAATACTGGCACCTGCTCCAGCAGAGCCAGCCATTGGGCGACTGCTTCATCACTGTGGACAACGTCTACATGGAAGGCACCAGGCAGTGGGTCGAGCAGCGCCTGACAGCGCTTGGCCGTGCAGACGAGATCAACCATGCCATGACCATCCTGAGCTGGCCATGGAAGAACTTCGAGACCCTCGAGCAGGAGATCGAGTTCTACGCGTTGGCAAAGAAATTCAAAGGCAAGGACGTGCCGACAACGTTCGCCGAATTCCGGGAGAAGATCGATGAAGACTTGCTGCTCGCGTTCGACAAGCATCTGGAGCGCTGGTGCTGGATTCCGCACTGGTACGACAACGAGCCATTCGATGAACAATTCCTCTTGGACCAGTTGCACAAGGCATTGAAAGAGGACGTTGATGCGCGCTACGACGACTTGTACAACAAGACTGCTGAGATCAAGAAGGAAGCTGAAGCGCTTGTGAAAGACTTGCAGCCTGACGAGAAAATGCAGGAATTGATCGATGGGCTCCGCGAGTTCACGTATTTCCGGACAGCGCTTGACCTCCACACGAGCCGCGCATTGTATTATGCGCGTCCGTTCTACGAACAGATAGCTAAAGCCTTAGGCGTCACCTTCTATGACCTGAAACTCCTTGTGGCTGAAGAGATCATCGACTTCCTCAAAGGGAATAAGGACACAGCCCTGATCAAGGGACTCCTTGCTGCACGCAAGGACATGGTCATCGACATGTATGAAGGCGATGAGCAGACCGTGCTTGTGGGTGAAGCTGCTGAAAAACTGTACAAAGACGTGCTGGCGAAGCTTGAGAAAGAAGACACCGGCACAGCCGACAGCCTCACTGGTGTCGGAGCCAGCCCTGGCGTGGCAGAAGGACCTGCACGCGTCATCACGTCGGTGCAGGAAGTCTCGACTGTGCAGGAAGGCGATGTTCTTGTCGTGCCGTCGACCAGCATCGATTTCCTCGTCGCGATGAAGAAAGCGGTGGCGATCGTCACAGAAGTGGGCGGGCTCACAAGCCACGCTGCAATCGTGTCGCGCGAACTCGGCATCCCGTGCGTGGTAAACACGCAAGTCGCGTGCGAGAAGCTGCAAACCGGGCAGCAGATCAAGGTCGATGGCAAAGCAGGCACAGTAGAGGTCGTCTAAAGCGCTTTCTTCACTTGCGCCCAGACCTTGACAGGATCGCTCGCGACAACACTCTGGCCAAGATAGAGCTCCATGATGCCGATGTCAGTCGTGCGCGCATTGAGATTGCCGCGATCGACGATGCGCACGATGACTGGAAAACCAGGCCAGGATTTATCGAGTGGGGGCATGATCACTGCGACATTGAAGGACTCGACGCCCATCTTCCGATAAGAATTCAAGACCTTGTAGATCGTTCGGAAGAGCTGTTCGTCAGCAGATTTTGAGATGAGAATGATTTCTTTTTCTTTTTTTGGAGTCAGCGAGGCGAAGACCTTCACCCCTTTCTTCTCTGCGGCCAGGCCGAGCGTCTTATGCACGGCGTAGAGTTCCTGCCAGAACGTGCGTTTGTACCGGCCCTTATAGACCTCAGCGCCAAGCTTCCACAAATGGGTTGCGGCATAAGGCTCGTGCTTGCCGACCATGACCTGCATGTGGCCGTGCACCAGGGAAGCGGCAGCTTTCCACAGGCAGTTCCAGCCGATGACTGGGTAGTGCGCTTCCGGATGCTCTGCATGCGCTGCAGCGATCCACGACAGCGCGGCGTTGAAATGATCGACCGTCTCTTCTTCAGTGAATGCCAAGGGATCTGCCTTGTTGAAGATCACCAGGCCGTGGAGGCTATCGTATTTCGCGACATTACTGGCCGAGACTTCGCTCTTGCCATACAATCTGCCGAACGTGTCTTCCGGCGTGTTCTTCTCGACATCAGCAAAGGGCTCTTTTGCTGCCAAATCCTTCAGGGCCTTCTTGGTGATACCCTTCCCGCTCTGGATCGGCCGGTCCGCACGCAACTTGTTGAACAGCGCGCCTTCATGGAGCACGTGGTTCGTGACTTTCAGAATGGGCTGTTGCTCGAGCTTCGCCACAGCGCCGAACTGTTTCTTTGCCCAGGGCTTCATGCTGTCCGGCACGACAAGCTCGCCTGCATCCATGCTGAACGAGAAGATGCTGTCGAACCTTCTTTTGTCCCGCGGATTGAGCTTCTTGTAAGCCTTGGACAGATCGAGCACGCTCTTCATGGTCACCATTCCTGGTTATTGCTTTTAATAGTTTTAGCTTCCACTATCTTTATAAATCCTTTCACAGGACTTCGAGGCGTTTTACAAGCATTACCGAGGTAATATCCATGAAGGTACTTATACCGCTCGCAGGGAAAGGGTCGCGCATGCGACCGCACACGCACAGCAAGCCGAAACCGATGCTCCCGGTCGCGGGCAAGCCGAACATCGACCACATTCTCGACCTGCTCAAAGATATTGAGGTGTCGGAATACATCTTCATCACCGGGCATCTCAAGGAATACGTCGAGGAATACATGAGGGAGAAAGGCATCACGAACGCGCGCTACATCGAGCAAAAAGTGCGCAATGGTCCTGCTGGCGCGATCAAGCTCGCGGAAGAATTCATCAACGAACCCTTGCTCATCATCTACGTTGACACAATCTTTGACATCGACCTGAGCATCCTCAAGGACTGCACAGACGACGGCATCATCTGGGCGCAGGAAGTCGAGGATTACCAACGCTTCGGCGTCATGGTGACTGACGACGATGATTACCTCGTCAAGATCGTGGAGAAGCCCAAGGAACCCATCTCTAAATTGGCGAACATCGGCATGTACTACATGCACGACATCAAGAAGTTCTGGGACGGCATGCACTACATCTTCGACAACAAGAAGACTGTGAAAGGCGAGTATTATCCTGTGGATGCGTTCCAGCGCATGGTCGACACCGGCGCCAAGATCAAGATCGTTGAGGCGAAAGGGTGGTACGACTGCGGCAAGCCCGAGACGACGCTCGAAAGCAACGCGATCCTGCTCAAGAAATTCCACGAGATCAAGAGCAAAGCGAAGAACAGCAAGATCGTCGAACCAGTGTTCATTGATTCAGATTGCACGATAGAGGATTCTGAGATCGGACCGAATGTGCACGTCAGCAAAGGCTGCGTGGTGCAGAACGCGAAATTGCACGACTGCATCCTTGACGAGGACTCGACTGTGAAAGACATCTCGCTCGGCGAGAGCATCCTCGGCAGCAATACCTTCATTGAGGGGGAAGGCAAGGACAAGAAATTGACACTGCTTGCCGGCTGCCACAGCAATCTGAACCTGAAACCGAAATAGGGCCTGTACCGCGGCCCTCTCGCTGCGCATGTCGGGCCAGGGCGGTACAGGCGCTAGTGCTACCAAAACCTTTTTATCCCGTAGTTCTTCAGAGCATACAAAGAGGTGGGCAGTGGTTCGTATTATCCACGAATTCGGAAAACAGCACATCGAAGGCGAAGGCGACGGCCTGTTCGTGCTGACTGACAAGAAAGGCAGCTTCTTCTCAGCCTGTGGCGAGAACCTGACCAAGTACAACGGGCTGCAGCACTACGATCCGCAACACGGCTATGTCAAGAGCCTTGAACGATTGTCCCTGCCTGCGAAAATCACGACAGTCATCAACCGGGTGACGAATGTCGAGCGCCAGTACGACAACGGCGCCGTTGAAACGTACTGGATGAGCAGCAAGTCCCTGCATTACACCGTGAAGAACTACCACGGCCAGCTGGAAGTCGTGCTCGACATGCGAAGGGATGAAAAGACCGAAGGCCGGGTGTATCACGTCACGCACGAAGATGATGTCCTGCTCATCCGCTACGAGCAAGAAGGCGACTATGTCGACGTCCTCGCGATCAAGGGCGTGCACGGCTTCACCGCGACCGGCACCTGGTCTGAAGAACGCTACGCATACGACGAGCGGCGCAAAGACAAGAGCGCGTACTGGGTCTATCACGCCGGCACGATCTCCGTCGAGGGCGAAGCACATCTCATCATCGCGCGCGGGCATAGCGCCGAGCACGCGACCACCCTGGTGCAGACAGCGAATGCCGAAGAATCGCACCTGCAGAACAGCATCGAGCACTACGCGTTCACAGAATTCACAGCGCAGCATCCTGGGCTCTTTGCGCACACAGCTCTTGACGCGCTTGTCACCAACAAGCCAGGCGAGAAAGTCACTGGCATCTTCGCAGGCCTGCCGTGGTTCACGCAATACTGGAGCCGCGACGAGCTCATCAGCCTGGGCGCCCTGATCAGGATCGAGAAGTTCGGTCTCGTGAAAGAGATCCTGACACGCTATTACGAACTGCTCGACAAGCCCCTGCAGGCGCACTACCCGAGCGGCGGCCTGCTCGCTGCCGACTCGCTAGGCTGGCTGGCGAAACGAACGCTTGACCTGTTACAGGCGCTTGACGAACGCGGCATCAGGAAGAAACATTTCACTCGATTGGAATTGGCGTACATCAAGGATCGCATGGCCACTGCTGTGGAAGAATTGCTTGCAGTGCGCGGCGAAGATGGCTTGGTACGCAATGGTCCAGGAGAAACGTGGATGGACGCGGCTTTTGATGGCGATCACCGCGCAGGTATCCGTGTCGAGATCCAAGCATTGACACTTGCCTGCTACCGGCTGTTGCGTGTTCTCGACGAGAAATGGCACGAGGAAGGGCACGCCTTCGCTGAGAGAGCGCGCACGAAACTGTATCGGGAAGGCAGGCTATTGGACGGCGTGCGTGACGAGACAACACGACCGAACGTGTTCATCGCATACTATGTGTATCCTGAACTCTTGAGCGCAGCACAGTGGAAGAAGGTGTTCGATGACGCTCTCGCAAAGCTCTGGTGCTCGTGGGGTGGGCTCGCGAGCATCGACACAAACGATCCGCGCTACTGCGAACGCTATTCCGGCGCCGACGACAAGAGCTATCACCGCGGCGATTCCTGGTACTGGATCAATGCGCTTGCCGCCATCTGCCTCAAACGCCTGGATGCCAAGAAATGGCAGGATGCGATTTCTCAGCTCAAAGACGCGTGCCTGAACGACCTGCTCTGGCAGGGCGCGCTCGGGCATTGCTCGGAATTGAGCAGCGCAAAACAGCAAGAATGGGCAGGCACGTTTTCTCAGGCATGGAGCGCCGCGTTGCTGTATGAGCTGCTGACAGAATAGAGTTGTCTCTTTAAAGTGGTAACAAATAGAAAAGCTTAAATACCTGGGGTAGTTCTAGGTACGTGATGAAGATCAAGACGAGTGTGGCCTTGGGAGAAGACACCCTTCATTCTATGCGTGAACTCGTCCGTGACGGCCGTTTTCGGAACAAGTCGCACGTGATGGAATTTGCCATCAAACAGCTGCTCAGAGAGGTCTCCAATGGGAACTGAGATGTTCTTTGATCAATTTGGCAATACGACTGTTGTCGACTCTATTGATGGTGTAGAGATATGGAATGTTACAGAAGAGACTCGCTTCATGTTACCCGGGGCCTTGACACGGACGGAACGAGAGGTGCTTGAGGCGCTCCGCGGAGACGCGCTTCCACACCCGAGGAATGGAGAAGACATCCACGAAGGCACTGCTTTTGCCCATTATCATGGACCCCGAAAGCCAGGAACCGGAATTCCGGTAGACTTGCTTCTGGGAACAGTTGTGGAACGCGACAATGCCTTGCATGTTGAAGGGGACACGGTGATAACATATCACGCAAATGATGATCCCTGGTTTTCGCCTGCTATAATCGGACTTGACATCGGAGAAACGCAACAGAGACGATTATTCATAGGCGACACGCTCCATGGAACTCCGCTCGACAGTGAGCGCTACACTGCAATCATGGAAACGATCGGCGGCATCTCTCGAGAGCGATCTATTGCACACCCTGCGACAAAGGAAGGTCGTCGGTACAGCGAAGAATACGACGCGCTTGTTGCACGCTGTGCTCACGCTGGCTTGCAGGAGATCGAAGGAGGCATGTTCAACTCAAAAGGTCTTGAAAGCCCTGGTCCAACACTCGTGGCAGTCCATCCGTTTTACATGGAATATCATAATTCATTCGGAAATAGGACGAGGCTGTCAATCCAGCAACGCGATGCTCTCATGCAACGTTATGATGACTTGTTTACACGCCATGAGGGTCCGTTAGTTGTGGTCGAAGAGGAAGGACGCATTTGTGATACACTGCAACGAATACGGGCGAATGGCCGTGCAGGCGACATTTACTTTGTCCCAACAATGAATCGATCGTCTTCGCTGTTTCCGTTTACAGACGACAGAGAGTTCATTGACCTGCTGCAAGGTTTAGGCGTTGACGGCCTGAAATTTGTCGGCGGTCATGACGCTGGCAACAGACGCTATACTTCAAGAGATCCTATGACTGGCGAAACAACGCGGTATTCCGGATGCTTGAGAGGTCTGGCGAACCGGATTGAGAAGCTCGGATTTCCGGCTGTGGAAACAATTCCGGCATATGTTTACTCGTAGATCTGATGTATGGACGCGATGAGGAGAACACACGAAATATATTTCTATATAGAAAACAATCCATCCCCCAAACGCTTTTAAAGCGCCTGCTCATCCATCTCGGTGATGGGGATCCTCGACGGGTTGGAAGGGTTTATGGAGCGATTCACGCCCTACCTGAACAAGATCGTCATCTTCTTCCTCATACTCTTCATCGGCTTCCTCGTTGGCAAGATCATTGGCAGGCTTGTCAGGAAGATCCTGCGTGACATCAAGACAGATGCGTTTGTCAACCGCACGCTCGGCTGGAAGCTCAGCCTGGAACGCACGATCAGCAGTCTGGTTGCAGGCCTCGTGTACCTGGTGAGCTTCATCCTCGCCCTGAACGCAGTCGGCCTGACGACATTGGTGCTTGAGATCATCCTTGGCGTGTTTGTCCTGGCCATTGTCCTGAGCTTCCTCATCGCGTTGAAGGACATCATCCCCAATGCCGCTGCTGGCCTGACGATCCGGCAGAAAGTCAAGGAAGGCGTCAAGGTGAAGATGGACGACGCAGAAGGCAAGGTGAAGGAAGTCAACCTCTTGGAGACGATCGTGCAGACCAAGAACGGCGACACGATCGTGGTGCCGAACGCGCTCTTTGCAAAACAATTGATACGAATCAAACGAAGGTGATACCATGAAGTACGTACTCGTTGCATTGGCAAGTCTCCTGCTGCTCGCAGCATGCGGCGGCGACACTGGCGATGACCAATTGCCACCACCGCCGACAACCGACGCTGACGACGTCATCCGGGACATCCAGGAGAAGAGCCAGGAGCAGACTGCGCTGGAAGAGTATCTGTCCAAAGGCAAGAACCGGGGATTCAGCGTGACGTACGACACGATGGACAGCTTTGCCGGCAAGAGCGGCGAGCTCGCCATGTATGTCAAAGGCGACAATGCGCGCACTGACGTCACCATGGAGGTCGAGGGTGACAGGATCGAAGCACGGCAGTACCAGCTGGCTGGAGAGCTCATCAGCTGCGACAAGCAAGAAACGTGGTCGTGCATGATCATGGACTTCGGCGACGACGCCGGCAACACGCCCTTGGACATGCAGTCATCGTTCGAGGAACCGGATGTTGACGTCACCAAGAAAGCATCACGCACCATCGCAGGCGCAACAGCAGAATGCTTCCTCGTCGAGTTCGGCGACGGCATGTTCGGCGACATGTCCACAGAGCAATGCTTCAGCGAGGAAGGCGTGCTTCTCTACAGCGAGATGATCATGCCGCAGGGCACGATCAAGTGGGAAGCCACTGAGTACTCGCTCAGCGTCTCTGACAGCGATTTCGAACCGCCAGCAGAGCCGCAGACCATGGAAGACTTCCTTGCTGGCATGATGGGCGACATGCCGACGTAATCATTCCACAGTAAACAATTTAAACCTCTTCCTGATTTCTTTCTTTGTGAGAATCGGAATTAGGACTGGACACGATTCATATTTCTCTTCAGAGTTGCATGGATGGGAAAGTCATGCGTTCGGGGTTATTGATACTGACTTGCCCATGCTTGTTGAAGAATTATTGCTCTCATGCGGAGCAGCACTGAACCACGATCGCACACCAGTAGCCTGGCTCGGCGCAGCAGGCCACGAAGATATTGGTTTAGTATTCAACATCGTGGACGTTAAACGGTACAAGACGAAGTTTGTCCATCATGGAACTGTCGCGCGCATTTCGTATGGCGCTGGCCGCGGCGGATATCATCCTCAGGAAAAAGGTCGCTGGGACATCGACAAGCTCGGACGGTTGCATATCAGCGCGTATGGCTACCGGCGTGTGTTTCCGACAGACTGGGAAACGCTTGGCATTTCGGAGGATCAGAGCGTAGAGAATATCGTGCACGTGCCGCTTCGTTGGATTGATGGTCAGTTCGACACGTCCTTGACAGGAGACAAAAACTATGCCCATACGCCGACAAGGACGTGTTTCTTGCTCTCGGAAGCGACGAGGAAAAAGAATGATGAGTTCCCAGAATTCCCTCGCCGAGAAAACCGACTGCCACTTTCAGAAATTCGTCCTGGAGGCTTCGGCAAGCGTGATGCTGCGTATCCAACAATTGGCTATCAGCCAGCGCTCGAATTCCTTTCTCAGTTTGGCACTGTTTCTTCTGGGGATGCCATTCCGCGCATGGACATGAAACAAGGGGTTGAGTATTTTATCACCGAACTCCTGCCAGCAGTACATGCCTTCTCACGCAGCTGATTTTTAGTATTGATTAGTAGTGATTATTCGGAATACTTATAAAGCCCCTCTTTTCCACACGTTCGCATGGCACGACGACGAATGCGAGCAAAGGTAGCGCCACGCCGAAAAGGCATGACCCGGCGGCAGCTCTGGGGTTGGGGTGCAGGCGGAGCTGCAGCTGCACTGCTCTTTGCACTTGGACGCGACAAGCCGCCAAGTCAATCACGGCTGCCAACACCAATACTTGATGAGGAATGGCTCTTCCTGAACCATCCCCTGACCACAGCAGACCACATACCGGCGTCGCAGGTCGTGAAGGTCGGTGTTCCTTTGGGCACCAGCGAAATGGTCTATTCTCCTAACAAATGGCGGGAGCACGTGACCTCGGCAGCACCGAAGATCGGACAAAAGCTGCTCTCAGAAGGGCTGGTTCCGAATGACTTTGAGCTCCGCCTCACCAGCCAATCCTATGGCATGCCTGCGCCGCATCGCGTTGCCGCAAGCCTTGAACAATACTCTCAACAAGCCCTGGCATACCTTGAAGCAAGTGTCGAAGGACTCACGCATGGGGATCTCGAGTTTGTCATCCTGAAACATGGTGATGACTTCACGCATGATCCAGATAGGAAGATCTTTCTCGGAGATCACTATTACGAAGTGTTTCGCGTTGCTGCGTTTGACAAGGCCACTGGTGAAATGAACTGTGAAGTTGCACGATCAACACGCGAATTTGGCAACGCGTGTGTCATCCGATTCAGTTCTCCTGACAATACTATCTATGAACGCTTCGGCTTCCTGTATACTCAGCCCGGCGCTATCATCGGCATCCCCTCTGAGGTCATCCCACACACTACTTGTCAACGCAGTCTCGCATTCGGTGAAGAGCGCGGACGGGACAATTCGAGACTTGCTGAAGAATCGCTTGTCGAAGGCATGAGCCTCTGCCTGGGCTATCGCATGGGACGCGCATTCGACATCCCGGATTTTGAACAGCACCTGCAATCACAACGACATGCTTTTGCACAACATCGCATCTATCGCTATGTCGAGCAATCGCTCGCCTGGTTCCAGAAGAACAGCCTGCAGGCAGGCTTCGATCTCTACATGGACAACCCGGATAAATTCATGCAAGCGATCCTGAAGTGACTCAGTCATGCATTCGCATGAAATCATCGATCTCTTCTCTCGTCGGAATGACAGAACAGGTGCCTGGTCGCGAGATCGCGATCGCGGCTGCAGCGCTGGCAAAGCGCGCGGCTGTCAGCAAGGCTTTGAATGGTACTGTGTCGATGGTGCATCGATGCTGTTCGCAGTATTCGATGACTTTGTAGCCGAAGATGCCTCTGAACGTGTCGCCGACCCCGCCGCCATCCACAGCCTCGACTTCATACACTGGTAGGATGCGGTATCCTTTTCGATCTGAGACAAAGACGCCTTCCTTGCCGAGCGTGACTACGACAATCTTCACGTGTTCCAAGAGCTGCTTGGCGCCTTTCACCAGATTCTTCTTGCTGTCTGGCTTAATGCCTGTCAAAGCCTCGACCTCAAAACGATCTGGCATGAGTATGTCGGTGTTCGGCAGGACCTCGTTGAAGAGCATCCACCGTCCCTGGTCGTCATTCGGCACGACTGACGGGTCAAGCAGGGTTGGCACATCTTTCTCTTTCGCCAAGCGGAATGATTCTGCCAATGTCTCGATCGTGTTCTCGATCTGGCCGATGACCAGCGCTGCACCCTGAATAACTTTCTTCGCCTTCTGCACATCCTCGATCGTGAGCAGACGATTCGCGCCTGGCTCGATGCCGACCATGATCTCGCCGTTGCCATAGATGTATTCGAGTACGATGCCGGTGATGCCTGGCTTTTCGAAGACGAAGCGTGCGTCCACGTCCATCTCTTCCAGGCGTTGCATGACATAGCTGTTCCAGCGATCCTTGCCGACGCAACCGACAAGCAGCACTTCTCGTGCTGGCACGAATCGCTTGATCGCGCAGCAGGTGTCGCAGCCTTTGCCGCCGAGATCTTCGGAATACTCGCCGAAAAAGGTCTTCGGGCCTTTCATGTCCGGCGTGGTGAGCTTGAGATCAGGATTGATGCTGCCAGGACAGCAGACAATGGGCTTCATACGCCTGACACCTCGCGCAATTGCTGATGCAATGCCTTGTTCGAGGCGACGATGTCGAAGCGGCTGCCGAAATAGGTCATGCCACTTCGGTGCCTGGCTGTCAGCACGCCACCAGCCTCTTCGAGGATGAGCTGGCTGGCAAGATAATCATGCGGTGACAAGCTCAGGAATGTGAGGCCGTCGATCCTTTCGTCTGCTGGAAGACTTTCTCCTGCAGCGATGTATGCGAGCACTGCTGCAGAACTGTACGGGCGAATCCTGCCTTTCATTGGCAAGCCAGCAAAACGCCGGAAATCAGGGCTTCTTTTCTCGTCATCCCATCCTTCCTCTTCAGCGATGACTGCGTCGACAAGCGAGCTTGTTCCTGCAACACGGATCTCGCGATCGTTGAGTTGGGCGCCATTGTCTTTGACTGCTTTGAACAGCTGGTGTCGGTGCGGCAGCAGGGTGAAGCCGAAGATGGTCTCGTACTTATTGCCTTCTCGATACTGCACAGCAAGGGTGATCGAATAGAAGTCTGAGCCTTCATCGAAGATCTTTGAACCGTCGATTGCATCCTGTACAATAAGGTAAGGTTTGCCAGGATTCCACCAGCCTGCTTCTTCGCTGTAGAGTGAGATGTCTGGGAATGTGCCGGTAATCTCTTTGCGCAGAAAAGCATCAATTGCCTTATCACCAGGCGTCACGATCCGCTGCGAGAGATTCGGGCCATCCTTTGCTTCTTGCCCTACTCCTTGTCCATGATACTGGAACGCGAGTTGTCCAGCGTTGAGAATAACATCTATCAGGTGAGTGTATAAATCGTACTCAAATCGGCTTGACATATGATGAGGCAATACATAATACTATATAAGAATTATCACTGAGGAGTGCTCATTCCTCGATGTCTTCGAGCATTGAACTGATGCTCCAGAGCTGTGTCCTGACGTAGCTCGGAATGTTGACATCGCTTTGCAGCTCGTCGAGCTGGCTCAGGAGCTTGTCAGCCTTCAGGCGCGCTTCTCCCGGCTCAGCAATCGCAGTCAGCATGCCCTGCACTTTCTCACGTACGTTCTTCGGCGTGCCCTGCTCTTCAAGTAACATCTTCAGTCCCTGCGCAACGTTGTCAAAGCTTGTCATTTCTCACTCCCCCTTTTCCATCTCCTTCATGATCTCCTTCTGCAGTTTCTCAGCCTTCTCCTTGAGCTGCTTCTCCTGCTTCTCCAAGGCCCCGATCCGGAGCTTCACGCGCTCCATGCGCTCGGCAAGATCCTTCTTGAGCACATCGCTCGGCTGCTCGACCATGATGTTGCCGATGATCTTATAACCCTGCTTGGCAGTGCTCATCGCCTCGGTCGCGCTCTCGATCTCCATCAATTGCGCCTGCGCCTGCTGCTTCTGCGCCAGATAATTGTGCAGGTTCTCCTCGATCAGCTGGAGCTTCTGGACCTTTTCATGCGTGTCTTTCTCCATCTCAGATCCCTTTCGCTTTCTCGTACATGGTGATGACGCGGCACAAGGAACTGACGGCCGTCTTCAACGCGACCGCGTCTTCAGCTTCGATATCGATGTGCAGCGTCTTCCCTTTGTTGTGAATGTCATACCGGGCGCGTGGGTGCTTGAACTGCTCGGTCTCGAGGAGGTGGAAGAGCGCTTGTTCAGCCGGCAGGCTGATGCTCGTCTTGATCATCGCGCGTGCACATGCGTGGTGACTGTGCGCTCCTTGAAGATGATCTTGCTGCCGCAATAGATACAGCGCACCTTCTTCTTGATGTGCTCCTCCTTGATCCCCTTGCCGCAATAGAAGCACTTGTATGCCATCTTACACCTCAAGGCTCTGCTCAGTCTTGACCGCGCCTGGCTTGGTCACGTTATAGGCTCTGCTGGTGAATGTGCTCTTGCACTTGCCGCAATGCCAGATGCCGGCAGATTTCCTGGACACTTTCGGATAGCGACAGTATGGACAGGTATGGGCTTTCTTCTGCTGGGCTTCGATATGGCCGAGCTTTTTCTTCGTGGTACGGCCGTAGCGGACGCCGTAGCGTTTGATGCCCTTCTCGTGCTTTTCTGCCATGACCGCGCACGAATCGAGAACTGTTTATAAAGCTTGCCGTTAGGAAACAAGCAAGTATATAAGGAGAAAACGCCGTCCAATGCACAGCGATCACAGTGCAGCAAACATCCGCATACTACCAAGCGGTCGAACGCCACGGTGTGACCAGGTTTCTGGAAGTCAATCCCTTGCTGCGCGACGGCGCCTTCTTCTACCTCTGCACGCTCAGATACTTATTCCATCAAAAAGCGCCAGAGCACGCTTGGCACAGCAGCCGTGTCGGACAGCAAGTCGGCCTGATTCTTGATCCCTCTGCAGCCTTTGCTGCTGACCTGCACGACATCGGGAAACTCGGTATCGATGAAGCCATTCTGAACAGCAAGCAACGCCTCACTCCAGTACAATTTGTCGAGATGCAGCGCCACAATGAATACACCAGGGAGCTGCTCCGACGCGTGGAGCCACACGGATTCCCTTTGCTGAGCACCATGGCGGCGAGCGCGCACGACTATCGCCGCCGCCGACGCATGCCGATCACGTTCCCAGACCGGCGACGCAATGATCCCTATCTTGCCATTGTCGCGCAAGTGCTGCAGGCCTGCGACGCTTTTGATGTCTTCATCCATGGCCGGCCGTACCAGCCGCCAATCGAGTTCGAGGAAGCGCTCGACAAGCTGCGGCAACTACGTATCGAGCAAGGCCTGGTCGAGGAGATCCGGGATTCCCACCGCTTCCGGACGCGAAGTGTGGCTTAAGGACAATATTCTTAAATCATTCCACATTACACATTTTTAGGGGGTGGTGTTTGTGAACAAAACACTCATGTTAATAGTTCTGATAGCAGTAGGTGCCATGCTGGCAATGCCGGTGCATGGCGCAGCCTTTGCCAAGTACGACGGCATCGATGGCGAATCGAAAGACGCAGACCACGACAAGTGGATCGACGTGCTCAGCATCGACTGGGGCGTCCACAAGCCTGGCGGTGGCATGACCGGCCAGTCACGAAGGCGTGGCGCGGCTGTTGTTGAGGATCTTGTCCTGACGACAGAGTTTGAGAAATCGAGTCCGAAACTGCAGGAGAAATGCCTGAAAGGAGAAGTGATCCCGAAGCTGGAGATCGAGCTGACCTCAACCTATGGCGGCGCGCGCGCGACCTATCTCCGCTACGAGCTGAAGAACGTGATGATCACGAGCTATAAGATGACTGCGTCTGGCAACGACGAAGCAGGGCCGCCGACCGAGGAATACGGCGTCAACTTCGAAGAGATCAAGGTGACGTACACCGAATACGACGGATCCGGCTCGAGCCTGGGCAATGTCGAGATGGAGTACAAGGTCGAAGAGGGCGAGTAGATGCGTCTCGCTGTTGCCATTTTGATGTGCTTACTCATCATCCCCGTAGCAGCAGCGATGCCATACGTCCCTGACTATTCGATCTTCTATGAGAAGTCGGCTGGATCACCTTTGCTTACAGAAGGTGATTATTACAACCTTTTCGTTCTGTCTATACATCTGCCTGATGGCGGCACAGGGCCAACACGGCGCCGAGGCGCTCCAGTGACTGGCGCTGAAGTGACGCGCGAGTTCGACAAGGCAAGCCCGAAACTGCAAGAAGCTATCCTGAAAGGCGACACCTTCGCAGCAGTCAGGCTCACCATGCCAGGCAGCAGCGATATGATCCTGCACAACGTGACCTTCACGAATTACTCGTTCCACGCATCTGGCAACGACGAGGCAGGACCGCCGACAGAGACTATCACCTTGGATTTCGAGGAGATAACCTGGGGTGAGAACGTCACCAATACGACCAACACCACGAACCTGACCGCGCCTTTCACTGTGACGATCGAGCCAGACTACGCGAAGATCAAGAAAGGCGAGAACGTGAAGTACCTTGTTGTGATCGACGCTGACGAAGGATTCAACGAGCTCGTGCAGCTCGAAATGGACCTTGACATCCCACTCGGCGACCAACACTATATTATCGACACCTACGGGCCGGACTATCCGGTGCGACTGAACTACACGCTGATCGTGCCCTCGAACCTGCCGTTCGGCTTTGTCGCGCACGGCACGATCATCGGCATCAGCGAACCCTATCAAGCGACAGACGACTTCATCGTCGTGGTCGAAGGTCCGGCCATGGGCGTGGGCAAGTTCCTGAACGGGATTGACAGATTCTTTGAAGGATTGTTTGGTTGATAAGAATGTACACTGCTTCTGAACGGCGACGCCTGTACTTTGACGAGGCGACGAATCGCCGATTGCTGCTGCAGCTTGGACTCGAGCAGCTCACCACACCTGACGGCGCAAGCGACTCCCCGCTCATCGGCGTGCTCGAATGGTCATTCGCACCGCATTACAACCACCTCGAGAAGCCGCCCAACATCGTCGTTCTCGGTCCACCGGTCAGAATGAGCCTTCAGCAACCAAAAGTCCGCCTGCAGCACGACGGGGCTCGCTGGTACTACCATTTGCCACCGTTTGGTTTGCCGCTCTACGTTCGCCGCGGGAAACCAAGGCCTCAACCCTATTTCCTTCGCGCCATCAATCTCTTTCTCGCTTCAGAAGCACAGCGACAGAGGTATTTTCCTGAAACTCAGACGTAATGGGGCTACGAGGATAACTCGAGCGGAGCTCTCGTAACCTCTCATCCCCAGTTCTCACTATGTTCGAACTGGGGCTACGAGGATTTGAACCCCGGTTGCCAGGTGTTTTGATCTCGGATCAAAACCCGCGAGGACTTTGTCCGAGCATGCCCAAACCTGGAGTGATACCAAGCTACACTATAGCCCCGGTGAATCTGTTTAAGGGGCTTGACTGAGCGTCAGCGAAGGAAACCCCTGCTTCCCAGGGTAGCGACGCTGATACCGAGCTACACTATAGCCCCTGTATAAGCTCTAGCACTTCAGGCTCGCCCAGCCCTATATATAGATTTCTACGAGAATGCTTGTTGCAGCAAGTCACCAAGCTGTTCGCGATTACGGACAGCATCTATGTATCGATCATCTGGCTGGACTGTCTGTGGTGTCAAAGGGCCGCCTATCATTATCGTCTCGACCATAACAATGGGCTTGCCTTCTCTCCGCAACGTCTTGTAAAGTATTCCATATCTATCCTGAACCAGATTTGAGGTGACAAGAACCACTCCCCGAGCCCCCCGAGCATACGAAGAGACTGCAGTGAAATCGCCGCAATGTTTATCCAGCTCAAAGCTCTCAACTGCGTGTCCAGCCGAGACAAGATGATTCCTTACCCTGCCCAGCATTTTATAGCTCGGGTCGTTCGTGTACATATCTGTCGCGCAAAGAATGTGTCCTGCATCAGCCATTACTCATCCCCCCGTGGCAACGGGGGGTGTCGCATGAATTCTTAAGCGTTTCGACAGGAAGCTTTTTAAACGAATCAGGGTTCGCAAAGCGTACCATTTTACCTGGCAGCCAGAGCTGCGGTCCGCGTATCTAAGCCAAGGGGGCTGGACGACCCCGTCATGTTCATAGGTGATACTCACATGGGAAAAGACAAGAAGGACAAGAAAAAGAAAGAGAAGCCGAAACGGCAGATCGTGAAGAAAGCGGCGAAGCCGAAAGCCAAGAAGAAATGGTTCAGCATCGTCGCACCGAAGAGCTTCAATAACCACGTGCTCGGCGAGAGCCTGGTGGAGAACGCGGACAAGCTCGTGGGCAAGAGCATTACAGTGAATCTGATGCACCTCACGAACGACATGCGCAACCAGGGCATCGAGATCCGGTTCAAGGTCGTGAAGACCGACGAGGGCAAGGGCCTGACGTCTGTGACTGGCTACGAGGTCCTGCCAGGCCAGATGAAGCGCGTCGTGCGACGCGGGCGTTCGAAAGTCATGGACAGTTTCATTGTCCGGTGCGGCGACGTGCTCGTGCGGATCAAGCCGATCGTGTTCACCGCGAACCGCGCATCAGCAGGAGCGCAGACCACGATCAGGCTCGCAGTGCGTGAGAAGATCAAGCACCTGCTCAAAGGAACGACCTTCGACCAGCTTGTGCAGGAACTGATCCAGCACAAGCTCCAGCGAACCCTGAAGGACGTCGGGCTGAAGACGCACCCGATCAAGAGCGTCGAAGTCAAGAGCTGCGCCATTCTCAGGCAGAAGCCGAAAGAAGCGGCTGAAGAGCCTCAGGAGCCAGAACCTGCAGTTGAGAAAGCAGAGGAACCTGCGCCGGCTGAAAAACAGGAAGAAGCTGAACCTGCGAAGAAAGAAGCGGCAGAACCAGCTCCTGAAGAAAAGTAAGGAAAACCTTTTTATTCTCTCCTTCCGACCATGGTGAGAGGTGAGGACATGGGCTTTGTGCTAGACTGGCAGAAAAAACTCGGCTACAAGAAAGACCCCTTCATGCCAGAGCCTGACAAGAAGATTTCTACGTACTTTGTCGATCGCGAGCAAGAGCGCGAGAAGCTCAACCTCTTCGTGATCAAGCAGCACCGCTTCGGCATTGTGCACGGCCCGAAAGGCGTTGGCAAAAGCACGCTTGTCGGCTGGCTGCAGGAACAGCTCGGGGTGCGCGTCCGCCGTGTCAGCTTCGCAGGCAAGGTCGTGACCAAGCCAAAAGACTTCTTCGAGCAATTCCTCCATGAAAGCCTGAACGTGGTCGAGAAGAAAGTGACCAGGCCGCAGGAGAAACTCAAGAAGGACGAGATGGAGCCCTTTCTGCTCCAGAAGCTCAGGAAGAAACGAGTGCTGGTCATCGTCGACGACGCGCAACTGCTCGTCAAGCAGAACAAGGATCTGCTCAAGCATTTGCTCGAGGCCTGCCCGCAGAGCCAGGTCTTGCTGGTGCTGGAACGCGTGCTGAAAGAGCACGAGCACTATGGAGCCGATCAGCTCAAGCTCGCGCTCGAAGACATGTCAGAAGCAGGGCTGGAAGCGATGCTCAAGCGGCGCATCGAGCTTGCCGGCGGCGTCGGCACCTATCCCTTCGATAAGAAGGAAATCCAGGGGCTCATCACGAAAGCGAAGAGCAATCCTGTCAAGCTGCTCGAGCTGGCACGGGAGCGCGCGATCGAGCTCAGCCTGAAAGCTGGGCCGCCGCCGAAACCAAAGCCAAAACCAAAACGGAAGCCTGTGAAGAAAGCGCCAACTCCAAAAGCATCAAAAGAAGCAGGCCCTGTACCTGAAACTGCGGAGGCAGAAGCCATCGAAGTCCATGAGGAATTGCAGGAGGAACAGCAGCGAGTCCCAGAAGCGAAGGACAAGCCGAAGAAATGGTTCTCGATCAAGTTTGTCAAGGACGATGAGGAAGAGAAAAAGGGCATCACGCTCCGGAAGGCGGACGAGCGAAGCCCGACTGAGATCCACAAAGAGCATAAGCAGAAAATGCTGAAGGCGGCACGACCGAAAGAACCGGAGAAAAAGCAGAAGGACGAGCACCACTACCTCGACGAGGAACTGCTCTCGCCCAGCAATGAGGCGGACGCAGAGATGCTCAGCGAGATCGTCGAAGCGGCAGGCGAGGAGATAGAAGTCGAGCAGGAAGTCAAGAAGGAGAAGAAACAGCCTGAAGACGGCGTGGAAGTCGAGGACGTGATACAATCACTGGTCAAGGAAATGGATAAGAAAGGGTGATCGCATGGGAGAAATCATCATAACATACCGATCGTTGGAACGCGTGGCATACTGGATCGCCATTGTCGTACTGCTCGTGCTCCTGATCATGAGCTATGTCGGCGACAAGAATTGCGACGACGCCGAAGAGATTACCGCTGAGACTGATGACGACGTCGAAGCTGGCAGCGACGCAGGCGAAGACGACGAGACGCCGCCGGTCGTAGAAGATGACCCTCCAGAACCTGATGAGACCTGCACCGACGGAATCGAGAACCAGGACGAGACTGACGTCGACTGCGGCGGCAGCACCTGCGACCCCTGCGCTGAAGGCAAGGACTGCTCCTTGAATCGCGACTGCGAAGAAGGCGAGTGCAAGAGCGGCGAGTGCGATGCAACGCCAGACCTGAGCGGCGACGTCACTGTCGAGATCGTGGGCACGCCGCAATACACTGCGAACGAGGACACGAACGTTGCCAAGCTCACAGAGCTCAAGGTGAAGATCGAGAACGGTGAGGACAGCATGTTCAGAGGCACCCTTGAGATGTGGGTGAAATCGCCGAACGAGCTGTATTACCTCAACCAGCCGATGGGTGACGAAGGCGAAGGGTCCAACCCCTATGCTGAGATGAGCATCTCATCCATCGCGAGCGGCGCCAGCCTGAGCAAGACCTACACTGACGACAACTTCGACCAGGGCTACCTGTTCAGTCTCACCGGCGACTACGTCGGCGGCGATGACTTCTGGATCGAGGTCGTGTTATACGACAACGACCATTCCCTGGTGGACGTGGCCAAGAAGAAAGTGACGGTCTAAGCAAAACATTTTTAAATCCCTTTCCCTATTTTTCTTATTGCGACAAAGGTGGTAGACATCCAGCGAACCGTACTATACGGACTACTATTCCTGCTCATAGCAGGCAGTGCGACTGCCGCGGGCGTGTGGATCAGCGCGAGCCCGCCAGAAGCGCGTCTGAACGACATAGCGTATTACCATTACCAGGCTGGCGAATACGAGGCTGCAGAAACCAGCTATCTCGAAGCCCTGACAGAGAATCCTGACTATGAGACTGCCCGGTACAATCTCGCGATATTGTATTTCAGGCAAGGATTGTATGAACAGGCTATTCCGCAGTTTGAGCGCTTGCTGGAACAAAACGGGAACAATCCGAGCTATCACTTCGATTACGCAGTGACGATCGTCGAGCAGATGCGCGAAACAGGCTATTGGGACCGTGAGGTGCTGGAACGCGCCATCTACCATTACGAAACCGCGGAGCGCTTGCAACCAGGCTTTCCCCACGCTGCGGAGAACGCCGTCTTTCTCCAGAAACCCTTGGCTGATCTTGAAAGCATAGGTATATAAATCTGGATTCGTCCCTTTTCATGGGGGTGAGTCAATGAAACGACTCTTACTGACAGTCATCGTTCTCTTGGTCCTAATCGGCAGTGTCAGCGCATATACAGTGCTTGTTCAGGAAGACCTGACACCAGTTGAATTGAACAATATCGCGTACTACGCCTACCATGATGGCGATTACGCAGCTGCGGAAGCGGCGTATCTTGCTGCACTGGCTTTGGATCCGTCATATGAGAAAGCGCGCTACAACCTCGCGCTGCTCTTGTTCGAACTCGAACGATACGAAGAGGCGCATCCCCATTTTGCGCAGACGCTCGCACTCGCGCCAGGGAATGCAGGCTATCACTTCGACTATGCTGCTAATTATGTCGCCTGGTTCCGCCAGCTTGATCGGGCAAGCGCAGCAGACTTTGACCATGCGATTGCTGAGTATGATCTTGTGGAGCAATTATCACCCGGCTTTCCGCATGCAGCTGAGAACGCTGCAGTCTTGCGCGCGATCAAGGCAGAATTCTTCGGATAAAACTTATTAATCGCTTCTTTATCCTTACCCACATGCCAGATTATGATTTGTCGGTCGACGAGATCGTCGCCACGATCAGGAAAGAGAAGGCAAAACGAGTCCTGATACAACTACCTGATGGACTGAAGCCAGAAGCTGCTGCGTTGCAGAAAGCTGTGCTGTCTGCATTGCCTGACACTGAACTCTTTTTCTGGGGAGGCAGCGCATATGGTGCGTGCGACGTACCACTGGATGTTGACAAACTCGGTTTCGATTTGTTACTGCACCTGGGTCATGCGCAGTGGCGCTGAAACATCTGTTTTCTCGGGAAATACGTCGTAAAAAAGTAAACTTTAAATAAGGTTATTGCCGGGATACGAACTTAGGTAATGATTTATTTGAGGTGAACACCATGGTGGCACGAAAGCGTAAGGTCGTCCGTAAGACGAAGCGCAAACCTGCCAAACGCAAGACAAAGAAGCGTGTTGTCAAGCGGAAGGTAGCCAAGCGCAAGACCGTCAAGCGGAAGACTCGCAAGAAGGCTGCGAAGAAACCGGTGAAGCGCAAGCGACGAGTCGTGAAGAAAAAGGCAGTGAAGAAGAAACCTGTCAAGCGACGGAAGCGACGAGTCGTGAAGAAGAAGGCTGCGAAGAAACCGGCGAAGCGCAGGAAGCGACGCGTTGTTAAGAAGAAAGCGGCGAAGAAGAAGCCGGTTCGACGGAAGCGACGAGTCGTGAAGAAGAAGACTGCGAAGAAGCGAACGGTGAAGCGCCGAAAGGTCGCGAAGAAGAAACCGGTCAAGCGCAGGAAGCGACGCGTTGTTAAGAAGAAAGCGGCGAAGAAGAAGCCGGTTCGACGGAAGCGACGAGTCGTGAAGAAGAAGACTGCGAAGAAACCGGCGAAGCGCAGGAAGCGACGCGTTGTCAAGAAAAAGGCGACGAAAAAGCGGACGGTGAAGCGGAAGGCGAAGCGAAAGGTTGCCAAGAAGAAACCTGTGCGACGCAAGAAGCGAGTCGTGAAGAAAAAACCGGTGCGACGCAGACGACGCAGATAAACTTTTTACTTTTTATCCTTACTTTTATGATTCCCATTCGCAGGCTCAGTATGCCTGCATTTCGGGAATCCTGAACAGCCCCAGAACGCGCCATACACGCTCTTGCGCAAGACGAGTTTCTTCTCGCATTTCGGACAGATCTTGCACGTGCCTTCCGCGTCAGCCTCTTGCTGCGCATCCTTCTCTTCCTTGAGCTTCTGCGGGCATTCGTTATTGATGCACACGAGCTGCTTCCGTCTCCCGGAACCGATCATGATCATCGGCGCCTGGCAGTGCTCGCACTGCTTGTCTGTCGGCTGGATCATGCCCTTCTGCGGCAGCGGGTATGTCTGGTCACAATCAGGATACCGGTCGCAGCCGCAGAACCGTTTTCTTGTCTTCTTGGAGAACGTGACTTTGATCGTGCCCTGCTTGCATTTGATGCACGGCCCGAGCGTGTTCATCATGTCCTGCTCTTCGCGATAGGCCGCTATGAGTTCCTCGCCGACCTCCTTCTCGTTCTTCTTGAACTTTGCGAGCAGCTTGTCCAATTCCTTCTTGGCAGTATTGAGGATCTGTTCGCCGTTCTTTTTCTGCGCCTGGATCTCTTCCATCTCTTCCTCGAACTGCCGTGTCAGCGCCTCGTCGATGATCTCTGGGCTGTGTTTCTCGAGAATCTTGACCATCTCCATGCCGAGCTCAGTGCCTTCGATGTTTGCGTCGCCCTTGACATAGTTGCGCTTGAACAAGGCCTCGACAACGTCGGCGCGTGTCGCTTTCGTACCGAGGTTGCGCTTCTCGAGCTCGTTGATGATGGACGATTGCGTGTACCGCTTCGGTGGCTGCGTCTCTTTCTCGTGCAGGTCGAGCTTTGTGATCGGGAGAGATTCGTTCTCCTGGAGTTTCGGCAATTCCTCTTCCTTGAGGTTCACGTACGGCGCGTAGTAGAGGTGCCAGCCTGGCGCTGTTGTCCTGGTGCCTTTCGCGACGAACGGTTCGGTGTTTGCATCCAGGTGTGCGGTCACTGTTTCCCTTGTCGCTGGCTCTGCGAACGTTGCCAGGAAACGCTTGACAATGAGATCGTAGATCTTCAGGTCCCAATCCTTGCCTTTGACTGGTTGTCCTGTGGGGTGGATGGCTGGATGCGCCGGATCCGATTTCTTGCCCTCGTTGGGTTTGAGCGTCTTCAGTTTCAGGATGTCGCCAGCGAGGCTTGCGTAGTCCTTGTTCTTTGAGAGTGCGGTGAGTATCTTCTTGTAGCCCAGCTTTGCCGGCAGTTTCTGGCTGCTGGTGCGCGGATAGCTGATGCTGCCGTCAGTATAGAGCTTCTGCGCGACTTCAAGCGTCTGTTTCGGCTTGATCTTGAAGCAGCGATACGCTTCTGTTTGTAGCGAACCGAGATCGAACGGGTGCGGTGGCTGTTGCTTGAAAGATTTCGCATCGACCTTTTTGACTGTGGCGTCTTTCGCTTCCTTTGCCTTGCCAAACGCGGTCTTGGCTTCGTCTTCTTTCCAGAACTTGTCTGTTGCGTGCCAGGCGACGATTTCCTTCTTGTCTTTCTCGCTCTGAAGTTCGATCTGCCAATACGGTTCTGGCGTGAAGGCCGCTATTTCCTTCTCCCGGTCGATGACCATCTTCAATGCCGGGCCTTGGACCCGGCCGATGCTCAGGACCTTGAAGCTGCCGGCAGCCTTGATGCTGGCCATGAGTGCGCGGCTCAGGTTTATGCCGTACATCCAATCCAGGAAATGCCTGGTTTCGCCAGCATTGGCTTGTCCCCAATCCAGGGTTTTCTGCTTGTTGGTATAGGAGTCGCGCAGCTCGTCTTTCGTGAGGGTGCTGAACTTCATGCGGTTGGCATCCTTCTGCTTGCAGATGAACCTGATGATGTTGAGGCCGATGGTCTCGCCCTCGATGTCATAGTCTGTCGCGACCGTGAAGCTTGTGGCGTCTTTCGCGAGCTTTTTCAGCACAGTGATGTACTTCTTCGAGAATGCTGAGTTCTTGTCGACTTCTGCATTCGGCTTCCATTCGATGTCATAGACTGGGTATTGATAGGTGCGGTCGCCTTTCTCTGCCACGCCGTAGAGATGGCCGGCAGCGGCTGCGATGACGAGATCCTTCTTGTTGTGGCTCAGGAGCCACCACGACACGCTTGCCTGCTTCTTCTGCACTGGCTTGCCGTCTGCCAGCGCTTCTGCCAGTTTCTTGGCAGCGCTTGGTTTCTCGCTGATAATGAGCTCATAGGCCATGATTCTTGCCAGAGCTAGGACCCTTTTTAAATACTTTCCCGTGAGGGGGTTTATATAGTCGAGAGTAAGGCTAAAGTACTAGTTCTCCACTCTCGAGTGGCGTTCGCTATGGAGTTTATAAGGAAACCGGAACATTTATATATAATTTAACCACTAATAGATAGTAACATATTATGATTTGAACCATTGGGGTGTAACTGTGACTGAACAAACGAATAATGATCTCCCGGACTTCAGCTGGGTCCAGGATTGGAGCAATGTCAGCGCTGTTGGCGTGGCTGGCCGCCACGAACAAAAAGAAGTTCCTGAAGGCGTTGACCGCGGTATTGCTGGTGGCTACAATGACATGACTCTTGTGCGGATCACGCCAGAAGGCCGGGCACGATCAGAAGCGCGCGGCGCTGCTGTGCTTGCTGCTGCACGTGAGTACACTGGCAAGGAAGGTCTTGCCATCGGTCCGCATGTCAGTCTTGTTTCCCGCTTCTTGCGGACACGACTGACACGAGACGCGTTCATGAAGGGTGCGACACCTGGTCGGCTGGACCCGACAGTGACGCTTGAGCGTGACTGCATCGGTTTCAACGGAGTCGATTGGGATACGCACCTGCCTGCGTATGGCTCAGTTGAAGGCAATTGGGTCAAAGCGCTTTACGAAGCTGGCGGCTACTTCCCCCACCCTGGTGGAGAGAACCTTGCAGGCGAGCCTTTTGCCAACATGGCACAGACAGCACTCGATTTCATGACGGCGTTTTACGAGGGCACACAAGAGCTTGCAAACCGCATGTCTCATGACGATTCCCGCATGGGCTTGCTGACGATGTTCAGCCACACCCCGAACGCTGACACGTGGTATGTGACTGGCCGTGAGGGTGTTGACGTCGATCTTGACGCTCGAACTGCGACAGTGACTGATACCTTCCCAGACGGTCTGCGCCAAGGCGAAGTGGCGCCTGTTGTGTTCAGGAACCTGTCCGACCCGAGCCAAGCGGTCGTGGAGACCAACCTGCAAGGTAAGGTCCGTGGTTATACGATGCAAGACTTGCGACGTGTGACTGCGAAGCTCTACACACACACGCAGGCATAATTTTTTTTTCACTCTTTTCTTATCTTCCCGCATGCGTTCCTATAGAGAGGTTCTTTGGGTAGTGGGCCCAGCAGTCCACGTCGACCCATTGCTTGTTGAGCTTGACCTGGACGTATTGATGCGGGCTCAGGCCGATGCGGGTCCATTGCTGTCTGACCTCGCGTTCTGAGAACTTGCTCTTGACGAGCAGGACGCGGAGCAGGTAATTCTGGTGGGTGCAATGCATGAAGCCGCGGCGCTGCCAGAGCGTGTTGAGGTCGTGCTGGAATGCGAGGTAGATCCTGGTGTAGGTCGGCCAGGTCTTGCCCACAACGCGGTGTGTGATGATCGTATAGGCTTGCTCCAAGCACGCTTTCTTGGATTTGCACTTCTTCAGCTTCGCGACAGCCTTCTCCATATCAGCTGGCAGCTTTGTGGGAATCGCGAGCTTGTGGAAAAAGTTGGGGAACATACTGAGAACTGAGAAGAACTCCTATATATGTTTTACACATCGAGGTTGACGACGTCTTTCGCGTGCTGCTCGATGAAGTTGCGTCGTGGCTCGACCTCGTCGCCCATGAGCGTGCTGAAGATCTCGTCAGCGTACACCGCATCCTCGATCGTGACTTGCTTCAAGGTGCGCGTCGCGGGATTCATCGTGGTTTCCCACAACTGGCCAGGATTCATCTCGCCAAGGCCTTTGTAGCGCTGCACAACCAATCCTTTGCCCTCGCCGTCCTCGCTCCATTCCTGCTTCACTGCTTCGAGCTCTTTGTCGTCCTGGATGTAGCGCTTCTGCTTGCCCTTCTTGACAAGATACAATGGCGGCATGGCGATGTAGAGATAGCCTTTATCGATCAATTCCTTCATGTAGCGATAGAACAATGTGAGGATCAGCGTGGTGATGTGACTGCCGTCCACGTCACTATCTGTCATGATGATGACCTTGTGATAGCGTGCTTTCTCGATCGTGAACTCGTCGCCGATCCCGCAGCCAAGCGCGGTGATGATCGTCGCGATCTCGTTGTTCGTGAGAATCTTGTGCAAGCGTGACTTCTCCACGTTCAGGATCTTTCCTTTCAATGGCAGGATGGCCTGGAATTCCTTGTCCCGGCCTTGTTTTGCTGAGCCCCCGGCTGAATCGCCCTCGACAAGGTAGATTTCGCACTTGGCAGGGTCCTTATTGCTGCAGTCTGAGAGCTTTCCTGGCAAGCTGGTTGATTCTAATGCAGATTTCCTGCGCGTCAATTCGCGCGCTTTTCTCGCTGCTTCGCGCGCACGTGCAGCAGCAACCGCTTTCTCGATGATGCCTTTCGCCACTTTCGGCGTCTCTTCCAGAAAGGTCTGCAAGCCCTGGCTGATCAGCGAGTCGACGATGCCCTTGACTTCCATGTTGCCCAGCTTGGTCTTGGTCTGGCCTTCGAACTGCGGATGCGGCACTTTCACGCTGATGATCGCGGTCAGGCCTTCGCGCGTGTCCTCGCTGGTCATGTCGGTTCCTTTCTGCAGGATGTTGTTTGCCGTGGCATACTTGTTGAGTGTCCGTGTCAGCGCGGTCTTGAACCCAGAAAGATGGGTGCCGCCCTCGTGGGTGTTGATATTGTTCACAAAGCTGAAGATCGTCTCCTGGTACGCGGTCGTGTATTGCAAACACACTTCCAATTCCACGTCGTCCTTCTGCTTCTTGAGATAGATCGGGTCGTGCAAGGAATCACGGTTCTTGTTCAGGTGCTCGACAAAGCTGATGATGCCGCCTTCGTAGTGGAACTCGTTCTGGCGCTTGTCGCCGTTCGTGGGCCGTTCGTCCTTCAAGGTGATCCTCACGCCTTTATTCAGGAAGGCGAGCTCGCGAAGCCGTGAAGCGAGCACGTTATAGTCGAATTCCGTCCCTTCGGTGAAGATCTCAGGATCAGGCGTGAACTGCACGGTCGTGCCGGTCTCGTCTGTGTCGCCGATGACTTTCAACGGGCCTTGCGGCTTGCCGCGCTGGAACTCCATGGCATGGATCTTGTCGTCGCGGTGCACGATGACCTTGAGCGATTGCGACAAGGCGTTCACCACAGAGACGCCAACGCCATGGAGCCCGCCCGAGACTTTGTAGGTGTCCTTGTCGAACTTGCCGCCAGCGTGCAGCTTGGTCATAACGACCTCGACTGCGCTCACGCCGTATTTCTCGTGCTTGTCCACCGGGATGCCACGGCCGTCGTCTTCGACTGTGACAGAATTATCCTCATGAATCGTGACATTGATCTGCTTGCAGAAGCCTGCCATGGCTTCATCGATAGAGTTGTCCACGACCTCGTAGACCATGTGGTGCAGGCCGCGCGGGCCTGTCGAACCAATGTACATGCCAGGCCGCAAGCGGACAGCTGAGAGGCCTTCTAAGACCGTAATTTTGGAGGCGCCGTAGTCAGCCTTTCCCGGCGCAGATTTCGGACTAGGATTTTCCATTTGTAAGACCTTTTGTTACCATCGATTTTCCGGTGTTTCTCGACGAGAAACCTTCTGATCAAGAGAGTTGTTTCAGGGTATATAATGCTTGTGGTTTGGAGTGAAAATTGTTAATTAATTTCTATATGGAAATTATAGAGAGATTTCGGCAAAAAATCATGCCATAGAATTCCCTAGAAGAAACAGGATATGAACTGCTCAGCCGCGCCAGCCCATGAGCATGCGCCAGTTGTGTTGGTTGGTATCCCAGTGCACACTGGGTTCATACGCACGCCTATTGAGGTTACGCTGCGCCTCTTCCAAGTCCATTCTCACACTTCACCTAAGCCGAGATAGCCACGCAGGAATCCGGCCTCTGCTGCATCCAGGTCTTCCTCTTCTTCCTGGCCGTGGAGGACAACGCTTTCCATGTCCATCTCGTCGTAGTAATCCCCGTCCGTTGTGATCACCCCCCTCGCCGGCGTTGAAACGCCTCCTTCTTGTGTCATAGGGGAAATATTTATTAATATATGCTTTTACCATATAGCATATATTCGGCGTTATAGGTATATGGTTTGGTGCCTGTTTTCCGACTACTGAGGGGGGACATTGGAGACGCGCAAACTGATCAAATTCGGGAAGAACAGCTTTGTCGTCAGCCTGCCGAAGGACTGGGTGAAGAGCAACAAGCTCGCAAAAGGCAGCACCCTCTTCCTCGAGCAGAAGCCAGGCAGCGTTGTGCTGACCTCGACGAAAGTGCAGATTGATGAGCGCATCGGCCGGGTCAATTGCGACAACAAGAGCATATCGGCATTGCAGACAGAGATCACTTCGCTCTACATGGCTGGCTGCACGCAACTGGTGATGGAAGGCAAGAAGCTGGCTGAAGTCGCGAGCGAGCTGCGCGACCTGATCCACGATCTGGCTGGCGCTGAGGTGATCGAGCAAAGCCTGAACAGGATCGTGGTGCGCGACCTGATCGACATCAAGCAAGTGGCGTTGGGCACGCTGATCAACCGAATGGACATGATGGTGCGCAGCATGTTTCAAGACACGCTGTCAGAGCAGGGCGTGGACGGCGCAGTCTTGCGCGATCGTGACCGCGATCTCAACCGCTTGCACCTGCTTGTTTCCCGCGTCACCCGGCGCGTTCTGGAAAAGCCATCTGTTGGCAATCTCCTGGGCGTGGCTCCGAACGAGGCGCACTATTACGACAAGATCAGCTGGGCGCTCGAACGCATCGGCGACTATCTCAAACGTGTGGCTGGCGATATGGAACGGGCGAACAAGCCTTTGCAGAAACGTCTGCGCAAACGGCTCGACGAAGCATACAAGTACTATCTCTCGACGACGAAGAGCTATTACAATCGCACTACTGATCGGGCATTGGTGCTGCACGAAGAGATAGTGCAATTGCTCGTGCAATACACCAAGCATGTCTATGGCGCGCGGAATCCTGACGAAGTCATCGCGCTGGAGAACATCAAGAATGTGCTCCGTGATCTTCGCATCGTCTTGCGCGCGACTGTCGAATTAGTCAGGAAGACAGATGCGGCCTGAAGAAATCATAAGAAAAAAGTTTTGATAAGGGTTTACGCAGCTTTCTCGTCAGCTTCGTCGTCTGCAGCTTCTTCTGCAGGCTCCTCGGCTTCAGGCTCAGCTTCTTCCTCAACTGGCTCTTCGGCTGTTTCCTCTGCAGGTTCCTCAGCTGCTTCTTCTGCCGCAGGCTCTTCCGCAGCTTCCTCAGCTGCCGGTTCCTCAGCAACCTCTTCCTCTGCTGCAGGCTCAGCCGCTTCTTCAGCCGCAGCTGCCGGAGCTGATCCAGCCTCTGCAACATTGCGCGCCTGTGCGCCCTTATCTGTCATCGCAGGCTCGAACTCTATCTTATCGCCTTCACGAAGGTTCATCGTTTCAGGCACCTGCGTGTGATGCACGAAATAGTCCTTCCCGTCTGCGCCGGTGACAAATCCATAGCCCTTCTGGCCACTATACCACTTAATTGTTCCTTCCATGCTTATCTCCTCATGCTACAAGAACTCGTTGCTCTTGCTTTTTCTTTTTTCTCCACCACGGCATCTTCTCTGCCCTGGTAGGTGCCAGAGGGCGTCTTCTCTTTTTAACAACTTCGGTTATCGCCTGTGGAGGCGTTAAGCTTAAATAACTCTCCCCCACTTCCGCGTGACGACGATGAGACAGTATCGACCTCTGCAGACGCAACCGTGTGTTTCTTACCGAAAGTGTCCGCGTGCCTGTTACGGTGCGCGTGCTGAAGTCGCGCGTCCAGGCCTTGACAGCTTTGTCGCGACCAACGCTGCGATGGCAGGCTATGTCGATCAGCGCCTGCAGGATGCCTTAACGACTGTTCGCAGCTATGCGGCAAAACTCCGCGACGGCTATCACCTTCTCACCAATAATATTGTCACCTACCTGAACGGCAAAGGCAGCAATGTCGTGCTGAGCAGGAATCAGAAGCCAGGCCCTAATTCCGGTCGTGGCCGTGCCGGAAGACGATCGGATGAGAAAAAAGCGCAACAAGGAAATGGCGGCAAGAAGAAAGGTGGCGGCGGCAGCCGCAAGAATCGCAAAGCGCGCCGACGAGCTGAGCTTGATGAGAAGCGAGCAAAAAGAGAGAAAGCGCAACGCACTCCTGGCGGTGATAGCAAGTACGCGCGAAAACAGCGACAAAAACGTCGTGAGGCTGCAGCTGAAGCCACGACAAGCAGTAGCTCAAGCAGTGGGACGCGACCCTCACCCGGTTTTGGTTCCAGGAGTTCTCTCAGGCGATCCAGAGAAACAGAGACCTATTTGGGGTACACTGTGCACAGGGATAGTATGGGTGATAAGTATTTCATCGACGGTTTCGGATGTAGGCGTTACATCTAAGAATGCTTGATATCTGTAATCAGTAACTCTCCCCTTTCTTTTGACTCCATCTTCTTCTCGAAGTCGATGTGAATGGGGTGTGCGAAGCCTGGACCGTCGAGCACGATGGTCTCGAATTCGCCGCCTTCGCCAGCAGGGTGAAACCCGAGCTTGTCTCTGAGTTGCTTGAGCGTTTCCAGGTCTTCCATTGCCAGCTTCCTGCCAAGCCATGATTCGTCAAGACCCATTGCAGCAATGCGTGTCATCCTGATGTCAAAGCCTTCTTTCACCATGGCTTCGAAATGCACATGCTGATCCTGCTGCCACAAAGGCGCGAGGCTTTCAAGGCCGAGTTGTTTACAGAGCGCGCCGATGCGCTCGAACTGATACGTGGACGCGAGCGCACCAGAGCCGATGCCTTCTATCTTATAGTCTGCTTTGGCTTTCTTGAGCAGGGCTTCCAGGTCTGCGAGCTCTTCTTCTTTCTTGCCTGCGGTTTCCCTGAACATGACTGGGAGACCTAAAGATGCAGCTTGGGCTTCCACGAGCTCGCGCTTGCTCTGCTGGAACATGAAAGAATCCGGGTTTGCAGGGATCAGGCAGAGCAGGCACACGATCTCATGCTCTTCTTTGAGCGTGTGCAGCGTGTAGGTGCTGTCCTTGCCGCTGCTGAACAGTATCGCGAGGCGCATATCGGTCGCGAACCCTGATTTCTTAATAAATCTGCGCAGAAAGCATTTAAATTCTCCCTGCTTGCTGCTTTGCATTCTCTTATAGCTGCCAACATGATAGTGCCATTTCGTAACCATTTAATAATAGTAACGAGCCATAACATTTTTAAATAAACCGGGCATACCGACTGGTTATATGTATGGTTGGGGGACACGGATGACTAGGTTTGCTGCTCTTTGCCTGTTTGGCATCTTGCTTCTTGCTATGTCAGCACTTGCAGACCCGTGCGGCGGCCATGGACAGCCGAGCTGTAACGGCACGTGCTATACGCACCAAGGCCATCCGCTCCAAGCATGCGACCCCTTGCCACCGACACATCCGCAGTATCCGAATGGCGAATGCTTCTTCTGCTGCGGTGACGGAAGCACCAACGGCGTGTGCGGCGAGTACAACGATGGGCTGCCTTGCGATGGCAATGCCAACAGCCCACGATACGACGCAGACTGCGATGCCTGCGGCGTCTTCAGCGAGCCGTGGTGCAACGATCCTGATTTCGACTGCAACCCCTGGCTTGCAGCCTTGGAAGAGGACAGCTACCTCGACCCAGCACCAAGCGACACGAAGACCTGCTGTGCCAACGCTGATGACTGCACCTATGGTGCTGGCGGCGGCGAACTCTGCGCTGACGATGGCCAGTTACTTTGGATCTACTTCAGCGAAAGCAGCATCTGTTCCAACACCCAGATCATCGGCTGCACCGGCAAGTTCAACCCTAGTCTGTACCAGCGAAGCGTTGGCGACATGCTCGAAGGCGCGTGCTGCCAAGGACCGTATGATAACAGTTGGAGCAGCTCGAACGAGTGGACCCACAACCCGTCAGGCGAAGACACGTGGTCTGGCGATGACAGCTGCGCAGACGGCGCAGACAACGATTGCGACGGCCTGGTCGACTGCTCAGACAGCGATTGCGCAGGCGTGAACGGCTGCCCGCCGTCCAGCTGCTACACTGATCCTGATGGCCCTGATTGCCAGTCGGTCTGTGAAGACGACGGCTATACATGGGTGGGCAACGGCGGTCAGCTCAACTGTTGCGGCGACGATTCTCTTGAAGACGATCCTTATCAGAGCACCGAGTGGTGGTGCGACGGGCATGACAACGACTGCGACGGCAGCATCGACGAGCACGAGCCCTTGCTCGGCTATGGCTGCAGTGTCGGCGTGGGCGCGTGCACCCGATACGGGGTCTTTATCTGCCAGGATGATCACACCGGCATCCAATGCAGCGCGACCTGGGGCGATCCCTCGCCAGAAGTGTGCGACAACCAGATCGATGACGATTGCGACGGCGACACTGACTGCGACGATGCTGACTGCAACGGCGATCCAGCCTGCGACGAGTGCGTCGACGGCGACGGCGATGGCTGGAATGTTACGGGCGGCGAGTGCGGCCCGATCGACTGCGACGACGACAACCCGAACGTGAATCCTGGCGCGACCGAGATCTGCAACGGCATCGACGATGATTGCGATACCCTTGTCGATGAAGGCTTTGGCCCGGACCAGTGCGAGCCAGTGTGCAACCTGCAAGGCTGGAACTGGACTGGCAACGGCGGGCAGCTCAACTGCTGCGGCGACGACGCGCTTGAAGACGACCCGTTCGAGCTCAACGAGACCTTGTGCGACTTCCACGACAATGACTGCGACGGCCTGATCGACGAACCGCCATGGTGCAACGCCAACCAGACCTGTGAGGACACGGACGGCGGCATCAACTACGAAGTGCCAGGCACAGTCACGATCGCCACCCCGTTTGGTGAGGACCTCTACAGCGATTTCTGCATCGACCAGATGACGCTCAACGAATACTATTGCCTGGGCAACCAGCTCGGCACGCAAATCATCGAATGCGCTGGGGGCTGCCAAAACGACCGGTGCGTCCCGACCACGACAGACATCTGCGGTCAGGGCATCGTGCACCTCGACGGCGAGTTTCCAAGCGGTGGCTCGAGCCTCTACCGCGTCAACGAGAACAACGGCATGTCCAGCTACCTGCTCAGCTACGATGGCGCATTCAACGCAGCTTTGGCGATCGACCACACCGGACTTCCGTACGCGATGACCGGCGGCAACCTGGTCACGCTCAATGATGACGGCACGTTCAACACGATCGGCTCGACAACGACAGTGCCAGCGCTCGCCTTCCTTACTGTGACGCTCTACGGCTATGGCGCACCAGACACGCTCTATAGTTATGATACGAACACTGGCGCAGCAACAGCATTGCAATCCTATAATGATATGGACGCTGATGGGGGCGATATCGTGCCCACTGCAACCGGCGATCTCTTCTACATCGACTTCCACGGCGCAGTATACCTCATCGACATCCCAACGTATGCGAACACGCTCGTCGGCAACCTGCCGAGCGGGGAAGGCTTCACCAGCGCGGCCTACTACCAAGGCGCGTACTACGCGCTCGGACGACAGAACGACGCGCTCTACCGCTTTACATACCCGCCGTTCGATTATTCGCTGGTGGATACCAATGCCGGCCCGTTCAGCTTCGGCGACGCGGCTGCCTGCCCGTGGAACGTCACTGACTGCTTCGACGGCGATGGCGACGGCTGGAACATCACGCTCATCCCTGGCAGCGACTGCGGCCCAGAAGACTGCAACGATACGAACCCGCTCGTCCACCCAGGCATGGCGGAGAACTGCACCAACGGCATCGACGACGATTGCGATACCCTTGTCGACGACGACGATCCTGAATGCTGGGAATGCGACTCAGACGATGATTGCGACCCGATCTGGTGCCCGAGCATCAACGGCACGATCAACGGCACGTGCAACAACGCCACGCACATGTGCGAGTACGACGAGCCGCCCTGGGGCTGCATCACCGAGTGCAGCGACGACGTGGACAATGACGGCGACACCTTTGTCGACTTCGACGGCGGCCCGTTCGGCACGCTTCCGGATCCTGGCTGCGACAGCTTCGCTGACGACGACGAGTTCAACGGCTGTGTCAACGATTCCGATTGCATCGATATCTGCCCGCCAGGCACGAACAGCAGCGGCTGGCCCTGGTATGGCGAGTGCGTCAATGGCGAGTGCGAGTACAATCTGAGCGATTGCGACGAGTGCCACCCGTACTATTGGTGGTATGATTACAATAACAACGGCCGCCTGGAAAACCTAGATGTCGCAAACCTCACTGCTGTGGTTTTCGGCGCTCCCTGTCCGCCAGGCTATATCTGCGACCTGAACGACGATGGCAATGTCACCTCTGCGGATGTCCTGCGGCTCATCGCGATCATCGACGGCACATACCAGAACGGCGAGATCTGCGACGACCTGATCGACAACGACTGCGACGGCCTGGTCGACGACCTCGATCCGGACTGCTTCTTCAACCAGACCTGCAGCGACACTGACGGCGGCATCAGCGTCTATGTGCGCGGCACAGTGACCATCACCACCTTCGATCCATTCCCTGCGTCGAGCACGCACACAGACTTCTGCATCGACCCATGGACACTCAATGAATACTATTGTGACGGCGTCGACCTCGGCAACCTGACGGTCGACTGCCTCTATGGCTGCTCGTTCGGCGCCTGCCTGACACAGCCGAGCTTCTGCGGCGATGGCATCATCCAGCCAGGCGAGACCTGTGATAATGGCGGCAGCCTGGTCCTCGATACGAACCCTGACACGAACGTTGTGATGGAACGCGATGGCAGCTATGAATACGAAGGTGAGTTCCAGTATGATAACCTGGACTGGGACGCGCTTGTCAACACGATCGACCGCGAGCTGCACCTCGAGAACAACGAGTCACCAACAAATTGGGTTGTGGCGCTCACACTCCTGTCAGACGGACGCACCTATACCGGCCTCTGGAACTACAACAACACGCAGATCCTCGTGCAGTTTCAGGAGGAGGCCTGGGGTCCGATTGTCGGATGCACTGACTTCGACCAGTTCACCGGCGGCAACCTGAGCTGCGGCGATACTTGCTTGTTCGACACAAGCGAGTGCATCGGCCTGCCCTTCCCGTTCTGCGGCGATGGCATCATCCAGACGAACGAGACCTGTGACGGCAATCCTGGCGATCCGGTCTGGGACTGGGGTCCGATCACAAACTGTACGAATTTCGACAACTTCAGCGGTGGCGTGCTCAGCTGCGGCCCGAGCTGCCACTTCGACACGACCTTGTGCACAGCAGCGAACTGCACAGACGGGGACAATGACGGCTATGCGATCGAAGGCGGCGTGTGCGGTCCTGTCGATTGCGATGATTCCAATCCGCTTGTCAATCCTGGCATGGCTGAGAATTGCACGAATGGCATTGACGATGATTGCGACGGCCTGGTCGACCTTGCTGATCCTGACTGTCCGACCTACTTTTGCGGTGACGGCACAGTGAATCCAGGAGAGACGTGCGATGGCAATCCTGGCGACCCTGTCTGGGACTGGGGTCAGATCACCAACTGCACCTGGTTCGACCAGTTCACTGGCGGCAATCTGAGCTGCGACGACACCTGCCTGTTCAACACGACACAGTGTGTCGGCCTGCCACAGCCTTTCTGCGGCGATGGTATTATTCAGACCGGCGAGACGTGCGATGGCAATCCTGGCGACCCTGTCTGGGACTGGGGCCCAGTGGACAATTGTACCTACTTCGACCTGTTCATCGGTGGCAACCTGAGCTGCAGTGGCTCGTGCCACTTCAACACGACAGAGTGCTTCGCGCTGCCGCCGAACTGCACTGATAGTGATGGCGATGGCTATGCGATCGAAGGCGGCTCGTGCGGCCCGATTGACTGTGACGATTCGAATCCTCTGGTGAATCCTGGCATGGCGGAGAACTGCACGAACGGCATTGATGACGATTGTGACGGCCTGGTCGATACTGCTGATCCAGACTGTCCATTGTACATCTGCGGCGACGGCGTGATCCAGCCGGGCGAGCAGTGCGATGGCAGTAATTGGGGACCAATCACGAACTGCACCTCGTTCGACAACTATACTGGCGGTAATCTGAGTTGTGACAGCAATTGCCAATTCAATGTCTCAGAATGCACTGGCGGCAACACCAGCGGGTTCTGCGGCGATGGTGTGATTAATAATCTGGAGCAGTGTGACGGCTCGAATTGGGGCCCGATTACCAACTGTACTGACTTCGACAGCTTCATCGGTGGCAACCTCAGTTGTGACGCCTGTGTGTTCAACACCAGCCAGTGCCTCTTGCCACCGACCTATTGCGGCGATGGCGTAATCCAGCCAGGCGAGCAATGCGAACTCCTGCTCAACGGCAGCATCGACTACGGTAACCTGGACTGCACAGATTTCGACAACTTTACAGGAGGCAGCCTGCAATGTGACATCTCCGTGTGCCTGGTGAATGTCTCGCAATGTACAGGTGGTAACCCAGGCATCTGCGGCGACGGCCAGGTGAACAGCGGGGAGCAGTGCGACGGCACGAACTTCAGCAACCTTGACTGCACTGACTTCGACTCCTTTATCGGCGGCGTCCTCACCTGCAATCCGAATTGCATGGCGAACACGAGCCTGTGCATCATGCCAGGATGCACTGACAACGATGGCGACGGCTATGCGATCGAAGGCGGCATGTGCGGCCCGATTGACTGTGACGATTCGAATCCTCTTGTGAATCCTGGTATGGCGGAGAATTGCACGAATGGCATCGACGACGATTGCGACGGTCTGGTCGACACAGCAGACCCGGACTGCCCGGTCTTCATCTGTGGCGACGGCATCATCCAGCCGGGCGAGCAGTGCGACGGCTCGAACTGGGGTCCGATCACCGGCTGCAGCAATTTCGACAATTACACTGGCGGCAACTTGAGTTGTGACAGCAATTGCCTGTTCGATGTTTCGCAGTGTACTGGTGGAAATAACTCGGGATTCTGTGGTGATGGCGTGATCAACAACCTCGAGCAGTGTGACGGTAGCAATTGGGGTCCGATCACGAATTGTTCAGACTTTGACACCTTTACCGGTGGCACGCTCAGCTGCGACGCCTGTATCTTCAACACATCACAATGTACCCTGCCGCCTGGCCCGTATTGCGGCGACGGCACAATTCAGCCAGGCGAGCAATGCGAATTCAACGACTGGGGCCCGATCACCGGCTGCAGCGACTTCGATAACTTCACTGGCGGTACGCTCACGTGCGACCTCAGCACCTGCCTGTTCAACACCACGCAATGCATCGAGCCCTTGCCATTCTGCGGCGACGGCATCATCCAGCCAGGCGAGCAGTGCGAATATATCAGCTTCAACTTCACGTTCAACGGCACGAACGGCAGTTCTGGCGGTGGCGGTGGAGGCGTGTACATCTTCGACAACCTCGACTGCACAGACTTCGACAGCTTCACTGGCGGCAACCTCAGCTGCATCACGACCACATGCCAGGCGAATGTCTCAGAATGCACTGGCGGTTTCAATGGAACCTGTGGCGACGGTGTCGTCAACAGCGGGGAGCAGTGCGATTACCTGAACAGCGATCCGGACCAGCCTGTCTTTGACAATCTGGACTGTACTGACTTCGACCAGTTCACTGGCGGCATCCTCACGTGCAATGTCGATTGCATGGCGAACACCACGCAATGCATCGCGCCACAGCCGACGTGCGGCGATGGCATCATCCAATCAGGAGAGCAGTGCGACGGCACGAACTGGGGCAATATCACCAACTGCCTGAACTTCGATAATTTCACAGGCGGCGCGCTTACGTGCGATGCCACCACCTGCCTGTTCGACACCACGCAATGCACCGGCAATTTCTGCGGCAATGGCGTCCGCGACGCTGGCGAGCAGTGCGACGGATTTGACTTCGGCGGCCAGCAATGCAGCGACTTCGGCAACTACAACCGCGGAAGCCTCAGCTGTACCAATGGCTGCCTCATCGACATCGGCGGCTGCTCACGTCGCGGTGGCGGCGGAGGCGGCGGTGGCGGTGGCGGCGGAGGCTGCCGTGACGGCTACCACTATGTCAACGGCACCTGCGTCCCGATCGAGGAAGAAGACGAACCCGCCCCACGACCGACCAGCTGCGACCAGGACGGGGACGGCTATGTCCGCTACGCAGCTGCCTGCCTGGGCAAAGGGCGTGGCGTCGACTGCGACGACAATGATCGCACCGTGAACCCTGGCGCGCGCGAAGTGTGCGGTGACGGCAAGGACAACGACTGCGATGGCGAGATCGACGAGGACTGCATCAGGGAAAGCCCGCTCAGCTATAACAGCCAGATCCGCGTGCCGATCCTGAGCATCGTGGCCTACGATGTCACGGTCGCCAACCTGGGCAACTACCCGCTCGAAGGCGCGACCGTTGTCCTGGGACTGCCGAGCAATTGGGAATATTCAGGACCTGCAGAGCTTGGCACGCTGGATGTCGGCCAGGTAGAACGGGTCAGGTTCGCCGTGCTTGTGAGCGAAGACATCGACACCAGCCAGGAATTCACGATCGAGCTGCGCGATCAGAACGGCGTGGTCGAGTCAGGGCTGGTGAACGCCCGTGTCGAGATCCCGAGCTTCGCCATCAGGATCAAGCCGAGCCTGGACAATTACGCTTATCAGGAGGATGCAGAGATCTACGTCCTCCTCAACAACAAGGAAGGGAAGCCGATCAGGGACCTGGAAGTCGAGCTGAACGTGAATGAAGGACGGCGCACGAACTACGTGCAATACCTCGGCGTGTTCGGCCTGAAGCCGTATGCGAAGTTCCGCTACAGATATACATACCCGGTCGAGCAACTGGAACAGCCTGTCGAAGTGCTGGGCTGGCTGCGCCAGGACGGCAGCGTCATCGCGACAAGCGACGACACGATCGAAACGGTCTACCACCCGACGCGGTTCGACCATGACGGCCGCTCCCTTGATCACTTACGCATATTCAACTAGGAGGTGCATACAATGTTTGTATTCGGAGTGAACCTGCCCGTCGCGGAGATCCTCTTCGTCGTGCTCCTCCTCTTTATCGTCGCGCTGGTCATCATCATCGTCCAGCTCGGTCGCATGGCGCGTCATGTCCGTGTGTTGGACCAGACGACGCTGGAGATCCGACGTTACGAGGAGGCCGAAGAAGTGACTTTGCGCGCGTTAGAGCACGATGTCGACAGCCTGTCGCCAGCAGCGAAGAAGCGTGTCCAGAGCCTTGCCACCAGTGTTGGGAAGACCCAGGCCAAGGCCTTGAGCAAGCTGTTGAGCGGACACGAGCCTGCCAGTGTGAAAAGCACGCTGATCATGGCCGGCGTCCCTGAAGGCATGGCGACCCGTGCAGTGAACAACGCCGGCTACTGGCTCGACCGCACTGCCGCGCTTGACGCGAGCGATGCGAAGCATGTCGAGAATGCCATGAAGCAGGCGGCAAAGTAAAACGACTTTTATTATTCTCATTACTTGTCCTATACTCCCCTATCCATTACTTTGCAAAAAACACAGGTATCTTTTGATGTTGTTGCAAAACCACAACCAGGACAGTTATGCAGCTCGCCAGGAGCATCGCCTTCTTTCACTTCCAGTTGCACATTCTGCTCTTGCAGCTTCTGCAGGCTCTTGAGCAGGTTACGCTTCTCGTCCCGTGCGAACGGGCTCGCGTGCAGCTTAAACCTGATCTGCGGGTTGTCCCGGGAGAAGGGGCATTCGTCAGCGTCGTGCGGAATCTCTTTCAAGAGGCAATAGAGGCGGTTCTCCTTCTCTGTGAGATAATATAATGGTTTCACTCGTCCAGCGAGCTTATGTTTGGGCTTTGGCGGCAGTCTCTTTTCCTGGCGACGCAACTGGTCGACGTTGCGATGGATGAGGTTGTGCACTGCCACGAAGAACTCGTCGTCGAGATTATGCCCGGTCGCGAGGAAGTCAAAGCCGTGATCCACAGCTGCCTTGTTGAGCAGGTAGCGCTTGATCACGCCGCACTGGCTGCACGGCTTCTTCCCCGGGCCGGCAAAATCAGGGATCTGGTGCTCGTGGCCTTTCAAGTCCTCGACGATCAAAGGAAGGTCGTATCGCTTGGCAAGTTCTTGGATAACTCCAAGACCAATCTCTGAATATTCAGGGATTTGGAGGTTTATAGTAAATAGTCCTAGTTCTAAACCATATTCCTCTTTAATCTTGACCAGGACATCAACCAAGGCACTGCTGTCTTTCCCTCCTGAGACGCCAATAAGAATCTTTGTATTCCGTGTTCCGGTACTTTCCAGGTAATGCCGGACTTTCTTCTCGTAGAAATGCAGGAAATGCTGCTTGCAGAACCGCAATGGCGCGTAGATGGCTTTCTCCCGGCAGAGCTTGCAGCGCATGCTGCACAGAGAGCCAGGCCCGTTTTTAAGTCTTTGGCGTAAGAAAAAATTTAAATACTCAACAGTGGGGAAATGAGACATGAGATGGTGGTGGGTCACGCTTGTCCTGGTTCTCATGGTGCTGCACTCCGCCTGTAATTTCGACAAGTGCGGCGACGGCATCTGCCAGTTCGGCGAAGAAGCGATCTGTCCTGAAGACTGTCAAGCGCTTGAATGCACCTATGACGACGACTGCGACCAGGACCCGCCTCCTGGCTGCCAGGGCGTCTGGCACTGCGAGAATGGCGAATGCATCTTCGAATGCTATGTCTGCGATGACACCGACGGGGACAATTATTTCAACAAAGGCACGGTCACGTTCGGCCCTGACACATACACTGACTACTGCGAAAGCGATGTCCTGCTGATCGAGTATGTATGTGAGGGCACCGATGAATTCGACGATGAGGAGGAACGCTGCGACTACGGCTGCCTTGACGGCGCGTGCATCTTCCAGTTCGACATCGACGAGCTCGAGATGAGCATCCAGACCATGAAGCACGAGTACGACCTTGAGGAACACATCAAGCTGACAGACCCGCCAAGCCCGAGTCCGGCAGAGCCGAGCGGACCGTACGATGGATATATTATTGAATTCACCGTGCCGCCACTCACACGAACTCCGGGAGGAGGACAACGCATTGCCGCACATGGCCTTGATCTTGCCATCGCAGAGCTCCGCTTGCTCGGCCTCGAAATCCAGGCAGAATTCCGCAGGGTATTCAGCGGCGTCTCGGTCGACATCCCAGAAGAGCTGTTGGACGACATCCTCGCCTCGCCCTATGTCAAGGCGATCCATCCCAATTACGAAGTCGAGACCGTGTTGATGGACTCCATCCCGCTGATCGGCGCTGATCAGGCATGGACGCTTCAGGATCCAAGCGGTACAGACTTGCTTGGGACTGGAGTGACGATTGGCATCATCGATACCGGCGTGGATTACACCCACAGCGACCTTGGCGGGTGCTACGGCACTGGCTGCCGTGTCGTTGGCGGCTATGATTTTGTGAACGATGACGCGGATCCGATGGACGATCACGGGCATGGCACGCACTGCGCCGCTACCGCTGCAGGCCATGGCGCGCTCGAGGGTGTGGCGCCAGACGCGACGATCTACGCCTACAAGGTCCTGAACAGCGGTGGCAGTGGCTATATGGATGATGTCGTTGCAGCGATCGAACGCTCGGTCGACCCGAATCAGGACGGGGACTTCTCAGACCATCTGGACGTGATCAGCCTCAGCCTCGGCTCGCGCTGGGGCAATCCTGACGACCCAACCAGCACTGCCATCGACAACGCAGTCGAAGCAGGCGTTCTTGCCGTCGTCGCTGCTGGCAATAACGGCCCGATGCAGGGCTCGATCGGCTCTCCTGGCACTGCGCGCAAGGCTTTCACAGTCGGCGCCACTGACAAGAACGACGACATCGCGCATTTCAGCTCGCGCGGCCCGGTCGAATGGGACGGCGGCGTGTTGCTCAAGCCGGACATCGTCGCACCCGGCGTGCAGATCTGCGCAGCACGCTATCCGGGCTTTGAGCCCTGGCTGATCAATCCGAGTTATCAACTCTGCCTGGATGATTATCACGTCCTGCTGGACGGGACAAGCATGGCGACACCGCATGTCGCAGGCCTCGCAGCCCTGATGCGACAGATGCATCCGGACTGGACCATCGATGACATCAAGCGCGCGATCACCAATACAGCGCTTGACATCGGCGAGCCGCAGACTGTGCAGGGCTATGGTCGTATCAAGGCCTACCAGGCAGTCACGAGCCCGAAGCCGCCTATTGCGCATATCGCGACCGTAGGCAAGATCCCTGACAGCAATTTTGACGTGCTCGGCACTGCAAGCGGGGACGGCTTCCAGAGCTATGAGCTCACATCGCAAGCGTGCGACACCTGCCCGACAGAGCTGCTCTGCACAGAGACCACACCAGTTATTGACGGCGTGCTGTGTGCTGCGCATCTGCAGGAAGGCGAGTACACCTTGCGCCTGGAAGTCGTTGCCGACACCACGAGCGTCGCGTATTCGATGATCGTCGTGCGCACCGTCGAGATCGAGGAACCTGGCGATCTGCGGGACCGCAACCAGGACCCCTATGTCTTGCCCACCTGGAAGGACATCGAGATCATCGGCAGCGCGACCCATGACTATTTCCATCATTACGAAATGGAATGGTGCTATTCAGACGAGTATGGCACACAGAATGACTGCACAAGCGACGGGCTCACTCTTACAAACGGGGGCCTGCAGGAAGTCAGGAACGGACCGCTTGCGGAATTCGACGAGAGCGTGATCACCGTCCCCAGTTTCTACCTGTTCCAGCTCCGAGTGTTTGACTCTGAAGACCAGGATATCGGTTATTTTTCCTCACTCACCTACATCGACCCCCAGCTTCAGGCTGGCTGGCCGAACATGCTCGATGGCGCCAAACCCTCGCTTGCGGCGCTCGGCGACGAGCTTGTCGAGACTGACGACAGACTGGTGGATGTCGAGACCGGGCAAGTGGCTGCAACTGATGCTGAAGCCCAGATGATCGCACTGTCGTTCCAGCGACAGCCAACCATCGCCAATATCGATGGCGACGAGGACAATGAGATGGTGATGGCATACCACAAGGATGTCTCAGTGGTGCGCCATGACGCCAGCTTCTCGCCTGGCTGGCCACAGCAGATCAACACAACGTGCGGTAGCCGCGAAGCCATCATGCAGCAAGGCCCTGCCGTGGCAGACCTGGACACTGACGGCTTGCCGGAACTGGCAGTCGGCGACAACTGCGGCTATCTCCACATCTTCAATCACGACGGCACGTATGTCCCTGGCTGGCCTGCACGGGTCGGCTTCTCAGTGGTCAACACGCCGACGATCATTGATCTTGACAACGACGGCGAGCTCGAACTCCTCTACGGCGACTGGACCAACAGGGTCTGGGCACAACAGGCAGACAAGGACGAGGTGCCAGGCAACTGGCCGGTGTACCTGGAGCCGGCGCCGAACGCGACGATCGCGTATATTCCAAACCTGCTCAGTGCGGGCGACCTGGACAATGATGGCACGCCCGAGATCGTGGCGACTGCGATGGCCTGCATCAAGCCCGGTGGTTGCAGCCCGCTGGTGGGCGAACGGCTCGACCGGCTCTGGGTGCTGGACTCGTTCGGCAATATCATCCTCGGCCCCTTCGAATACCCTGCCGGCATCATGGCCGATCCTGTCCTGGTAGATGTCGATGACGACGGCTTCCTGGACATCCTTGTCAATACCTACACTGGCGAGTTGCACGCGTATGATCGTAACGGCGTCGAACTCCCTGGCTGGCCGCACGCAGCTCCTGGCTATGGCCGGGGCATCTATCAGATAGCGGCCGGCGATATTGACAACGACCACTCATTGGATTTCGCAGTCGGGTATGAACGCCTGGACTGGACTGACAGCTGCGGCGTTGTGCTCGACAACCAGGCTAATCCTAAGCCGGGCTGGCCAAAGTGCCGTCAGGCCGACAACTACTATTTCGGCTCTTACAGTGAGGCAAGCATCGGCTTTGCCCAGCTCGACCAGGACCCGAGCCAGGAAGTGATCATGCGCGCCCGCAGTGGCTCCTATAGGATCATGCCGGAATTCATGCTCTTCGACCATGAAGGCGGGATCCTCGACGGTTTTCCCAAGCCCACAGACAACGGTATCTTCGGCGACACCACGCCTGTCGGCGATCTTGACGGCGATGGGGATAACGAGTTCATTGCCTCCACCTGGTCGGGCATGGTCTATGTATACGACTTTGACGGCCGGGCTGATCGTGATTCCTGGCCAGTCTATCATCACGACGCACGCCATTCCGGCTGCTATGGCTGCTCGCCGGACGATATCCCATTTGTGAAGTCGATGATCATGAACACTGCGGACGTTCCGGCGCATGGCCAGCTCGTCATCTTCCTGGAACGCGCGCATTCCACTGGTTGGGGAACCATGTACGTGCCGGTCAACCAGAGCGCGACGATCCCTGCCGGAGACTACCTGGCCCTGGATCTGATATGGAACCCTCAGGACGTGATTGCTGAGAAACCAGGCCAGTACCGTGTGCGCGGCGTCTTCCTGATCGATGGCAACCAGCTCGAAGCGAGCTACGAATTCGAGGTTGTCAGACCGACCCGGCCGCCTGTGCCTTCGCCGAGCGAACCTTGACACGCAGCATGCCTGCGAACTCCTTCGGATGCTGCGGCGTGAACGCGATCGCTGACCTGCCTTTTCGCTCGATACGCACGCATTCTTGATAGCGGGTCGTGAACCACCAGGTCTTCCTGAAATAATGCATGCCGAAGCCGACATACCAGGCATAGTGAGGGAAGAGCTCGACTTTGGTGATCTCGTCGTAGCGCGCTTTCGCGTTGAACGGCCAGAGCCAGGCGACGAATTCCTTGTCAGTGAGCTCGAAGCGCATGTTGCTGAATGACAAAGCGCCCCATATCATCAAGGGCGAGGCGATCAGCAAGGCCCACCAGCCCGGAAGCTGTCCGATATACAAATAGACGAAAAGAAAGACAAATCCCAAGGCGAGCAGATTGAAGAACGCCACTAGCAAGGTGTATTGCGGCGCTTTTTCTGAATAGATGGTTGACATGCCTTTCACTCATATCGCAATGTATCCTTACTTTCGTTCGGGACGCTCTGTTACTCGTAACGGAGCGATTCCACAGGTTGCTGCTTGCTCGCCTGGTAGGCTGGCGCCAGGCCGCTGAGCGCGCCGACAAGGAAGCTGAATAACAAGGCGGCGATGATCAGCCCCCAGCTCCACCACATGCGCAGGTAAGGCGTACCGAGCGTGAGCGTGTTCCCGATCTCGACAAGCTTGCTGATGCCCAGACCGACCATGACGCCGATCAGCCCGCCGATCAGGCCGAGCAAGCCGCTTTCGATGAGGAAGATGCTGAGGATGTCGCCGTTGCGTGCGCCGATGGCTTTCATGATGCCGATCTCCTGTGTGCGCTCGACAACCGCGGTGTACATCGTGTTCATGATGCCGATGCCGCCGATCACCAATGAGATCGCGGCGATGCCGACGATGACCACCTGGACGATGAGCAGGATGTTGTTGAAGCTCGCCTGGAATTCCTCAGGGGTCTCGATGCTGAAATCCTCATCGCCCTCGTCGAGGCCGCGGTCGTTCCGCAGGGCCTTCTCGATCTTGTCAGCGACTGCGCCGACGTCGGCGCCTTGCTCGATCCGGACGATGATGTTCTTGATATCGTCCTCGATCGCGACGCCGAAGACGCGTTCATAGGCGTCACCGGTGATGTACACGGTCTGGTCGTCGCCTGAATTCCCCACTTTGTCCTGGAAGCCGATCACCTCGAAGGACTGGTTGTTGATCACGATCTTGTCGAACAATTTCATGCTGCGGTCGAACACTTTCTCATCCTGGGTATAATCATAGGTCATGTAGGCCTTGAAATTATCCCCTTTCTCAAGCATCCGACCGTTGAGAAAGTACGAACCCCAGGTATCTTCCCAGATCTCTTCGCCTTCTTGGAGCGTGACGCCCATGACAAGCGCGAAATGCTCCTCATCCTTGTACTCGATCTTCGCGCTCGTGTACGTGAAACTGAGCGTGTCCCGCACGCCAGGGATCGATTCGATCACCCTGACATCACGGTCTGTCAGGTTCGCCGCTGTGGAGCTCGCGCTGAACGCGCTCGTGCCTGGCGAGACAAACACCTTGTCTGTTCCCAAGGTCTCGAACTGCTCGTTGATAGCGACGCTCAGGCCCTGCCCGAGGCTGATGATCGCGATCACCGCAGTGATGCCGATGAAGATGCCGATCATAGTGAGATAGGCGCGCATCTTGCGATTGCTCAGATTGCTGAACGCGATCTTGAAGTATTCGAAGATTCTCATTGCCGCAATGCCTCCACTGGCTGCAGTTTGCTGGCCTGCCACGCAGGATAGGTGCCGGCGAGCGCGCCCACAGTGAAGCTGAAGACGAGGCTGCCGAGGATGAGATACCAGGGGAAGTGCGCCTGGATCAGGGTCGTGCCGAGACTGGCAGTGGCTGACACCTCGACGAGCTTGCTGAAGGCGATGCCGAGCAGGATGCCGATCGCGCCGCCCAGCATTCCCAGGAGGCCGGATTCGATCAGGAAGAGCAGGAGCACGTCCTCGTTGCGTGCGCCGATGGCCTTCAGGATGCCGATCTCCTTGCGCCGTTCGAGCACAGCGGTATACATGGTGTTCATGATGCCGATGCCGCCGACCAGGAGCGAGATTGCGGCGATGCCGACGAGCACGGCAGTGACGACGCCGAGCACAGTGCGGAACGTGTCGAGAAGCTCTTCACCAGTCTGCACCTCGAAGTCTTCTTCGCCCTTGTCCACGTTGCGGTGCTTGCGCAGGTCTTTCTCGACGATCTCGACGATCCGGGACATGTCTGCGCCTTGTTCCACCTGCGCGAGAATCAGTCCCTGCTTCACCGGGATGTCGAGCAGATTCCTGACTGGCTCCTCGTTCATGACAAAGCTCATGTCCACGAACGGGTTCCCGGTCTTGGCGAAGATGCCGACAACCTCGACCGGCTGGCCGTTCACCCGGACCTTATTGCCGACAACGAGGTTCTTGCCGTCGAATTTCGGATCGTTCACGTAGTCCTCGCTCACGATCATCTTCCAGGTGTCGCCTGCCTTGAGCATGCGCCCCTGGACGATGTCCTCGTCCATGACATTCGCGACTTCCTTCACCATGGTGCGCTCGTCCATGTCGTCCGGAAGCGTCGCGACGTAGGTGAAACGTTCCTTGTCGTTGAACTCTGCCCTGATGGGCTCGACCAGGCGGCCGGTCGCGACCGTGATGCCGTTGGCGCGACGCACCACGTCAAGATCGCTCTCCTGCAGCAGCACGTCGTTATTGCTGCCAGGCGGCCCGGTCTCGACGCCTTTGGTCGCGACCGTGATCTTGTCAGCGCCGAGCTGGAAGAACTGCTCAGTGATCGCGTTCTGCATGCCCTGGCCCAGGCTGATCAGGCTCACCACGGCGGCGATTCCTATGAATATGCCGATCATGGTGAGCCAGGACCGGAGCTTCCGCCTCGTGAGGCTCCGGGTGGCCAGGCGCAGGTATTCACTGAGCATTGCCGCACGCCCTTACTTGCGCTTATTTCGTCGTCGATAGAGCCAGATGCCGACGCCGACGAGCACAAGGATGACGATCCAGGTGATCGCGCCCATGCTCTTGCTCTTGCCGTTGCCGTTCGTCGCGTCAAGTCCGAGCGTGACTGTCTGCTCGTAGGGGTTGTTCAGGGCATCTTTGTACGCGATCCTGACCGGGACGTCGACGTGCTCGTCGCTGATCTTCAGCTTGATGTCAGCGCTCTCGTAGTCGTCCTCGTCGATGTTGCCCACGTAGAGGATGGGGCTCTCTGACAGCACTTCGACCTGCTCGTTCTCGAGGATCTCCATCTCGAGGAGCTTGATCTCGCTCAGGCCCTTGTTCACGAACTTGATCACGACCTCGCCCTCGAGCGTCTCCATGCTCAGCTCGTTCTTCTCGAAGTAGACCAGGAGCTCGGGCGTGCTGCCGATGACGACGCCGATGGTCTTGTCCACGTCATAGCTCGAGCCTTGCTCGCTCTCGTACGTGATGTTCACCGGCACCTGGTACACGTTGGCGACCGCTGCCGGGAAAGCGATCACTTCGAAGTTGAAGGTCTCCCGGGTTTTCCCTTCGAGCATGCCCACGGTCTTCGAGTCTGAGCTGCCGGTTGGGGCGAGGCTCAGGCCGTCAAGATCGAGCTGCACTTCCACGTTGCGAAGCAGTGATTCGCCGACGTTCTCGAGTGTGAGGGAGATCACGCCTGTGTCGCCTGGCGCGATGATTGCAGGCGCGGTCGTGACATCCGCGACCGTGAGTGCGCCGGTGCGTCCCTGGATCGTGATCGCGACGTCGCGCTTCTTGCCAGTGGGTGCGTTGTCCTGCTGGAAGGCCACAGTGAGGTAATTCTGGCCTTCATTGGCTTCCTTGTCGATCCTCACCTGGGTCTGTACCAGGAAATTGCTCTGCGGCGGGACCGGGGGGAAGGCCCGGACCCGGTCTGCTTCCCGCTCGACGATGAAGGGGTAGCTTTCCAGGATCTCGATCGTGCCGGAGTTCGATTCTGTGCCGCCCTCGTTGCTCACCTGGAGCCAGAGGTCGATCGTGTCGCCTGGCTGGGCAGGTACGGGCGTGTATGTCAGCAGCTCGACATCCAATGAGGTGCCGCTGCCGATGAGTTCGGCGCTGACGCTGCTCACCATGAGCAGCATGAGCATGACTGTTATCAGTGTCGTTTTCATTGTTCTCTCCTCCTATTTGATCTTCTTGACTATCTGTCCGTCCCGCAGGAATTCCATGCGATCCGCGTGCTTCGCCACGTGCTGGTCGTGGCTGACCATGACTATCGTGGTGCCTTTCTCCTTATGCAGCTTCTTCAGGAAGTCCATGACGCTCCCGCCGGTCTTGCTGTCCAGGTTGCCGGTGGGTTCGTCTGCGAGTATGACGCTCGGGTCGACCGCGAGGGCGCGCGCGATCGCGACACGTTGCTGCTGGCCGCCGCTGAGCTCGTTTGGGCGGTGATCCATGCGCTCGCCGAGATCGACGAGCTTCAGGAGCTTCTCTGCCTGGTCGTGGCGTTCTTGCTCGGTGTAGCCCTGGAAGATCATCGGGAGCATGATGTTCTCCTTGGCTGTGAGCGTGTTGATCAGGTTGAATTTCTGGAAGATGAAGCCGATCTTCTGCCCCCTGATTTGCGCGAGGTCGCTTTCTGACAAGTCGGCGATGTTCGTGCCTTCGAGATAGACCTGTCCTTTGCTTGGGATGTCGAGGCAGCCGATCATGTTCATCGCGGTTGATTTGCCGCTGCCGCTGGGTCCCATGATGCTCAGGAACTCGCCTTCCTGCACCTCGAGGTCCAGGCCGCGGAGCGCGTGCACCTGGTTCTCTCCCATGGTGTAGGTCTTCCAGACGTCTTTCAGTTTGATGATGGTCTTGGCTTTCTTCATTATTGTTTCCCCAGTTTCTTGATCTTCGCTGTCGCGTCGTCCATGATCTTGTTGATTTCCTTGGCGTGCTTTTTCAGAGCGCCTTGCTGATAGAGGTCCCAGAACGCCATCTTCATGTCTGTCGTGCTGCGCATGACATCCTTGAAGGGCATCTCGCCTTTCTTGATCGCGCTGAAGAAGAGGTCCATGATCTCATCGTGCTTCTTGTTGTCGAAGCCGATCATGTGGCTCATCAGTTTCATGCGGTCGCGCATCTGGTCCAGCATCTCTGCCTGCTGTTTCTGAAGGTCGTGCACCGCTTCCTTGCCTTTCTCGGTGAGGTGGTAGACTTTCTTCTTGCCTTTCTCTTCCATCTCGACAAGGCCTTCTTTTTTCAGGCTGTCCAGGAGGGGGTAGATGCTGCCATAGCTGGGCTTCCAGCCAGTGCACTCGTTGATGTCCTTGATCAGGCCGTAGCCGGCTCGTGGTTTCATGGATAAGTGCTTGAGAACGAGGATCCTGAGCTTGTGGTGCATCACGGTTGTGCCTCTGTGAATAGGGGGTGTCCCCGCTTGCGCGGGGACGGGGGGATGCGTGGTTACTGCATGAGCATCGGAACCGATATATCGACGGTGATCTATCGGAACAGATATATCGCTAGCGATACTCATATATAAATTTTACGTATGAATGCTCCATCTGCGCTTTGATCGCATTTTCGTTACCTTTAAATAGTGACAGAAAAGTCTTTGTGCTATGGCAAAGAAGAAAGGACCTAATGTGATCTTTGTCACTCCACCGGATGCTGATCGGTATCGCAGCCTCTACGCGAACTTCCGGCACTGCCTCTGGAAAGAGCTTGGCGAGGATCATCGGGAGCAGGTCCCGGAAGAGATCCTGCGGGCAACCATCACCCGGGCAGGAAGATTGAGTGACAAGCTCTCAACTCTGTTCTGGGAAAGCAATGGCACTCTTTCTCCGAATCGCAGGGACAAGCTCGGCTGGATCTTCGAACCGATCCATACCTGGGAACCGAAGCGAAAAATCAAGCTGATGATCTATGATGCTGACGCAATGCGCGACCGTCTCCAGGAGCACGGAGCAGACTTCCGCGAGCTTTTCCTTGACCTGTTCCACGAATACCTTCTCAATCTGGAGATACCAGTGCAACGCGTTCCAGTGCCGGCAAGCCTGGAAGATGAGGAACTCTCAGACAAAGTGACCATGGCGCGCATGATCCCAGAGCTGAACTATCAATTGCCCTTGTTCCAAGATGTCGTTCGGGTGCAGCCCCTGTTTTTTTGGACGCTCCCGGTCATGACTGCTGGCGGCGCGAGTGTCAGCTCACTCACAGAACTGATCGAAGAGCATGGCGCTGTCTATTTCAAACCGCGGCGTTCAGCGGCGAAACGGGGCGTTCGCAAGTTTGTCGATCCTGAAGCAGCCATGCGGCATGTCGACGCTCTGGTCGAGAAAGGAGATTCCCCGACACGCTACTTCTTCCAAGCGGGCATGAATGGCTATATCCTTCGTGCCGGTTCTATCGGCCCCTTTATTTGCGAACGCATGCTGTGCAGCGCTGATTCCGGAGATGTGTACGCGAAAAAGAAAGGCGCGGTGCATCCGGTGAATGTCGCTGACTGGTTCGCTGATAACATCTTCCGTGGCGCTGAAGTGATTAGCCAGGTACAACTGCAGGCAGCAGTGCTCGCCAACCACCAGGTACGGCGTGGCAGCTTCATCAACGCCTATGAATGGGCATACTCTGAAGACCGCGGCTTGTTCCTCATCGACGTGAGCATCGACCCGACACCGAATGTCATGACCAAGCCGTATGTCGGCGGCAGTGGACACCATGCCTACTCATTCCAGGAACGCTCCATCAGGTATTACGGACTGCGACTCGCGCGGCAAGTGATTCATGCACTGAAGAAAGGGATGTCCCAGCGAGAAGCGCAAGGAAACATTTCCATCAGCTAATATTGCTCTTCCAGAACATCCTGGAATGTCTGCGTCCTGACGCACCGTGTTTCTCTGAATGTTCCTGTGTCGTCGTAGCTGTTGATGAATTCTGTCGAGACGACGTCTGTTATGACGCCTTCCTCGTCGACAAAACGCTTCTGGATCGGACCGCCTTCGCAATAATAATGGTTGATGTTTTCCCCTTCGTGCTGGCCGTTCCTGCACGCGATCGCTGAGAACATGCCTGCGTCCAGCGATTGCCAGCCGTCATTATCGGTCCATTCGTCAAGATCGATATGCGGCGTATCCGCGAGCTTGCTCTGCTTCATCCCGATATCGATCTGCGGACATTCGTCAAGCTCTGCATCCACCTGCTTGCCGCTGAGCAAGGGCGATGTGCTGACGCATGCTGTGATCAATAGTAAGGTGATGAGTGGAAGCAAGCGCATGACTCTTCTCCAGAAAACGTGATTATAAATGTTGTGTTATACTTTCCTGACAACACCGTTCGTGCCATCGACTTCTAATGTGTCGCCGGTTTTGAACACCTTGGTGGCGACGATGGCGCCAACGACACAGGGAATGCCGAATTCTCTGGCGACGACCGAGCCGTGCGAGCACACGCCACCTTCGTTGGTCACGATGGCGGCGGCCTTGCTGCATGCTGGTAATAGTTCTGGCCAGGAGTTCTGGATGACCAAAACTTCGCCTTTTTGCATCTCGCTGTTGGTTTTCTCGACGCTGTAGTCCTCGTTCTTGAACACGCGCGCTTTCGCGGTGATGACGCCGGGATGCGCCGGGACGCCGCGAACTTCATTCTCTGGAAGACCTTTTTCGCCGACGAGTTCCTTAAACTTTTCTTTCGCTTCTTCGCCTGCATAGTATGTCTTGTCCTTGCCTTTCGCATGGCAGATGCAGAGGATTTCACGTTGTTTGATTTCTTTCATGATATGTTCAGGCACTTCACCTTTTTTGAGAATTTCTTGTACTTCCTCAGGAAGGCAAAGTCTAAATTGATGTGCCGTAATTGGAAAACGCTTGCCGAGCACCTGGAATATCGACCATTCGATATTGCGGCAATCGGTTTGCCAGATCCTTGTCTTGTTGAGCCGTAACCATGAGAGTTCGCGGATCACGTGGAGTAGTTGTTTTGTGTCTGGTGTGAGTTTGAGTTCTGTGAGTAAGTCTTCCTGTTTCTGTTTCAGCGCTTCCATGTCGTTGGAGTCGTGTACCTCAGCTGGTTTTGTCGACGCTGTCAGGTCGAGGAATGCTGTCTCGATCGCTTCTGGCGTCGGCTCTTTGAGTTTTTCCTTGAGCTCTGCCTTGATGTGGCGTTCGAACTCCCAGAACGCCTGCGGCATTGACAGGAAGTGCGCGCCGATCGTGTCGATCAGGGTTTCATAGCCTTCTGCCAGGATGGCAGCTAGCTCTTCATTGCTTTGCTCGTCGAGATTTGTTGCGCGCACGCGTTCGACATATGGTCGGTTGCGCTTGCCTGCCTTCTTGATGATGTCGATCGCGACTTGGAGATTCTCGGGTTTGAGATAGAACTCGTACGCGCCTTTCGCGTTCGCTTCCATGTCGTCCTTGCCGTAATAGCCATAGAGACTATTTTCTTTGTAGACGTGGAGGTTCTCGCTCATCTCGAACTTGTAGAGTGGGCAGGCATAGGCATACCAGCAATCCACTGAGCAATTGGTATGGTAGATGAGCGAGACGAGCTCTTCCCACATGAGCACGAGTTCCAAAGCCTTCGGAGGGATTTGAACCCCCGACCTGCTGCTTACTCCGACGCAGTCGGAGTCCCGAACAGACTCCGGCTGTGAGGATACGAGGCAGCCGCTCTACCGCTGAGCTACGAAGGCGGAGATGTTTGAGAGTAAGGGAAGGTTTTTTATGTATTCCTCTTTTGGACACAGCGTATGGACGCGATCAAAGCGATGGAGGAGCGACGGAGCCACCGCTATTATATCGAGGACAGGCGGATTCCTGCCGAGACTTTGGAAGAACTCTTCCGGCTGACAAGCCTGGCGCCTTCAGCGTACAATCTCCAGCCCTGGGAATTCATCCTTCTGCAAGAAAAGGCATCGAAGCAGAAGCTCTATGACAACGGCTGCCCGCAGAAGCAAGTGCTCACCAGCAGTGCGATGCTCATTGTGCTCGGCAACAAGAATCCCGCGGCGCATGTCGAGGAGGTCATGGCTGGCTTTGTCGAGCAGGGCTACTTTAACGACAAGGTGAAGCAGAAGCAGATCGCGATGATCATGGGCCTCAACACGACGATGGATGACGAGGAGAAACGCGTGTGGACCATGCGGTCGAGCGTGCTCGCCTGCCAGCAATTGATGCTCGCCGCGACCGCGCTTGGGCTCGATTCCGGACCGATGGAAGGCTTTGACGCTGAGAAAGTACGCCCCGCTTTTGAGATTCCGGAAGCCTACGAGCTCGTGATGCTGATCTCGCTGGGCTATCGCGAGAAAGAGCCTTTATCGCGCCTGCCGCGGCGTGGCTATGACGTGATCGTCCACAAGGAAGGATTCTGAGCAAGTTTTTTAAATTATTATCACTTTCTAGTAGTTATGAATGACTGGCTAGAGTCGCGGCTCAGGAAACTACTGCTGCACGCAGGTCTCCGCTTCGATGTCGGAGACGAGATTGGCCTGTTCGGCGGCGATGGTGAAGGCTTCGACTGGGTCAACGAGCGTCGCACGTTCGAAAGAGACGGCCGCATCTATGACTATAGTGGTCTGCAACGATCGAGCGAGCGCTGGATCATGAGACTGCGGCCGCTGGGCGAGCGCCTGTTCAACAACAGCTTTGTCGTGCGTGAGAATGATCCGTTCGAGCGCTACTTCCGCGAACTCGAGACCCTGACCAGTCTCTGGAACCAGGGCCTGGTCGCGTCGTGCCCAGACATCAGGTTCACCATGCGACTACTGTATATTGACCAGGTGCCAGGACTTATCCGCGAGCATGTCCCTGGCCTGGAGAACCTCGCTGCACTGTATCAGCGCCTGCCGAAAGAGGAACACGAGCCCTTGGTGCGCCGCACCGGGCGCTTGCTCAGGAAAATCCATACGCACCGGGTGCACGGCAATCTCTGGCCAGGTAACATTGTCGTCGACAGAAAGGGGCAACCGTATGTCGATCATGCGAGTTTCATGGTTAATCCTGCGATGCCTGCAGCTGTGGCTCGGGCAAAGGACATTAAGCATACATACTTCACCACGCTGCACCGCACTGACTTGTCGAATGGGCGCGTCGCCGAATACCTTCTGGATGCGTACCACTTCAACGGCGGCGGGGTCAAAGAAGCCTTGCACGACGACGCGACGAAGAATGCGCATCGTCTGCGGCACCATGGAATGCTGCCAGGCGAGCGCCTGTTCACAGGCACGGTCTGGGGAGTGTGGAACGAGTTAGAACTCTGCACTGCCTATCGCGCCCTGGTACAGGCTACAGCGCCGTAAGCATTTCTTCCTTGCTCTTGCCTTTCTGGCAGTTCTTGCAGATCCAGTGCTTCTTGCCTTTCGCGTCCTTGAGCATAGTGCCGAGATTCTTGTTGAGAAAAGTCTGTTGCAGTTTCTCTTTGCAGAGGTCGCACTTGGGCATGGCGAGATGGGGGTGGGGCGTCCTTTTATGCTTTGCGCCAACAGAGCTCTGTTTGCGCTGCCTTGGCGCGGCATACTCACTTCGTTCGTGGGTTTTGCCACCTTGGCCCGACATGCGTAGCGAGAGGGCCGTGGCAAAACCATACGCAGTGAGAGCGCCGCAGCGCAAACGCAAGGACGCCCCAGGGTATGCTAGGTGAATGCTAACGGCGGCCGCCTGATCTGTTTAGCCAGGCTGTTCTGCACCACCTCCTCGAAGAAATCATCGAGGCGATGGCAATCATCCCGGTGCAGGAAATACGTTGGAAAGGTGGTCTCTCGCCCCATTGTGTTCCCCTCCTACACTGGGCTAAGGTGTGCAGATATTTAACAATTTGCAGCCGAATGTGTAACAAAGAAGACGCAAGAGTAGCCCTAGTGCCTTTTTTTGAGGTTTTTCCCAGTGTGATGCTTTCGTTTTGTCCGGAGGCTGTTCTCGACAACCTCCTTGAAGAAATCCTCTTCCTCAGGCTCGGGGAGATCCTGCTCGTACGTATTGTACGTATCGCAGTCCGTCAGTCCACGGCTCATAGAGAGGGTATTGTTTCCAGATTATTTAAAGATTTGTCTGGCCCGCGTGCAACTTTGCGAAAAAATTTTTAAATATTCTCCTGTTTGTTGCGTGCCTATGGGGGTCATGAAGCTCGATGAACGCGATGCGCGCCTGCTCCAACTGATCGATCTCGATGCACGGATCACGTTCGCTGCGCTTGCGAAAGCCTTGCGGATCAGCAAGCCAGCAGCCAAGCGGCGCCTGGAGCGATTAGAGAACGAAGGTGTCATTCGCAGGTATATCGCGATCATCAACCTGCCCAAGCTCGGGTACAATCCTTACAAATTGAGCCTGAAGATGACAGGCATGGACCAGACCGAGCTGCAGGCCTTTGCGAAAGAGGCGCATAAGCTGCCGGCTGCAGGCTGGGTGCTCAGCGCGATCGGCCGTTGGGACGTGCTGATCACCTTCTATGCGCGCGGCGCGATGAATCTCTATGAAGCGTATCGTTCTCTCCTGGCGCAGGTGAGCAAGAACATCTCGAAGAAATACGTGAGCGTGATCGTCCGTTTGCGTCATTATCCGCACGACTGCCTTGTCCGGAAGAAGCCGACTGGTGTCCGCAAAGAGGTATTGGTCGGTGGCCCGCTGGATCCTGTCTCGCTCGACGATCTTGACCTCAAGCTGCTGGACATCCTGAGCAAAGAGGCGCGCTCTTCCCTGGTGTCCCTCGCTGCGAAGCTGAACGTGACGCCGAAGACGATCCGCAACAGGATGCGCAAGCTCGAGAACGACGGCGTGATCCTTGGCTACAGCTCTGTGCTCGACACGACCAAGATCGGGTACGAGCACCACAAGGTGTATGTCTACCTGACTGACATCAGCGTCGAGACCTATCGGAAGCTGCGCGGTTATGTGTCGAGCTTGCCGAACACGGTCTTGCTGACGCAAGCGCTGGGTGACGCTGAACTGGATTTCGATGTGAAGGTGGCGAGCACTGATGACTTGCACGCGATCGTGACTGACTTGCGCAACAAGTTCAAGGGCGTGATCAAGGACGTGCAGACGCTTCTCATCACCGACGAGGACGTGATCGACTACACGCCGCACCGATAAGACATAACATATTTATTCTCGACGGCTTTCCCCTCATTGATGAATCTGTCACGAAAGGTCCTGGATGATTATTACCATGGCCAGGATACGCCCAAGGATTTCAGCCACTTGCTCGTATGGCTGCAGGACGCTGCTGCCCGTCACATCCATGGCCAGGCATTGAACGATGTGCAGGATGGCGATCTCGTGCTCAGCCGGCAGGATGCGCGCATCGCAGCCTTGCGACAAGGCGAAGTGAACTGCGAATGCCGGGAGATCTCGACGACAATGGCTGCCTTACTTAACGCGGTAGGCATTGATGCACGGCTCAACGAGTGGGTTGGTGTGACTACATTCATCGACGGTTGGCGTCACAACACGCTTGAAGTGTATTTCGATAAGCATTGGATGCTGATGGATGTCGATACTGGCGTATACTTTGTGCATGCGAACCAGCCGCTCTCAGGCTTTGAGGTCAAGATCGGACTGGACCATGGCACTTTGGCGCCACGCTCCATCCGTAGACTTGTTCCTGAAAAGCGATTCGAGCCGGGGAATCCGAAATACGCTTCCCTTATCCCTGTCCTGACCAACGACTTCGGCCTGCTCGCCTATTTTGCGATGAAGAGCGACGGCTTGCTGCTCAGGCCCCTGCTGTATGCCGGGGTTCGCGAAGATCGCCTGCAGCGGATTGTGGACGGTGTGAAGCCCGGGGTTCCGGATACGATACAAGCCGTGGATCGCGGGGCGTTTCTTGCACAACATTATTCTTAGAGCGATCGAACGTGAATTGCACGCCAACGAGTTCACAATGTCAAGGACAAGACGACAAGTGCGATCAGGACGAAGCTGCTGGCAACCTGCTTGTAACTGATCTTCTCTTTCAGGATGAAGTAGCAGCTGAGATATTTCAGCGTGGGCTGCAGCATGACGATCAGGATGGTCTGGAGCAGGCCAAGCGTCTGAATCGCGTAGAGCTGTGCCAGTGATCCGATGAAATACGCGATGCCTGAATAGATGCCGAACTTCAGGTTGGGGCGTGCGATCTTTCTGAAGTCCAGTCTGAGGACCACGACGGTGACGATGAAGACGCCGAGCATCCGGTAGAAGAAGATGGTCGCGGCGTCAAGTGTCAGCAAGGCCTGCTTATAGACCACAAGCAGGAGCGCGGCCGCGATCATGGATACGAGGAAATACTTCGTGCCCCTGTCTGTGAGAAGCGTGAGATGCTTTTTCTCATAGTTTCCCCACAGCAGGGTCAGGCCGCCAACAAAGACCAGGACGAGCAGGAAGATGTTCCTTTCCGAAGGGAAGAGCAGGAAGGCGATGAAGCTGGCGAGCAGGGGCTCGAAGTTGAAGATCGGTTCCCTGATCGAGAGATTCTGCTGGCTCAGTCCGAGCGTGTCAGTGATGTTCTGGATCGTCGACAGGACGATGATCGCGCAGAGGGTGAGCACGATGGGAAGCGTGGCTGCCGGAAATTGTTTCCCTGTAACGATCAGAAAGATGGTTGTTGCGAGGAGCATGACGCAAAAGGGGATGATGGTGACGGTCCGGAAGTTCGCCCTGATCTTGAAGTTCAGCTTGTCGAAGGTCTTGCCTGTGGTCTCGCCGAGAATGTGCAGCAGAGGGAAGAGCAAGCTCATCGCTTGCTGAGGTTTCCGGGTGTTTATAAAATTTGAGATGCTAGAACAATCCCAAGGGCACCTGGATGAATGCTAAGAGGATGGCGACTGCGACGATGATGCCATAGGTCACCTTGTTCCAGGCAAAGACTTTCGCGCCGTCGAAGGCGCCGAAGGGAATCATGTTGAACAGGCCGAGCCAGGTGTTGATGACTGCGCCGAAGCCAGCGGCTGTTGCCCAGAATCCTTCGAGGGTGAAGAACAATACGAGGAAGAGGGCAGCTGCGACAAGATTGGCGATCGGGCCTGCCATCGCAGTCATGCCTTTCTGGCGTGGGTTGGGATGCCCGCTCACATGGACTGCGCCTGGGGCCGCTACCACGATCCCGAACAGGCTGGTGATGATCGCTACCAGGAGCATGGCCTTGTCTGATTTGTATTCTGCATGGCAGTTGAATCGATTGGCAGCCCATTTGTGGGCGAGCTCGTGGAAGATAAAACCGACGCCGACCGTAACTGCAGCGACGATGAGCGTGATGAGGATGGTGAGGATGTCGGTTCTCAGGCCGGCGACCCCGCCGAGCATGACGATGGCGAAGGCTGCGGAGATGACCAGCCAGCTCTGGACAAGATCGAGACGCTCTCTTCTGTGGAATCTGAACTGCATGCTGGGGCTGAGGAAAGAGGCTATATAAAGCCTTCTCTTTGAAAATTACTATATGGAAAAGAATAATTATACCCACTCATCAATGGTGAATATAAATATTTTTTTAAAGGGGTCCTGCTTCACAAATCGCATGGAACGGACTGTCTGGGCGCTGATCAATTACGCAGTAAGCATCCTGCTCCTGGTCGTACTCCTCTTTGTCCAGTCGCGCGACGCGAACCTGCTTGTCGCAGGACTGCACGTGCTGGTCCTCATCTCATTTCTCGCCCTGCTGGCTGTCGAGCAGTGGGACAGCACGCACATGCTCGCGCTCAGCTACCTGCTCGTGGCTTCGCTGTTCCTCTTGCTGTACCTCACGATCCAGCACGCAGGCGTCACCTTTGTCTACGGCGCGATACTCATCCTTGCCGGGCTCGTGCTCTTCATCGTCGAGATCATCGCCGGCTGGCGCAGCTACCGCTTCCTGGACAGATTGGTCGAAGGCAAGAAGGAAGAGGAGCCTGCGATCCATGAGGTCACCGCGCGACCGATCGAACGACTCGTGGCCAAGGGCGGCACCAACGTCTTCCACCAGGAGGAATGCCGCATGCTGCAGCGCGCTGCTGTGAGCGACCTGATCCAGTTTACCAGCCGGGACGAGGCTGAAGCCCTGGGCCTTGAACCCTGCAAGATCTGCCTCAGAAATTCGTGAGCGATTGCTGCTTCTTATCATGACGCGCTGCGCGATGCGGCGGAATGACATGGCGCCATTCGAAGCCATAGCTTTTCAGCATCTCTTCCGCGTTGCTGGTGATCTTCGGGCTCGCGAGGACGCCTTTGACCTTGTTCGTGCCTTTCAGCTGCTTGATCTTCGCGACATAGCGATGGAGCTGGCTCACTGCTGAAAGCCCGGCAGTGTAGCGCTTGCATTCCACCACGACGAGATTGCCCTTGCCGTCATGGCCAAACACGTCGAGAAAGCCGACTTTCGTGTGCTCTTCTCTTGATACTGGCTTGAAGTCCCTGGCGATCATCGCAGGATTGTCGCGGATCGCGTCGCTCATATCCGCTTCGTTGCCCATGAGGGTCTGCTGCTGTCCGTCCTCGAGCTTTCGTCGCAGAAGGTCGTAGATCGTGTAGATCTCCACATCGAGGAATTCCTTGTTCGGCAGGTACTTGCCTTTGAGCAGGAGATGGCCTTCGAACTTTTCCAATGCGAGTTCAGCGCCGCTTTTCAGGTAATTGATCGGATTTCCCTTCTCCGGCTGGTGGATGAGGAAGACGCCGTCCTGCTTGATGACAATGAGCCGGTCGCCCTTCGGTAAATGGGCTTCTGCTCTGCCGGAATAATTGATCTCGCAGCTGCAGAAGAAAACGAGCATCTCTCGTGCTGCCCGTGCCTGCTCGAACTGCTCGATAAAGTCTGCGCGATCCATCGCTGAGAGCATCTGCGCGATGATTATAAAACTTGCCCAGCCGCAACCTTTATAAGCGGCACTCGGCCGACTAGGAATGAGAGGTGGCGTAGTGAAATACTGGTATGTGGTACTGGCGCTTGTCGTGCTTGCTGGCTGCTCAGGCGGGCCGGCTGTGATCTGTTCTGCACCCTATATTCTTGTCGGCCAGGAATGCTGCCTTGACAGCAACGACAACGACATCTGCGATGCTGACGACGACCTCCTCGCCATGGCTGACGGCACGTACGAATGCCCGGACGTGGACTGCAGCCTGTGCCCTGCGACGATCGTGGAGAAGAACGTCTCGGTCCAGGTCGTGAAATACATCTGCGAAGAGACTGGCCTGACTGTGGAAGATCCCAAAGAGTGCACTGGTGAGATCGCTGCGAACCCCTTCGAAGACTACGAGCCATATGACGGCGCTGAAGACCGCAGCGTGCTCGAGGAGTTCAGCTTCCGCGCTGCCTGCCGTGACAGCATCAACTCTGTCGAGATCCACTACATTGCGGGCAGCATCCCGTCAGGCGTGGAGATCCAGGTCAAGGAATCACCGACTGACGGCTGGGAAACCGTGTACACGCTTGACGATGCGCGTATGGAGAAGTATCTCTATGCTGCGTTCTGCGAGGATGACTGCACCATGAATGTCGAGTTCTTCCTCGACCCGAACAAGGTGTATCTGATGCGCGCAGAGTTTGATTATCTCAGCCTCTATGGCGAAGTCCAGCGTTCGAACGAGTACGTCATCGATGCGCGCGAAGACGGCGAGTATCTCAGGAAGCTATGCTAGCCACTGCCCCAAGCGCGTTTGCACCTTGATGTTCTTGAGCAGACGGGAATTATCGTTGATTGTTGTTGTGACGTCGAACCGGAATCGTTTTTTGCAATAATCGATGACGTATTTCTTCATTGCGTCGCGGTCAGGGAATTGGAGTGGTTGTGCACTCATCGCCTTTCGCACTGCTTCGCGCACGACCCACACGCCGAGTGGTGCTGAATATTCCTGGGTGACGAATCGTAATGCAAGAATTGCTGCCTGCCGTTTATTTGCCTTGAGTCTTTCGAGGATGGCGAGGCGTGCAGCGTAATAGCCGCCGACCGTGTTTGTCGCGTAGTCGGTTCTGCCAAGATAATTTTCATAGTCAGTATCCCACGCGCCGGCGCCATGCTTGTGCAGGAGGGGGAGGTAGCCTTCAAAGAGTTCGTAGCTCCATAAGTCATCAAAGAACAAAATCACATAATAATTCCCCAGGTATCCGCCGATATATACCTGACAATCAGATTCTGAATTATCCTTAATGTCCTTAATAATTTCTTTCCCCAGCGTGTCATCCACTGCGGTGATGCTCCATCGTGTGGGAACCAGTTTCCGCTGTGGCTTCACGCCGAGATTGCCGACGCTGAGCAGTTTCTTCAGGAAGTGTTCGTCGAAGCCTTTCCTGTACAGCTTTGTCATGGCTGGCGCGCTCTTCTGGTCGACGTCATCCACGACTTTCTCGACGCGCGTGTCGACCTTGACGTTCTCAGTGATGCGCGCGTTCTTCAAACGAACGCTCGGCCCGTGCGGTTGCGCGTCCTGGTTGAACACTGTCTTGAACACTGGTTTTTTTGCTAAGCTGATCTCCATGTCTGCAGGTTTGCTGGCCATGCCGATCTCCTGGCCCATGCCGATCAGGCGATCGTTGAAGCTCTTGATGTGCTGCTGGAAGGTCGAGTTCACGAGTTGTGTCCGCAGGTCGACAATTTCGGGGATCTGCTTATTTTCCCTGCTCCATTGCAAAGGTTCGTCCTGCTCTGTGTATTCCTCGACATTGAGGAAGCCGATGTTCACGCGCGGATAGCCGTAATGGCCCACGAAGACGTTCGGTGCTTCGCCGAAATAGTCCTGCTTTGCCGTTTGGTTCTGGAGCTTGACCTTCTTCATCCGGAACGCGTTCGGACAATTACGGTATGTGTGGAATTTCGATTTGCAGAAGATGCAATGCTGCTCGTACGGGAGCGGGCTTGTCATGGTGGTGGAAAGCGCTGCCTATATATCTACCTTGCGCCCGGTGCGTGGCATGGTCTTCCAGGCACGGCTGACCTTTTGGTAATACTGCTGGGTTTCCCTTGGAATCTGGTTCTTGTTGATCCTTGTTTCGCCTGCATTGTACGCCATGATGATCTTCATCATCCGGTCCTTCACGCCTGGACGGTATTTCTCGTGGAGATAGCTGAGCATGTGAACCCCGGCGTCGATGTTCTGGTCGTAGTCGCCGGCAGTGCAGACATGGCCGTCTGCCGGAATGGGCAGGCCGCGCTCGTTCAGCACTGGCGTGCCGTGCCGGAAATGGTGCTTGTACTTGTCGCTCCTGCTGTGGAAATGGATCCACATGGCTGGCATCAATTGCATCAGCCCCATCGCGCCGACGCGGCTTTTCGCATCCCATTTGAAGCTGCTCTCTGTCTGGATGACTGCCCAGATCAGGGGCTCGTCGACATGCTGCTGCCCGTCGGGCTTGTAGCGGTACTTGGCATCACGGACCGCAGCGAGGAAGAGCGCCTTCTGCTTTGCGAGGGGCAGGTTCGTGTCGAGGGTGCCGGCGTGATTGGCACGGTACTTGTCGGTGACCACGTCGATCACTGCGCGCTTCCACGTAATGTTGCCTTGTTCGTCGATCTCGATGATGCCGATGCCTTCTGTTCGCCTGAGGTCGTGCGCAAAGATCCACTCCACCATGTCTGCTGCCTGGTCGAGGTTGCCGACCGGATGTGTTGTGATCACTTTATTCGGCGCTTTCTCGCCGTGAACGTAGATGCGCGTGCTGAGGTCGATGCCCTGGATGTTCAGATCCTGCAGGTGCTGGTTGAAATCTCTGACGAACGACTCAGCGCCGGTCTCGTCGTCGTACGCGCCGAACTGCAGATAGATGCCTGGCGGTGGCTGCGTGCCTGTCTTCTCTGCGGCCTTTGCTGCGCGTGCCAGTTCTGCCTGTTGCTGCTTGTCAAGGGATTGATTCTCGAGCAGCTTGTAGATTGTGCCGGCGGTGAGGGTGACAAATCCGGCAGTGCCGATGATCTTGAGCATCGAGCGCCGGTTGACAAGTTCGGGTTCCCAGTCTTGTGGCGGCAGGGCGTGCGGCGTGCCGTCGATGACATGCGTGAGCTTCGCTCTGATCTCTGCGAGCCGGTTCCTGATCTCGTCGTGCGGAATGACCTGGTTCCAGGTCGCGATGTACTTGCCGAACTCAGGATGATCGCTGTGCGCTTCGCCCAGGGCCCGCAGCATTTTCTCCACAGTAGCCAGCTCGTTGCCGATCTCGCGCAGCAGCCATTCCTGGATCGCTGCAACCTGGTCGTGCTGGCCTTTGATCGTGAGCTCGTCGGTCACGCTGTCGATGAGCTGCAGCGCTTTCCCGAGCTCCTCATGCAGGTTCTTCACTGCCTGCTGCTCCTTATGGGTCCACCACCACCAGTCGCGATACTCGCCCTCCTGCTCGTGGCTTGCCACGATCTGCAGTGTCGCCTTGATCTTGACCTGGTCCATGCTGGTTTTTTTCCTAGAGGGGTATTTAAACCTTGGTGATATGGTTATTTTCCATATAGTAAATAATTCTCTTGTGGCGTAAAGCTTAAATATCCACCGCAGCACGACACCCTCTTGTATGCGCACACTGTATCGGTCGATCTTCAAGGAGATCGGCGAGAAAGGCAATGACAAGCTTGTCGGCAAGAAGGTGACTGTTGCCGGGCTTGGCGGCGTGGGTTCTATCGTGACCGGGATACTGGCACGCGAGGATTTCGAGCTGCGGATCATCGACAAAGGACGAGTCGAAGAAGCGGACATGAACCGCATGGGCCTGTATCAGGAGCAGGACATCACCAAGTTCAAGGCGAAACAGGCCAAGCAGCGGGTCGCGGCGATCAATCCGAAACTGAACATGAAGAGTTTCCACGAGGAGCTCGGCGAGAGCAATGTTTTTTTGGTGAAGTCTGATTGTGTCGTTGATTGCACGAACAACGACGACAGCAATAGCTTGATCTTCGATTTCTGCCAGCAGAACAAGGTGCCGGTCGTGCTGGCGAGCTATGCCGGGAGCACTGCGTATTTGCTGATCGCGACCAAGAAATTGCCGAAGAAGGCGTTCCAGGAGTATCTGAAGATGCCGAAGACTGACGACGTCGGCGCGATCTCGCCAGCGACGCACACTGCAGCTGCGCTCGCTGTGGTCGAATTGTTCAAGATATTATTGGGAAAAGGCACTTCCCGCTTGATCACCTTTGACGTCTGGACCGGCAAGCACAAAGAGAAGAAGCTCTAGCGCCGCTGCCTTGGCAGCTTCTGTGATGCACTGACCCATCCACTGAATCTGATACACAGCGAGAGCCACGTCTGATAGCTGCCGCCGCGGCGCTAGGGGCAACTTTTTAAAGCCCTGTTGATTCTACGCACCTAGCCCAGCGAGGCTGCTTTCTGGTAAGCGCGCGAGGCGGAATGCGCCTTGGCGCGGAGTGAAAAGAATGGGATATGGAAGTGATCGCGACAGAGGTCGCGGTGGTGGCCGCGGAGGCGGCCGTGGCGGCGGTGGCCGCGGTGGATTCGGCGGCGGCCGAGGCTTTGGCGGTGGCGGCGGTTTCAACCGTGGTCCGCGCGAGATGCATAAAGCGATCTGTGCTGACTGCAAGAACGAATGCGAAGTGCCGTTCAAGCCGACAGAAGGACGCGATGTGTTTTGTCGCGACTGTTTCCAGAAGCACAAGCCTCCTCGAGACAGATTTTAACTTTTTTTATACCCTGAGATGGGTGTTGTCGATTAAAAAGCTATTCTTTTGCCTCTCCTTGATAATAGTGAAATTTATATAGTGATTGCATATCACACCGCCATGCTTGGAGATATTGTTGTCCGTTTCGAATCGCCAGAAACTGAAGTGCATCATTTCGGCGGGCTCATCATTCTCGAACGCGGATTGCAGGATCGAACCCAGGCGTTGAGCGAATTCTTCGAATCGCTTCGCGGCCCGCACATGGTGAGAGACATTACCAAAAGTCCGGAATACCAAGCACTGGTCTACTTCGCCGGCCGGGAGGCGAATGCCAAATGCCAGATGGGGGATACGCCACGACAGATGGAGAAACGCCTCGAACTCGGAGAGAGCCCTTTACCTGGCAATGTCCGCGGACGTTCGGTCGAGGGCATGACAGGGTTCACAGTCAACTGGCTCTTCGAGTACGATCGGAATACACACCTCGTCAGACAGGTCTATGACGTGCATTTCGGATTCACTTCTGGCGAGGCCTATCCTGACTGCAGGCCTGACCCCTTGGTGTTCACGCCGCTCGACCGGGATCCGGTCCACAATTTCCGCAGCAAGGTGCTTGATACGCCAGAGCGCAAGTTCAGCTGATCACTTCATCTTGAGCAGGAATGCGATTGCTATGAGAATAATACCGATCATGAGATATACTATTGCGCTGACTGGTCGCGTGCCCTGGATAAGTCGGAATATGCCGATACCTGTGAACAAGATTCCGACGATGCTTGCATAGCGCCAGCCCATGACGCGTTTTTATAATCGGCGTTTTTATGGTTTACGCAAGCTTCTTAATGGAACTCCTTTTCCTGCACTCCATGCAATTCAGAGAGGCAGGGCAGCGACTCGAACAACGGCTTCCTGAGATGGAAGGCCATGTGCGGCGAGGCGATATGCAGGAAGTCATGTTTGTGCAGCGATTGCTTGCCACAAGTGGGCCTGCCTGCGTGCCGAATCTTACCCGCATTGCTGGCCGCTTGCGCCATTTCGCAGCCGAGCCTTGCTATAATGAGAATACCAAAGGCAGAGAATATCTCAACTGGGCAGCGCAAATGATCGATGACGCAGTAGAAGCAGATGCTGCACGGCGATAAGCGCACCCTTATAAAGAGAGGCTAAGGCCGGGATTCTATGTTTGAACAATTGAGTGCAGGGATACGGAAAGCGCTTGCGTTTGAAGGATATGTCAAACCGACGCCGATACAGGCGAAAGCGATCCCTGCGTTGCTTCGTGGTAAGGATTTGTTAGGTATAGCGCAGACCGGGACAGGGAAAACAGCTGCGTTTTTACTGCCGATCCTGCATAAGTTTTCCTCTGAGATGAAGGTGCTGCCGTCAGGCACGCCACGCGCGCTGGTGTTAGCGCCGACCAGAGAACTCGCGGCGCAGATCGGCGACAGCTGCCGGAAGTATGGCAAGCATCTGCGACTGCGGCATACGGTTATTTTTGGCGGGGTCGGGCAAGGACCGCAAGTGAGTTCGTTGAAACACGGTGTTGATATTCTTATTGCGACGCCTGGGCGCCTGCTGGATCTGATGGAGCAGGGCTTTGTTTTTCTTGATCGCCTGGAAGTGTTTGTCCTGGATGAAGCTGACCGGATGCTGGACATGGGCTTCCTGCCAGATGTGAAACGGGTTGTGCAGCGAGTGCCGCAACGACGGCAGACGATGTTCTTTTCCGCGACAATGTCGCCGGAGATTTCCGCATTAGCTGCATCAATGGTGCACGATCCAGTGCGCGTTGAAGTGACGCCTGATTCCTTGACTGTCGAGAAGATCGATCAACGAGTATTGTTTGTCGATGCCAAGAAGAAAGATGCCTTGCTGTGGTTGTTATTGGAACAGGAACATCTGGAGAAAGTCTTGGTGTTCACGCGGACAAAACACCGCGCTGATCGCGTGTGTCGAAGTCTGAACAAGAAAGGGGTGAAGGCTGTCCCTATCCATGGGAACAGATCACAGAATCAACGGACACAGGCGTTGAAGAGCTTTCATGATGGAAGAAGTCGTGTGTTGGTTGCAACTGACATCGCAGCTCGCGGGATCGATGTGAAGGATATTTCGCATGTTATTAATTATGATTTACCGAATGAGCCGGAGAACTATGTGCATCGTATTGGTCGGACAGCTCGGGCTGGGAAAGACGGGATTGCGTACTCGTTTTGTGCGGCAGATGAACGCGAGTATCTTCGTGCGATCGAGAAGCTGATCAAGATGCGGATTGAGGTCGAGAAGCACAATTATCATTCTGACGAAGCGTTGCACGCGACTGGTGCAGCGGCACGGCCGAAACCGCGACAGTGGAAAGGACGAGAACGGAGACCATTCAATCGTGAAGTGAAACCACGGCCGGATACGCGAGGGTTCAGGGGAAGAGGCAAGCCAAGGGGAGCATCCCGAGGAAAGCCACGATCCAGCGGCAAGCCACGTGGGAAGCCACGCCACGGACGAGCACCCAACACCTCCCGAGGCGCACGAGGCAAGCCGAAGGGCAAACCACGTGGTGGGAGCTCACGAGGCGGACAGCGCGGCGGGCGTGGCGGAACCGGGCGCTTCCACAAGAAGCCCCGCGGACGGAATCGACGGTGAGAAATAGACAGAGTATTATTTTTGAATCATCTTTTGCTCTTGCTGTTTGAGGAACTCACTGAACTTCTTCATGAGCTCTTCTTCTAACTGATGATTCAGATCATCTTTTGACCTAATAGAAAAAGCAACAGTATGTACTACTTCATCATCACTGTTTGCACCAATGTCTCCTCCTAAGCCAAGAACTCGAAGTGAAAATCCACCTTTGGCTGAGCTGGAGAGTATGACTGAAAGCTCAAACTGCACGGAGCCATCAAGTGCGTACTCCGAGCCAAGTCCGCTTTTTATTTCTGACATAGCTTTCTGAATGAAATCCTTAATCAATACGTTCTCTTGCTTCATTCGAAAAGGGATTCTTATTGTGCTTTTAAAGATGAGTCAGACAAACTCGGCGAGTGATAATTTCAATATTGAAAAGAATGGCGCTGGACATCACCAGAAAGGATTTTTATAGTAACATAACACTCTTATATGTTATGAATGAGAAAGTTCGCACTGCATTCTTGATACTTCTCGCTGGGGTAACTGGTGCTTTCTGTAGTGAAATGGTTGCTAATATGAAGGGTCAGACCATGGGATATAAGTTTGCATATGCAATTCTAACCCTCTCCGTCATATTAATCATGATATTGATTGTACTATGGGTTTTTGATCGAACATTTTTTACTCGTAGATCTCGCAGTCCCCCTGTTGTTGATCCCCAAAATCGAGGCAAATTTCATGGCTGGATTAAGGATTGGTCGGCAAGTAAAAGAAGAAATCTGTATTCTTGGCAAGATACTCGTCGACATACTGTTGAAGGACGAAAAGTCAAAGCTTGGTTATGGGTGTATGGCGCGGACGATTCTGCAAGTGATATGTTTGCACCAATCTTTTATCGGAAGAAAGGTCGTAAAAAGACACGCAGAAGAAAAAAATGAATTTTATTAGAGACTATGGGGCGTTGTTAGTTCAGATTGCAGGTTTATTGATCTTGTTAATAATTTATAAAATACCTGAGGTATTTTGTTGGTGGTTTGATATTTTTCTTTGGTCAGGCTTTGTACTATTTATTCTTGGTTTTTACCTTCGATGGAGAGATGTTAAACGTGGTGGTAGTGAAGAGCATAGGGAAGTTCTTGCAAGAGTCTATGAAAACTTCGGAATCGCTCTCGCAGCGGGTGGGGTGGTCGCGTTGTATACTGTTCCAGGGGCTCCTTTGTGGATAATTGGAACTCTTTTCTTTGGTGGCCTTGCAATAATGATGTTTGGTATCAAAACAGATCCTCGATATGATAAAAGAATATAGAGAATTGTATAATCGATTAAGATGGAAAAAAATATAAAAATACATTAAGAACAGCTATATATCTCTGATGCATTCTAATCGCATTGCTCTTCAGTGCGATATTTCGTTACCGTCTTAGTGACCGTTTTCTTCGGTTCAATCACTTTGTATGTCAAGCTAACATCCTCTCCCATATCAATATCATAATCCGATCTGAACTCTACAGTCTCTCCAGGCATAATGTAATGACTTGATCGCAAAGCTCTCGAACCGTCTTTTAGAGTGGTGAAAGTCTGCTCAACAGTGAATTGACCGCTCTCAGAATCTACGTTTCGAACAAGCACTCTTCCAGCAGTCCACACATCAAATCCATCCAGAAAGTTTTCTGTATAGGCATTCATGACTTCGTATTTGATAGGTATTTTTTCTTCAATAATTGCATCGTACGGGACTTCTACTTGTTTACATTTCTGTATCGGGCTTTTAATTTTAATAGCGTTCCCAGTACCTTGATCGCAGGCAGCTAGCAAAAGAAGTAAAATACACAATCCAACAATAGCTTTCATGATCATCCCCCCGAATGTGGTAATCGTACTAAGTTTTAAAATAATTTCGTCCTCAGAATACTTATAAAGAATTCTACCCTATATAACCAGTTGTTAGAAGAGCCGACTGCTAGAGAGGTCTCCGACTGTCAAGGAGGCGCGTGTGACGCAAGGACACACAAAAATACTCAAAGGAGCAAAGTGACCCTAGAATTAAGACTGAGAGGGACATTATTTAAATATTGCACATCTTTTCCACTAGATATGACCCTTAATATATCGACTGACAAAGCCGAAGCCAAATTAAAGGAGTTCTTAGCCGAAAATGAAAGACTTATGAGCTTATCGTATGAGCAAGGACGAACAGGAAAATCTGCTCTGGATACTCGCATTCGGAACTTTGCTAGGGCCGCATTCTCAGATTCTCAGCAAAAGATAAAGTCGTATACTGGCTTGGTCTTTGCAATTGGAGGTAGAGAAAGAACTCCTCAAGAAAAACAAGATGATTATAATGAGAGTCTTGGTCGAAAAGAGCAACATCTTAAAGCTTGGCTAGAAGAAGTTGAACTTAACAAGGATTCGATTCCAGAAACTGCGGGAAATAGCAAAGAAGCAGTTAATGGGGCTTCTGAAAAAGAGCACGGAGATCAACTGAGTAACAAAGTTTTTATTGTGCATGGTCATGATGAGAACTTGAAGCAGGAAGTTGAGATTTTCTTGAAGGATATTGGCTTAGAACCTATTGTGTTGCATAGGCAACCTGACAAAGGCCAGACAATTATCGAGAAATTTGAAAATAATAGTGAAGTCGGTTACGCCTTAATCTTACTAACTCCTGATGATGTTGGTTATCCTGTTTCTCAAGAAACAGAAGGAAGTGATGTAAAAAAGAGGCAGAGAGCCAGGCAAAACGTTATTTTTGAATTCGGTTATTTTGTTGGCAAGCTTGGAAGATCTCGTGTTTGTTGCATTTACAAAGAAGGTGTGGAGCTACCAACGGATATATCAGGTGTTATTTATAAAAAAGTAACCACCAATATTGAAGAGATTGGTATGTCAATAATTAAAGATCTAAAAGCAGTGGGTTATACAATCAAGATTTCTTAAACAGGCTCGCGTAGCGAGTCTGGAAAAATCGCAATTTTTCTGTTTTAAGTCCTGTTATGTGTGGAGTCTGCAAGACGACCGACTGAAGGGCGAATTTTTGTTATAACAAATATGAAATTTTATAAATATTATGAACATACCAATAGGTATGGGGGTTTGCCGAACTTGTAAAAAAACAGTAGATCGTCCGCACAATAATGCGTGGTGTCCTCAATGTTTCTTTTTTGACATATATAGTTTACGAGTTATTGTTGGTATAGTTGCAACAATTTTATTATCATTTAATCCTATTCCTGATGCAAATAGCGTTAGGATATTGGTTTTGAATGCTTTATACGATGCAACGAATTGGCCGCCCTTCCTAATTAGCGTGATTGTATTGAGTATAATTTTTATGATTCTCTCATATTTTGCAACAACACTTTCGGCATATTACTTATTAAAAAAAGTGAAGTTGCACGTTGTTAGATTTAAAAAATAAAAAATACTAACAGGTTTATTTTAACAAAAATTGCACATAACACCTGTCAAATGAACTCTGCGCTCGTTTCTCCACAACCCATTTAAACGTGCTCGTCTTAGCCCTCCCCATGCGCCTCGCCCTGCTCGCCCTTGCTCTTATTCTCATCACCGCCTGCTCACAAGCGCCCGAATGCCCGCCGCCTGTCACCGACCGCATTTGTGAGTTTGATGATCGCTTTGTGTGCGATGATTGGCGATTGCAGTGGGATCCGGTGCTGGAAGAAGGGCATGTGTATCTGAATGTGACGAATGTTGGCTCTGCTGTGACGCTCGAATCGATCGCAGTCGATCATTGCGTGCTGGAACGCAGTGAGGTGTGGCGTGCGAATGAAACCAAAGCCTTTGATATTCTTTGTCGCTTCAACACTCAATGCACTGATCAGGGCCCGTTCGCGAACAGGTATGGGTGGGATTATTTCACGCTTGAGATTAGGTATGAGAACGTGATTAAGGGAAGGCTTCACACCTTCATTCCATTTGTGAGATAGCTTTCAATTGCTGCATATCTTTGATGAAGGCGCGTCCTCGTTCCAGCGACATCCGATGCCCGTAGTAGTTAATCCTGTTCCTGGCTTTCCGGTAGCGCTCGAATTGTTCTCGCCGGAATGCAGGATCCAGCTGTTCCAGCAGGATGCCGAGGCAGACATGGTTTTCCACCTTGAATCCTTTGTTATAGAGCAAGGCGCTCAACGCTTCGTGAACAGCCTCGTACATCAGAGAAACATACACGGAAATGTTCTGCGTCGTCAGCTTCGCCTTCACGACTTCTTGTTCTTTCGCGTCGCTGAGTGCTGCGAGACTTTTCGCGCGTTCCCTGTTCGGCGGGATTTCCTTGACCTTATCCTGACACTCTCCGAGATCCATCCAGCATCGCCTTGGATGGTAATGCCGTTGAGGACGTTATAGATAAGCTGTTCGTTGCTGAGATCGGACAGTGTCCGGTGCACGAAGAGGTCAATGGTGCGCTTGATCGTCTTCTCATAGGGTGTTGTCGCCAACGGCCCTGGTTCTTCGGTGAGCACCAGGAGGTCGATCTCGTCGGTGTCCCTACCGACAGCGGCACTTCCGAAAAGCACCACCGTCGGCTGCCAGAATGCCTTATTCAGCGCCGGCAGGAGTTGCGCGTGGAGCCGCTTGATGAGGTCGTGGCGCTTGGCCAGGCGGAAGGCGTCGTTATCTGCTGCGCGATAGAGATGTGTCTTCCTGAAGATGCGACGCGTGAGCAATTCTTCCCGCTCAAGCTCTCGGAGGCGTTGTGATGCGGTGGCTGGTGCCAACTTCCAAATCTTCGCGATCTCCCGCACCCCGAACTCGCGCCGTGGCTCGTCGAAAAACGCTTTCATTGTTCAATAAAATGAACATGTGTTTAAAAAATTGATTGTTATATGGGAACCCGGCTGAAGGCAGGCTCCACACCTTCATCCCGTTCGTGCGATGATCATAACCCGAACTCTTCGATGACAGAAATTATCTCCTGATATTTCTCCAGGAACTGGAAGCCTTTGGTCGTCAGCTGGAATTGTTTCTTCGCGCGCTTCTTCACCACAACTTCGTCTTCGGCAAGAAAGCCTTTCACCACCATCTCTTCGGTGTACTCCTTGAACATCTTCGGAGAAAGATTCGAAGCATACAGCAAGCGTGTCGGTCCCAAGGAATTGCCGGCATCGCGCACCGCGCATAAAATGTCAAAGATCACTTCAAGGCGTTCACGCTTTCCCACGATGCACCCTCATGATAGCAAACACAAACAGCACGAAGATCGCAGACGTGATCACGTACACGTACAGGACGATGACTGGATAGGTATTGTACAGCATCTGCCCGATGAAGTTCACGATCCAGCCAAGCAGGAACAGCACCATCACGATCAGGTGCACCTGGCGCACGCCACGCGCGTTTGGCTGGTACCGCTGCTTTGCCAGGATCACCCCGTAGGTGAACAAAGCGATCTGCGACAGGAACAGGAAGTATGGTATGCCAACGATAAGGTCAAGCACCGGTATCAGCACTGCAATCGCATACGTCAACAACCACCAGGGACGAGACACGCACTTCCACTCCATCGAACGAATCAGTGAAAACCCTGCGATGCTCATCAGGAAGCCAAAGGGAATGTGCATCCACGAAGCGACATCGCCCAGCACGACGTACTCCACGTACCGCACAAGATACGCCAGGCCGAAGTACACGAACGTGTTCCGGAAATGGCGAAGCCCTTCGTGATGGCTCAAACGATAGAACGCGTTCGCCTTGTACGCGACAATGCTGCACGACACGACAACGATCAGTGTATAGATGATCTCAGCAGGAAAACGGTACGCCAGGAGTGCCTCGTTAAAGCCCATATGCCTATCACCAACGCGCTTGTCTTAATAAGTGTTTATCAACATCATGGAGGAATCCTCCATATCGCACCTTCTGATCGTTTAAATAATCCACCCACAACCAGACGCTTGGTGGTAGAGATGGACAACATAGAATATGCATTCGAACACCTGGTGGCCGAGTTGGAACACAACGAACTCGACAACGAGCAGAAACGAAGCCTGTACCTCAAGCTTCGACTAGCAATGCAGGACTTGCTGGTGTAACCATGACAGACGAGGAAAAGAAAGTGTTGCTGCTCTGGACCATGGCAGCATTGTACGAGGTGCATGACGATGGAAGAAGACTGGTTTGATTTTGTGATGAGCCTAGAAGCATACGCAGCATAGAGGAATCCTCCTGACCAGTTATAAATGGCAGGACGTTGAGGTGAAACCATGCCCAAGAAACGACTGTATCGTTCGCAACAGGACAAGATGATCGCCGGCGTGTGCGGCGGCATCGCAGAGTACTTCGATTGGGACCCGGTCTGGGTCCGCCTCGCTGCAGTGCTCCTGGTCTTCATGCATGGCTTCGGCCTCATCGCCTACATCGTGTGCTGGATCGTCATCCCGAAGAATCCGAACCAGACACCAAAGGAGAAGGACAAGACGAAAAAGGAAAAAACAAAAAGCACAGCAAGAAAAGCTGAGAAGGCACATGCTACGCCTGTACCTCCTCCACGAAAAAGCCACGGCGTTCTCTTAACGATCATCATCATTCTCCTTGTGCTCATCCTTGTTGCCGGCCTCGGCGTTGCCGCGCAATTCCTGTTCTGCGAAGCAGGCAGCGGCAATCTCGCCCAGGAAACACGCGACCATCAAGACTTCACTGAAGTCGAGCTCGCAGGCAGCGGCGACCTGCTCATCACGCAGGGCGAGAATTACAGCGTCGTGATCGAGACCGACGACAATCTCCTTGGCCTGTACGAGACACGGGTGCGCGGCGACACGCTCGAGATTCATCCGAAACGGATCGGCTGCATCAGGAAAAGCTCAGGCCTGACAGTCTACGTCACCATGCCGGAAGTGGAAGGCTTCAGCATCGCTGGCAGCGGCACAGTGAAAGGCGAAGAACTCACTGCTGACGAACTCAGCGTCGAGATAGCAGGGAGCGGCACCGCCTACCTCGACGTGAACGTCACGCGATTAGAAACTGAAATAGCGGGAAGTGGCGACGCCTATCTCAGCGGCACAGCGAAACACCACGAGATCAACATCGCTGGCAGCGGGGACATCCACGCCTTCTCGCTCGAAACCGAAACAACAGACGTGGACATCGCTGGCAGCGGCGACGCAGAGCTCACTGTGGAGCGCGAACTCGACGTGAACATTGCTGGCAGCGGCGACATCCGCTACAAGGGGACGCCGCATGTCAGCCAGAGCGTTGCCGGCAGCGGCGACATCCAGCAAGTATAGCCGAAACCTTTTTAATCCTCGTTCTTCGGGAAGCAGTGAGGTGATAGCATGGCATGTGCGAATGTGTTCGTAACGATCTTAGCGCTACTGACCTTTGCCTTTGTGGTCTGGCCGAACTGGGGCGGGGACACTGCAACGAACTGGGTTGTCGGGCTCTCGATGCTCTTCATCATCCTCAGCGTCTGGGGCGGCATGAAGTGTCGCTGCACTGACATGTGCGAGACAAAACCTGCGCCGACGCCAGTGATGACAACAGCGCCGAAACGCAAGGCTGTCAAGCGAAAGCCGACGAAGAAGAAAACTACTAAGAAGCGAAAGAAGCGTTAAACACTTTCACTTTTTCTTGATCTTTTTCAAGCGCCGATAGAGAGCCATCGCGTGATCGCATGGCGCGCCATGCTGCGAGCAATTGCCGGTGCAACATCCCAGGTGCACCATGCCCTGATGCGCGCATGACAAGACCCTATCCGGGCTTTCGTGAAAAGCGTTCTCACAAATCTTGCATTCCATCCCACACACCTCGACAGGCTCTGAGACTGCTGAATATTAATGATTTTCGGTCACCACACACGTGAACATTCATTTATATACTCCTCCACGATAAACAGGTGGACAAAACTTTATATACCCCCTGCGATTCCTCTTATAGTAATGAGGGCTAGAGTCTATCAGCCTCGCCCTGTTGAAGAAATACCGCTCTATAGGGGTGTTGGCGAGGCATGGCATACGCTGAAGTATCAGCAGGACAACATGCTGGTGGCGACACGCACTACAAACGTGCCAGGCGTTGTCGGCAGACTGCGGCAGATCATAGAGCTCACCGATCACCAGGCAGCGGCTATCGGCCAGACAATCGAACGGCATATTACTGAAGGACGACAGGCTTTCAGGGCCACTCCGTATTACCTTCGTTTGATGGCTGCAAATCCTTTTGCGCCAGAGTATAACGGACAAGCAGTTGAGGGAATAGACCCGATCTTCCTGCAGGCAGTGCCAACCCCGGCAGACTTCCACTTCCCTGATGCAGGCCACCACGGCGCCATGGCAGAAGAAAGCCGGAGCATCGGCGCGGTCTATCAACGCTACTGGGACCGTGTCGCGTTCTTCGTTGCGAACAATGAGAGTTGCCCGGTTCGATGCAAGCATTGCCAGCGCGGCAACAGCCTCGACGCTGCAAAAGATATTTCGAACCGCGATATAGAACTCGGGCTCGCCTATATCAGGGACAATCCGAACATCGAAGAGGTGCTCGTCACCGGCGGCGATGCCTTGAATGCCGGGTCGCGTCTTGGCTATGTCCTTGAGCAGTTGAGCCGCATCGATCACATCGAAACGCTTCGCATCGCGACAAGACTGCCAGTGACGTTGCCAATGGGTGTCACAGACCAAGTGCTCGATACTATTGTGCAAAAAAGCGGCGAGAAGACAGTTTACTTTGTCACACACGCGAATCATCCGCATGAGATAACCGAGGAGTTTGCAGCTGCTGCTTATCGCATTACCAGTCGTGGCTTCCGATTGCGGAACCAGACAGTGCTGCTCAGGCATGTCAATGACGATCCCGCGACACTGACACAGCTCTTCAAGGGGCTCTTCAATGCCGGCGTCGATCCCTATTACCTCTTCCAATGTCACAATGAAAGCGGCATCTCGCACCTGATCACGCCACTACAGCAAGGACAACTGCTGATGCGACTTGTTCAAGGCACTCGAGGGACGACCCTGCCGAAATTCAGGATGAACGCGGCTGGCGGCGCTGGGAAAGTCAATTGCGAGCCCAGCGGGGTGGGTGAAGAACTGTCTGACCTGGAAGTCCTTGGGGGATCGCAGCGCGTTCTGCATGGTTGGGATAGCAGAATCCACCATCGTGTCGAAGAGCTTGGCGCAGCGACAAGTGCACAGTTCAAGGCAAGTGTCAGCGCCATGAGGGCGTTCGGCTGGGACGACTATCGACCATGCGTCATCCTTCGTGATAGAGGTGACAAAGTCACTAATCTTGGCGGTCTCAAAAAACTCGAAAGACTTCTCGAGGAAAAACGGCAGAAGGAACGTGCTACGAAGCTTGGCTTCCAAGAGCCGCATATCACCAACCCGGCAACAGAGTGGGTGCACTAGTTCTGTGGAATGTTTTTGCACTCCTCTCGCTTTTCGTACCCAGTGATCCTGTCGCACACGTCGTGCTCCTCGCCGCGATAGTTCACGTAGTAATAGAAGCAGTCGTCACGCTCAGCGCCGCCTAGTCGCTCACAGGCATCCGGATTCCGTGATTCTTGCGCGACCCGGCCGACGCAGCTTTTCCGTTCGTAATCATCGTTGATCTCCATGCAGGTTGTCGCTTCCAGTTTTTCTTGTGCAACGCGCCGCACGCAGGTATCCCATTCTTCGTCATACTCTTCACTGCTTGGGAGGTCCTGGCACTCTTCAAGGGTCTCGGCTGACAGATAGACGCAATGCACATAATCTTTTTCTTCGCCGGACATGAGCTCGTAACACTTCTCCTCGCCGTGCTCCATCGCCACGCCAGTGATGCAGTTGGTCTTGTCGAAACCAGTCATGTCTTCGCACAATGTCTCTTCGCCAGTCTCCTTCGCCACCATGGTGATGCAATCCACCTGGACGTTGTCATCCTCGATATCATAACACGTGTGCACATTATAATCGAACGACGCGATCTTGATGAGGCAGCCATCCTTGTCCTCAAGATGCTCGCACACGCTCCGGTCGCCGGTCGCGGCAGCCACGTCATAGTAACACAGCTCGCTTGTCGATTCCTGCTCGATCATGTGGCAGATCTCGACGTTCTTCTCTGCTTCTGCCATCCTGCGCATGCACTTCCAGGTGCGCCAGTAATTGTACGAACCATCGTCGCGCACCTCTGCCAGGAGCTTGCAGTTCTCGGGATCGCCGGTCTTGACAGCGGCAGTCACTTCCTCGTCATCCAGGAGAAAGTCGAAACAGCCCGGAACCAAGCACAGAAGTATGAGCGCAATAAGGAACCGCTTCACCACCATCACCCTGTTGGGAGAAATCACGCGACCTTTTTAACAGTATCTGGTAGCTGCACGACAGTATACTCATACCCGAAGAAGCCGGGCGGGCCATATGTAATCGTGTCTTCGCCAAGCTGCACACTAAAATCCAGGCCGCGCATCCGCGGACCGCGCGGCGCGGTCAGGCGACGAACCACGCCAGCCTCGATCTTCCGCCCGAACACGGTATCGCGGTAATCCAGGGTGATTGTCTCGCCATTGTCCAGTGCTGTGCGGACGTGAAGGTAGCGCTGACACGCAGCTTCATTGATCTCTGCTTCCAGTCGTTGCCGCCTGCGCAGGACGCGTATCGAAGTCATCCGCCTTCGAGGTACCTTGCTGTACATAATGCTGACGTTAGTATTTGAACACTTTTATTTTTTTCTATATGGAAAGATAATCACAATAAAAAAAGGGCCTAGCTTTGATTGGGTCCGAAGACCGGCATGCGAGCGTCGACAACACCTGCGCCTTTCATGTAGCTGCCGCCAGGGATCAAGGAGCACTGGCTGGGGATTTGCTCTAGGAAGTCCTCAAGACCGAAGATCCTGATGAATGGATCGCGCTTACCATCGCGGAGCCCTGCGAAAAACCACTCACGCCCCTGGGTGATTGCGTTGTGCACTGCAGGAACTGCCTGCATTGAGTGCCAATAGTGGGATTCGAACGAACGAGGCATCCGAGAGAAGCGCGCTGCATGGATGTATCCTTGCCTGTGCGGTGAGATGTGACGCCGTAAGCGGTAGACTTCTTGCTCGTAGATGAGTTCGATCCATTGATTATGGGCACTTGTCGCGTCAGGATGCGGACCTGCATCGATAATCCATGCCATACGCTCAGGAATGGTGGGGAAGAATTTAAGGCTTTGCTCACAAAACATTGATTTAAACCACCAATTAGTAGTTACAAATAGATATATTTATAAAGGGCTTGGTGTTCGAACCTTCATATGAATTCGAAGGAAGAGCGCTGGCTGTTCAAGTACGGCAAGGCGTTAGGACTCGACTTTGGAGAGACTCTTGGCTCCATCTGGTGGCGCTGGGACGCAGACAAAGCAGCTGCCTACCTCTTGGACAAAGCGCCTGAGCAGGTGACAGAAGCTGGCCCAGGTGTGTTTGCCATCAAACAACGCAAGCACCACATCGACGGCACGACAGGTCCGGCCAAGCAGCGCATCAGAGCCCGCTTGCCTGCAGGATTGCATGTCCTCGCAACCGTGTCTGACGAATCGATCGCCCTCTACAGCTTCACGCCTGAACATCACAGCCCTGCCGCTCTGCGCGCATTGACAGACCAGGCCACGCACGCAGTGCTGCTCGCGCCCTACACTGCGCAAGGGTATCCGACTGCGCGGCACGCCATCAGCAATGCCTGGCGGCACGAAGTCATCGACGGAAGATTTTCAGAACATGACGGCTACCAGTTCGGCATCATGGTCCCGCATCGCTTCTACGGCCCAGAATATTCGGGGCAAGCGCCCAAGACTGAGATGGTTATCGAGCTCTCAATTGCAGACGCTCTTGTCAAAGGCGTGCGGGCGCCAGCGCTGAAAAAGGCTGACAACTTCGGGCGGCACAGGCCAACTGCGCGCTATGCGCCCAATCAGTACTTCGAGCTCCGCAATATGCGCGAAGCGCTCCGAGAACGGCGGAAACGTTAAAAACTACTCTTGAGTTCTCCACTCGGAAATGGTTACCACACTCATCCTGGGCGAGGAACACGTGCACCAAGGCGACCGTGGCCAGCCCACGCTCCTGGTGCAAGGTGCAGGAAGGAAGACCGAGTTCAGGCTTGGCTGGACAACTGGCGACGTGGTCACGACCAGCATGGCAATCACCAAAGACCTGGTGCACGCACTCCTTGCCTACCAACTCTTCTATGAGGTCGATGATCGAACCTGGAACATGATGGAAGCCTGCGGCCTGGCTGCACAGCGGGGCGAACCGCTGGTTGAGGCAGAACTCGCGATGCGACAGCTTGGCAGGGAGCGACGAGACAACATCATGCAGCAACGACTCATTATCGACCCGGTGATCTTCGACAGGATCAAGGACAACCACGGATATTTCGATATGGTGGCGATGGAGCAAGCGATCGAAGACGACAATGTCCTCTACACCCAATCGTTAGCAGCAGCGCGCACGCGATATTACGATCGTTTCATGTGGGGGCTCGGCGCAGCTCCGGAAGTCCACACAGCATACAGCTACCTTGCCCATCGAGGGCCCTGGCTCAAAGGCTGGCGACCACGACAAGAAGCAGCAGCCAGCCGCGTCGCAACTGCCTATGTCGCACAAGCAGATGGAGCAGAATTCTATGCGCATCTCGAACCCCTTGTCGCTGCATTCACAGACGCAATGAAGGGCCCTTTGGTCGAGACCCTTGAACATTCTGTCTGGCAAGAAGTCAAAGCGAATGCTCGCTTTGTCGAGGACGCCCTGGAATCTGTCGGACAATTGGCAATGATGCGCGGACGCGCCAAGACGCGTTTCAAATCATACTACCACGCACTCGATCAACTGGTAACGCTTGCCAGCGACACTGCTGACACGATACGGGGCGTGATGCAAGGCCGGGAGTGCTATGGCATCTCACTGGACGATCACCGGCCAGCGCCAGAAGCAGAAGCGCTCTGCGAACGGTTCAGCAGCATCCTCACAGAGAAAATGCCGCACTTCTACCGGATGCCGAAGCTCGCGACACCAGTCGTGGGAATCTACTGAATGCTTGAGCACGAGTTCTCATGTTCGCACAAACTGCACATAGCGCACGCTCCGACTTCGCTGGAGCTGCTTGAGGATCTTGTCAATGCGTCTTCCCGGGCCATCGACAATCAATACCTCAAGGCATTCTTCGCTCTTGGAGAAATGGGTGTGCAACTGCGTCGTCACGAGATGGCTGTGCTTGAGCTCATGCAGGACATCGTCCTTCTCCTCGTCGTGGACAATGAACAATGCGCCCCGTGCACGACCCTTTAACGGTTCTGCCTTGGCTAATTCGCCGAGATAATGGTCCATCGCCTTGCGCCAGAACTCGCTGCGTTCCAAACCTTGCTGTTGCCGAGCTGTTTCGTATGTCGAGTAATCGTTTTCCTCGACGCTGAGACTCATGATTTTATGTTTCGTCATTATTAATTCACTCCCTTTTTTTCCTGGTTTGTTATTAAGAAAAGCAATTTAAATTAATAACTTTTTCGCTTGGCGAGGTGATACCTATGCGTCTCTTAATCCCACTGATACTGGCGCTGCTTGTTGTGAGCGCCTGCGCCACGAGCGCACCAACTGCGGATGAACTTGTCATTGTCACGAGCATCCATCCCTTGGCAGAATTTGCCACAGCAGTTGCAGGCGACCAGGCGAGCGTCACGCCGCTCTTGCCAGCAGGCGCTGAACCGCATACCTGGCAACCCTCTGCCAACGACATCATCCTGATGGAACAGGCAGACCTGATCCTGCTCGTCGGCGCTGAGTTCGAGCCATGGGCTGAGGACATGCTGGAATCGCTTTCTTCACAGCCACAGGTACTCTATCTTGCGGACGACGCGGAGCTGATCGAGAATGAGGACGATGAGCATGAAGAGGGTCACGACGAAGATGGGGATGAGCATGAGGAGGAAGGCGAGCACGCTGACGAAGACAATCATGGAGACGCAGGTCATGCCTTCGAATGGGCAGGACTCTTCGCACTGGATGCAGGCGACTATACCTGGACCTTTGCAAAAGTCGATGGCGAGTATGCTGATCCTGCCATGAAAATGGTCATTCTTGAGACAGATGATACTGATGCTCATGGCATTGAACACGTTGAGGAGACGGCAGAAGAGCTTCTGACTGATTCAAGTGCGGAAGAAAAAACTCCTGGGAGTGCGCTTGTGCCAGGTGATATGGCGTACCACCTCAGCTTTGATGAGAATGTCGACATCAGCTCATTCACAGTACGAATCGAGCAAAAAGGAAATTATGTCTTTTTCACAGAACATATGCCTTTTGAATTCGAAGCTGATGAGCACTTCTTCAAGGATGCAAGTGGCACCAATGTGGAACCGCTTGCTGAGGAGCCGGAAACAGGTCATGATCACGGGCACGGTGATCACGATGAAGAGAATGGTCACGATGACCACCACCACGCGATTGACCCGCACGTCTGGCTGGACTTCGCGGCTGATGCGCGCTTCCTTGACACCCTTGTCGCGACGCTTTCCGAAGCAGATCCAAGCATGGCAACACGCTACGAGCAGAACGCAGCTGCCTATGCGCAAAAACTCGCACTGCTCGATCAATCCTACACAGCCCGGCTTGAAGGCTGCGACGACGAGATCGTCGTGAACCACGACGCTTTCGGCTACCTGGCGCGGAACTACGGCTTCGAGCAGCACGCCATTTTCGGCATATCGCCTGAGGATGAGCCCACGCCGCAAGAGCTGGCAGAGCTGGTCGAGGAGATCCGGGAAGAGGGCATCGCTGTGGTCTACGCAGAAGAGCTGGTGAGCCCGAAAGTGGCAGAAACCCTCGCAGACGAGGCAGGAGCCAAGGTGCTGCTGCTCAACCCAACTCCTGTCTTAACCCAGGAGCAGATTGATAAAGGAATGACCTTTATCGACGTGATGTATGAAAACCTCGACGCGCTCGAAGAAGGACTCTGTGCTTAGCTACGCTGGGGTCTCCTTCGCGTACCGCGAGCAGCCGGTGATAGAGAAGGCGAGCTTCACGGTCTATGCCGGCGACTTCGTGGCTTTCATCGGTCCGAACGGCAGCGGGAAGAGCACGCTTGTGCGGCTCGGCCTCGGGCTACTCCCAGTGCAGCAAGGCAAGATCGCGCTGTTTGGCAAGCCGATCAAGCACTTTGCCGACTGGGGACGCGCAGGCTACGTGCCGCAGAAAGCGACGAGCATTGATTCTACCTTCCCTGCAACAGTTGAGGAAGTTGTCGGTCTCGGGCTGCTTGCAGAGGCGCGTTGGCCACGACTGCGTGTTGACAAGAAACGTGTCAAGGACGCGTTGCGCCGCGTCGACATGCAGGCCTACGCCAAGCGACGCATCGGCAAGCTTAGCGGCGGCCAGCAGCAACGCGTCATGATCGCCCGCGCCCTCATCACCAATCCTGAACTCCTGGTGCTCGACGAGCCGACAGCCGGCGTTGATCAGGCGCACCAGCTGCAATTCTACACCCTTCTCAAGCAACTCAACGATGAAGGTGTGACAATCATCATCGTGACGCACGACCTGACACGCATCAGCAAGCACGTGACAAAGGTGGCTTGTATTGACCGACATGTCACCTACCACCAAAGCCACGAGGAATTCTGCTCGTGCGACTACGGCGAGTGGCACATGCTCGACCACGCACCAGGGCACTCACATAAGAAGCGAGGCAAGCGATGATCGAACTCTTCACCTACGGCTTCATGCAGCGCGCGCTCGTGACAGGCTCGCTCGTCGCCATCGCCTGCTCGATCCTCGGCATCTTCCTCATCCTGAGGCGCTACGCCCTGATCGGGGAAGGCCTGGCCCATGTCAGCTTCACAGGAATCGCACTTGCATTCTTGACAGGCTGGATGCCGCTTCCTGTCACCTTGGCAGTGACAATAATCGGCGCATTGGCAATCCAGCAATTGACGCGGCGCGGCATCAAGGGAGATGCCACGATCGGCATCACCTATACGAGCATCTTCGCCATCGGCCTCCTCTTCGTCAGCATGAGCAACCGGATCAACGTTGACCTCTTCAGCTACCTGTTCGGCAACATCTTGGCGATCAGCACCACTGATCTTGTGCTGAGCAGCATCCTCGTGCTGCTCGTCCTGGGAATAACGGCGCTCACCTATCGAGAACTCCAAGCCCTCTGCCTTGACGAGGAAAGCGCGAAGATCAGCGGCCTGCCAGTCAACGCGCTCGACACACTCCTGCTGGTCCTGACAGCAGTGACTGTCGTCCTCGCAACACGCGTCGTCGGCATCCTGCTCGTGACTGCCTTCCTCATCATCCCTGCCAGCGCCGCCCTCAACCTTGGAAAAGGTTTCAAGATGACAATCCTCATCGGCGCGTTCATCGGGCTCGTGAGTAGCATCCTCGGAATCACCCTTGCAGCCATCTTCGATCTTGCGCCAAGCGCGACGATCGTGCTCACCAACACACTCTTCTTCCTCGTGACACTGTTTCGAAGGCCATAAGCTTTAAAAACACGTCTCGGGTCTCGCCTATCTGCGCATATCTATGCCGCGGTCGCATACGCGTCAAGCAAGCTTGACGGTCGCGCCCTCGTCATACGGCAAACCCTTTTCGCTATGCCGCGGTCGCATAGTCTGGTATTGCGCAGGATTGCTAAGTACCCTGGTGCTTCAGAGTACCGGCAATACCGTAAAGATCCTGTCCCTTTGGGATCGTGGGTTCAAATCCCACCCGCGGCGTTCAACATCAAGTATTTATACAATCCATTTCTCGCGTTATTTGGTGATATTATGAAAACATGGCTGATTACAGGAGCAAGCAGCGGTTTTGGCAGGCATCTCGTCGAAGTTGCGGCAGAAAACGGCGACAAAGTCATCGCGACCGCAAGAAAGGTGGATGCGATTGCAGACCTGACGAAGAAATATCCAGAGCAGGTTACAGCCTTGCAGCTGGATGTGACTGATGACGCAAGCATCGCGACAGCTGCCAAACAAGCAGGCAAGATCGACATCCTGGTCAACAATGCTGGCATCGGCGCGGTCGGCGCGATCGAAGAAACACCCATGGAACAGGTCGACAAGCTGTTCGACGTCAATGTCAAAGGCGTGCTGCGCGTCACGCAAGCCTTCCTGCCCGCCTTCCGCGAACAGAAGAGCGGCCACATCATCAACTTCTCAAGCGTCGCAGGATTGTTCAGCATGCCGGGCTTTGGCATCTACTGCGCAAGCAAGCACGCAGTCGAAGCCATCACTGACGCCTTGGGCGGCGAGCTCGCAGAATACAATGTTGCAGTCACAGCGATCGAGCCTGGCGCTTTCAACACGAAATTCGCTGGCGGCGGCAATGTCGTCGAAGCGCCGGAAACAGACCATTACAAGAACAGCGCTGGTGGCACGCGCGCATTCCTGCAAGGCTTTGCAACAAAGGGTGCGCCTGGCGATCCACGAAAAGCGGCAGAGCACATCTACAAGATGACGCAGATGGAAGAAAAGCCGCGACGACTCCCGCTCGGCGAGGATGCCTGGAAATGGATGTCAGACCGGGTGAAAGAATTGGAGTCCCAGCTCTTAGGGAATGAATCGCTCACTCGTGGCACGAACCTGTAAAAATATAAAAGGAAACGTTTTTTCTTAACAGCTATGAGGCTGGCGAGCTATCTCCTACTCGGCATCGTTCTTACGGTGATCGCTGCTTCCTGCAACCATCTCCATCCAGGCGGCGTGACCAAGCAGGACCGGGCTGAGGCAGCCAACGATCCCAGCATCTGCCTGAAAGCGTCAGTGCCTGACGTCTGCCTCGCGGGCGTCGCCATTGTTAACTGCAACGCCCAAGCCTGCGAGATGATTGCTGATCCACAATCCAAGACCCTGTGCCTCAGCAGGATGGACGGCTGCGCACCTGAAAAAGATGATGAAGAGTATGGCATTATCGAGAGGGACGGCAATCTCTATCTTAATTCCAAACCAGGAGAGGTACTTTCTATAAAGACCGAGGACCTGCCAGCATGGGCGCGCGGGCAGATAGCCACTGTGGGCGCCACGATCGCTGTGGTCGGAACCCCGGATTCGATCGTGGAAGGGGATAGCAATGTCCTTCTTGATGGCCTCCCTATCGCGAGACTGGGAGACGCGACTGCGCACGGCGGGGAGATCGTCGAAGGCTCGGACAGGATCTTCGTGAACGGACAGCCAGTGGCATTCATCGGTGGACAAGCAGTGGACCCTATGATTTCAGGCACGGTGCCGAACGTCGGCGGACCGATAACGCACAACTGACCTGAGACTGCCAGAAACCGTCTACACCTTCGCGAACAACACCACGTAGTTCTTGCCGTAGTACTTGGCGCATTTCGGACACGTTGTATAGAAGAAGTAGAGCTTCTTCACTTTCTTTTTCTTCGCCGCAACGTACGTGTCCATTCCTGCGATCCATTGCTTCATGTCCTTGAACGGGCCTTCGAACACTTTCGCGAGGAAGGTTCCAGAGATCGTCGCCACCTCCCCACCCGGCACTTTCTTTGTGACAGCGACGTACAGGTCGCTGCCCCAGGGCGATTTCTCGTCTGACAAGCAGAGGATCTGCTTGGGTTCGGCCTTCGCCTTCTTCACTTTTGTCCAGACCCGCGTGATCACCTTGCCGAAGTTGATCGGGATGTGGAACAGTGCTGTGATGTGGTCTTTCACGAACAGCTTGTTCTTCCATTTGAAGGTCTTTCCGTCCCAGGGCTTGGGATCAAAACGCGGGCAGCAACCAGTCTCGTTTTCCATCGAACATCACCATTCTCCACAGAATTGTTCGGGTATTTAATGCTTTTCCATCAACATAACCATTTTATAGGCCAGGCCATCGCCTACACCATATGAAGTCTGTGACTGTGAAAACATCCAAGCAATTGCATGCCTGGTTCGACAAGCACCACGCCACTGAATCAAAGGTCTTCCTGATCTCGTGGAAACGCCATACCGGCAAGCCCTTTCTCACGCATCGCGAACAGATGGAAGAAGCGATCTGCTGGGGCTGGATCGACACGACACTCAAACGGATCGATGACGATCGGTATGGTCGCACTTTTGTCAAACGCGGCCCGAAAGGGAAATGGAGCACGAACACGATGGGCTATGCAAAGCAGCTCATCAAAGAAGGAAGGATGCAGCCAAGCGGCCTGCGAGCCTATGAGCGAGGCCTGAAACAGCCGATCGCAGACTCCTCAGAAGGGAAAAACATGACGATGCCTCCGGAACTGAAAAAAGCCCTTGCAACAGACGCTGTGGCCAAGAAGAATTTTTCCTTGTACCCACCCTCGACAAAGAAAGTCTTCTATGCCTGGATCGCGAGAGCCAAGCGTCCGGAGACAAAGAAAAAAAGGCTCGCCGCCTCCCTTGACCTGGCACGGAAAAAACAGAAACCATTCTGAATCAGAGTTTCTAGATAAAACATAAAAAGGGTGTAAGCGAGGAAAGGGCTATGAGGTGGACAGTCCTTCTCCTATTGCTACTGCTCCCGAGCGTCCTTGCAGACACTGCACCAGACCAGGAACTCTATGATTTCGACAGGCTCACGCTCAAGCTCGAGCTGGGCAACCAGCTCACCATCGTGCCGGAAGGCGCGGGCATGCGCATCGACGAAGTCACTGCAGACCTGAGCTGGTTCCCCAGGGACACGTATCGCCAGGACGTCGTCGACATCGGCACCAATCCCTATGCAGAACTGATGGAGGACTCGTACCAATACGCCTGGGACGAGCCGCGAAGCACGACACTCAACTTCGGACTCAACGCCATCATCGAAACCAGCAACGAACCATTGCCAGTCAGTCAAAAGGTACCCTTTCCCATCACCAGCCTGCCAGGCGAGATCGCCTATTTCCTCCAACCCGGAGAGCTCATCGACACGAACCGAGACATCGAACGCAAGGCCATGGAACTCGCAGCAGGCAAGGACGACCTGTTCGAAGTCGTCTATGAGGTAGCGGACTGGGTCACGACCAACATCGAATACAACCTGACAACACTGACGGCGACCGCGAGCCAGCCGAGCACCTGGGTGTATGCGCAACGCGAAGGCGTGTGCGACGAGATGACCTCATTATTCATCAGCATGCTCCGCTCGCTAGGCATCCCGGCACGCTTTGTCAGCGGGGTCAGCTACACCAACCTGCCCGAATTCGCAGAGCCCTGGGGCGGCCACGGCTGGGCAGAAGTCTACTTCCCAGGCACGGGCTGGGTCCCCTTCGACGTCACCTACGGCACCTACGGCTACATCGACGCCACACACATTAAATTAAAAGACAGCCTTGACGCTGGCGGCAGCAGCGTCGACTTCACCATGCTGGCACGCGACGCCAACCTGCTCACAAGATCGCTCGACATCGACGTCGAGGTCACAGGCAAGCAACGCCAGCAGCAGGAACTGTTCACTGTCACACTCACGCCTTTCGACGATCTCGTCGACCTGAACAGCTACAATCTTATTACTGCGACAGTGAAGAACAACCAGCGCCAATACGTCAGCGCGCGATTGCAACTGGCACGAACCGAAAACCTCGAACTGCTTGGCCCGACAGAACGCAACATCCTGCTCAAGCCCTTGCAGACAAAGAAACTCTACTTCCTCATGCAGACAGAAGGATTGCGTGAAGGCTACCGCTACGAGTTCCCGGTCAAGATCTACGCCGGCTTCCGCGAGCTCGCAGACACGAGCTTCGAAGCGCGCCAGGGCTTCGCAGTCTATGACAAGACCTTTTTCAGCGAATACATGGACATCGAGGAGGAGAAGCCCTACAACGACTACGCACGCATCGGCTGCACTGTCGACAACGATGCAGTGTATGTCGGCGAGGACGTCACTATCGACTGCAGCTTGGAGAACATCGGGCCAGTCACGCTGAGCCTGGTGACAGGCTGCATCAACGGCGAGTGCACGCGCTTAGAACTGGAACGGGGCGAGACCGCCAGCTTCAGCGCGACCAAAACCTGCGATACTGGCGGCACAAAGACGCTCCTGGCCACAGCGGAAAACCGGGAGATCAGCACCTTCACGCTCGTGCGCTACGACTGCCTCGACGAAGCGAATGTGCTGATCCTCGACCTGGAATACCCGGCAAGCCTCGGCTTCCACGAGCAAGGAGAAATAAAATTCATGATCAGGAAAGAGAGCGAGACTGTGCCGGAACAGGCGCGCGTCGCGATCAGCCACGACAATTTCGAGCAATGGTGGGACGTGGAAGAAATACTCCAGCCGCAGAAGTTCAGCCTGGCACTGCTCGGCGAGAACCTCGACAACAGGGACAACGAGGTCGCGATCACGATCGACTACCAGGACCAGCTCGGCAACACATACCAAACCCGGGAAACCTTCATCATCGAGGCGCGCGACTTCAGCTTCTTCCAGAAAGTGCAAGTGGGACTGCTGAATGCGGAACGATGGCTGGAAGGATTGTTCTAGCGCTTGCGCATGATTCCTTTCACTGCGTCGACTTCGACAAGATCGCCATCTTTGAAGACTTGCGTCGCGGTCTGGGTCCCGATGATGCAGGGCTTCGCCATTTCTCGAGCAACAATGGCTGCATGGCAAAGCATGCCACCTGCGTCTGTCACGATCGCACCTGCTTTCTTCATCTGCGGAAGAAAATCTGGACGTGTCATGCCTGTGACAAGAATATCTCCTTCTTCCAAATCCTGCTCAAAAGGATTCATGATGATCCTTACCTTGCCCTTTGCTTTACCTTTGAACGCGACAGTGCCTTGCACAAAGCCTCGCTCTTTGATATTTAGTGTTTGATCAAACAATTCTTTCGCTGGCTCGTCACAAAGGACTTTTGTTTCATCAGGCGTGATAACAAGGGCTGTGAAAGATGATCTCTCAGCGAGTTTCTGCTTGTTGAGGGAATCCAATTCTCCGTCAATCATGTTCCCTGCTTCTTCCGGCGCAACACCAATATGCTGTCCGAGCACCTCTTTGATTTTTTTATCTACTTCTTGATGGATTGTCTCTCCTGCAAGCCTCGCTTTGGTCAGATCCTCCTTGAAATCGTCGAACTTACCAGAAAAATCGGCGATATGACGCGGAGTGACATGGTAGATGTTGTATTCGAAAAATACCTTTCTTAAGTGTTCGTAGTCATTGATGGTGAATTTTGCCGCCGTGGTGCGAAGCTCTTCCATCTTCTCCTTGAGTTCTATGCAGAACTTCTTGATTGTATTCTGGTCTTGAGCGAAGCGTTTGATGACATCTTGCGCAAAGGCCTTCCTGTCCTGCTTTTTCAGATAGCAAGTTGTGTTTCCTTGTGTTCTAAAGATCCGTGCTTCACTGAATCTGTGAAATCCCTGAGCAGGAAAGTGCTCAGTATACAAGTGTCCTAGCATCGACGCCATTGTCAATGAGAGGTCCACTGTCCAGAATTTTTCCCACTCGTTCTCCATACGCGACAAGAGTGCTCTTCACCTTATATTATCTATTGTCACCCTGGGGGGTCGTAGTTAGAAAGATTTTTATAGGTCCGACGCTTCCCAGGGGTTATGGAGCTCTCCTTGCAGGAAATTGGCCTCACAGAAGGCGAGACAAAGGTCTACCTTGCCTTGTTAGGCCTTGGGGCAACGAAGACCGGTCCTTTAGCTGCCAAAGCGGGGGTATCCTCCTCCAAAGTGTACAAGATCCTTGATCGACTGGAGAAAAAAGGCCTTGCTGGCCACGCACTTAAAGGAAAAACAAAATACTATAGCGCTCTAGAAACAAAACGAATTATTGAATATATCGAAACGCAAGAACGACAACTACAAGTGAAGAAACAGCATATGCAAGAGTTGCTTCCGCAATTAGAGGCTGAAAGGCTGCTGTCTGGTCAGAAGACTGAAGCGGTCATCTACGACGGCCTGAAAGCGATCAAAGGATTCTTCCTCAACATTCTCGACGACCTCAAGGCAGGAGAGACCTACTACGTGCTCGGCGCGCATTATGGAGAAGGAAAAGGGACACGAGCGTTCTTCCATAATTATCACAATCAGCGCGCCAAGAAGAAGATCAGGGTGAAGATGCTCGCCAATCATGAGACGCGCGACAATCTCGAGCCGAGCACATATAAGAACGCCTCAGTCCGCTTCCTCCCCCAGTATCTCATGACTGACATGATCATTGTTGTCTACAAGAACAAGAGCTTCATGTTCCTCTTGACCAAGGATCCGAAAGGCTTCCTGATCCAGAGCAAAGAAGCAGCGACAAGCTTCAAGACATATTTCGATACCTTGTGGAAGATGGGGGCTAATTGAGCATGCCCAAGTCCTCGACAGCGACTCGTCCTATGAACAAGGCGTCGATGTCGTCAACGTTCTTGACCAATTCCAGGCCTTTGAGATAGATGTGGTCTTTGGTGAACGCGCCAGGCATGCCTGTATCGCCCAAGCCACGCTTCGCTTTCGTGACGAGTCGGAACGCGCTCTCTGCTGGAAAGTATTCCTTGATCAGATCGTATATTTTCCTGAAGCCGTGCTGCAACGCGCTATCGACAATCACGACAAGAGCTCCTTTGCGCTTCATTGATCGTTGTGTCGACAAGCCAGCGCTCTCCTCGACAAAACCGGCAAGCCCTTCCTCTGTGGCTTCATACAAGGCAGTGCCCATCAGGAACAACTTGAAATGCTGCTCTCGCCCGTTCTCAGCACGACGGGCATGCACACCCAGCTCGTGCACCGCCAGCTTCATGATATCCTTTTCTGAGAATTTCGCGTCTTCGCGGATGTACAAGGTCTTTTCTGGAATCACGCAGTCAGCGCGCGAGCCCAATTCCTTCTTCGCGACAACTTTCCAGTCGAGCAGCATGTCCTTGGCGGCCTGCTGTAGTTTTGGTATCGCGTCCTTTGCTGTCAAAGGCTGTTCTTCAGCTGAATCGTCAAGTTCGAGAAGTTCTTTGGCTTTCGTTACGAGCCGTTCATCTGGTTTGCCATAGTATTCCAGGGAGTATTGGGTAAATTCCTTTTTCCCTCTTGACTTCAACATTCCCAACCAGTCGAGCAACTTGTCGATCTTATGCAATAGAAGGATGCCGACCTTGTCTTTGGTATTTGCCAACTCCTTCTTGAGATCCTGCAATTGCTGCACGTATTCGTCAGCGTCAAAATCCAGTTCCTTGTACTCGAACTGCGGCTCGTAATCATCAGACGCCAGGAATTTCTTCATCTCTTCATCCTGGTTGACTGGACGCAGCCAGGCAAGGCTCCAGATGCGCTCCCAGATGGTGTAAACTGCCTGATCGATGTCTTCGAGCTTCATAGAAATGACAAGCCTGGAATGGCTTAAAAAGGTTTACTTGACGCCGCACCAGATCTCCATCTCCGAATCTGCAGAGTCTTCCTTGAAGCGCTCGTCATAGCGTTCGAACCAGGTGCCGTTCTCTTCCAGGCCGGCCTTCGGGATGGCTTCCATGAGCTGGCCGTAGAACGCAGCCAATCCGGACATCAAGCCCTTATAGGTATAGACTGCGTACTTGCCTGCAGGAATGGTCTTTGCGACAAGGCCTTCCAGTGCCTCAGCGTCCTCAGCCACTTCGCGGCCGGCAGTATAGGTGAAATCGCACTCGCCGGTCGTCTCTGACAAGCCGAACCAGCGCTCATTGGCTTTCTCGATCTGTTCATCGACCGTGCAGATGTCCATCCATAAGGCCTTGCAGTCTGCAGGCGCTTTCTCCACGCTCGTGTCCACGCTCTTGCCGATGATCCGCTTCGCTTCGATCTCTTCAATACGATGTTCCATTGTATCACCTTTTCGCCACCACAAGGCTGTCGTATAAAAGCCTTACGCGCGCCTGGCCAGTGCGTAATCTCTGACTCGCTTGAGCGCGACAGCAAAATTGACGAGCAGCGTCAGGATTATAAGCGGCCAAAGCCCAGGAAGATCGAGCATCGCCCAGGGCACGAGCAGGAAGAGGAGTATGCCTGAGGACTTGCTGAACAGGCTTGACGGCCATGGCTGCTTGCGCCGGTACACGAGCAGCATGCACGCGCCTCTGATGAGTCCTGCCAAGAGGAAGAGCAAGAGAACCACGAGCGAGAACCTGTCAAGAAGGACAAGAGCGAGCAGGACACCTCCTGAAAGAACGCCGTCTGCTACGGGATCGAGAGCAGTGCCGAGTTTTGACACACTCCCTGTCTTGCGCGCCACCCACCCATCGAGATCAGTCAGGACTGCGATCAGATAGACAATGAGTGCGGCAGTCTCACGGCTAGTGAATACTAGCATGCAGATGGGAATCGTGAGGACGAGCCGTGTCACGGTCAATATGTTCGGCACTGCTGTCCACCGCATGCTGGGAACGAGACTGCCTTGACTTTAAGAACTTGGTGATTTGGCAAGGAAGAGTCCGCCCACGACAAACACTGGCAGGGAGATCAGGAGAAACACCACAAGGTCCTGATAGGTCTTGAAGAAGATCGTGAAGATCACGCCGAGGACGAGGAAGGCGATGCCGCCCCAACGCGGCCATTTCCAGGCGACAACAAGCAGCGCAATCAGCACCAGGCTCGGGATGAGATGCATGAAGAGTCCAATGAGCACTTCTGGAAAGCCGTAGCCTTCGCCGAACACATCAAAGGCGAACATGCTGAGGAAGAGGATATAGATAATCACGAGAATACGCGGGGTCCACAACAGCCAGTCGAATCGCTTCTTCCGCTTTGCCATATCAGGCCTGCGCGCCATGTCATATAAAAAACTATTCCTAGCAGAAATCATATAAACCCTGCCAGAATGCGTGCCTCCATGCCGAAATCTATCGTGCCAGACACGAGCGTGCTCATCGAAGGCCTGCTTTCGAAGCAATTGAGCAAGCTCAAGGCGCCGAATGTGATCATCCACGAAGCGAGCATTGCAGAGCTCGAGCACCAGGCGAACAAAGGCCAGGAAAAGGGCTATCTCGGCCTGGACGAGATTGGCGCCTTGCAAGTGCTTGCTGGCAAGAAGAAGCTTTCTTTGAGCTTCAAAGGCGAACGCCCGAACGAATGGGAGATCATGGAAGCCAAGCGAGGCGCCATTGACAGTGTCATTCGCGAACTCGCGCTCACAGAGAAAGCAACGTTGTGGACTGCTGACAAGGTGCAAGCCAGCGTGGCAGAAGCCAAAGGCATCCCGGTCGAGTTCCACGAGATGGTGGCAGAGTCTGAGATGGAGATCGAACAGTTCTTCACGCCTGACACGATGAGCGTGCACATCAAGGAGAACTGCTTCATCCATTCCAAGCGCGGCAAGCCAGGCACATGGAAATTCGATACTGTCACGAAGAAGAAGAGCACGCGCGCTGAGATCGAGCGCTACGCAAAGCAGATCGTCGAGACAGCGCAGATGCGACGTGACGGCTTTGTCGAGATCGAACGGCCGGGCAGCACGATCTGCCAGGTCGGCAAGTACCGCATCGTCATCACGAGGCCGCCATTCAGCGACGGCTACGAGATCACGGCTGTGCGCCCGGTGAAACATCTCAGCCTCGCTGACTACCAATTGAGCAGCAAGCTCAACGAACGCCTGGACACGCAGGCAGAAGGACTCCTCATAGCTGGTTCGCCAGGCCATGGTAAGTCAACGTTCGCGCAAGCCTTGGCTGAACATTACGCGACAAAGGACAAGATCATCAAGACAGTGGAAGCGCCGCGCGACCTCATCCTCGCAGACGACATTACACAGTATGCGATCAGCCACGGCAGCGCTGAAGAGATCCACGACATCCTCCTCTTGTCGCGACCTGACTACACAATCTTCGATGAAATGCGGAACACTGATGACTTCTCCTTGTTCGCGGACATGCGCTTGTCCGGAGTCGGTATGATCGGCGTGATGCACGCGACGAAAACCATCGACGCGATCCAACGCTTCCTGGGAAGAATCGAGTTGGGGGTTATCCCGCATGTCGTCGACACAGTCGTTTTCATCAAGGACGGTGGCATCGGCGAAGTCTACGCCATCAGGATGACAGTGAAGGTCCCGTCGGGAATGACGGAAGCAGACCTTGCACGACCTGTTGTCGAGGTCCACGAGTTTGAAAGCGGAAAACTCGTCTTCGAACTCTACACCTACGGAGAGCAGACTGTTGTCATTCCGGTCACAGAGCAGGCAACAAAGAAAAGCCCTGTCAACAAGTTCATCGCCAAAGGCGTCAAGGAATATTTCCAGAACTGGACACAGCACGCGGAAGTCGAGATGCAGAACGGCAACCGCGCTACTGTCTACGTGCCGGCTGATCTCGTGCCTGAGCTCATCGGCCGTGGCGGCGAGAACATCCGCGAGATCGAGAAAGAGCTTGGCGTGAAGATCGATCTCAAAGAGCGTTCAGGCTATGACGAATTCTATACTTCCCGCCGACGCAAGAAGCAAAAACTCGGCGGGAAAGGCGGCAAAAAAGGACGTAAGCGTCGTTAAAAGAGGGGCAGCGGCTCCATGGAGAGACGCGCACGCCACCCCTCTGCGCAGATATCTTTTCCGCTAGAAATGATGCCTGCACATAGCGTTTGAATTTCACACAGCATTAGCTTTTCTCCATGTATGATGGTGATAACGTACACTTACGCTTCAACTGTCGGCACCATTGAGATGTTCTGGCTGGCAGGCTCGACTACATACACGAATACTGAACGACCATCGTTGTCAAGGCGTTGGCAGCTCACCTTGCCGCGGATGGCGAGATCCTTGCGCAACTGCCGTGGTATCAGGAAGTACTTCGTTGCCTCGTTCTTGCCTCGCAAGGACACTCTGCTGGGCACGTGGGACACGCGTTCAGCAAAGAGATGCACGTCGTTCATCTCTCCCCGCAATTGCTTCATCTCCTCGTTCTTCATCAGCAGTTCTACGACCACCCGGTCCCCATCAGCGTCGTGCCGTCGGGAACTCAATATTATACCCACTCCAATCACCCCGCTTTTTTTATCCACATTCTTTAGAATGGGATAATATTGCAGCCTGAGATATCCTGATTTATATTTTATTCACACATGTTCAACAATTGTATGTACATAACCATTATCGTTATTAATACAGTATATTTCGCAAAGTATTTAAGAACCGCCAGTTGACCCCTTTCGAATGGACACACGGGAAGCGCAACTCTGGCACACAGTCAAGCCATTGCTGCGACAGGGGCGCGCGTGGGATCTTGTCCACATCAAAACCTGCATAAAACACGCCGAGCACGTGCTTGCTGCAGGAGATATTCCGGAAGAACTCCGGGACTGCTATCTTCCAGCAGTCATGCTGCACGATATCGGCTGGGCCTTCATGCCTCACGAAGCAAAAGCGATAGGCGCGTATTCCCAACCTGCATCGCGTGAAGCGCACATGCGCATCGGCGCAGAGAAAGCAGCACAACTCCTCAAGACTGCAGGCTACGACGAACAGGCGATCGCAACCATCTGCACCATGATCGGCGAGCACGACAACCCCTACCTGGGGAAGCCCTTCAGATCGCACTACACCAAATACCTGCGCGAAATCGACCTGCTCTGGCGTGTCACTGAAGAAAACTTCTGGAAGGTCGTCAAGCTCAAGCAGATTGAGCCGGAAAAACTCTTAGCAAAGCGCCTGCAGTCATTCACCGACGCTATTGTCACGCCGACAGGGCAGCTCATCTTCGAAGAACTCGAACGGCAACTCGAAGCGAGAATCATGCGTCGGGAACGTTGTATCAAGGAGGTTGTATGATGAAACGACGAGTCGTCCAGCACGGGCCCAGCACCCTGACAATTTCCCTGCCTTCGCGATGGATCAAGGAATGGGGCATCAAGAAAGGCCAGGAACTCACGATCGAGCCGCTTCATAACGGCCTGTTCATACACGCAGGACCGCGACGGAGCTATGAGACAAAACAGATCTCAGTCAAAGGGCTCTCCACAATCGTCACCAAGGCGATCGCTGCGCTCTACAAGTACGGCTATGACGAGATCATCGTGGAATACGGCTCGCCCGAAGAGCTCGAGAAGATCCACGAGATCATCCAGAACGGGTACATCGGCTATGAGATCGTCGACGAGACCAAGAACACGGTCCAGATCAGGAAAGTGAGTGAACCACAGGAAGAGGAATTCAAGACACTCTTTCGCCGGATTTTCTACTTCCTCCTCTCGTACTCGACAGAAACCCTCGCTGCGATGAAACAGCATAACCGGCTGAGCTACGAAAAACTGATCCTGCGGGACAAGAACATCGACAAGCTCGCTGACTTCTGTCGCCGCGTCGTGAACATCGGCGGACAAACCACCTACCGGAGCGACACCGCGCTCTATCACCTGCTCGAGCAGCTCGAACGGCTTGGCGACGATTTCAAAAACATCAACAAGTTCATGCTGAAGAAACGCCACGCCTGCTCTCCGAAGATACTGGCCTACTTCGAAGAGATCGACCAGCTGCTCAAGGAATTCGAACGGCTCTTCTTCAATTTCTCGCTCCCGGCGATGAACGCCTTTGTCATCCGCTACAAAGAACTCTGCGAACAACGGCAGTCCAAGACCCAACGCCTGTCGAACGAGGACATTAACATCTTCTTCCTGCTAAATGGGGTTTCACTGAAGCTCTACAACCTCAGCGGCGTCACAATGATGCTCTGGCTCTAGTTCCCAGGCAGGCGCTTGCTCGGGCAGCGCCTTGAGGGCAGCGACAAAAGGTATATCCAGTTCACTCTTCTCGCATTCTGTGCGAAGCGACTTGTAGAACCGCTTGTAACGCCGTTTCTCCACAACATTCCAGTCTGCGTATGGCTGTGATGGCCCTCTGCTGAGCAGCGCGACCTGGCGGGTGAGATAATAGAAGACGCTGAGCCGCGTGCTCACCTCGCGCTCTGGCGTCAGCAAACCCTCTTCCCTCAGCAATCGTTCCCTTGTTTCCCATGGAAGATTCCAGCTCGGATCATAGAAAATGTGTGCGAGGTTGTGTGCATACGTGATGTTTCTGTCCATCTTGTCAGCGTCGACGATGTGATATTGGTGATCATGAATGAAGCGTTCAAGCGAACCGCTTGCTGGCAAGAGAATATTTGCTGTCTTCAGATCAGTGAAGGGAACGAGTTCCTCTCCAGCATAAACCCTGGCGTCGATCATGTCAGCCTTAGGCAAGGATCGTAGCAAAGTGATACCATCACCCCATCGCATCATCCTCGCGAGCTGCTTCAGACTCTCGCGAAGCCTTTCACCATAACTCTTCGAATACATATTGATGCCAATCTTTCGCATCGTGTCCCGTGTGAATGGAATCAGAGACCGATTCGTTTCCCTGAGGATGTCAACAGCCTGTGTCGCGATCGCTTCAAGCGCTGTTCCCGGAACATCATAGCAGAGGTTGCCACCCTCGAACTGGAGCGAAAGGAGATATTCCTCTGTACGCGCGACGATCTCGCCAGCAGGCAAGGCAGGATTGTGCTCCCTGACTGCAGCAAGCTCATGCCAGTAGTCGCAGAGCCATTGCACTTTCTCTTTTTTGATGAATCTTTTGATGGCCAGCCTGACGCCTGTTTCTTTCGCGAAGAAGTCCTCGATGTCCTTGTCAATATAGAAGATCTGCTTGTCTCTCCCTTCGACAAACATCACTCTGCTAAAACGGGACGATTGATCGAGACGCTCTACCAGGGAATTGAGTTCTTCATCAGCACGACCGAGTCTGTTTTGAATGATGGCTCGCAAGGCTGCATAGAGTCGCGCGTTCACCTCTCCTTCGGTCTGGGCCACAGAACCTTCCAGCTCCGGGAACTGTTGCGGGGCCAGATGCCTGACCAGGAGTTGCATTCCGGATAACTCTGTCGTCATTTTTATCCTAACCTTGTCGCCCGGTACTTAAGCGATATACATTCACATACTTACAAACTGGTAGGGGTGAGTCGAATGAAACTGATAGTATTGTTAGCAGTGCTGCTGCTTATCGGCGCCAGCCTCGGCGCAGTCGCGATGGCTGATGGTGGACCACCGATTCCGCCACCGTGCGATCCGAACGTGAATCCCTTTTGCGGAAGCTCGAGTTCTGCATGCGATCCCAATGTGAATCCGTACTGCGGGAGTGCTGCAATGGAAGGTGTGGGACCGGATAACGATTGTGATCCGAACGTGAACCCGTTTTGCTGATCTGAAACCTTTTTCATTTTTCTCTACCCAATAGCGCTAGCGGTTCCCAACCGCCGCTCCAATAGCCTTTCCAATCCGCTACGAACCCCGGACCGATGAAGGGTTGGTCCAGGCCGCCAGACAGCAAGCCTGGACGCAAGGGGTAGTGATCGAGAGACCAATAATCATGGAGCACTGACCACCGCAAGGGGCGGAGCCAGTCAAGATCTGCTTTCGGGACCTGACCGCTCTCAATAAGGAGATCGGTCGCCACAAGAAGATGTTTTTTCGTTGTTGTCTCATGAAATAGCTTGGTGTTTCTGATGAGTTCGATATCCATCAGGTACAGTTCCTGCGCAAGCGCATCGAGCTCATCCAAGGCTCCTTCCTGCTGCAATGCTTGATAGTAGCTCTGGTGTGGCGTGCCTTCCTGGCGAAGCGCCCAGTATGTCGCAAGGGTTCTGCTGGCTGCGTACGCCAGGCCTGAGCGTATCACTTCTGCACGCTCCCCACTGAGATAGGAGCGTTTTGTCCCATTCGCGCTGATGGTGGCTTGGACTGCCACCTGCTCTTCATCGGCCAATGCCTGTATCGCATTACGGTTAACGAGCAGCAGCGCATGAAAAAAATCGCTGACAGTCCACGCTTTCGGCTGGACGATCGACTCGAGATCACTGGAACGCGGGATGTCCTCGAACTCTGGCAGAAACTGTCCCTTGCTTTCAGAAAGATGCTCGGTGCTGTACTCCACCTGACATTCTGGCAATACCTCGAAGACGCGCTGGCTTGCATCTTCAGCGAAGAGTTCTTCAGGCGAATAGTAGAGCGGCACTTCTGCCGCGAACATCATCAAGTAGAGCATGCTCAGCGAATGCACTGTCGAGGAACCTGCCTGCCGCGTATCTGGCCGGTCAAAGGTCATCGTTTCCTGGTTGAGCCAGCCGTCCATCAGCAAACGAGTTGCGAGGATTGGACGACGCAGACTCCAGTACAGGCCGGCGCCTTCCACATTCTCCAGATCTCGAACTTCCTTCTCCAGCGACTTGAGCGTGAGCAGCCCCCTGAACCGGCCGAGCCGGTACTCTGACAGCTCCTCACCGTCACTGCTGAAATCAAAACGGAGATGCTGGGCCACATCTGCGTAGTATCGGAGGGCTTCGTGATATTGCTCCTGCCATGAATCGTCAGTGGCTGCGAATTCCCGCGCCGCCAGGACAGCTTGCGAGAGATCGGTGAGATACTGTCCTGCTCCCTGATTGTTGCCAGACGTGCTGATAACGTCATTATTCTCCTCCCGATGGCCGATATGGAACGGGCGCTCGACCCGCTCTGCCGCCAATTGCGATGCCATCCTCAGGAAGTCTTGTGTCAATGCCCGCTTCAACGCTCCTGCGTCCGCACGGAATGGTTCGGAGAGTTCGTACCGCGCCAGTTCGTCGACAGCGGTCGGCAGGATAACGCTCGCTTGCTGGATGCCGAGGCCGAGGGCGCCGGTCGCGAGCACGAAGGGACTTGCCGCCAGTGCCGTGAGCGCGTTCCCTCGCAGCTGACCTTTTCGATACCACCACGAGCGCTTGTTCCGCGGATGGTGCAGGGTTCGCAGCCGTTGCCCGTTCCCTGCCATGATGAGTGCGAGATCCGTTACGATATCTCTGCCGCGCTGATAATTGCGGCGGAGCGAGACCGGTTCTGTCAAGCGAATGACGACCCGGTCAAGGCCTGGAAGGCCGAGCTCGTCGCACATCTCCTGTACGCGGCCTCTGCGCCGAAACAGGCCATACTCCCGGAAGATTGTTTTTGAGATCGCATCATCAGAGATTTCGATCCCCAAGATGTTGTACGCGATGATCATGCCAAGCCCGTAGAAATCTCCCTGATACCTGCCGTCGCCGAGAATCTTGTCAGGATCGTTCCAGATGAGCGGATGACAGTAGTAGATGCTTCCCATGATACCGCCAGCCTTGATAAGGTCCTGGGTCGCGGTCTGTGCTCCTCCATGCACCATGTCCCAGCCAGTCAGATCAAAGTCGATGAGCGCTTCCCGGGTTGACTTCAGCCGATCATCGTAGTTGACAACGACATTGAGGGTCTTGACATCGCGATGGACAAACCCTGCCTGGTGCATCGCGGTCATGCCCCCCGCGACACCGAGAATGACTTTCATGATGTTCTGTGCAGCTTCCCGCGCTGAGAGCTCTGACTTGACCATGGCGGCATAGTCCACAAGATTGACCATAAAACGCGGGTAGAGAATGACGAGCTCGTCGCTGCACTCGTAACCGAGCGGGAGAGCCAGATTCTGATGCGTTTGCAATGCTGCGTGCTGTGCGAGCCTGAACGGCTGTGCCAGGCGCCGAACACGGCCTTCTGCCCGTTCACCTGTCAGTTTCTCTCTGCGGATGACTTTGGCAGCGACGGGTTCGCCGTGCAGTCTCGCTGCCCGGACTACAGCCATGTCGCCTTCGCCCAGCAGCTCGTCTGACAGCTGCAGTTCGTGCGGCAGGAAACGACGAGCTCCTACCTCTGCAAACTGCTGCGCAATGGTTTGTTCCAGCATGACAACCCCCTGTTTGTGCAAACCCCAAGATCGTTTTTAAAACTTTATGTGGATTTCCGACGATTATCCATACTTCTGTCGACAATAATCCTGCACCGAGGAGAATCTTTAAAAGCACATTCAGGACTTATCGCCCTATGCTTGATGCGAAATACGTCCGGGAACACGCTGAGGAACTCAAGGAGACGATCAAGCGCCAGAAGCGCGAGAAAGAGCTCCAGCCAGTGCTTTACGAGGTCCTGGAAGAGGAGGAGAAATGGCGCAAGCTCAAATACGAAGCTGACGGGCTGCGGAAGCAGCGCAATACGCTGAGCCAGCAGATCAACGAGGCCAAGAAGAAAGGCGACGACGCCATCCCCTTGCTCAAAGAGGCACAGGCCATCCCTGACAAGATCAAGGCAGTCGAGGAACGCATGCGCAAGCTCGAAGCAGAGTTCCTCACGCCAAAGCTGCGCAAGCTGCCGAATGTCATGCATCAGGACGTGCCGTATGGCAAGGACGACACTGAGAATCCGGAAGTGAAGAAATGGGGCGATCCCAGGAAATTCGATTTCCCGGTCAAGAACCATGTCGAGCTGTGCGAGGCATTGGGACTCGCTGACTTTGATGCCAGCGCAAAAACCAGCGGCAACGGCTTCTACTTCCTGAAAGGCGACTTGGCCTTATTGCAGCAAGCCTTGATCCGCTTTGCCATCGACAAGATGACAAGCAAAGGCTATGTCTATGTCGAACCACCCCTGATGGTGCGGAAGCACGTCCTCGACGCGGCGATGGACAGCGAGGGCTTCGACCAATCCATCTACAAAATCGTGGAGAAGAGCGACGATCCCCTGTGCATGATCGGCACAGCGGAACACGTCATCCTGGGCATGCACGAAGGCGAAACCATCAAGGAAGAAGACCTGCCCAAGAAATACGCCGGTTATTCCATGTGCTTCCGCCAGGAGATCGGCAGCCACGGCATCAACGAGAAAGGACTGTGGAGAACCCACCAGTTCAACAAGGTCGAGCAATTCATCTTCTGCACGCCAGAACAGAGCTGGGAACTCTACGACGAGCTCATGCAGAACAGCGAAGAGATACTGCAGGAGCTGGAGATCCCCTATCGGATCATCGAGATCTGCACTGGCGACCTCGCGTTGTGGAAAGCCAGGAGCCACGACCTCGAAGTCTGGCGACCGACGACAGAGAGCTACGGCGAGGTCATGAGCCTGTCCAACTGCACAGTCTACCAGGCCATGGATTTAGGCACGCGCTTTGTGCGCAAGAACGGCGAGCGCGGCGTGGTGCACACCCTGAACAACACGGCGCTGGCAAGCTCGCGTATCATGGTCGCCATCCTGGAGAACAACCAGAAGAAGGACGGCAGCGTGACCATCCCGAAAGTTCTCAGGCAGTACATGGGTGGAAAGGAGATCCTCAATGGATGAGCCGGAAATCAAGGACCATCTCGACCCTGATGTCAAAACCCAATGCGCGTATTGCGGCAGGACGTTCGACATCGACGAGGTCGTGATCGAGAAGGAGATCAACGGCCGCGCGTGGAAATTCTGCAACGATCGTTGCTACCAGGAATTCCAGGACGCGCTCGACTACCGCGACGAGGAATTCGGCGACGAGGAAGAAGGGCCGCGTCTTCCTGGAGAAGAAGAATGAGCTGGGTGGTCTTCGACATCTTCGGCGTGCTTATCACCGAAGGGCATATCATACACCACGGCTTCCTGCCCTTGCTGAAAGATCCGCCAAGCGAGGCTGACGTGAAGCGCGCTTATGAGCTTTACACCAACGGCGAGATTGCCACAGAGGAATTCTGGCAACGCTTGAATGCGACACCAGAGCTGGAAGAAAAATACCTCGCGCAGTTCAAGCTCGATCCTGACGAGCACACAGTGCTGCACGAGCTGAAGAATAAAGGGGTGAAGATAGGAGTTATCTCGAACGTGACACGGCCATGGTTCGAAGCGCTGAGCAAGCAGCTCGAGCTGGACACGCTCGCAGACTTTATCGACATCAGCGCGGACGCGCATGTCAGCAAGCCGGACAGGAAAATCTTTGACATCTTCCTCGAGCAGACAGGCGCTGATCCCGCTTCCTGCCTGTTTGTCGACGACAAGAAAGAGAATCTTGCGAGCGCTGCCAGTGACGGCTTCAGAACCTGCTGGTTCAAGCGCGAAGAGGACACGCACGCATTCGAGCCAGACCACACGATCACGCACTTGCAAGAACTGCTGGATCTGGTCTAGCGCCGCGGTGATGCTACCGTTTCTTCTTGCCTTCCTTGACCTGCTTCTCTATCAGAATATCGCTGTGTTCAGGATCCTCAAAGTGCTCATGCAGCTCGTCGAGATCTTCTGTGTGATCCCCGCGGCGCTTGCGGAAGCGGCGCAAGAGCTCACGCTCATCCTTCATATCCATAGAAAGCCCTTGATTTCATGCTATATATGTTTATCCAAAAAATACCTTTTTAAAGTCTGCAGGCTGTGAACACCTGAGGTGAGCATGTGGCGAAGATCCCTGGCTGGGCATACGGCGCTGTCGGCATTCTCATAGCAGTCTACTCCAAATTCATCTCCTCGCGTAGCGAGGGCGGCAATACGGTAATGAGCATCTTCTTCTGGGTCGGCATCCTCCTCCTGGCGATCGGCGTGTTCAAGACCGTGGTGAACTACCTCACTGGCGAGAACAAGATGAAGAAGGCACGGAACGTTAACCGGGATGCTGGCGGCCGGCCAGTGCACGCACGCGACTTCCTCGTCTGCCCGCGCTGCAACGCCAAGCTCCACGGCCAGAGCAAATACTGCAACTGGTGCGGCACAGAGCAATAGCGTTAAGTTTATATTTCCCAGACATGACTCCTACGCTGTGATCGATCTCTTCGTCGTCAAGCTCATCCTCTCCTTTCTTATCGGCGGACTCTGGGTGACGTTTGTGACTATCATTGCTGAGAAGTACGGAACGAAAAAAGGTGGTATTGTTGTCGGGTTTCCCTCGACTGCGCTCTTTTCCCTTTTCTTCATCGCTTGGACACAATCACCTTCTGCTGCAGTTGAAGCAACAACTATCATGCCTGCAGTGGGTGGTATTGTGTGTCTTTTTATCCTCTGCTATAGTGCGTGCTATAAGAGAAATTTCTGGCTGGCAATCGGACTTTCACTCTGTGTTTGGGCTGGGCTTTCGATCGCCCTGATAGCCTTCCAACTCGACAACTTCTTGGTCTCACTGCTTATCTACGCGCTTCTTTTTGGGATTTGTTTGTATCTTCTCGAACGATGGATCACTATCTCTTCCCAACCGAGGCGTAGCATGCAGTACAATTTCAAGCTGCTGCTATTCAGAGGAGTGCTCAGCGGGCTTGTCGTCGCAACTGCCGTCGTATTGAGCAAACTTCTGGGTCCGGTCTGGGGCGGTCTCTTTGCCATGTTTCCCGCTGCCATGCTCGGAGCCCTCTTGCTGATCTATTTTGTCCATGGCGAAGAATTCTCGTCTGCAGTCCTGAAAACATCCATGCTCGGGGCAGTAAGCGTCGTTGTCTATGCGATCTGCGTCCGTTATACGTATGCCGCGCTTGGCCTTTGGTATGGCACGCTTGTATCAGTCATAGTTTCTCTCTTCGTGTCGTATGTTATGCACGAAATTGCAAGAAGGATGCGCTAGCCCCAGCTCTCGTGCAGGATCTTGTCTTCGGGAACGCCTGCTTCTTTCAGCATGTCCATCATAGCGTTCACCATCTTGTCAGGGCCGCAGGTGCAGAACAGCTTATTGTCGAAATGCTCCAGATGCTTGAGCAGCAGGTCCTTGTTGAAATGCCCGAGCTCGTGGTCCCACCCGGGCGGCTGCTCGCGCGTCAAGGTAAACACGACATTGCAATGATCGTTCTCGTCGTGCAACGCACGTAATTCGTCCTGGAGCACGATGTGCTCCTGTGTTCGGCAGGAATAGAACAGCCAGAACTGGCGGTCAGTCAGCTTGGCATCGCGTGCATGGCGCATCAGGCTCAGGAAGGGTGTGACCCCGACGCCGCCGGCGATCATGACAATGTCGCCCTTGAGTTCCTGCATGAACCTGCCCAGCGGGGCGAGGCTCTCCAGCTGCGTGCCTTCCGCGCTCTCGAACAGCTTTGTGGTGAACTCGTGCTCCTTCTTCACCACGAGCTCGATCTCGCCTTTCACTGCAGGCGAGGACGCGATGCTGAACGCGTGATAGCGCTGCTCGCCAGGAAAACGGAGGTCGACATACTGGCCAGGGAAGAAGTCGATGGGCTCGCTCAGGCCGAGCCGGAACCATTTGATCTCGTCAGTGAAGCTCTGCGTTGCAGTGATTGTCGCTGTCAGGTGCTTTGGAGGGACTACCATGCGATTCTTTGCCAGAGCCGCGTTTAAAAATATTTCTCTGAGGTTTATTGAGAAAACTTTTAAAGGCCCTGACGTGCCGTCGCAGGCATGGCAAAGGGGAAGAAACCGGCGAAACCATGGGCCGAACTCTCGTGGAAAGAGCGCTGGCAGCGCGTCTGGCACTTCATCTGGTACGAAGACAGCCTCGCCTCTTGGCTGGTCAACATCGTTCTCGCGTTTGTCCTGATAAAGTTCATCCTCTACCCTGGGCTCGGCCTCGCGCTCGGTACGCAATTCCCGGTCGTGGCAGTCGTTTCGAGCTCGATGGAGCACCATCCTGCTGATTTCGACGAGTGGTGGATGGCGAACGAGGACTTCTACCTGAGCAAGAACATCACCAAATTCGACTTCATGACCTATCCGTTCAAGAACGGCTTCAACAAGGGCGATATCATGATCCTGCGGGGCGTGGATCCTGAGGAAGTCGAGCCAGGTACAGTCATCGTGTACTGGAGCAGGAAGCCCTACCCAATCATCCACCGCTACGTTGGCTCGTACACTGAGGGCGAGCAGGTGTTCTTGACGAGCAAGGGGGACAATAATCCTGCTATGGTGCAGACCTTTGACCTGAACGAGTTCCGGATCATGCCCGAGCAGGTCGTGGGCCAGGCAGTGCTCCGGATTCCTTATCTTGGCTATGTCAAGATCTGGGCTGTTGAACTGCTTGGCCTCTTGTTCTAGCTCCAGCGCCGCCTTGGCAGCTTCTCTAAGCGACTGACGTGCTCACCGAATCAGACGCTCAGCGGCAGCACTAGCTAGTAGCTGCCGCTGCGCTGGAGCTAAACGCAATCTTTTTAAACAAACCCCGAGCTGTGCCGCCCTATGTTGTTTTGTCCGAAATGCAGCGCCATCCTGAAGCCCAAACAGGAGAAAGGCAAGCGCTTCCTCGCGTGCAACTGCGGCTATACGAACCGGAAGGAGAAAGCCACGATCAGCGAGAAGGTCGGTGCGGCAGAAGAGATCCCTGTTGTGGAGGAAGACGACCAGAAGCTGCCGACCATGGAAGTTGAATGTCCGAAGTGCGGCCATGACAAGGCTGGCTACTGGACTGCGCAGATGCGTGGCGGCGACGAGCCGGAAACGAAATTCATGAAGTGCGAGAAGTGCAAGCACATCTGGCGTGACCAGGACTAGCTCATGGATATCCTTCACCTCCTTCGCAATAAAGAACGTATTCTTGTGAATGTAAAACCTAATAGTTCAAAAACTGAAATACTGAATTATATTCAAGACCAGGATATCGTTGTCATTGCAGTGAAAGCCGTTCCTGTCGATGGAAAAGCGAACCAGGAAATCGAGAAGTTTTTCTCTAAACTCCTCAAGAAAAAGGTCACAATCAAGTCAGGTCGTTCCAGTAAAAAGAAAACTCTGATCATCAACTAACGCGCGTGCTCGTACTCTTGTTCTTCGTCGTGGACGACTTCAAGCTTGACACCAGCCTCTTTGAGCATCTCGCGGCTGTCATGACTCGCATGATAGCGTTTGAAAGCCACGACGCGCTTAATTCCCGCATTAATCAGGAGCTTACAGCAATCGAGACAGGGTTCCATCTGACAATAGATCGTGCCGCCATCGCATGAGATGCCACGCTTCGCTGCTTGCGCAATCGCGTTCGCTTCTGCATGCGTTGTTCGCACGCAGTGCTTATGCTTCCCTCCCCGCTCGTCGTAGACTTCTTTGATTAAGTGACCTACCTCATCACAGGTGGGTAAGCCGGCAGGGGCACCGATGTAGCCAGTCGCGATTATCTGTTTATCCTTCACGAGAACTGCACCAGAACGTGTCCGGTCACAGCTCCCGCGCTTCCCGACTGTATGCATGATCTCGATGAAGTACTCATCCCAATCCGGGCGCTTGTGATCCGGGTTCTTGCCGTAGATTTTGCCGTCTTTGTCTTTGATCGTCTTAGCCATGCGGAATCCTCTCGAGGAATGATTCAACCTGCTGCTTTAGCTCTTCCAGTGATCCTTCATTATTTATCAAGTGATCGGCCATGGCGATCGGGCCGCCCTTGTCGCTGATCTCGATCTCTGCCTTATCACGAGCGGCAGATTCTTCAGGCGACATATGCCGGTTCCGCAAGTCCGTGTCCTCAGACGCAAGCTTCCGATTGTCCAGGCGTTCATATCGCGTCTTCGGCGAGGCGTACACCGCGAGCACGACAAGCTGCTCGCCGAACTTCTCCTTGAGTACCTTATACTCAGCCCAGGAATACAAACCATCAGCAACGACATTTCCTTTCTGAAACAATGCTTCAATCTTGGGCATGTTGAGGATGGCGAATGCCGCAGGCCCGTGCTCTTTGCGCAGGCCGTCCCTGATTGGGCGCTCGTTCGCTTCTGTCGGTTCCAGGCCCTGGCGTTTCACTTCATCCAAGGCGACCTGGCCGAAGCGGAGAAAGTGGTAGCCATGATCGACAAGCATGTCAGCGACAACGCTCTTTCCCGCACCACACATACCGACGACAGCAACGATCTGAGGCATGGAGACAGCGCTCTGGCGACGTTTAAATGTTTTTTCGGTGCAAAAACTATATAATCCCGGCACGTTCCTCACGCAGCATGCGCGGCAAGTTCATGATCCTCGACGGGCTCGACGGGATCGGCAAGGGCGTCTATCTTGACGCGATGAAGGCTGAGGCTGAGCAAGAGGGCAAGCGCATCCTTGATCTCCACGAGTACTGGCGGCAGCATGGTTCGCATCCTGACGAGCACGAGCTGAGCGAAGTCGACCTCGTGCTGAGCAGCGAGCCCACATACGTCGGCTGGGGTGCGAAGATTCGCCAAGAGCTGATCAGGGCTGACAAGGAGTATCCTGCGAAAGAGATCGCTGAAGCTTATTCAAAGGATCGCATGGAACTCTACCAAGCGGTCATTATCCCAGCCCTGAAGAACGGCATCGACGTGATCCAGAGCAGGGGCGTGACGACCTCGCTCGTGTACCAGCCGCTTGATGCGAAGAAGAAAGGGGAAGCGCTCTCGCTTGCAGATGTGAAGGAGCTTGAAGGCAATGCCTTCTGCTTGAAGAAAGAAGTGATGCCAGACATGATCGTCATCCCGACAGTGAGCGATGTCAAGGAAGTCATCAGGCGTCTGGCAGCACGGGACAAGCAGGACAACGCAAGCTTCGAACGCTACGAATTCCAGCTCGAGGCCAAGAAAGGCTTCGAGAGCGAGGCATTCAAACAAAGCTTTCCCGGCGTGCCGGTCATCTATGCGGATGCAGAAACCAGTGTCGAGCATTCCAAGAAAGAGGCGGCGCGCCTGTATCATGAACTCTTTGGCTAGTGCTACTGACCCACCAGCACATTCACGTTCGGATATTCTTTCCTGATGAAGCCTGCGAGCGTGTCGATGAACTTTGTCGTCGGCGGCGCCACGCCGCGCAGTGCCGGATCGAGGGTGATGCTCGGGTCGAAAGGCAAGAGGTGCCATTCAGCGTCGAAGTTCTGCAAGAGGCGAGCGAGTTCAAGCAGGTCTTCCTTTTTGTAGACAAGACCTGGAACAATGAGGGTAGTAAAAGATAAGGCTATGGTGTTCTGGTTCTTTTCCAGAATCTTCAAGGACTCCTTAAACTCATTGAACAATTCTGCTGCTGGCTTGAAGAATGTGCCTGCTTTGGTCGCCTGGGCAAAGCCCGCAAGCGGCGCTTTCACGTCGACGTGGAACTCGTCGACCAGCTTCCCTTCGACAAGGCTCTGCACCGCTTCTGGCTTGCTCGCGTTGGTATCCACTATGGTGCGGTAGCCCTTTTTCCTGCAATGGCGCAGCAATTCCAACAAGGCCTGCCGCTGCAGGAGCGGCTCGCCGCCAGTGAACTTGACGCGGTCCTTGCCCAGCTCGTCTATCAGTCGTGCCGCTTCACGCGTGTCGAGCAGCTCGCCTGTCTGGAACTCTACCAGGCCGGGCGTGTTGCAATTCGGGCAGCGATAGTCGCAGCCGCTGAACCTGACGATGACCATATCATGGCCAAGAAGTATCTCATGAATGTACGCATCCATCGAGGCCGAGAAGCCCGCGGATGTTTAAAACCTTACTCTTCATCCTCGAAGAATGAGTTGAGACTGGCGCTTTTGATCTTCGCTTCGTAGCTGATTTCCTTTCCCATCATAAACCCCTGTTTCTGTCCCATATTCAATCTCACTTCTTTATATAGACTGTGGCGAGCCAATGTATAGCAGGCGAACTAGAATCATGAATCTATACACCCCTAAGCCGAGACCATGACGTATATGACATAGCTGCTGAAAACAAAGATTATCGTCGAGAAACAGCCTATTTCGTCTTACCTTCGTCACTCTGTCGGAGGCTCAGGATCGAGCGCATCGTGTGCGAAATCAGCTCGCCGGAAGCGGCGTCGATGCGCGCATTGAGGATGTTGAAATGGTCTGTCACCAAGGTGATATTATATACTTGAACATCGAGGTTCTGGACAATGATTATGATTTTGGTGACTGTCTCGTTCGGATATTTCTCCTTCAGGAAGTCCAGCGCCTGCTGCTCTGCTGCGCTGCATTGTACTGTGACCTTGTCCGGATCCAATGCTTTCACTGTGCCTTCCTTGTTGAAGGCCTGGTCATCGGGCAGGCGCTTGACAGGATCGACAGTGAAGACCGTGATCAGGCCAGTGCTGGGACAGAAATAGCCGAGCTGGTAGTCATACTCGCCAGGCTTGCTGTGCATGGTGAAGCCGTGTGCGAGATACTTGTCCGCGTGCTCCTGTGCGAACTCCTTGAATTCTTTCGAATCCTCAACCTTTTTCAGAATCTCCTTGAACTCCATCAAGGCTTTCCCGAAGACAGCGCTTTATAACAATTCTCATTTCTTTTTTTGACGCAACACTTTCAGATCATAGAGCTTGCCCTTTGGCCCCGGATTCTCAACAATGGTCTTGCCGATCGTGTCGCTCGTCTCGAAGCACTCGTGGATGTGTCCTGCGAGCACGAGCAGAGGCTTATGTTTCTTGACGAGTTTTGTCAGGGTTTTGCTGCCGACATGCCATGCTTCCTCAAGCTCGCCGACATCATCTAGACTCGTGCCATGCGGTGGCGCGTGGCTGAGGAAGATCGTGTGTTCCCAATCAAGCTCTTTCCATTCCTTTCGCTTCAGCAAGGCTTCGAGCTCGGGATAATGATCATCGAAGCCGCCACCCCCGAACGCGGCAAAGGTCCAGCCGCCGAGCTGCAATACCTCCTTGTGCAGAAAGGTAATTTTGGGGAACTGCCCGCACAAGGCGCGGATGCGGTCCTCCTCCTCGTGGTTGCCGTGCAGCATCACCACTGGCGGGCCGAACATGTTCACCCGGCTGAGCAAGGCCTTCAGCTCATGCTCGAACACAGAAAGGTCGCCAGTGCAGATGACCAGATCAGGCTTGTGCTTCCGCACTTCCTGCTTGACATGCGCCAGGCTCTTGGTATTGCCGTGCGTGTCAGTGAACGCATAGATACGCATAGACGGTGAGAACAGAACTCCAATAAATACTTTTCCTACAAGCACGGCACAATACCCACAGGCACATTGCCGCCTTGGCGCGGCGTGCGTAGCGTGAGCGCCGCGGCAATGTGCTAGAGCGCGTCGTAATCCTCGAGGATAATACTATCCAGCTCTTCCAGGTCCTTGACACGATACAAGCGGCCTTCGCCGATCTCGACAAGCTGCTTCGCGAGCTTCTCCCCATCCTTGTCGAGATTGAAGCCGACAACGCTGATCGTGATGCCATGATCGCGCGCAAGGCTCGCTGCCTCCAAGGTCTCCTTGCCCGGATCCTTGCCCCGCGTCGGCAGCGCATCCGACAGCAGGAGGAGGTGCTTGGTGCAGTCCTGCTTGGTGAAGAGCTCGGTGCTCTGCAGAATCGTCTTTGCCAGGTCAGTCTCTTTCCCGGCGCGGATCGTGGTGAGCTCGCCGAGGAGCTCGCGGAAGTCGCGCGTCGGCGGGATGGCGCGCTCGATCCTGCTCGAGAAGACGATCAGGCCAACCTCGTTCTGCTCCTCGATCGCACGGTATGCGAGCGCGATGCCGGCCCGTTTGGCCATGCCGATCTTCTCGCCGCGCATGCTGCCGGATGCGTCCATCGCATACACGACCTGGATCCTGCCTTTATGCTCGCGCCGGTACGCGCGCAGGTCGTCAGCCTGCACTTTCGCATGGCCGCGCTTGATGGCAGTGGTGACGCTGCGCTTCATCGCGATGTCGCGGAAACGGAACCGGCCGCGACGGAAGGGTAAGAGCTCCTCTTTCTCGCCGTAGGAGTCGCGCTCGCGCACCTCCTTCTTGCCCAGGCCTTTCGTGACCAGCGCGTCGAGCTCTTTCGTGTACAGCACGAGCGAGGCGAGCTTGTAGGCATGCTTGGTGAAGAAGCCGTGTTCGTCGAGCACGCCACGCTCCTTCAGCTCGTCGACGCGCTCGCTCAGGCGCTGCTGCAGCGCACCTTGGAATTCGGGGATCGTGACATTCTTCTTGATATAATCGGGAGAGTATTCAGTCAAGGCTCTGATAAGGGTCTCGCCATACAAGCGCTTGGCATTGCGGAAATTCTCGACAAGGTTCTGGAACATGACATCAGGGGTGAAGCTGCCCACGCTTTGGTTGATCGCTTCAGCGACGAGCGAACCCTCGTTCACAGTCTCCTCGTCGTTCTCCATGACCGAGCGCATCAACCGTTCTTCGTCAGGACTGGAGGCGAGCTTGCCGGTCATTTCCTCAGCTTCAGAGAACTCGCCGTCGAGATCAACCCGCTCCTCGCTCGCTGGTTGGTGCTGACTGTCACCCGTCACCGCCAAGATGGTCCTGGCGGAACTCCTCGAACTTCTCCTCGACATACTCCTCGACACTCTCGAGATACTTCACGCTCGGCTTCAGGGAAAGGCGGTGGCTCAGCACCGAGATGATGACTGCCCTGATGTCGTCGACCGTCACGCGTTTCCCGCCACGCACCACGCATGTTGCCAGCGCACGGTCGATGATGCCCAACGTTGCTCGCACGCTCGGCCGCTTCTCGATATTCGAATCCTCGCGGAGCTGCCGCACGAAGGTGATCACGCCATGCTTTAAGCCTTGCGGGAATTCAACATCGTCTTGCCAGGTGGCTTTCTGGTCAACAATGAGCTCCTCGATCTCCTGGCTTTCCGGATAGCCCATGGCGATCAGGTCGAAACGGTCGAGGAAGACATCGCTCAGCTTCTCAGTGCTCGTGTCTTCCGGATTCATCGTGCCGATGAACAGGAAATTCGCGTCGATATCCACATCGTAGCTGCCGATCGTCACCTTGCGCTCTTCGAGCACTTGCAAGAGCGCGTTCTGCAGCTTGTCGCTGCACCGGTTGATCTCGTCGAAGAAGAGGATGCCGTTGTTCGCCCTGAAGATCTTGCCAGGCGTGAAGGCCTCCATGCTCAAGGGGCCGAACTCCAGGGCCTTGATCGGATCAATATCGCCGATCAGGTCTTCAGCCGTGAGGTCAGGCGAACCCTGTACGCGGATGAAGCGCGCCTCGCCTGGCAGCTGCTTGGTGCCCTTGGTCTGGCCTTCCTTGCAGCCTGGACAGCACGGCTCGCCCGGCAGGCAGTTGAAGCTGCAGGCCATGAGTTCCTGCGCCGGCAGGAGCTTGCTGACGTTCTTCGCTAGGGTGGTCTTGCCGATTCCTGGTGGACCGACCAGGATGGCGTTGCGGCCGATCAGCAAGGCGCTCTTCAGCGCGACCTTGACCGGGTCCTGGCCCAGGATGTCGTTGAGTTCGCTCGCCGCGAGGCTGTTCCGGAAGCTATGGTCGATTTTCATAAGCCCAACGGTAAGGCAGGCACGATTTATAAGACTTCGTTTCCAAAACTATAAAAACCCTGAAGAGCGGGATTCTCCTGTGGAGGTGGGCCCTGTCAAGCGCGCGCAAATCAGTCTCGAATACATCATGGTGATCGCGTTCACCTTCGCGATCATCATCCCCGGCATCTATTTTTTCTACACGTACAGCCAGAGCTCTGCGGCAAGCCTGTCAGCAGCCCAGTACGACAAGCTCGGGCAGGAGATGATCACCAGCGCGGTGCAGACCCTGGCCCAGGGCAAGGGCAGCTACCTCACCCTCGACCTGCTCATCCCGGGCAATGTGGAGAACATCACAGTCAGCGAGAACGGGAATGAGCTGATCATCACGTATATGACACCATACGGGCCCACAGAAGCGGTCTTCTTCAGCGATGAGGCTCCGCTGAAAGGACTGGGCAATCCTGATGACAATGCCATCTTTGTGAGCGACCCCCACGGCGGACGCATCACGTTCCGCTTTGTCGCGGGCGAGCTCGGCGACGTGGGCGTGCTCGAAGACACTGGCGATTTCACCCCGCCGGTCTGGGACGAATGCGAAGAAGTTGGACAGTGCGACGATCCCAAGATCAAAGGCGGCACCTGCTACTACGATGTCAAAGCGTGCGAAGATGGCATCTGCGTGTACTTCAATGACGACGAGTACCCGCCGAACTGTGACGGGACCGATAATTGGCAGTCGAACGTCTGCAAGTACAGCCCGGCTGTTGATCCGACCTGCACGCTCACTGGCTGGGACTGCCAGTATAGCGAGCAGAGCGAGCCCTGCTATGCGCCAGGCGAGAACGTCCTTGGCGAATGCTGGACAGGAACGTGCAGCTCGGACTGTTGCGACTCCTCAGGATGCCTCGCAGTCAATCAAGGGACTCGTCCTGAATGGTGCCCCAGCGCGTTCTGCGACCTCGCGACCGGCTGGGACACGAGCTCATGCGGTCCTGACGAATGCGGCGACGCTGGGTTGGATCCTGGCGAGTTCTGCGACGACGGCAACACTCTTGATGGGGACGGCTGCAGCTATGACTGCAAAGTGGAGCCGATGTGCGTGGACGACGATAGCGGCATCCATGTCGACATCTGGGGCAACACCACCTTCGGCAACGACAGCGCGACCTTCAACGACACGTGCGCGGTCAACCTGACAGACCTGGTCTATACGCCGCAAGCCCGCTTTGGCGACGTCCCAGCCACGAACTGGGCAGAACCAGCCATCACCCTTGGCCGCGGCTTCAGCATCACTGCAGGATGCGGCACTGACATTTATTGCCCGGCGCAGAACATCACCCGGGCTGAGACAGCGGCATTCCTCTACGCAGCCTTCCAGGTGCCGGAATACTCACCTGGCACACCGACGTTCGCCGACGTGCCCACTGAGTACACTTACTTCGTCGCGATCGAATCAGTCTACCACGACAACATCATGGAGCCGCCCAACTACAAGACGCCCCTGCGCTTCCGCCCAGACTGGAACATCAACCGGTCAGAGTTCGTCGCGTCTGTGGTCAAAGCCCGAGGCATTCTCACTGTGGGCTGCCAGGGCGACGTCTTCAACGACGTCGACCACACGAACAGCTATTGCGCAGAGATCGAAGCGGCGTATGAACACAACATCACGACAGGCTGCGGCAGCGGCAATTTCTGCCCGCGGGACAACGTCACGCGCGACACAGCCATGGTGCTGATCGTCAATGCCCTGCTCAATCGTGCTGGCAATGACTGCGAAGGCGACTCGTGCAATATCATCGAGTACGGTTGCGACGGCTACAACTACACAGTCGAGCTCATCCCCTGCCCGTATGGCTGCAGCGCTGGCGTCTGCACCACAGGCTGCCCGTGCAGCGGCTACTCGCCATGGTATGACTATAACGACGACCAGGTGTTGGACAACGCGGACCAAATCAGCCTGGAATACATGGTCGGCGTGGGCACCTGCACAGCCCCGCTCCAGATCTGCGATGTGGACGGCAATGGCGCGCTTGAGGAAAAGGACGTCGAGGCATTGGTCGCCTACTACAGCTCCTGCCCTGGCGCCGAGCTCTGCGGCGACTGGTATGACAACGACTGCGACGGCGCGATCGACATGCAGGACAGCGACTGCAATGGCGCGTGCTTCCCATATTATGAAGACTATGATTACAACAAGTTCGGCTTGGGGGCGCTGGACGATAAGATCCTGAACACGACAGACCTGGACTTGCTGGAGTACCGATTGATGAAAGGGCTTGGCCCGTATGACGACGAACTCTGCGCCCTTCTCGGCGATGGCACTGTGCCGAGCCCTGACGGGCTGAACACCTGCACGTGCGACAGCGGCACACTCAAAGGCTGCACAACGAACGGGCCTGTCGTGGGCACGACCTGCTATAATTCCCGGGAATGCGACGTCGATGGCAGTGGTGATGCTGCTCAACTGGACTGGGCTGCGCTCACCCAGATCATCAACGGCAGGCTCGACGACGGAGAGGTCTGCGATGACACTGTCGACAACAACTGCGATGGCCTGACCGATCTCGATGACCCTGTCTGCGCCGTGTGCGGCGACGGCACGCCGAGCGGTGATGAAGAATGCGACGGCTCTCCTGACGTCTGCCCTGGCAAATCAATGATCTGCGGCGATCCCGGAACGCCGGAAGAATGCACATGCGTCTCCTGCATTTCCGACGGGACCTGCTTTGCAAGCTGCGGCGCAAGCGATCCTGACTGCACAGCATGCGGGGGTGAAGGCGCGGCATGCTGTTCAAAGGTGCCGATGTGCAATTCTGGCTTGACCTGCTGCCCGGACGACATCTGCCGCAGCAAATGTGAATGATCATGAAAGCGCAGATGAGTGTGGAACACCTGCTCCTCGTGGCCTTTGCTCTCGCCATCCTCGTTCCTGGCATCTATTTTTTCTACACGTACAGCCAGACGTCGGAGACAAGCCTGTCTGGTGCGCAGTACGCAAAGCTCGGCCAGGAGATGCTCAGCGTGGCGGGCAAAGTGAGAGCGCAAGGCACCGGCTCGTGGATCACCCTCGACACCAACCTGCCGACGACAGTCACTGACATCAGGGTGGCGGGCGCAGGCACTGAGATCGTGATGAGCTATACCACAGGCGTGGGAGACACCTCGGCAGTGTTCTTCAGCGACGTCATCGAGCTGAGCAACGGCACCGGTCTTGACGGCACGATCTTCACGACAGCGCCGCACGGCGGCAGGGCGAGCTTCCGTTTCTGGGTGAACGAGACTGGTGTCGTGCATATTGCCGAATGGTACGGGTGAGACAATGCGAGGCCAAAGCGGGATCGAATTCATCGTGCTCCTCGGATTCCTCATCCTGGTCTTCCTCGGCTTCAGCTTCGTGATCAACGCGAAGATCAACGAGCAGCACGAAGCGAACCGGCAGGATCTCTACGCCCAGCTGGCTGACAAGATCGAACGGGAAGTGCTGCTCGCAGCTCGCGTGCGCCCTGGCTATTCGCGACAGTTCACCCTGCCCATGACCCTTGACGGCGAGCTGTACGAGGTCCACCTCGAAACAAAAGACACACTGGTGATCATCCTGTCGACCAGCGCGAACGAATACCTGCGCTTCCTCAGCGTAAACGTCACGCTGTACGAGAACCCTGGACCTGGCGGCACGAACATCTTCCCAGATGTCAACGAGCGGGACGTGATCATCCAGAAGAACGAATGGGGCGAGCTCTTCATGAACCGCGGCTGCGTCCGGCAGGACGTCGCTGCGCCGGATTGCAAAATCCCATAATCGGAATCTTTAAATACTCCCTGCCCGGGGGGTACAAGTGTGGATAGGTGGAGTATATGATCAACGTCTTCAAGAAATTCCTTAATCGCTTCTTCAAAGACCTGTTCAAGGAGAAGGGCCAGGTCAAGCTCGGGCTCTACGGGCCGCCCAACGGGGGCAAGACCACCTTGGCGAACAAGGTGTGCAAGGACTGGCTGGGCGAGGAGATGGGCCGCGCCTCGAAAGTGGCGCACGAGACCCGCGAAGTGCAGATCAAGGAGCAGATCACGATCAAGCGCGACGGCAAGGAGCTCACGTTCAGCCTCGTGGACACGCCTGGCATCGCCACGAAGATCGATTATGAGGAGTTCATCAAGTCAGGTATGAAGGAGAAGGAAGCCAAGGGCCGTGCCAAGGAAGCCACGAAGGGCGTGATCGACGCGATCAAATGGCTCGACGACATGGACGCGGTCATCGTCGTCCTCGACGGAACAAAGGATCCGTACACGCAAGTCAACATCACGATCATCGGCAATCTGGAAGCCAGGAACATTCCCGTGTTGTTGGTGGCGAACAAGATGGACCTGAAGAAGGCAGACCTGAAGCATGTGCAGGCAGCCTTCCCGCAATACGAGGTCATCGGCATCAGCGCCAAGACGAGCGAAGGTATCGACGGCCTGTACGAAAAGCTCTTTGAACTCCGCAAGAAAGCCCTGAAGCGGAAGAAGTAAATGGCAGCTAAAAAGAGGAAGAGGAATATGCTCACACTCCAGTTCATCCCGTATGCTGATATCGACCGCCTGAGCAGCGAGAAACGGATCGAGAAACTGCTCAAGATCGTCAAGGACGAGAAGATCATCCTGCTCGAAGGCAAGCTCCGCGCTGAAGAAGAAGCGTCGCTGATCCAGCGCACGATGGAGGAGATCAGCAAGAGCTTCAAAGGCATCGAGATCAGCCCGCTCAACGTGCACCGCAAGGAAGACATGGCTTTCTTCCAGAAGATCAAAGGGCGGCTCATCAACTTCCTGCTCGGCAGCAGGCAAGGCCTGACAATCATCGGACCCGCGACCATTGTGAAAGAGATCAGACAGGATCCTGACAAGATCGAACTGTTCACCACGACGGCGCGGAAGAGGAAGTAATCATGCCCCACCAATGCGTGAAATGCGGAGCGTTCTACGAAGACGGTTCGAATGAAATATTGAAAGGGTGCAGCTCGTGTTCCGGCAAGCTCTTCTTCTATGTCAAGAAAGGCAAGGAGCAATTGATGGAAGAGAAAGCGCCGGTTTCCTTGTCGAAGAAAGAACGCGAGCAGATCGAAGAGGACGTGTACGACATCATCGGCAACGAGATCGACAGGAACAAGCCGGTCGTGCTGGACATCGAATCCATCAAGATCCTCAAGCCTGGCAAATACGAGCTCGACCTGGTGCACCTGTTCAAGGATAAAGAGCCCCTTGTCTATCGGCTCGAGGACGGCAAGTACATGGTCGACCTTGTGGAAACGTTCAAGAAATTGAAGTCGTAATCCATATAAACCCCTGCTTTTCTCAGCAGCGCATGATCCTTGTAGACGTACACGCGCATCTCGACTTTCCAGAATTTGATAAGGACCTCAAGCAAGTATTGCAGCGAGCGAAGAACGCAGGCATGGCAGCAGTGATCTCACAAGGCGTGCACCACGCGAGCAACAAGAAGACCTTGGAGCTCGCGGCACAGCATGACATTGTGCAAGCAGCGCTCGGCCTGTATCCCCTGAACGCGCCGAACGTTGTCGTGCCGGAGGAGGAGAACGACGATTATGATCGAAGCACAGTGGGTGTTGACGAGACATTGAAGTTCATCCGGCAGCACGCCAAGGAAATCGTTGCGATCGGCGAAGTCGGGATCGATCTGCAGTTTAGCGACGACGAGAAGAACCAGGTGAACAACTTCACGAAGATCCTGCAGCTCAGCAACGCGGTCAAGAAACCAGTCATCATCCATTCCCGCAAAGCAGAGAAGCTCGTCTTGGACTTGCTTGAGGATGCAAAACATAAGCAAGCAGTGCTGCACTGCTACGGCGGCGGGAAGAAACTGATCAAGCGCGCGGTCGAGATGAACTTGCCCTTGACTGTGACAAGCAATGCGCAACGGGCGCAGCATTTCCAGATGGTGGCGCGCGAAGTGCCATTGAGTCAGTTGCTGACAGAGACAGATGCGCCCTTGCTCGGCCCTGTCGTCGGCGAGCGCAACGAGCCGCAGAACGTGCAGCACGCCATCGACGTCATCGCGAAGCAGAAAGGCCTCTCAGCGCAGGAAGTCGCGCGCAATGTGTACATGAATTATCAACGGATATTCTTATAACAACATTCTTATATAGGAGTACTTGTGAAGAGTAGCTATGGTTATCATCAATATCGACACGTCCAAGGACTCGAAGGAAGAGATCCGGCAGACGATCAAGTACCTGCAGACGCTCGTCGATGATGTGCCGCAAGAAAGCGGTTTCTCGAACATCTTCGCAGAGAACGAATCGAGTGGGACTTCGAGCGAGCCGAGCGAATCGAGCGGTGGCATGATGGGCATGTTCGACAATCCCTTCCAGCCCAGCGAAGAGTCAAGCGATGCGAGCAGCCTGATCGATGCTTCTGATACCTCAGACGATCCAAGCGATGATCCTGAAGTCGTCGACGAGCAGGAAGACGCGTTCATCGAGATCGTAGAATATGAATAAAAGCTGTTTTATTTCTCCCGGAACTTCGGACGCCCATCGGTCGGCGGGAATCCGTCATCCTCTTCTTCTTCTGGCGGCATCTCGCCTTCCTGGTCTGGCGTCTCGTCGTCAACCTCTTCGATACGTTCGCACGCAGTCGTGAACAGAAGCGCAAGCACCAGAACGAGCAATACCACCGCTACTAGTCTCTTCATGGTACTGAGATGCAATGTATGCCCGTTTATATAATTTCGCAAAATCTTTAAAAACGCTTTCTCTCCACTCGCCCTATGGTGAAGTGGGGGACGCTATTCATTGTTCTGCTCTGTTGCGCAATGGTATCAGCAGAGACAGATGCCATCACTGGATCGTTCCTTGTCATGGACAAGCAGGGCGTGACCAGCGACGCGACGCGCATCGTGTATGACGAGCCGCCGGAACTGCAGGAACCGGCGCCGACAGGCGAAGATTTCAGCCTTGACGAGGGAGTGCCTGAGGAAGAGTTTCCAACGCTCTTCGAGGAGAAGGCGACTGCTGACGAGCCCTTGCTCACTGAAAAGCATCAGGCTCTCCTGGACGATCCGGAAGAACAGGCTGAATCCCAACGACTGGTCGACACGATCAATAACGAAGAGCCGGTTGAGATGATCAAGCAGCTCTCGAAAAGCAAGATGCAACGCTTCCTGGTCCAGTTCAAACGCAGCTGCGACCTCAGCGGGATTCCCGAGCCTGCGGTCAAGCGGCGCATCGACACCGACAATTACGTCTTCATGGCGCTCCTCATGCCCCGCGCGCTCTTGCGACCATTCATCGAGAACGGCTGCGTGGTGAAGATCGCAGATCCGGAGAACAAGGAAGCATTCTTCGAATACGCGAAAAACGTCATGCGCGAGGAAGCGATGGAACGCGCACTGCTTTTGGAATTGCACAAGTCAAGCAATGATGTCACTGCATACGGCGACCTTGTCGGCCAGCTCGACGACGCGTGGGACCGGGCGATGGGAAAGCACTCGCCCTTGCAGCAGTATGTCACGCCGAAAGCGGCGCCAGTGCAACGGCTCGCAGGCGCCTTGGAACGCGACGCACTCTACGCGCGTGCGTCCGGCTGGCTGTGGATCAGCGACGATGCGCTCTGGCAGGAAAGCGAGAAATGGCTCACGCCTGCAGAGTTCCTGGCAAGCACGCCCAGCCACGACGATAATCCCTTAGTAGGTACGCCAGCGAGCGATTGCTCAGAACAGGCGAATACACTCGTCTCGCTGCTGCGCGCCAGCGGGGTCTCACCGAAGAATGTCAGGGTCGCGATGGGCGAAGTCGAGTTCTTCGACGGCACAAGCGGCGGGCACGCCTGGGTTGAGGTGCGCATCGACGGCACCTGGATCGTCCTCGACCCGACAGTGGGCTCGTATTACGACGACGAGACTGGTGAGCTTGCGGAACGCGAAGGCTTACCAGTCAGCTACTGGCACTACCATCCCTTCCCGATCAACGAAGTATGGTCGTACTACAACGACAAGTACTTCCTGGACATGCGCGAGGACCACGCACCAAAATCTTGGGACCAGGATGCTGACACGCTGCTCGGCAAAGAGCTCAGCGAGGGGCTCCACCAAGGCTTCTGGGAAAAACTCATGCTGCTCGTGATCAGAGTGATCGGCGCGTTCGCCTAGCGTATGGTCTGCACAACGCGTTCGCGGGCTGCTGTTGCTTCTTCTGCTAGCGAGCCAAAGCCTTCTTCGCGTGCGCGCATCCCTGCTTTGACGTACCACCCCAAAGCCTCGCTTGGAAGATCCCGCGCTTCGCGCACACGGCCTTTGCCCATCATTGCCATGAACTCGTTGTACACATCCCGAGGAATGCCCTTGTCCGGTACGCCGAGACTGAGCGTGTAGGCTTCATCGAACAAGGCGCTGGCCGCGTCCACCTGTCCGAGTGCGAGCTTGACTTCGCCGTGCATCGCGAGGGTGTACACCCGGATCGGATCGTGCACCTGGGCTCTCATCAGATCACGGGCGCGAGCGTACTGCGCATCTGCCTTATGGAACAAGTCCTGGAAATAAAATGATTCTGCGATCACGCTGATGCAGAGCCCTTCATAGTACTGGTCGCCGAGTTCTGCAGCATAGCGAGCCCCGCGCTGCAGCCAGGCCTGGCCTTCTGCGTGCTTCTTGTAGATCACCAAGCCGTTACCGATGGTGTAGCAAGCGTCGCGCAGTCCCCAGAGGTCATTATTGTTCTCAGCGATGGCGATTGCGAGTTCCGCATCTGCTACCGCAGCTTCGAGATCGCCGAGCTCGACATTCAGGCCAGCGCGGAGTTCGTAGGCATAGCCGAGTCCGCCGATCCTGCTCTGACTGGGATCGACACCATGACCTGTTTCCTTCTCTTCCCATGCGATGAGCCAATCGATTGTCTGGCTGAGTCTGGAGACTGCGGATTCGAACTCGCCCTTATTTGCCTCCAGCACTGCCAGGTAGCGATCGATCCTCGCAGTGAGATTGATATTACCTTGCGCCATCGAAGTGGCGCGTGCATTGTTGTAAGCAGTGACTGCGTCGTCATACTTGCCAGTCTTGCGCAGGATCCTGCCGCGCTCGACCTGGAGCAAGGCGATGTTTGCTTGCGCCTCTGGTGTGGGATGTCCCACAGCCTCTGCAGTGAGTGCGATAGCCTGGTCAAGGACTGCGAGCGCGGCTTCCTGCTGCTGCAGGCCCTCTTCTTCAGGCAGGTGTTCTGCTTGTGTCGAGAGCAGGTCTGCCAAGGAGTACGCCGCTGCCGGCTCCTGGGTCTGCTGCCAACGTTGCTGTAAGAGCCGCTTTGCCTCTTCTAGATCAGGGGCTTTCTCCGTTGTCCCGACTTCTGCACGCCTGGCAGCGAGATACAACGCTGCGCTGTGATCATCGTTTGGCAGGAAGCGCTCGGCACGTTCATAATGGTCGCGAGCAAGTTCTGGCTGGTCACGGCGCCGCGCGACTTCACCAAGCCCCATGGCTGTCGAATGCTTTGCTGCATTGACCCGTCCACGCCTGAATACCGGTATGAAAACGCGACCCAAGTATTGCTCTGCCTCGTGCAAGTGCCTGCTAGCGGTCACAACATCTCCAACCTCCTGGAATGCTCCTGCTTGCAACAATGTCCTTTCTGCATCTCTCAATGCGAGTGGATTCCATATTGCGTAGACGCCGATAGTGCCCAAGACAGTCGCTGCCCCTGCGACGCCGACAATGCCTCCTGTTCTTCGATGTCCGCGAGCAGCAAGCTTCGCCTGTTCGTCACGATATTCGTCGAGCGCGTTAGGAATTTCCATGACATCCTGCAGACGCGCATCAGGATTCGGGTGCAGTCCCTTGAATGCCAGATTCCAGAGGACCTGCTCTTCAGATTGTTCCTGTCCTTGGAGTGGAATCTTGTACTCTTCCCTGAGTTCCTGGACTCGGCTTTCGTACAGTTCGATGAACTCCTCGAGCGGGGCTTCCGTCTGTTCGCTGCCGGTCATGCGCCGAATTCCACTGGTGCGCAATTGATCGATCGTGGTCAGCATCCCTGGCGTGACGAATTTTGGATCAGCCTCGCCGACACGCAGGAGCTCTATGATGCTCGCGCTCAGGCTGTAGATGTCTGTGCGATGATCCACTGGCTGGTGCAGCAATTGCTCCGGTGGCATGTATGGCGGGGTGCCGCCCATCGCCTTGACGGTCTTTCCATCTGCAGCGATCTCTGCAAGGCCGAAGTCGATGATCTTGACAGCGCCGCCTTCGTCAGCTGACATATCAGAGCGGAGCATGGTGTTCGCGAGCTTGAAATCCAGGTGACGAAGCCCTCTGCTGTGCATCGCGTTGAAGCCCTCGCAGAGCTGCATGACTATCTCAACACAGTGTTCTTGCACGCGCTGATCCGACTCCTTGACTGCTTTGTGCAACGTGTCACCTTCAACATACTCTTGGACAAGGACACGCTCCTCTTCGTAGAAGTGAATGATTGAGGCGATGTTCGGATGATTGATTTCCGCCATCATCTTGGCTTCGCGTCTGAGAGACTGTAGTTCGTGCCGATCCTGAACTGTGACGACCTTGATGGCACGCGGCAAGTTGAGAACTGTGTCGAAGGCCTTGTAGACCATTCCCATGCCGCCCTGGCCAATGCATGCTTCAATCCGGTAATCTGTAGCGACGATTGCTCCGGGCTCGAACCGCGAGTTGCTCACTCGAGCCTCAAGGCTTGGCGCTTTGACCTGGCCTTTCCGTGTCTGTGCTTCGTCAAACTCGCCAGTATCTACAACGTCGGGCTGGGTCGCGCCTTTCTCGAAATCGCCTGGCTGGGTTCCTGCATCCGCTGGCTGTGTCACAGGTTCCTCAGGTCGCGTCGGTTCGTCAACCATTTCTACTACTCAGTAACGACTATTCATTTAAAAAGGTCACTGCTCAGATGTCGAGAATAAAGCCTTTCCTGCCCACGTTGATCACACGGGTCTTGCCGACCTGCTCTTCCAGGCCCTCTGCCTCGTGCACGTGACTGCAGAACGCGATGTCAGGCTTGAGCTCTTCGATGGCTTTGCGCACGCCTGTGCTGCCTGGAAAGAATTTGGTCATCTTCTCCATGACAGTTCCTGATGGATGCACGTGGGTCACCATGATGCGCTTCTTGAGATAGCCGATACGCTTATGCGCTTCTCGCAGCGTGTCTTCGATCTCGTCTTCATCGAGCCGTTCAGTGCCGATGTTCGCCTTGCCGCAGCCGAAGATGCCGATGTCGTCGTACTTGACGCTGTAGCCGTGGATGTTCTTCACTGGATAGGTCTTGGTCAGGACATCGCTTGTTGCGAAACTGTCGTGATTGCCTGGGATGAAGAGGACTTTCTGGTGCTGCTCGAGAAAGGGACCGATGATGCCTTTTGGTTCCTCGTCGAAATAGGTGAAGTCGCCGCAGATCACGACAAGATCGACATGCTCCTTCTTCGCGCGTTTCGCCAATCGTTCTGCCAAAGAGCGGTCGCCGTGCAAGTCGCCCACGCTGAGAATCTTCATCGTTCCTGCACTTCCAGTTCGTCCTTGTCCAGCCTGATAAGCGTGCTCGGACTGCCTTTCAATTCGCCGATATAGAAGATGTGCTGCACATTCTTCTTGATCACCGGATGCAGGTCGTCCAACGAGGTCATGTGATCATGCCCTGTCAGGTTCGCGCTTGTCGTCACCACGGGCACGCCGAGTTCCTCAACGACTTCGCTGAACCAGCTGTCAGGAATGCGCACGCCGAGCGTGTCCAGTCCCATGTTCACCGCGCTGGGAAACGTGTCTGCATTCTTCAGGCGGAGCACAAGGGTGTAGGGTCCTGGCAGCTTGTTGAGCCATTCTTCCGCTTTCTCAGTGATCTCGCAATGCTCCCTGATCCACTCCTTGCTCGGCGCGATCACGCTGAACGGCAGGTTGTGGCGCTTCTTGACATCGCGCACCTTATGCACGAGTTCCTCGTCCAGAGCGTTGCAGCCGATGCCGTAGATCGTGTCTGTCGGGTAGATGAACAGCCCTTTCTTTATGTCACGAAGCAAGGCCGCTTTTTTCGCGGTAAACTCGTCCTTGTTATGGATCATGGTCATGTTATGGAGGAAGTCAACATGATTTAAATAAATGGCGGACAATGAATTTTATATAGGACCTCGTGTTGCAGACGCGCCATGGCGTGGGATGCGAAGAAGAAACTGGCGTTCAAGACCGATTTCCTTTTGGGTTTGTTTGTCACCTCGTTGATTCTCGCGAATTTACTGGGCACAAAGATCACGACGCTCTTTGGCATCCGTGTTTCTGTCGGCATCTTCTTCATGCCGATACTGTTCCTGGTGACAGATGTCGTCGCTGAGGTGCATGGCAAGGAGAAGGCCCGCAACTTTGTCATGGTGACGACGATACTTCTTGTGTTCCTGTTCTTCATGATGTGGCTGTCCATTGCTCTGCCGCCCAACGAGACCTGGGGCAACCAGGAAGCGTACGCGAACATCTTCGGCGGCTCGCTGCGCATCGTTGCTGCGAGCCTGATCGCGTTTGCGGTGAGCCAGTTGCACGACGTGTGGAATTTCGACTTCTGGAAACGCAAGACGCACGGCAAGTTCCTCTGGCTGCGCAATAACGTGAGCACGATGGTGAGCCAGCTCATTGATACTGTCCTGTTCATGTTCATCGCGTTCTACCAGGTGACGCCGAAGTTCACGGTCGGTTTCATCATCACCCTGATCATCCCGTATTATCTCTTCAAGATCGGTTTCGCGCTTGTCGACACGCCGCTGTGCTATCTCGGCGTGAAGTGGCTGCGGGGGAAGTAAGATGCGAAAGGACTGCGCTAGCGTCATCATCGAGAAAGACGGCAAGATCCTTCTGAATCAACGCGGGTATGAGCCTGCGAAAGGGAAATGCGATTTTGTCGGCGGCAAGGTCGATCCTGGCGAGAGCATCGAAGAAGCTGCGATACGCGAGGCAAAGGAAGAGACTGGCTATGATGTTGTCTTAGGGGAGAAGTTCATCACTTTCGACTCTGACGACAATGGTCCGGAACGCCTCCACATTTTCTTGGCTGAGATAGCTGGCGGTGAAGAGCTTTCCTCTGAGGAAGGCTGTCCTGTGTGGCTTGCTGCAGAAGAATTTACCGAAGAGAATCTCGCCTTTCCGCATACGCACGAGATCTTCAAGAAATATTTTAATCAAGGCTGAGTGCTTTGCGAGCTTCGCTCACCGTAAAGATGGAACCCGTGATGAGTATTAAATCTTTCTCTCCTGCACGCTTCATCGCGTCTGTCACCGCCTGTTCCACGTCGGGGATGATGGTTGGGTTGTCGAAGAATTCTGCGATCTCTTCCGGCGCTGCTGCGCGGTCCCATTTTGGTTGTGTAATAATAACCTCGTCCGCAATGGGCTTGATGATTTGACACATCTTTTTGATTTCTTTATCCCTCATGATACCTAGAACTAAAACTATTTTTTTGTAATTGTTTTTTTTGAGTTCAGTGACGAGGACGTCGAATGCAGCAGGATTGTGCGCCACGTCGGTGAGCACGTTTGGCTTGACAAAGTCGAAACGGCCTGCCCATTTGGTTTCTTTCAGCGCTTTCTTGATGATAGCTTCGTCGATGCCGAGCTTTCGCAAGACAGCAGCGGCGAGACGCGCGTTCTCCTGCTGGAATTCGCCCTTGAGGCTGAGCTCGAAGCGTTCTTGTTCTGGAATATATAGTTTTGAATTATTATTTTTAGCCACTCTTTCAATGACGTCGAGACCATCAGTCGCCAGCGTAAAAACTGGCACGTTTTCTTTTACAATCCCTGCTTTCTCAGCAGCAATCTTCTCGATCGTGTCGCCAAGCCAGGCGCTATGGTCCATGCTGATGTTGGTGATGACGCTCACGACAGGCACGACAACGTTGGTGCAGTCTAAACGGCCGCCCATGCCGGTCTCGAGCACGACATAGTCGACGTCCTGTTCCTTGAAGTAGAGATATGCGGCTGCTGTCAGGAATTCGAAAAATGTTGTTGGGATGCGATGCTTCTCGCTCACCTCACGCACCTGTTTCAGCAAGCGTTCCAGATCCTCTTTAGGAATGTCTGTGCGATCGATCTGGATGCGTTCGGTAATCCGGTCAAGGTACGGCGAGGTGTACAAGCCAGTCCTGTTACCAGCTTCCTGCAGTCCCTGCGCGATCATGGCGCTTGTGCTGCCTTTCCCGTTCGTACCAGCGATATGGACGCAGCGAAGGCTGTCTTGCGGATCGCCAAGCTTTGCGAGGAGTTCGATGAAGTGCTCGAGCTTGTATTCCTTGATGATCTCCGGCAAGTGCATCAAGCGCTGGATCTCGTTCATGGTTGAGCGGCGAAGAAAGAGGTATATAAAAGTTTGGCGCACCGCCGCGGCGCTCTTACTTCGTATGGTTTGTGCTGCGGCCCTCTCGCTACGCATGCCGCGCCAAGGCGGCGGTGCTATAGATTGGCAATGGAGGCTTCTCTGACGGATTGCCGCCAGAAGAGCTCGTCTATCTGGTTCACGTATGCTTCGTATTCCTGCCAGTCCATGTAATGCTTTTTCTTGAAGAGCATCTTACCACCCCCTGAGGTAATGCTTCATCTCATCTTCGTCTGCGATGAGTCCCTGCCTGCTCAGCAGGCTGCTGACTTGTTCTGCGTATCTGTCCCTGTCCTGAAATGCTGCTGTCATGTTATACCTCCGCGCCAAGCGTGACGCGCTTCATCTGCTGGAAAAAGAGTTCTTCGATGAATGTCTGGTTCTCGTGGGCTTTCATGTGATTCACCTCTGTCGCTCTGACAGGCCTTGATGTGGCAGAGTATTTAAGCGCCACGGGTGAATGTCCAGTGCTCTTCTCGACGATAGACACGGGCCAGTGGGTGTGCACGAAAAACTCGTTTTTTTCCACTTCAAGACTAGTTTTTTAAACAACAAAACTATACCTAAGACAGCAACGCAGCGACTTCTGTATACGCATGACGTGCAGAGCTTGCTGCCTGAGGTGACAAAAATGGTAAAGAAACGAGGTCGCGGCCGTCCACGCGGTTTTGGCAGCGTCCCCCGCTCATACAAGGATCGATTCCAGAAGTTCTACTACGAGCACCGCGCTCGCCTGAACCAGGAACGGCGCAAACTGTACGAGGAACGCAAGGCGAAAGGGCTGTGCGTTCGCTGCGGCAAGATCGCGGTGAAGGGTAGTGTGTTCTGCCGCTCGCATCTTGACATGAGCCGCAAGTACAACAAGAACTAAAACATATCTATTCTCAAATATATTATTTATTATATCTATCAGAAATCCGTGATTTTCTTGTTCACGATGGTGGTATTGCCGCCTTCGCCTTTCTTGCGTTCGAGCGTGACAAACTTGCCTTCGTCGAGCGCTGCGAGCTTCCGCTGGAAGGTCTTATAGCTCACTTTGCCGCCTTCCTTCTTGTAGAGATTGTAGAGTTCGCCGATCTTCTTGCCGTCGTGCTGCTTGATCACGTCGTAGATGAAGCGTTCTTCTTCAGTGAGATCCTCGCTGCTCTTGATCGTGAACTCGTCCATGTTGCCCAACGCGGCGTTGACATGCTCAGCAGTGACTTTCTGGCTTGCTGCATCCTCTGCTTTCAACGTGGCCTGCCGCATCACGTACAAGCCGGTGCGGATGTCCTTTGCGCCTGCCGCTTTCTCGACGACAAGGTCGAAGGCTTTCGGCTCCCAGACGCCAGTGATGAACGCGTATTCTGAACGCTGTTCGAGAATGCCGCGTGTTTCCTTGTCGTTGTACTGCTTGAACTCGATCAGCTCTGGCGTGAGCCGTGATTTTATGCGTTCGTCGAGCTCGATGAGCCAGCTCTTGTAGTTGGTGATGACAATGATGCTCTTCTTGAACAGTTCTTCGAGCAAGGAGTAGAGGAAATCGAACTCTTCTGCTTTGTCGATCTCGTCGAAGACAATGACTGCGCTTTTCTTGTTCACCATCGACGCGATGACCTTGATCAATTCCTGGCTGTTCTTGTTCTGCGTGAACTTGAAGCCGAGGAGCTCGCAGAGTTCTAACAAGACTTTGTAGGTGGTGTTGGCTTGCCAGCAGTTCACATAGCAGACTTCCACGTCATCAGTGCGTTCTTCGAGGTCGCGGAGGACGAATCTGGCTGCTGCGGTTTTGCCGATGCCGGGTGCGCCGTGGATGAGCGCGTTGCGGCCGTTGCGTCCTTCGAGCAAAGGCGCGATCAGTCTCGCGAGCTCCTTTTGTTCCCGTTCGCGATACGGCAAGAGCTTTGGCAGGAACTCGTATTCGAGCGCGTCCTCGTTCTTGAAGAGCGATTCGCCAGCATTGAGAACATCGTCGAAGAGGCCCATGGGATGTGAGCGAGGGCCTGGTGGTATTTATGGCTAGTGGTGGAATGGTCATTATTTTTCCATATAGTCAAAATTACTATATTTTATAACTACTAATTGGTGGTTAAAATAGAAAATTATTTAAACTCGAATTATTCATACGTGCCTATGCAAATCCGTGATTTGGTGGCGCAATGTGCCTTGACGAAGAAAGAAGCGCATCTTCTTGAGGATCTCCTTCACCTTATTGAGCTGCATCCCAGTCTTGAAGAAGGAATGATTGATGGTGGTGTTGGCACGAAAATATACATTGATCCTCGCTATCGACACCTCAACACTCGTTCCTGGGATATTGACATGGTTTTCCCCGAACTTCCGGCAGATTTACTGCCTCACTTACGGCCGATCACGGTAATCGAACGTGAAAGAATCGTCTATAAAATGTACGAAGTTGATATCACTTGCGTACCGGGAAAATTCACTGGACACAATCTTTATGTCCCAGGATACACGGACATTGACATAGCTGTCGGTGCGATTGCAGATATTGCCGTTCCTGAAGATGTGGATCCACTGATCATACCGCTTCAGCATGATGAGGGTCCTGAACGTCAGATTCGTTTTGTTCATCCTGGTGTTTTGATAGCTACTCAGCTCAAACCGCAAGGCTATAAATGGCAACGAGCCAACCGGGCACGTCTATTGTACCGATCCTTTGCCGAGGGAAGTCGGTTCGGATACACGCTCGGAGACGTTGAGGAGGTCTGCGCTTATGTTCTCAAGGAGAGCGGACTTGTCGGGACGTCGACCACAGATCATTTGCACAGACTGCGTGTAGATTTTGCGTCACGTGATGTTCCCTTCCGAAAGTTCGCTGAACGCGTTCTGAAAGGCTAGCTCTCACGTAGCTCTTGGTCTCACAGAAAGTCTTCGATGTTCGCAGCTTCTGAGAATTCTGCACGCAAGGATGCAAGACGGGCATCGTCAATACCTTCGTACAACCGCTGCGGCTGTCCGATCTGATGATCGGTAGAAATTCCGACCTGGCTGGCCTCGTCCCACCGTCCAGGAGCGCCGACTTCTCCCTCGAAGTTGAGCTGCTCGCTCCACAACTCTTGCATGCTACGTGGCAGGAAAGGTGCTGCCACGATCGCAAGACTGCGTCCAAGATTCAGCGCGAGGTTGAGGGAGCGTCGTGCATCTTCGGTGCGGCCTTCCCGTACGGCTGTCCAGGGCGCGGTTCGCTCGAGATACACGTTCCCGACGCTGGCAAACTCCATGACTTGGCGGTAGGCCTCACGGAACTCTGCGCGTGACAAGCGCTCTCCGATCTGCACCGGGAAACTGGCGATGTCTTCCATGAGAAAGCGGTCACTATCTGTGAGGTCGCTGAGTTCGCCCCCGACGCGGCCGTCGAACTTCTTCCGGATCTGGCTTAAGGTCCTGTTGAAAAAATTCCCAAGCTTGCCGATGAGCTCGCTGTTGACATGCGCCTGCATCTGGCTCCATTTGAAGTCAGTGTCCCGTGCTTCAGGAATCGTCGTCGTCAGATAGGCACGCAACACGTCTGGATGAAGATCACTCGTGAGTATGTGATGGGCGAACACGCCGATGTTCTTGCTCTTCGAGAACTTCTGCCCTTCGAATGTCAAGTAGTTCAACCCGACGATGTTGGTCGGCAGCTGGATGTCCCTGTGGGCCATGAGCATGCCTGGCCAGAAGATCGTGTGGAACGGGATGTTGTCTTTTCCGAGGACGTGGATTCGTTCAGCATCTGAATTGAGCCAGTATTTTGCGAAGGCGTCACTGCCGAGCTCGTGTGTGAAACTCAGGTAGCCGATCGGCGCTTCGAACCAGACATAGAAGACCTGGTCTTGCACGCCGTCATGATTGACCGGGATTCCCCAGGAGAGATCTCGCGTGATAGAGCGAGAGCGGAGGCCGTCTGCCAGCCACCGACTCGCTTCCCCGGAAACGTGGGGACGCCACACATCTCGCTGACTCTTGATCCATCTGCCCAGATCACCGCGTACTCTGGGAAGGTCGAAGTAGAGCTGCGGCATCGCCCTCACGGTCAGTGCTTCTCCAGTGTTTGTACTGCGCGGGTTGACGAGCTCACCTGGCTCGAGCGGCCTGCGACAGCCGTCACACTGATCACTATAGGCTTCTTCATACCCGCAATCTGCTTGTGGACAAGTGCCTGTTACATAGCGGTCAGTGAGGAAATGTCCTTGTTCTGGAGAGAAATACATTGCTTCAACAGCCTGATGGATGAAGCCTTCTCTGTCAAGCGCGTCAAAGAACTGTCCTGTCATTCGATGGTGTTCGGGGCTTGAGGTTCGTGAGTAGTTTGTGTAACCGATTCCCATGGCTTCGTAGATTCTGCGGTGGGCGTCGTGGAGACGTTCGGTCAGTTCCGCTGTCGGGATGCCGAGTCGCTCGGCTGCCATCATTGCGGGCGCGCCGTGCTCGTCTGAACCACCGACGAGAACACTGTCCCGGCCCTGTGCTGTGTAGAACCTGTGCAGTATGTCGGCTGGCAGGTGCGAACCGACGATATTGCCGCAGTGCGGAAGATTATTGATGTACGGCAACGCCGCAGTAATCAGTACTGGTGGTTTGCTCATATCTACACAGAGACTTTCATCATTTATAAATCTTTTGTTACTACATAGTGAATACATCCAACGCGGCCAAAACTTTATATTTCTGGCGTCTCCCTGTGCCTTCCATGCATTACTCTTCCCTCGTGGACGTCTACGAAGCGCTCGAAGCCACTTCTAAGAGGCTTGAGAAGACGCACGTCTTGGCCGAGTTTCTGAAGCAAGTGCCTGAGCCTGAGCTTGAGCGCGTGATCCTCTTGCTCCAAGGCAGGCCGTTTCCGCCCTGGGATAGGCGAACGTTGGGTTTCTCGTCGAAGTTGGCAGTGAAGGCGGTTGCTGTCGCCTCAGGCGAGAGTGAGAAAAAGGTCACAGAAAGCTGGAAGCACGAGGGCGACTTGGGCAAGGTGGCAGTGACGCTCGTGGGCAAGAAAAAGCAAGCGACGCTGGTCTCGCAGGACCTGACTGTGAAGGAAGTCTTTGACACCCTGCAGAAGCTGCCTGCGATGGAAGGCCTGGGGTCGACTGACCGCAAGGTGAAGACCATCGCCGCTTTGCTAGGCCACGCAACCGGCAATGCTGCGCTCTACCTGCTCAGGACAGTGCTCGAGACCTTGCGCGTGGGTGTTGCTGAAGGCACCTTGCGCGACGCGATCACGTGGGCCTATCTGCAGCCTCAAATAAACTACAATATGGAAAAGAATGATATCGAGTTCCATGAAGACAGCGACAGGGAAGCCTACAACAAGCTCACTCAGGCGGTGCAGAAAGCCTATGATCGCTGCAATGACTTCAGCCATGTGGCAGCAACAGCCAAGCAAGGCGGCACAGCGGCATTATCTAAGATCTCCTTGGAATTAGGCACGCCCATCAGGGTCATGCTCAGCCAGCGAGAGCCCACGGTAGAAGCAGGAATGCAGCGTGTGGGCACGCCAGCAGCCCTGGAATTCAAATACGACGGCTTTCGCATGCAGGTGCACAAGGACAAGGACACGGTGACTATCTACACACGGCGCTTGGAGAACGTCACCACGCAGTTCCCGGACGTAGTGGATGCAGTGAAGGCTCACGTGAACGCCAAAACCGCCTTGCTGGACTGCGAAGCAGTGGGCTATGACAAGAAAACCGGGAAATACACGCCCTTCCAGCACATCAGCCAGCGGATCCGGCGCAAATACGACATCGACAAGCTCAAGGAGCAACTCCCGATCGAGCTCAACGTGTTCGACATCCTCTATCTCGACGGCAAGGAATTGCTCGACTTGTCTTTCCACGAGCGGCGAAAACTGCTGGAAAAAACGGTGAAAAACGTTCCGAAAGCTATAGTTTACAGTTCATATATCGCTACCGATAGTATTCCTGACGGCGAACGATTCAACGCCAAAAGTCTTGGTGCAGGCAACGAAGGCATCATGTGCAAAGCCCTCGATGGCGTCTACAAGCCAGGGAGCCGTGTCGCCACGTGGGTCAAGGTCAAGCCTGTTTTAGATACGATGGATCTTGTCGTGGTAGCTGCTGAGTGGGGTGAGGGCAAGCGCTCTGGCTGGCTCACAAGCTTCACTGTCGCATGCAAAGGCGATGAAGGCGACTATGTCACGATCGGCAAGGTCGGCACTGGCTTGAAAGAGCTTGAACAAGACGAGGGTGTGACGTTCAACCAAGTCACAGAGCTGCTCAAGCCCCATATTGTTCAGGAGAAAGGCCGGGACGTTGTTGTGAAGCCTGATCTCGTGTTCGAGCTCGCGTTTGAAGAGATCCAGCAGAGCCCGAGTTATGAAAGTGGCTACGCACTGCGATTCCCAAGAGTTCTCCGCGTCAGAGACGACCGTGACCCAGAAGAGATCACAACCCTGGAAGAAGTCCGGGTAGCGTTCGAGCACCAGCGCGGCAGATGATTCCCATAAGCTATTTAAGATGACGCTCACTCTTCGGCAGTGATGACGCGGCGAAAGCGACGTAAGGACTGGGAGCCGACTGTGCCCCTTGCCTCGGGTGGGCCGACGCGTGTCATGCAAACGCGTACACGAACACGGCGACTTGAACATCTGACGCAACTTCAGCGAGAGCACCTCCTGTTCCTGGCACGACAACACGGTGTCGAGCGTGACGTGGCCGAGTTTGAGCCGCCATTCTGCGATGAGGTCCGCTCAATTGTTGCAGAAGCAAACAGACCGGGGATTCAGGCAGTACATGGGACCTCGCACGCATTCCTGTACCATCGCCATTTCTATCATCTGCTGGCAAGCCCGTGCGGGCCGGTCACGACGATCAGTGCGAGCGCACCTGTTGTCCTTGTCGGCAGAATTGGCCCGTATGCTGGCGCTGTCTTTCAAGTGAAAGGACCGGATTTCCAGAAAGCAGCACAACGCTTTGCAGGCCACTGTAATGTACTCTGCTCGATCCTGGATCGCCAACTCGACCGTGGCGATTATTATCACGAGTCAGATCTCCTTGCCATTGAATTGAAGCCGAGTCCGCAATTGTTCAATGAAGTCTGCTACTGGTTCTCGCACAACGCTCCGCAGGTATTCAGACCAGCAGCGCATATGTTTCCCAGGAGAGGAGAAGAGAATGGAAATCGTGTCTATTGCAACTCCGATCTTAAGCGGTTTGTGGAGCGGCCTACTGCCATCACTCTTGACCAGAAGGCACTTGCTGGCCCGCAGCGTGGTCCGCGACTGGTGGATGCAGCTGCGCCTGATACCTATTACGTGCTGCCCTTCCAGCGATGATTATAAAGGATTGTTCCACGCCTTCTCGATTCTGGCTCCACACCAGTATAGATTCTTGCACATTGAAACTTGACCCCCCTCGGTTTCCTGTGGAAAAGAGATGTTTCACAAATGGAACAGTGTTCCAAAAACGATAAGTATAAATAATACAAAGCTTTCACGGTTCGTATGGCAGAACATGCAGTGGAACCGGCAAAGCTCCTCGAAGGCCTGTTCGACCGCAAGAAGATGGTGGTGATCAAGCACTTGCTGGACCACAATGAGCAGGATTTCGGCGTGAGAGAGCTTGCGAAAGCAACACGCGTGCCGGTCGCGACCACGCATCGGATCCTGCAGACCCTGCTCAAGATGGGGATTGTCGAAGACCGAAAAGTCAAGCACACCAAGTTCTATCGATTAAGCCAAAGCAAGGCAACTGCCTTTCTTGACGAGCTCTTGGCAGTGAAGAAAAGCGCGATCGAAGAGTTTGTCGAAGCAGCAAGCAAACTGCCTGAAGTACGCGAAATCCTGCAGCACGGCAAGCCGAGCAAGGAGAAAGCGAATCTCCTGGTGATCGGCCAGGGCATGGATGCAGCAGCACTCTCCAAGATCGTTGGCGAGATCAAAGACCGATACAAATTCACCATATTGCATATGACGCTGAGCCAGGAACAGTATGATCAGATGCTTTCCATGGGGCTCTACGCTGGCGAGAAACTCACCTTGTATCGTCGAGAAGGGTAATTATTTTCCTATTGTTATTTTCTCCAGATACTATTAAAAAGAATATACATTGAAGAACGAGAACATTTATATATAAGTGCCAACTAAAAATGACTAAAAGGTTTTGGCGAGAACTAAACATTCTTCCGGGCCCGAGGTGGGGCGTGGAAGGCTGAGCGTTTCGGCGCTCATGGTAGGGACGACACACGTAGTTAGCAGGCTCTACCGCTCCCAGCCTTTACAGTGACGACAAAACAGCAACGACAAAGGGGGAAGGAACATGGACTTTATCGTGAACCGCGCTGTGGAACAGCAAGAAGAGGCGGCAACGCCAGGATTTGAAGTCGGCCAGGCAATGATCAAAGTGATCGGCGTGGGCGGCGCAGGCAACAACATGGTGAACTGGCTCTATAACAAGGGAGTCAAGGGCGCCGAGATCATGGCCTGCAACACCGACAAGCAGCACATCGACATGGTCGAAGCTGATAGCAAATTCTTGATCGGCAAGGACACGACGCGTGGCCTTGGCTGCGGCGGGTTCCCGGAAAAGGGCGCGGAGGCAGCCCAGGAAAGCCTCCAGGAATTCAAGGAACATCTCAGAGACGCAGACATGTGCTTTGTCTGCGCAGGCATGGGTGGCGGCACCGGCACAGGAGCCGCGCCAGTCGTGGCGCAGGTGGCACGCGATGCTGGCTCGATTGTCATTGGCACCGTAACCATGCCATTCAAGATCGAGCGCGCGCGCGTCGACAAGGCAGAATTCGGCCTGCAGCAGCTCAGACAAGTCTCTGACACCGTCATTGTCATCGACAACAACCGCTTGGTGCAGATCGCAGGCAACCTCCCAGTGCAGCAAGCGTTTGCCGTCGCGAACGAGCTCATCGCCACGATGATCAAAGGCATTGTCGAGATCATCGCCGTGCCAAGTCTCGTGAACCTCGACTATGCAGATGTCAAGGCCATCATGACAGACGGCGGCGTCGCGGCAATCGGCGTGGGCGCAAGCGACACCAACAACCGCGTGGAAGAAGCAGTCAAAGGCGCACTGGCGAATCCCCTTCTGGAGATCAGCTATGAAGGCGCTACCGGCGCGATCATCCACGTGACAGGCGGCCCGGACATGACCCTCGACGAGATTTCCCGCGTAGGCGAGCTCGTCACAGAGAGCATGGACACAGATGCCAACGTCATCTGGGGCGCGCGCGTTGACGAGCACATGAAGGGCAAAGTCACAGTGATGACCATCATCACTGGTGTGCAAAGCCCGTGGATCCTCGGCAAGGAAAGCTCGAAGGACCGCGAAGTGGCTCGCCAGCAATTAAGTGAGGATCTCGGCATCGAGATCGTGCACTAAACGCTTTTTCACGATCACCTTATCGGTGGTGACAAAGGGATCGACAGCGACTACAGAAACTGCCTTCGCAGCAAACAGTGACAACCGATCCCGATTAACTTTTTTCACAACGGCTCGGGTGGAGCCTCACGTTCACTTCTTCCTGAAGTGATTTCTCTGCCTTCACGGTGCCGTTCTCACACCCCCAACACCCCCCAACCCTCGCACCGTGGAGGAATTTTTTTTCAACTCCGGCGCAAGCCTTATATAGTATGAGTGAATTTCAATTCACATGTCATACTGTTGCGGTGGCGGTTGCCAGGAATACGCAAGCACCAAGCAGGAGCCGGTGAGTTCCAGCTATCAATCCTCTGCAGAGCCGGTGCGCGTGATCGGCTGCACCTGCGGCGGCGCTGGTCCATGCCGAGGCACGTGCAGGATGCCTGCACCATAATTCTTGTTTTCACTCTATAGTTAAGCAAAACCTAGGTTTTTTTATACTCGACCAATTTTCTCGAACAAATGACAGTTGAACCTGTGAAGCTTTATTCTTGGTTTAATGTTTCACCGGATCTTATCGGATCATCAGTGAAGCTTATTGCACGCGACCTGGGTCGCCGTCGAGTTTCGTTTACAGGTCAACTCTTTGACTATGAAGTTAATCCTGGTACGCAACCAAGGATTAACCTTCCCCAGGATGGTTATGGGCAGCTCGATCCTTCTGCTCGCTCGATGCTTCGACTTGGTGAACCAAATCTCGAATGCGCTTGTGGGGAGATGAATGTGACCACTTTCTTGCTTGGAAGAGGCTGGTGGGAGGCGAGTCCCCGCGATAGCGTCTATTCAGGGGCTTTCACTCTTGCAAGAAGTGAGACTGCGTCCATGCCAAAGGCTGAGTATGACGAGCAGCTGCTGCTCAATCAGTCACGTTACGCCGCTGGAAGCTCTGTTCCAGAGATATCTGCTCTGGCGACTGCTGGGGTAATTGGGGGAGCTATGACGTGCATACCTGATGCTGGCGTGGTGGTAGCTTCTCAGCTTATCTCAGGTGAAGCTCTCTTTCTTACAGGCATAGGTCTTCTCACTGTTGACGCTGTCGCCCTCGCTGCAAGGTCAGGATACAGGAGTGAACAGTTTGATCTTCGACATGGAACGCTTGATAGTGGCAGCACGATAGCAGAACCTGTTGTTTCCTTAGCGTTGCCATTCGTCGCTGCAGTTGCAAGTGGCATCGGCACGCATCTGGCCAAACCGTATGTGGCTGCTGCGTATGAGGCAGTGAAAGCACTCTTCTGATTCTTGATTTGGGTTGTGCCACTCTGACGAGCAACATCTTTATAAACGCCCTGCCTGTTCCGACGATAATGCCTGCGAAGACTGCTGCGAAAAAGACAGCGAAGAAAACAAGCACCAAGAACGAGCCAGTCCAGCCAGCCATGAACATCGGCCTGGTCGGCCATGTCGACCACGGGAAGACGACGCTGACTGAACGTCTCTCTGGCAAGTGGACAGACACGCACTCTGAAGAGATCAAGCGCGGCATCACCATTCGCCTGGGCTATGCTGATACCACATTCTACACGATTCCCGGGAAGAAAGGGGAAGAACAATACACGACGAAAAGCATGGATGCTGAGACCAAGAAGGCGAACACGCCAGTCGTGAAACTCAGCTTTGTCGACGCGCCAGGCCACGAATCCCTGATGGCCACGATGTTGAGTGGCGCTACGATCATGGACGGCGCCCTGCTCATCGTCGCGGCGAACGAAGCCTGCCCGCAGCCGCAGACCCGAGAGCACTTGATGGCCTTGGAGATCAGCGGTATCGAGAAAGTCGTTGTCGTGCAGAACAAGATCGACCTCGTCAACAAAGAACGGGCGATGCGCAACCATCAACAGATCAAGGACTTCCTTGCCGAGACCAAGTTCAAGGACGCGCCGATCGTGCCGATCAGCGCGCAGCGCGGCGTGAACATCGACGTGCTCATCAAGACAATGCTCGACACGTTCACTGTGCCGGAACGGGATCCCAAAGCAGAGCCAGTCATGGTCGTCGCACGATCATTCGACATTAACAAGCCAGGAACAAAGGCAGCGAAACTAAACGGCGGTATCCTCGGAGGCGCCCTGAAGCAAGGCAAGCTGAAAGTCGGGGATAAGATCGAAATTCGCCCGGGTAGAATCGTCGAGGAAGCGAACAAGATCAAAGGCAAGCCACTCTTCGCGACGATCGAAGGATTGATGACTGGCGGCGAGCCGGTCGACGAAGTGACACCAGGCGGCTCGATCGCAGTCATGACAACCCTGGATCACGCTGTTGTACGTTCCGACATGCTCACTGGCAGCGTTGTCGGCCATCCTGACAAGCTGCCGCCGGTGTGGGATAATCTTCGCTTGGATCCGACTTTGCTTGAGCGTGTCGTCGGCAGCCAGGACGAATTGAAAGTGAATCCGCTCACCTCGAATGAGATCCTTATGCTCAATGTGAACTCAGCCGCGACCGTTGGCATTGTCAGCGAGCTCGGCAAGAAGCGCGTCACGTGCAAGCTCAAGAAGCCCATCTGTGCAGAAGTCGGTTCACGAGTGACGATCTCGCGCCGTGTGGGAACACGCTTCCGCCTCATCGGCTATGGTACGATTGAGGAATTGAAGAATTAGCCCTTTACCTTACTGCTTTTGTATTTCTCTGGCTTGAATGCGATCGCGCGCTTGATCTCCGGCTCGAAGCCGCGTTTCTTCAGAAGCCCTTGCAGTTCCTCGTCATCGAACGTCACCTGGTCGTAGCCGAGAATGATCACATCCGGCTTGTGCTCGATGATGACTTTCAGCATGTCGTCAAGCTCGCCGAGCACAGCGCGATCGACCAAGGGCTCGTTCTGTACATGAGAAAGGCGGTCCTCTTCGAGCGAGCGTGGCGTATGCCCTTTCACTTTCCGGATGCGATCGTCGCGCGCCACCACCACGACAAGCTCCTCGCCATGCCGCCGAGCCTGTCGGAAGAGCGAGCGATGTCCCTCATGCAAGGGATCGAACGCGCCGAAGACCATCACTGTCTGCATACATTCTCCTGGCGCTACTCCATTTTAAGTATTGTGTTTGAGGCTTAGACCAGAAAGGGTGACACTGGTGACAAACGAGCTTTTTTTTCCCTATTCCCGAACTATACGTCCTGAAATGCTACAATTCTTCAAGATAATATTTATATATGAAAAAGTGTGATGGGCTCCTAGGTGGTGTAGATGGCCTGGACCGTCGATCACAACGGCGACCTCGTGGAAGACGAGAGCCCTGAGGACGTCGAAGAGGAACCATAGCCTTCGGGTATGACACTCATTCTGATATGGCGAAGTGCGCTCTCAGGATTTGGCTTGCTGCCGCATAGCCAAGAAAGTGTAAAACGTTTTACTCGGACTTCTTTTCCATGTAGCCGCACTTGCCGCACTGGACCCGGTCCTTGTGGTTCGCGAGAAAGGTGCCCGGGCCGCACTTCGGACAGTTCTTGTTCTTCCGCTTGAGCCCGTCGCCGCTGACCTCGTAGCACGTGCTCTTCTTCGAAGAGGCCTTCTTGGGTTTTTCCTCGGCTTTCTTGTCGGCCATTATGCATCACCCTCCTTCTTCTCTTCGGGTTTTGCTTCTTCCTTTTTCTCAGCAGGAGACTCGGCAGGTTTTTCCTCTTCCTTAGGAGATTCTTCTTTTGGAGCATCTTCCTTTTTCTCTTCAGGCTTCGCTTCTTCTTTTGGAGTTTCAGGACTTTCTTCCTTAGGAGCGTCTTCTTTCTTTTCTCCTTCAGCAACTGGCTCTTCTGCTTTTTCTCCTTCAGCTGGCTTCTCAGCCGGTGCTTCAGCAGGCTTGTCACCCTCGGCTGCTTTCTTCTTGGCTTCGAAGTCGTGCTTCTTGATCATGCTTGCGCGCTCGAGCAGTTCCAGGCTCTTGCGGTCCTTGTAGACCATGGCCTGCACCTTGCCGGATTGGTTGCCGTAATCGGTCGCGACCTCGCGCACGATCACGAGCTCAGGCTTGGCCTTCAGCTCTTTCGCCAAGGCAGCATGCACGACTTCCTTGCTCGGCGTCGCGCCTTCAAAGGTAATGCGAGCCTCGACCTCTGTCAGGTTCAGGAGGGGCTTCGCTTCTTTCGTGAGTATCTCAAGATTCATTGTCATCACCGTACTTTCAATGCGTATTCGCCAGTCTTCTCCACACCCATCTTGTGCGCGATCAGGCTCTTGTCAGTATCCAGGAACACGATGCGGCCCTGCCAGTTCGTGCTCAGGTTCGTGGTCTTGCACAACGGGCATTGGTCGCCTTCGACGAAGATCTTGCAGCTCTTGCATGCCTGTTTTCTCATTTTGCCGTCCTCGTCTTCTTGTCGCCGCTCAGGTCTTCAGTCACCCATTCGGGCTTGCCGAGACCTTCCTGGCGCATTGTCAATCCGAATTTCGGGTTCGCGCGGTCCTTGTAGCTGATCGCGACCATGCGCGCGACGCACTGGTCGCCGACCTTCAGGACGCGTCCGCTCTCTTTCCCTTGCAGGACCTTCTCCTTTGTCACCGAGACGAAGTCGTTCATGGTCTGCGACACGTGGATCATGCCGTCGATCGGCCCGAGATTCACGAACGCGCCGAAGTCTGCGACATCGCGCACGATGCCTGGCAGGACTTCCTGCATCTCTGGCACATAGCTGAGCAGCTCGAAATCAGTCTCGTAATAGTTCGCGCCATCGCCTGGGATGATGATCCCGTCGTTGATCTGCGTGACATCAAGCACGTCGATGACAATGCCCAATTCCTTGCTGATGAACCCAGTGTACTGCTCTCTGACTGAGTTGACGATCGCTTCTTTCAGGTCGAGGCCGAACATACTCGGCGACACTCGCACATGGTCTTTGACTTTCATCGCGTAAAACACGATCAGCACCTCTCGAATCTCTTGCCTGTGAGTTTCAACACGCCAATGCTCTTTTTCAGAAGACGACGCTGCAACGCCTTGTCCAATGTTGCGACGATTGCGCCGTCCTCGGCAATCCTGAGGATTGCGTCATCAGCATGCGTCTCGGAGCACGGAACCGTTTTTAAAGGTATCTCTTTGTTGCCGAAGAGCAAACGGGCCATCAAGGGCTGTTTCTGGAGTTTCCGCTGCACAATGGCATAGCCGAGCTTTGCCGCACGGCCGTCCTTGCTCTTCTTCGCAGCGAGCGCTTCAAGCTCTTTCAACACGAGCTCAGGAACAACGAATGAGAATTTCTCGTCCATCGCTGCCGCTATCTCACTGAAGACGTCGATGCCCTGCCCGAAGAGCAAGAGCACATTCGTGTCGAGGACGACTTTCATGCAAAAAAGAGAAGTGAATTTGTTTATAACATTGTCGCGCTGCTGCGGCGCTCTTACTGCGTATGCCGCGCCAAGGCAGCAGCGCTCACTTCGATGTCTTGTTGTAGACCCACGCGATCAGCGCGCCACCGATGGCGCCGTCGACAAAACCCCAGAGGGCGCCGATGATGCCGCCGAGGAAGGTTGCGTCGTAGCCGAGGTAGATGCTACTGAGCCCGGTGAAGCCAGTGCCGTAGCCGAGCCAGCCGGCCCAGCCGAGCAAGAGCACGCCAAGGCCCCAAGTGACGCCCAAACCAAGCGCAAGTCCTTTCACACTCAATGTCATGAGACAATCTGAAGAAGGGCAGGTTAAAAAGTTATCGAGCAACACGCCACTGCCACTTGCCGCTGGGGTGCTGGCGCAGTACGTGCGCTTTCTCGTCGAGCTTGTTCGTCTTCGCCCACTCCTTGGCTTTCTCCTCGCTCGCGAAGCTCTTCATCCGCTTCCGGCCATCCTGGTTGCCTTTCCAGAAGCGGTGCTTCTGCGAGGATGCGCCGACTGCTTTGTAGCGTTTCTGGCGTGTGTGGAATTTTCCCATAGCTGCTGGCGTTTTCCGACCCTATAAAAAGCTTGCGCTCAGTAGCGCCTACAGCTCCAACGCCGCCTTGGTGGCCTCTCCAGTGCACTGACAGATTCACCGAATCAGATACAGCGCGATAGCCACGTCGAATGGCCACCGCTGCGTTGGAGCGCTACAGCTTCTTCAGTTCAGAAGTGATCCGAGAGCAGAAATCCATCGCGCCGAGGTAGTAATCCTCGACCGGGTCGCTGTCGTTAACGCTCAGGACGTCAAGAATCCGATCCTTGCCATGCCCGTCGCGTTCCAGGTTCTTCAGGCCTTTGATATCCTCGTGGACAAAGACGTCTTTCTCCGGCTTGAGCAGGCTGTGCAGCCGTTCTTGGATGCGCTGCAGGAGCTCGATCGCCTTATGGCTCTGCTCTTTCGCCTCGTCTGGCGGGATGGCGTTGAACTCGTTGTACCACTCGCTCGGCACCTTGATCTGCTCGCGCATCTCCTTTGTGCCGCCATTCGAAGCGCGATACACGCGGCCGATCACGAAATTCAATGCTTTGCACTTGTCCTCGATCGTGTGGATGTAGCGATGCAGCTCTTCCGGCTTGAATTCGTCAAGCTCTGCCAGCGTCGCCTGCTTCTCGCCCTGGTATTCGATCAGGCTCATGATCGCCAGGATGACATACGCGAGGATCAGGTTCACGCCAGTCAAGACGGGAATGTCGAGCTGGTCGCCGATCATGCTGTTCAGCGAGGTGCCGAGCACAAGGAAGAGAAAGCACACTACGAGGGGCGTGAGCCAGAACAGCACGTCCTTGAACTCGCCTTCGAGCAGGCCGATATAGATGAGGACACACAATAATGTTGGTCCAAAGCCGAGAAAGGCGTAGGCCATGCTGCTATTGGTCATGACTGCGCTGATTAACGCGATAAAGAGCGTGATAAGAATGCTGGCGAACAGCCAGGCCTTACTCCCCTTGACATGGCGCGCCATGACATGCTCGAGCTGCTCCTCCTGCTCGTCCTGTTCTTCTTCAGTCAGGAGCTGCGCCACTTCCTGATCAAGGCCAGCACGATCCGCCTCAGATTCCTCTCTCACCTCACCCATGGCCAGAATTCACGAGAGAACGTTTAAATAATTTTCGTCGAGACTAAGCATTCTTCGGATACACGCCTGGCTGCATGAAGACCTGTCCGGTCCTGATGGCAATGCCCTTCTCGCCGAGCAATTGCTCGCTCGTCAGCCGCGCTTCGCCAGTGAGGATGGCCTCGTCCTTCAGGGTCATGACTGCGACGTGGTCGCCCACCTGGATGTTGTCATGCAGCTTCGCGATGCCTGGCACTTTCAATTGCACGCCCTGGCACAAGGACTCGACTGCTGAATCCAGCACCCAGATCTTCTTCAAGTGGGCAAGGCCTGCTTCTGCCGGCAGGATCGCTTTCCTGATGGCAGTTTCGTCGCCTTCCTGCCAGTAATGGAACGCATCTGCAAGATCCTGCAGCGTGACCAATTGATCTTCAGTGAACGGGCCTGCTTTTGTCCGCCGCAATTCATCCATGTGCGCGCCGACCTTCTCGCCGTCGATCTTTGTCAGGCCCATGTCGTGGCAGAGCTTCCGGATGTAGGTGCCGGCCTGGGTGCCTGCTGTGAACAGGACGTCCTGGCCGGCAAGATCGAGGAATTCGAGATAATAGATCGTGCGTTCCCGCTCTTGTCGCTTCACTGCGCTCTTGACTGGCGGCAGTTGCGTGATCTTGCCTTCGAAGTCAGACAGGAGCTTTCGCACCTGGTATTCTTCCAGCTCCTTATGCAAGTGCATGATCGTGATGTATTCTTTGCCAGCTGTCAGGAGACTGTGAACGACACGCGTGGCTCTGCCTAAGGCCACTGGCAGCACGCCAGTCACTTTCGGATCGAGTGTGCCGGAATGCCCTGCTTTTGTGATGCCAAGGATCTTCTGCACATAGGCAGAGACTTGATGACTGCTCGGCCCTGGCGGCTTGTCCAAGGGAACGATGCCGAAATCGAGCAGTTCCTTGACAGAACGCTCTTCCGGGCGTTTGCCGTACTTGCTCGAGCTTGGCGCGTCGCGACGCACGACAACATTTCGTTCTTCCAGTTCAAACGGGAGTTTTCCCATGGGAAGAGAGGTATTGAGAAGGTAATTAAAGATTGTGATTTACTGAAACATCGAAGAATCGAGCAATCATTTAATGGAGTGAATGTTTCCGCCTGAGATGAAGCTCTCGATCATCCTGCCGGTGCTGAATGAAGAACATCACGGATTCCTCAAGCAGAGCTTGCCACTGCCGCACGAACTCATCATTGTGGATGGAGGAAGCACTGACAACACTGTAACTCTCTGCAGGCAGCACGCGACAAAATTCATTTCTCTGCCGAACTCGAACCGTGCGCAACGAATCAATGCAGGCATCAAAGCAGCAAGCGGGAAGATGCTCTTGCTTCATCATCCCCGGAGTTTCCTCGAACCCCGCGCTCTCGAACAGATTCCAGAGACTGGGTGGGGTGGCTTCACGCTCGCTTTTGACAACACAGGCGTGCCGTATCGTCTCCTTTCATGGTGGTCGAATAACATCCGTGCCAAACGCCGTCGTATCCTCTACCTTGACCATTGCATCTTCGCAGAAAAAGCACTGCTCCAAGACATTCCGGAGGTCGATGTCTTTGAAGATACGCTCCTGTCACGTCAGCTCAGAACAATCACACAACCGGTCTTGCTCCCCGGTATCTCGACAACAAGCAGCGTGCGCTTCAGGAAGCGATTCTTACGACAATGGCTGAAGAACCAAGTCATCAAGACAGGGTTTTTTCTGGGAATCCCGCCAAACCGAATCAACCGTTTCTACGAACGCGGTTTCTGGCTGAACTCCAAACGCTAAAGAATGACATGCCCATCGCGGAGCTGCGCTGCGAGGTTCTGCATGTTGGGCGACAAGGTGTGCTTGTCCAGCTCGTCCAGTGGAATGCGCTTGAAGTGATCGAAAACTTCGGGTTCGCCGACGACTGGCGTGCCGTCCATCGTGGCAAGCAACCAGTTGTATTCCATCGTACGCCCGTCTTCATCGAATGCTTTTGTGCCCAGCGCTTTCACAATCTCGATTTCCACGCCGAGCTCTTCGAGCAACTCACGCTTCGCCGTATCTTCGACACTTTCTCCTGGCTTCATCTTCCCGCCAGGAAGCTCGTACCAGTCCCGCGAGATACGATGCAACAAGAGAATACCATCGTCGTCAACAAGCACACACCCAGCAAGACGGATCATGGTGGTGGTGGGAAAGATAGAGCTTAAAAAAATTCCTACAAAGTCTCAAGATAATCCAATGCTTCGTCAATTATGGAGATAGTTTTGATCCTGCCTTTCAGGAGATTATCCTTCACTGTCTCGACATCCTTGATGTCTTCGATGATTGCGTCTGAGAATGAATGGATGAAGGGGTGGATCCAGTCCTTGACAGTCGAACCGTTGAACACAACATTCTGGCGACGGTGATATGTGTCCTTCGGCAACACGGTGAGGACTGGCTTGCTGAAGTACTTGGCAACCACCATCTCTTGCGACGTTCCAACACCAAGCCTGTTCTCGGCATATACTACGATGAGATCGCTGTCTTTGATATGTTTGCAATCGACCCCAAATACCTGCAAAAAATCACTTTCATCAAGCTTGCGATCATACGGATCGATGAACGAAGCATCGAATACCTTGCCCAAGACTTGCTGATATCGCTCGCGCCAATTATCGAACTTGGCGGCTTCTGCATCACCTTTCGGCACGCTTCCAGCCAGATAGATTTTCATGCGAACGAGCGAGTCTGAAGACGTTTAAAAAATTACTCACACCTTCTCGATCCTGAAGCGCATCGCGCCGTTCTTCTTCATGGTGTCGCCTTCTTTGACGTCTTCACAGTCGAACATGCCGAACGCGCTGCCTTGATCAATGATGCTGATGTCGGTTTCCAACGTCCTGTCGCCGATGCGCAGCAAGGAAACGCGCACGCTCTTGCTCTCGTCGTCATTCTCATACAACAGATCAAGGTAATGCGTGCCTTTGGGCAGGTATAGCGAGGTCTTGTAGATGGTGTCTTCCTCTTCGCTGATAATGTACTGTTCGATCACCGTGCCATCGACCAGCAAGGTCAGTTCCGGCCATTCTTCGTCCTTCACACCGGCGGCGATCACCACGATCTCGACTTCTTCTTTTGGTGTCTGTACCACTTTGGTCGTTGGGATACAGGTATCGGTCACAAAGCCCTGCGTGCTGTAAGTGAGCCAGACATTCTCATCAGGCAAACGCTTGACATCAGACGCCCGCCCGAAGGTCCTCGGTTCTGAAGCATTCGTCTCGTTACCCGCTGCCTGCATCCCATACTCGATCTGCTGGATGCGACCGAGCGCGCGCGCATCAGCCAAAGCAATCTCATAGGCCTGCTTGTAATGCTCCAGCTCAGACTCGACAAAGGCGAGCTCTGTCTGCGTCGCCTGGTGCTCTTTCTGCAGATCCTTCACAGTGCCGAAATGGCCGATGATGATCGCGAGAATGACTATCACCAGCAATACTATCACAATATAGAATCCCTTGTTCGTATGATGCCCGAGCAGCTTGCCCTGCTTGCGCAGCTTGCGCTTATAGTATTGCCGCATTCGTGCCAGGTCGCGCGTGCTCATGGACAAGGGAAATGCACTACTCTCTCTTAAAGCTTTCACAAAGTGCCCATTTTCGTCTCAACTTGGTGACGAATTCAAAATGTACTTGCCGTCGAGTAGTTTATATACGAAATATTTAAATAAAATCTGGGCTTCCGCTACTATTCCCGAGTACTAGGGGGTGCTCTGGGAATGAGGATCAACAATCCGAAAATGGGGGGATTGGTTATGAAAAAGAGAGTTCTTGCTGTACTATTGATAGTGCTGTCACTTGTGATGGCGACCAACGCACTGGCATCAAGCATCGACTTCCCGAGCGCAGTCTTTGTGGACCAGGATTTCAAGCTCCAACAGAATTCCGGCAGTGTCGACTGTGACATGCCGAGCGGGGGCGGCAACTATTGCCTTGTCGCGTGGACAAGCCCGGACGGGAGCGACGACGGGTCGTTCAACGAGAACCCGGCGAATCCTGATCCCGCGGCTGCTGACCGCTGGCAGAAATACACAGTGGTCGGCACCTACACTGTCACGATCACCGAATGCGTCGCCGGCAATTGCTCTGTGAACGCTTCCGATACCGACACGGTCGAAGTGCTCGACCCGGCGACGATCGACGGCGAGATCAGCGCTGGCTATTATTTCGAAACACAGACTGACTGGCTCCAAGTACGAGGTTACGCGCAAGCGAACGCGCAGAGCGCCCGTGCAGTCTGGCAAGGCGACGACGGCACGCGCATCACGCAATGCGCAGCCGTGAACCAAGGCAATAATCCTGAATTCACGCACACCTGGGGAAGCGTCAGCAGCACATGGACGCACCAGAGCTACATGCTCTTCATCAATTACTTCCAAGGCCCAGGATGCGTTGGCCTGGACTCGTATCCTCATTACTGGGTCGGCGACTTTGACCTGCTCCAGATCAGAGCGATTCTCAACGACCTCGACGCACTCAGCGCCGCGCTGAACAGCACGAACGCCACCCTCCAGGCGCAAATCGATGATCTGTACAGCCAAGTCGGCAACATGAGTGCGAACCTGACTGCTATCGAAGCACAGGTTGATGACTTGTGGGACCTTGTCAACCTGATGAACCACGGCACGATCAACCTTGAGTTCATCAACAACGAAGTCACTGTCTACGGCGAAGCGCCGGTCGGCGCCGCCATAGCTGACGTTGAATTCTACGACAGCGACGGCACGCTCGTGCACAGCTTCACTGTCGGCGTGGACGTGGACAGCACCTACACGCTTACCGAGGATACGAGCGCGTGGGACGAGATCCGGTACACGGTCAGGGTCACGTTCTACGACAGCAGCAGCGTGGTGATCAGCCAGGCAATGAAGCTGCACGGTCTCATCCTCGCTGCTGACCAACTCGTGGACACGCAGAACGGCGATGGCGGCTGGCCATGGACCATCCCGCCAGGAGGCTCAAGCCCTGCCAACATCATCGGCGAAGTGGCTGTTGGCCTTGTTGGCGCCTATGAGAAGACCGGCGACGCTGCATACCTCGCAGCGATCGACGACGCCTACCTCTTCATCAATAACACGAACAATTCGCGCTCGTGTTCAGTCTACAGTTTCCTCGTCAAAGCAAGCGAGGCGACTGGCGACGCCAAGTACGCAACGCTCGCACAGAACCGCTGGGATGCGCGCAAGGCAGGCTACGGCGACGCTGACGCATGGGCAGCCGCGATCGTGACAGGCCGGACCAACCAAGGCTATGCTGCAACTGGATTGCTCGGCTACGACCTGGACCTGTGCACCTATGACGCACTCGTACTGGACAGCTACTTCCCAGGAAGCGGCTACGACAGCGACGCTGATTCCTTCGCAGAAGCAGCGTACCAATGGGCGTATGTGAACGAATCATTCAACGTGAGCGACGACACGGCAACGTGGTACATCCTGGGCATCAACGGCCTGTACGACATGTTCCAACGAACAGGACTGCACGCCAGCGAGGCAGCAAGCCTCCGTGCGCTGCTGCTCAGCTACCAGCAAGCCAACGGCGGCTTCCCGGAAAGCAGCGTGTACAGCGACGATTACCAAGGAACAGCCTATGTCATCAGGACCTTAATGGAAGATGGCGCGAGCGATGCAGTGGACGCGGCACGCGACGCTGCAGACTGGCTGCTCAGCGAACAGAACAGCGACGGCGTCTGGGACTACTCCGGCACAGAATATCCGAGCATCAACGGCATGATCCTGTACGGAGTCAGCCTGGCGACTGAAGCAGAGACAGTCTCGACCGTGTTCGAAGCGCTGTTCACGAACTACATCAACCGCACCTTGCATGAGGAGATCGCAGAAGTGTGGGACGCTCTCGGAGCGCACAACCACGCGACGATCTTGATCGATGAATACCTGACCGAACTCTGGGTCTACGGAGAAGCGCCGATCGGAGCACTCTCCGCAAGAATCGGCTTCTGGGACATCAACGACGACAGCCTCGATTATAATGTCAGCGTCAATGTCTCGAGTTGGGGAATCAATGACAACGAGTACGAAACACTCGTGCAGAAAGCAGACCTGGACTCTGTGCGATACGCGGTTGCCGCGCAATTCTACAACGCCAGTCTGAACGCGAGCGGTCTTCCGCCATCAGGCAGTTACATGCAAGGATACTATGTCAGCCTTTCCTGGGACGGCATGTACCTCGCATGGCTGGAAGACTGGCTGGACACGCACGAAGCCTGGCTGATCAACAACACACAATGGCTCAACGACCTGAACACGACCGTAGGCAACCACAGCGCACGGCTCGACCAGATCGAAGCAGAGATCCTCGCGATCCAGGCAGAGCTGGTGCTGATCCAGGCGAACATCACAGACCTGCACGCCACAGACCTCTGGTTGCAGACGCAGATCGACGACCTGGTCAGCAGAGTCGACGTCTTGGAAGCTGAAGTCATCGCCTTGTGGGAAGCGATCGAGCTGCTCAACCACGGCGATCTCGACCTTGTCTGGGACGAAGGCGACGACCGCCTGCGCGCCAAGATCAAGTTCCCGCTGGGAGCGACCAAAGCGCGACTGATGGCGTATGACGCGGACGACGAACTGTACGACACCTACGGCATTGTCTTCCCTGAGGCAGACAATTACAAGAATGTCGACTGGTACGGCCTCCTCTCATGGGATCCGCAAGTCTACACCATAAAGGTGAAGTTCATGGACGATGCCAACGACCAGGTCGGCAGATGGGTCAGCCACCCGTTCTATGGCGTGTATCTCTTCCACGTCGACCTGGCGCTTTACGGCGATCCGGAAGCGTGCGCTGACATCGACCTGCCGCCAGAGATCTACAACGAGTTGCAGGACGTGCTGGACGAACCTGATCAAGACATCCTCTGGTGGGCTGTGGAGATGATCGCCGGCAACAATCCGGGAATGACCTACGGCGAGATGTGCGACTATGCAGAGCACTTCCTCGACGAGTTCTTCCACGACGAGTACGATGGCACAGTCGATGAGTTCATTGACGAACTCCCGCTCGAGTACGCGGAAGACATCCATACGATACTCCGTTGCCTGGGCTACGACGACGAGCTCCATTTGAACACGCTGTGGAACATGTGTCAGCAAGGCGACATCGACGCCCTGGAGCGGTTCACGCACGGCTTCAACTTCGTCGAGTCGAAGACCTTCGAGACCTTCATCCAGCAGAACGATTTCGTCCGCGGCATCACCTTCGGACTCAATCCGAAGTACGACGCCGACTACGAGGTCTACCTGACCATGGGTTGGAGCAACAACCCTGGCGGCTATGACATCAGCCAGCAGCTCACCAGTTGTGAGTGGATGCAGCGCGACCAGTGGAACAGCCGCATCAGGCCGGTGCATTATCCGCCGACCTGGCCAGGCGACACTGAAGGCGAGGGCCGCTATCGGGTCTGGCTGGAAGCCTTCCCATGCACAGGCGACCCGACAGTGCCATACTACATGTCGAACCGCTTCAACATCCGGCTGGACGACCTGGCAAACCCCTGGCCGGTCTTCGGCCTGAGCACGGTCGCGGTGACGCCTGACGTGGACAACTTTGCAGAAGACGTCTACTGGACCAACGACCCGAACGTCGAGATGAGCGCCATGCTCGGCGAGGACGTCGACTGGATGGAAGACCTGCGTTGCGAGATCTGGAACTATGTCGATGACGGCCAGTCTCAGTTCTACGAGCGCTGGGACTTCACTGGCGTCGACCAGACAGGCTGCGAAGGCGACATCGACCTCTCAGCGATTCCGGCAACGCACCACAGTGTGCCGATGTACGACATCGAAGTGTGCGCCCACCCAATAGTTGGCCAGGTCGAGTGTGACTTGGTAACGTTCGGCTGGGACACCACGCCGCCGAGCATCAACTTCATCTTCCCGGCGGCAGTGGACATCCTCAGTGGCGTGGTGACGTTTGCCGTGGACGCGACTGATGACGGTGTGATGCGCTATGTCAACATCACCCTGGTGAACAAGACGAACGCGAACATGACCTGGCCGCTCGGGCTTGCCAATTACAGCAATGTCTCGGGCTACTGGGAGATCGTCGTGAACACCTCGCAGGTGCCGGACGGCTGGTACAACATCAGCGTCGTCGCGGTTGACTATGCGGACAACGTCGCGTATGGCGTGCTCGACCCTGGTATCGACAACGAACCGCCAGTCGTCGAGAGTGTCATGATGAGCGGCTACTTCGGCGAGACCTTCCTCATCGAAGCCCTGATCAGCGACACGCCGACAACACCGCACCCTGATACTGGCGAACCGCTGGGCAGCGTGGTCGCAGCAGAAGCTGAAGTGTGGGGCTACCTGTGCGACAACGTGGTCGGCGAGGAATGCCACCTCGACTGGTGCGAGAGCTATGAAGATGATCCGTACTGGGAGTGCGGTGTCTTCGAGCACTGGGACCAGGACTGCCTGGACAGCGTCGCGCTCGATTGCGAGCAGAACTGGGAAACCTACCTGTACGACAGTTACGACGCGTGCTACGACGACCTGCGCTGGGCCTGCCAGTCAGACTACGGCAGCTGCGAGACCTTCTGCGACGGCTGGGGCGAATCGCTGGGCTTCACGACCTGGGAGGAATGCATCAACTGGTGCTACGACGAGCACTGCGAGTACATCGAGACTGGCTATTGGGACGAGTGCGAGACCTTCCTGACAGCAGACAGCGAGTGTGTCGACCAGTGGGAGAGCTACTGCGACTCCAACTGGGAAGCTGACCAGTTCGCAAGCTACGGGGACTGTGTCGACTTCTACGAAGAGACGGAGTGCGCCTACGAAGACAGTGTCGAACTCTGCCTTGAGGAATACGACACGTTCTGCCTCGAGAACTGGTGGCATGAAGGCTATGACAGCTATGAACAATGCATCGACGACGCGTGCTACGAGGAATACTGCTCGTGGTTCTGGAACGACGACTGCTCCTACACAATGGAGTGCGACGTCTCCAGCGACCAGTATGACGACGAATGCCTGGATGAAGCAGCTGACTACTGCGGCGATGACCAATGGCTGATCGAAGAGTTCGAGAGCTACCTCGACTGCTATTACTTCTACGCAGACGACGAGTGCTTCAGCGAAGGCGAGGATGTGATCGACTGCATCGCCCGAGAGATCGCTGACTGCGAAGACGGCGGCTGGGAAGGCGAGTACGACAGCTACGAACACTGCATCGAAGAGGAGACCCTCGACTGCTACGCAGACTACTGCAGCTATAACGACGACGATGGCACCAACCCTGAACTTGTCTGCGACGGCAACTGCCTCGCTGACGCGTGCCCGGAGGAGGATCGCCTCTACGACCCGGTCGAGACAGAGATCGTCGCGCTCGAGCTCACGAGCGGCGACTCATTGCTCGGCACGTGGAGCGGCGAGCTTGACAGCCCGGCAAAGGGTGTGCACTACCACATCGACGTCTACGCAGTGGACGCTGCCAACAACGAGAACACCATGGAGAACGTGGAGGAGAGCGCTGGCGAGTTCTTCAGCGACGCAGGCTACACCATCGAGGTGAACGCGCCTGCAAGCGTGAACCGCGGGGCGAACTTCAACATGGACGGCAGCGTCACCAGCACTGACGGCAGCACGCCTGCAGGCAACCTGAACCTGGCACCGTGGAACGTTGACCTGCCATTGTTCGGCAACCTCTTCGCATACACGCAGAGCCTGGGCGACAGCGGCGAGCAAGTGCTCACCGCGACCTTCACGCCTGACGCAGCATGCGAGGACCGCGTCTTCACCGGCAGCACGACTGTCGATGTTGCAGGACCGAACAGCGGCGGCGGAAGCGGCGGCGGTGGTAGCGGCGATGGTGTCGGTGGCAATACGGAAGAAGAACCGGAAGAGCAGCCGGAATCTGAGCCTGACGACAGCCAAGGCGGCAATACCGAAGAGACACAGGTCGGTACTGGCAGCGGCGGCAACACGCAGGAAGAAGATACTGGTGCGGGCACAGAAGCGCCTGAAGAACCGAGCGAGGAGAACCTCATCACTGGCGCGGCTACTGGCGGCGGATTCTTCAGCGGCCTCACCTGGCTCTGGATCGCCCTTGGCCTCCTGGCACTGCTCTTGCTGCTCTGGCTCGTGCTGCGCAAGCGCTAGAAACAACTTTTACCTTTTTTTCTTTATTCTACATCCAGAACAAGTGAGAGCGCTATAATCCTAGCTTCTCATCGATGTCGCCAGCGACGTCTCGCAAGCTCTTCAATGTCGCTTGCATGTCCTGCTCGAGCTTCTCCATCAATGATTCGAGTGTGTCGACCCGGAGCACGTACTTGGTCTTGTATTTCTCCACAAGCCCGGCGCTCATGAGCGTGTTCAGGTGATGCACGACCGTGCCACGCGTCAATCCTGTCATGCCTGCCAATTCGTCGCTCGACACGTCCCGTTTCTGCTTCGCGTTCTTGAGCAGCGTGACAAAGATGCGGAAACAGCTCCGGTCCTTATCGCGCGGATTGAACAGGCCGATCGAACCGCCCAGCCATTGCAGCTGCTCGTTCACAGTGGCGCGTCGCGGCACCGGCGCTTGCACAAAGGTGATCCGTCGGAATCGCATAGGAGGAGACAAGCAAGGAGGCTATATAAAGCTTATTGACCTGATCCCCATCGGCAGATAGTGTCATAATATTTAAATAGTCCTCATCGCGAAAAAGCACTGTGGTAGATCAAGGGCTGGTGCGGTACATCCGCGAGAGGAGAGGTGAGGGCTATCATGAAGACCACATACGAAAAGCGCTCCACGAACACGGGCACGACCAATCCACAGTGGACGATGCCTTCCATCATGTGCACCGCCAGGAGCCAGTAAAGCCCATCCTGCCCATCCTCATCATCCTGCTTATCGGCCTCGGCGTCCTGCTCTTCTTCCTCTTCCGGCCAGATGGCACGGTCGAGCCGCTGCCAGTCATCAACGAAACGCCACAGCCAGGGCCGGCCAGTGGCAATGTCGTCGAGATCGCGGCGCAGCTGAAAGTGGACAGCGTGAACCAGACGCCTGACGAGATCTACCTCTCGACCGTGCTGGCCTCGACAGCCCACGCCGGCAGCGTTGCAGACGGCATCCTCCTGTGCAGCATCAACGAGGAACTGACATACAAGAACTACTGCCTGCAAGAGATGGCAGAGACGCGGCGCGATCCTGAATACTGCGAAGTCATCGGGAACGCAGGGCAGCGGGACGACTGCTATCTCGGCTTGATCCTGGCTGGCGAGGACCAATACTGCGGCCAGCTCCTCCTGGAGGAAAACCAACGCGTGTGCGAGATACTGCTCGGAGAACGATACGATGGATAGCTTACTTGTCGACATCGGCATCATCATCGTCGTGGCCACGATCGGCGGCTATCTTGCCAAGCTGTCGAAGCAGCCATTGATCCCTGCCTACATCCTCATGGGTGTGCTCCTCGGTCCAGTACTCGGCCTGATCCGCGACCCCGAGAACATGCTCCTCCTGAGCGAGATAGGCATCGCATTCTTGCTGTTCATCGTCGGCCTCGAACTCGACCTGCGCAAATTGCGCGACGTCGGCGATGTCGCGACCTTCGGCGGCTTCCTGCAGGTAGCGATGATGTTCGGGCTCGGCTGGGGTGCGGCAAAACTCCTGGGTTTCTGCAACCTGACAGCGATCTATCTTGGCATCATCGTCTCGTTCAGCAGCACGATGGTCGTGATCAAGATGCTCAGCGACAAGTACGAGCTTGACACGCTGCACGGCAGAATCATCATCGGCGTGCTCCTGCTCCAGGACATCGTCGCCATCCTGGCATTGAGCATGCTCCACACCGCAGACAGCGGCGCGGTCACGAGCATCCTCCTCAACCTGCTCATCGGCGGTGCGATCATCGTCGCCAGCTTCCTCCTCGGCAAGTTCCTCTTCCCGCCCCTGTTCCGGCACGCAGCGAAAAGCCTGGAGCTGCTCTTCCTGCTCGCAGTGAGTGTGTGCTTCTTCTTCGCATTGTTATTCACGCTCTTCGGCTTCTCCATCGCAGTCGGCGCCTTCATCGCCGGCGTCATCCTGGCGAACCTGCCGTACAACATCGAGATCATCAGCCGCGTGAAACCATTGCGCGACTTCTTCACCGTGCTCTTCTTCGCCAGCATCGGCCTCCAGCTCACCTTCACTGACATCGCTTCGACGATACCGGCGTTCATTGTCCTTCTCGTCCTCACCGTCCTTGTCAGTCCGCTCCTCACAATCGTGGTGTGCAGCCTGTTCGGCTATAAGCGCCGCACGTCATTCCTGACAGGGATGACCCTGAGTCAGATCAGCGAGTTCGCCCTCATCGTCGCGCTCGCAGGACTCACCTTGGGCCACATCTCGCAGGGCATCTTCAGCCTCATTCTGGAGGTGACCATCATTTCGATCATCGTCAGCGCCTATCTCATCAAGTTCGAGGACAAGATCTACAGCAAGCTCGGCAAGTACTTCCTCGTGTTCGAACGCTTCAGCAAAGTCAATAAGGAACTCGAGAACATGAGCGACGAGAGCACGCACGACGTGGTCCAGATCGGCTACGACCGCACCGGCTACAGCATCTTCCGCACTTTGAGAAAGATGCGGAAGGACTTTGTTCTCGTCGACTTCGATCCTGACGTGATCCGCCACCTGCTCGAACGGAACATCCCCTGCATCTACGGGGACATCGGCGACCCGGACGTGCTGGACAAGCTCAAGCTGCAGCAGGTCAAGCTCGTCGTCAGCACGATCCCGAACTTCCACGAGAATCTCATGCTGCTCAAGACGATGAAGAAGAAGCACAGCCACGCGCAGGTCATCGTCACAAGCTACCAGGCGGAAGACGCGCTCGCGCTCTATGAAGAAGGCGCTGATTACGTCATCGTCCCCCACTTCCTCGGCGGCGAGCATGTCAGCTACATGCTCGAGGACATCAGCACCAACCTCGACAAACTCATCACGGCAAAGCTCCAGCACATCAAGGAACTCAAAACCAGGGAAGAGCTGCGTCCGAAGAAGCGCAAGAAGTGATCAGTGTCCGTTCAAGAGAAGATCTTCTGTCACGTCATCGTCAGCGTCTATCGCTAATCCTGCGAGGTCGGTGAACAGCCAACGTACATGTTCGCCGCGAGCCTGCGCTTCATTCCTCAAGAACACCTTCTCAAAGGCTCTTTCTGTGAATGGCACGTCAATCTTCTTCGTCAGGATGAAGGCGGCATACGCAAGCACACCTCTTGTCGCGAGGTTCGGCACAAAGCTTGCTTGTTCATCTGCACTGAAAAACTCACCCATGAGGCTAGCGAACTGACGAACGCGATCGAAACGCCGCTTCTCGTCAAGTCTATACATGTCAGCCTCGAGGAAACTTGTTGTTGCGTCTCCACGGAATGCGTAGATCAGGTTCGCGAAGGCAGCGGCAGCGTTCAGACGGATGCTGTGCGGTCGAGTGAAGATGATATGTCCGTTCGAGTACTTGCTTTCTGTGCCGTCAGGCATCTTGAATGTGTACGATCGCTTCTTGAAACGAGGATCAATAACGTCGCGATTGACAGTCGTGAATGTCATTGCAGCAGTTTCCAGCTGCTCATACGCCTCGAGCACTGCCTTCAGCTCTTCCACGCTCGGATTGATATCGCACAGCATGATCGCTGCGCTCTTTCCAGGGGCCAAGCCGCTCGCGATCACCTGCTCCAGCCCTGCGACCATATTCCTGCCAAGCGGAGAATATTGCGGTGTAACGACGTGATAGGCATCCTCAAAATCAAGGACCAAGTTGTTCAGTGCGGCCTCACCTACGACATATACCGGACCAAAGCCTGCTGCTTGCGCCTTTGGTATGAGATGCGGGAGGAAATCCCTGCCTTTGAGTTCATGACCAATGTGATGCGCTCCTGGCAGCAAGTCGCGTTCCCTGTCGCGGTAGTTTGCATCCTTGTCCCTGCCTGCTGAGAAGATTATTGGTATACTCATATCTGACGAGAAACGCGATGTGATTTATAAGCATTCTCAGTAATTGACTACTGTGCAATGGTGTTTAGTGATGATTTCTCCACAGCTTTATAAAGGCCTGGGCTTCTCTGCAGTCCATCATGCAATCCCGTTCCACACGCACAAGACGGCTTAGGCTGGAAGCCAAGGCCCTGCAACCAGTGCTCAGCATCGGCAAGAATGGCATTACACAAGGCATTATCGCACAGCTCGCCGACGAGCTCGAGCGCAAGCAACTCGTGAAGATCAGGTTCCTGCGCAGCTTTCTCGAGGGCAGGGATAAGAAAGAAGCTGCTGCAGAGCTCGCCAGCTTCACGAAAAGCCAGGTTGTAGAGCTTGTCGGCCATGTCCTCGTGCTCTATCGAGCAGGCTGAGTGGTACTGTGGCAGTATCGCTGCGGCTATTTGTTCTGCAGCACTGCGGCTTCTTACTCGCGCTTCGCGCGAGCACGTTCGAGCACGAGCGGAGCCTCATGACCTGCGGTCATCGCTCGTGCTCGGAGTTGTGCCAAGGCAGTGCTGCACCCAGACAGGCGCTCCTGAAGAAACATTTATAAAGGATTCTTCCTGGGATCATCCTTGAAGGAGATGGCAGTCTCTTTCCGGTGACAGCGATGGGAGCATACATAGAAGCGGAGAGCAAGGTCCAGAAGAGCATGTTCGGCTTGTGGGGCAAGCTCCTGTGCAAATACGGCTTTATTCTCAAAGAGGATGCGAAAGGCAATAAGCTCAGATCGAACTATAAATGGGACTTTGGCCAGCAGATATGGGTGCCCAAGGATCCGAAAGGCGACTACGACCCTGAGCACGCGATGATGGAATATGCAGAAGAAGTATTGCTCTCAGGCCCGTACCAAACGCTGACCGGCGACTACGTACCGACCGGGTATCCTGTCCCACTCAAACGCTACCGGATCGTCTACGAGACCATGAACCTCTCGATCGAATCCATCTACTTCTGGATCATCGACCATTTCCGCTACGACCAAGGCTTCTCGCGCGCGCACAAGATCAAGGACGTGTTCACCGCGACAGAGAACAGCGCGTTCTTCGGCACGAGCCAGCAACGCCTGGGCATCCAGCAGGACCGGGCGCAGCAATACCTGGCGACGATCGGCAAGATGGTGAAAGACCTGTTCCAGCTCGTAAGAGAGCTGCGCATCATCGACGAGAAACTCCACCCGCGTGGCGATTGGAAAACCAGCAAGACCGCAGACGTCACGCTCAAAGGCGAATACGTCGACCTCGTGGAGAACCGTGGCGGCCAGACAAGTCCTGCGAGCGTCTACGGCCTTGCGCAACAGCTCGGCTACGCCACACTGCCGGACCTCTTCTTCAACACCCACATCACCGACCTGAAGAAGGTCGACTCAGAGATCGACAAGCTCGACTTCAACACCACGCTGAAGAACGTGCTCAAGAGAAAGATCTACCAATTCATCAACTGGAAGCTCAAGACAGACCACGAACTTGATTCACGACGCACGTTCACCCTCAAATACCTGCGCCAGCACTGGGACGTCATCGAGATGTACATGAGCTGGGTCAAGCCCTACCTGCGCCACGTCGCACGGCTGCAGATGAACGACGAGCGCCTGGACAGCATCGAGATGATCAGCGCATTCGAACAGAGCTATGTCGAAACTGAGGTCCTGTTCGCAAAACCGGATGTCCGCTCCCCATCGAAACGCAAGACCATGGAAGTCTGCCTGATCACCATGAACTTCCGCACGAGGCCGCAGATGAACTATGTCCAGGACGGCTACCAGAAAGGACCGATCCACGTCGGGCAGGCTGACATCTACTGGCGCGCCTACATGTGGAAACAGCATCACATCGACGCGTACATCCGTTACCGGAAAGCCGAAGACCTGTACATGCTCGGCGTCGTCGACAAGAGCGTCAAGGCGGCGATGGAAGCCCTCGGCGAGGAACTCGAGAAATACCTTGCAGAAGCAGGCGAGCCGAAATACAAGGACAAGGTCGAGGAACAGAAGAAGCGCGAAGAAGAAGCGAAGAAGAAACAGAAAGGGCCAGGCCTGTTCAGCGGACTCTTCGAACCGTTCACCGCGCTCGGCTCGGGCATCGGCGAAGCCGTGGGTCTGAGCGGCGGCGGAGCATCGTTCGCCCTGAAGTCCGGCAAGAAGAAAAGCCCGCCGGGCTTCCCCAAAAGCCTGGGCGAGGACGGCAAGCTGAACAAGGCAAGCGGGAATCTCAACAAGCAGATGTATCAGGGAATGAAGAACTTCAAGAAAGGCTACGGCATGATCAGCTGGGGCTAGTTTTTCTGGACAATGGCGGATCTCAGTGGAGGTATCGATAAGCTCCCGCCCCGGGAGCGGCTCAAGCGCGTGCGCGAGATGGAAGCAGAAAAGCGCAAGCTGCTCGAGGAGGAAGTCCTCAAGAAGAAGAAAGAGCTCGAGCAGCTCGAGAAAGAGACCAAGGAAGATATCCAGGAAGCAGAAGCCCTCGAAGAGGAAACCCTGAAAGAGATCACCCGGGAAAGCGCAGAAGAAGAACTGGAAGAACGGCTCAAGCATTTCCGCAAAAGCCAAAACTTTGTCCCCGAGGGCGGGGTCGAAGCTGCAGAACCGGCAGGCTTCGGCCAGGTCGCCGAGCCTGGCGTCATGTATCAGAGCGAAGCGTTGCAGCGCGCGCAGGAGAACATCGACTACCTACTCCACGGCACGCCCAGCAGCGAGCGACGACAGGAAGTCGAGCGCGAACTGTACAGCAATATCCGCGATGCAGCCGATACCTTCCAGCCGGAAGAAAGCTACGCCTTCAACAAGATCCAGGACGAGATGCACGAACTCAAGATGCGCGGGAGCGCGCAACGGCAAGATCAGATCGAGCACGCATACATGCAACGCATCGATAACGTTTTAAACAGCATTATCGACTACAAACAACAGGACGAAGAGAAGCGAAAGCGTGGATAACAATGGTCGTCTTCAACAATCCAGGGTATTATCACGCGCTCGACCGCACCTTCTCAGCTGAAGAATACGGGCCAGAGCTGCCGCACGAGCTCGAGGACGGCACGACCTGGCAGACAGAGCTGGGCCCCAAAGACATCGGTACCAGCGCGAACCCGATGCAGAACCAGGTGCAAGCCTTGCAGGCGAAGATTCGCGAAGGTGCGTCCCGGGTCGAGCTCGAGTTCCCGGGAGCGGGCAAGGGCTCGAGCCAAGCGCCGACGCCGGAAAGCTACGGCTTCAAGGAACGGCAGGACATCAGGGAACTGGCGAAAGCGACCGGCATCAAGACCAGCACGCACGCGACGTTCAACAAGATGGGCTTCTCAGGCTTTGACCCGCAACGGGGTTTCAACGACGAAGCACGCTACCAGAATCTCAAAGAATTGCGAAAAGCGATCGAGTTCGCAGCAGAAGCGACGACAGGCGGCGCAGTCGTCTTCCACACCGGCGAATTCCAACGACCGATCAGCGACTTCTGGGGGAACGGCACGCAGGGCCCGCAACCAGCAGACGCGAAATTCCACGGCTATGAAGAGGAAGAGAAACGCGCAACCCACTACATGGTCGACGACCGCACCGGAGAGTTCGTCAGCGCGATCAGGAAAGACAAACGATTGTACCGTCCGAAATACATGCGTGCCCAAGACCTGTGTCCGGACAAGGTCGGCGAATACGACAAGCGCAAGGGCGCGACGCTCGACGCGAGCGACTACGTGGACATGAACCATGAATGGATCGATGAGCGCGACAAGACACGGCTGTTCGAACGCGTCCCGGAATGGAACAAGGACCAGACAAAATTCGAGACCGAAGAGTACGACTGGGATCGCATCGTCCAGGAGACGAACCGGTACAACGGCGAGCACGGCACCAACCTGCGACCAGAGCAGATGTTCGTCCAGATCGAGACCGAAAACCAGATCCTGCAGGCCAAAGGCCATTCATTGTTCTACGCCCACCGCTACAACGACCTCGACTTCCAGGAGAAGCAGATCAAGGAAGCGCTCCATTTCTACCGGGGCATTGACAAGAACCTGCCAGCCGAGGAGAAATGGAAACTCATGACCCAGCGCGGCCTGCTCTATGGACGCGCAGCCCAGTACACTGGTTCTGAAGACGAAAGCATCCCTGACCTCTTAGCCCGTGAACTGAAAGACATCCAGGACCAGATGCGCCACACACACGAGGCCAGCTCTGCTGCAGACGCGCAGGCGCGCGAACGGGAAGAGCTGCTCGACCATATGAAGCCAGTGCACGAATACGGCGTCAAGCAATCGACAGAAGGCTTGGGTCGTGCAGGCTTGTATGCGTATGAGCAGACCCAGAAGAACAAAAACAAGCTCGAGGATCCGGTGTATGTCGCGCCCGAAAATTGGCAGGCCCAGATGTACGGCGGCCACCCGGACGAGCTGATCGAACTCGTCCAAAAGGGCAGGAAGGAGATGGTGCACGAGCTGCAGGACAAGTACGGGAAATCGGAAGGAGAAGCGAAAAAGCTCGCAGCCCAGCACATCAAGAGCACGATCGACATCGGCCACCTCAACCTCTGGCGACAGCATTTCGTGGCGAAGAAAGGCGAGAGCGAGGAATCCAGAAGCAAGCGCTTCAACGAGTGGGCCATCGCCAAGACCAAGGACATGATCAAGGCAGGCGTGGTCGGTCACGTCCACATCGCTGACAATCTCGGCTGGGACGACGAGCATCTCACGCCTGGTGAGGGTAACGCCCCGATCCGCGAGTTCGTGAAAGAGCTCGAGAAAGCGGGCTATAAGGACTTCATCGTCGAGCCTGGCAGCTTCAACCCCATGCGCGCGCTGCCTGACTCGTGGAAATATTTCGGCAGCCCGATATACTCCGCAGGCACCCCGCAGTTCCGGCCTGCAGGCGAGTTCCGCGAAGCCCATTTCGGTTACGCAGGCCCCTCGCTCTACGTCGTCGGCGCATACTCGCCCAGCAACGACTGGAAATTGTGGTCAGAAGTGCCAATGGAGTAACGCAGAAGGATCATGTTTTCTTCTCGACGATTTTGCGCATCGTGGTGATGTAATCGTCGGCAAGCGCGAGGTAGTGGTCGAACTCCTGCCCTGACATCTCCTTGCGCTCGCGGTGGATGATGCTCTTGCTCAGCTTGAAGAACTCGCGGCACACGCCTGGATACTTCTTGTCGACCAGGCCGGCCTTGACCAGCTTCTCCTCGATCAGGTCTGGCACGTGATCAGGACTGGGAGGAACCTCGCCCAGCTTCATCAGCGCGGCATGGCTCGCATCGATCACCGCCCAGTAAAGATCCACGGCTGCCTGGAGCACGTGCCACTTGGCATTCTGCATGGTTGTCGGCGCGCGGCTGTAATAGGTCCAGATGCTCTCGATGCTCGGCCTGACGCGTCCAGTGAAGAGCAGCCTTTGGAGCGGGAGGAAGAAGCCGGTGTCGTACAGCGGCACGCCATCGCGGAGCATGTTGATGCCGACCGGGTCGCCTGCGCGTATGTATTCCCAGAAGGTCGTGTAGCGCAAGGTCGTGATGTGGAGCTTGGTGCTCACCTCACCCACGATCTTCTTGACGATCACGCGATAGCCCTGCACCAGCTCGCGTGTCACCTGCAGGTCGAGATCGTCGATCAGGACGAGCACGTCAACGTCGCCGCTCTTCTGACGTCGGCGCGCCACGCTGCCGAAGAGGATGACGCCCTTGATGAAGCCTCTGACTTCCTTGAGCAGGCGCTTCGAGAACGCATAGGCGAGGTCCTTTGCCTCATCAGAGTATTTCTTCTCGTTTTCTGGGGGCTGTTTTGCCACCTTGAACTCCAAGAGCCCACCTCCCTTTCCAGAACAACGGGCAGAGGCGATTTATAAACATTTCGCCGAGAAGGACGTACCAGCAGCTCATTCCTTCACTGTCGTGTAGAGCACGCCGGTGAGCCAGTGCGGGTTGCCGCTGCCAAAGCGTTCGAACTCGATCCTGATGATGAACTGCTGCTTCTCGCCGGCAAAGACCGGCACGCTGGCGTCCATGTGGACGGTGTATGACTGATCAGCACCGGGTGTGAGCTGCGCTGCTCCTCCGATCGGGGCCAGGGAGCCAACTTCCTCGCCAGTGTCCAGGCGGATCGTCGCGTTCGTGATCTCGATCGACTTGCCGAAATTGTTGCGCAGCAAGAGGTTGACATTGTCGTCGCTCATGTCGACCTCGTAATCGACGCATTCGAGCTGGTTGCCGAAATCGCACTTGTCTGGCACCCACCGGCTCGGGTTGAGCACGCCGAAGTAGGCAAGCGCGCCGATGGCGATGAGGATGACGAGAAAGGCCCAGCCATAGGTGATAAGATATTCCATGGATGCCTGTCCGCGACGCATAGTTCAGCCCTCGACCGTCACCCTGATCCTGCCTGTCGTGCGAGCCTCACTGGCGAGCGTGACGTCAGCCTCCACCGCCACCTGTTTCCCGACACGGCCGGCAAAAGGATTGTCACCGCCGAAACTGCACGTGAGCTCGGCCTTTTCACCCTCGTGCAGGCTGGAAGGGATGAACGGCAGCCCATCGAGCATGATGTTCCTGGTGATCATCACTCCCGAGCCTTCGTAGATGCACGCGATATCCTCGAGCATGATCTCGCCGTTATCGATGTTCTGCACTGTGAGATGGAGATTGCCATCAGTGCCTGCACTGGCGTGGGTGCAGCGGATGCCGCTCTCTGCCGGGAAACGGCACATGTCCGGCTTAAGCAGCTGGGGGTTGACAACTCCGAGATACACCATGACTGCGATGGTCATGACCACGAGGATGAGGGCCCAGCCGTAGGTCGTCAGAAATTCCAGTGCGGTCTGGCCGCGTTTTCCTGTCATGGTCCCCCTCTTTGAAAGCGGATTTACTGCACTGTGCCGAAGATCTCGCCGTTGAGCGGCCGGTCGTACTGGCCCCCGATGACCTTATAGCTGCCAGTGAACTTCAGCTTGACCTTCTCGCCTTGGATGAGTGCAGGATTGCTCAGGCCTGTGCAATTGATCGCCCTGGCGACGCCAGCGCCGATATTGGCAGGCACGGTACACGCTGCTGTCGAGCTGTCAGGGAAGACGACGTCGAAGCTCAGGGTATCGACCGCGCTTCCCAACTGGTTCATGAGCACGAAACGGGTCTCGTCAGTGTCAATCATGAAATCCTTGCAGAAGAACTCCTGTTGGAAATTGCACCGTTCTGGAAGGAACTTGTTCGGGCTGATCACGCCGAAATACGCGAGCGCGCCGATCATGACAAGCACGACAAGGAAGGCCCAACCATAGGTTGTCAGAAACTCTAAGGCTGCCTGTCCTCGTCGATTGCGCAGGCTCATTTCCGCTTCCCCTTGATCCGTTCATGCACGTTATGGAAGTGCTGTCGGTTCTCCTCGTGCATCACATGCAGCTCGTCCCGCGTCCTGATGATCATGCTCAGGGTGATCACGCACAGCACGAACACGAGGAAGACGAGGCTAAACGTCATGATTCCCAGCGCGCTCGTATCAGGGCTCACGTTCGAGATGTAGCCGCCGAAGATGATGGCGACGACCAGCAACACAAAGAGCATGATGCTCAAGATCGCTTTATGATGGCGCATATCAAGTTTGTTTCTCATCAACTCACCCGTACCCTTTCTTAAATCCCTACCGTCGAGTTTTTTTATAAATATTTCGGTATCTTTCCCTCGCTATCCCAACTGTATCATGCTGCCGAAGATCTTGCCTGCGGCTTTGAGCAGGATGAAGTACAGCGACAGGCTGGTCAGGAGGAACATGGGAATGTATTTCACTCCGCTTCTGATGTTCCCTTTCTCGATGATGCTGATGATCAATGCCGAGCTCGTCGAGATGATGCTGATCGCGAGCACGGTGAAGATCCGGTAATCGTTGGCATCGATCGAGGGCTTGCTGAGCTTGAGCGCCGCGATCGGGGACGTGGCCATGTTCGCGCCGATGCTGCCGAGGAAGTTGCTGATCACATTGAAGAGCGTGAAGCTGAGCGCGAACAGGGCGGGCATGACGAACATGACAAGCGCGGCGATGAAGATCATGTACGTCAGCGTGGAAGCGGCCATCTCCTCCTTGAGCGTGCGCGCCTTCTTCAGGTTGTGGATGACCCGGTCGATCACGTCGACGATCTTTCCCCCTGACTCTATTTCGCCGATGATCAGGTTCACGGAACGGCGCAGTATCGGGCTGTTGTACTTGTCTGCGAACTCCTTCAAGGCCTCTGTCACGTCATTGCCGGTCATGACACGTTTCGAGACAAGGCCGATCTCCTTGGCGAGGATGCCGAACTCCGGCTTGATCGCGGCCCAGAGCGCTTTCTCAAAAGAATAGCCTCCTTTTAAGCTCGTGCTGACCAGTGTCAGATAGTCGGGCAGCTTCTTCTCCATCTCCTTCGTACGGTTGAAGATGCGCATCGAGAGCCAGAAATAACCGACGCCCCCGATGGCGAAGACTGCTCCAAGCATCAGCGACGTGAACAGCACGAAGCTTACAGAGAAGAAAACTGGAGGGCTCTTCCCTTGCAAGGAGGTATAGATGCTCGTGATGTAGATGAAATAGGAGATCGCAGCGCCGATCCAGAACAGCAGGCCGAAGGTGTGATAGGGTATCTCGTCGAAGCCGGCCTTCTCGAAGAAGCGCTTGAGATGCGGTCGCACCTTCTTCGGGATGAAGGCCTTGCCGAATGTCGAAAGGAAAAATATTTCCATGGTTCACACGTTGACTGTTGGTCTGATGCTCTTGAAGATCGTGATGAAAAAGAACTGGAGGAGGATGAGGAAGAAGGCGAGCATGAGGAAGAAGATGAGGTCGAAGTTCGCGCTGATCATGCTCACGATGGTGATGAAGAGCGTGATGCCCAGGCTGGGGATGACGATGCTGAAGAGCATGAAGAACATGGTGAGGCTGTTCAGCTTCTTGCCATAGCGCTGGATCTCGATGAGCTGGTCGTTGGAGATCTCCTCGAGGATGGCTTCAAGATAGTTCGTGACATCCACGCCGATGCGCAAGGCGTTCGTGATCTGGAACAGAATTCTGCGAAACTTCTCGCTTGGGCTGTAGCGGGAGGCGCGCTCGAGCGCTTCCTCGAGCGGCGTGCCCATGTCGATCTCGTGCACGATCTCCTTGAAGTACTTGTTCGCGACCCCGTAGCTCTTCGAGGCCTCGGTCAATGCAGCAATCAAGGGACGTCCGGCGTGGAGCTTCACGAGCAGGAAGCGCCCTGCGAAGAGGACTTCGCGGTCGATGTCCTTCGCGATCTTATGGATCCGGACGTCAGCGACACGCGCAAGCAGGCGATAGACAAGATAGAACGAGATGAAGAAGATCACGACCGGCATGAGCGGGCTCCAGCCGAACGCCTGGCCGAAGAGGAAGAAGGCGAAGGTGATGGCGACAGCGACCCACATGCTGGACAGCCAGGCATTCCTGATATAGGCGACTGGTTCCTTGTCGATCTTCGCCATGATCAGCTTGCGCTTGAGATCCGGGTGGCGGCTCGCGAGCCCGTCGAAAAATCCCATGGTCATTCCAGTATCAATTTGCCGGTGTAGTACTTGGCGATGTGCAGGCCGATCTGGTTCACGTCCTCAACCCCTTTCCGGACGAGCCATTTCAGGATGCGCACCTTCTGCTTCAGATCGAAGGTGATCTCTTCCTTGCTCATCCCGGTATACAGCATGAGACGCTCCATGACCATCTCGGAATCGGCAAGCTTCTCGATCACGTCCTTCTGGGCGCTATAGCGCAGGAGGACTTTCGGATCGCCATCGTGGCCGATCTCAGCGACCTGCAAGGTACGTCGCTTGCCTGTGCGCCTGTTGCGGTTCTGCACCACGATGAGGCTCAGGGCCGAGAGCATCTGCTTCGGGATGTCAATAGGAGGGTTGGTGAGGCGCTTGATCGTCTCGTCCGCGTTGTTCGCGTGCACTGTCGCATAGACGCTATGGCCCGTGTGCATCGCTTCCAGCATGACTTCTGCCTCTTTCTTCCGACGGATCTCTCCCACGATGATGCGGTCAGGGCGCATACGCAGGCTGTTCACCAGGAGATCGAGCATCGTGACGCCGCCCTTGCCTTCAGGGTTGGGCAAACGTGTCTCCATCGGTACCCAGTGGAGATCGTCTGGCAGGACAAGCTCGCGCGTATCCTCGATCGATACGATGCGCTGGTTCGGCGGGAAGAAATTGGCGACGACGTTGAGCATCGAGGTCTTACCGCTTCCCGTGCCGCCAGCGATGAGAATGGAGAGCTCGTTCTGGATGGCAAGCCAGATGAACGCCGCGGCCTCGACGCTGATCGTGCCTTCCTTGATGAACTTGGTGATGGTCCAGGGATCGTCCGCGAACTTACGGATCGTGATCGTGTTGCCTTTGTTGCTGATGGGTGAGAGCGTGGCATTGACACGATCCCCGGTGCGGAGGTGCGCGTCCATCAGGGGATTGAGATTGGTGATCTCCTTGCCGACTTCGCGGCCGATCATCGTGGCGAAATGCCGGATGCGCGCCTCGCTCGGGATGAGGATGTTGGTCACGAGCCAGCCATGGCGGCGGTGGTACACCCACACTGGATCGGTGTGGTTGTTCACCACGATCTCCTCCAGCGCCGAGTCCTTGAGCAGGATCTCGATCTTGCCCAGCCCGAGATTCTCCTCGAGCAGGTAATTGACGAGCATGTTCAGGGTCTCAGGATTGGTCTGCGGGAAATACTTCAGGATCAGGTCGTGGATCTCCTTCTTGAACTCCTCCCGGATGTTCAGGACTTCTTCGGCGCTCTCGAACTTGTCCAGGTCCACCATGTTCATCTTGCTGACGAACTCCTGGCGGATCTTCTCGAGGATGATCTTGGTCGTGGGCGAGATGTTCGCGATGCTGACGTTGTAGATCGGCACCGGCTCCTTCGGATCGGTCTCTACCTTGATCTCGACGAGAATATTATTTATTTCGATGGCGTACTTCTCTAGGACTTCCGCATGCTCTTCTGTCTTTTTTGCCATGTGTTGGCCTCATGGGCTGCCTTTCAGGTGCTGCTCTTCCTGATCGAGAGGATCGTGATCGAACGATTCGTGATCGCCAGGCTGCTGTTCCGGAGCTTCGGGTTCGTGGTCGAATGATTCATGGGAATCAGATTGGGGAGACCTGCCTGATTCAGGTTCGTGATCGAATGATCCATGATCAAAGCTTGGATTTGTAGGTATAACTGTTTCAGATTTGCCGACCTTCGCAGGCATATCTGCGATCACCTGATGCAGCTGCCGGAGGTTCTCTGTTTCCTCTGTATGCTGCAGGGGCGGCAGGTGCGTCAGGAGTTCCTTCGCCTTGCGATACTGGCGCATCGCCTCGCTCTTGTTCCCTGCCTTCACTGCTTGGGTAGCGGCCTCTTCATGGGCTTGAAAGCGTTGCGCCTCTCCTGAGGGTCTGAACCCGGCGCGCGTTGCCATCAGCTCTGCAATGCTCTTGTGGATCTTTTTGAACTTCGGGAGCAGGACGCGCCGCTGGTGCGGCGTGAGCTCTTCGGCGACGAGCCGGTCCTTGACTTCCCGGTACCGCCGCATCGCAGCGGCGTAGGCGTGCTCCTGCACCAGGGTCTCAAGCTCTGCGATATCCGCATGGAAGGCCTGTTCCTCTGCTTCTGTCAGTCCGTGCGGTGCTGGCGCCTGTTCTGGAACTTCTTCCTTCGGCGGCGCTTGTATTGGAGGAGCGTGTGCTGGTGGCAGGATCGGTTCTTGTGACGTGATCTCTGGAAGCGGGGCTGCTGGCTCTGGCTGGAGTGAGATGGGAGGTGTGTCCTGTGCCGGAGGCGTCGCTTCTGGACTTGTTTGTGGCGTCGGTTCTGGAGTTGGTTCTGATTTCGGTTTTGTAGCCGGCTCTGATGTCGGCTCGACAGATTCCAGCTCCTCAGCCGATAGTTCAATCTCAGCGATAGGCGCTTGTTTCACCGGCTTGGGCTCTGCCGGTTCTTCCTTAGCCGCTTCCTCCTTCGCCTCGGGCGCTGCGAACTGTCCCAGTTCCTTCTCCAGAAGCTTCGCTTTCTCGTCCTTGCGATGACCAAAAGCTTCCTGGAAACGCTTGTAGAGCTTCTCGAGCAGGTGCTGGCGACTGTTGCGCTCCGGCGCATCCGCTGGATAGGCGTCAAGGCTCTCTTTCAGCTCGTGGAGGAGATGTTGCGCCTTGTCCATGTCGCCTTCGCGCACCGCATTCTCGAGCTCGCGTTCGAAATCCTTGCTCGGGGAATAGAGGCCGACCTCTTCCTGGGCGATCGCTTCCGGACTGGCCGGCGCGCTCGCCTTTTCCGTCTTGTTGTGCAGATGATGCTCAAGGAATGCCTTGATGTCCTCTTCGACAAACTGCTCGAGCTCCATTTTAGATCTTCATCAGCACCTGCGTCCGGTATTCCTTCCAGAGCTCTTCTTCGTCACTGAGCTGTCGCTTCCTCACCTCTGCGAGGAAGAATGCTTTCTTCGCGTCAAGGGTCTTGAGCACGTGGCTCTTCCACAGGGTCGCGGCCTTCATATCAGGGATGCGCTTCTCTGTGGCTTTCTTGAGGAAGGCCTGGTGATAGGTATCCCAGTTCAGCTCTTCCTCGCCGATGATCTTCGCCTTCTCCTTGTCAGCGCGATTGAGATAGATGAAGGGCTTGGTGAACTTGTACTCGATGCCCAGGATGCCCTCTTCCACGAGAAAGTCGACCCATGACTGGAGGGTCTCGACACTCACCTTGAGCTCAGCGGCAGTCTCCAGCAGCGGCGCCTTTTCCTTGCCTTCGAGAAATGCGATAAGTTGGTCTACGCCGGTCTTAATGACCTCGTCGCTCATACGCCACCTCTTTTTGCTCCGAAGAGCCCTCCAATACAGTTCATTCTCCAGAAGAGAGTATTTAAAGTTTATGATTCACTATCGAGGGTCTGAAAGCCATTTTCTCGACGATTTCTCACCCTTGACAGCGATCAGGTGCAGGTGTGGTTCCAGTAATTGACATCCTTTGTCATATTGTAGTCTGCCAGGTGCGGGATATCGAAGCGGAATTTTGGATAGTGGAAATCGCCTGCTGTGACGATGATGCCGAGGGTCTCGTCCCCGCAGGTGAATATCTCATCAGCGAAGATCTGATGCGCGGTGTACGATCGATTCAGGGGCCAGGCGTGCGCCTGCGTGATCGCCGGATCGATAAGGGTCTCGATGCCTGAGATGTTGAGCGGATCAAACTCTGCAGAGAGGTCTCTGCCCAGGCGCTGGAGATAGGTCATGCCGACGCCGGTGTTTGACACATAGGCTTCTGTCGCGATCAGGTCTGAGAGGTTCTGCCGTGTCAGGAGGCTGCGCGGCACCGGGAACTTGGTGAAATTCCTGCTTCCGACAGTGAGCCAGGCCGAGGAGTATTTCGTGAAGAGGGGGTCGGGCAGGCCGAGCACATTCACGACCACGTCGTGCTGCGTTGAGCGGTTCCATTGCACAAAGGAGTCATTGATCGTGTAGTTGAGCTGATAGGAAATCAGCAGCTCGAACGGAAACCAGTCGCGCACAGTGACATTCTCGCTCAGGGTATAATTCGTATGAATGTTCAGCTCTTCCTTTCCGATCGCGACGAAGTCGTCGAGCCGTTCTGTGAACGTGGTGCCGCTCCCGCCAGGCACGCAGCGGAAGACCGCAGCGTCCAGCGTGGTATTGCCGTACTTGAGGCAGGAGGAGATGTTCGCAGCCATCTGCTCAGCGCTCGCGATCGGGGTGCCTGCATCGAGCTGCTCGGTGATGGCGATGAGCGCTGCTCGCGTGCTCAAGCGTGTGGCGTCGTCGATGTACGCGTCCCACGAGGCCACGTAATTGTCCATGACCGTGACGCGGGTCTCGACAGCGCCGGACGTCGTATCGAGACGGGGCGTGCTTGCGCTCCAGAAGAGCAGGATGAAGAAGGTGGCGAGCAGCACAGCGATCATCGAGAAGAGGATCCCGCGTTTCGTGATCCTGCTCATGTCCACACCTCGACCTGGATCACATAGGGGCCGATGATATCGGTCTGGTTGATCAATGCGTACTCCACGCTGCGCGCAGCCAGATGCAGCTGCGGGATCAGCTCTGACGAGCCCTCCTGCTCGAAGATGACTGTCTGCGTCGCTGAACCTGACTTCTTCAGGCTCACGTTGATGTCCAATGTCGCGGGCAGGCTTTCTGCAGCAGCAGCGAGAAGGTTCGTCGCGTTCAGGATCTCTGTCTGGTTGAAGAAGATGATCACCTGCTCGGCCAGGGTGTGACGCACCTCTGTGATCTGGCCCTCGCTGATCAGCTCGTCGATGACTGCGTGCCGGAAATCCCGTACTTCAGTCGTGCTGAGGAAATTGATGTAATCATGCGCGTACGTGAAGCTCTGCTCGCTGCTGGGCTGCTCGATGAAGAGGTTGAAGATCAGCACGAGCGTGAAACTCAGGATGGCGGCTGCGATAAAGGCGTCGATCACGAAGAAATACGCTCCACGCTTGCCGAGAGTCACGAGCCCACCTCCATAGCGAGTTACCAGAACTCAGGCTATAAAAAGCTAATTGTCCTATTTCGGAATTGAGAGCCGCTTCCCGTCGAGATACACAGTGGGATTCTTCAGCACGTGATCCAGATGGATGATGGCTGCGACGTCGCCGCCGAACCACTTATTGCTCCCGTTCGCGAAATGGACTGTGCCCCGCACTTTCTCGTCGAGGATGGTGCAGCCGATCAGTTTCGCGCCGGGATTCAGGCCGATGCCGAGCTCGCACACCCGGCGGATGCCCCAGGGGAACTTCGCGCGTTGCTCTGCCCATCGCAAGGTGCGTTCGAGGGCTTTTGCTTCCGGCGTGTCGTTAAGTTTCACGATATCGCCCCGCTTGACTGTCAGGATGATGGGCTCTTCCGGAATAAGCGAAGCGTCCTTCGTGCGGTAGCTCCCGTCGATGACGATCCTGCCTTCCACGCCGCGCTTGACTGGCGGGAAGTAGACTTCTCCGGCTGGCATGTTGCCGCCACGCCCTGGATTTGTGTAGAACCCATCGTTGTTGATCGCTTTCATGCCTTTCTTCGACACTGTGAAATCGGAGCCGGCTTTTGTCGTCACCCGCACTTCCTCAGCATTGTCAAGCGCTTCTTTCAGGCGCGCCCCTTCCTTGCTGATCGTGTGATAGTCCACATCGAAGGCATCGAGCACGGTCGAGAAATTGTCGTCGCTGATCAGTCCCCAGTTCGAGCTGGAGAAGAAGCGATGGCCGCGCTCTTTGCAGAAGGTGCGGTAGCTCAGGCCGAGGTGGTCCATGTTTCCCAGGCGGCCGCTCGCGTTGAGCAGGATGAGGCTCTGCTTCGGCAGTTTGTCGAGCGCGCTGATGACCCGCTGTTCAGCGACATCCCCGCGACGCTTCACCTCCTGGGTGACCAGACGTGTCGTGATCCCGAGCTCTTCGGCGGCAGCTGCGTAGAGCAGGTTGAGCCGTGACGCCACCTGGTGCCCTGGTTCGCCGTTGTCCGAGAGGATGAGCAGGCGCTCGTCGACCGCGCCGAGGTTCTCGACCAGGAGCTTCTTGAACAAGGGAATGAAGCGGGAATACTTCTGCAGGAAGTCCGCGGAAATCTTCGTTTCTCGCAGGAGTTCTTCGACAACCGTCATTCTGTGATCCGCGACCAGGAATAATATAAAGCTTCTGATTACGCAAGCTATATAAAACGCTCCTGGCTTGTCGTGACCATGGTCGATTACAACGAGCGCATCGCTGAAATGGAGAAGGAACTCTCGACCATGCAGTACAACAAGCGCACGCAGCACCATTACGGCTTGTTGCGTGCACGCATCGCGCAACTGAAGGAGAAGCAGGAGAAACGGAGCAAAAGCGCGGGGAAGAGCGAAGGCTATGAGGTCAAGCGCAGCGGGGACGCGACCGTGATCCTGCTCGGCTTCCCGAGCACAGGAAAATCGACTTTGCTCAACGCGCTCACTGACGCGAACAGCGAGATCGGCGCGTACGCCTTCACCACGCTCACGGTCGTTCCTGGCGTCCTGAAACACAAGCACGCGCGCATCCAGCTCCTCGACGTGCCGGGCATCGTGCAAGGCGCCGCTTCAGGCCGTGGCCGAGGCAAGGAAGTCCTTGCCAGCATGCGCAGCGCTGACATGGCTTTGATCGTTGTCGACGCCACACGGCCGGGTGACCTGCCGGTCATCAGGCGCGAAGTGTATGATACACGGATCCGGCTTGACCAGGAACAGCCTGACGTGCGCATCAGAAAGACGATCAAGAACGGGGTGCGCGTCGGCCGCACGGTTGCAACTCCTTTGTTAGACAACAAGACGATCACCGACATCCTCAAGGAATTCCGGATCAACAATGCCGAAATAACCATACGAACGCCGATCGATGCCGACCAGTTCATCGACTGCATCGAAGGCAACCGGAAATACATGTCTTCGATCACTGTGCTCAACAAGATCGACCTGCTCGACGCCAGGACACTTGCCAAAGTGAAACGGGAAATCAAGCCGGACATCTGCATCAGCGCGAAGAACGACAAGAACCTCAGCAAGGTCAAGGAATTGATCTTCCAGCGCCTCAAGCTCATCAGGATCTATCTGAAGGAACCGGGAAAGGAAGCGGACATGAAGATCCCGCTCATCATGTTCAGGAACTGCACGATCAGGGACGTTTCCAACAAACTCCACCGGGACTTTGAGAAGAAATTCAAGTTCGCACGCGTCTGGGGACCGAGCGCGAAGTTCGACGGACAACGCCTTATGCTCGGGCACCGGCTCAAGGACGAGGATGTTCTCGAAATCCATCAACGATAGAAAAAAGGGAAAAGCGTTTAGAAGCGGGTTTACCGTCGGCGTCGCTTAGCCGGTTTCTTGCGCTTGGTCGTTTTCTTCTTCGCTTTGCGCTTCACGGTCTTCTTCTTCGCCTTCTTCTTCGGCTTGCGCTTCGCGACTTTCTTCTTCGCCTTGCGCTTCACGGTCTTCTTCTTGGCTTTCTTCTTCGCCTTCTTCTTGCGCTTTCGGCCGCCGCGAGCCATCTTCGTTCGAGCCACGTTCCCCTTCTTGTCGAGGAAGTAGAGATACCCGTCTTCTCGTCGAACGCCACACTTGACGACGACTTCCTGTCGCTTGCTCGTCCGCACGCCGGCACGTGCCATCTGCACACGAGCGACATTACCTTTCTTGTCGATGAAGTAGAGCCAACCTTTCACTCTCTTCACACCGCACTTAACCAAGACTTGTGCCATCTTATGTACCACCTCACTGGTGTATGCGCGCGGCCAAGCGTCACGTGTTTAAATAGTTTTCCTTCCGACGGGGGCTCGAGGAGAGAAACAGGATGTCCCTCTTCCTTGATGGCAAACAATATTTATATAGTGATTCCCGTCGGGAAGTGCTTGTGACAGACCAGCATAAGGTGGCGCTCGAGACATTGTACCATCTCCTTGACAGCTCTGGCTCGGGACTCACCAGCGTCGATGCGGCGCGCCGCCTGGAACAGCACGGCGCGAACGAGCTCCATGTCCGGAAGGAAACACCTGAGATCGTGAAGTTCCTGCGGCAGTTCAAGAACTTCTTCGCGCTCCTGCTCCTCGTCGGCAGTGCGCTGGCTTTTTTCGCTGAGTATCTCGATCCAGGACAGGGCAATTTGTATATTGCCTTAGCGTTGATCGTCGTCGTCTTCCTCAACGCGCTCTTTACCTATATCCAGGAGCACCAGAGCGAGCGGATCATGGAGAGCTTCCGGAACATGCTGCCGCCGATGATCAACGTCATGCGCGACGGGAAAGCGCGAAAGATCGAGGCCCGGCTGGTCGTGCCCGGCGACATCATTCTCCTCGAGGAAGGAGACAAGATCCCTGCGGACTGCAGGCTCATCGAGATCAACAATCTCAAAGTAGACCATTCGACCCTGACTGGCGAGAGCGAGCCGCAACTGCGCAAGCTCGAATGCACGCACGACAACATCCTCGAGAGCAGGAACATGGTGTTCTCAGGAACATTGGTGCAGAGCGGGGACGGCAAGGCCCTGGTCTATGGCACGGGCATGGAGACGCAGATCGGCAAGATCGTTCAGCTCACCAAGGAGACTAAGGACGTCGAGACTCCGATCCGGAAAGAGTTGAAGCATTTCATCAGCGTCATCTCGAGCATCGCCCTCATCCTCGGCGCGCTCTTCTTCATTGTCAGCCTGTTGATGGGCAAGCAGATCATTGGCAGTCTCATCTTCGCCATCGGTATCATTGTTGCGAATGTTCCGGAAGGATTGCTCCCGACCGTGACGCTGGCTCTCTCGATGGCGTCCCGGCGTATGGCGAAGAAGAACGCGCTCATCAAGAACCTGGAGAGCGTCGAAACGTTGGGCTCGACCACAGTGATCTGCACTGACAAGACTGGCACGATAACGCAGAATCGGATGAAAGTGACAACCTTGTCGATCGACAATACCGAATGGGCGGCGCAGGATCCTGAACTGAAAAAGGAGAAAGGGCTGAGCGTGGCGTGGGCTGCCATGGCCTTGTGCAACAACGCACGCATCGAAGCCCACCAGCACGACGGCGGCAGCGCATCGAGATTGCCGAACATCGGCTTTGCCGGCGACCCCACAGAAGGCGCGCTCCTCCTCTATGCAGACAAGCTCAAGAGCATCAGGGCATTGCAGCATCGGCTGAAACGGATCCATGAGATGCCGTTCGACAGCGAGACGAAACGCATGATCACGACGCATCATGTGAAGGGGAAGAAGAACATCGCCTATCTCAAGGGCGCGCCTGAGGTCGTGCTGCACATGTGCAAGAGCATGTACTGCAAAGGGAAGGACGTGCCGCTCACAGCGGCGCGGAAGCAGAAAGCAAAGGAGATCTATCACCGCCTCGCTTCCCGGGGGGAACGGGTCTTGGCTCTCGCGTACAAAGAGACGAACCAGGACAGGGCAGACGAGCACGGCTTCACCTTCATCGGACTGGTCGGCATGTTGGATCCGCCACGCCCCGAGATCCCGGACGCAATCCTGAAATGCCGCAGCGCCGGCATCCGCGTCTTCATGATCACCGGCGATCACCAGTTGACAGCCGAAGCGATCGCGCGACAGGTCGGATTGTATACTGGAAAAGGGAAAATCGTGAACGGCGAGCAATTGCACACGATGAGCGATGACAAGCTACGGGAATTGCTCCACGAGCAGGAGCTGGTATTCGCCCGCACAAATCCCTTGCAGAAGCTGCGCATTGTCACAGCCCTGCGCGCAAAAGGCGAAGTCGTCACTGTCACTGGCGACGGCGTGAACGATGCGCCAGCCTTGAAGAACGGGGATATGGGTGTCGCCATGGGCATCTCCGGGACTGAGGTCGCGAAGGAAGCGAGCGACATGGTCCTGATGGATGACAACTTCGCCACGATCGTGAACGCAGTCGAGGAAGGCCGCACCATCTTCGCGAACATCAAGAAGTTCATCGCGTACATCCTGACCTCGAACATACCACAAATCCTGCCATTTATTGCCTTCGTGCTTCTCAGCATTCCACTGCCGTTGACAGTGGTTCTCATTCTTTCCATTGATTTGGGAACAGACCTCATACCCGCGCTGGGATTGGGCAGTGAGAAGCCGGAGAGTGATGTCATGAAACAGGCACCCAGGAAGAGGAGCGAACGCTTGCTCACTCGGAAGCTCATTGGCGTGAGCTACGGCATCGTCGGCATGATCCAGGCAGCAGCCGGATTCTTCGCATACTTCACTGTGCTGTATCGCGGCGGCTGGCAATGGGGCCAGGAGCTCGCGTTCAACAACCCCCTCTATATGAAAGCGGTCACCGCCTTCTTCGCCGCAGTCGTGATCTGCCAGGTGACCGACGTGCTGATCTGTAGGACGCGTCGCCAGAGCCTCTTCACTGTCGGCGTGTTCTCGAACAAGCTGATCAACCTGGGCATTGTCGCTGAGCTCGTGCTCCTCGCGATCATCGTGTTCACGCCCTGGCTCCACCCCTTCTTCGGGACCGCGCCGCTCGGTCTCTTTGAGCTCAGCCTGGGCATCCCCTTCGCGATCCTCATCCTGGTGTTCGGCGAGGGCCGCAAGCTGCTCACGCGCCGTGGGAACCAGTTCACTGCCAAGTACCTGATGTGGTAATTTTTTTAAACCACGCCTGGTTTCTCGACGATATGATTGAATATGGCCCGCGAGTAGATATCGTTCTGCTCAAGCAGGCAGGAAAGGACCGAGATGCGATAGTTGATGCACTGCTTGACAAGAACTTCTTTGTCCACGTGACTGAGGATGTGCATGAGGCAGAGCGCATCGATAAGGAGTGCGCGATCGGGCAAGTCCTGGCTGGCAAGGGATTTGATCCGAAAGTCAAGAGTGCGGTCGTGCAGCTTGGTGAGAACTCACCAGCGGCTATTGCGGCTGCAGCTGAACAAGCGCGCTGCGCGCGCCTCAAGCTCGACGATCTTGTGGATAAGGTCGAATACTTCTACCAGGATCCGGCAAACATCTTCGTGTTCAGCATCTACATGGACGTCCGGACCGGCATGCTCGGCGACTCCAAGGAGGAATGCGTGCCGCCGATGCTGTGCACCAGCGATGATGGCAAGCTGACCTTGTGGATCGACACTGCAGGAGAGCAGAAAGTCTCCCAAATCATCTTCAAGAAAGTGATCGAAGAGGATTATGGCAAGAAGATCGAACGAGAATGCTATGACAAGACAACACCCCTGCTCGAATTCGTGCGATCAATTCCTGAGCGAGAACTAGGGAAGCGGACTGACAAGGAACTCGGCGATCTCCTGCTCAAATTCTTACGCCTGTTCGACGCGAAAGTCCAATACGCCAGCCTGAGCAGTGTCATGGAGTTCACCACCCAAGTGTTCACCAATCACCTCAAATCACTGCTCGTTGACAAGCTGTCTGATCTTGAAGAACGGGAACGCGTGTTCAGCGTCCTCACGACACCAACAAAACTATCCTACATCCGCCGCTTCGAGCAGGAGCTGGCACGCATCGGGATCAAGCGACTGGAAAACAAGGATTGCGACGCCGACATCGCGCGCGTCGTGAAAGAATGGACCTGGATCAATTTCAACTATGACGGTGAGCCCATCGATAAAGAATGGGTACTGCAGCGCATCGATGAGCTGGGCTCGACAAAGGATGATTTCGCGAAACTGCTCGAAGACGAGACCCAAACTGTCATGAAAGAGCAAGAGGCCTTGGTGCAAAAGTTCAAGCTGACTGAGAAGGAACAAGAGCTTTTCAGGCTCGGCAGGGAGATCATCTACCTTAAGTTCATGCGCAAAGGCGTTTATGCAGAGAGCTTCTTCTACAACAAGATGCTCCTGGCAGAGATCGCTGAGCGGATCGGTCTGGAAACAACAGACATGCTGCACCTTCTGCCAGAAGAGATCCTCGGCGCGCTTGTCGTGGGCAGTTTCCCCAAAGCCCTCATACCGAAGCGGATTAAGCAAGCATTGTACGTCCACGGCGAGGGGCATTCTTCGCCGCTCAGCAATGACTTGCGCGAGAAGTATATTGTCGCGCCGGAAATGCAGGAGGAGATCTCCGGTACGACAGCATATCCTGGCATGGTGAAAGGACGCGTCAAGCATGTCAATGTCGTCGAAGACATGAAAGGATTTGAGAAGGGCATGATCCTTGTCTCCAGGAATACGAATCCCGCGCTCGTGCCAGCAATGCAGAAAGCGGCCGCGTTTGTCACTGACACTGGCGGCATGACCTGTCACGCAGCATGCGTCGCGCGCGAGATGAAGACGCCGTGTGTGGTGGGCACTGGTAACGGCAGCAGGATCCTGAAGGACGGCGACCTTGTCGAAGTCGACGCTACCAACGCAACAGTGAAAATTATCGAGAAGAAATGATAACAAAAGCAGAGATCAAGAAGATATCGTGGTATGTGCAGGCAGGCGCTGCAAGCCCGGTCGGCATCGGCGTCCCTTTGCTGAGCATCGGCGAAGAACACCCTGGCACGTTCAGCTTTCCGCAAGACAGCAGCTATCTGGAGAAGAACGAGAAGGGCTTCCAAGTTTACCATCACTTCGACAAGGAAGAAACGAAGAAATTGGCGTGCCAGATATTCCAGCGTTATGAAGAACGTCCCGAACTCTTTCTCGAGATCGAGCAGCGCATGATCAGGCTCGGCAAGGAACTCGAGACAGCAGGCCTTGCACTCACCGAGCGCGAGCTGGATCCTGGATTCGCAGACGACTATCACGCGGTGTTCCGCATGGCGATCGCGGTCTGGCAGGACAGCTACTTCCCTGACTTCTTCGATGTGGACGAGGAACTGAACTTCTCGCTCATCTTCGGCACTGAGCTCCCGGATCGGGAGACCATACTGAAACTCATGGTCACGCCCTCGCCAGGACTGGTGCAAGCGGAACAGATTTCCTTTCTTGAACTATGCATTGCGCTCAAAGATGGCAAGGACGCGAACAAGCTTCTGGAACAGCATGCTAAGGAGTATTGGTTCATCACCAATGATTTCGAGACCTCGACCAAGCTGACTGCTGAAGACTTCAAGAAGAAAGCCGAGGATCTGCTTGCAAAGCCTGGGGGGTATGACGCGCTGGAATCAGAAATGGAGAATGCTGCCCGTCTCCGCGAGGAAGCGGCAGAACTCCGGCAAGGCCTGGCTGCTGACGTCAGGAAACGCCTGGACTTCTTCCTCTGGAGCGCGCTCTTCCGCGACGTTCGAAAGAAGTATGCGCAGATCATGAACTACGTGCAACTCACAATCGCGAAGAAGGTCGCGGCACGTGATGGCGTGCCGCTGGAGACAGTCATGTGGTTGCTCCCTGACGAGCTCGAGGACGCGATAACGAACGGCGTTGCTGTGTACAAGAATAAGATCGCCAATCGCGAAAAGCACGGACTCTTCTTCTACACCAAGCGTGCCGGAGAGCAGGACCGTGTTTCTGGCGAAGAAGCACGCGACTTGTTCGACGCGATCACAAACACCTTCCTCAGCGACGAAGCCATCACCGGCAATCCTGCATCAGCTGGCACTGCGCAAGGCACGGTGCGGATCATGCTCAACCAGGCAGACTTCCATCGGTTCAAGAAAGGCGACATCCTCGTGGCGCCGATGACCCGGCCCGAATACGTGCCCTTGATGAAAAAAGCTGCTGCGATCGTGACTGACGAAGGCGGTTTGACTTGTCATGCGGCTGTCGTGTCCCGAGAACTGGGCAAGCCCTGTGTTATCGGCACGCAAGTGGCCTCGCGCGTGCTCACAGATGGTGCACACGTCGAAGTAGATGCCAATAAGGGTACAGTACGGCGAGTCTAAGAACTACATATTGGCCCGGCGGCGCTTCTCCTTCTTCATCCGCTTGCGCTGCCATTTCCAGCGCATCTGGCCCTTCTTCTTCCAACGACGGGAACTTCGCTTCATCTATCTCGTGCGAACAGTGAGGGCTTTATAAACGTTGCGACTGCTGTTTGAGCGTGTTTTGCGAAACATTTATATATAGAAATCACTACTATATAATGATGACAAATAAGACTGTCTTGGAAGAGGTCACGCTTGGCATGATCGTCAGGGACGAGCTGATGAATGCTGCTGGCGGCCTGCTTCCTGTGCTGGAAACGCAGGCGCCTCATTATGGCGCAGTCAGGATCGCTGATACTGGCTCCACAGACGGCACACGAGAACTGCTTGAAGAGCTCTCAGCGCAGTATCCGCATCTCACTGTCATGGACATCCCGTTCAGGGGCTATGGCCCGTCACGCCAGGCAGTCAGTGACGCGATCGAGACGCCCTGGATAGCGTGGGTTGACGCTGACGAGATCATCTTTCCGGAATCAGTCGACAGGCTGGCTGTAAATATGTCAATGAAGCCGCACGCGCATGGGCATATGGTGAAGCATCTTGTCGTGCTACCGGGTCAAGAACCCAAGCCAGCAGCCAACTGGAACCCGAGAGTCTACAGAGTGCAAGGATCAGAATTCGAAGGAAAGATCTGGGAAGTGGTGGACGTCCCGGGAAAATGCTCCCAGTCTTTTGACGTCGAACTGCTGCATTTCCGTCCTAACGAGCCAGGCATGCAGGCACGCGACAACTGGTATGAGAACTTCGCCGTGAACCTTCGCGAGGGGACAGGACCGAACGGCAACGGGAACTTTGCGCTCTGGAAGACGCCGCACCCGGCAAGCCTCAAACGCTTCGGCATCTCACTGCCGGACGTGTTCACGCGATTGGAAGCGATGGGATTGCACCCCAAACCAGAAATCTACGACAATCTCAGCTATGATCGGCCAAGTTCGCTGCCGACGCGATAATATTGGAATATGAAGAAAATGATGTCTCGCTACATTGCCGCATTATACATCGCATTAGTAGCTACAACAGTTGCATGTACTCTCAAGCCTGCTCTCCGAACGCAGCCAGCAAGACCTTCCGAATTATTCGCATGTTATAGTTGCTACCAGGCAGCAAATCAAGAACACTGGGGCGCTCAACCATCCTTGCCGCCCAACAAGAACGCAACACCTGATGATGACCAATTCGTGACTCGAAGCTTCTTCGGAGAACGAAGAGGAACACAGTGGGCGGCGGGCATCGTGGAAACTGCAACTTATGTTTGGGAACGCGATGAGAATGGAGCCATACCCGGAATCGCACATTCGCATATTGACAGAAATTATTGCGGCTGGGGTGACACCTCTGCACTACGTGCAGAATTAAGCGGGATTCCTGAAGACGTCGAGGAATGCACCCCTAAGATCAGGCAACAAGCAACAGCGACGCTTGAAAGCAAATTCTGAAAGCTCCCTTTCTTACTTCGCCAGTTCGATAATCTTCAGAACGTCCGCCTGTTTGAGTGGATGGGCCATCCCGACAGGCCCGTTTGCAGTGGCCCGCTTTGCCATCTCTTCCAGGCGATCGGTCGGCACCTCGAGCTGCGCCAGCGAGATAGGCATGCCAATGCTGGTGAGCCACTCCTTGAAAGCTTCAATGCCTGCCTTGGCTGCCGCTATATCCTGACTTTCTTCAACACCCCATACCTTTCGAGCCCATCGAGCAATACGGGCGGTTTCGGCATCGAGCTGGAAGGTCAGCCAGGCGGGAAACACTGCTGCCAGACCTGCGCCATGCGCTACGTCGTAGAGCGCTGAGAGCTCATGCTCGACAGCATGCGTGCCCCAATCAGGGAGTCGGCCGATACCGAGCCAGTTATTGTGCGCGACCATGCCTGACAGCATCACTTCAGACCACGCATCATAGTCTTTCACGTTCTTGAGCACCTTCGGCACTTGTTCAATCACCGTTCTCATCGCCCCTTCAAGCAATTGATCGGTCAATGCCACGTTTTGTGTTATCGTGAAATAACGCTCGAGAAGATGAGCAAACATGTCTGCTGCGCCACAGCCGACTTGGTACTTTGGCAGGGTGAAGCACAACTCAGGATTGAGGATGCTGAACGCGGGATAGTTGAGTGGTGAGGAGACATGGGTTTTCACTAGGCCTTCTTCTTTGGTGATGACTGTCGCTGAAGATGACTCGCTGCCTGCAGCAGGAATGGTGAGGATCGTACCGACTGGCAAGGACTTTTCCGGAACTTTTCCTTCAAAGAAATCCCAGACATCGCCGTCGTAAGGAACACCTAAAGCGATCGCCTTTGCAGAATCAATGACACTGCCGCCACCGACAGCGAGAATGAAGCCGATTTTCTCCTTCCTGCAGAGTTCGATCCCCTCCTGGACAAGGCTCAGGCGCGGATTCGGCTTCACACCGCCGAGTTCCACAAACTCGATCTTCGCTGCTGTCAGCGAGGCCACGACACGATCATAGAGCCCTGATTTCTTGATAGAACCACTGCCGTAATGGAGAAGTACCTTTGCTTTGTACTGGGCAAGCTCCTCGCCAAGCTGGCGCTCAGTTCCTTTGCCGAAGATGATCTTTGTCGGATTCTGGAAAACAAAATCTTCCATTATGCCACCCAGTATAATGCCCCCGCCGGGATTCGAACCCGAGTCGTCGCCTCGAAAGGGCGAAATGATTGGCCGGACTACACCACAGGGGCGTGGGCCCCCAGAACAGGGGGAACTGGGCCCGCCGAGATTTGAACTCGGGACCACTCGATTATCAGTCGAGCACTCTACCAGACTAAGCTACGGGCCCTTGACAATATACTCAGTCGCATGCACCGGCCGGGATTTGAACCCGGGTCACAACGTTGGCAACGTCGTATACTAACCACTATACTACCGGTGCTTAGTAGCAGCCTCGGCAAACTGAGGGGCTTTTATAAAGCTTACTGTAGAATTATTTCTTTTTCTTCTTGCCTTCGATCTGGACCTTGATGGTCTTCTTGTCCTCTTTCTTGCTGATGAGGATTAAGTGGCTTTTCAGGATCAGGTCGTGCTGGCTGATGAAGGCTAAGAGGACAAAGCCGGAATACAGGAATTCGAAGATCTTGTTCACCATGGCCATGTCGACGCCCACGAACTGGATCACGCCGAAATAGCTGAACAGACTCACGAGCTCGAAGAGAAGGAAGAGGAGGCTAGCAACAAAGAGAAAGTCCCATGGGCGTCGCTCTTTGTGCCGTTTGGTCTTCACCAGGAAGAGGTACGCGTAGATCATGATGAAGAACGCGATGAACAGATTGGCGATGGTGAACAGGCCGAAGAGGTAGTTTGCCATGCCGCGATTCCCTGCACAGTGCTTTTTAAAGTTTTCCTGCTATTCGACGATAGAAACAAATGGGCCCGGCCGGACTCGAACCGGCGACATGCGCCGTGTAAAGGCGCCGTCATAGCCACTAGACCACAGGCCCTCGCGATCCTTGGACATGTCACCTTCTTAAATAAGCATTGGTCATGCCCGCGTAAACCATTTAAAGCTCTTGTTTTCCCGCGCTACAGCGAAATATTTAAATAGCCTGGTATGGGAAAATGTATACGGAGAACCCGCGATGACAGAGGCAGTATTGGCGCAGAAACGACGCGTCTCGACGCAGGAGCAGATCTTTCAGATTTTGTTTGAGAGCGATGAGCTCACGTGGAAACAGATCATCTTCGGCTTGATCGAAGCTGAGGAAATGGACCCGTGGGACATAGATATTACGCTTATTTCTCAAAAATTTCTTGAGATGCTTAAAACATTAAAGCAGATGGACTTCCGTATCAGTGGCAAGATCGTGCTCGCGAGCGCGATCCTGCTCAAGATGAAGAGCAAGAAGCTCATGGAAGAGGAGATCGCGGCGCTCGACCAATTGATCAACAGCGCTGACGAGCCTGTCGATATGGGCTTCTTCGACGAGTTCCCGGCAGAGAGCATCTTTGTCTTCGACGAGCACGGCAAGGTCAAGCGGGAGAAGCCACGTCTCGTGCCCAGGACGCCGCAGCCACGCAAGCGGAAAGTCAGTGTGTATGACTTGGTGGAAGCGCTTGAGAAGGCCCTTGAGATCGACGCCCGCCGTGTCAAGACCGCACCGAAGCTGATCAAGGAAGCGAAAGCGCCGCGCGATCACGTCGATATGAGCGCTTTGCTTCGCGAAGTCTACGACCGCGTCAATGGCCATTACAAGGCAGACAGCGCGCCGAAGCTGACCTTCGACGACCTCATCCCGAGCGAGGAACGCGAAGACAAGGTGCTGACCTTCATCCCTCTCTTGCATCTCGACTTCCAGCGCAAAGTCGACGTGAAGCAGAAGCAGCATTTCGGCACGATCCACGTGCACTTGCTGCAAGCGAACGCGAACTTCACCCAAGCACAGCTCGAAGCGAAGTGAATATTTAAATACCCCTTGCTGTTCTCGACGACGATGCACGTTGTCACCCTGAATTTCCACGGCAACCCCAATGTTGGGCTCTATGGCTACTGCGGCGAGGTAGACGGCAAGCGCCTCTGCCTCCTGGGCGAGCAGCTCAACGATGATGACGAGGCGCAGATAGCCGAAGCGCTCGATGCAGAGCTGCACCATCTTACCATAGCAGGCACGCCAATGCCAGGCGTCTTCCTCGCCGGCAACTCGCACACCCTGCTTGTGCCAGCCATCGCCTTCGACCGGGAGCACCAGCACCTGACAAAGCTCGGCTTTCCGGTGAAAGTCTTCCATTCGCGGCTCACCTGCTTCGGCAATAATATCGTGACGAACGATCACGGCTGCCTGGTCAATCCCGATTTCTCTGACACAGAGATGGACGACCTGCGCGACCTGCTCGGCGTGCCAGTCAAGCGCATCGAAATAGCCGGCCTGAAAACACCAGGCGCGTGCGTCGTGCTGAACGGCAAGCGGGGCGTGATTCATCGCGATGCAGCAGCGCACGAAATCGCGATGGTGAAAGAAACGCTGAAGCTCGACGAGCTCGAACCGGCAAGCGTGAATCTCGGCTCGCCGTTCGTCCGTGCCGGCATCCTTAATAATGACCAGGGCTTTGTCGTGAGCGACGCGAGCGGCGGCCCGGAAATCGTGCATTTAGAGCAAAGCCTCGGCTATGGTGATCGCAATGAAGGATGAGGATGCCAAGCAATTGTACATGGAATACAAATTGCTCAGCGAGCAGCTCAAAAAAGTGCAGCAATACCTCGAGAAGACAAGCGAGAACCTGTCCAACATCGGCGACACGATCAGCAGCCTTGAAGAGTTCTCCAAGCTCAAGAAAGGCGCCAAGATCTTCGCGCCCTTCGCGAACGGTATCTTTGTCGACGCGACGCTCAACGACGCATCGCATGTGCGCATGAATGTCGGCGGCCACACGGTCGTGACCAAGAGTGTGGACGAGGCAAAGAAGATGATGGAAGCGCAACGCGACGAAGTGCGCGAGATGCGCGATCGTGCGAACGCTGATTTGTTGAAACTCACGCAACGATTGAAAGAGATCGAAGCCAGCATTGAGGGGTGAGGAGCTTTGTTCGGCTTTCTCAAGAAGAAACTGAAGGACGCGGTCAAGAAGTTCACCAAGAAGGCTGAAGAGGAGGTTGTCGAGGAGAAAGTCGACGACAAGGCAGCCATCGCGAAGGCGAAGCAGGAAGAGAAGCAGATTCTGAAGAAGGCGGAGAAGGTCAAGGAGATTCCTGAAACGCCTGACGAGAAAGCCCAGCACGAGAAAGAAGCAAGAGAGAAGAAAGCGGCGCCGAAAAAGGTTCAGCCAAAACCAACAAAACCCGCTCCAAAGCCTGCACCAAAGCCGGCGAAAGCCGCACCTCCCAAACCCGCTCCTAAGAAACCCGAACCAAAGGTTGCTCCGAAGAAAACTGTTCCTGAAAAACCTAAGAAAGAAATTCCAGTCAAGGAAACTCCTAAGAAAGAAGAACCTGTTCCAGACAAAAAGGTCGAACCTGTCAAGGAAGAACCTGTTAAGGAAGCAAAACCCGGATTTCTCAAGAAACTGTTCAAGAAAAAAGAACCTGTTCCTGAACCAGAGCCTATCCCTGAAAAACCAATTGAACCAGAAGTTCCGGAAGAACCACCTGAGGAAAAAGTTGAGCCAGTCGAAGAGGAACCTGAGGAAGAACCGGTCCTCGAGGAGGAACCGATTCCAGAAGAGCCAATTCCCGAAGAACCTGAAGAGGAGCCTGTGCTTGAAGAAGAGCCTGTTCCTGAGGAGCCGGAAGAGCCAAAACCGAAACGCGGCCTCTTCGCAAAGCTGAAAGACACGTTCACGAAGAAAAGTTTGAGCCCGGAAAAGTTCGAAGAGATGTTCTGGGACCTGGAAGTCGTGCTGCTCGAGAACAACGTCGCCTTGGAAGTCATCGAAAAGCTCAAGGAAGACATGAAACAGGATTTGACAACCGGCAAGGTGAGTCGCTTAGGCATTGATGACATGATTCTCGTGAGCCTGCGCGAAAGCGTCGACGCAGTGCTTGACATCTCTGGCTTCGACCTGGTCAAGAAGATCAAGAAAGACAAGAAGCGGCCGTACACGATCGCGTTCATCGGCGTGAACGGCTCAGGAAAGACGACAACCCTCGCGAAGATCGCGAATCTGTTCCAGGAAGAAGGGCTTGGCGTGGTCATCGCAGCAAGCGACACGTTCAGAGCAGCGGCGATCGACCAGTTGAAAGAGCACGCCGATCGCCTCGCGATCAAGATGATCAGCCAGGGCTATGGCGCTGATCCGGCAGCAGTGGCATACGACGCGATCGAACACGCGAAAGCCAAGAACCAGGACGTGGTGATGATCGACACAGCCGGTCGCCTCCATTCCAACACGAACCTGATGGCAGAACTGGAGAAAGTCGTGCGCGTCGCAAAACCGGACCTGAAGATCTTCATCGGAGAATCGATAACTGGCAACGACTGCGTGGAGCAGGCGAAACAGTTCGACAAGGCCGTGGGTATCGACGCGATCATTCTTTCGAAAGCAGACGTTGATGAGAAAGGCGGCGCCGCTCTCAGTGTCAGTTGGGTCACGAAGAAACCAATCCTCTATCTCGGCGTCGGACAAGCCTACGGCGATCTCAAAGCCTTTGACAAGGACGAGATTGTGAAGAGCTTAGGGCTCTAGACCTTTCTGACTTCCGCAGTCCTATTGTTGTATGCAGTGTAGAAACCGCTCATTTGTTCTGCAACACGCGCTGGCTCGAGCAATGGAGACACGTTGGTAGCAGTAATGATATCAGTGCCTCGCTTGCGAGCATGTCGCCTGAGCACTTCTTCATCTTCGGTAGAGAGATCGTTTCGGACTTGATTCAGCTGATAGGCAGCATTGTCTGCGTGTTCGAGTCGTCGCCCAACAAATTGACACCCTGTATCTTGGAGTAAGATAACTTCTACTGTTGGTCGCGGTGAGCGACGTGCAGGAAAGAGCGAAAGCTGGATGTCAGTGTAGAGCAGATCCTGATACTCTTGCTCTAAGCTATCCAGGTATTCCCGCAATCCCTGACAATCTTCAGCCGGAATGCTGGGAAAACTGCGCAACTTGAGCCTTATCAGGCCGAAAGTACTGAGCTTTCCATACAAACGCTGGAGAGCGAGCGGGGAGGGAAATATCAAATCAGCGAACCGATTGATTGTCTCGTGAACATCAAGCACTTTGATGATACGCTTCCGGCCTTCAGGCACCTGCCAGCTACCAGTATGGACATCAAGCACCAACTGCAGGTACATTAGAGTGTCTAGCGCTTGCTCCGCAGATGCGCGTATGCCTTCATCACCTCCGTTTGTGACTCGCAGCGATTCGGGCGTGCCATTCAAAGGTAATACATCGCGAACAAAAGCATAAGCCCAACACTTATCAGCCACTCCCTTCTTTTCCGTGTCCCGAGCCTTCTCGCGCTGCCAACGTTCGTTCTGTTCTGCCTGCCAGGCAGCTATGGGATCCGGACCAACGTAGATTGCATTTGACATGCGGAAAGTCTGCTTTGCATGATTTATATGCTTTTTGACAGTTACCATTGCATAGTGACTATCATTTGACATATTACAGGAACACACTGGACATTCTCACGTCACCCTTTTAAAGCGCCCGGCATTCTTCCGAATATGGCGATTCAGTTCATGAAGAAGGCGCATGCAGACAAGGACACCTTGGCCACGCTGCACCCGCTTGTCAGAGAGTGGTTTCTTGGCAAATTCAAGGAGCTCAGCCCGCCACAGCGCTACAGCATCAAGAACATCAGCGATGGCGTCAATACGCTTATCAGCTCTCCCACAGGCAGCGGAAAAACCCTTAGCGCATTTCTTTCCATATTGAACAAATTAATCATCCTGCAAGAACGAGGCGAGCTGGAACAGCGGGTCTACTGCATCTATATCAGTCCGCTCAAGGCGCTGGCCAATGACATCACCAAGAACCTGAAAGAGCCGCTGAAAGAGCTCAAAGAGCTCGCAAAGCAGCGCAAGCAGAAAATTGACATCAAGGTGGGCACACGGACAGGCGACACGACAGCCAGCCAGCGCACTGGCATGCTGAAAAAACCGCCGCACATCCTGATCACAACGCCAGAAAGCCTGGCGATTTCTCTCACCACCATCAAATTTCGGAACATGTTGAAACCGACAGAATTTCTGATCATCGATGAAATCCACTCCCTTGCAGAAGGCAAGCGCGGCGTCCATCTCAGTCTTTCTGCTGAGCGTCTGGAAGAATTGATCAAAGAGGACGATCCGAAGAGGCAGCTCGTCAGGATAGGTCTCAGCGCGACAGTCAGCCCACTAGAGGACGTCGCGAAATTCCTTGTCGGCTTAGAATACCCAAATAAGAAAGTTTACCGCGACTGCAAGATCGTGGATGTGCAGGCATTCAAACAGCACGACCTGAAAGTGCTCTGTCCTGTTGCGGACATCATGCGCACAACGCACGCGCAAATGCAGGCAGCGATGTATGACATGCTGCATGACCTGATCCAAGGACACAAAACAACTTTGGTGTTCACCAATACACGAGCCGGTACTGAACGAGTGGTGCATTTCCTCAAAGCGCGCTATCCAAAATCCTACCACGGCATCATGGACGGTGATACTGAGGAAGAAGTGCTGGAACAAGAAACAGAACAGGACATGCTCAAGGATGAGATAAAGAATGGATTACGTAATGGAGGAAAAAAGGAAAAAACCAAACAGAAAGGTGGTTTCATCGGTGCACATCATGGTTCATTGTCAAAAAAGCACCGGCTTAACATTGAAAACAGACTTCGAAACGGTGAACTCAAGGCTGTCGTCTGTTCTACTTCATTGGAATTAGGTATTGATATTGGTTCAATTGATTTAGTTGTTCTCCTTGGTTCCCCTAAGAGTGTGGCACGTGCACTCCAACGCATAGGTCGTTCAGGCCACCAACTCCACGAGACTGCGAAGGGAAGGATTATTGTTCTTGACCGCGATGATATGGTGGAGTGTTCAGTTTTATTGAAGAGCGCGATCGAGAAGAAGATCGACAAGGTGCACATCCCACAGAACGCGCTCGACGTGCTCGCGCAGCAATTGTTCGGCATGGCGATCGAGAAAGTCCGACCATATGAAGAACTGTATTGGATCGTTCGGCGAAGCCATTGCTACCACGACTTGAGCAAGGAGGACTTCGAAGAGACAGTCAAGTACCTTGCAGGCGAGTACGCAGAACTGGAACAACGGAGCGTGTATGCGAAGATCTGGTGGGATCGCGAGAACGGCAATGTCGGCAAGCGCGGTAAATTAGCGCGCCTGATCTATCTCACCAATGTCGGCACGATTCCAGACGAAACAAGCGTGAAGGTCAAGATCGGCGACCAAATCATTGGCACGATCGACGAAGGTTTCCTCGAACGGCTCCATCCTGGCGACGTCTTTGTCCTCGGCGGCGAGACCTACGAGTTCCGGTTCGCGCGCGGACTCACCATCCAGGTCAAGACCAGTGTGAACCGGCCGCCGACAGTGCCACAATGGGTCAGCGAGATGTTGCCCTTGAGCTACGACCTGGCATTAGACATTCAGACCTTCAGGAAATACGTCGAAGAGATGTTCAAGCTGAAGAAATCCAAGAAAGAAATCACGAAGTACATGGATGGCTATCTCTACGCTGACGAACGAACCCTGAACTCGATCTATGAATACTTTAGGGAACAATATCACTATTCCAAAGTCCCGCATCGGAAACGCCTGGTGTTCGAGCACTTCCGCGACGGCAATAAGCGCCACGTCATCGTGCACAGCCTGTTCGGCAGACGCGTCAATGACGTTTTGTCACGAGCATTGGCGTATGCGCTCGGCAGGATCCACAAACGCGACGTTGCAGTTACCATCACCGACACCGGCTTCGCCTTGACAGCGATGGTGCCGTTGAATGTGCAGAAAGCGCTGAAACTCATCAAGAGCAATGAATTGTTCATGATCATGAAGCAAGCGCTGGACAAGACAGAGGTCTTGGGGAGACGGTTCCGCCACTGTGCAGCACGCTCGCTCATGATTCTCCGAAAGTACAAAGGCGACACGAAAAGCGTGGGCAAGCAGCAGATGAATTCACGATTATTGCTCAGCGCGGTCAAGCGCATCAGCGAGGACTTCCCTGTCCTGAAAGAAGCGCGGCGTGAAGTGCTTGAGGATCTCATGGACATCCAGGATGCAGTGCTCGTCGTGCAGGAGATCGAAAAAGGGAAGATAAAAATCGAGGAAGTCACGACTGACTTGCCAAGTCCGTTCGCGTTCAATATCATCCTGCAAGGATACAGCGATATTCTCAAGATGGAGGATCGCATCGAATTCCTGAAACGCATGCATAGCATGATCCTCGAGCAGATCGACGTGCCGAAGCATTCGAAAGAAGCTGCGAAGCAGAAAGTCAAGCGAGAAAAGATCGACTTCAGCTATGAAGCAGTGTGGCGCGAAGCAGAGGAACGGCGCCTGCAGGAACGCGACGAGAACGAAGAAACGCTCAAACGGGAAGCATGGAACCTTCCCGGGACGCCGCTATACGCGAAGGAAGAGATCGTGAAATTGATTGAAGGCGCTGACGACATCAGAACAGACGTGAAGCTCGCGCTTGAGAAATACAAGGAGGAAATCATCAGAACCTGGCCGACAGATCTTGTGACGTTCGTCTTCGAGAAACTGAACATTGAGTACGAACAGGAAAAACTGGAAGCGGAGCGAGAACGGAGCATCCTCAGACAACAGCTGAAGAAAGTGGTGCAGAAGACGCAGATGGACGACGAGCTGCGCCATGACTTCGAACGCCTCATCGATGGGGAAGAAGTGATCAGCCCAGGCTTCTGGGAGTGGATCGACGAACTCCTGAAAGGAACCGTTCCGAAGATATGGGGTGATGAGATCGTGCGCTTCATTGAAAGATGCCGCGAAGATTATCGGCCTTGACTGTGGTGCGTGCAGGAGTATCCTGTGTGAACATACCGTAGAATCCTTCGACAAAGATTGGATCTCGAATGCCATAAAACAGGGCAGACATGCGTAAGAGCGGTTCCGGTCCGCTTTCTTCGTCATCTTTCTTCCAGATGCTCAAAGCAAGATTGACGTCTGCAATATAGCTCACGACACCTCTCATCGTTGCATCAGTGAGTGCGCGATAATAGTCGTGCATTTCCATAACTGGCGATGCGTGGTAATCAGCCGCGGCGAAAATTTTTGAATCCGAAATCCGACTTCGTGTAGCGTCAAACATGAGATGTGTGTTTAGTGTTGCTAACGTTAGCTCATCCAATGAAAATCCGAATTTACTCAATAGGGATTGATATGCATCCTCCAGCTCCGCACCCTCAGTTCGTGCATTAGAATATGCAGTGAAATAATCAAAAAAGTCACGTTGATCAATTCCGACGAGTCGTTTGTGAATCTCACCAACCAAGGCATCTTGGAATCTTCGCTCATCGCTGTGCAGATCAAAAATTGTGTGTTCGTCTTCCACACGACTGAACAAGGACTCGTGTCCATTAGGAACTAAACCTGAGAAGCGATTTCTTGCAACCAGATCGATGAGTTGTTCCTCACTTGGTGTGCGTTGGTCGTCTTCCCAAATCCGATGAATCATGAGATGATAGATATTCCTGGCAAGCTGATGTTCACCATCAAGGCGGAGATCTCTGAGCCATTCAGGCAATTCTCTTGACGAAGGAATCATCTCACGCTCACGTAGTCGCTTGAGGAGAGTCATGCCACCACGCGTTTCATGGACCGGCCCCTCAAGTCCTGGTGCGCCGTGGTAATATGCGAGTTCATTGAGTAGATGTTCAGCCTCTTCGACCCCTTCAGGAGTAATCTGCCGAGCAAGTGCCAGAAATATCTTCTCTTCAACATCATATCGAGGGACTAATCGCCTGAGGTGGGCTTTATTTCTCCTACTGGCAAGAGCCATTGCTTCAGTATATGCCGTGCTCTTTCGCCCCTCATCAGAATGAAAATCAAGAAACTCAGGATGCATCAGGGGAGCGATATCGGCGAGTTCACCAATTATATTTCCTGGGAGTGGTTCGAACCACGCCTGTGGCGTTTCCTCGCCAAGACGACGAAAAATGAACTGCGCTTCGTTTGACGTGATCCTGCCATCACCTGGCATAGAGATCCCTTGTATCATACCTTCATATCCGTTGATTGCGATCCCGCCAAGAATAAATGTCTGACGAGCGAGCAGAGTGTATATGTCTGGCCGTACTCTGTGTGTCTCGAATGCGAGCGTATCACCAACATCCATAGTCTTTGAGGTCTTCAGCAAGGAGAGCTTTGCTTCTTCTCCAGGTGTGATCTGTATAGAGTCCTCGTTCGGATCGTCTCCGCTCATGAGAAAGGTAGAAGAGCAAAACCTTTATAAATGTTTTCCATTTCACCACTACGTTGGAGTGATATTTAATGGCTGGAGATGACGATCACGGAATGTGGGATTTGCCTCTGGACGGCTACTCGCCCGAAGTTCAAAAAGAGATGGCTCGTCTCGAGCGTCGTTTCCAACTAGAAGAAGATCCTAGCGAACCCAGGCAGCGAGTTGTCGAAACAGATCCAGACCATACGGGTCAGGTTTTCAAGCTTCCCGACGAGCCAGCTCCATTAGTCTTTGATCCAGTTACTGGGCAAGTCAGGCAGGGATATGCTATCCACATGCTTGGCGCGCACGTCGATGTTCGCAACGCTACTGAGATTCAAGATCTAGTAGCTGCTGAGTATCGAGCTAAGGGTCCGCAATGGGTGGAGCGAGAAATCCGTGAACTCTGGGTCAACCTGTTCCGCCTCACAAGCAGATCCATCAATCCTGATCCAGCGCTCGTGAGCGGGCCGCGTCTGATTGACGGCGATAGAGACGAAGCCTTCTGGTTCATCCCCTACAATGGCTCGCGAATACAAAAACCACGAGCAGATGGCCAAGGAACCATTACTGAGACACGACCCATGTCAGATGAACGCAAAGCAGCTGTGGTGCAAGGAGTGCTCGATACTGCTGCAATCGTTCGGCAGGGTATGACTGACTATCTCTATGCATGTATAGCTCTGCGACGAACAAAACGCACTGAGAAGCACACAGTTGCAGGCCTACTTCAGCATCAACCAGATGATGTTGCCAGATTAGTTGAGAAATACCGTGCTAGCATTGAAGAAAAACTGTCAACAAGAGGAATTCCTTTGCAACTCGAGGCGCTTGTCAGCTTTACTGTTGGGGAAGGCTTGATCCATGACAATTTTGGACCTGTCCGTGCAGAGGAGAAAGCCTTGGCAGACGCGGAAGGACGCGCACCGCTCCAAACAGTTTCATCAGTAATAGTTTGTCCAGGAGAGGTCTCAGCCCGGCTCAAGGCAGTGCGAGAATTGGTTGGTGCTCAGACAAGAAGCGGTGACTATCCTGACGCACATGGTCGGGTCTACACAGATGAGCAAACAATCAGAACTCTCCTTGGACGTTTGGCAAAACAGCCTGAGGATCCAGACTTAGAGCGCCTGGCAGGCCGTCCTGTCTTTGTCGAACAAGGATTGGTAGGCTGGGGTAAGAGGCATAACGAACATCGATATCTCATTGTCCTCAGCGATCTTGAAGTCTCTCAAGAACCAGGTTTTGTTCCAGTGTTCGGCGGTGCCAAGCTTGAAGAACATGATGCTCGAGTCAGAGAGCAGCAAGAACGTGAACGCAGCTACAAAGCTCTGCTGACTGCCGCTCCTGAGATGAGACGCCGCTATATGCTCAAACGAGGACAGCTCGCCTCGAATTTCTTCACAAAACAAACAATAGTAACGCCTTCATTCCTCAATGAGTTCTTCTCGCAGTATCAACTGCTTGCTGTGAAAGTGTGGGGCGCTCTGGGAAGCAGGCTGACGACTGGACCGCGGGCAAGGCTACCCTTAACTTCCGGGCAAGCCGTGGCGATCGAGCGGAAAATCAGCTTGAGCCAACTGGAGCCTGACCAGAAAGAAGCCTATGTTGGCGATTTTAAACGACACTTGACTCCGAGAGGGGAGCACTTTGCGCATACCTTCTCAACAGAACCCTTTCAACATAGCGCAGAATACGCTGATGTAAGCACACTAATTCAATACGCATTCAATGATCGTATCACGAGCTGGTCTATGAGACACCAAGGCGTTGATCGCCCCTACGAGGATCATCTCCTGTCCGATCTCTGCATGACAAGCGTGTCAGATGTTGCTCTTGATTATCTGGAAAGCACTGGAAAGATCGCTCTGTTGACTTCGCGTCAACAGACCTCATTGAGCCAGATGAACGACACTCCGGATCCGCACACAGCGCATATCTTCTCACCAACAGATCTTGAAGAGCTTATCGCCGTAACGGCGTGGGCTTTGGCACTGAAAAAAACCGGTCTCAAAGATAACCGCTGGATCGAAACCGAATATGATCGCATCACGTCAGGTTATGTCATTGAAAAAGTGATTCTTGGCAATGTCAAATGCACCTACCAAGATCTCATGAAAAGCAACCCGAATAAGCCCCAGTGGTAGTTTGAGCATAAAATTTTTAAATCGTTCTCCTGGTGAGTGGAAATTATGTCCGAAGACCCGGATGAGAACGAACGGAACGTCTATGGCGATGCTGCGCGCGAGAAGCTGATGGAAGACGGCGAGATCAGCGCAGAGGAAGAGGCGTTCATGCAAGGCTATGACGAGGCAGAGCGCGAGGAGGAAGAGCGCAGCGACGAAGCCTACGAGCAGGCCTTTGCCAAGCGTACCAAGCGACGCCGTTCTCGCGCCAACGACGACTTCGACGAAGAGGAGGAGTACGAGCCTGAGGATTAGGCTGTCATACTTCTTTCCCGCCAGGGCTTGCCCTGCTTCTTTCTGCATCTCTGCCACCACCTTGGCAGCCTCTGAGATACACTGGCGTACGGGCTGAATCAGACGCACAGCGAGAGCAACGTCGAATGGCTGCCGTGGTGGCAGGGCGCTTTACGCCGCGGCGCTCTCACTTCGTATGCCGCGCCAAGGCGGCGTAAGCGCCGTGGCAGGAGTGCTAGAGGAAACTACTGAGCAGGATGAGCACTGCATACTTGAAGCAGAAGCCGATGATCGTGTAGCGCATGAGCTGCCAGAACGGGAAGCGCACTGCGCCAGCCACAAACGTCAGTATCGGGCTGCTCAAGGGCGTTGCGGCGAAGAACAATATCACGTATTTCCCCCATTTCTCGAGATAGCCGCGATATTTCTTGTTGCGTTTATCGCCGACATATTTCTCGATCCATTCGTCAGGGATCAGGCGGCCAAGATAGTAGTCGATCACCAAAGCAGGCATCGCCACGCCAACGCCCAAGAGAAAGATCGCCCACGGAGAAAAGCCCACGTTCAGGTAGATCGGCACGAGGATCTCGACCGGCATGATCAGGAAGAACAAATAGCCGAAGAAGCTGATCACAGCGAAGCTCGCCAGGCTCGGCGGGGTTCCCTGGATGATGTGCTCGCCGACAGTGAGCGAAATGATGAAGGCGGTCGCGATCAATCCCAGGACCGCGACAAGCAATGCGCGTTTCATAGGGGAGAAAAGCCTGCTGTTTTACTAAAAGCTTTGCTTTTATTTCCGAGCGATGATCTCTTTCTGCACCGCCTTGATGTGTTCGCGGTATTTCTTCGTGCCGTGCACCGTGCCGTCGCGCGTCCGGACATTGACTGTGCCGTCACCAAGCTCTTTATCGCCGACGACGAGGATGTAATTCACTTGATCCAATTGCGCCTCGCGCACCTTCTTGTTTGTGGTTTCTGCGCGCGCATCCACTTCTGCGCGGATGCCAGCAGCGCGATACTCGGCCGCGACCTCGCTCGCATATTTCGCGTGTCGATCAGCGATAGGAATGACGCGCACCTGGCGCGGGCTGATCCAGAGCGGGAACTTGCCGGCATAATGCTCTATCAGGATGCCGAGGAAGCGCTCGATGCTGCCGTAGATTGCGCGGTGGATCATGACCGGGCGGTGCTTCTTGCTGTCAGCCCCCTCGTATACGAGATCAAACTTCTCCGGCATGCTGAAATCGAGCTGGATCGTGCCGCACTGCCACGATCGGCCGAGTGCATCTTTCACATGGAAGTCGATCTTCGGACCGTAGAACGCGCCGTCCCCGGGATTGAGCTGGAAATCCATCTGCTTGTCCTGCAATGCTGCTGTCAGGCTCTGCTCTGCCGCTTCCCAGATCTGCTTTGAACCCATCGCCTTTTCCGGCCGAGTCGAGAGCTCGACGCTGTAGTCGAAGCCGAACGCGCTATAGACGCGATGCACGAGGTCGATGAGCTCGATCACTTGCTCCTTGATCTGCTCCTCAGTGCAGAAGATATGGGCATCATCCTGCGTGAAGCAGCGAACGCGGAACAGGCCGGAGAGGACGCCGCTGAGCTCGTGCCGGTGGACAAGGCCGAACTCGCCCATCTTCATCGGCAGGTCGCGATAGCTGTGCCTCGTTGTTTTGTAGATGAGGATGTTGCCGGGGCAGTTCATCGGTTTCACTGCCACGTCCTGCTGGTCGATCTTTGTGAAATACATGTTCTCCTTGTAATGGTCCCAGTGCCCGCTCTGTTTCCAGAGCTGCTTGTTGAGGATGATCGGTGCGCGCACGATCTCATAGCCGAGGCGGCGCATCTCCATGCTCATGAACTCGATCAGCCTGGTGTAGATGTGATAGCCGTTGTCGTGGAAGAAGGGCATGCCTGGCGCTTCGTCGTGGATGCTGAACAGGCCGAGCTGCTGGCCGAGCTTGCGATGGTCGCGCTTCTCCGCCTCTTCGCGCATATGGAGGAATGCGTCAAGCTCTTTCTTGGTGCTGAAGCACAAACCGTAGATGCGCGTGAGCATCTTGTTCGCGGATTTGCCCCGCCAGTACGCGCCTGCGATCTTGTCCAGCTTGAAGCCTGCTTTCTCGAACACGCCAGAGTGTGCAACGTGTGGGCCTCTGCAGAGGTCTTGAAAGTCCTTGTGCTTGTAGCTTGAGGCGCCTTCGCCGAGCTCTTTGATCATCTCGACCTTGTACTTGTTGCTCTTGTACGTGGTGATTGCGTCTTGCTTGCTCTTGTGCTCGACGCGCTCGGCTGGAATCTTCTCCTTGACGATCTTGCGCATCTCCTGCTCGATCTTGGCCAAGTCGTCGTCCTTGATCGGCAGGTTGTCGAAGTCGTAGTAGAAGCCGTTCTCGATCGGCGGTCCGATCGTCGGTTTCGCTTTCGGATAGAGACGCTTCACTGCATGCGCCAAGAGGTGTGCGCAGCTGTGCCGCAGGACGAAAAGCCCTTCCTTGTCGTCTGGCTTGAGCAGGGTGAGCTGTGCGTCCTTCTGGATCGGACGGTTGAGGTCGACCAGCTCGTCGTTGAGCTTTGCTGCGATGACTGCGCGTGCGAGCCCCTCGCTGATGCTCTTCGCTATGTCCAGAGGTGTGACTCCCCTGTCATACTCCTTGGAGCTTCCATCAGGAAATGATATTTTCACCATTCTCGTGAGAAGCAGAAAGGGGATATATAAAGCTACCGTCCGAGGAAGCGGCGCATCAGGCTCTTCGGTTTTCTCCGTGCAGGGCGCTTCTTCGCAGTCTTTCGTTTCGCGGTCTTACGCTTTGCTGTTTTCTTCGCTTTTCGCTTGGCTGGTTTCCGAGCGGTTTTTCTCTTCACAGTCTTACGCTTCGCAGGCTTTCGTTTCGCAGTCTTTCTCTTTGTAGGCTTCTTTGCTTTTCTTTTGACTGGTTTCTTTTTGGCCTTGCGCTTTGTGGCTTTTTTCTTTGCCTTTCTCTTGACAGTCTTCTTTGCTTTTTTCTTGACTGCTTTCTTCTTCGCCTTTCTTTTGACTGGCTTTCTCTTGGCCTTACGCTTCGTCGCCTTCTTCTTGACTTTCCGTCGAGCGACTTTTTTCTTCGCACGCTTCACAGTCTTCTTTCTCTTGACCGGCTTCCTCTTGACCTTCCGCTTGGTCGCCTTCTTCTTCGGCTTCTTCTTTACGGCTTTCTTTTTGACCTTCTTCTTGGGTTTCTTCTTGGCGACTTTCTTCTTGACTTTACGTTTTGTGACTTTCTTTTTGGCTTTCTTCTTTGGTTTCTTGACGACTTTCTTGGCTTTTTTCTTCTTTGGCTTGTCAGGCTCGCGACGCACCACGATCGGGACGCGCTCGCGCCGCTCCACGACTTTCGGCACGATCTTCTCGATCTTTGGCGCAGGGCGTGGCTTCTCTTCTGGAATCTCCTCGACTTCCATGATGCCTGGCGGTGGCGCGACACTCACGCCTTCCGGCTCGACAGTGTAGATGAAGGTGTTCCGCACGCCAGTGTTGCGGTACTTGATCAGGTTGGTCTTGCGCAGCTTCTTCAGGCTCATCGTGACCGAGCCGATCGAGACGTTCAA
>JANQNB010000023.1 GCA_028279755.1 Candidatus Nanoarchaeia archaeon
AAATTCAGAATCTTAAAAAATTGTTCAAAACTTACTCACATATCTCAAACAAAACCGGATTTTTTCGGTTTGACACTTTGCCCCGATTCCCATAAAACGCGACTGTTCGTCACGAAATCAATAACAACCCGGCAGTATCCTTCCAAACAGTGGATTCTCCGCACTTAAGCGGATCTCATCAGTAGCTATAACTCTAACAATTCAATTATGGAAGACGGTTCTAAATTGATGGAAGCTCTATTTGAAAAAGTTAAAACTGCCTGTAAGGAACAGCTCCCGGCCCACACGTATAAAATGTGGATCGAACCGATCAGATTCAACAAATCGGATAATGATCGGATCATTCTGAACGCGCCGAATTTATACCTTAAAAAAAGGTTGAAAGATCATTATGCCGACATGATCCTTTCGGAATGGGAAAAAGCCGCCGGCAAGCGTCCCAAGCTACAGGTTGATATCGCTAAAGACAAGGGAAAATCCACTGACCGCAAGCCCGAGACCCTGCCGCCCCGCAGTCCGGTTCAGCTCGAACTGCCGAACATTCATCTCAAACCTTTCAGCGGCCGGTTGTTGCGCCGGGATTTTACCTTTGACCAGTTTGTGGTCAGCGGTAACAATGACTTTGCATTTTCAGCGGCCCTGTCCCATGCCACATGCAAACAGTCCGATCAGCACACGCTGCTGCTATTGTCCCAGTGCTCGCGCATCTTCTTGACTTCGCCCATGAGGTCTTTCATGATGGCCTCGTTGCTCTCGATGTTCGCGCGCAGGGCTTCGACCTTGCCGTCCTGCTTGCGCACCTCGATCATGAGTTTTTCCGGATGTACGCTCTCGACAAGGTCGACGGCTTTCGTCGCAGCCACTTCAATCTTGCTCATCGCCTTGTTCGTGTCGACGATCATGCCGCGGACTTCGCCGAGCTGCTCGCTGTTCCGTGAGAAGCGTTCTGAATTCGCCTTCCTGATCTCGGCGAAGCTCTCGAGCTGGGCGTAGATCTTGGTAAACTCGATGTCCGCTTTCTCGTTGCCGGTCTTGACTTCTTTCTCTTCCTTCTGGCTTGCCGCAGCAGCCTCTGCTTCAGCGTCAGCAATGCCTTGCTTGATCAGATCGTCACGATCCGGCTGTTTCTTGAACAATCCCATCAGGTCGTACTCTCCTCTTTCGTTGTGCTTGTGGTATTCTCAGGTTTAGGTTTGGGCGGCACCGCAGGCTGTGTCGCCTGTTTCACCATCTCTTCGACTTCTTTCTTCAGGTTCGGTTCCTCGAACGCCAGTGCATCCTTCAGCTCCTTTTCCCCCTCTGCGAGTATGGTGCGGATCTTTTCGAAATCGCGCAGGTTGCGGGTGACGCGGGCATACTTGAGTTTGGATTCGAGCGGTCGGATTGTGAGTTCCGCGATCAGCGGGTCCTTTCCTTGCTTGCGCGCCTCTGCGATCTGCTGGCGCAATTCCTTGTACTGCTCCTCGAGCTTCTCGACCGATTGCTCGATCTCCTTTGGCTCTTCAGGGTTGACGCTTTCCTCCATCTTGTTCGCGACAGCGTCGAAACGGTCGGCAAGCTCGTCTTTGCGTTTCGAATCCTTCTCATGGTAGTCGGCGAATGCGTCAGGATCCTTGATCAGCTTGTCCTGTTCAGGTACGGGTTCCTTTGCAGGCTCTGCCGCTTGTTGCACAGGCTGCTTCGCAGGCTGCGTTTGTTCTTTCTTCCGCGCTTCCTGCTTCTCCTTGATCTTGGTGTGGATGACGTGGTTGTACAGGCGATTCTGGAACTCGATCTTCGTCTTGGTCTCGCGCAGGAACTTGGCCAGTTCGGCTTCGTCGAACACGTCCCTGATCCAGTTCGAGAAGTCGTTCTTCTCCTCGTTGACATGATAGTTCCATTCGTCAGGCTTGATCGAGGGCAGGTAGTTTGCCATCTCCCTGATGGAACGCAGGCCTTTCCCTGACTTGAGCCAGAAGAACTTGTCGTCGTCTGATAAGACTGTCTCGTTCATCGCTCACCTCTCCTTTTCATATTCTCGTCCTCTCCTTTTTGTATCTTGTGATTATGTCAATGCTGCGATCATCTCCTCCTTGTTCCTGGCATGCGCGACTTTCTGCGCCAGCTCCTCGTTGTGGAAGACGCCGCTGATCCAGTCGGCGAAGTGGTTGTAGTCGAGCCCGACGTGCTTCTGGAAGAGGTCATCCTCCATCTGAGGCAGGTATTCGCGCAATTCCTTGATGCCATGTATTGCGACGCCGTTCTCGAGCTTGAACGCGTCTTCCTCGTTCTGGACCACAAGTTCGTCAAGGCCAGGGCCGCTCTTTGCTGCTGCGACAGGCTGTGCCGCTTGCGTTGCAGCGCTCTCTGGTGCCGCAGCCTCCGGTGTCGCTTCCGCAGGCTTCTCTTCCTCCCGTGGCCGGTTCAGCATGGTTGCGCCGCCTTCGATGACTGGTGTCGGTTCCGGTTTCGCTTCTTCCTGCTTTTCCGGCTCGCCGCTCGGTGCTGGTTGCGGTGCAGGCTCTGCGGCAGGCTGCGCAGGCTGTTCAGGCGCCGACGCAGGGCTTGCCGGTTTGGTGCTTTCCATCACGACCGGCTCAGCTTGCTTGGTCTCTGCAGGCTTCTCCTCAGCAGCTGGTTTGGCTGCAGCTTCTCCTGATTGTGCTGCTGGCGCTGCTGCTGGCTCCGCCTCGGCTGCAGGCGCTTGCGGCTGGGCTTCGCCTTCCTTATAGCTTTCCGCAGGCGCACCGACCTGCTCTCCAGCTGGCGCTTCTGCAGGCGTTGCAGTCCCCGCAGGATTGCCTTCTGCTGGCGTCGCCTCACCTTCTTTTGCTTCTGACGACGCGTCGCCTTCTTTCTTTTCGCCTTCAGCGGCTTTCTCTGACGGCTTCTCTTCAGGCGCAGTCTTGCTCATTTCAGCAAAAGCGGCCCATTCCGGCGGCTTGACGTCCTTGATCTCCTCCCCGTTCTTCTTCTTGTCCAGGAGCGCCAGCATGTCCGCCTTTGTCTTGCAGTTGTACAGGTTGTTGGCCAGCTTGGTGTCGCCGATCGCATCCCTGACCCAGTCGGCGAAGTGATTGATCGGCTTCTTCGGCTCTTCGCCCTCTTCGGGCGGCTTGGGTTCTGGATCGAACTCGTTCGGCAGGTCAGCGTCCTTCATCGCGCTCACCTCATCATAGAGCGAGGCGAGGTTGATGACGATCATGCCGTTCTTGAGGTTGAGGATCTTCTCTGGCGGGACGTCGTCTTTCCAGCCCCATTCCTTCTTCTCTTCCTTCTGCTCGCCGCCGCCGTCCTTCTCCTTGTCAGCGACATACTTGTCCCGCTCTTTCTGGGCTTTCTTGAGCTCGTCCTGGATCGCGGCCATGTCCACGAGCTCGCGTTCGAGCTTCTTCGGCTTCTTGCCGATCTTTGTCCACTGCTTGTCGATCCTCGGCGCAAGCCCTTCGATGTAGATCTTGACCATGTTGAAATTCCCGGTCTTGACCTTGTCGAGCGCGAGCTTGAGCTCGAGCTTGAGGTCGAAGATGTCGACGCCTTCCTTCTCGAGCTGCTCGAGGCTGTAGCTGAGGTCGTCGATCTGGTCGTTGTAGGTGTTGTACTGCTCGATCTCGTCGTCGGTCAGGCGCTCGACGCTGTGCTTGAGCGGCTTGAACGCGACGAAGTACGGCTTGCCCCGGTTGTACGCAGGGTTCTCGACCATTCCCGAACCCACGGTCGCTTTGACCAATGAGCGCAGCACGTCTTCGCCGTACTTCTGCCTGATGCGTTCCAGGTCGCCTTCGTCGCGCGTTCGCATCTGGATCTCGGTGTTGATGTTCGCCTTGATCGTTCCCACGAAGTCTGACAATACTTGCGAGATCAGCATGACGCCCAGGCCCCACTTACGGAATTCACGACAGGCCCGCTCGATCTGGAGGAAACCGTCGCCACTACCGCCGAACTTCGGCAAGAGACGGTGCACTTCGTCGAAGACGAACATGATGCGCAGGAGCTTTTCTTCGCCGAAGTTCGCGTGGAAGATCTCTCTGATCGCGTTCGCGACGAGGATGTCCATGTCCTTCGGGTCGAGCTTGTGGCATGCGAACACCTGGATCTCTCCTGGCTTCACGTATTTGCGGATGTCGATCTTCTCGCGCGCGTCGTTGATCTGCCTGATGTTCCCTGGGAATCCTTTCGCATCGGTCTTCTTCATGCCGAACAAGGGGTACAGGCTGAGCATGGTCTTGTCCTTGCAGGGCCGGAGCATGCCGCTCCATTGCGCTGTCGGGTCGAAGGCGAGCACTGCGATGCCCTTGTCAAGCGCTTCCTCGATGATCACCTGCGCGCTGACTGACTTGCCGCCGCCTGTCGATCCCGCGACGATGGTGTGGGTCTTGAAGTTCTCCAGGTTGAAATAGGTCGTGTTGTCGGTCTCTGCGATCTTGCCGACGTATATCGAGCGCGGTCCTGGTTTCGGCAGCTCGTCGTATTCGACCTTGAGGTGGTACTTCTTCTTCGCCTCGATCTGCTTCCTGATGTAGAAGTACGCGCCCACGCACGCTGCGATGAAGAGCAGGATCAGTCCCCAGATCCAGTATTTCATGCCGAGGAAGGAGCGTTGCCAGAACGGAACTGCCACGTGGAAGATGGTTGAGGTGCCGCTGTTCAGTCCCAGATAATAGGCAGTGACGCGGAGCACGTAATCCCCGGACTTGGCCTTTGACGGCACCCTGAAGCTCTTGATCAGGCTTGAGCTTGTGCGGAGGTAGACGTTCGTCTCGAAGGTCCACAGGGTCTCGTCTCCTTCAGGGTTCTGCACTGTGTAGAACAGGCGAACCGGGAATTGCTGGTCAGTGAGCATGTTCCGGAGGTCTGTCTTGACCCGGACGATGTCGCTCGGGAAATACCGCTTCTCCGAGGTCTCAACATTGATATGTAAGGCCTCGACCGGCAATTGGTCACGGGGCAATACCTCCAGGCGCACCGGGATGGTGGCGTTGAGGTCGCCTTCCAGCTCGATCGTGCCGTTGAATATTCCGGTGGGTTCGAGGCCGAAGATCGTGAGGACGAACTGTCCCTGCCCGTTCGGATCGATCGAGAGCTGTGTCGTGTCGACTTCGATGAGCCGGCTGATGTTCGTCCCGTTGATGCGGAACGTCACTGTTGCCGGCGTCTTCTTGAAGCTATACACGTAGATGCGTTCCTGGAGGAACTGGCCGACCCGCAGTTTCCTGTTCAGCTCGTTCAGGCTGATGATATAGTCGCGTCCCTCGATCACCTGGGGTTGCTGCACGATCGGTGCGATCGGCGCCTCGCCCGGTCCTTCGTCCTCGCCAGGCCCGACCGCCTGTTCAGTGAACGGTCCGATGTCATCTCCCGGGTTGTCGATGCCTGGGCCGATGCCGGTGTTGTCGTTGGGGATCGTGTCGTCTTCCAGGACGATGTCGTGCAGTGTCATATTGTTCGAGACGACGGTGACGTTGTTCTGGTAGACCTCATAGCCGGTCTTGATGGCGTAGATATTATGGAAGCCTTCACCTGTCCAGACGACGTATTGCCCTGTGGAGTTCGTCAGGTTGGTCACGCCCGCGACTTCGACGATCACGTCAGGGACTGGGATGCCGGTCGTGGTGGTCACTGTGCCATAGACTCCTCCCTTGTTCGGCTCTGTCCCCTCGCCTGCAGGGCAGACGTCGTTGGGGTCTGTCCAGAAATAATAACGCAGAGTGTCGTTCGAGGGCGCCGGGAACATGAGCTGGTAGTTGTAGAGCCGTCCGTTGAAGCCATCAGTGAAATTCGTGACGATCGCGACGAACGTCAGCGTTCCGTTCGGCGTCTTCGCGATGGCGAGCTTGAAGGTCGTCGGCGGGTTTTCGCCCAGCTTGTAGGTGATCGTGCCAACGGTGTTGATCGTGCTCGAGCCGAAGTTGAAGCTCACCGGCTCTGTGAAGGTGTAGGCCGCGCTGTCGAATTCTGTCCCGTTGCGGCCGTAGTATGCGTCGACTTCTGCGGCTGTCGCTGCTGACAGGCTGCCCAGGTCGAGCCCGTTCGGATCGTGGACTGTCGCATAGACCTCATGCTCGATGTTCGGTTCCATGCAATCGAACAGGAGATTCGTCTCTTCCATGTCGCCGGCGGTGAAGTCGTCAAACTGCTGGTTGGTGTATCCCGGGACGCGCACTGCGACGCCGAAGACCGCTGCCCAGTACTCGGTCGGCACTTCGTGCTGGATGACGAGCTGGGTAATCGTGCCGCCTGCGGTGTCGACGCTTGCGTAACCGATGAACTGGCTCACGACCACCAGGCCTTTCACTGCCAGGATGACGAGGAGGAGCATGCCCATCCAGAAGGTGGCGCGCTGGCTTCTCGTTTTGAGCTTCACGCAGCATCACCTCCCAGTCCGAGCCGCTTTCCGAGTTCGATCACGATTGCCATCACGCGGGCCTGCTCATCAGGTCCGAGCTGCTCGAAGGTGCCTTCCAGGCGTGCGTAGTCGTCGATGGCCTCGTGCAGCTTGTCGTCGCGGATTGCGTCGGTGATGCGCTGTGTCAGCGCTTCGAAGTATGCCTTGTCCAGCGAGGCGTGGAGCCTGAGCAGTTCCGGCAGTCCTTCATTCTTCGCAAAGGTCGAGAGCTTGTCGTACGAGAGCTTCGCTTCCTTGTATCGCATCATCGATTGTTCGAGATTGCCTGCTTCGAGCTGCGAGAAGCCGTCGTTGATGATCACCTTGAGATTGTGGAGCGGCTGCTTGCGCGATTCTGCGTAGAGCAGGTATCGCAGGTGGCGCAGGACGTGCAGTTTCTTCACGAGCAGGATGATGACGAAGAGCGCTATCGTGAGGATCAGGCTGAGTTTCCAACCGATCTTTGTGAAGGTTAGGGTGGCGTTCCCGGTCATGAGCTGCTCGAGCTCCTCGCTGCTCGGTTTCTTGAGCAGCACGGTTTTCGTGCTTGCCAGGGTCTCGAGCGGCAGGTCTTCGTTGACATAGTAGGTGATGGTATGCTCAGGCCCGAATTCGATGGCTGCCGGCTGCAGGACCTCGTGCTCGTTCAGCGCGGTGATCTCTCCTGACATGCTCGCGGGCAAGAGCTCGATGATCGTGTACGTCCCTTTCCGCACGTCCGTGAAGCTGCCTGCCGCTGCGTCCGGGCCGTGATCCCCGCCCTTGTATCGCAGGCTGTGGGAGACCATGCTGAGCGGCACATCGATGCCATCGGCCATGTGCATCATCGCCCTGGTCAGTGTTGTCTCTTTCGTGAATGACTGCTGCACTTCGTTCAGGAAGGGGAGGAGTTCCTCAGCCATCATCGTGTATCCCTTGGCCTTGATGATGTCATCGAGGACTGCTCCTAGCTCTGCTTCGTTGAGGTGCGTCACTTGCGTCTGGGTCTCGATGATCGCGAGGTCGAGCGGCACCTTGCTTGTCGCCGTGGCGATGCGTTCGTCGAGCTCGAGTCCCTTGGCTTGCTTTTCTGCTTCGCTAAGATCGTTCCGGAACCGGAGGCTCTCCCTGTCCCGTTGGGCACGTTCGATGACGCGTTTCTGGTCCTTCACCGTGTCTTCCCAGCCGAGCAGGTCTGCGAGCTCTTTCTGCTGGGCTGTGAAGCTGTCATAGGCGCCGTAGGCCCGATCGATCACTTCGAGCGGATCCTCATCCCATGCTGTTGGCGTGCTTTCCTCGACTGTGGTGATGGTGACGGTGCGGGTGTCGCTCTCGCCGATGTTCCCCTTGCCGTCTTCGCATTCGATGTAGTAGGTGTACGCTTTCTCTTCGAGGTTCGTGACTTCGAAGCTGCGCTCGCCGTTCGCAGGCACGGTCATGGTCCCTGCTTCCTGGAGCCAGGAGTCGCCTGCTGCCGCATAGGAGAGTCGGCAAGTGGTCTCTCCGAGATCCTGCACCGTGAATCCGATAGTGAGCGGTAGCCCGCTGGTTGCGCCGTCTTCTGGCGTGTTGATGGTGACGACCGGCTTGGCGTTATCGTTCTGATCGAGCAGTATGGTCAGGGTGGCGTCGTTCTTGATCTGGACTTCCTCGTGATAATAGCCGTAGCCAGGCTTGGAGACGAAGAGGTCGTATGTCGCAGTCTCGAGCAGGAAGAGGACTTCGCCGTTCGCGTCGGTGATGAGTGTCTTCGAATACGAGCCTTCCTGGAACTGGACACTGGCGTTCTGGAGCGGCGTGTCTGTCGCGCGGTCTTTCACCTTGACAGTCACTTCGCTTGTGGGCAGGAGCGTGAAGGTGTAGTTCGCGCTTGCGTTGTTGTCGTGCTCGTCTGTGGCAGTCACTGTCTCGGTGAATGTTCCTGGGCGATCGTAGGTGATTGTCACCTGGCTCTCGTTGCTTGTCGAGCCGTTGCTCAGTTCCCAATGGTAGCGCACCTCGCCGACTGCGCCGCTTGTTGTGGCAGTGAGGGTGAGCGGGTCGTCGATCTCCGGTTCGTCGTCTGCGCTGATCTCGACCCGCATGGAGTTGTCCACCATGTAGGCATGGCTCGCGAACACGCTCTGGTTGCCGAGCGTGGCGACGCCGTCGATGATGTACTCGCCGGTGTTGTTCGCGTACGGCAGGTTCAGCACTTGCGGGAAGGTCGTGCCCACGAGGGGGGTGTAGCACTGGACAAAGCCCTGCTCGTTCGGGCACACCTCGATGTCGACCTCTGCGCCGTCGAGGCTGTCGATCGTGAGCTCGACTGTCTCGCCGAGATCATAGACAAGCTTGTCAGTGTCCAGGGTGAGGAAGAGCTCTGGCAAGAGGGTGAAGCTCCGTTGTGCCACGACGCTGTTGCTCGCGTTGTCTGTGCAGTTGACGCTGAGCTGGTGCATGCCAGGTGGGAGATCGAGGGTTTCCAGCTCTGGTGTCGCGTTCTCAGCCACGATCGTTGTTACGTAGCTGCTGTTGGCGTCGACTGCGCAGGTCAGGTATTGCGCCTGGTTGTCTGACACGAGGATGGTCAGGATCGCCTGTTGTACTGTGCTCGCCTCGACCGGTGTGATGATCGTGAGCTGCGGCGCTTCGTGGTCCACTATCAGGGTGCGCGCGACCGAGTATTCCGTGTCTGTCGCGTTGCTGCAGCTGATGCTCCAGAGGTGCTCGCCTGGATCGATGTTCACGACCGTGAAGCTGTTGAAGTCGTTGTTCGTGATCGTGCTGTCTGGGAAGGTGAGTCCGCTCACGTCGAGTGTGCAGCTCTGGATCCCTGGCATCGAGGGGTAGTATTCGAATGTGATGTTGTGCTGGTTCGTGATCGTATCCTGCTCCGGCTCGACAAGGTCGATGCTTGCGAGCGCTGGCGCTGCGATGACAAGAAGGAGTGTGAGCAGCAGCAGGAATTTCAGGGAGCGCGTCATTGGGCGTCACCTCCCTTGATCAATTCCTTCAAGCTGGCCAGCAGCGCTTCGGCGCGTGCCTCTGCTTGCTCGTCCTTCAGTTCCTGTTTGAGTTGCGTTTTCAGGTCTTTGAGCTCGTTCGTGACCGGGTTAGTGTATTGCAGGCAGCCTTTGCGGACAATGGATCGTACTTGCTCTGAGAAATCAGTGTAATGGTCCTGTTCTGTTCGTTGCTTTAAGGCTGTGACAAGGCTTGTCGGCATTCGCACGGTGACGATGACCTCAGCCGGCATCAGCGCTTCACCTCGTCCCGGCAGAATTCGCGGATCGCCTCGCTCCGATTGGCGAAGAGCTTTCGTTCTACAAGTGCATCGAGAATGTCTGCGACCTCTTTTGGAAGCCGTACGTTGACTGTTGTCGTCGCTGCCATGCGCGTCGTCGTTGCAGGGCTACTGTACTTCCGATGTAAGACATCCGTAGTACATTCGTCGTTCCTGCGCGCAATATTGTGTTACTGGTAATCTAATTGTAAGACATCTGTAATTATTCTTTTATAAAGGTTTCGAAAAACTCGATTTCGGACCTCCTACGAAAGGAATATAAGCAGCCTGACACCACCTGGGCACGCTCATGACCGAGACGACACAGGAGAAGAAGCAGCCGACCCTCAAAGAGGACCTGGAAAAGGCCTTGGCAGCGATTTCAGTACCCGTTGCAGCTATTGAGGAGTTCGAGCTGCTCACGATCAGCGATGACGCCGCGTTCCTGCTGCGCGAAGTGGCGAAAAAGGTGAAAGAGCGCCTTGCTGTCTATGCGCAGCTGCTCGAGGATCTCTTGCAGCCGGATTCCGGCCTCGCTGCGATGAACGAGTGCAGCTTCTTCAACGAGAGCGAGCACGAGAAGATCGTCAAGAACTACCGGGAGCTCATGAGCATCCTGCGCAGGTTCACCATGGCAGATGTGGAAGCGACAGAAGCAGCGTATCAATCATTCCTCGTCGAGGCCTTGCCGCGCTGGGACGCGCAGAAGGACTGGCTAAGCAAGGTCGCGAAGCAGCTGCACGACGCCTGGAAGAAAGCCGAGCCCCTGCACGGCGAGAGCGGGTATTTCGGATAGGTCAGAAGATAAATTCTTGGCAGATAAGAGTTTTGAAAAAGGTTTGTTCTGAGGCTTATTTCTTCAAAACGCCCCAGAGGCCGACCAGAGTGAATAACACGCCCCAAGTCGGAAAGTTGTCTGCCCACCAGCTAAACGCAGTCGGAACCCACGCGCTTAACAAGTACAGGACACCCACTACGAGTGTCACCCAGCAGAGCCACGTTGCACAGTTACATCCTTTCGCCATAACTACACCCCCCGCTTTTTTAGTCCATCAGAAGGTGGTGTTTAAAAAAATTACGGCAGCCTTCTTAAATGCCTCCTCGTGCGAGAGAATCCGGCTGTCATAAAACTTAAAAAGTGCATAAGGTGACCAGGTATGCATGAAGCTTCTGATTATCGGACCGCAAGCTAGCGGCAAGGGAACCCAGGCAGACCTCCTGGCCAAGCGCCTTGGCGCGCCGCATCTGAGCAGCGGCGACATGCTCAGGGCAGAGAAAAAGAGCGGCAGCGAGCTCGGCAAGGAGATCGCAGCGATGATCGATAAAGGCACGCTTGTTCCTGACGAGATGATCTGGGCCATGATCAAGAAAGAGTTGGACGCGCACGACGCCTGGATCCTCGACGGCTATCCCAGGCGTGAGGAGCAGGCAGAGATGCAGGACAAAGAGCACGCGCCAGACAAGGTGATCATTCTCGAAGTGAGCGACGAAGTCTGCATCCAGCGCATTTCAGGACGACGCATCTGCGACACATGCGGGCGCGACTATCACATCAAGTACAAGCCGCCGCAGAAAGAAGGGGTGTGCGACGTGGAAGGCGGCAAATTAGTTCAGCGTCCTGACGACAACGAGGAGGCGGTGAAGAAACGGCTCGCTGATTACCACGCCCAGACCGAGCCCCTGCTCGAGCACTATGCCGACCGCCTGGTGTGGATCAACGGCGACCAGGGCATCCAGGAAGTCTGGCACGAGATCGAGAAGAAATTAGGGATCTAGCGTCGTCAGATAATGCTCTGCTAGTTCTTGTGAGGCTGTTTTTACGTCGAAACTCTTGATTCGGCGAAAGAAATACGAAGTAGCTCCAGGACGTTCTTCTAAACTCCGTGGAATCCCTCGCAGACAGAATACCCCAAACTCTTTCGCGGTCTCCCTCCATTCAGGATTATTGAGCAGAGCTGCCACTTTTTCTTCATCAGTCATTTCGCCGCGTATGAATCTCGATAAACGCAGTGGATGGTTTCTTCGATTGCATGTTGCAAACCACAAGTCTCCAACATCATGCCCGCTGAAAAAGAAATTCCGAGGCAGGTACCAAGAAGGCACATAGATTCCTTCTGTCAATTTTCGTGCATCTGCAGCTATACCTCCAGCAGTTTCCATATTTGGAGCAATTGAATATTTGGCAACAGCGGCGCCGCCTTCCTCTTCAACCCGCTGCACCAATTCATGGGCCAGCCTATTACGAACAGCACGCACCATAGCACCGAGGACACTTGCCCATTCTCCCGGATAGATTACCTTCTCTAATTCTTCCGGCGTTATCTTTTCGAAATCAGTGTGTGCCATGCCGAGCGGAATCTTTCAGCCATTATTAAACATACTGGACGGTTTAAGAAGCTCGGGATCTAGCGCTCTGGCATCGTTAACGATGCAGCAGTCACTGGGATGAAGCCTGCGCTGATGGCTTCGTAGATCGCTGCCTTGAACCGTTGTGCGCGTTCCTCGTCGTAGACAAGGTAGACGTCCTCGCCTTCTTCGTGCTCTTCGTAATACAGATTCCACGGGTGGTCGAGCATGAGCACGTAGCCGTATTCGTTCGCACTCCATTCGAACGCGCTCAATTCCTGGTCTGCAGTGTTGAACAGCGTGTAGCCTTTATGCGTCAGCACGACCTGTTCGTGCCACGAGCCATGGCTGTAATAGGTGAAGCCTTCCTCCTGCAAGGTCTCTTCATGTAATACATGATTCGCTTCGAGGATGCTCAGATACGGAGCGCGATGACCGACAATCTCAGTATTGAATTGTGCTTCCAGCAAAGCTTTCTCTGCTTCCAGCTCTGCAGCAGTGTGCTCGTGTTGCGCATAGCCCAAATGAGAATGGTATTTCGAGTGATAGCCGATCTCGACAATGCCGGCGTCGACCATGGCTTGCGTGTCTTCGAGCAGACTCGGGTCGTACTCGTCGTAGATCTCGAGTTCGCGCGTCACCAGGTACAGTGTTGTCGGGATGCCAGTGTTCAAGGAAAGATCGCGGATGATGCGAAAGCCGTAGATGCCCGAGCTCCACGGATAGGGAATCTCGCTGTCAGGCTCGCCGCGCACCGGGCTGTACCAGCCGATCGCGTTCGGATCGTCGCAGAGATGGCGGTCTTCTGCAGGGATGGCCTTGCTGGTGATCTCATCCTGGCATGGATTGATCGCTTTTGTTCCGAGGTTGTCAGCGAAGATGTAGCGCCCGGATTCGACGTCGAACGTCAGTGCGAGTTCTGCAACGCGTTTCTTCTGGCTGAGCATCTCGTCCCAAGGCCAATAATCTTCATGGCCGAGGATCGCGGCATAGGTCTGGCTTGCGACCGAGCTTGGCACATAGCCGTAGAGCGCGTTCCGGTAGCAGTCTTCCGCGTGCATGCTGTCGCCGACAAGCGCGTAGCGTTTGTTGACCGGCACATAATAGTGCTCTTGCGGTTCTTCGTATGTGTAGGCTTCGCAGAGGAGGAAGACCATGTCGCCGAAGCTCATCGAGCGGTTATGGCGCGCGAGATAGTATTGCTTTGGATAGCCGCGCACCTCCTCATCGATGTAGCCCTCGCTCGAGTACAGGAGATACTCCTTGACAAAGTTCAGGACAAACTCGTAGTCCATGTGGTCGACGAGGTAGAACTTGCCGCTCGGCTGCAAGGCGGCGCTTGTCAGATTGCTGCTATTCTGCTGCAGGAGATCTCCCTGGATGCTAAACCAGTCCTCGAAATTGACATCGAAAACCTTGACAGTGTACCAACCCCACACAAGTTCGTCGCCGTGCTTTGCCACTGCATTGACAGGCACGCCGCGGACGTCGTTGCCGGTGATTTTGAAGTAGGGGTCGAGCCTGATCGTTCCTGTTGGGTCGGTGAAGGACCAGTCGAGTTCAAAAACGCGTTCTTGCAGCGTATACTGGTACTTGTCCGCATCCGGAACAATATTCGGCCGCAGCCAGGTCCAGTCCTCGATCGTGTGGAAGCCGTATTGCTCGATTGTGATCTTGGCCGGCAGTTTCGGCAGGTACGCGATTTTCCCGCTCGCGTGGCCGCTGACGGGGATGATACCAAACAATGAGACCTTGATCGTCGCTTCCTGTGGTTGTTTGAGCGTGTTGCTGACTGTCACCATGGATTTGAGCGGGAGGAGAAGATAGACCAAGATGGCAACAAGAATGACAACAGCGATTTTCCACCGCAATTCCATCGCAGAAAGTGACTATGGAGCGTTAATAAAACTAGTGATTGCTTTGATCAGCATCGTAGCGTAGCTGCCCTTTCCCAAGGTGAATGTCAAGGTGCATTTTTTCTTGCCAGGAAAGCAGTCATCATCCTCAAGCGCCCCAAGCTCAAGCTCCTTCACATCAATGAAGGCGTCGCGATTCTCGCCTTCCAGCGAGAGGTTGGGCAATTGCTTGATCACGAAATCGCGCGGCGTGAGGCTGTTCATTGCCAAAACGTCCTCAACATACTTCTGGATAGCAGGGTCTACAGGCTCATTCCCGAAGCCTGGGAGCGGCAATGATTTATTTTCCATATTGTCATTAATTCCAGGGAAGACAAGCGTGCCCTGGCTGTATTGCAATCGAGAGATCGTCTCAGCATTGTCCTCGATATAGCGCGCGAGCACCTCGTTCCACAGCTTGCTCTGGAAGGCATGGAGATAGAGCTTGAGGATCGTGTGCGGCACTTTCTGGATCGCGCCGACAAAGTCGGTTGGCGATTTCGTGAGATGTTCCTTGACTGCCGGCTCATCAATGAGCCCTGCTGCTTGCTTGAACTCTTTCCTGACAAGGGCTTCGCCAATACGCGCGTTGTTCGTGCTGAAACGCTGCTCGTCGAAATAATTCGGAACGCATCTCGGTAAGGACAGGACCTCATTCTCCATATTCCTGATGACTATCGTGAACGTATTCCCGTCGAGAACGCCAAGAGAGAGTGCTTCATCAACATAACCACAATATTCAATATTAAGGTTCGGGAGTTTAAGTTTTTCTTTTCCCTTGACTGTGAAGTATTGGGTCGTTACTGCTTTCTTGTCCTTTGCGCCAGCATAGCCAACCGCTTTGCGATCGACATGAAACGCTTTCGCAAGCTCGCGCGCGACATCCTCAGTATTCTTGTTCTTTTTCGTGACCTTGAGGAGCAGGTATCTGCCTTCCTCCTTGACATCATGGCTCGCAAGCTCTTCAACGACAAAGTCTTCAGGGATGTGCTTCAGGACGTACATTGCAGCGTGGAATGAGGGAACCTTAATAAATCATTTTCTGGTTCGCTCAGGCAGGGGCCCGTAGCTCAGCTTGGATAGAGCACTTCCCTCCTAAGGAAGGGGTCGGGGGTTCGAATCCCTCCGGGTCCGTCCTCACGTCCTTCGGACGTTCAGGGGGTTGGAGAGTAATTCGTTGAGAATAGCTCCCCAACCCGTTCGCTTTCGCCAATGACGAACATTTCGCTAGAGACCTTGTGTCTTGAAGAGAGTTAGCTGAGGCGAAAGCGAATTATTTCAGAACAGCATTGATCTCGTCTGGCCGGTAGCCGGCTTTCTGCAGCGCACTCCTGATGGCGTCGTTCGGCATGCCTTTCGCGCGTTGTTTCTGCACGTAGTCCACGAGCTGTGGCGAGGGCGGAGATCCACCGATCGCACCAAGCGTCTTCGGCTCGATTGGTGCACCGCTTGTCGGTGTTGCAGGGTCTGGCCCGGCCGTGCTTGGCTCGCTCGGCATCGCTTCCCGTTTCCGTTTCCCATGCTTGGCCAGGAGCACAAAGAGTATGATGATGACCAGGAGAACCCCACCTCCGATGGCAGCTGTTGGCATCAGATTCAGTGTTCTGCTTGTCACATGGAGCTGCTCACCTTCCTCGACCTCGAGCAGGTCGATCGTCACTGTGTTCCCATCAACCTCGCCAATGGCTGCTGCACTGATCGTGCCAGGCATGGTGAGCGTGTAGGTGAATTCCATCCCCATCATCTTGAGCATGTCAGCGCTGCCGTCAGCTCCTGGCGGCGCTCCGGCATTGAGATCGTCAGAATCGCCGGCAAGACCCTTGGCCTTGGCGACATCGATCTCATATGTCTTGTAGGGAATGCCGTTTGTCACGATCACTGCGGATTCTTCCTTGGGCAGCCGCCCGGTGATGATCATCTTGTTGTCGTCAGTCACTGTGCATTGGCGATCAAGCAGAGCGAGCTCGTCGCTGTCCATGTCTTCGCAGCTTGGCATTGCCATGCCCATATCCATGCTGCCGTTCGTCATGTTCGATTCGTTCATCTGTGCAGCAGCCAGACCCATCATTGGCGAGAAGTCATACGTGATCGTGACATCCGAGTCGCCGTTCGGCAGCACGACCTGGTCCATGTGGATCTTGATGCACCCGCTGAGGAGGAATAGGAGGATGGCAAGTGAGAACAGCACTCTCCTCTTCATGCTGTATTCTTCCAGAACAGCTTATTTAAAGTTTGCTATGAGTTCCTTGTACCGCGTTTCAGCAAGCTTTTTTCCAGAGTCAAGGGTGCAAGCTTTAGTGAACCACGCATCTATTTTCCGCAGAAACTTTTCTTCACCAAGCTGTTTTTGTTTCCGTTCCAGCAGGATCTCATCAAAAAAAAGCGCGACGCCGTCAGCAGCCTGAATCACCTTGACCTCGAGCTTGTCAGTTGTGCCGATCCATTGCGTGCCATGCTTTCGGACACATTCGACGATGAGTTCGATTTTTTCCTGCGGAAGCCCGAGATCCTCAAGAAAAGCCTGCGACCATTGCGCTCCGCGCTCAGCATGATCGTCGCGACCGGCAGCAGTGCCGATGTCATGCAACAACGCTGAGATTTCGAGCAGCTCTTCGTCCACCCCTTCGATCTTCGCAATTTTCACTGCGTACTCGCGCACCAGGCGCGTGTGCTGTTCCCAGAGCGTCGGGTCTGTCTCGTTGTCGATGCAGAACGGCTTGGCGAACTCCTCGACTTGCTCGATGAGCTCGCTCATTTGAGCAAGCCCCGCTGCTTTGCCTCAGCGAACATCTTCTCGTGCAAGGCGAGCGTGAGTTCACTGTGCTGCATGATGGGGCGCTTCTTTTCGTCAACCTGCCGAGCAGAGATGCCGAGCCGTTTCCAGGAAGAGCCTTCACTGGCCAGGTTCATCGCCATCGGGTGCAAGCGGTCGAAGGCCTTGAGGAACTTCGCCTCCTTTGTCTCTTCAGCCTCGAACTCCAGAAAGAGGTCAAGGAATTCCTTGCCCACATCATCTGGGAGGCGTCCGAAGATCTCTTTTGCAGCTTTGCGTTCCTCTGCCTGCTTGTTCTTCCGTGCTTCCTCGTCAAAGAAGGGCACATCGCCAGATTCGATTTCAACGATGTCGTGGATGATTGCCATTTTCACCGCTTTCAGCATGTCAAAATCCTCAGGAAAGTCCTTTTCGAAGAGCAGGAGCATGAGCGCGAAATGCCAGGAATGCTCAGCGCTGCTCTCGCGGCGACTGATATCAGAAAGATCGACTGCTCGATAGACTTGCTTGAGCTTCTCAGTGTTCCGAACAAAATCCAGGAGTTGATCATAGCGATCAGTCATCCTCGCAGGTAGCTGGGAACCGTATAAAAAACTATGGAAAAACATAAAATACATTCCATGTTGCTACCCGGGGTGAGAGATGACTGGATTATTGCGGGCGAGTGGGATAACATCCCGATGTTTATCATCGACTCGTGGAATGGCATTTACAACAACACCGTAACAAAGGAACTGTGCGGCGACTTCCTGCGCGTTCTTCAGTTCACCACAGGGAAGAATCATGAATACATGTACCTCTCCACGAGCAGCGAGCAGCATCTTGTCGAACTTCTTCGGGACATGTTCCGGAAAGACGCAAAAGCGTTCCATAAAATCATGGACAACTACTACAAACAACGCGAGAAGAACCTTGAGCGCATGCGAGAGATCGCAGCCCTTGACCTCCGCAAGCTCAGCAACAAAGAACTGCTCGAGGTTTTCCGCGAGTCTCGCACGCTCGTCGGCTACAGCGGGGCGCATGATTGGTTCAGCTTCGGCGTTGATCGTCGTATTATTGATATTGTAGAGCTCGACGAATATTTCAAAGAGCATCCGGAAGAGAAAGATGCCATTCTGAATTTCACGAGTCCTGATGCCTTGCTGACGACTATCAAAGAGGAAATTGAGCTCCTCAGTCTTGCCAAGAAAGCGAAAGGTCTCAGTCGCGAAGGGATTAAGAAAGAATTCGAAAAGGAGCTCGCACAACTCAGTGAAGACTTCGGATGGCTGAGCGCGCTCATCTATTATCCTATCAAGAATGCGGCCGCTTATGCTGAAGAGATCCATGAACTGTCGCAGAAAGACACGCTTGATGAGGAACTCGAGGAGAAAGAGAACTACACCGCAAATATCAACAAGGCGCTCGCGGAATACATCAAAGAGAAGCAACCGCCGCAGAAGGTCATTGATAGCATCAACGCGATCAGAAAACTCAGTGAGATACGCGCTGTTGGTGAAATGGATGCCATCTATGGCTTCACTCGATTCCGCAACATTGACAAGGAGATCCAATCACGATTCAGTCTAAGCCAGGATCAGTATTATGCCTTGTATCTTGACGAAGTGGAAGCCTTGCTGAAAGGCCGAACGATCGAGATCGACTACGATCAGCGTTTTGAACTTGATGGCACCTACCGTGACGATGATGGCAAGTTCCAGGAGGTCGAGAAGGCTACAGAACTCTTTGCGCGGCTCCAGAAGCAAAAACGACAAGGCGAAGAGCTCAAAGGCATGCCAGGTTGCCCAGGAACTGCTCGCGGAACTGTGCGGATTATTCGTGGTTCGAACGATATTGGCAGTTTCAAAGAAGGGGACATACTTGTCGCAAAAGCTACCTGTGTCGATTATGTCGTGATCATGAAGAAAGCGGGTGCGATCGTGACCGAATATGGCGGGATAACTTCTCACGCTGCAGTCGTCTCGCGCGAGCTGGGCGTTCCGAGCGTGATCGGCGTTCCCAACGTAACCGAGCTGCTGAAAGAAGGCGAACGCGTTGAGGTCGACGCAGACAAAGGCGCGATCACACGAATAGAATAATAATATTTTCTATATTGAAAATAATTAGCCCATCACATTAATAAATCCCTTTCCGCCCTTTCCAGGCATGAGCATCAAGGAGCGGATCAAGAAGGTCGGGTGGAAAGAAGCGCTCATCACCAAGGCAATCGTGGGCTCGATCATCGGCGGCCTCGTGCTCACTGTTGCGCTGGTCTGGGGCATCGGCGTGCAGGAAGTACTCGCCACCTTTCTCAACGCGAAATGGTACCTGATCATCGGCTACCTCCTGGTGAGCATCGCGATCGCGATCGGGGTCACGTACAAGTGGGGCATCGCGCTCGACGCATACGGAGTGAAGCTGCCATTCAGCACCCTGTTTATTTTCCGCTTGATCGGCTTCGCAGTCGGCTATGTCACCCCGATGGCGCACGTCGGCGGCGAGCCTGTTCGCGCATTGCTCGTCGGCAAGCAGGGCATCCCGTACAAAGTGAGTTTCAGCGCAGTCATCGTCGACAAGATGCTCGAACTCATGTTCAACATCGCGATCTTTTTCATTGGTGCGTTGATCATCGCCAACGCTGCCGACTTCCCGCTGGTTGCCAGGGCCACGATCTTCGTGCTCAGCCTCATCCTCGTCGTGGCAGCATCGATCTTCACCTACAACGTCTTCAAGAAGAAGAAGGTCTTCGTGCCGATCCTCAAATTCCTCCGCTTCCACAAGCGGAAGAACTGGAAGAGCCTGTCCAAGAGCGTCAACGAAGTCGAGCTCCTGATCGAGCATTTCTACGCGAACCGCAAACGGCATTTCCATCGCTCCCTGCTCGTCAACGCGATCCTCTGGGCCCTGATGTTCATGGAGTACAAGTTCGCGCTGCTCATCCTCGGGTACGACGCGAACATCTTCGGCATCTTCCTCTTCCTGACAGGCGTGGGGATCGCGTACAGCATTCCGATACCCGCAGCCTTGGGTGTGCTCGAACTGGGCCAGATTTCGGCCGGCGCATTGCTCGGCATCAAGGCAGCGGTGGGCGTTGCGCTCGCCTTCCTCATCCGCATCCGGGACATCCTGTGGACGATCGTCGGGCTCATCCTGCTGGCCATCTTCCATCTCAACATCTTCAACCTGTACAAGAAGAGCAGGGACGCCGCAGCCAAGTACAACTTCAAGCATCTGCATCCAGAGCTGCGCACCCTGTATCGAGGCATCAGCGACGAATTGACAAAATGAACCACCATATCGTCATGGAAGGGCTACGCATCGGCATGCACGGCCTGCGCTGCCATTTCACCGGGCCGAAACGCTACAAGGGTAACGCCGCAGCGATCTGCACCCAGATCATGGAGGGCTGCTGGGACGAGCAACTCGGCATCTTCATGACCAGCCAGCATAATTATCCGCATTTCTACGCGCGCGACTTCGGCATGTGCGTCGACTCCCTGCTCGCGCTCGGCCATCGGCAACGCGTCAGGCAAACGCTTGCATGGGCATTGCAACGCTATCTGGAAGCAGGTCGTGTGACCCAGATCATCAGGCGCAACGGCAAGGCCTATAATTTCCCTGATTGTGAAAGCCCGGACGCGCTCGCCTTCCTGCTCTACAGCATTGCGGCATTGAATGATAAAAAACTCCAAAAAAAATACAAAGCCTTCCTGGAAAAAGAACTGCGACGGTTCGTCAAGGCTGTCGTCGACACGAAAACCGGGCTGTGCAAACGCGGCATGCATCTCGGCGGGATGCGGGACTACGCAATCCGCGACAGCAGCTGCTACGACAACGTGATGCTAGCTGCCATAAAAAAATACTCAAAAAAATTAAAACTCAAAAACCCCTTGTCCAAGTACAACTATGAGAAACTGCTCATCAAAAACTTCTGGACAGGCTCCTACTTCAAGGACGACATGGTGAACGACGAGCTGACAGGCGACGCGAATGTTCTCCCTTTCTGGTTCCGCGTCCTGCCGAAGAGCAAAGAGAAAACCCTGTTCAGGAAAGCCCTCACTGCTATGAAAGGCCTCGACCTCGACAAGCCAGTCGCGCTCCGCTACGAACCGCACAAGAATGCGAGCGTGAAGATGCACTGGATGGACCCCTTGACCGGCTCGTGGGAGACAGACACGGTCTGGATCCACCTCGGCAATCTCTTCCTGCAAGCTGTGGCACGGCTCGATCCAAAGACTGCAAAGACCTACTTGTTAGGACATAAGAAACTCATCGAGCGCGAACGCCATTACCCCGAACTGCTGAACAAAGAGGGGAAACCGTTCAAGGCCTTCTTCCTCCATGCTGACGACAGCATGCTCTGGGCATGCAATTATCTGGCGCTATCGAAAAGACTGAAGATCTAGACGCAACGCCTTTTTCGGGAACGACGCCGCTTTCTGGATCCCGCCCTTGACGCCGCGCTCGAACTTCGTGGCGACACTGCCCTTGGCATAGTTCAACGCGCGCTCGTGCGGCTTCAGCTCGGTGCCGACGATGCGGACATGGCCGCGCTTGATATTGTCCAGGTGTCCTTTGATTGAGCGAGCCTTGCTCACCGTGACAGCGCTGCCCAGGGCGTTGAGCATGTGGCCGTCGCTGCCGCCAGCCATCCCCTTGCCCAATTGCACAGCCCAGCCCAAGGCTGAGAGGTTGCTCCTCCTCGTTTCAGTGCAGTTGATGACCTCGACGCTGTCAAAGCCTTCGATAAGCGGCTTGTGCTGCTTGCGACGGAAGAACGGATACGCCTTCCTCGGCTGCGGCGCGAACGGGTGCGGCATGTGCACCACGCAGTTCTCTTTTTCGAGCCAGAGCAGGATGTCGCGGATCCGGAACGGGGTACGGCTCGATCGCAGCGCGTTCTTGTCCTTGAGCCAGGGCGCGATCCGCTTGTTGTAGAATCGTTCAAGGTCCTTGTCATTATAGAAATAGGCGATGACTTCCTTGCCCTGCTTGCTGCACAGCTCAACGCCAGGAATGATCGGCGCGTTCTTGAATTTGCGGGCCTCGAGCACGCCGCCGATCCTGTTATGGTCAGTGATCGCGACATAGATGCCGAGCTTGCGCGCCATGGCCACGATATCCTTCACCAGTGTCTTGCAGTCATGGCTGTGGCTCGTGTGAAAATGCATGTCTGCGACAAAGCCGAGCTTCCGCAGCGCTGGGATATCCGGTGCCTCGTGATCCACCCTGAGCATGGAAACGATGCCCGGACACCGGTTTATATGATTTTTCTTTCAGAGTTGGGGGTCAGCGCAGCGGCACTATTCACCTCCTCAGAACTTATCCTTAAGGAGTCCCAGGTGCCAACCGAGCCAGTGCGAGCCAGCGCTGAACAGCCCGTTGAAGACAAGGAGGAAGACGAACCAGGCCCAGCCCGGCCAGAACAACCAGAAGGTAAGCAGGAAGGCGCCAAGGGTGTAATCGATTTGGTCCCAGGGCACAAAAGGCCTGCCTGGCTTGATCTGAAAACGCCGCTTGAGCAGGCTCTTACCAGTGTCTCCAACGAAGATCGCGCCGAACGCGAGGAGGAAGCCGTACCACCAAGGGAAGGACTCGTAGGGGATGAATGGGGTCTTGACAGAAGCGGTAAGCACATATTTCTGGAGCAGGAAGACAAGGCCGCCGAGGAGCGTGCCGCCGATGACGCCACGCCAGGTCTTGTTCTCGCCAAGCAAGCGCTTACCTCGAAACTTGAGGCCAAGATCCACCGGGGTTTCCCAATGAGGAAAGAGCTTCGCAACAGAAGAGGGAGCGCTGTTGGCAATATACCCTGGCAGGAAGCAGTAGACAAGTTGCAGTGCTTGGAGTATCATAACGCACCTATAGTTTCGGGAACTTGAGCAGGCTGAGCATCAGTATCCCTGCAAAGAGCGTCACAATGGCAAGCCCCCAGCCTGGTAGCATGAGTGACGGCAGATCGATCGCGTGCGGCAGGCTGACGAGCAGCACGAGGAAGGCCGCTGCCGGGACTGGCAAGCCGACATAATTCTTTTCCGCCTTGCCAGCTTCTTTTATCAGGTTGAAACGCGCCAGCCGGAACGCGGCAGCGAGCCCGTAGAGCGCCGATACTGCGAGGATGAGATCATCGCCAGGGAAGAAGCTCAGGAGGATGACGCCAGGCGCGATGCCGAACGTGACAAGGTCTGCCAAGGAGTCCAGCTCTCGGCCGAAATCATGCGCGAGCTTGTACGCGCGGGCGATCTTGCCGTCGAAATAATCGAAGATCATGCCCGCAACGACGAGTATGATCGCGATAAGGGTCTCGCCCTTGATCGCGCTGAAGACAGCTGCGACGCCGGCGACGAGATTCAGCGCAGTGATAAGATCGGGAAAAGTCACCTCAAATCCAAGAGCTCTGATGATGGGAAAAGTCTCAGTCCTCGCTTTCTTCGCTTTTTTCATTTGAACTCACCAATCACCGTCTCGCCATCGATCACCGTGTCGCCTTCCTTGATACGGAGCTTTGTCTTGTCAGGCAGCACGATGGCAACCTGGCTGCCGATGTTGATGAACCCAATAGGCTCGCCTTTTTCTACTTTTTGGTCCTTCTCCACATAGCACGAGATGCGCCGCGCCACCACGCCAGCGATCTGCACGATTTTGAAACGGCCGTGCATGGTTTTGAAGAGAATCTCGTTCTTCTCGTTCTCGAGCGTGATAAGGCGTGCTGGATCCTTGACTGCGTTGTGGAATGTTCCTTTGGTATATCGAGTGGCAACGACCGTTCCTGCTGCTGGTGCGCGTTGGTAATGGACATGCAAGGGCGTCATGACGATGAGCACAAACCAGCCCTTCTTGGCCACGTCCTCGGCGAGGAACTCGACACTGCCTGTGTTCCATTTCTTTGCCTTCACCTTCTTGGCGTTGAACTGCTTGACGACTGCAACAGTGCCATTAGCAGGACTCACAATCAATTTTGGGTTTTTGGGGATTGATCTGAGCGGTTGCCTGCAGAACCAGAGGCGCCAGAAGAGCAGGAGCGCGATGATGAGGAAGAGCAGGGCGTAAACGATACCGAGGAGGAGCGTCGAGGTCATGTGTGCTTCTTCAGGAGTTCCATGACCTGCTTTCCTGAAGCTTTGCCGCGCAGGCGTTTCATCGCCTCGCCCATGAGCGCGTTCACCGGCGCTTTCGGATCCGCCTTGATTACGGCCTTGACGACCTTCTCGATCTCCTTGGTGTCGACTGCTTTGTACTTGGAAAAGTCAATCCTCTTCCCGTCAGCAAGGTGTGCGAGAAGTTCAATGACTGCGTCTTTCGGAACAAGGCCTTCATTCACCTTGGCAAGAATCTCCTTGAGTTCCTTCTCCCTGCCAATGAGGTCGACGTCCTTCCCATACCTCTTCTTCAGTTCTTTCGGGGTGTCGAGCAGGGTCGTCGCGACAAAGACTGGCGAGAGCTGCGGGAATTCCTTCACGTACTCGTCGAATGGCCAGCCGTCATGCAGCAATTCTTTCGCATGTGCCGCGTTGATCTTGTACTTCTTGACCAGCGCAGCCTCCTGGTCTTTCAGGAGTTTCGGGACAACGATCTTTGCCTGGTCGACGTGCACGCGGCGAATGTCGGTTTCCGGATACATGCGGGCCGCGCCAGGCATCGGGCGCAAATAACGGGTCGTGCCGTCAGGGTTCGCCTTGCGGACCTCGCCAGGGACGCCGTGCAGCAATTGCTCAAGCCGCGGAATCAGGACAAAGGCGAAGAACTCCTCGATCCGTGTCTTGTCGCCGAGCAGGAGGATGAAGGCATCGCCTTTCTTCGCTTTCAGGGCTTTGCGTGCCGATGCGATTGCAGCGCTCGTGAATTTGTACTTTGCCAGTTTCTCGTCGCTGTGGATGATCCCGCCGAAGCCGAAGGCTTTCGCGTAGCCCGCGAGTTCAGTGCCGAGGCGATAGTCGGGGAAGAGCTCTGTGCCGAGCAGGCCTTCAAAGCCTGGGAGTGCGATGCCGACGAGCGACGCTCCTTTCTTGATCCCGCTCGTGACGAACGGCGCTGCCTTGTCGAAGAATTTTGACACGTCGTGGGGCGCTGGCAGGAGGATCTCGGTGATCGCGCGCTTCTTCAGCTCTTTCTTGATCTGCACCAGGCCGTGCTGGCGCAAGGCTTCATTCCTGACCCAATCAGGAACAAGTTTGAGGTCCTGCGCACCCTTGATCTCGACGCGTGCTCCTTCGGTGATCGACACATTGAGGTCTTGCCTGATCGTACCGAGCCCGCGCTTGCATTTCCCAGTGCTCCTGAGCAGCATGCCGATCTCCGCAGCCACGCGTTGTGCCTGCTCCGGAGAGGTGATGTCCGGCTCTGTGGCGATCTCTGCCAAGGGGATGCCAAGCCTGCTCAGGTTGTACACGTCCTCGCTTGCCTTGCGCTCGATAATCTTGCACGCGTCTTCCTCCAGGCAGATCGTCTGGATCCTGACCGGCTCCTCAAGGAGCTTGCCGCCGAGCGCGACGAGCGCGGTGCGTTGAAATCCCGACGTGTTCGATCCGTCCACGACTGTCTTGCGCATGACATGGACCTCGTCGAGGATTTCTGCATTGACAAGCTTTGCCACTTGCAGCGTGGCGTCGAGCGCGGCAGGATTGAGCGGACTTGGGGGCTCTTCGTCAAGCTCGACAAGGCAGCACGTGTCATGATACCCGTGATAGCGGAAGCGTTTCGCCTTGATCTGTTCCGCAGCCGCTGCTGCATCGACCTCGCCAGTCTCGCCCGCGCTGGCGCGCAAGTACCGCGTCACCTGGAAGTCCGGCTCACCTTCATGGATGATGCACGGGCAGCGGCAGAAGAGCTTGCCAGTATCCAATTGCTGATGAATCTCGAGCCCGCATTTCAGGCCGAGCGATGAGATGTCGACACCCTTCCCCATAGCTTCCACAATTAGAGGAGCGTTTATATGTTTTACTCAGCCCTGCGAGCATGGCCCTTTGTCGCGTCGAGCTTGATTGTATCGCCGTCTGCGAAGCTGACTGTTCCATTGAGCGTGCCAACGATGCATGGCTTCTTCAGCTCGCGTGAGATGATCGCAGCGTGGCACGTAACCCCGCCCTCGTCAGTGATGATGCCCACGCTTTTCTCGATCGCGGCGATATAGTCAGGCGTGGTCATAGTGGTGACGAGAATGCGACCAGGTTTCATCTTGTTCAGCTGTGCTTTGGTCTTGATCACACAAGCCGGAGCTTCGATTGTTCCCGGATAGCAGGACATGCCCCTCACTTCCTTGCTGGCTTTCGCAATCGGCAGGCCTTTCAACAAGGATGCAGGAGGTGTTCCTGTATAGATGACCGTCTTGCCATTGACAAGATCATCGTTGTAATGCTCCATCCGTTCTTTGAGGTCGCTAGGGATCTGCTTGGCGTCGAGTTCCTCGATCGTGAAATACGGCATCTCCTCACTGCGCACGTCGAGCTGCTGTGCCATGGCTGCGAGCAAGGGCATGGAGCAATAGCCGAAGTGCGTGAGTGCGTCTTTCTTGTCAGTCCTGAGTGTAATGATGTCGCGGAGCACGGGAATCCAGGCTGACAACTCCTTGTCCACAGCATATTTCGCTGCTTCCTCTTCTGCTTTTGCCTCAAGCTCTTTAAGGTTTGCTTCAAACTCTGCAAGCGTTTTCTCTGGTTCCTTGATCTCCTTGATGCGCTGTCTGTAGAACTCCTTTGTGAACGGCGTTCCCTTGAAATGGCGCATGTCTTGCCAGCAGAAACGCTCAGTGTGTTTTTCCAATCCTTCTTCTGAGAAATCGACCGCAAGCTTGTACAAGGACTCTTGTTCTGCAGTCGCCATGGTGTGCTTGGATGCCACTGCAAGCGTGGTGAAGGAGGTGTTGACATCCTTTGTGTGCTTCTTGAGCAGGGCCTTGATGCGTCGCTCGACTTCCTGGTCGATGCCATAGCCAAGCGGGTATATCTCAGCGAATACTGGATACGCAATGTCCAAGGCCTTGTGGAATTTCTCGAGTAACTCGGCATAAGAGAGCCCTGTCATCCTGTCTTGGCGCAGTTTTCTTGCATGTGCATAGAGCTTCTCAACATCTGCATAGAATTGCCTGACCAGGCCAGCGAAATATGTAACTGCTTGCTGTTTCAGGATTTCCGCAAAAGTCGCATGCTCGTCTTCATCAAGATAAATGCTGGCATCAACTGTCCGGCGATGGTGCACGCAGAAATCCAGATCCAACAGCTTGCGCATAGGCTCACCCCATGAGTAGTTCAGCAAACTGCTCCAGAGTGGTGTATGCTCTCGTACAACTCCTTTTTCCCACTTCACCAGGTTTTGGAGAATGCTGTGCGTTTTATATTTTTCTTCGTCGAGAAGCCAGCGTAAACCTTTTAAACCGCCTGGAAATACGGCGCAGTAACGCTGGTGGTAAGAAATGACTGTTCCTGAAGTGAAACTCAAGGTCGCGGAAGCGATCCAAGACGACGTCAACAAAGGTATCGTCAGGCTCGATTCCGGGTATATGCGCGAGCTTGACATCAGGCCCGGCAATATTGTCGAGATCAATGGCGAGCGCGGCACTGTCGCGATCGCTGATCGCTCCTTGCCTGGCGACATCGGCCTGAACATCATCCGCATGGACGGCCTGATCAGAAGGAATGCGCGCACGACGATCGGCGAACAGGTCAAGGTGAAGAAAGCCGAGGTGCACGAGGCGAAGAAAGTCACGATCGCACCTGCCAGAAGCGGCATCATGATCAGAGCGAATCCGCAGATCTTCAAGCGCGGCCTTCTGGGACGAGCAGTCCTGAAAGGCGACATTGTCGGGCTCGGCGGCACGAAGCGACGAAAGAGCGCGATGAGCGACAACCCCTTCTTCAGCGACATGGACCTCTTCTCAAGCATGATCAACGAATCGTTCACCTTCGGGCTCGGCGACCTGAAGTTCGTGGTGGTCGATGTCCAGCCTGCGAAGAAAGCAGTGCTCGTGACTGAGCACACGGACGTGGTCTTCAATCCTGAAGCAGTCGAGCTGAAAGACGAGGAGAGCGCGATCGACGTCTCGTACGAGGACATCGGCGGCCTGGACGAAGAGCTGGCGAAAGTGCGCGAGATGGTCGAGCTGCCACTGAAGCATCCGGAGATCTTCGAACGCCTCGGGATAGAACCGCCGAAAGGCGTGCTCTTGCACGGCCCGCCAGGCACAGGAAAGACCCTGCTGGCGAAAGCTGTCGCGAACGAGACCCAGAGCAACTTCTTACTGATCAACGGCCCGGAAATCATGAGCAAGTATTACGGCCAGAGCGAAGAGAATTTGCGCAAGAAGTTCGAAGAAGCGGAGAAGAACGCGCCTTCCATCATCTTTATCGATGAGATCGACGCGATCGCGAGCAAGCGCGAGGAGAGCAAGGGTGAAGTCGAGCGGCGCGTAGTTGCGCAACTCTTGGCGATCATGGACGGCTTGAAATCGCGCGGCAAGGTCGTTGTCATCGCCGCGACAAACATCCCGAACCAACTCGATCCTGCATTGCGGCGACCTGGACGGTTCGACCGCGAGATCGAAATAGGTGTGCCAGGCGTTGCCGGCAGGCTCAATATCCTTAAGATCCACACGCGCAACATGCCCTTGGACGACAAAGTCAACCTGAAACGATTGTCTGAAGTCACGCACGGCTTTGTGGGCGCCGACCTGTCCAGCCTTGCGAAAGAAGCGGCGATGATCGTGCTTCGGCGCGCGCTGCCTGACCTGAACCTGAAGGAAGACGAAGAGATCCCGAAGGAAGTCCTGGAGAAGCTCTTCATCAAGCAGCAGGATTTCGTTGACGCGCTCAAGGTTGTGCGTCCGAGCGCGATGCGCGAAGTCCTCGTGCAGGTGCCTGACGTGAAATGGACTGACATCGGCGGCCTGGACGACGTGAAACAAGAACTTGTCGAAGCTGTCGAATGGCCATTGAAGCATAAGAGCGCGTTCACCCGCTTGGGTGTGAAACCGCCGAAAGGCGTGTTATTGTACGGGCCGCCAGGCACAGGCAAGACGCTCTTGGCAAAAGCTGTCGCGAACGAAAGCGAGGCAAACTTCATCCTGGTGAAAGGCCCAGAGATGCTGAGCAAATGGGTCGGCGAGAGCGAGAAGGCGGTGCGCAAGATCTTCGAGAAAGCAAGGCAGACAAGCCCAAGTATTATCTTCTTCGACGAGATTGATAGCATTGCGCCACGCCGCGGGCTCGGCGGCAACGAGAACAACAATGTTGCAGAGCGTGTTGTCAATCAATTGCTGACTGAGATGGACGGCTTGCAGGAGCTGCAGGACATCGTCATTGTAGCAGCAACGAATCGGCCAGACATCATCGACACCGCCTTGCTGCGGCCTGGACGCTTCGATAGGATCATCCTCGCGCCGGTGCCGGACAAGCCGACACGGAAGAAGATCTTCGACGTGCACACCAAGGACATGAAGCTGGGCAAGGACGTGAATATCAGCGCGATGGCTGAGCGAACAGACGGCTATGTCGGCGCTGACATCGAAGCGGTATGCAGGGAAGCAGCGATCATGGCGCTCCGGAAGGACATCAAGGCGAAGAATGTCGGCATGGACTTCTTCGAGGAAGCCCTGAACAAGGTGCGCCCGAGCACCACGAAGGAGATCGAGGACAGCTATAAAGAGCTCGAGAGCCACTTCCGGACCGCGCAAGGCGCGCGCATGAAAGACGAGAAGCCGAGCTATTATGGATAAACCTTTTCAGAATTCTTCATTATATAAAGGTAACAAAGCAGAAGATATAAAAAGCGGGAGGTCCTCCGTGCAGGAAAAGGGGGGAGCACCATTATCCGGGGTGGTATGCGATGAAAAAGATACTGATGATTCTCGCGGCTCTTGCTGCGATTATGGCCTTGAGCCTGGCTGCTGTGGCGTTCGAGAACCACGTGCGCTGGAACAACCAACTGGACGAGTGCGTCTACTTCTACGTCAACGCAGAAGGAGACAGCCAGAGCTGCTATGTGCCAGAAGAGAACTGTGAAGGACAGAGCGTGCGCGACATCAATAAGGACGTTGATGCCAGCACGTGCTATTACATCCCGCGCAAGGAGCAGGCACGGATCGCTGCGTCGACCGAATGCGAAGAGTTTGTCGAAGGCGACCTGATCGTGCTCCAGTATGACGGGAACGATCCTGACGGGGACGATCTTACCTATACCTTCGGCGAGCCGTTCGACGAGGAGCAGGAATGGCAGACCGAGCGGGGCGACGCTGGCGAGTACAATGTCCGCGTGACTGTGAACGACGGCGACCTCAGCGATGAAGCAGTCGTGTGCTTCCGCATCCTGCCTGGCAACCACCCGCCAGTCCTGACCGTCGATAGCGTGGCAGTCAACGAAGGCGACACTGTGCGTCTGCAACCGGAATGCACTGACGAGGACGGCGACGCAGTTCGCTTGACGTATGCCGGCTGGATGACCAGCAGCAGCAAGCAGACAGGCTACGACGACGCAGGCACCTACCAGGTGACCGTCATCTGCACTGACACTGAGGGAGAATCTGACCAGGAGACGGTGAGCATCACTGTTGAGGACGTGAATCGCGCACCAGTGCTTGATGTCGGCTCTGAAGATGTCGAAGTGGTCGAGACCGAGCTTGTGCGGCTGAAGCCGACCTGCACAGACCTTGAAGGCGGCGCGGTCACGATCGCGTACAGCGGCGACATGGACCAAGCGACCTGGCAGACCGGCTACGACGATGCTGGCGTGTACAGCGTCACCGTCACGTGCGCTGACGAGACAGATATGGAAGCGAGCGAGCTCGTCACTGTGACTGTGCTGGACAAGAACCGGCCGCCGATGATCACCGCCATGGTGGTCAAGGGCTAGATCCAAAACGCTTTTAATTCCTTTTCTTCTTCTCATTCTTCATGGATCCTGTCGTGAAGATCCTGGTCAGCGTTCCGAAGCAGGATGAGGAGAAAGTACGCTTGGCACTCGGCAAGGCTGGCGCTGGCAAGATCGGGAATTACTCCTATTGCAGCTATGTGACAGCTGGCACCGGCCACTTCCTCCCGCTCGAAGGCACGAACCCGCATATCGGGAAGCAAGGCGAAATCGCAGACGTCGACGAGGTACAGATCCAGACTGTGTGCTACAAGAAAGATCTTCCTGTCGTGCTCAAGGCGATGCGCGACGCGCACCCGTACGAGGAGATCGCGTACGACATCATCCCCTTGCTCAACCACGAATATGACACATATGTCGGGAAGAAATAGCTGCCTAAAGCAAATTTTTATAAATTCTCTGAGCATGTTTTTGCTCACAAGCGGGGTGCAGGATCATGGGTTTGAAACGGACTGTACGGAAAACCAGGAAGAAGGTGGTAAAGTTGGCGAAGAACAAGAAAGTCGTGAAACGCGTCGCCATCGGCGCAGCGGTTGCGGCGGCAGTCGCGGCAAGCGTCGCTGGCTATAAGTACGCAAAGAAGAAAGGCCTTGACAGGAAGGCGAAAGCAGCGGTCAAGAAGGAGATCGTGAAGCTCGAGAAAGCCATCAAGAAGACGGCTGTCAGTGCGGAGAAGCGCTTCAAGAAGGCGATGGACCGCGAGCACAAGAAGCATAAGCCGAAGAAAGCGACGAAAAAGAAGGCTGTGAAGCGAAAGACCGCCAAGAGAAAGACAACCAAGCGGAAGACCGCTAAGCGAAAAACCACGAGGCGGCGACGCCGAAGGTAAAAAGTTTTAAACCCCTTCCCACTTTTTCTCTCCTTATGAAAGCGCGTATCGGACAGCACATCAGCTTCTCCTACAAAGGCAAGCAACTCCACGGCATGGTGCTCAACGACGAGAAGGGCAAGTTCGTGCTCAAGCTCGACAGCGGGTATAACATGACAGTCGGGCCTGACCAGCTCAAGGAAGTCAAGGAGCTCAAAGTCTTGCCGAAGCAACGAGAGGCGAGAACCCAGAAGAAGCAAGCCAGCGGGCTGCCGAAAGTCGCGCTGCTCCATACCGGAGGCACGGTCGCGAGCCGTGTCGATTACGAGACTGGGGCAGTCATCGCGCAATACACTGCCGAGGAAATCCTCGACCTCTATCCTGAACTGCTCGAGATCGCGGATATCAAGAGCGAGCTGATCAGCAATATGTTCAGCGAGATGATGCGCTTCGGACATTGGAACGTCTTGGCACGGGCTGTGGACAAGGCAGTCAAGGATGGCGCCCAGGGAGTGATCATCACGCACGGCACTGACATCCTGCACATGACAAGCGCCGCGCTGTCCTTCGCGCTCGAGAACTGTCCTGTTCCGGTCTTGCTTGTCGGCAGCCAGCGTTCGAGCGATCGGCCGAGTAGCGACGCGGTCACCAACCTGCTCTGCGCAGTCCAGTTCATCGCAAAGGAGAAATTCACAGGCGTGGCCCTGTGCATGCACGAAGGGATCGAAAAGGACGACTGCGTCGTCTTCCCTGCGTGCCGCGTGCGCAAGATGCACACTTCTCGTCGTGACGCATTCAAAGCGATCAACGACACACCTTTTGCTCGTGTCCACTATCCCTCGCTGAAAGTGGAGCGCTTGCGCGTGTGTCCAGCAGACGCGTCCGGCAGGTTCGCAGTGCGGGAATTTAACGAGAAACTCAAGATCGGCCTGTTGCAGATCCATCCGCATTTCTCGGTCGAGGAGTTGAAAGCGTACGAAAAGTTCGACGGTCTCGTACTCAGTCTCACAGGCTTGGGTCATGCGCCGACCATGGCGACTGACGAATACAACAAGGAGAATGCAAAGATCTACGACGAGCTCAAGCTCTTGGCGAAGAAGATGCCCGTCGTGGGAGCGCCGCAGACGATCTATGGACGGGTGAACATGAATGTGTACTCGTCAGGCACGCAATTAATAGGCGCGGGCGTGCTTGGCCAGGACTGCGATGCCACGCCTGAAACCGCGTTCGTCAAGCTCGCCTGGCTGCTCAGCAATTACGATAAGAAGGAAGTCCGCAAATTGTATGGCGAGAATCTGCGCGGCGAGTTCTCAGCACGGAGCGAGGAAGACGGCTTCGCAACGCCGGAATAGATAGAAAGTGTTTACTTCTTTTTCTTTGCTGGCTTAGCAGGCTTCTTCTCCGGCTGCTGCACATTCACCTTTGGCAAAGGCACCGGCGCCGGCAAGCCGAGATCGCGAGCTGTGAGGAGCGCCTGGATGTTCGTGCGCTCGAGCACGTGATTGAGCACGTTCGGCATCATCTCCTTCGGCAAGCGCTTGTTCTTCTTCCACTCAGCCATCACGCCTTCAGCTGTCTTCGCGTTCTCGAGCACGACAACGTCACCCTCGAACGTGAGGTTGCCCAGCTCCGGACTGAACCGCGTCTCAAAGAGGAAATGGATCTTCAGGCCTTTCTTGCCCTGTCCCATGCTCAGGTTCGCGTCCTGGACATCCTTGATCGCCACATTATTGTTGATCTTCACCTTGCCCCGGGCAGGACCCTTCTTCTCGCCCAGGATCTTGGTAAATCCGAAACCAACGATAACCATTGAATATCACCTGTGTGTGTAGTGGCTGGGCAGAATCGAGGGGGTTATTTAAAGCTTATGGAAGCTCCCAAACCCGTGAAAACTCTGCGGAGAAGCCTTCTGCGACCTCTTTGTCGTGAATGATAAGCACGTTCTCGTCGTTCCGCGTATTGCCGTTCTTGCTCGGGTTGTAGCTGCCGAAGATGACGGTTTCCTCATCGATGATGAACACCTTGTGGTGCATGGTCGCAGGGTTTGAGTCGAAGCGGACATCCAGGCCTGCATCATCGAGTTTCCCGTATTCAGAATACCGGCTTTCCTGGCGTTTTTCAAAAACTCCTTTCACCTCAACACCCTCAGCATGTTTTTCGATCAGCATTTCTCCTATAGGGTCACTCGTAAAGGAAAAAGTCATGAACTGAATTGTATTTTTGGTCTTGTCTAATTCCTTGAGCACTTCCTCTTCGCAATCGTCTTCAGGACAGAAATAGTTCTCGATGATAAACTCGTTGTCGCCATCAAAGTGAGTAATTTTTTCGTATTTTACCTTCTTTTCTTTCTTCCCCTGCAACTCCTCAAACTCATCAAGATAGTTCTGCGCGAGATATGCTCCTTCGATGACCACGAGGTTGTTGTCGTTCTTGTTGATGCCGTTGTCTGTCGGATTTGTCGAGCCTGTGATCACTGTTTTCTCGTCGAGGATGCAGAACTTGTTGTGCATCAGGCCGCCATGCGGCGCTTTGATTTCTGTGCCAAAGCCTTCGTAGTAGTCCTCAAATACCAGGACTTCCGCCTCCTTGTCGTCGAGTAACTGTTCAAGCACTTCATAGTCCAGGTCATAGAATGCGCATTTGACTTCGTCAGCGGTTTCGATCGCTGCAAGCATGGCAGCTTCGCAATCGTCGACCTGGCAGAAGTATACGTCGAAGCTTCCGTGCTGTTCCGGAACAACTTCGGTGATGATGCTGCCGGTGAGTATTGCATCATGGTTGCCGATGAAAAAGGCGAGGACTGTGACGATGGCTACAAACAGCAGGAATCTGGGCAAAGGTTTCCGCAAAAGCCATTTCATAACGCGGATTGGAGCATGGCTGATACTTAAGCCTTACTTTTTCCTGGCCGAATGCTCGTTGAGCCAGGCGAAGCTCTTCCGCAAGCTCGGCTTTGTCTGCGCCTGCTGCTTCTGGAGCTGTTCCAGGAGTTTTCGCACGTCATCTTCCGGCGCGAGCGGCTTGCCGGTGAGCTTGTGCCGTTTCGCATAGGTGAGAATCATGGCTTCCGGGATCGTCGCCATGAGGAGTGTGAATTTGTTCTTGTCGTCTTTGTCCTCGAGATAACTCCGTAACTCCCTGACCAATTCGTTCTCGAGCGAGGTGGGTATGAAGGCATTCTTCCTTTTGGTGTTCTTGGGGACAATGACAATCTTGGCCCTGTCCTGCAGGATGCTTGTCAGGAGTGTTTTCAGGACCTTGCACTCTACACTTTTCGTGTCGATAAGAAAGAGTTCGTTCTTGATCTCGTGAGGACGCAGCTCTTTCCGGACAAGCTGTTCGATCTTGCTTTTGGCCATCAGGCGCTGGAATAGGGGCTAGCTTAATGCCTTTTCGTTCTCATTCTGGAATGGTTACAACAGCGCAACATTTAAAAAGAAAATCTCTATTCCGGAGTGATAACGCCTGTTGGCGGGCACGGGGGTGAAGCGCACAATCACAACTATTGCTTCTCACCTCTTTTTCCCGGGAAGGCCCTTCGCTTTGCGCGAGGGGTTTTCTCGGGTTTGATTTTGAGAACTGGGAATAGGTTTAATCCTCTTCTGCTTCTTCAGACTGACAACAAAACTCCTTTTCCTTCTCGCTCAACTTCTTCATGTGGCCGCCGCCACATCCGCATCCCATGAATTTCACCTCAAAGTATTTTCTCCCTGAAAGCGCTCCACGATATTTATCAATATCGTGCATACTTGAACAAGAATTATATAAATGGCTATCTGGTGAGGCTCAGCACTGCTTCATGCGCACGCATCAGGTTCTCCTCGGCGAGGAAGATGCTAATGCGCGGCTCTGCGCTGATGATCGCAAGGATGTTCACCCCGTAGTTCGCGATCTCGTTCGACAAGCGGGCCATCACTCCTTTGCTGTCCCAACCGTCAGCCGTCAAAGTGAGCGACAACTCGGCTAAGCCTTCCTGGATCTCGATGATGTTCCCCTCGGGAAAGAAGGTCTTGGCGCGTCCCAATGATTCTGAATCGATCATGCACAAGGTCTCGTTCCTGCTCTTGATCAGGCGGAAGATCTCGCTCTTGTAGAATTCCGGATCCTTCATCAGGTCGCTCAGATACTTGTACAGGTTCGTGCTGTTCTTGAGCTGCAGGCCCGTGATCTTGGTTTTGGTCGTGACGACCGCTTCCTTCAATGCCTGGCGCACGCCTGCTGTCAGCTCCTGCACTTCCTCGCTCGCCTTGTAGCGCCGGATCGCGCTGATCACGCTGTCGAGACTGCCTTCAAGGCCGTGCTGCTCTTTCAGGTAGGCAGCGAGTCCTGAGACGTTGATCACGCCTCTGGCAAGGTCTTTCCTGATGCTCGGGTCCTCATCGATGAGAGCCCACACTCTCTTCGTGATACTTGTCATACCTGCACTGAATCCGGTCAAGCTTTAAAAATTTACTGTCGAAATGATTCATATCAGGATAATAAGTTTTAAAACTAACAAATCTATCCACGAGAACATGGTAGGGCGTGTTGCATGCATACTCATTCTTCTCCTGCTTGCGGCCTGCGCCAGCGAGCCGCAACTCGAGCCGCTGAATGAGACAAACCAGACGGAAAACGTCACAGTGCCTGAGCCAGAGGCGCCGGTCGTTGAACCTGTCGACGAAGATCCTGAACAGCCGCCAGTACAGCCTCCTGAGAGAACGCCAATTGAGAAAGCGCCAGTGCCTGACTGGCTTGCCACGTTTGCGAACAAGGCGCCGAGCTACAGCTACATCATCCAGGATGAAACCCTTGGCGAGGTCATGATCAGGATGCAGCCTGGCGAGATCCAATACCGGCCGCTCGAGTACTTCTTCGAGGTCGAAGACGACGTGATCACGCTGTCGCGCATTGAGCTCGAAGATGCGGACGAGGACCTGGTCGAGGACATCGAACAAGGCGATGAAGTCCTCATCCATTACGCGTGGAAGAGCGGGAACAATCCGGTGAGCGGGTGCTACCTCCACAGCAGTCGGCGCTTCGCGTACGAGGTCGAGAACTGCATCGACGTCGCGGATGTGCAGCTCATCCACGAGAACCTTGCCTTCCCGGTCGAGCTCGTGCTCGCGCACGACTGGTACGAGCGCTATTTCGACGAACTCCCGTACAAGACCGAGCAAGGCTACGATCACGAGGATGATTATTCTGACCGGGATTATATCGCGACGCGCGCGTATTACGACAACGGCGACGGCACCACGACCGTGCTGTACGTCGAGGAGTTCTTCAAGTTCATCCTGAAAGTGCAAGTGCTCAACAAGGACAATCTTGTTCTGGAAGATTACGAGTACGGCGGCCTGACGCTGGGGTGAAGATGTTCTTGAATCAGATCGATCACTCTTCTTAGAAGCACATCACTTACATAAATATGGCAGATTCCTGTTGGAGATGTCGCGTTTGATTTTTCAAACAATCTAATTTGTTCTGGTGACACATTTAGCTTCGCTCTCCAGTATTGTTCAACTTTTTCAGAAGGATCTTTTACGAAAATCTGAACTGCACCCACAGGCAGATCAATCCTCTTGAGCAACCACTGACGCTCAAGTTCGTCGAGAACTGCTCGCATGTCTTTCGCATTCGAATTAGTAATAGTCACCCGACGATAGTTCGATTTTCCTAGTTTATTCGCACCTTCACCCTCGAGAAATCCCAAAACCCAAAAGAAAGATGAACTAAGTTCAATTCGACTAGGAAATAATCGCTTCACTAGTCGAGGTACAGCGGAGTTCAAGACGCGATAAAAAACTAGAATCTCCTTCTCAGAAACTTGCTCAACTTCCAGGGAATATTCCGCACTAGTTGTCCAAGAGGGATATGTGAGTTTACCTTCAACAACTGGTTGCAGTTCTAGCCACTGTCCGAGTTCCGCACAAATTTCCGATTTCATACTAAAACCTTGAAATCGTGAAATTTGAAGGAAGGAGGGCTTATAAGCGCTGCGTACGGTTGACCAGTGCTTAAAAAAGAAAAACGGAGGACTTCCGAAAAATCCGGAAGCCCTCCTGAGTAGCGGGGGGAGGATTTGAATTCGGCGGGGACCAGCACTCGACTGTATCCCCTCCTCCGACCTCCGGGTCTCTCCTGTTCCGAAGAACGGTATGAGCCCGACGGGCACTCCTAGTTGGGCGTTCTGCCAAACGAGGCAGGAACTCTGCCCTACCCCGCTGGGTACGGCGAACTCGAGGCGCTTTATAAAGCTTTGGCGTTGTCGCACCACTGCGGCAGCCATCCGCTATCACTCCCTACGTGTATCAGATTCAGTAAGTCTACAAGTGCAATACAGAGGCTGTCAAGGCAGTGGTGCTACTGTCTGCAATGAGAAAGCGTGATCAGTCCCACCAGCATTCGATGGCGTCGTCAGCTGGCGTGCGCTGGCCAAGATCCTCCACACGCGGGTCCCGATACAATCGCATCCTCTCTGGACTCTTTGCTGACATCTTCATCCCCTCCAGTGTATGCTAAGGTATGAAGGTATTTATACATATGCAGCCGAAAACGTATCAAAGAGGTCGCATTTCGCCGTTTTCAGTCCCACCAGCACTCGACACGGTCGTCAGCATCTGTGCGCTTGTCCAGCTCGACCAGTCGTTCCTCGTAGGGCTTCGGCTTGTATTTCTGTTTTTTCGGCCTTTTCACCAGCTTGGGCTTTTTCATAGGAGCACACCTACTAGCTCCTGTTGGCGTAAGCAGGGAGAAGTAAAACAACTATTTATTGATAGTGACCGAGAATTGGGCAAAACAGGCTGTAATGGCCGGAATCAGTCCCACCAGCACTCGACACGGTCGTCAGCAGGGCCTTTAGGACCGAGCTCTGTGACACGTGGATCGTTGGTATTGGACTTTGAATTCATGTGTTTGCCCCCAATTATATTAACTACTAAGAAGTGGTAAAACTAATATATAAAATTTTCGATTGTGCTTTTAAACAGCCTGTACTGGCAGAATTCAACAGATCACGCTGGATCGATGTGCACAAAGGCCTTGTTCACTTCTGGCAAGCGCTCGATATCATGCTGCACGCTCATGGCAATCGTGTGTGCGACGCCCGAAGCGACGCGGGAATTGACCAGGATGTGGATCTCGACATGGACATAACTGCCGACATAATGGCTCCGAATCTTATGGATGCCGCGCACGCCGCGGACAGCGCTGGCCGCATGCCGGATCTTGTGATCCAGGGATTTCGGCGGAGCAGCACCCAAGAGATAGTCGACATTCTTCCTGCCAAGCTTATACGCTTCGTTGAACAGGAAGATGCTGATGATCAGGGCTGCGACGTCATCCAGCCAGGGAAAGCCGGTCGAGGCGAAGACCAGGCCTGCAAGGGCTGTGCACGTGATCAGCACGTCGTTCCTGCTGTCGTCGCTGGTCGCGAACAAGGCCGGGCTGCGCGCCTTCAAGGCAGCGACATGGGCCTCGTGGCTGAGCAGGATCTTCGCGACGATCGCTATGAGCAGGCTCGCCACGATCAGCCAGTCGAGATGGTGCGGGCCGCTGCCGCCAATGAGGTTGAAAGCCGCGCTCCGTAGGAATTCGAAGGCGGCGATGCCCATCAGGATCGCGATGACAAACGCCACCATGGGCTCTGCCCGGGCGTGGCCGAACGGATGCCCTTTGTCCGCTTTCTTATGGCTCTCCCTGACGCTCCAATGCACGCCGAAGCTGTAGAGCATGTCCAACAGAGAATTTGTCGCGTCTGCGAGCACAGCGAGAGAGTTTGCTGCGATGCCAGCGAAGAGTTTCAGGATGAAGAGCGTGCCATTAATGACGATCGAAAGAACCGTGACTCGCTTCGCGTGCACCTACCCACCTCTTGGACAGCAACGAGAAGGTTGAGGTTAAAAAGGTTTTGGCTAGCTTCGCAGCCAGGCCGCTTCTTCAGGGTCGAGCTCAAGCTGCTCGCTGATCATTGAGGCTGTTGCTTTGTCGTTCTGGAAGATGGGCTTGAGCAGGAGCACATCATTGAGCACGCGTCGCGTGCTTGCATGACTCGCCGCGCCGAGCTTTTCCGCGATGGCTTTCTTCTTCGCGTTGCGCGCGTTCGCCATCCAGATCATCAAGGGGCGCGAAGAGCGCTTGTACTTCGGCACTGTCGCGTACTTCTCCTTCTTTGCCAAAGCGATGCCGGCAGTGAAGAGCTTGTAGATGTAAACGTAGAAACGGTAGTACTGCCATCGCCGGATGCGACCGAAGAATTTGTCAGCCTCAGCCAGGACGTCGTAGGCGTTTGCCAAGTCTTCCGGTTTTGTGTATTCCTTCGGCAGGTTCGCATCGATCCAGAGGAAGAGCTGGTCGATATCCACGTCGACATTGTCGAACGCTGGCAAGGCGACGTCTGCGCTTGTGGTTTTGAAGACGCGCGTGAGCGCTTGCTCGATCGCTTCTTTCTGTTCCCGCTCGCCCAGCGCTTCGAGCTCTTGCATCGTGATTTTTTTCCCGTCGCTGAGTGTCTGCAGGTCGTTGATCGCGGCGCGGGCGTCACCGCCGACACGGTGCGCGATGGCACTGATCGCTTTGTCTTCTGCTGCGATCTTCTCTGATTTCGCGATGCGCGTCAGCAAGACAGCGATGTCTTTTGCGGAAAGCGGGTCGAACGCGACGCACTCCGCCGCTTTCTTCAAGGCTTTCAGTTTCTTGCTCTCTACATCGTTGCACGTCACGATGACAGGAAAGCGCGCGTCCTTCACCAGCGCGATCACTGCCTGGATCCCGCCGCGGTCCTTCATGCCTGACAAGCCGTCAGCCTCGTCGACAAGGATGACCTTGCCTTTGAAGAACAGGCTTTGTTGGTTCAAGGCAGCGCCGAGCAATTCGTTGATCGCCGCTTTGTTGCGTACGTCGCTGGCGTTGACTTCGATCACTTCGAGATCCAGCTCTTCGGCAAGCGCGTACACGCTCGCGGTTTTGCCTGTGCCAGGCGGCCCGTAGAGCAGGAGCGGCTTCGCTCCCTTGGCATGCGATGACACAAACTGTCGAATGCGTTCGACTCCTTTGTCTTGGCCAACGACCTCCTTCGCGCTGTACGGCGCGTGCTTGCGGATCCATGGGAGTGGCATGGAGAAATGGGAAAGATGTTTGCTTTTAATGCTTTACCTGCCGCGCATGACTGTCTTGACATTCCGGGGCTTAATCTCTGACAGATACAAGGTGTTCGGTGTCAGGTCAAAAGTGAGTAGGGGATCGGCAAATCCGCGCAGCATATGAGAATACAACTTTGCCCCGCCCAAATCGAGTGAGTTTTTAGACTCGTACGCAGCTGTCACGTCCTCGCTTTGCCAATAATATGATGGTTGGATACCACATATTTGCCTTGTGACTGCAAGCACGTCCGGGCTTCCTTCAGTCTCCAGCGCAATAAATTCCAGCATCCGTACAAGTTTTGCCAGTGTGCTTGGTTCGGTTTCTTGTGGGATCACAATTGTTGACACTTGCTCTGTCGCTTCCGCACTCCGATCTGTCCATTGATCAGTGATTGCAATAATGCGATGATGATCAAGTCCAAGGCCTTGTATGATGCCAGTGTAGATCTTTCCCATGTGATCAGGTTGACAGACATATTGCCCTGGATCATCATCATGATGCCGAAAGAACGAGACTCCTGGCACTGAACAGAAAGCGTGAAAGTAACGATCAAGTGAGTATTCTGATTCAGGTTCCCCCGGGACTCTCAGCAGACCACTTCTTTGCAGAATCTGCGTCAAGGTACGCTCTTCATAATCTGCCTCCCCTGGAATGGCAGCTGCCTGGCTGGTTGTCAGGATCATCTGATAGCCATTGTCAGTGTTTATCCGATCACTCATATCTGCCAAGGTGACAAAGAGCTTCCGTCGATATGCATTCCTTTCGCGTGTGGCCCATCCATCCTCTTTATACGTTCCTATCTTTGTCCTGAAAAAACCGGAGCGTATCGGACCATCAAAATCGAAAAAGAGTGTCGGGCCGTCATATGTGGGATCAAACTCGACTTCAGGACGCAGATCAAAATGCATTGGTGGAATGCCAAGATGAAACTCTGCGATGTGATCCATCATCTCGCGTATCGAACGTCCTCCCATCTTGAGATGTCCAAGAAAGTGGAAAACAACGCTGTGGCAAAGCATTTTCTCCCTCCACGCAGCGTTTGCCAGTGCGATCAACGTACCGTGCGGTTTATCTTCATGCACTTGTCGGAGTAGCTCTCGCGCTTCATGCTCTTTTTCGAAGCGTTCGTGAAAGATAGTGCCGACTGCCTGCAAGCTATGGAGCCGTCGCTCTTGCCCTGGTTCTAAGATTGGGAGTGAGAGCCCCTCTCCAATAGATCGATCATAGAGCGCGACAGCTTGCAGACCATTCGTGACAGGTTTCATTCGACTCATGCAGAGCCTAGAAGCAGCAGAAACTTAAAAATGTGCTCTTTTTGATTACTAAATAGTGGTTAAATCTAACGTGTTGCTTTCTCCGGCACACGGTACTCTTCCCATCTGACTTTCTTCGCCTTGATCGCGTCGCGCAGGCTGCGTTCAACGCTGCTTAAGCGCGAGCCGCCAGATTTGACCTCGACGAACACGACCTCGTCGATCGCCTTGTCATCCATGCCTGTGAACACGAGGAAATCGATGGGCTTGCCGATGAAGCGGGCTTCTGTGGGCTTCCAGGGAAAGTCCGGCAGGAAGGGCGCCAATTGCTCACTGAACTGTCCAGAAAGGACTGCGCGCGAGCGCTTGATCGCATCTTTCCTGATGTCTTCGACGTCTTCCTTCAAGCGCTGTTTCATCACCGCCTTGCCGAGCAGGTAGCCGAGCCAGGCTGCGATCGCTGCGGCGAGAACAATGAGGATGACGCTGAGGAGATCCATAGAGGCACTGGAGCATTCCCACTTTTTAACGGTTCTGTTTAAGATAAATTATTTAATGCAGCGCTTCCTGTCCATTGATGGGGTGATAGTGTGGTAAATTATCTTGCAGTATTGGTGGCATCTGTCGCAGGATTTCTCGTCGGCTGGATATGGTACGGGCCATTGTTCGGCTCGCTGTGGATGCGCCTCGTGGACATGAAGAAGACAGACATGAAGCCAGCGGCAGGGCCGATGATCATGGGTTTCATCACGACGCTTGTGACTGCCGGCGTGCTCGCCTGGCTCTTGCAACTGACAGGGATGCAGACGCTTACCGGCAGCATCGGGCTTGCCGCGCTGATCTGGCTGGGCTTTTTCGCGACAACCAGTCTCGGCGGCGTGCTCTGGGAAAAGAAGCCCTTGGCCCTATGGTTCCTCAACAACGCGTATTACCTCGTTGTTCTGATAGTCATAGGCCTGATTCTCGGCGCCTGGGTGTAATTATTTTCTTTATTGAAAACAATTTTTCTCGACGATTCATAACTCCAAAGCGTTTCGCACTCTTGACGACATATTTATAATCCAAGCACTTCATGGCTGGCATAAGCAAGAAAGGTGAGATCATGCGAACCCTCATTACCTTATGCATCATGGGCATGCTGCTTGTCGCAGCGTGCGCACAAGCGCCTCCGCCTACAGGGGAGGATACGTATCAAGTCAACGACAATGTGGAACTCTCCGGCTCGACCCAAGAGCTGAAGAAGTTCGAAAGCGTGGAAGAGCTGCGCGACTTTCTCAAGGAAAACCAGGGCCAGAGCTATGGCTACGATGAGTGGGGTGGCATGCGCGGCGGCGTCATGATGGAAATGGCGGCAGATGTTGCCATGGCACCGCAGGCGATGGGCGCAACCAAGAGCGCGTCGAACGGCGCTGACGATTACAGCACCACGAATGTGCAGGTCGAAGGCGTTGACGAAGCCGACTTTGTCAAGAACGACGACAAATACATCTACCTGCTCTCTGGCGACAATCTCGTGATCGTCGATGCGTACCCGGCAGAGGATGCGGACATCCTTTCGAAGACTGACATCGACGGCCAGCCGCGCGACATGTTTGTGCACGGCGATACCCTTGTTGTGTTCGTGGACCGGAACGATTACGTCTACGCGCTGCCAGAGTTCGACATCATGCCGCGACCGCATTACACGCAGCAATTGCATGTCATGGTCTACGACATCGCTGACCGTGAGGATCCAGAGCTCGAGGACGAGTTCACGATCAACGGCCGCTACCTGCAGAGCAGGATGATCGGCGAGCACGTCTACTTCCTGACGCAGGAGAACGTGCGCATGTACGATTACTGGCCTGACGTTCCGGTCATTCGCGATGCTGACAGTGTCGTCGTCCGCCCGGAGATCTACTACTTCGACAACCCCGAAGACAACTACCAGTTTGTCACAGTCGCGAGCCTCGCGCTGAGCGATTTGGACGTCGAAGCCAAGAGCTATCTGATGGGATACGCTTCCACGATCTTCGTCAGCCAGGACAACCTGTACGTGTCGTACCAGAAGAACATGCCATGGCGCTATTACGAGGACGAGAAGGAAGAGAAGTTCTGGGACGTAGTTGTGCCGGAGCTGCCGGCGAGCGTGCGCAGCCAGATCAATGCTGTCAAGGATGACGATCTCAACGCTGCTGAAGAATGGGGCCTGATCCGCGAGATCCTCCAGGACATGTACGACGAGATGGACGAGGACGATGCGGCAGATCTTGTCGAGGACATCAACGACGCTGTCCGCGAATGGGAATGGGACCGTGAAGAAGAGCGGCGCAAGACCATCATCCACAAGATCGCTGTTGATGAAGGTGATATTGATTACGTCGCAAAGGGCGAAGTGAAAGGACAATTGCTCAACCAGTTCAGCATGGACGAGTACAACGGCGATTTGCGGGTTGCGACGACCACGTATGTCTATAGCAGACAGGGCAGCACGCAGTGGAACAACGTGTATGTCCTTGATGAAGACATGGACATGATCGGCGAGCTCGAAGGCCTTGCTGAGGACGAGCGGATCTACTCCACGAGGTTCATGGGCGAGCGCCTGTACATGGTGACCTTCCAGCGCATCGATCCCTTGTTCGTGATCGACCTGTCGAACCCCCGCGACCCAGAAGTGCTCGGCGAGCTGAAGATCCCCGGCTTTTCAGATTACCTGCACCCCTATGACGAGAACCACCTCATCGGGGTCGGGAAAGAGACCAAAGAGAACGAATGGGGCGGCGTCTCATTGAAAGGTGTGAAGGTTTCGCTGTTCGATGTCAGCGACGTCGAGAATCCAAGGCAAGTGGATGTGATCGAGATCGGCGGGCCTGGCTCGACAACTGAAGTGTCGCAGGACCACAAGGCATTCCTGTTCGACAGGGACAAGCAAGTCATGGTCTTGCCTGTCAGGGAAGTCAAGGAAGACTGGCGCTGGGAAGACCGCTGGCGTTATTCGAACCAGCGAGTATGGCAAGGCGCGTACGTGTATACGGTGACTGAAAACGGCTTCGAGAAGCGCGGCAAGGTCTCGCACTACGAAGGCAGCGAGGAAAGCCGCTGGTACTGGGGCTCGCCCGCAGCAGTTCGCCGTTCCTTGTACATGGACGACGTGCTGTACACGATCAGCCAGCGAACGATCGAGATGCACGACATCGACAGCGTTGAAGAGATCAACGATCTTGACCTGCCGTACAGCGAACCAGACTACCGCCACTATCCAGAACCGATGCCATTCGTCGACGTCGACTGGGTAGAATAAACCTCTTTTCTTTTTATTCAGCGACAGTCAGCGCTTCTTTCACCAGCTTCATCGCCTGCTCGACATCATCCGCGTTCGTGTTCCTGCTCAAGCGGACACGGGCAAATGCTTTCGCGACCCTGATCACGCCGATCACCGTTCTGGGTCCGATCTCGACCAGGAGATTCTTCTCCTCTTTCTTCAGCTGCTCGATGAAGTCGACGATCATGCTCTCGTACTTGTCGTCGAACGCGACGTTCAGTTTCAATGCGTACTCGCTGTACTCCTTGACAAAGCGGGCGTCGCCGTCCTCGATCTCGCGCACGTCGTTGCGCACGATCTTCCGCGTGATCTTCTCCAATTCCTTGCCTTTCGGCTTGCGGATCAGGAAGACGAGATGGAATCGTGAGAGGAGCGCGTCGTCGAACGGGAGTTGCGCGCGCAGGAACTTCACGTCCTTGCCCACGAACTTGTCGCCTTTCGGGTTCGCGCTCGCGAGGACGCGGATGCGCGCCTTGAATTTCTCGTGCTTGCCTTTCTTGTCATAGGTGACAAAGCCTTTCTCCATCGCACTGTACAAGCCTGCGCGATCCTCCTTTTTCATCAGGTTCAGCTCGTCGATGCAGGCAAGGCCTTCGTCAGCCTCGACCAACAAGCCAGGGTTGAATTCCTTGCCTTCGTACACGCCGACAAGCCCGGCCTTGCTCGCGCCAGAACCGAGGCCGAAGATCGCGTGCGGTGCGAGGCGTTCACTGCTTCGCAGGATCTCAGTCTTGCCAGTGCCGGGATCGCCGAGGAGGAGGACATGGAAGGCTTCCTGGGCGAAGAGAAGCAGCGCTGCTGCCTGTTTCGCGTCCTGCATGCCGACGATGTTCGGAGCCACGATGCCGCTGATCTTTGCCAGCGCGTCCTTGCGAAACAAACGGAAGGCATCAAGCTTCGCCGCATCCGCTACCTTGCGGTTGATCCGTTTCACGAAGTCGGCCACGCGTTCTTCCTCTGTCGCGAGGTCGAGCTGCACCCAGCTCGTGTCTGGGCAGATCCTCGCGCCGAACTGTTCTTCATGGAAGCCGATCTTGCGCAGCTTGCTCAGGTACTTGATATCGCTGAGCTCACGCTTGCCCACGTACTGGCTGAGCCGCTTGATCATGCTTCTCCGGGAGCGTCCGAACGGCAGGATGAGCCGGAACACGTCGATGAGCCGCTTCTTCATGCAGGCCCTGAGCCGCGCGCTGTTAATAAATATTTGGAGAATAGTTTTATAAAACGCGGGAGGCCAGTTCAGCGCATGCACAAGCCTGACTACAACGGCGGCTCGATCCTGAATCTCATGGCCAGCATCATCGCCGCGCGCGGCGGGAAGCGCGAGTACAAAGAGCTTTCCTCGCTGCGCGCCAAAGAGCTCAAGGATGCTGACAACCTGGTCTTGCTGGTCATTGACGGCATGGGCTATGAATGGTTGCGCAAGCATGGCAAAGGCAGCTTTCTCGCTTCGCAGGTGCGCGCGCAGCTGACTTCAGTGTTTCCTGCGACAACGTCAGCGGCAATGACTGCAATCTACACCGGCGTGCCGGCGAAGAAGCACGGGCTCACGTGCTGGCACATGCTCTTCAAGGAATGCGGCATGGTGCTCGCCGCCCTGCCGCCGCACACCCGGAGCTGGCAGCTCGACCTTGAGCATATGAAACCCCGGCAAGTGGTGCCGGTAACGAGCGTCTTCGAGAAGATCGACATGCCGAGCTTCCAGATCCAGCCGAAAGAATTCAAGGATTCCGCCTATAACAAGCGCGTGAGCGCTGGCGCAAAGATCCTGACATACACGAAGTTGGGCGGAATGTTCCGCAAGATCAAGAAAGCGATGAAACAGCCAGGCAAGAAATTCGTGCTCGCGTACTGGCCAGAACTCGATCTCATCCTGCACCATGCGGGCACGAAGAGCGCGGAAGCGCAGCAGCATTTCAAGGTGCTCGACAAGAAGCTCGCGCGCTTTGTGAAGAAAGTGAACAACGCCACACTAGTCATCACTGCAGACCATGGTTTGCACGATGTGTCGCGCAATGTCTGGGTGCACAAACATCCGGTGATGGAAGAAGCGATGTCATTGCCGCTGTGCGGGGAAGGGCGATTAGCGTATGCGTACGTCCATCCTGAGAAGGCGAAGAAATTCGAGAGCTATGTCAAGCGGAAACTGAAGCACGCGTGCACGATCCATAAGAGCAAAGACCTGCTTTCCTGGTACGGGCCTGGCAAGGCGCATCCGCATCTGCAGCATCGCATCGGGGATTATGTTCTCATCGCCAAGCCCGGCTGGGCGATCAAGGATCGTGTCTGGGGCGAAGGCGGCTCGATGAGCACCGCACGACACGCAGGCGTTTCAAAAGAAGAGATGCACGTGCCGCTGATCGTCATTGAGAAATGATTTTGACTATGCCTTTTTCTGCGTCGACTTCGATAAGATCACCGTCCTTGAAGATGCGTGTGGCGTCTTTTGTGCCAATCACACAGGGCGTACTCATCTCCCTGGCAACAATCGCGGCGTGACAGCTCAAGCCGCCTTCGTCAGTGACCATCGCAGCAGCTTTCTCTATAGCAGGAACATAATCAGGGGTTGTCATGCCGGTAATGAGAATGTCGCCCTGCTTGACCTTATCGATCTCTTTTGCTGAGTTAAGTACTCTTGCAACTCCTGTGACTTTTCCTCTATGCGCGACTTGACCTTTTACCACATTCTCATCCAGCAAGTCACCTTCAACAATCTTCAGGATATTCTCATCCGGACCATCAAGATCATACAACTGCATGTCCTTGAGTATGAAACCGTACCATTTCCTACGCTTATTGATTCGTTCTGTGTCGAGCTGCTCACCCTCGAGTCCTTTTTCAATCTCCCAATAGTACGCTGCCGATACACTTTGCAAACCGAGCTTCTTCTGAATCGCTTCGAAAAGATCGTTCAATGCATAGGCTGATTCGATCAATGCTTCAAGGCGCCGAAACCTGACAAGTGGCAATTGCTGCGCATCGACAAAGAGCCTGAGCAAGCGCTCGCTGAATTTGTATTTCGATGTCAGCGCTGCTTGCCTCTCCTTGATTGCCGCTGTTTCTTCTTGCATTGCTTGCAATTCCTTTTCAGGATCTTTCATGGCTTCAATCTCTGCTGTGAAGGTTTCAAACGACACAGGCTCAAACCAGATACCGTGATCTTCAAGCCATTTGTACTGGTCATACACTTTCCTGATCGCTGACTCTGGCGCCTTGTCGACTGCGAGTTGCAGCATGGCTGCTCTCTTCAATTGCATGGTGGATGGCTCTGTCGACGAGATCATGCTTGTCATGGTGTCGAGAAAAACAGAGAAATCCTTTTTCGGGTCGATGTGCTTGGCGAGTTCAGCCTCAATCTCTGCACGCATCCATTCCTCAGGACCCAATGGAGGGAAGAGGTGGCTCATGAGCTTGATCGCTCGTTGCGTGTATTCCTGGAATCCTTGCAGCAGGTCTGTGAAGTCTTGCCCTTTTGCCCAGGAGACGATGTCTTCGCTATCTTGCAGTGCTTTGGCAAAATACTTGCTGAGAAACCTATCGTCCTTTTCTGCCTCAGCGATCATCGTCTGCTGGAGACGCGCGAATTCGTCCTCAGAATGGTAAACATCGTAATTCAGCAAAACGACTGTTGGCATTCTTGAATCAAAACCGAGTTCTGGATTAATGATAGCATCGCCGACTCGCAAGTAGGAGTTCATGAGTGGGCTGTTCGCCCTTTTGACCACCTTATACCAATTGACGCCAGTGATGTCAGGTAGTGTATCTGCTTGTACAACATTGTGTTCTTTGTCGAGCATTTTCATTCGATCTTCCTCACAACACCTTTCTCGGCGTCCACTTCGACGATGTCTCCATCGTTCAGGTCTTTTGTCGCGCGTTGCGTGCCGATGACACACGGCTTCTTGAGTTCGCGCGCGACGATCGCCGCATGACATAAGACGCCGCCGCCGTCAGTGACAAAAGCTGCGCTTTTTTCGATTAAAGGAACGTACTCTGGACGGGTCATTCCAGCAACAAGGATATCTCCTGGCTTGAAGTCTTTCGCTTTGTCAGGATCATGCACGATCTGTACACGGCCTTTCGCAGTTCCGGGATATGCTGTCTGACCTTCAATCTCATCGCTTTGTTTGCCGAGCACGAGTTCTTCTGCTTTTGTGACATCATCTCCAAGCAGGATGTGCATTTTGCCTTCGTGGAAATAGAATGCGCTTTGTTTGTTGCGTTGTTCGAGCATTGCTCTGTCTGGCAGTGTTCCATCTTGGAGGTATTGCTCAAATTCGTCTTTGGTCATTGCCCGGATAAGTTTTGCTGGGTAGCCAGTTTTTTTCTCGTGAAAAGCTGACAGCTGCATGGTGAATTCCAGGAATTTGGTGAACAATGGCTCTGCATACACTCGAGCGTCTTCGAATTGTGGCAAATATTTTTTGAGAAGCTCGGCCGGAAGGTAGTCGACCAGCACCTTGACTTGGATGTGGTAGGGATAGTACTCGAGAACATTGTTGTGCAATCGCTGGAACTCTTCTAAGCTCACATCTTTACTCATGAGCTCGTCAAAAACCGCCATAAACTCATCAGTTGTCTTCTTCAGCAGCATGCATAGTTTGTCCACAAGTGCAGGGTCTTTCGCGATCTGCGCGATGAGTTCTTCGCTGAATCGTTTCTTGTCGGCGATGGGCTGGAAGCCTGCGCCCGTGCCATCATGCCAGGTGATGATGGTCTGGTGAACATAGCGCTTGATGTTGTCGGCAAAGGGCATCCGTGAATAGAATTCGCCAAAACGCGTGAGATCCACTGGCGGCCATCTGCCACTGAATTGGCTTTCCCACTTCGTAGCCGCGAGCGCTTGCTGAATCGCTGAGTCCATGGTTCAGAGAAATGATGCATATTTAATAAAGCTACTCACAGCTGCAGATGCAGCGATTGCCGAGACTGACCGGATTGCCAGCATAGCTGACTACCGTCTTATCCTTTGAAGTGCAAAAGGCGTCACAGTCGCAACGCCCGTCCTCGTCACAGGGAAAGGTATCAGGACCGCAATCGAAACGATAGCGATCAAAACAGCCATTGTAATCAGCATCGCACACATGACTGTAACCAATGCCACCGCATGCTGTGAGTAGCAGCGTGACCATGAAGAGTATCTTTTTCATTTTCACAACCGTTCCTTGTTCGCCATCGCGACGAGGATGAAGTAGAGTGGCGCGACGACAAGGACGAGACCGAGGCCGACGATGAGGAAGAGCATCTCCATGCCGATGGTGTGCGCGAGCCACGCACCAACTGGAACGAGGATAAGATAGGGAAGCGCGACATAGAGCCCGAGGCTCATGAAATACTTCTTGCGCGTCTCTTCATCCATCAATTTGCGGGCGAGCAGTCCTTGCGCAAAGCCGACGATGGCAGCGCCGATCACGCTGAAGATCAACGCGGCCGCGACAGAAAGAATGTGCGCATTATAGACGAGCGTGAACGGCAATATCGCGGTCAGCAAGGTGCCGAAGACAAGCATCGGCGAGAGGCCAATACTGCGCTGCAGCTTTTTCGTAAACCAGGGCCCCATGAAGCTCGTGACGATCGCGATGCCATACAAGACCGCGACGTTCAGGAAGCCGCCGAACACTTCTGTCTGGAAGCGCTGGTAGATGAACAGGCCGTAATAGCTCTGGCCGAGCACTTCAAGCAGGCCAGTCACGGTCGTTGCGAAGATGAGGAGCTTGATGTACCGGTTCTTGAACAGGGACTTCGCATGGACATGCAACGCCGAGCAATGCTCCTTGATGAAGCGGCCGAGGCCGTAGTGGCGTTCTTCACGCTGCCCTTTCAGCAGGGTGAGCAAATACCCTGAAATAATAAAGGCGAAGGCCGTCACCTCGAAGGCGAGCAGGTAGCCGACCGGGTGGAAGGTCATACCCCAGAACTGGAAGCTGAACGCGGTCGTGTCTGGGAAATAATCCAGGATCCACGCGCCGCCAAGCATGGCGATCATAGTGATGAGCACGCCGTACTTACCCATGCGGCGGAGCACACGTCCCATCTTTTCGCGCCGTATCGTCTCCACGACAAGCTTGTTGTACAGGTCGCCATAGGTCACGACACCCAGGCCGGCGAGGAGCAGGCCGATGGCGAAGAGCCAGACGAATTCGCCACGGCGCGCAAAGGCCATGATGAGAAAGCTGAAGCCGAAGAGGATTCCCGCAGCTGAGATCGTGTTCTTGCTCACCTTGTGGACTTTCGCGTATTCCTGCATCACTGCAGTGATGAGCATGCTGATGACTGTGCGGAGGCCGTTGAACAATCCCAGCAGGAACAGGCCCGCACCAGTCTGGAAGAAGAGGATATTGATGAATTGCGGAGCGGCAGCGCCATAGCCGACGCGATCGATGAACTCCCGCACTGCCAGCAATCGCGAATTATGCTTGTCGTTCTTGTCCTGGCGGTCGACATGCTCGTTGGTGACGTCGCGGAGCGCTTCGTCAACCTCATGCTCTGCAAAGCCTGATTCGATCAGATTCGTCCGGAGCTTTGCCGGGCTTTCCTTCTTCCCCAACCCCTCCTGCACTGCCTGCCGCAGCTTCTCATCCATGCCTGGCAACGCCGCGAAAGACGTTTATAAATTTATTGTCTCGTGTTTCTACCCAGGAACTGTACAAAAAGTTTAAATAGCTCCCGAGCGGCGGAGTGTTGATGTTCAGTTTCACGAAAAGCAGCCATCACCATAAGGGTCGGATTCTCCAGAAATGGGTGTTTGATGCGAAAAGTCCGCTCTTGAGCAGCGCTGCAGCTGTCGACATCGACAAGGACGGTAAGAAGGAGATCGTCTTCGGCACCAAGGACGGCAAGGTCTTCTGCATCGACGAAGAGTCGAACAAAAAGTGGGAGTATGACATCAAGGAGAAAGTGGGCGAGACCGAAAGTTTTTTCTACGACGCTGAGCGGATCGACAGCGTGCCGGCCACGCCGACGATCAAGGACCTGAACGGGGACGGCAAGCCAGAGATATTATTCGGCACAGAACTGGGCATCGTGTACTGCCTCTCGCACAACGGCAAGCTGCTCTGGCAATACCGCACCGAGGGTGCGGTGCGCGGCCGGATCATCGTCGAGGACGTAGACAACGATGGCCACGCGGAAGTGCTGTTCGGCTCGACCCAGGGCAAATTCATCATGCTCGACAACGCCGGCAAGGAACGCTATGTCATCGAAGTCGAGGGTGCGATCGAGAGTGAGCCTGCTGTCAGCACAGAAGGCGCGACGCAGATCATCTTCGGCACAGAGAAGGGCGAGCTCCACAGCTACAGCCCGTTGGGCAAGCAGCTCTGGACCTTTCCTGCGCAGGGCGCGATCAGGAGCAAGCCGGTCTTCGGCAAGCTCATGTCAAGCACTGATGTCGTGTTCGGCGACATGACCGGCATGCTGTATTGTATCGATCTCAAGGGCAACGAGCACTGGAAGTTCAAGACCGAGGGCGCGATCTACGGACGCGCGACCATCGCGGATCTGAACGCTGACGAGGCGAACGAGGTCGTGTTCGGCTCGTGCGACAACCGCGTGTACTGTTTAAGTCATCGTGGCGAGAAGATGTGGAGCTACGAGACCGACTTCTGGATCGTGACCAGCCCGATCGTGACCGATATCGACGACGACGGCGCGCTCGAGGTGGTGGTGGGCAGCTTTGATCACAATCTTTACATCCTGGACGGCGAAGGCGCGTACAATCTCGATTACATGCCAGGATTGTCAGGGGTCGCGCACCAGGCAGGCCATTACACGAGCGTCATGACCCAGGAGCCTGGCAAGCAGGTGGGCAAGCGCCTGTGGCAGATCCGCACGCAGGGCATGATCGTCGGATGCGAGGAACTGGAGAAGGACAATATCATCGTCAACGTGAAAAGTGGTTATGTGGATGACATTACACATACCAAGTGAAACATTTAAATACTAAGAGCTTTCAGGAGTATGAAAAGGAGTGTGAGGCATGGCGGAATCCGTTGTTTCTGACAAGCACCAGATCAATCGCATCAAGATGCACGTCCAAGGTCTTGATGAGAATATCCAGGGCGGGGTTCCTGAAGGCAATATCACGCTCGTTTCCGGCGCAGCAGGCACGATGAAGAGCAGCGTCTGCTTCAACGTGCTCTATCACGAGGCTGTAGCTGGCAAGAACAGCATCTACATCTCGCTCGAGCAGTCGGCTGAATCGCTCGTCAATCACATGATGAACATGGATTACGACATGCGCCGCATCAACCTCGTGATCATCAAGGAGCTTGCTGAACTGAAGACCCGGATGGCGGAATTACAGGACCAAACGCTCGGCAGCATGATTATCGTCGACATGGGCACGATCCGCAAGGAGATCCGCGACGTGAACACGGACAACAACAAGAGCTGGCTGAACGTGATCAAGAACGTGGTGAAGAAGATCCACACTGATGCAGGCTGCCCGCTCTTCGTGCTTGACTCGCTCAGCGCGCTCTACGTGCTCTCGCGCTTCGAGAACCCCAGAATCGAGCTGTTCTACATTTTTGAGTACCTGCGCGACATGCGCATCACGAGCTTCCTGATTTCTGAGATGCCCCTGGATGGCAGCAAGTATTCTGAATATGAGATCGAGGATTTCCTCGCTGACGGCATCATCACCATCAGGCTGACGCCCTTCCGGCGCCAGGTCGTGCGCGAGATCGCGGTTGTGAAGATGCGCGCCACAGCGTGTAATAACGACATCTTCAGCCTTGAATTCCGGAACGGCCAGTTCCAGGCCCTCTACGGCGGCCAGAATCCCTTGCTTTAGACCCTTTTCTATTACCACGCTGCCTTGGCATAGAGACCAGGCGCGAATACGAGCGCAGCTCGTGATATGAGCGCCTGGGACATACCCGCGCAGAGCGCGGGATAAGTGCCGCAGCGTGGAGAGAGGTGCCATCACCGCGGCGCTCTCGCTACGCATGGTTCGCGAGTGTCTTCGCGAACCTGGGAACGCAGTGACCATGCCGCGCCAAGGCGGTGATGGCACGAGCGCCCAAAAGACCAAAATCCGTTCAAAATCAGAGAAATGCCCTGAAATCTAGAGAAAGCCTTATAAACCTTTTATGCAATCACTATGGCTTAATGAACGACAGCAGTATGATCGGGATTCACAAGCGACTCGCCCTGTCATATCGCTGGCTCTTCTTCCCTTTTGCTCGCCCGGTGTACGCGTAAACCGTGTGTAACCGGGCGTCATGGGCTACAAAACTCAAAACTTCTTCTTTTTCCTCGACTCCACAGGTGAAAAAAATGCAAGATCCGGCACCAGCGGCCCCTTCACGGAGGCCACCACTCACAGCAGTGCATCCGATCACTGGCTATAAATCCTCAAGCATCGAACAAGCAGTAGCTGGGTACAATCGGGATGCCCAAGCACTTACTGACCAGATTACAGCAGGGGTACACAGTGCTGTGTGGGAAGACCATAAGAGAGGATACCCACATATACGCATTGGCGACGAAGGCTACGATCTCAACGCAGCATTGGACGAGGTCTACCAAGCAGGAGTCGCGTCAGCGCAAGAGCTGCTACACCTAACCCAAGGAGCAGCTTCCAAAGCAGTGCAAGCAGCGATTGGTAAACAACTCCTCCACGAGATTGGACGAGTAGCTGGAGAAGCGCATCCAGAAAGCGTCCATACAACGCTGGAAGACATGGCAGTGAGTTATGGAGTTCCTCGGATGCAGGTCCAGGCGACTCGAACTCGCGTGCTAGGTAATATTGTGTGGATATGATGCAACTCCAACAGGTATTGACGGTGGCGGGGCCGCTCGAGGCCCGCCTGCGGAACACGCCCACCACAGGGCAGCCATTGTTCGACGGCAACGGCCAGATCATCTGGGCCAGCGGTCCTGACACGAACGCGCGCATCGGCCAGATCGTGTTCGAACGTGTCAGCGAAGCCATCAGCGCGTGCGCCGTCGGCGAGGGCCGCCTCTATACCCGCTTGGAATCGTGCCTGAACACAGCGACGATAAACATCTTGACGCAATATCCTGAGGTCAAGCCTGCGGAAGCGCGCCGCATCGCGTTCGAGATGATCTGGCGCGGCATCAACCTGCTTCTCCGCTGGATCCCGCCAGGATTGCAGGCGACAATGGAGGCCCTGGCGAACTTCGCCCACAGGACAGCAGGGTGATCTGAAGGTATGACAATTCGATCCTATGTCGGAGCGCTGCCATCTGAACCAGACTGCACGCTATACGAGACCCAAATGCGAGACATTGAAAAGCGAAATCCGCGCGGATTGGCGCATGTCGAAACAAAAGTGCGTCGTGGCCTGGCCGGGCATCTCTGTGGTCGTCTGGGGAATGGCAAGCCTATCGATGTCAAATTCTTAGCAGGACAATATCAAAACGGCGTGGCACTCATGCAGCAACGCACAGGAGTAAACACGAATATCGCTGAGGTGTACGTGCTCAGAGTCGTGCAGGAAGCGGTCGAGACCGCAGCGATGAACGTGATGGCAAATAATTCCCACCTTGACGGATTTGCTGACTTGGCGCAACGAGTCATTGAGAAGCTCATGCCGCTTGTCGGGACGCCATACGCTGCCGCTGTCACACTGACTCGCGTACAGGACCTTGCAGACCATCTACGACAACCTTTAAGAGTCGTGCCAGATCACTCTGACGCATGAAACTCGTCTGTTTCGATCTCGATGGCACCCTGATCGATGAGTTTGAAGGTCATGAGTACTGGGGCACCTTGCACCGTACTATCGAGGGTGAGGTAGGCCAGCGCAAGAATCTCCAGCGCATGGCTGACTACAAGGCTGGCAAGATCTCATATCGGGACTGGGTCGATCTTGATCTTGGCGACTTCCAGAAGCTGGGCGCGACGAAAGCCGACTTCGAGAAAGCGGCACAGAAGCACGCGCTCTTCCCTGGCGCGAAAGAAGCGGTTCGAGAACTGCACGCGCGCGGGTACAAGCTCGCAGTGATCAGCGGCAGCCTGAACATCTTCATTGATTTTCTATTTCCTGATCATCCCTTTGATGACGTGTTCGCGAATGAAGTGTGGTTTGACGACGAAGGAAAGATTGCCGGATGGAAAGATACGGTGTACGAGGACGGTGCGAAGCATAAGGCCTTGCGGATGATCTGCGAACGCGAAGGGATTGACATCAAGGACAGCGTGTTCGTCGGCAACTATGACAACGACATCGACGCGATGGAAGCGGCCGGGTTCGCGATCGCCTTCTTGCCGAAGAGCGAGGGAGTGCGCGCGGTTGCTGACGTCGTCATCGAGAAGAAGGACGTACGAGAAATTCTCAAGCACATTTAGTGCAAGGCTGTCGCGGCGCTTGTCGCTTCTGCATCAGAAGTGCGTCAGATTCGGTGAGTCTGACCGGGTACCACTAACCGCGCCAAGGCGACAGCCTAATCTTCTAACAATTTTGCGCTGCTGATATTGTCAGCCAGAACGATCGTTTCCTTCGCGCAGAACGGGCAGCGCTTGGGCGTGATGTTCGCGCGCGAGAAGGTGAAGCCGCACGAGGTGCAGGCATAGCCGGTCTTGCTCAACGGCGGGCTCGCGTCGTAACGCATCGCGTCCGCGTGCTCCTGGACCGTGAGGCCGCGGCATTGCATGCAGACGAGCGTGCTGCCGTCTTTCGCGTACTTCATATCACCCAGCGGCACTTGTTGGAGACACCTGCCGCATTTCATCAGCATGGCATCCTTGTCCATAGGAGAGGTAAGGGAAAGCAAGTATTTAATGATTCTCCTCGAAAAATATAAAACAGGGAGTTTCTCAATCAGGGTGAGAGGTGAGGCAGTGAACAAAGCAGGCGGTCCGGTATCGAAGCAGGAACTCATCGATCAGCACATGGCGATTCTGCGGGGCCTGCAATACGAGTCAGGGCTGTTCGCAGCCTCGCGCAAGGATGTCGATACTGGCTATGACAAGAGCTGGCTGCGCGACAATTTCTATGAATGCCTCGCCTTTGAGGTGCTTGGCGAGTGGGAGGTCGTGCGCAAGACGTATCGCGCGCTCTTGGACGTGTTCAAGAAGTACGAGGAGAAGATCGACTGGGCGATCACGCACAAGCCGACAGAGCGCTGGCAGTATATCCACGCGCGCGTGCATCCTGAGACGTTCGAGGAATTCTGGGAGGACTGGGGGAATAAGCAGAACGATTCGGTTGCTGCGATATTATGGCGGGTCGGCGAGCTGGAGAAAGCCGGTTTTTCCGTGCTTGAGAGCGAGGATGACCGTCGGATCGTGCAGAAACTCGTGCAATACCTGGCCACGATCGAGTACTGGCATGATTTCGATTCGGGCATGTGGGAAGAGAGCGAGGAAGTGCACGCTTCTTCTATCGGTGCGTGCGTCGCCGGCCTGCAGGCGGTGAAAGCCATCGGTTTCGACGTGCCGGAAGACCTGATCAAGAACGGGAAAGCAACATTGCGCCAAATGCTGCCGCGCGAGAGCGCGACCAAGTTTGTGGACCTGGCCTTGTTGAGCCTGATCTGGCCGTACCGGGTCGTGACAGTGAAGGAACGGGACGCGATCCTGAAGAATGTCGAATATTTATTGCTACGGCGGAAAGGCGTGATCCGGTACAAGAACGACCACTACTACAACAAGAACGAGGACGGATATTCCGAAGAAGCGGAGTGGTGCTTCGGCCTGTCCTGGCTGGCGATCATCTACGAGCAGCTCGGCAAGAAGCGCAAGACCAAGAAATTCGTCAAGGCCATGATCGAGACGCAGGATGATGAAGGCTTTATCCCGGAATTGTATTATTCCAATACTGAAGAGCCGAACGACAACGCTCCGCTGGGCTGGGCGGAAAGCTTGTTCGTCGTCGCCTTGCACAAGGTGAATGAGAAGCTGTTGGAGTGATTCGTCACTACTCTTTGACGAAAAATGTAGGACAAAATTTATAATTCTCACATCTTTCCGCCGTCGACAACGGAGGGGGTAGTATGAAGGATGCAGCAATTGCTGAAGATGTTTCTGCCAGATTTGTCCAATACTGCGAGATTGACACGGGCTCGCTAGAAGCGGTCGAAGAAGTGCCGTCAACGCCCGGACAGCGAGAACTCGCCGAGCTGCTTGGAGAGCAAGCTGAGGACATGGGATATCAAGCAGACCTGATGCCGTTCGGGTTGCGGGTCAGGACAAGAAACGATCTCGCCAATCGGACACCTATCGCGTTCGGTGCGCATCTGGATACGAGTGAAGATGCAGCGAACGAAGGTGTTGTTGTGCACACACACGACTACAAAGGCGGAGACATCAAGCTCGCGAATGGAGCAGTTATCTCGCCGGACCGGTTCGCTGGATTGGAAAAATATGTTGGCGATACAATCTTCACATCAACTGGCGAAACCTTGCTCGGGGGCGACGACAAAGCCGGTCTCGCCGCGATCATGACATTCCTGAAATTAATGCAAGTGCAAGGCACACCTCACGGTCGGATCGACTGCCTGTTCACCTATGATGAAGAAACAGGATTGTGCGGAGCAGAACGAGTGAATCCGAACGAGGATACCGACGCGAGGTATATCTACGTCTTCGACAATGTCGACGGTGAGCTCGGCACTGACACATTCAACGCAGCCGGCGCGACACTGACCATTCCATCTCATGAAGTCGAACGGTTCCAAGGCTATGGTGCGACGATCAGACTCAATGGTGTTGCTGCATTTCCCGGCCATGGCAAGAGCAAAGGGATGATCGATGCGTTCCGCAACCTACCTCTCGTGCTCAGGACCATCCAAGAGGCGAATGGCATTGTCACAAGGATCGATGGCGGCTGGGGCGGCATCGACATCGAAGCAGTTGTCCCGTCAGAAAGGGATCTTGCATTCTTCTACGTGCTCAATGACAAGCGTTTCAGCGATGGCACGCAAGCTGTGGTGCACAAGATCGGGAGCGCCCAAAGCGTGTTTGGCGGCTATGATCTCTCAGCAGTTGCCCAGCACATTCTGGGGGTCCCGTACGATATCTCTGCAGAACAGACTGACGGGGCTCAAGGCTATGTCCAGCCACGGAATATCGTCACGAAAGACGGCCAGGTTGTGCTTGGTACCTTGCTCCGCAGCTTCCAGCTGGACGAGCTCGAGCGCTTCAAAGCCATGGTACGTGCTTCCACTCCAGGAGTGGAGATCGAGGATCAGTACCGCAACATGGCAGAAGCCCTCGAAGAGACGCCAGAGATCGTTAAAGTGGCACAATGGGCAATGACACAGGCAGGAGTCGCAGATATCCGGAGCCCCCACACGCGTGGCGGCACAGAATCTGCTGTCTACACCCTTGCTTGGGGACTAACAGAGAATGGGAGAAGAATACCCTCTGTCAATCTCGGCGCGTTCGGCGATGGTTACCATACAGAACTGGAATGGGCGTCGCTCGGCGGCATGATGCGAGCAGTCAAGACAGCACAGTTCTTGAGGCAAGCAGCTGTTGATGGGCTCTTGTAAACCCATTTCTTCCATTATTTGTTGGAGTAAAATGAGGTCATCTTAATTATTTTCCATATAGAAATATATTCTTGTCACTGGACAAAGATATAAACCGCCAGCATGTTCAAGGCGTGACGGTGGGTGCAAAGGGACTGATCATCAGCGGCAGCTTTGGCGAATTATTGGCACGGCAGAAAGCAAGCGAGGAATTCGAGCTCGGAGAGCTTCTCATAGCAGAATCGGCTGATGCGAAGACGCTGATGCAGGTGTACGATCTGCTCTATGGGAGTCAGGTGAGTGAGCAAAATCTTGAACTGATCTCTGGCATGACGCTTGAGGAAGGCACGTCCCTGGAGTTCATGGATCCGCATCTTCGTAATTATACCTTGGCAAAGCTCAAGAGCCTGATCACAATACCAAAAGAAAGCAAGAAGAAATACAAAGCGAGCAAAGCCTTGCCTGGTTTCTTCAGCGAATTGCTCGAGGTTGAGAAGCAGGACATCAACTTCATCACCAAGCCGAAGAATCCCTTATTCCTCGGCGATATGCGATCCGGGTCGAAAGTGCTGGAGCTTCCTCTGTTCCTTGATGGCAAGAAAGCCCTGAGCCATCATGTTTTAGTGCCTGCGACAACAGGTCGCGGCAAGTCTAACCTGGTCAAATGCTTGCTCTGGAAGCTCGCAGCAGAAGATTACGCCGGAATGCTTGTGCTGGATCCGCATGACGAGTATTACAACGCAGAACCAGGATTGAAACAGCATCCAGCAAAGGACAAAATCAAGTATTATTCTCCTGAACCATTACCTGGCACTGATTCCTTGGTGTTCAATCTCAAAGATGTCACGCCAGACCATTTCAGCGGCGCTGTCGACTGGAGCACGCCGCAGAAAGAAGCGCTGAGCGCGTACTGGAAAAAATTCGGCAAGGAATGGATTGAAGCAGTCGTCCTCGAGAAACCGTTGGATAATAAGTATCACGAAGGAACGCTGGGGGTGATCAGGAGAAGGGTTATGGACTTGCTCTCCTTGACCTGGGACGGCGAAAAATTGCACAGTGATGGCATTTTCAAACTCAATGCTGGCGCGTCGACGATCACTGACATCGTGAAAGCGATCATGGACGCAAAGATCGTCGTTGTCGACACAAGCGGTTTCGACGGACGCGAAGAAATTCTCATAGGAAGCATGATCACGACAGAGTTGTTCAAGGCGTACAAGCGCGCGAAGACAAAAGGAACGTTGAAAGACACGCCTGTTGCGTCGATTGTTCTGGAGGAAGCCCCCCGTGTTTTGGGTAGAGAGGTTCTGGAGAAAGGTCGTAACATCTTCTCGACGATCGCGCGCGAAGGCCGGAAGTTCAACGTCGGCTTGCTGGCGATCACGCAATTGCCAAGCCTTATTCCCCGCCAGATACTGGCGAACATGAACACCAAGATCATCCTTGGCATCGAGATGAAACCAGAGCGGCAAGCGATCATCGAGAGCGCGGCGCAGGACCTGTCGCAGGACGATCGCGCGATCGCGAGTTTAGACAAAGGCGAAGCGATCGTGACAAGCAACTTCGCGCCGTTCGCCTTGCCAGTGTATGTTCCCTTATTCGATACCATCGTTGAAACACGTAGAGATAACACGCAGCGTGCGTACCCGGGATTGGGATGAATAGAATCGTCGTCAAATCAGACCGTCGCATCAGCCTCGACGCACTGTTCCGGCTCTTGTGTAAGAACGAAAGCCAGTTGGTAGGCAAGGTCAGGGCGTCACGAGGGTTCCCGCGTATTCCAATGTGGGGCTCGCCTAGGAAAATCGCCGCATACATGGAACTGCTGAAAGGCGAGTTTCCCTTTGTTCCATGGAGCTATGAGCCTGAAGAAACACACCTGGGGGATCGCATCCGGTATCGGTATCATTGCCGGCGTGTTGTCGATAGCGGCAACGATTTCACCAATTGCGCAGAGGAACGGGTCACCATAACATTGTACAGGAGAGTTGCATGATGGCAGTCGCGGTGCGGGAACAACCTGAGTTTGAGCTCTTGGTAGATCGTATCATACTTTGCGAAGAAGCCACCCGAATACTCAAACAGAACAGGCACGCCCACATTGAATGGGAAGGTCCTGATGAGGTTAAGAGGGAAAGCTTAATGGCTTTGAACGATGCAGTAATGCGTCCCAGACCTCTACGCTTGTACGGCGATTTCTACTGTTACTGGCAGGTCCGTCATCGTACCTGGGACATCACACTGGGATCATTCCGACATCGTTTTGACTTCATCTGGACACCTCGCGGGGAGAATCCTCAGTTCGGTGATCATTATACCTACGCACGACGACAAATTTCTACAACATTCGCGAATCACGAGAGATATGCATGAAACTCGCGACGCTTGTCTATGTTCGCCGTGACGGCAAGACCCTGATGGTGCAGCGCGGCAAGAAAGCGAACGACATGCACGCAGGCGTGTGGAACGGGCTCGGCGGCAAGATGGAAGGGGACGAGACTGCCGAGCAATGCGCTATCCGCGAGCTTGAGGAAGAGACCGGACTTGTCGCGACAGCAGTGACTGAGAAAGGCGTGCTGAACTTCCCTGCGAATGTCGAAGGCAGCGGGGAAGCATGGAAGGTCTGGGTGTATGAGGTCACAGAATTCGCTGGCGAGCTGCGCGACGATTGCCCTGAAGGTGAACTCGAATGGGTTGATGACGAGAAAGTGCTTGACCTGCCATTGAACGAAGGCGATTACATCTGGATGAAGTGGTTCTACGACAATAAGCATTTCGACGGCACCTTTGTCTACGACAAGAAGAAATTGCAGGATTGGAGCGTTGTTTTTAGCTAAGGCCTCGCCAGGTTCCACAGGAATTCGAATTGCTTTCTATGGCTGTCGGCGATGCGTTGGCTTTCGATGACGATGAGGTGCATCGGATCGCCACGATGGAACAAGTATACTTTGTTCTGGTGAATCGTGGTCATCGTACCACCGAAGGCCGCAGGATCGATCTCACGATAGTCGATGTGCGGCTCTGGCAAGCGCGTCCCGCCTTCTGCGATGACAATCCGTTCTTTAGTGTCATTCTCCTGCAGCACTGTAAAGTACTGCTTGAGATAGATCGGTTCGACAGTGCTCGCGAAGTCCTCATCCACGCTCAGGATCAGGATAGTGTCGTTGTGTCGAACATTCGCAGCGATGTCCTTGAGCATGGTACGGAACGCGCGCCTCCCTTTATGCAGCTCGATCCGTGTTTCTTCCTTCTGTTCAGTGAAGAGCTGGCTCAACTGCGGCAAGACCTGATCCAGTTGCTTGAGTTGCATCTCCACACCGTCGCGCAGCACCTTTGGATCCTGCGCCTGGTAGTGCTTCTTTTTCCCGACGAGCACAGTATTGACGATGCCGCGCTCGAGCAGCCGGTCAAGGGTGTCGTAGATATAGCTCCGATGAAGCCCTGTCACTTCTGCAAGCCTGGTCGGGTTGAGCGCTGTGTGCCTGAGCAAGGCGAGGTATACTTTGATCTCGTTGCTTGTCAGCCCGAGTTCGCGCAGTTCTGCTTCGAACATACTGACAAGCGATGGAAAGGAGTTTATAATTATTTCGTAAGATATCTTACGACAAAGCTTTAAGTAGAAAAACTCATTATTTATTATCACAAAGTAACAATTGGGGGGAGTATCATGGAAATAGTTCAAAAACGACCAACTGTGGTCTATGACATTCTCGGGCCAATGTATCACTATGATGCAGCAGGATGGCCTGAGGACAAAGGGGCGGTAGTACCGCTTATTGAGCTCATCAAGAGACATAATTTTGCAGCAGCGACGCTACGAGAAGAATCAGAAGTGGAAGAACGAATGCTTGCTTCTGGGCTTACAACACCATTAATCACGCCAGGATTCGTTGAAAGCGCGATATACGTGCAGCGAGCAGGCGGGCTACCGGTTATCGTTACTGCAGGTACGCCAGGCACTGCAGCCATCACCCTCGAAGCAGCTGCGAGGGATTATCAAGAACGAACCGGAGAGCGTGTCGACATGGCCAGGTTATTCCCTGATTCGTGTGTCCATAGCACCCTTGACATCGGAAGCAAAGCAGAGCCAGCCACGTGGATGCGAGCAGTGTGGGAGAACCACGGGATCGTGCCTGTCGTCGCCACATATGAAGATTCTCTGAAGAACCTTGAAGCAGCCACTGCAGGACTACAAGGGCATGGTTTCCATGTTGTCCACGACGGCCCTATTCAGCGCGTTGCGCCAAATCTTTATAAGGGCAGCATGCGCGCCCTGCAACCAGTGCTTGAAGAGCTGTGCAGGTGACCATATGCCGCGACTTGATCACGAGAAATACGATTTCTTGTGGAAAGTCGATAATATCTCATTTCTTTTTACCAGTTATTGGCTTCATGGTCTCTATCGTAAGATCGACTGCTTCATCGCGTGCAAAGGAAGCGATTGGAGCTTCTACATAGAGAAAGAAGAGCGGGCACGGCTGTCAAAACAAGGCTTGAAGCTTTTCGAGGAAGAGTTGAAGCCCTTCAAGAAAGAGATGGGTGTTGTCCTTGCAGAGGCCGACAAGCTCTTTCCGGAAATCGAGGCATGCGATCCGAGGACCTTCTCTGATGAGCGGCTGGCCGACGCGTTCAAACAGCTCGTCGTGTTCGCTCAGCGTCTCTGGGAGCTCTTCTTCCACACTGAATATTTCAACCACGACCTGGTACAAGAAAAAGCTGAAACGCTGGGGATTATAGGTAACGAATACCTCACGAGTAGTCCGAAAGAAGTCATTCAGTCAAAAGAGCGCTATGAGCGCTGCAAACTCTCACTTCACTCAACTCCTGAAGCGATCAAGAAGCACGCGAAGAAATACAGTTTCATCAAGTACAACGAGTCAGGACCAACCCTCACGCCACAGATGCTCACAGAAGAACTGGCAACTATCACCAGTCCTGAAAAGATCATCGATGAAATCGATGCGAAGCACGACGCTGTCATCGCAAAACGCAAGGAGCATCCCCTCGCCACCGCGATTCGCGAGATGGCAGAGCTCAAGTTCATCGTCCGGAGCTATATCAATAAGCTGTGGTTCGGCAACAACCTTATGAAGAGGTATCTCGACGAGATTCAGAAGCGTACCGGCATCCAGAATTTTGACAACTATGACTGGCACGAAGTGCTCCGGGCACTGAAAGGGGAAAAAGTCGACGTCCCAAAACGCGACGTGTATGTCTGGGGAAAATTCAATGATTGGGAACCAGTCATTGGCGAGGAAGCGCGGCCGTTGGTCGATCAAATCATGAGCATCAAGCCCGGACAGACGACCATGACCGGCATGATCGGCAACCGAGGTACGTACACTGGCACCGTCAAGATCATTCCTTTCGACGTCGAAGCAGACCTGCCAAGCCTGATTGCAGAGATGAAGCAAGGCCAAGTTCTTGTCACTGGTTCAACCGGCCCGGAGATGATCAAAGCATGCCACAAAGCAGGCGCGATCGTGACAGAAGAAGGGGGGATCTGCAGCCATGCCGCGATCGTCTCGCGCGAGCTTGGGATCCCATGCGTCATCAGGACGGAAATCGCGACACGCATTCTCAAAGACGGTGATCGTGTCGAAGTCGACGCAGAACGCGGCATCGTGCGGAAGCTCTAGACAACATTTTAATACTAAGCCTTTCTTATTCCTTTCATGAACGTGCTCTTCGTCTGCAATCAGAATCTCCACCGGAGCGCGACTGCCGCTGAAATCTTCAAGAAAGAGTTTACCACCCAATCAGCAGGACTCTACAGCGAGCCTGCCATCACACGTGAAGAGATGTCCTGGGCGGATCTCATCATCGTCATGGAGGATTTTCAGCGCACTGAACTCTCCAGACGCTTCCCAAAACTCTATCTTCAGAAGCGGATCCTCTCACTGGACATCCCTGATTTCTATGGTTATATGCAACCAGAACTCATCACCTTGCTGCACACAAAGATGGAAAATCTACTGGAGCCACCGCTCTAGCAGCTTTTATGTTTGTTCACCGCAACACGTGATAGAATGCTTCGAAGATGGGTGTATCGCTCGTGACTGAAACAAAGGCACAGTCAGTTTCCTCGCACAGGCTTTTCAGCTTCATGATGTGATGCATGAGCTTGTTCTGATAGTCGCTCTTCATCCGCCTGCTGATAAACGTGCGCATCTTGTCGTGCGTCTCCGCGTCCTCGAGCAGGACGTCGCCAGAGAGCGCAAGTTCCCGCTCCGCAGGATCCAGCACCTGGATGACGTAGACCTCGCTGCGCCGGTAGCGGTGGAGGATCTCCTCGACCTCGTCGAGGTTGTAGAGGAAATCGCTGATCAGCACGATCAACGAACGGCCGCTGATATTCTTCTTGTACTCGTCCATCGCGTGCTTGAACCCGGACTCGCCATCAGCCTTCAGCTTGCTCATGATGTCCAGGATGTGGATCAATTGGTTCGTGCCTTTCTTCGGCCGCAGCCTTTTGACTTTCTCGCTGAACGTGGCAAAGGTGAATTTCTCGTTGCGCTTGACTGCCATGTATGAGAAACCAAGGCCGAGCATGGCCGCGTATTCGAATTTCTTCATGTGCTTGCCGTAGTTCATCGAGCCAGAGCTGTCGACAAGGATGTGCACGACGAGATTGCGCTCTTCCTCGAAACGGCGCACGAAGAATTTATCTGTGCGAGCGAAGATGTTCCAGTCGATGTGCCGGAAGTCGTCGCCTGGCACGTAGGCCTTGTAATCCTGGAAGATCAGGCCCTGGCCCTGCGCCGCTGCCTGGTGCTCGCCATGCAGGTCAGCATGCACCTTCTTCTTCAGGATCAGCTGCAAGCGATCCAGCGATTTCAGGAAATCAAGGCTGATTGCCATCCTACTTCAGCAACTCTCCGACCACGTCGTCTGTCGTCTTGCCTTCGCGCTCTGCCTTGAACGAGAGCACGATCCTGTGGCGCAGCACCGGGTATGCCATTTCCTCGATGTCCTTGAGGCTGACATACTTGCGCCCGTCGATGAGCGCACGCGCCTTTGCCGCCATAATGACACCAAGGCTTGCTCGCGGACTCGCGCCGTACTCGATCAGGTCTGGCACGCTGCGCGTCTTCGCCACGATCTCCACGGCCCGCCGCTTGATGTCGTTCGCGATCGGCACCTGCCGTGTCAGCTTCTGCAGCAATTTGAGCGAATCCCCGCTCAAGAGCGTCTTCAATTTTGCAACTGCCTGCGCGCGCGTATAGCGTTCCACGATCTCGAGCTCGTCGTCCATCTTCGGATAGTCGATCAGGATCTTCAGCAGAAACCTGTCAGTCTGCGCTTCCGGCAACGGATACGTCCCTTCCTGGTCGATAGGGTTCTGCGTCGCGAGCACGAAGAACGGCAGGTCCAGGGGGAAGGTCTGGTTCCCGACTGTGACTTGCTTCTCCTGCATGCTTTCCAAGAGCGCGGCCTGCGTCTTCGGCGTGGCACGGTTGATCTCATCCATCAGGATGATGTTCGCGAAGATCGGGCCTTTCTGGAACTTGAAGATCTTCTTCCCGTCCTTCTCCTCGATCACGTAGGTGCCGATGATGTCGCTGGGCATTAAATCCGGCGTTCCCTGGATTCGGGCGAACTTCAGGCCCATTACTTCAGCGATGGCCTTGATCATGCTCGTCTTTCCCAGGCCAGGATAGCTTTCCAATAATGCGTTCGCATCGCACAGGATCGCGACGAGAATCTGCTGCATCACGTCTTCCTGACCGATGATCTTCTTCGCGACTTCGCTCGTCACATTCGTGAAGGTCGCCTTGAGTTTCTCTATGTTTTTGACCGTGTCTGCCATATGGTCACCTCATTTGATCTTCTGCGAGTAGTCCGCAGCTGTCTCTCGATCCTTAATGTTTGTCAGCCCGCCGGTGTAGGCCTCGCTCGCCTGCGCCGACACGTCGACAGGATAGCTGTCAGGGACGTCTGAGCTTGGGTCAGCCTCGTCCACTGTGGTGAAATCGATGCGGTTCAGGCTCTGCTCGAGCTTGATGTCCAGGTCCTCGTCGCCGAGACGGGCGATGCTCGGGTCGCCGTAGATGTCGTCGTCAGCGCCTTCGAGATCGATGCCTTCCACCCCTTCGTCGCCGACAAGGCCGCCAAAGTAGCCGTCGAACTTTTCCTTCATGCCGGGCAGAGGGTTCTCGAACTTCTGGATGTTCACGTTGAAGAATGCCAGGCTCACCAAAGTCAGGCTGAGCACGAACATTGCCGCCACCTTGAACCCGATCTGCTTGAAGTCGAGGAACGTTCCACTCGAAACTTCGCGCATCTTCTCGATCAGGTCGGCGAAGAGCGCGTGCGCCATCAGATTCTCCTCGGATTTATTGTCAGCAGCAGTGCGGAGCATCTCCCGGATTTCCGGATTGCGATCCTCGATGTATTTCAGGCTGAGCTGCCGGGCGCGCCACCAGACATCACCGGCAAGGAAGAGTACTGCTACCAGTAAGGGCAGCATGACCCCGATGCCGAAGATGCTGAGCAGCAGGAGCAAGACGAGGAAGACGACGGTCGCGTCGAGAAACGCGTTGAGGATGATTACTTTGAGCATCTCAAAGCGGATCTCGTTCAGGAGAGAATTGATCGCTGCCATCAGCTCGCTGCCTCACACGCATCAAGATCGTCCTTCAGGTCCTGTTTCTGGGACTGGAGCACTGCCACATCGTCTTCGAGATCCTCGATGTCAGCAGCCAGGCTGGAGATGTTGAGCAAGGCCTTGCTGTAGAGCTCCTTGAACTGCTCTTTCTGCAGGGTCATCGAATTGAGATCTGCCTGGGTCGCGTCTAGCTCGTCCTTCTTGCTTTCGAGTTCTGACACTTTCTGTCCGTAGAGCGTGTCGTACTTGGCGATGTCCTGGCTGGTCTCGTTCAGCTCTGATTCGCGCTCTTCCAGCACGTCCATGTAGTTCTCCAGGGCGGCACGGCACTCGCTCAGGTTCAGCGAGGTTGTCTCGAACTGGTCGGTCCGTTGCTGCAGGCTGCGCTGGTAGAGCACGGTCGAGCCTGTGGCCACGAGTACGAGCACGAGGATGAGCCCGATGAGCGCGAGGTTGATGTTCTTACCGAGGAATCCCATTTATCCTTCCCTCCGTTGTGTGATGCGGCGCACCGCGATCTCGATGAGGAAGATGAGCATCGCCGCTGCAAGGAATGGCAGGATCAGCACCTCTTTCTGCAAGGTGACACGCCTGCTGACTTCCTTCGCGTGCTCCACTATTGCCTCGTCGTCTGATGGTTTAAATACTTTTCCGCCGGTCGCGGCGACGACAGCGCCCAGCCCGGGATTCAGTCCGACGCTGTCCAGCTCTGTCGGCCGGTTCGTCGCATAGGTGTGGCCGAGCAGCGTACCAAAGCCCGGCTCGTCAGGTTCAAAGCTCGCACGGTAACGGTTGCCTTCCTTGCTGAATGTGAGCCCTTCGGCAGTCACGGTCGAGTCGGATTGCACAGTGACGGTGCCTTGCCGGTTGGTGCGCACGTCCTGGATGTCGACAAAGTAGGCCTCTTTCCGTTGCGGGTCGCCGATCGCCCAGTTGATCGTGCGGCTCACGAGGAGCGAGTTCTCATCATTGAGCAGTTGTCCAAGGTTGTTGCCGGCATACACAGTCCAGGTCGCGACGCGGCCGTTGCCATAGCGCCAGGTGGTCAAGGCCGGCTGTCCTGAATCCGCTGCAAGCAGGAATTCTGCCGTGTCTTTCGGCGCCACTTCGCTGTACGCGTTCAGGATTGCGCTGGGCTCGATGTCGCGGGTGATGAAATGCGTCAAGCTCATCGGCACGAGGGTGAACTCCTGGCCGTATTCCTTGGCTTTCGGATCGCCCCACTTGATCAGCAGCGTGTGCAGTTTTGTCGCGCGGTCGTACGTGCCGTCGCCGGCAGCAGCGAATTCCTTCATGAAGACCTCGTCCACTTTTTTCGGGAAGAGCGCGTCTTCGGTGACCCCGACGCCGATGCTCATGAAGTTCACGCCGTATTGCTTGCGCGCGTTGCTCGCGATCGTCAGGAGCTGCTGCTTAAGCGGGCTCATCGCGCCCAGGCCTGCGCTGTAGCGTCCTGTCGTGAGCAGGATGATGTGTTTGTCACCGCCCACGCCGGCGAGCATCTCGACCGCACCTCTGAGCGCAAGGTCTGGCGAGGTCGGGCCGCCTGGCGTGATCCGAGGGATCTTCTCGACGATCTCCTTGCGGTTGTTGTACAGGTTGTCCAATGGCTCGATGATCTTGACCGAGTCTGCGATGAGCTCGTCGGTGGAGGCGTAATCGCTCCCGCCAGGGATGAGGCCGAAGGCAATCACGCCGACTTTGTTCTCGAGCTTCAATTGCTCGATCGCTTCCACTGCCTGCGCTTTGATCACGTCGCTCGCGGTCGTGCCTTCTTCGTAATAATAGGCGTTGATCCAGGTCTCGCCGAACTCTTCTGTGGAGTAGAACACGTCCTTGCCGGCAGTGATGTGCTGCTCGTACTGCGCCTTGCTGCTGAAGCCTTTGCGCCCGCCGGTCGTGCCGCTCATGTCGAGCACGAAGACAAGGTTGGCGCCGCCTTTCTTGCGTTCGCCCTTGCCCACCTTGACCGGGAGCAGGGACTCAAGCGCAGAGCCGGAATAGCCGCCGCGGTCGAAGCTGTCCATACCGCCGAAGAAGACCAGGCCGTTCCCGTAATACTCGCCGTCCTCGTCGATGAGATAATCGTGCAGCTCCTGGGTACGCGCCATGGACTCGACCGGCACGTCGTTCGCGATGACCGCATAATAGGGATCCAGGTCGGCAGGCAGGCTGCCTCGCTTCTCCACAGTGTAGAGCTCGCGGAGCAGGAGCTCGACCGGGCTGTTCTTCTTGCTGACAAAGAGCACCTTCGGCTTCTCCAGGACATGCACTGCTTTGTAGTAGACGTTGTTCTCAGCCTTCGCGTCGCTCGTGGTGATGATTGCTTCGATCTTATGGACGCCTTCGTTGAACTGCTGCGTGAACGTGATTGTGCCTGGCCCGACCGGCTTGTCCAGCACCTTGGCGTTGTCGACATGGACTTCGAGGTTCACGGTATCGTCCGGATCAGTGGTTGAGACCTTGACGACATAGGTGGCATCGCTGTCTGCCACGACCTTGCCCGGCCCGCTGACGACCACGGCTGCGTCCCTGTTCAGTTCGCTGAGGTTGATTGCGCTGACTGAGACGTTGATCGTCGCGGCGTAGAACGCGACGTCGTCGAGGATCGGTCCCTCGTTCACATTGCCGTCGCTGATCAGGAGGAGGTTGCCGCCCGGCTCCAGGTTACGCAGCACTGCCGAGCCGACGTCACTGGTGAGATTGCTGCCGATCACGCGTTTTGTTGTCGGGATCCTGCCGTCCAGGTCGTCGATAAGCTGGTCGACGAATTCCATGTCCATCAGGGCGCTGCTCGCGCTCTGGTCGACAAGGACTGTCACTCGTGGATTGCCTTTTGTCTCGCGCGCCTCTTCCTGGTATGGCTGCGCGAGCGCGAGCACGACGAGAGTGATGATGAGGACCCTGCTCACAAAAATCCATACCCGTTTCCGTCGCTGGCTCCGTCGCTCGTCCTCAGTGAGGGGCAGGCTGACGAAGTTCCTGGTGATGAGGATGAGGAGCAGGAGCGCCGCTCCTGGGATGAACCAGAGTACCCAGGGATAGAGGAGTTTGAGCGAGGCGAGTTCGATCATCAGAAGTCACCTCTGTACTTGACGTAGAGTATCTCGAACAAGAGGAGGATGAACGCTGCCCACAGGGCGTGCCTGCTCAGGTCTTTCGGCACTTTCTCTGTGCCTTCGTCGTCGCCATGGCCGTTCATCTTGCTCAGGTTGCCGTCGAAGTTGAGGGCTGACTCCGCATCGCTGAGCAGGTTGGCCGCGATCGTGCGATCCGGCAAGGTGTAGAGTCCTGCGTGCTCGACCGGGATGAGGCTGCTCGTTATCGTGCCGCTCGGGGTCTTGACTTTCGTGTCTTTGGGGAAGCTGAACAGCGTGCCAGTCCTGACATTGAGGTTCTCGACGCTCGGCCGGTGGGTCAATTGGTCGAAGATGCGGCGCCAGTACACCGGGTAGGTCGGGTCGCGGGTGAAGCTCGCTTTGAGCTCGTCGATGCCGTAGTAGAGCACTGTGCCCTTGCCGACGCTGTCCATGACGATGACCGGGTCGTCGTCAGCCCATGCCAGGACGCGGACCTCCTCGTCGGCTGCCACGCGGAGATAGCTGCTCACCTGTCCGAACTCGACGTTCTCGACAAGCGTGCCTTCGCCGCCAGTCAGCCCGGTGCGGGCGCCTTGGCTCTCCTCGACTGGTGCGACCGGGAGCAGGCCTTGCCAGTCGAGCCCGAACAGCCCTGCCTGGCTGAAGACGATGAGCGCGCCTCCGTTCTCGATCTGCTCCTTGATGGTCTTGACATAGCCGGGCAGGATGAAATCGTACGTTGCCTCGTAGACCACGTACACGTCGTGGTCCAGCCGCGGGATCTTGGGCGGGACTGCGTAGTCGATCTCGAACGTCGTTGGGAAGTTCTCCTGGATGACGTTGAGTGCTATGAGGAAATTGCTGCTCCTGACTTTCGCTTCGTTGTTCGTGATGATCAGGAGCTTGATCGTGTTCTTGTCTGGCGCGCTCGTATAGATCGTGTTGTCTGCCAGGAGGTCGTCGTCTTCCTTGATCGTGATCTCTGCGACGCCTGCTGGCGTGTTGAAGCTGATCTCCTTGCTCTCGCCTGGCGCGAGCAGCACGCTTTGATCTGCGTCGCTGATTGTCAAGGTTATTTCTTCTGGCCGTGTGTTGAAGTTCTTGACCCATAATGAGCTTGACGAGGGCCCGACTGCCAGGTCTATGATGCCGACGTTCTTGGCCGCGCTCGTGATCGGAAGGTATTCCACTTCTGCGCCACTGGCTTCGAGCAGGTCTGCGCTCGTGTCATAATCGCGGTCCCCAGCTGTGGCGACAAAATCGCTCAGCACGACCACGCGCGTGCCCGCTCCTGCGAAACCCGAGGCGAGTCCCAGGGCGTCGCTGATACTGGTTGCGGTGTCTGTCGGTTCGAGAGTTCGTAAAGCTTCCTTTGCCCTGCCTGACGAAACCCGCTCGACGACAATAGTCGGCGCTTCTGTGATGGTGATGATCGTGTTCTCCTTGCCGAGGTTGTCCTCTGCGAGCGTTACTGCTTGGTCGAAGCGGTCGCCTGCTTGCATCGAGGCGCTCGTGTCGATGAGGATCACGGTCTGGTCTGCGAGAAAGGTGCGCGGCACGTTGATGTATGGCTTGGCTACTGCTGCGATGAGCACGAGCAGGAGCAGGAGGTGGAGCAGGAAGAGCAGGTCCTTGAGCCAGTTCCTGAAGAAGTTGTTGATGTTGCTCTTGCCCACGTCTTTCATGATGAAGAGCAGGCTGGGAATGGTCTCGTGCTTGGGTTTCGGCTTGATCAGATAAAGGAGCAGGAAGGGTATGAGTACGACTGCTGTTGCTAGGCCTGCTGGGTTGAGGAAATAGCTGCTGAGAGCCACGAGTCACCACCGAGCGCTGCTTTTTATGTGGCCCTCGATCATTTATAAAGCTTTGCTAGGCTTGGAAAGGCCTCAAACGAGGCCAGCGCATTTGGATGTAGGGCTAGATAGAAAGAATGTCAGGCGCTTCTCTGAGTGTTTCGAGGTATGCGGCGCGCATGTGTCGCGCCTGTTCTTCTCTGCCGAGCGCGAGGTATGCTGGTGTGAATGGTTCGCCAGAGGGAAAACGACGGAGTGGGTGTTCGAAACCAGGGAGATGCACAGGTGGATCGTGAGATTCGTATCTCGCTTCCATATAGCAGCGATGCGTTCTGGTTTAATAAGAATATTGCCGGAATTCTCGGAAGATTTACGGAACAGGGTTAGTTCTTATGGCGTTTCTCCGCCATATCCAACCGTTCCTGCAACGCGATCTGCTTGCTCAATTCCACGCCTGGCTGGTTAAAGGGGTCAAGATGACGCAGCCACGCGCTGTAGACCGCCACATACATCCAGAATGCAGTGAGCTCGCCCAGCGTTCCAGGATTGAGCATGTCCACAGCGATCGTAGCATTCGGGATCTTCATCTCGTCGGCAGCGCCCTTGATACCATGATAGTCTGCGTACAGAGCGTCACTCAACCGCTCTCCGGAGAGAGCGGCGAGCTCAAGCTCTTTGACGTGCAACCCGGACAGTTGTTGATCTTCAGGCAGAGTGAACTCTGACTCTGCTTGCTCCACGCGCGTGAACAAGCCGACCATGCGGTGCGGACCGTCGAAGAATTTCTGGTTGCTGTGATGATGGCATTCGCTGCCTTCAGTGAACAGATAGGTCTGGCCCTTGCCCTGCTTGCACACGCTCTCGTGCATGAGCTGGGTCCAGAGTTCGATGCTGCCAGCCAAGGGCTTGCTGTAGATCGGCGCGTAGACTTCAGTGAAGCCTTGCTGTTCTGCGAGCAGTAACGCAGCTGCCAAGCGCAAGGCAGGATTCTTGTCAATGCCTTTCTTGGGATGGCACTGCCGGAAGACCGCGTGCATGCCGTCCACGAATGAGCGGACGTCGATGTAGATGAGCGCGCCTGGCACCATCGCGCATTCTGTGCCGACCGAGAAACGGCCGCCGATAGATGGATGGCGAACCTGCTCGAGCTCCTTCACCTTGGCCAATTGGTGCAGGCCGCCTTCGATGTTCTCGGTGATGATGAGCTTGCGATATTCCTGGAAGCAGAGGAAGTTCTCGATCACTTCGACGTTCGTCCCGCTCTTGCTGATCACGAGCACGAGGGTGTCATCAGGCAAGCATCGGCTCCTGACATAGTTGATGTACGTCGGGTCTTCAGTGTCGACGATGTACACGCGTTTCGTGGTCCGGTAGCGTGCCAATGCTGTGTACAAAGCGCGGAAGCCGGAAACACTGCCCCCGCGTCCGATGATGACGAAGTTGGAGATGCCAGCGTATTTTCCTGCCAAGCTGTACAAGGTGTCATAGTCTGGCAGATAGCTCGCGAAGCTTGGCGGCTCGCTGAGCTGGATGTTCTTGAGCTGATCGCTCAGTTGCGAGAAGTCTGACGGCAAGGTATGTAGGTCGATCCTCAGCACTGTACCCCCTCAGGCACAAAGAGGACGAAATATAGTATATAAAGAGTTCTTATCATTCGCGAGTGGATACTGTCCAGAGGGAATTTTTTTATAGTGCAGCAGCCATAAGTCCCGCCAGAGGTGAGACATGTTCATCAAAACCCTGAATGATGTTCCGGGCGACAAGGCATTCTGGTTCTGCAACAGCACGCGAGCCCTCAACCTCTATCAGCTCGTCGACACCATCGAGCATACGAACGACGATGTGTTCCAGTACCATGTCGGAGAGAACCGGAATGATTTTGCGCAGTGGATTCTTGACGTGCTCGAAGACGAGGTGCTGTACAACTCAATCAAAGATGAACGCGACAAGCACTGGCTGGTGCAGAAAATCCGCAAGCGCATCAAGGAGCTCGAAGAGCAGATGAACAAAGAAACTGGCGGTTAGCAGAATTCGCTGCAATAGCTGCAGTCATAGGGCGCGATCACAGAACAGGTCTTTCCTTTCCCGTCTTCTTCAAAGAGACAGCACTCCTTCAGTTCACTCGTCTGAATAACCGCGTCCCCGACGACGACGCCCTGCTCGGTTTCGTGGAAGGTGACATACCCTGTATATCCGAGGCCCACGAGAATGATGACAGCCAGCGCAACAGCGATAGCGAGGTGGTGTCGTTTCATTGTTCCTGCCCTGATTCTGTAGCTTTTATAGTTTTAGTAAATGATGCCGACGACAAGCGTCTCGATCTGCTCGAAACTGACCTGCTCAGCATCAGGTTCCGGATTGTTATCCCCTTTGAGCGTATAGCGCACCCCTTGATTGTCCTGGGTGATCCCAACCACGCGATGCATCACGAGCCGATCGTCGCAATTCTGGCAACGGTATCCGACGATGTCGCCGATGTGGATGTCGCGCATGCTCATCGGTCTGATCACGAGGATGGTCGCGTCAGTATCTGCTATCGGATCCATGCTGTTGGTGTCTGCAAGGATGACCGGCATCGCGCCGCTGATATTCAGCACCACTCGGTCCTCATAGACACGTATGTTCTCTATAGGCAGCCGATCTGCAGGACTGGGCACGTCCCAGCGCCGCGCTTCCCACACCTCAATCCGGTTGAGGCAGGTCTCAAGGCTGTCGTTGTGCTGCTGCTGACAGGCTTGCTGCTCAAGGAGCAGCTCCTGCAGGCGGATATTCTGATCGCGTAACGCATTGTTCTGCGTCGTGAGATCCTCGATGAAGGATTGGCGTTTGACATCCTCAATGTCATCACCATCGTCAAGCGGAGCAGTGCACGCGATGAGAAGGATGGTCAGCACAGACACCAGGACAGCTCTCATAAGTGTCCTTATCGCCCCTGGCCTATTTATACTTTTTCCAACGCTTCCTCAATGGTTTCCGCAAAGGTCTCGTAGCTTTGGCTGCCGATGATCTTGACCCCGTTGATGAAGAATGTGGGCGTGCTCGTCACCTCGCCGCGGAGCAGGCCGTGCTGTTCGTCGCGCTCCGCTTCCTGGTGCTGGCGCCTGCTCGCGCGGCACTCGTTCAGCACAGTCATGTTCACCCCGTTCGCCAGCGCAGTCTCGTTCACAAGCTGTTCGCTGATCCTCGCCTGCTGCTCGTAGAACGCGTGGTGGAACTCCCAAAAGCGGTCTTGCTCCCCAGCGCAGTTGACAGTTGCGGCGACGTCAAGCGTCTGCGAATGAAGCTCTTGTATCGGATAATCCCGGAAGACAAAGTTGGCTTTGCCGGTATCGATATAGCTGGCCTTGAGCTGGTCGAAGGTATTCACATGGAAGTGCGCGCATGCCTGGCAGAGGTAATCGCTGAACTCGATGATCGTCACCGGGGCATTGGGATCGCCAAGCATCGCATCGTCATCGACGCCGACGTCGTAACGGAAGTCTGCTGGCGCTTCCGGCTCGTCGCTCGTGAACCAGCCATTGTAGAACGCGAGGATGCCGAGCACGATCACGACAAAGATGGTGATCGCGATGACATTCTCTTTCCATTCGGACTCTGGCGCTTTCGCGTCCTTAAGCTCGTCTGCTGCGATCTTCTTCGGCTCGATCTTGGCGAGCTTCTTCGCTGGCATGTCCAATGAGAAAAGCAAGGGGAATAAAAAGCTTTACACATAGCCGTTCAGGAGCAGCTTGCCCAGGGTTGTCAATTCGACGTGGATCCGGCCGCCGACGTCCTTGGTCTCGACCAGGCCGAGCTGCTTCAGGCCTTCGCTCTTGAGGTTGCCGTTGATGTGATAGCTCACCAGCGACAGGCTCATCTTCGCCCGCTGGCTCAGGTTCTCGAGCGAGCTGCAGCAATCAGGCTCTCCGAGAAGCATGAGCAGCTTCATCTTCCTGTCACTGAGCAGCTTGTAATAGCTGAACTTCAGGACTGGCAAGACCATGATCTGGCCCTCGTCAGTCATGCCGAACGCCTTCACGCCGTTGACAAAAGCCGCGCTGGTCGCGGCGCAGTTCGTGATGCCACGGCCGGAGGCGACGTTGATGATGACTTCTGTCTCTTTCGGCGTGTGCTCGGTGATGTCGTGCACGATCCTGAAGAGCTCTTCCCAGATCGGGCCTTTCACCCGCTCGACGCGTGTCGGGATCTTGAAGCGTTCGAGATCCGCCTTGATGCTTTCCGCTTCTCGGAGATGGTCTGGTTCTGCGATGAGCACGACGCGCTCGGTCGGGAATTCCTTGATGCCGAGGAAGATCGTGTCGGATTCGCCGCCGACCGGTGCGATGATAATGTGTTTTCCCATGAGGTTCACCCCGAAAAATATCTGTTTTGAAAATCAAAGAAGGGTTTCATATATAAAATTATTTGTTTTGTGAATTCAAATTCACATTTGAGGAGAAATTACACGGAAATTAAGGAAAGAAAATCGAAAAGGTTTATGATGCACCCATCACCAGGCCGGAACTGAGATCCTTGTACGGCTGTTCCAGCGCTGGCAGGTTTGTGAACACATAGGTGCCGTCCTCGTCTGAGCGGCCGACAGACTGCCAGAGCCCGTCGAACGAGGGGTAGAGGCTGGCTTCGCCACGCAGCAGGATGGTCGGCACAGCAGTGATGTCATACTGGCTGAGCAGGCCCTGGCCTTCTTCAGACGCGATGTCCACGACACGCTCCTCTTCAAAACCCATGCCCAGGCGCGCCAATATCTGCTTGTGCACCTGCGGATCGTAGCAGGCCTCGCAGGACGCGTCGTCAAGATAGATGACACTCACCAAGCCGCGCACGCGCTCTTCCTCAAGGTCGTAGAACGGCGGCGGGCTCCCTTGCAGGATGTACGAGCCGTCCTTGGCGACCGTGCCGATGCGGCTCCAGGCACCGCTGATGGTCTCGTACTGCGCAAGCTCGTCGCTCATCACAAGCGCAGGGATCCTGGTCAGGTCATACTTCTTCACTGCCTTCTTGCCGGCGCTGCTGTCAAACTCGACAGTCTCGACCGCGCCGAACTCGACACCCAGCGTAGTGAGCTCTGGTTCGTACTGCGACGCGTCGAAGCAGTCAGTGCAATCGGAGTTGACAACGAGCAGCAAGTCCACTGCTGAGTCACTCGCTGTCGACGTCTCTTTCGGCGTGTAGTCGAGCTGCAATCCGATCAGTCCGACGATGTTGATCACGAGCAATGCACACAGGACGATGATGCCTGTCTGCAACCAGTTATTTCCCATACATTACACCCCCTCGGGTAGTGAGCATCCTGTTTTTTCTGAAAGCACTTCCAGCGATTGCCAGCCGCGCATGCGTTCGCCATCAGCGAAGATCCAGGTCGGGTACGCGACCACGCCCTGCTCATCGCACTCCTTGCCATAATCGCAGTTCTCGTACATGATGTGCTTGAACGCAGTGCCGAACAGCCGCTTTTGTTTCTGGCAATTGTCGCACCAGTCAGTGCCATAGACCACTGCGCCTGATTCAGTCACGCATAAGGCGAAATCAACATACGGGCTCGGTTTCGGGATGAGCCCGTAGATCAGGAAGCCGACAAACAATACTGCGACGATGATGAAGCTCCAGGTGATCAGCACCTTGCGCTTGCGCCGCTGCGCTGCAAGCACGCGCTCCTTGTTGACATGCGCAGTCTTATGCTCTGCCGCCTTGGCATGGTGCGCCTGCCGCTTGGCATGGCGCCGCTTCTTCCGCCCCATGCGAGCAAGCGAGCCAGCCTCGTTTTAAAAGGTTGTGTTGAAAAACATATAAAACAAGGGTGAGAACGGCGTCGTGAAACTACGCGACTAGGATGGCGGGCTTTCCAGGCATGGCCTGCTTTGCTTTGGCTTCCTTGCTGTCTGCTGCCTGCTCAACAATGACGTCGCAGTTGAAGCGTTCGCCAAGTTCTTGGGTGAAGGATTCGTAGAGTTTGCTCTCTTCTTCCTGCTGCATCAGGTATTCCGGAAGCTTGCTCCGGTCCTTGAGGATGGCGGGCACGAGCTTGGTGATCTGCTGGCCGTATTGCTTCAAGGGCGAGCTCATGATCGCGCTGAGGATCTCTTTTGGATCAGCCGTCTGCTCGAGCTGTTCCTTCATCAGGAGCGCGAAGTCGAATTTCCACGGCTCTGCAACGAACAAGGTGATCTTCTTGGGCGTGATATTGGCGAGGTTCAAGACTGTCCGGATGTCGGTCTCGAGCGCGTCGACCGCTTCGATTGCGGCTTCGGCGTGCTTGTTGATCTTCTCCTCGTCATGCACGGGCCAGGATGCGACACTGACAAAGCTGTCATGTCCGAGCCCTGCCCAGAGCTCCTCGCAGAGGTGCGGCGCGACAGGGCTCAGCATCTTGATCAACGCTTCGAGCGCGTCGTCCCACAGGCTCTTGTGCACTTCGCCTTCCTTGTATTTCTGGAGCACGCCGACAAGTTCCATCAGATGCTGGATCGCCATGCTGTGGCGCAGGTTTTCGAACTCTGTGGTGACGCCCTTGATCGCGCTGTGCAGCTTGCTCTGGACATAGGTGTCGTGCTTTGTCGGGCCATCGGCGTATGTCACCTCGTTGGGCAATGCTGCAACGCGTTGCAGGAACCTATGCGAGGCTTCTACACCCTGATCGCTCCATTCCAGCTCCTTGTCCGGCAAAGCCGCGAAGAGGATGAACAAGCGCGCAGTATCTGGCCCGAACTTGTCAATGATCTCGCCAGGGTCGACCGTATTGCCGATGCTCTTGCTCATCTTGGCGCCGTCCTTTGTCACCATGCCCAGCGTCAGGAGCCTGGCAAAAGGTTCATCTACATCGATCATCTTCAGGTCGCGCGCGACCTTTGTGAAGAAACGTGCATAGAGGAGATGCAGGACTGCGTGTTCGATCCCGCCGATGTACTGGTCGACTGGCATGAACTTCTCTGTGATCTTCTTGTTGAAGGCTTCTTTCGCGTTCCCGGGATCGCAGAAGCGGAGAAAGTACCAGGACGAATCGACAAACGTGTCCATGGTGTCAGTCTCGCGCTTGGCAGCTTTGCCGCATGTCGGGCATGTGGTGTTGACGAATTCCTCGACTGTCGCGAGCGGGTTGCCGCCTGCCTGGAAATCAGCCTGCTTCGGCAGCTCGATCGGCAGGTCTTTTTCAGGAACCGGGACTGTACCGCAATCGTCGCAGTAGATAATCGGGATGGGCGTGCCCCAGAACCGTTGTCGCGAGATCAGCCAGTCGCGGAGCTTGAAGTTGACCTGTTTCTCCCCCCATTTCTTCTTTTCCAGCCAGTCTGTCATCTCCGGCAATGCTTCACGGTTATTCATGCCGCTCCACTCGCCGCTGTCGAAAAGCGTGCCGTCGTTGAGATAGGCGCGCGAGGCTTTGCTCGCGTCGATCGGCAGTCCGTCGTCGCTGATGACGAACTTGAGCGGAATATCATACTTCTGCGCGAACTCGAAGTCACGCTGGTCGTGCGCATCTGCCATGACAATGCCAGTGCCATACATCATGACGAAGTTCGCAACCCAGATCGGGATCTTTTCGCCGTTCACAGGATTGATCGCGTATCGTCCCAGGAACGCGCCGATCTTGTCCTTGCCTTCAGGACTGGTGCGCTCGATCTCGGTCTGCTTCCTGATCTCTTTCACCACGCGCTTGACTTCTTCCTCTTGTGGCGTCCCTTTGCACAGTTCCATGACAAGCGGGTGTTCTGGTGCGATCACGACGAAGGTGACACTGTAGATCGTATCGCAGCGCGTTGTGTAGGCTGGTAGAATTTTATCTGTTCCATCAAGCGGGAAGTGGATATCAATGCCTTCGCTGCGTCCGATCCAGTTGCGCTGCATCGTGCGCACACGATCAGGCCAGTGCTCGAGCTTGTCGATGTCAGCCAGGAGTTCGTCAGCGTAGTCGGTGATCTTGAGATACCATTGCTCGAGCTCCTTCTGCTCGACCTCAGTGTCTTCATGGCGCCAGCACACGCCGTCGCCGATGACCTGCTCGTTCGCCAGGACTGTGTTGCACTTCGGGCACCAGTTGACGAGGCCGCCTTTCTTGTACGCGAGGCCTTTCCCGAACATCTTAAGGAAGAACCACTGGTTCCATATGTAATAGTCAGGATGGCTTGTCGCGAATTCACGGCTCCAGTCATAGCTGATCCCCATGAGCTTCTGCTGCTGCTTGATGCCGTCGATGTTCTTCTCAGTCACGTCATGCGGATGGCCACCGTCCTGGATCGCGGCGTTCTCTGCCGGCAAGCCGAAGCTGTCGTAGCCCATCGGATACAGGACGTTCTTGCCTTTCATGCGTTCGAAGCGCGCCTTCACGTCGCCTAACGAGTAATTCCTGACATGGCCCATGTGCAGGTAGCCAGAAGGATATGGATACATCTCTAGGCAGTAATAGGTCTCTTTTGCGCTGGTGAGTGGATCCTCTGTCTTGAAGAGCTCTGCAGCAGCCCATTTGGCCTGCCATTTGACCGATAGTTCCTTGAGGTTAAGGCGTTCTGCCATGAGAATACAGAGGCTGAGGACGTCTTATAAAAGTATCGACGCTAGTCGAACTCGATGTGGCGGCTCTCGACAGCCCACCAGAAGAGGATGCCGAAGATCAGGATGAGGCCGATGAGCACCCAGACCCAAAGGCTGCCTTTCTTGTCAACTTCGTCGACCAACGCATCGCCAGGCTCTTCGGTTTCGTTCACTTCCTCGACAGGCGCTGGCGGTTCATCGACAAGGTCGAGGTCTTCGTCCGTCGTTTCATTCGATTGTGTTGGCGTGTCGTCGGTGTCATCTCCTGTGTCTGTGTCATCGTCGCTGTCATCAGCGTCCGTGCTCTGCGGCGCTCCGACTTTTATTGTTGCAGTCGTCGCGCCAACACTCACCAGAGAAACGTACAGATCCAGTTCGCCATCGCCGGTGATGTCTACTTCTGTCGACTCGCCCACATTCAGCGTGACCTCGATCGGGTCGCTCTCGATCCGCAGAGTGGCGCTGTCAGTGCCGAGATCAACAACTGTGATGTCGTGGATCTTTTTGTCAGGCCCCTGGAACGAGTAGCGTCCTGCTGTGGAGATGATGGTCTGGATCGGGCTGCTGGATAATGTCGGCGTACTCGTCGAGCTGCCGCCGCCGCTTGTCGAGCCACCGCTTGAGGTGTCGGTCGTGAACTGGTTCGGCCCGCTCGTGTTGCAATTGCCGGCTTCGTCGCAGCTCGTGACATTGTAATAATAGGTCGTGCCTGACTGCAGATTGTTCAGATTCACCGAATGGCTCGTGACTAAAGTCGCAGATCCTTGGCGAAGACCCAGCGAAGTGCTGGTGCCGCGGTTGATTGTCGAATTGGCGGGCTCGTTCGTCGTCCAGGTGATCGTCGCCTGGGTCGTGTCCGGGTCGCCGCTGTCGATCGCGCTGATCACTGGCGGCGTGTCGTCCAAGGTGATGTTGTAGATGGTCGTCAGGTTGCTGTTGCCGTTCGCGTCGGTCGCGTTGATCGTGACGTTGTGCACATTGCCTTCGCCGCCAGTCACGGTGTAGTTCCAGCTCGTGTTGTTGATGGTCGCGTTGCCCTGGTAGGTGCCGTTGATGCTGATCCTCACGACTGAGAGGAAGCTGCCAGCGTCAGGCGCGTTTCCAGTGAGGTTGTATGTCGAAGGGACGTCGCTGCCATTGCTCAGGTTCACGCTCAGCACCGGCGCGTAGGCGTCGACGCCGACCGTGATGTTGCTGCTGTTCTGCTCATTGCCGCCAAGGTCGGTGCAGTTGATGTACACGACATAGCTGCCATCATCCTGCGTCGAGGCGATGAGCACGGTATTGGTGTTGTTCAGGACCGTGCCATTCGTTCCCGAACCCGTGCCGTTGAAGTAGATCGTGCAAGTCGTGTTCGGGCTTGCCACGTCTGTGTAGTTGAAGCTGACGCTCGGCGTGCTGTTCGTGGTGTTGAAACTCGTGTTGAGCAGGTTCACGCTTGGGGGATCATTATCGATCGTGAGGTTGTACCTGATGATCGAGGCGTTGTCGCTCGCGTTGCTCCCGTTCATGACGAGGATCGTGAGGTTGTATTTCTGGAAACTGTCACCCTGGGTCGAGGTGTCGAAGACATATGTGTATGGCGTGACGGCATTGCTCGACGAGTTGATTACATTAGAGGTGCCGTTATGCCAGGTGATGGTAACGTTCGCGCTTCCGGAATAGGAAGGCGTGAAATTGAAGGTGATGTTGTAGTTGTTGGTCAGCACCTGGCCGCCCATGCTCGGCGTCGAGACATCAAGACTGATCGCGCTGAGCACGAAGAAGACACACAGCAGGGCGAGTATCACTGGTATAACAAGTTTCTTCACGCTTCCCACCTCTCCTGTTCTGACAAATACCCCTTTAAAAATATAGTGGTGCGTCAATTATTTAAGGGAGTGATGTTGAGAGGATTAATATGAAAATCATCGCTTGGGTGTGCATCGTGCTCATGCTCCTTACTGCGGCGAGCGCTGCCGAGGTCGAGGACCGCAACGGTTTCCTGCGCGGCAGCATCGCGTGGACCTTCTATTACGACGAAGCTGATGCTGAGGTAACGGTCATTGAGGGCGTCGGGCAGAACGATCAGATCGTCGTGATCTATGGCAAAGGACCGACAGGACTTGATCTGAAGCATGAGCTGTTCATGAAGAACCGGTGGAGCGATCGCTGGGAATTCGAAGACATGCAGACACGGGCACGGTTGTCCATCCCCATCGGCGGCGAGCACGAGATGGACATCGACGAGGACGGCGAGATCGAACTGGTGATGAAATTGACCTCAGTCGAACGGAATACCGGAACGCTGTCGTTCTACAACGCGCTGATCGAAGCGGAAGTCAACGAGACCATCAATGAAACAGTGAATGAGACTGTTGATGAACCAGCACTGCCGCCTCCAGAACCAGAGAATCAATCAGTGAATGACACAACCACACCTGAACCAATGCTTGGTGATGAAGAGCTTGTCGATACTGAGCTTGAAGGCGATGTCGATTCAAACTCCATTCTTGTCGTGATCCTGACAATAGTCTTCCTGATCATTCTTGGTTCCCTCTTGTATTTCATGGTGCGCAGCACCCGCGAAGCTCCAAAGGGCTCGGACTCCCGGATCGAGAACGTGGTCAAGGTCGATGAGTTGCGCAAGCCTGAGCCGAAGAAAGCCAAGCGGCAGATGATCACAAGAAAACCGAGAAAAAGAAGAAGGTAAAAACCGTTTTACTTCATGCCGATCTTCTCAGTCTTGACCGCCCATACCAGGAATGCGATGAAGGCGGCGACGAGCACGATGACGATGCCGACCCATGCCTTGCTGCTCTCTTCTTCAGGCTCTGGCTCGACGACCGGTGCTGGCTCTTCCACAGGTGGCGCTGGTTCTGGAGCCGGCTCAGGCTCTGGAACGACTTCAGGTTCCGGAGAGGTTTCCTCTTCCTCCACGACCGGTATGCCTTCGATCACTTCCTCGTCCTCTGGCGGCAGGCCAAGATTGAAATCGACGCTCTGCCTGTCGATGGAGAGAAGCTCGATGTAGAACTCAGGCTCTCCGTCCTGGGTAAGGTCGATGTTCACTGATTCGCCAAGGTTCAAGGTCACTTCGACAGGACTGCTCGAGATGAGAAAAGTCACGCTCGTCTCGGTCATGGAGCTGATCCTGATGTCATGGACCTTGCGGTCAGTGCCCTGGAACGAGTACCGGCCGTACTGCCACAATGTGACGCGTGTTGGCTCAGCGCTGAGGCCTGGCGGACTGCCACCGCCGCCACCGCCACCGCCGCTGGCTGTTGCAGTCGTGAACTGTCCCTGGGCGCTCGTGTTGCAGAACCCGAGCTGGTCGCAGCTCGTGACGTTGTAGTAATAGAGGGTACGCGCCGAGAGGCCGTTCAGGTTGATGGAATGGCCGGTTGTGTATGCTGCCGCTCCCTCGCGGTTGCCCAGCGCGGTTGTTACGCCATACAGGACCGTGGAGTTCGCATCCTCGTTCGTGGTCCAGGTGATCGTCGCCTGGCTTGACGTGATCGAGCCAGAAGCCAGCTCGGTGATGATCGGCCCTGTCGTGTCCACCGTGACCGTGATGCTGCTGCTCTGGCCAACAAGCCCGACGCTGTCAGTGCAGTTCACATAGACAGTGTAAGCGCCGTCCGCAAGCGTCGTGTTCACGACAATGGCAGAGTTTGTGTTGTTGTCTGTCGAGCTGTTCGTGCCATAGTCAGTGCCGTCGAAATACAGGGTACAGTTCGCTGTCGGAGCGATCGAGTCTGTGTAGTTGAAGTTGATCGTCGGCGTCTGGTTGGTCGTGGTCCCGCTCGAGTTCAGCAGGTTCACGCTTGGCGCAGTGTTGTCGATACCGAGGTTCGCGATGTTGCTTGTCTCGATGTCTGTCGCGTTGCTGTAGTTCGTCACCGTGATGTTGATCTCGTAGTTCACGGCGTCAGCATACGCTGTCGTGTCGAACGTGTACGTGTACGGCGCTCCTGTGGCGTTCGTACTCGTATTGATCGTCTGCCAGCCAGTGCCGTTGTAGAATTCGATCGTCACGTTCGCGTTGTTGTCGAACGTGAAGCTGATCCCGTACTGGCCGGTCATGTTCGTGCCTGCTGTCGGCGCGGTCACGACGAGATTGACTGCTGCTGAGACAATGCTGATGCTGCACAGTAGAATCATAGAAAGTATCAAGAGCCGAGAGTTCATCTCCACCACCTCTCAGCACAATCTCAAATTTTTCATTTATATATTTATCGCGTATATAACGGGTATCCGTTAGAAGAAAACTAGCTTTTCTTGAACGAGGCAGCAGTATCTATCAGATCGACATGGCCCAAGAAGAGTGCGCGGCAGCAGTAGCGCTTCAGGCCCAGGTTGTCCATGACTTTTGCTTTGTCATCGCCTTTTGCGGTCTTCTCCTGGTACTCTTTCCAGAGATGCGCAACCGGCTTGCCACAGCTGAAACATCGGATCGGGATGATCATAGCGCTGCGAGAACAAGGAGGGGTTTATAAAGGTAACTCCTTATGCACAGAAATCAGTGAGGAAACTATCGAAGATCTAGCCCCGTATTTGGAGGGGGGCTTCGCGAGCCTATGACTGAAGCCGCAAACGCCTGATGAAAATTGTCATAGGGAACCTTGATTGCGGGATCTTCTGACAATTCGACACCCCACACTCCTAGATCTTCGCGTAGACGGTCCGCGAGATGGTCCATCTGACCTTCAGGGACAACAACAAGAAGGTTGCTCATCCTTCCAGGCTTGAGCACTTTTTTAGTCACGTGGATAGCTATGTCGTTCATGCGCTCCTTAACAGGCCTAATTGACTCGCTCTGAGAGAGACGATGCAGTAAGCGATGCACAGTCGAAGATTCTCGTTTCTGCTGCTGCTCCACCCATTCGGAGCTACCCGGCTCATAGCTCTTCTCCCAACCTTCTTGGACGGAAAGAACAGTCGCTGCGACGGTGGGTATCATATGTCTGTACCCGAAGCCCTTTTCGACTTCACGAATCACAGGAACAGCAGTGACATCTCTACCAAGACGTAACATCTTGTTGGTAACATAGTCAATAAACGCTGGCTTCTTACCTCGTGCATCAGCTTTTCCATGCTCAGTTTTGGCTTCAGGATTGCACGTGTATGATTCTGCCACCACACTACCAATACGAAGACTCAGATTATCAAAAATTCTGCGACCGTGAGCAGTTAGGCCATTTCCACGGTACCCCAATACAATGATTGATTCCGCACGCCTTCCTTGTCTCGATGCAGTGTACTGGCGTAGTTGCATGGAAAAATGAGAGTGGATAGAATATATAAAGGTTTCTATTTTTACCATTTAATAGTAGTAATTTAAATTATTTCCATATAGAAAATTATTATTTCCTTGTGTGCAATGCCATGAGCTTATACGCGAGCTTCGCTAAGGTGTAGGCTTCTGCTCTGTAATTGTGTTCTTCTCCATGCGGTGCGAACTCGACGATGTCAGCAGCGATGACGTTTTTTGTGGAAAAGACCTGCTCCAGAATCCCAATCACCACATCCCAGGACAATCCACCAGGCTCTGGCGTTCCCGTGTTCCTGATGAAGCTTGGATCGAAGACATCGACATCAATTGAAAGGTAAACTTTATCCCCTAAAAACTCCAAAATCTTGTCCACTCCCTTTTCATCGTACTCATGCGCCTTGAGGATCTGGACGTTTTCGTTTTCCTTGGCCTCCTTTGCTTCGTCGACGTCCTGTGCGCGCACACCGATGATGCCGACCTTGTGATTGTTGACAATTCGCCGCGCGACGCAGGCGTGGTTGTACTGGTTGCCACGGCTGTAGCGGAAGTCGGAATGAGCATCAAGGATGAGCACTGAGAAATCCTTGTGTTTTTCCTCAAGTCCTTTCACCGTACCTATGGTTATCGCGTGATCTCCTCCAAGGCTCAGAACAAATGTATCACCTAAACCCTTAACCGCATCTGAAATCGCAGCGATAGCTTCTTCTGGTTTCGCAGAGTTAAGGATTTGGGTGTTGAGGGGTTTTTGTTCCTGTATTCCCTCGATGAAGGGTTCGCAGTCGAATTGCTCGTCGTAGTATTCGAGGTGTTCGCTCGCTTTGATGATCGCGTCCGGGCCTTTGCTCGCGCCGTCGCCATACGTCGGATTGTTCTCGTAGGGGATTGGGAGGATTGCGAATTTTGATTTTGGTCCTGTATACTCCGCTGGCAGCCGCATCCAGGTCATTCGACCACCTCTGTTGGCAATTTCGGCAAGGAGCAAAAATCAGTCGTGAAGTTGTAAGCGCCTGCATTCTCGAAGACGATGATGTCGCCAGGAGCAACAGTACCTAAATACACCCTATACCTAAAGATGTCAGCAGAGCATGGTGTGAATCCTTTGATTGTGTATGCATTCCCATTTTCCTGCTCTCCCTTGACCAAGAGCTTGTGGTGCACGACAAAGGTGTCGATCGCTGCGTTGTACACGCTCGCATCGACAACGATCGTGTCGTCGTAGACGTTCTTCACTGTCGTGTGCAGCGAGATCGCTGGCCCGGCGATGAACCGTCCAGGCTCGATGATGAGCTTGACGTCGTTTTTCTTGACCCAGTCCCGCAATTTCATGAATTCGTTGAAGATGCGATCATGGACTTTCGCTTCGAAGTTCTTGTACGCGATGGGAAGTCCACCGCCGATGTCGAGAATATCGATCGCTTTGAGAGTATTTGGAGTAAGAATTTGTTCAAGTTCGTATAGTAAGTTCCATTCACTAATGTTTTGGCTTTTTCTGTGGAAGTGTACGCCGAGTTGGTCAATGTACTTATTGTCCTTCAACGTATTCACTAGTTCATTCACTTTCTGAGCTTTCATTCCATAGACAAAATATTTCCCTGTGTGGATACTTCGTTCCTTGAGTTTGATTCGAAGGAGTAGCTTAACAGGGGTGTTAAGGTTTTGGAGGAGAACTTTGAGGTCGTTTTCGTTGTCAAGGACAAAATTCTTCACGCCCTTTTCTATGAGTTTCTGTACTTCTTTTTCATTCCATCCCTGGGGGAAGAACCAGATCCGTGATTTGTCCTTGATCCTGTCGACTTCAGCGGCGAAATGCAGGTTGAACGTGCAGTCAGTCAATTCTTCTATCAATTCTGCAACTTCGTAGTTGGTTTTCGCGCTGTAACTTACTTCGTCGCAGTGTTTCTTGACTGTCTCGTATTGCGCAAGCATCTTGCTTTTGCTCAGGACAAACTTAGCCATCGATCAACCCCTCTGCTTGCAGCTCTTCCAAAGCTGCGATCATCGCGATCGGGAAGGTTATGGTAACATCGCCGATCACAGTCGCGACGTCGCTGTCATCCTGGACCTTGCCCCAGCTCTTCGCTTCGTTCGTGGTTGCGCCGCTCATACTTCCCGAGGTTGCACGCGCGGTCGTCATGTAGACTGCGTAGCGCGCACCGCCATTGAGTAAACAAGCAAGGATAGCGTGGTGCTTGCTGATGCTGCCGCCAAGAGCGATCACAGCTTTCGTGTCGTCGTGGCTTGTGCACAAGACAATCTTCTTGAAATCCTTCACCACGTCGATGATGAAGTCGTCGTGCTTCTGCTGGTACATGAAGAGATGGAAGCCCAGCGAGCCGTCGGTTATGCCAGGGCAGAAAATCGGGACATTGTGTCTCGCCGCCTGGTACAAGATACTGTGCTCGTCCTCCAACTGCAAGCCAATCTCCTTCAACAACTCACTAACAGTCAATCTTTTTTGTTTTGAGTATATTTTGTCCAGCATTGGGAGAAGTTTGCTCTCGAGTTGGCAATAGCTTTCGTTGGTGATTACTAAATTACCTACTCTGTTGTCGCCGCGTTCGTGGAGTTCGACATCGTCCATGCTGAACGTGCCGATCGGAAAGCGCTCGCCCATCGCTTTCATGATGTCTTCCTCGATCGCGCCAGCTGTCGTAACGATAACGTCAGCCATGCCGAGCTTGATCAGTTGCGCGAAGAAGCCGCGCAAACCCGAAGTGACCATGTTGCTTGTGAAAGTCAAGAAGATTTTCGAAGAAGCTTTCTTCATCTTAACGATCGAGTCTTTGGCTCGCGCCAGTTCGACGCTTTGATAGCCGATCGCACCGTATTTGTCGACCAATTCCTTGACCGTGACGCCGTGTTTCCATGTGAAATCCTGAACAAATGCCATGAGTATAACCTCCAAGGATTGAAAAGAGAATAATGGATAGCCATTGAGAACAGAGAGAATTCTAGCTGCCGGATGCTCGGACGCTATTGAACAAGGCGCTCGTTCTCATACTGCTCAGAAGCACGAATTCCTTTATAAAGCTATGCTAGAGCAGGTGTACACGACCTGTATCTGCGTCTACTTCAATCTCTTGGCCATCTGTGAGTACTCTCGTGGCGTCGTGCGTGCCCACAATACAGGGAATTCTGAACTCGCGCGCCAGCACCGCTGCGTGGCTGCAGATTCCGCCTTCGTTTGTGACAATGGCTGCTGCTTTGGCTGCGAGCGGGCCCATGATCGGCGAGGTCATCGTGGTCACGAGAATTTCATCATCCTGGAAGCGTTTGAGATCCTCTGCGAACGTGTTCGCGTCTTCCACAGTAATGATCCGCACGCGGCCGCGTGCTTTGCCTGGGTTGGCACTTTGGCCTTGTAAGGAAGAAAGAACTTTGCCTTTCTTGTACAGGTCGCCAAAGTATTCGCTTGCGTCATCTCCAAATTTAGATTTTATTGTGTTATTCTTGAAATGAAGAATTGAATACGTACGGCGTTGGTCAATCTCTTTGTCTGTGAGTTTCTTTCCTTTCTCCAAGAACGCGATCGTGTCGGTGAAATTGTAGCTTTCCATGAACACTGGGAAATCAATGCCGATGCGTTTTGCGATTTCCTGCAGGAAGTCCAGGCAGAGCGTTTCCATGCCGCACCAGGCGTGCTTGATCTGGAATCGTGTCAAGGAGAGTTTCTGCAATGTTTCTGCGTAGAATTTAAGATGTGGAAATTGCTTATAGACCTGTTCTTGCTTG